>CAYUVH010000025.1:0-45365 GCA_964448135.1 uncultured Verrucomicrobiota bacterium | reverse complement strand
GGGATGGCGTTGAGCCGGGATGAGAGATTTGGCTTGGAGCAGCCATGGGGCCCCCTTTTTTCAACTTGGACATACTATGACGAACTATGATTGCTGGGGTTTTTACTATGACGGGAGGTATGACGGGAGGTATGACGGAGGTGTGGCATAGTTTGACAAGGTATGACATAGCTTGACCGGTCGGGAAGCGGGGCGAGGGAGGCTGGAGGAGAAGTCTCCACGGATGGATTGGCGCGATCATACATAATGTTTGCACTCCCGTTTTGCGGGTAACCTGGGGGAGGTCCTCCCATACCCGACGAGGTTAAGGTGGCCACTTGGACAACGGCAGTCCAAGTAAAAAATCGCGGGCCGCCCCGAAATGATTCGGGGCGGGCGTAAAAAACGCCACCCCTCCGGCAAACTGCAAAAAAGTGAGCTGCGCCCTTTTCCAGTTTTCCTCCGCTCGTTTTTTGCCCACACTCACCGCTTGCGCGAAAAGCTTGCTCAGGCCGTTTTTCTGGACCGCGATGGGACCCTCATCGAGGAAAAGCACTATCTGCATAAACCGGAGCAGGTGGTGATCTTTCCGGGCGTGGCCGACGCGTTGAATCGGCTGCAGGCGGCGGGTTTCAAGCTGTTCATCGTCACGAACCAATCGGGAGTTGGCCGCGGTTACTTTACGCTCGCGGATGTCGAGAAGGTGAACAGGCATCTCGGCCAGGAGCTGGGAAAGTCGGGGGTCCGGTTTGAGAAGATTTACATCGCTCCCGAGCATCCGGATCACCCGAGCCGCGGGCGCAAGCCATCGCCGCAATTCCTGCTGGACGCCCGGGACGAGTTTGGGCTGGACCTGGGACGCAGCTACATGATTGGGGACAAGCTGATTGATCTGGAATGCGGCTGGAATGCGGGGGTGCGGCGGAGCCTGCTCGTGCGGACCGGCTACGGCGCCAAGCAGGAAACGGAATTGGGGGCCCTGGCGGCGCGGGCGGTGGTTGTGGATTCGCTGGCCAAGGCCGCGGATTGGATGTTGGCGGACGCGGGCGCGTAACGAGATCGCAAGTGGCGTTCTCTCCGCGAGTTTTCTGGCATCCCTTCAGGATGCAGATTCATTGAGGATGGCAGTCCGGTGGTCGGTCCTCGGTGGGCCTCGGACCGACTCACCGGCTACTTTCCATCAACCCTCCGGGTTGAACCAAAGGGACAAGCGCGGTGGAATAGTTTTTGCGCTAGCTGGCGCCTGAGTGGTGGACTATGCCGGACGACAGGATCGGCGGCAGCGGTGAAGTCTGGCTGGGCCGCATAATTTCCTGGTGATTCATGCCTGCCTTTCCGCTGTGCATTGCCGGTCTGGATTGGTTTAATGCTGAGGCATGCGCATCATCGGCATTATTCCGGCCCGTTACGCTTCGACGCGGTTTCCGGGCAAACCCCTGGCCCGGATCGCGGGCAAGCCGCTGATTCAGCATGTGGTGGAGCGCTGCCAGCAGGCCAAGTCGCTTGCCGAGGTGGTGGTGGCGACGGATGACACGCGGATCTGGGAAGTGGCGCAGAATTTTTGCCGGGCGGAGATGACGGCGACGGAGCATCCCAGCGGTTCGGACCGGATCGCGGAGGTGGCCGCGCGGTGTGAATGCGACGCGGTGGTCAATATTCAGGGGGATGAGCCGCTTATTGATCCGTCGGTGGTGGATGCGGTGGCGGGGGCGTTGGGCAGGGCCGGGATGTCCACGGCGGCCACGCCGATTCGTAATGCGCACGAATATGAGAGTCCGAATGTCGTGAAGGTGGTGGTGAGCGCCGGGGGAAATGCGCTGTATTTTTCGAGGCACGCGGTTCCGTATCTGCGGGATGCCGCGCATCGTCCGGCCGCGGAGCGCCTGGCCGCTTTTCCCTTTCTCAAACACCTGGGACTATACGGCTATCGCCGCGAGACTCTGCTGCGGCTGGTGAGGCTTCCGGTTTCCGCGCTCGAAGCTGCCGAAAAGCTCGAGCAACTTCGCGCGCTGGAAAACGACATTTCAATTGCCGTGGTCAAAGTGGATTACGACAGTATCGGGGTGGATGTGCCTGCCGATGTCCAGCGGGTGGAGCGGTTGCTGGTTCGGTAGACAGGGCTTCAGGCGGTGCCGATGCCTTGGACGGCTTCTTCGAGGGGACAGGCGCCTGACAGCACGAGTTCCAGGGCGCATTCCCAGAGGCCGCGCATGCCGCCGATGCGGGCGAGACGGTAGAGTTCCTGGGCGGGAGTGCCCGCGCAAACTGCTTCGCGAAGGGCGGGATTCGACACCAACAATTCCGCGACGGTGGTGCGTCCCAAAAAGCCGGTGCGTCCACACCGTTCGCAACCCGTGCCCCGCATGAACTGCGCGGAGGCGAGCTTTTCGGGTGGAACGTAATTCAAGAGTCGCGCGGTGGGCGAACAGGGCTGGACGCAATCGGGGCAGTTGAGCGGGACGAGTCTTTGGTTGAGGATGGCGAGCACGGCGCTGGCGGATTGGGCGTCGGTGATGCCGAGCGTCTGCATGCGCGGAAACACGCCGGTGACCTGTTTTGCGTGGACGGTGGTGACGATCAGGTGGCCGGTGAGGCTGGCTTCGACGGCGATCCTGGCGGTCTCCGGATCGCGAATCTCGCCAATCATGATGATTTGCGGGTCCTGTCGCAGCATGGCGCGCAGCGCCTGCGGGAAGCCGAAGTTGTCCGCGGGATTGACCTGCGACTGGCTCAGCCCCGGCACGGGAAATTCGACGGGATCCTCGACGGTGGCGATGTTCCGGGTGCCGCGAGATCGTTTTTGGATGTCGAGCAGTGAGGAATAGATCGTGGTGGTCTTGCCGGAATTCGCCGGTCCGGTCACCACGAGCATCCCCTGGGGTTCGTCGAGCAACCGGCGCCAATTCAGCAGCGTGGCGGGTTCCAAACCGAGGGCGGCGACGTCGAAGTCGCGGCGGCTGAAGATTCTCAGGATGGCGCGTTCGCGCGCGACGGTGTCGCCTTCGACGGGGATGGTGGAGGCGCGGAAGGCAATTTCGCTGCCGGCCAACTCCAAGGAACCCGAGCCGTCCTGCGGCGCCCAATAATTCAGGCTGTCCATTTCCGCCAGGACCTTGATCCGGCCAATCAGGAATTTTGCCTGTTTGGGATCGAGGCTGAGAAAATTGCGCAGGGCTCCATCCACGCGCAGGCGTACGGCGACGCTGCCTTTCTCCGGGACAATGTGGAGATCGGTGGCGCGAAAGTGGCGGGCATCTTCCAGCAGCAGTTCGAAGAAGCGATCGGCTTTGAAGCGGTATTCGCGGCAGAGGGAAAGATAATCGGCGGCCCGGGCCCCGGGAGGCGCGTCCGCCGCCGGTGCCCAGCCAAACAGCTTTCGAAAACTCAGCACGATGATCGCCTTGAAACTATAGATGATCTCCGGATTTGGAGCTGGCGGAATCAAAACCGAGGAGGAAGGGTTCAGCAAGTCCGGAATTCTGCGGGAGGATACGGTCGCTAGGAGTCTGTTTAAAAATTACTGCAATTCATCTTGCGGCGGGGCGGACCCGCTGACTTCGTTGCTCCTCCCTCACAGATCACTTCGGATCTGCTCGGTCGTCGCGCCTCGTCATCGCATCCACCGCGCTCACAATCTGAACTGCCGTAGTTTTTCAACAGACTCCTAGCTGTAACGTTGTTGCGACCTCCGGCGTCTAAGCCGTTCATGCAGAGCAAAGGGTCGATGCTCTTGATTTCTGGTTTGGTGCTTGTGTGGGCAAACCTAAGTGGTCCCGCACAATCCCTTCCCGGCTTTACCCTGAATGGGGAGAATTGGACCTACGATCCCGGTGATGGTGGTGCGTTGATTGGCGGGATCCTGAGCAAGCCATCCGGGTCCGGACAGTTCCCGGGAGTGATTATCAGTCATGGGGCAGGAGGTAATGCGGTTGGATACACCCTTCCGAATGCCCATATCATGACCAATTGGGGGCTGGTGGGCATTGGCTGCAATTACACGCATACGAACACCACGACACCTGACAATAGCGGCTGGTGCCCGGAGAACAGTCGGCGCGCGTCCGCCTGTCTGAATATCCTGCGGAGTTTGAGTTACGTGGAAACGAATCGCCTCGCGGCCTACGGGCATAGCATGGGCGCGTTTGTAACGGGCGGTTTTTGCGGGTTGGTGACGAATCAAATCCTGGTGGCCGCCATTGCCTCGGGCGGAACGACTGGAGTAACGAACATCGGGTTTGCATCGCCAGCCAGGCAGGAAGTGCAGGGGATTGTGGCGCCGTTTCTGATGTTACATGGGACGGCAGATACCACGGTTTATCCGACGCAATCGCTAAATCTACAGCTGATTCTTAACAGCAATGGCGTCCCGAACAACCGGATTCTACTGGATGGGGCGGGTCACGACATCGAGCACGAACGCTCGAACGAAGTGTATACGGCGGTCCATGATTGGTTCTCGCAATGGGGATTGTTCAGCCCGACGAATCCGCCGGCGCAAACCAATCCGCCCACGGCCAACTCATCCCGGCCGCGCGGAATCTTCGTGCTGGACAGCGCCCAGGGTACGCTGATCAACGGCGTCTCAATGCGTGATGCCAATATCCGGACTAATTCCAACCTGACGGGCTATGTGCTGCGCGCCGCGTGGCAGACGCTCGAGCCGAGCCGCGAAGTTTACGACTTCACCCTCGTGTCAAACGCGGTTGCGCGCCTGGGGCCGCTGGGCCAGAAGCTCTCGCTGATCCTCGTTCCGCAGGACCCGCCGTACATTGTGACCAATGCGGGAGTGACGACTTGGACGGACCAGGACCAGTCCGGAAATCCACTGACGCGCGCCGTGCCGTGGGATCCTTTCCTGCTGCAGCAGCGCCGCAAATTCCTCGCGGCGCTCGCCGGTTGCCAGGTTGGAGGCGTCGCGTTGAGCAATCACCCGGTGTTGCAGGTCATTGATCCCTACCTGGCGGGCGGGTTCACCGGAATCCGGGACCCCAACACGGTGCAATTGCGTAACATGGCCGGTTACACGCGCAGCAATCTGCTGAAGGCCGTTCAGACCGAGTTGCGCCTGCTGACCACGAATTTTCCCGGCAAGTTTGTGCAAATTGGATTTTGGAAAGTTTTGGATGGGGAAAATGGCTCCTACTCCAACTTGGAATGCTGGGAGTATATCCGCCGTCAGTTGCTGGCGGAATTCGACGGGGTCACCAAGCCGCGGGTGGGCTTCTTCATGGAGAACCTCGCGGCCAGCCGGCCGGGGCCCGGGCAGGAGCCGATGACGGGTTACCCGGTCACGAGCTTTGGGACGGCTCTGTATCTCTCGCAGACCAATACGTGGACCGCGTTCCAGGCACTGACTTCATGGAAGCAGCCATTCACAGGTCCCACACAGGTGACCAACGGGACGCCGGCCGACGGCATGGCTTACGCGTTTGCCAGTTACGGGGCGACTTATTTCGAGATGTACGTCAGCGACTTTGACTACGCGCCGAATCTGGGCCAGTGGATGGACTGGCACCAGCGGCTGACCGCGGCTGCGCCGCAACTGCAAATCAGCGACGGACCAAACGGTAAAGTTTCGCTGAATTGGGATCGCGCCAGCCCGGTGACGACCTTGGAGAGCTCAACCAATGCAGCGGGCGGATTTCTTTCGGGCGCGGTGCTCACCAATTCCCTCGCGTGGACGAATCCGGCACTGATGGCAACTCCGCGGTTGTTCTATCGGATAAAGCAGACCGAGTAGAATCAGAAGGTCAGTCGGTTTGCGGAGTGATTTGTTCCTCGAGGCAGTTGCGAATGGTGCGGGCCAGGACACTCGTGGAAGAAGGTTTCTGGACAAAGTGCGCCTTGGGCCGGCGGAAGAGACTGGTATCGTGGCCGACGCGTTCCTGGCTGTAGCCGCTCATCAAAACAACGCGCAGACCGGAGCGGCGGTGCCGGAGGTGATTTGCCAGTTCCCGGCCGGACATGCCGTCGGGCAGCACGATGTCGCTTAGCAACAGTTCTATTTTGGAGGAGTTTTCGTCCCAGATGGAAATCGCTTCCGTGGCGCCGGCGGCTTCGAGGACGTTGTAGCCGAGGGACTCGAGCACGCGCCGGGTCATGACGCGAACCTGGTAATCATCCTCCACCAGGAGAATGGTTTCGGTGCCGCCGGGCACACCTGATTCGGCCGCCTGTCCCCGGGAGGCAGCGGCGCCGCCGGCGGCGGGCAGAAAGATGCGGAAGCGGGTTCCCTGGCCGACGCGGCTGGTTACTTCCACCCAGCCTTGGTGTTGCTTCACGATGCCGTAAACGGTGGCGAGGCCCAGGCCGGTGCCCTGGCCGGGGGCCTTGGTGGTAAAGAATGGTTCAAAAATCCGGCGCAGATGTTCCTGCGGAATGCCGACGCCGGTGTCCGTGACGCTCATGCAAACGTAGTCCTGCGCGGGTCCGCCCGGGCCGGAATGTTCGGGGGGCGCATTGAGCCTGACAGTCTCGGTGGAGATTTCCAATTGGCCGCCCTTGGGCATGGCATCGCGAGCGTTGACCACCAGGTTCATGAGCACCTGTTCGATCATTCCGGGATCGGCCTGCACGCAGGGCAAATCGGCGGACAACTGGCACTCCAGGCGGATGTCTTCCCGGATCACGCGTTTGAGCATTTTGGTGAGGTTGGACACGAGCGAACTCAGCTCCAGGGGCTGCGTTTCCATCACCTGTTTGCGGCTAAAGAGCAGCAACTGGCGCGTAAGGCTGGCGGCTCGTTCGACCGCGCCGTTCACGTGATTGAGGCATTCGCGCGCCTCGGGGCTCAATTGGGCGCCGCCCAGCAAGAGCAGTTCCGCGTTGCCGCGGATGACGGTCAGGAGATTATTGAAATCGTGGGCCACGCCGCCGGCGAGCTGGCCGACGGCTTCCATTTTTTGCGCCTGGCGCAATTGCGCCTCCAGTTCCTTGCGTGTGGTGATGTCCGTATTGATGATGAGCTTGCCCTGGGCGGCACCCTTGTCGTCGCGCATCAGAGTCCAGCGACTTTCGACCACGACGGTTTTGCCGTCTTTGCGGGTTTGCTTCAGTTCACCCATCCACTCGCCCGTTGCCTTGACCTGGAGCTGCGCTTCGCGCAGTTCGGGGGAGTCGCTCATCGAAAAGATTTTCGCGCTCTCGTTGCCCAGCACTTCGTCCGGGGTCCAGCCGTAAATGCGTTGCGCCCCGGTGTTCCAGAAGGTGATCTTGTCCTCCATGTCCTGGACCAGGATGGCATCCTGGGCTTTGTCGAGAAGCGCGGCCTGTTCCCGCAGGCGGTTTTCGGCTTCCTTGCGGCGGGCGCGTTCTCCCGCGCCGGCCACGGCCTGGCGGACGGCGGCGATCAGGCGCTCGGGGCGCTGCTTCAACACATAATCGGTCGCTCCCTCTTTAAGGCTTTGGATGGCGACTTCCTCGCCAATGGTTCCGCTGAAAATGATAAAGGGCACGTCCGGCATCCGCTCGCGCGCGATGCGCAAGGCTTGGAGGCCGTCGAAACTGGGGAGATGGCAATCCGAGATGATCACGTCCAGCCCCTTGCCCTGGAGAGCATCCATAAAGGCGGGGCAGGTGGTGACGTGGGTGATGTCACAGGCGATGCCGTCATCCTCGAGCCAGCCGGCGACGAGATCCACGTCGCGCTCGTTGTCTTCCAGGTGGAGAACGCGGACCTTCGGTTTTTCAGCGGGGCTCATAGTTTAATCAGGGGCCTTTGGCCGCCGCGCGCGGCGCCGGCTCGTTGATGATGGCCCAGAAAACGCTGAGCTGCCGCACCGCGTCCGTAAACTCTTCAAACCCGACCGGCTTCACCACGTAGGCGTTGACGCCGAGCTGGTAACTTTCGACCAAATCCCTTTCCTCGCGCGAGGAGGTAAGCATGACCACGGGCAATATCTTCATTTCCGCGTCCGACTTTATTCTCCGCAACACTTCCAACCCGTCGACTTTGGGCAGCTTCAAGTCAAGCAGCACCAGGAGCGGAGGTTCTTTCGGCCGGCTGGCGTATTTGCCTTTGCAAAAGAGGTAGTCGAGCGCCTCGGCACCGTCGCGCACGACGATGACCTCGTTCGCCAGCCGGTTTTCGGCCAGGGCGTCGAGCGTCAATTCCACGTCGCGCTCGCCGTCTTCGACCAAAAGTATAGGCCTAATGGGGTTCATGGGATTTCACCGGTAATGTAAAATAGAACGTCGCGCCTTTGTCAACTTCACCTTCCGCCCAAGTCCTGCCGCCGTGGCGCTCGATGATCCGCCGGACGTTGGCCAGGCCGATGCCGGTGCCTTCGAATTCCTCGGTGCGGTGCAATCTTTGAAAGACGCCGAAGAGCTTGTCGCTGTAATCCATCTCGAAGCCGACGCCGTTGTCGCGTACAAAAAACACGGTTTCGCCCGGGCTGCCGTTGGTGGTGCCGACTTCGATGATTGCGGGGTCGCGGGGCCGGCTGTACTTCACGGCGTTGGAGAGCAGATTGGCGAAGACTTGTTTGAGCAGTGCCGGATCGCCCTTTACCCTGGGGAGGGGAGACTGTCGCCAGACGATATTGCGTCCGGGCGAGGCGGCCTGTACGGCCGTCGCCGCTTCCTGCGCGACCCGGGTGAGGTCCACCTCCGACTCCAGCATCTCCACGCGACCGGTGCGGGAGAATTGCAGCAGGCTGTCGATCAACTGTCCCATTTCCTTTGCGGCGTCCGAGATGACCTTCACGCATCGCCTGCTTTTTTCGTCCAGGGTGTCGCCGGTGAGCTTGGTCAGCCGGGCGGCGTAGCCGTCAATGTGCCGTAGCGGGGCGCGCAAATCGTGAGACACCGAATAGCTGAACGCTTCGAGTTCCTTGTTGGCGGCGGTTAATTGGGCCGCGCGCCGGGTCAGGTCGGCGTTGAGGCTTTCGATCAGCTCGCGGGCCTTGTTCTGCGCGGTCACGTCGCGGGCAGTGGCATACATGAAGCCGTCCTCTCCGGGCACCGATCGCCAGGAGAGGACCCGCCAGCTTCCATCTTTGTGTTGATAGCGGTTTTCGAACTGCAGGACCTTCTCCCTCCGCTTAACCTGTCGTTCGACCTCCTTCAGGGTTTTTTCGCGATCGTCGGGATGCACAAACTCGACGAACGGTCGCGAGGTCAATTCGGCGACGCTCCAGCCCAGGATTTCGGTGAACGAAGGGCTCAGCCGCTTGAAGTAGCCGTCGGAGTTGGCGATGCAGAGCATGTCGAGGGCGAGCTCGAAAAAGCGGTCCCGTTCGGTTTCTGCCTGCTGACGCCGGAGGAAATCGTTCCGCACGAGTGCGCCGGCAAGACCAACCAGCAAAATCGCCAGCAGGCCTCCGGCGGTCACCACGATAATGCTGGTGCCGGCCGCCTTCTCGGCACTGGCCAGCCGCACGTCCCGCACGGATCCCTCGGCTTTCTGCATCTCGGCGATGAGCCGGCGCAGTTCGTCCATCATTTGCTTGCCCTCGCCCTGGGCCAGCAAATCCGCGGTGGCTTCCAGTCCGTGCGATTTGCGCTGGTCAATCAGCGCCTGAGTGTGGGCGATCTTCGCCACCATGAGTTGTTCGATCCGGGCCGCCCGGCCTTGCTGGGCCGGGTCATCGGCGATTAGCTGGCGCAACTCCTGAAGGGCGGCCTTGGCCTGCGTTTGACCCTGGTTGAATGGCTCGAGGAATTGAGTGCTGCCCACGAGTGCGAAGCCGCGGCCGCCGGTTTCCACATCCAGCATGGAATTGAGGATCAGTTCCAGTTGCCGGAGCACCTTTTCCGCGTGGCGGGTGAGCCGGAAGGCCTCCACCGAGCGCCGGGCGCTGAGGAAGGAAAAAACGCCGATTGCCAATAAAAACGCCAGTGCGAGGCCAAAACCCCACCTGATTTTGTTCTCAATTGACATCTTTATGACTTTGCGACTTCAGCCGACGGCAACGTGTTCCAAGCCTGACAACGCGATCACCCCTCCGACGCCCATGAGCCCACTCCGCTACGGAGTCTTCATAAGCTGTCCCCGAACCGATTCGCCAGCAAAATCTTTCTGACAACGGAATTAACTCGATTTGGACGGCGGCATGCGCTACTTTACTTCCCCTTGATGAAGTACATTTTCGTCACGGGAGGAGTGGTGAGCTCACTGGGCAAGGGCCTTACGGCAGCCTCGTTGGGCACGCTCCTCGAAAACCGCGGCCTCAAAGTCTCCCTGCAGAAGTTCGACCCGTATCTCAATGTGGATCCGGGGACAATGAATCCCTACCAGCATGGAGAGGTGTATGTGCTGGATGATGGCGCGGAGACGGACCTCGATTTGGGGCATTACGAGCGCTTCACGAACTGCAAGCTAACCCGGCTCAACAACCTCACGAGCGGGCAGGTCTATCAGACCGTCCTCAACAACGAGCGCGAGGGCAAATATCTCGGCAAGACCGTCCAGGTCATCCCGCATGTGACGGACGAGATCAAGCGGCGCATCCACGTTCTGGCCGAGGAAAGCGACGCGGATGTCATCATCACGGAGATCGGCGGGACGACGGGCGATATCGAAGGACTGCCATTCCTGGAGGCAATCCGGGAGTTCGCGCTCGAAGTGGGCTACAGCAACGCGATTTTCGTTCACGTCACCTACGTTCCCTACATCAAGGCGGCGGGCGAATTGAAGACCAAGCCTACGCAGCAGTCGGTGGCCAAGCTGCGCGAAATCGGCATTGCCCCGAACATCCTGGTTTGCCGCTGCGAAAAGCCGCTCGAAAAAGAGCTGCGCCAGAAGATGTCCCTGTTCTGCAACGTTCCCTTCGAGGCGGTGGTGGAGGAGCAGGACGTGGAGCACAGCATTTACGAAGTGCCGCTCATGTTGCAGCGCGAGCGCGTGGACGACCAGGTCTGTCAGCTGCTGCGGCTGGATGTCCCGCCGGCGCGGATGACGCATTGGCAGGAAATCATTCGCAAGCTCGTGGCTCCGCGCCACCGCGTGCGCATCGGGGTGGTGGGCAAGTACATCGAATTGCAGGACGCCTACAAATCGGTTTACGAGGCGATTATCCACGGCGGTGTGGCCAACGATTGCGGCGTGGACATCCAGAAAGTGGACGCGGAGGCAATCGAGCGCGACGGCGCGGCAAAGCACTTGAAGAATCTCGGCGGCATCCTGGTGCCGGGCGGTTTCGGCGAGCGGGGCATTGAAGGCAAGATCGAGGCGGCGAAGTACGCGCGGGAGCACAAGGTGCCGTATCTGGGGCTTTGTCTCGGGATGCAGATCGCGACGATCGAATTCGCGCGAAACGTCCTGAAGTTGAAAAAGGCGCATTCGACCGAATTCAATCCCGCCACGCCGCATCCGGTGATTGCGATGCTGGACGAGCAAACCCGGGTCACGAAAAAGGGCGGCACGATGCGGTTGGGCGCGCAGCCCTGCCAGTTGCAGGTCGGCACCAAGACGGCGCAACTCTACGGCGCGTTCGTGATCCGCGAGCGGCATCGCCATCGCTACGAATTCAACAACGCCTATCGCGCGCGCTTTCAGAAAGGCGGCTTCATATTCAGCGGTCTCACGCCCGACGGCAAACTGGTGGAAATCATCGAGATGGCGAAGCATCCTTTCTTCATAGCGAGCCAGTTTCATCCGGAGTTTCACAGCAAACCTCACCAACCGCACCCGCTCTTCAAAGGCTTCATCGCCGCCGCCCACGCCTACGCGCACGGCGCGCGCAAGGGAAACTAGAAGGAAACGGTGTGAGTGAGCTTGAAGCCATCCAACGCAAGGCGGACGAGCTCAAGTTGCAGTTTCTGCTGATCGGGGGGCTGGCTGTCATCGAGCATGGTTTTGCACGATTGACTGCTGATCTCGATTTGATGGTTCGTGCACGACAAAAGGAACAATGGCGGCAGTGTTTGGAAGGATTGGGATATCTCTTTGCAAATGACGGCCAAAACTTTCATCAATACGAGCGAAAGAATTCAAGCGCGTGGCCGCTGGATCTTATGCTCGTAAATGATGCGACTTTCGACGGCTTGTCGACGACCTCGGTCCCTGCACGGGTTTTTGGAACGAGTCTTTACATGGTGTCCCTCAATCACCTGATTGCGCTCAAGCTCCATGTGCTTAAGCAGGGCAAGCTCCAGCGGGTCCTCAAGGACTTGAACGACGTGGTCGAATTGGCGAAGGCCAACCGCCTGGACTTGAAATCGTTCGAAATGCGTGATTTGTTCCTTCGTTATGGCAACGCCGAAATCTATGACCAAGTACAGCGACTCACGCAAGCCGGCTGAGCCGTCGGTTCTGCGCGATCAGATGCTGGAATTGCCGGATGGCCGGGATTTCAAGCCAGTGATCAATCGCCGTGCCCCGGCCGGATTTTTGGATTTCTGCGCGTCCTACCTGCCGCGCCTTCGCGAAAGGCCCGACTATCGCGAGCGACGTCTCGAAGGATGCTGTGATGTGGAATTCGATTTACAGCATCCGGAACGTGTACCTGACAATTATCCGGCCAAGTTCGTCAATGAATTGCTCGATTGAATTTGAGGCTGGAACCTCGCGGATGGGTGCGACAGCCGGAGAAAGCAACCTTGTCGTGGAGTTGCCCGACCTGGAGTTTCCCGTTGCGCCGGACTTTAACCCGCCTCCAGCGCGCGTTGATTTTCAGGCCATGTTGAAGCGGATCGAGACAACGATGCCCTATCGAAATGCGCAGCCGGGAGCATCCGCGCGTCGGTTAGCGGAGAAAATTGACGTGGAGTTTGTTCTCTGAAGCGCGGCTCAGGGAGGATCCAGGTTTCTGGTTTCGAAAGTGGCTTCTCCTGCTTTTGGGATCGTGACTAATGTCCACCCCTCGCGTTGCCTGCCGCTGGGCAGGCCGAAGGAAATCGGTTCGGTGCTGAGGAACAGCATGTCTTGCCAGCGGTTGACCAGATTGTGGTGCAAGTGGCCGGTCAGGACCGTTTTCACGCCACCGCGCTGAAGCAGTTCAAGCAACCGTTTGCGGGGCGCGGGTTCCAGATTGTAATAGATCCCTCCCGCTTCTTCCGGATTCAGCAGATAGAGAGGGTAATGCATGAACAGGATGGTTGGTTTCGGCGAGGGTTTGGATAATTCCTTTTCCAAAAACGTCCACTGCTTTTCCTCCTCCGGCAGGCCGCTGCCGAGGAGGGAGGAGTTTACACCGATAATGCGCAGGCCGGCGGACTCGTTTGCGAACCACGATTTGCCCAATTCCTTTTCGTAGCTCTTCACGCGTTCGGACGTGACCGCGCCGGCTTTCTTCCCCGAATTGACTTTGTGGCCGACGTCATGGTTTCCCGGCACGTAAAATACCGGGGCCTTCAGTTTTTTGATGTAGCCGCGAAACGCGCGCCATTCCTCGACTGTACCCTCGTTGGCCAAATCGCCGGCGATCAGCACTACATCCACCCGGGCATCGTTTACTGCCTTGATGGTCTGGTCAAAGTGGGCGCCGAACGTGGCAGCAAGCCCGTTGGTCTTGAAATTGACGTGAGGGTCAGAGAGCAGGGCAACCCGCACTCCTTTTTCAGCGCCAGCCGCTGACAGCAAGCCCAGCAGCAGGCATAACGTAATAAACTTTGGTTTAATGCCGTTCAGCATATACTTGGATTAGATGGCCAGCCAGTCTGGCCCGGACAATTTATGAGATCGTTCGATTGGTTTGCCGAGGGGCCGCGACTGAACGCCGCCGAAATCAAAGCCGAAGCCGCCCAGGACAGGTCCGAGCGGCTGCAATTCGAAGTCAACGAATTGAAGCGCCGTTGCGACGCGCTCACGATCGGCTGCCAGGCCATGTGGGAATTGCTGCGGGAAGCGTGCGAAGTCGGCGACGAGGCCATCGTTGAGAAGATCAAGGAGATCGACCTTCGTGATGGCGTTGAGGACGGCAAGATCACCGTGGCGGAATCCAAACAGTGCCCCAATTGCGGCCGCGCCACCAACGCCCGCCGCCAGGCCTGCCTGTATTGCGGCACTCCCTTGCCGCCCGCTCCCGGCGAGAGCGTCTTCAACCGGCGCTGATCCCATGTCGGCCGCGATCCGTCACCATTCCGTCACACGGTTGTCACGCGCGCGGCGTTGTTTGGTCCCGTGCGGCGTGCTATCCCGTGGGCGATGCTTATGCCGACACAAGTGAAACCTACGATCCTGGTGGTGGACGACGAACCCGAGGCGGTGGAGTTGGTCGAATTCAACCTTCAGCAGGCGGGTTTCAAGGTCATCTCGGCGGAAGACGGCGCGGAGGCATTGACCAAAGCCCGCACCATGGCGCCGAGTCTGGTCGTTTTGGACCTGATGCTGCCGGAAGTGGATGGCCTGGAGGTTTGCAAACTGTTGCGCCGTGACCCGACGACCTCCGGCATTCCGATCATCATGCTGACGGCCAAGGCGACGGAAGTGGATCGCGTCGTCGGCCTCGAACTCGGCGCGGACGATTACGTCACCAAACCTTTCAGCCCGCGCGAATTGGTGCTGCGGGTGAAAAAATTGCTCGAACGCGGACGGCCCGCCGAGGAGATCCCCGATATTCTGAGCGTGGGAGATTTAACGATTGATACCGCGCGCCACCAGGTCACCTGGCGGGGCAAGGCGCTCGAATTGACCGCGACCGAATTCAAGCTTCTGGCGGTGCTGGCTGAACGCCGCGGTCGCGTGCAATCGCGCGACCAACTGCTCCGCGACGTATGGGAATACGACAACCTCATTGATACGCGCACTGTGGACACCCACATGCGGCGTTTGCGGGATAAACTGGGACCGGCGGCACGCTTCCTTGATACCGTGCGCGGGGTGGGTTATCGTTTTGCCGAAACCCAGTGATCGGAGACAAGTCAGGCGGTCAGCAGCGGCCGAATCGCAAAGCTTCGGTCCCTTAAGGGATGTCGTACTTAATTCTCACCCTGGTATTTTTTGGGGCGCTGGCCATGGTGCACCGGTGGTGGAAGGGGCGCTACAACCGCGCGACCGCGACCGCGCGGATCGAGCTGGATCGCATGCGCCGTGACCAGGAACGTGCGTCCGTTCACATCCGCACGCAACAGGAAGCCCTGTTCAACAGCATGGCCGAGGGGCTGTTGTTGGTGGATCGCAACGGCCTCATTCAACTGGCGAACCAGGCTTTCATCGCGCTGTTTGATGTGCGGGGAGACATCCGCGACAAGAGCATCGTTGAGGCGCTCAAGCTGCCCGAGCTCGCCGAAGTCGTCGCCACGCTTTCGCGGGAGAAGCAGGTGCTGGGCTACGAAATAAAACTCCCGTGGCCCAACGAGCGGTGGCTGCAAGTGAACGCCTCCGCCGCGCTCGATACGGCCGGCCGTCCGCAGGGCGCAATTTTGGTGTTTCACGATCTGACCCGGCTCAAGCAGCTTGAAAACACCCGCAAGGAATTCGTGGCCAATGTCAGCCACGAATTGCGGACGCCGCTTTCGCTCATTAAAGGCTACGTCGAAACCCTGCTCGAAGGCGCGAAGGACAATCCCGAAGTCGCCGCCAAATTTCTCGCCACAATTGATCGCAACGCGGAACGGTTAAAACTTCTCATCGAGGATTTGCTCACCATCTCGGAACTGGAATCGGGACGGATGAAGCTGAACCTGGAGCCGGTGAGTCTGCGCACGATAATCGAGAAAGTGCTTTCCGACTTCCGGTCCCGGGCCCAGGCGCGCGGCGTGAAGGTGATCACCGACGTATCGGAGTTAACGGTTCGCGCTGATCCCGACCGCCTGGAGCAAGTCCTCAGCAACCTCGTGGACAACGCCATCAAGTACGGGCGACAGGATGGAAACGTGACGATCGCCGCCCGGGTTGCCGGGGAGGGAGAGATTGAGGTTTCGGTGCAGGATGATGGCCCAGGCATTCCTCCTGGTGCATTGGAGCGGGTGTTCGAACGTTTCTATCGGGTGGACAAAGCGCGCTCACGCGAACAAGGTGGGACCGGGTTGGGGCTGGCTATTGTGAAGCATCTGGTTCAGAGCCATGGCGGCCGCGTGTGGGCTCGCAGTGAAGTTGGCCGCGGCGCGACGTTTTTTCTGGCGTTGCCGGAGGAGCAGTTGGAGGGTGAGCACAGCCTGAGGGCTTAAATTTCCTCCTAATCGTAATCGTAATCCTAATCCTAATCCCCTCCGTCGTCTGCTTCGCCTTCTTTCCCGTCGTGCAAACGATAATTCGAGTTTGCCTTAATCAGTCCCACCAGCATCGAAACAATGCTGATGAGCTTCTCTTTCCCCGATTCGATCTGTGTGCCATCCGTCAAACCCTTGCAAACGAGGACATCCAAAGCGGCCGCGCATTCCAGAGCGGAACCCCGCGCCGTGTCGAAGAACCGGCACCGGTCCGCTGAGGTGAATTTCCCGTTGCCCTCGGCCAGATTCAAAGGAATAGAAGTGCTGGCGCGATCCAGTTGATCGCGCGCTGAAATAGTCTTTGGCAGCGATTGAAGAAGAGGCTCCAGCCAGACAATGAACGAGAGCGAGGTGTGATAAACTTCGAGTTTCTCGTGGTCGAATTGGCGTTTCATGGGAGGTTTGGTATTGGGATTAGGATTAAGATTACGATTAGGATTAGGAATTGGAATCGGTTGGTTTATTTAGATCGGTCGGCATTGTGATTTCGAGCCAAAATTGTCGTGCCACCACCGGCACACTTTTCTATGCTCTTCTTCAGCGGCCGGCGACCCGGTTGCTGTTTAAGCAAACAACCCAACGCCGCCGCAAGCCCGACGCAATGGACCCCGACATTTCCGTCGTTATTCCTTTCTTCAATGAAAGTCCGAACGTGCGCCCGCTGGCGGACGAAATTCTCGCTGCGTTCAAGTCCTCGCCCTACTCGATCGAATTAATCCTCGTGGACGACAAAAGCGATGACGATACATGGCGGCAAATTCTCGCCGCGCAGGCAGCGGATTCGAGGGTTCGTCCCTTGCAACATCCGGTTCGCAGTGGCCAAAGCGCGGCGTTGTGGACGGGTTTCCAGGCCAGCCGCGCGCCGATCATCGCGACCCTGGATGGCGACCGGCAAAATGATCCGGCGGATTTGCCGAGGATGGTCAAGGAACTCGAGGGTGCGGACGCGGTGTGCGGCGTGCGGACAAAGCGCATGGACGATGGGCTGCGCAAAATTTCAACGCGGGTGGCGCGCGCGGCGCGGAAGCTCGCGCTGGGAACTGACTTTCGGGATACGGGTTGCAATGCCCGGGTTTTCAAGCGTTCGCTGCTGGCGTTTCTGCCGCCGTTTAATGGCATTCACCGATTCATGCCGGTCTTTGTTCAGCGGGCGGGCGGCGTGGTCAAGGAGTCGCCGGTGAATCATCGTCCGCGGGTGGCCGGCGTGTCCAAATACGGCATGTGGAACCGCCTCGGGCGTGGCATTCATGATCTCATCATGGTGCGGATGTATTTGAACCGGCAGCTCAAGCTTATGGTTCCGCTCGAGAATCCGGCCCCACGTAAATCGGGACCGGCCGGTGCTGCTCCATCCGACAAGCCGTTTCTCGTAGCGTGATTGTTTGATTCCCGTAGCAGCCGAGGTGACGAGGCTCCATCTGCTCGGGAGCTTGCAGGCGTTCGGAAATATGGAGCCTCGTTACCTCGGCTGCTACGCATCTGGAGCGGCCGCGCTCGGAGCCTTCGGTCACAAATCCCTTGGTCTCGCGTTCAGCGCCGCCTATAGTTTTCGCATGGTTCACGTTGGAATTGGTTACGACATTCACACGCTCACGACCGGCCGCAGGCTGATTCTGGGCGGGGTGGAGATTTCTTATACGAAAGGTCTCGACGGCCATTCGGATGCGGATGCCCTGATGCACGCGATTTGCGACGCGGTGCTGGGCGCGGTGGGCGAGTCGGACATCGGTCATTTTTTTCCGAACACTGATTCGCGCTGGAAGGGCGCGCCGAGCAAGGTGTTTCTCGAAGAGGCGGCTAAGCAGGTGGGGAAGCTTGGCGGGCGGATTGTGAACGTGGACGCGACGCTGCTGGCGCAGCAGCCGAAGATTGCGCCGTACATCGCGGCGATGAAACAAAACATCGCGACCGCGCTGGGGATTGATGTGAAGAAGGTCGGCGTGAAGGCCACGACCAATGAAGGAATTGGCTGCATCGGTCGGGAGGAAGGGATTGCGGCCATGGCGGTCGCGAGTGTGGATTTACCGTGAAATCTGTGAAGCAAACGTCCGGCCTCACCCCGGTTCTCTCCCCCAGGAGCGGGAGAATCGCTGGCTGCCACACGACGCATTTTTGACATGCCTAAAGCTGAAATCGGTTGGGAGCGCGAGACGGAGGACGGGAAGTCGCTCCAGGTTTACGTCCAGCACTTTGGGCGCGAGTGGCTCTTTTTCACGCGCGAGAAGCGCTATGACCAATGGAAGGAAGTGCCGGAGCCGCCGTTGGAAGATTGGCTGGAATTGCTGGATGCCGTTCGCCGTCGCATCAATCGCCGACGTTCCCGGCCCGAGGAAGAGGGCCGGATAAAGAAGCTGATTCGCGAACGATTTCCCGAGGTAGCGTTAGATTAGAATCCAGTATTGGCTTCGGCCGAGACTTTCGAAATGCGTAAAGTTCTGGTCGCTTTTGGAATGATGGTGGTTTGCGGCGTCCTCGCGTTGATGTATCTAAAATACGTGGTTAGCGCGGAGGAGTATGTAATTCTTCAAGCTGATTACGTGGTCGTAACCAATATGGGCTTGCCCAAGCATGAGGCTGTAATTTGTTACTCCAACGATCAATTGCGAAAGGCTGGAGCGATTACCAATGTGCTTCACGAGGCCCATATTCAATTCGCGGATCTCGACAAGCCAGATCGATTGGCATGCATTGTGCCAAATTACACCGTGGATCGAGTTGTTGGCCGTCAGGACATTGGGTTCATAATCCTTCGAACCAATCCAGTGCCGGGAATTTCGTACACCCTGCTCAAAGGAACCAAACGGTTCCTTCAGCTCAATTCTCTGAAGCAGAATTTGAGATCACCCGCGAACTGAGGCGGTCCTGAAATGGAGTGTCTCGAAAAAGAAGGACCCCGGTTTACCCGGCTGTCCATTACTTCCGCGCGTAGTAAACGACAGCGGGAGGAATGTTCAGGAGGATCGGGACGACGCGGATGTTGCCGAAGGTTTCCTTGATGGTGCGGCGATCCACGAGGGAGTATTGAAATTGCACATACAGGCCGCCGGGGCGGAGGGTGTGCTTGATCAGGGAGATCAGCTCGACGACTTCCTCGCGTTTGAAATTCGCGAGCGGGATTCCAGAGATGATGAAGTCAGCCTTGTCGCCGCCCTTGGCGCAAAGTTCGGTCAGGAGGGTCTGGGCCGATTGGGTTGCGACTTCGAGACGGCGGCTCATGCCGGCGTTGGCCATGAGGTCTTCGATGTCGCCGGCCAGCGTCGGGTTGATCTCGCAGGCGAGGATGCGGGCTTTGGGACAGCGGGCGCCGAGGCGGAGGGTGAGGGCACCGCTGCCGGCGCCGAGTTCGATGATGCGGCCCTTATAGCTGGGGGGCACACAGGCGATCATGCGGTTGATCAGGAACCGCTGGGAGGGCACGACCGCCCCGGTTTGCTTGATATTGGTCAGCGCCGCCCCAAAACAACGGGCATACATCCCCAGCGTCTCGGACATCGTTAGTCGTTGTTGCATAGGCTTCGATGAGTTGAATCGGGCGTTTTTACGCTATTTCACAGCGGCGTCTCTCACTCAAAAACACCACAGGTTGTGATACTTTCAGCGGATACCACTTTCCGCTGCGTGATTACCATTTTCTCCAATATGACAGAATCGGGGAATCAGACAAGTGTCTTTCCGGGCTTTTACGGAGACAGGAATCGCGGGAGTTCGGTGAGGCTGTGGATTTGATGGGTGGCGGCCGGGGATGGGGGCACGCCGGGGCGGAGGATTTGGATGGTGGTGAGGCCGAGGCGATTGCCGGCGGCGATTTCGGAGTCGGGGTTGTCGCCGACCACGAGGACTTCATCCGGCTGAAGCTGGTGGGTTTTGAGAATGGCTTGGAAGGCGGCGAGTTTGCCGCCGGGAGGGCCGCCGTCGATGTTGTCGATGTGAACAGCCGTGAATAAGTTTTCGATGCCGAGCGCGCGGACTTTGCTGTGTTGGAGGCGGGGGAAACCGGACGTGACGAGGAAGAGTCTGGCCGGAGCAAGCTTGGTGAGCGCGTCGAGATCGCCGTAGCCGTGCATGGGTTCGCGGACTTCGATCTGGCGCAACGCGGCGAATCCGGCGTCGCGCATCGCGGGCGAGAACTGGTATTTCTCCGCGATGAAGTCCAAGGGGAATCGCCAGCAGTCATGGAAGGCGGATTGCAAATGGGCCTCGGGAATCTTGCCGTGATTGGCGGCGCGGATGGCATTGAAAGCGGGAGCGAAAAGTTGGTCGCCGACTTCGTTGGCGGCGGCGAGACAGCTATCGAGGTCGAAAATGATGGCTTTGATCACGGGGCGGTTATTTTAGCCAAGCCCAGGTTGTTTTGGAAGACGCAGGTGTTTCCAGCAGGCGGGAGGCTGCGGATATGCCGCCCCTGTCGGGGCTGGGATTTGAGCCGGTGCGGGTTCTACAAAGATTTCGCACCTACGGTGCTGAGAAAAGAGACTTCAGGCGCTGCGGGCGGAGTGGGCGATGAGGCTCAGGATGATGGCGACCGTTACCACGACGGCGAGGGCGAATTGAAATTGCCCGGCGAGCAGGAGCATGCCCGCGATGATGATGGCGGCCTGGAAGCCCGCGATGCCGGAGGTTTCCAGCCCGCCCCAATTGGGAAGGTGGGCGACGAGGTAGATCAGGGCGACGGCGATGGCGGGGATGGTGAGGCAGCGAAATGGATCGCCGTGGAAAAAGTATGAGGAAACCCAGAAGCCTGCGCCCTGGACGGCGGAGGCGACGACGGCGATCGTGATTTCGGTGCCGAGGCCGTGCAGTTCGAGGTTCGAGTAAACGAAGCGATAGAAGAAATTGAGCGCGGCCACCGCGGCGCAAAGCGTCACGAAGGCGAGGCCCCAATAAAGGAAGAAAAGTATGCCCGTGCTCATATGGTGTGGTCGCTGGATTTACCCAGAGTCCGTGGCATTTTTAGCAGCTTTTGTGCCGGGATGGTGGACCTCCTTAAGCCAAATTGATCGCGGTTCGATGGAGGGTGATGTAGGTTCGGCGCGTTCAGTTTTGAGTCTCGATGCGTTGGGTGATTTTCATGTCGCGGAGAATTTGAATCATGAGTGAGAGTGTGTTGATAGTGGGCGCGGGGCCGGTGGGGCTGACGATGGCGATTGAATTGGCGCGGTACGGTGTGCCCGTGCGAATCGTGGACAAGGCGGCGGCGCGGACGGACAAGTCCAAGGCGGTGGTGATCTGGAGCCGGCCGCTGGAACTGCTGGAACGGTCGGGCTGCACGGAGGCATTGCTGGCTAATGGCTACAGGGTGGCGTCGGCGAAAATCACGGCCGACAAGAAATTGATCGCGCAGGTTACGTTCGCAGGCATCGAGACGAAGTATCCCTTTGCGCTCGTTATTCCGCAAAGCGAGACGGAGCGGGTGCTGGAGGAGTTTCTGAATGGTTTGGGGGTGCGGGTGGAGCGCGGGGTGGAACTCGCGCGCTTCACCGCGCAAAGCGACAAGGTGCGGGCCACGCTGCGGCGAAGTGACGGCGGCGAACAAGTCTTGGAGACCGCCTGGCTGATCGGGTGCGACGGGGCGCATAGCACCTTGCGGCACCAACTAGGCATGGCATTTCGCGGCGACACCCTGCTGATGGATTGGATTCTTGCCGACGTTCATTTGAAGGACATGCCGTGCAAGCCGGAGATTGAAATTGTGTGGCACCCGGAGGGAGTGCTGGCGACTTTTCCAATTGGCGGGAATCGCTACCGCGTCATCGCCGACGTCGGCACAGTCTCGGAGGGCACGGATCGATGTCCCGATCCGACCCTGGCCGAGGTGCAGTCGATACTGGATCGGCGATTTCCGCAACCCGTCAGGGCGGTGGAAGCGGTATGGCTGTCTTCGTTCCGCATTAACGAGCGCAAGGTGGCGGATTATCGCGCCGGGCGGGTCTTTCTCGCGGGTGACGCCGCGCATGTGCACAGTCCGGCGGGCGGGCAGGGAATGAACACGGGGATGCAGGACGCTTGCAATCTCGCATGGAAGCTGGCGCTGGTCGCGCGCGGCCTGGCTGGGGAGAAATTGCTCGCGAGTTACTCGCCGGAACGCAGTCCGATCGCCGAACAGGTATTGAAAGTGACGGGACGCGCCACCACGCTCGCCACGACTAAAAGCGAAGTGGCGCAGTTTTTGCGCAACCACACCGCTTCGCTGATACTCGGACTGTCACCCGTTCGCAAAGCGGCGGCCGAGGTGCTGTCGGAGATTTCGATTGGTTATCCGCATAGCCCGCTCAGCGGCGGACAGAAGCATCACAAGCCCCTGCCGGGCAGCCGCGCGCCGATACGGCCTGATGAGCCACCGATTGGAGCGGGAGACACGCCGCGATTTGCGCTGTGCGGTTCGGACGAAGGAATGCCGGCCGACTTGCTGAAACGACACGGGGAGTTGCTTGAGCCATTTTTGCGGGTGCCTTATGACGCGGGTGGATTGTGGCTCGTGCGGCCGGATGGTTACGTGGCGCTGGCGGCCCCGGCGGGCGATTGGAACGCGGTCAGCGAATATCTTGATAGCATTAGCGGCGGGCGGTGACTTCTGGCCGAGAGGCGTGAGCGGCTGGAGTGCCTGTCTCTGAACGGGGCGTGTCGCTATTGTACCACCTCAACGCGCCTGGCTGGAGAAGGGCGCTCTTTGCGATTCCCATACCAGGACGCGCCCCGGATGGAACGATTAGGAGTAGGAGTAGGAGTAGGGCTAGAGCAACCCTGACGTTTCCGGCCAGCCGGAGAGGATGTTGAGGCTTTGGACGGCCTGGCCGCTGGCGCCTTTGACGAGGTTGTCTTCGGCGCTCATGACGATGAGGCGGCCGGTGCGCGGATCGAGGCGCCAGGCGATCTCGATGGTGTTGGTGCCGTTGACGTTTTTGGTGTCGGGCAGCGCGGGGGCTTCGAGGAGGCGGACGAAGGGTTCGCCGGCATACGCTTTGCGGTAGCACTCGGTGATTTCAGTGGCGAGTTTCGCCATGCCTTCGGCGCCCTTGAAATGTTCCATGGGTGCGACGTAGAGGGTCGTCAGAATGCCACGATTCACGGGAATCAGGTGGGGCGTGAATTGGATGGTGACGGGCGCTTGGGCGGCGAGGGAAAGTTCCTGCTCGATTTCGGCGAGGTGGCGGTGTTTGGGCAGGCCGTAGGGCCGGACGCTTTCGTTGCACTCGACGAAGAGGTAATCAATTTCGGCTTTTCGTCCGGCACCGCTCACTCCGCTCAGAGAATCGGCGATAATGCCGGTGGGATGGATCAGGCCGGCCTTCAGGAGCGGGATGAGTGGGAGGAGGATGCTCGTGGGATAGCAGCCGGGAGACGCGATGAGCGAGGCGGACTTGATTTCGTCGCGATGGACTTCAGGGAGGCCGTAAACGGATTGGCCGAGGAGCTCAGGCGCGGGATGGTCGTGCGTGTAGAATTCCTTGTAGGTGGCGGCGTTCTTGATCCGGAAATCCGCGCTGAGATCGATGACCTGCGCGCCGAGTTTGATCAGGGGCACGGCGAATTCGGCGGCGACGCCGTGGGGCAGGGCGAGGAACACGACCTGCGCCTGTTTCGCGAGCAGTTCGGCGCGAGGTTCGCTGAAGCGGAGGGATTTCGCGAGCGGGTGGTTCGCGAATTTCGGGAAGACGGCGGCCAGGGTTTTGCCCGCGTGCTGACGCGAGGTGACAGCGGTGAGTTCCGCGTGGGGGTGCGAGAGGAGGAGGCGGACTAGTTCTTCGCCGGAGTAGCCGGACGCGCCGACGATGGCGACGGATTTGGATGTCATAAAATCAACACACTTTGTAGCAGCCGGGGTGACGAGGCTCAAACATTTCGACCGCCGCGGGTGCTCCTGAAAATTAGAGCCTCGTTACCCCGGCTGCTACGATAAAGAAAATAAAAAACCCCGCTGGCGCGAACCAGCGGGGTCGGGTAAAGACCTTGTTCGCTCTAGCGTTTGCTGTACTGGAAGCGTTTGCGCGCACCGGGCTGGCCGTATTTCTTGCGTTCCTTCATGCGCGCGTCGCGCGTGAGGAAGCCTTCGGCTTTGAGCAGCGGGCGGAGATTGGCGTCGGCTTCGATCAACGCCCGGGCGATGCCATGGCGGACCGCGCCGGCCTGGCCGCTGGGGCCGCCGCCGGAAACGGAAATCTGCACGTCAAATTTCTCGATGCCGCCAGCAACCACGAGGGGTTGGGAGGCGATGCCGCGGAGGGATTCGAGCGGGAAATAGTTGTCGAACTTGCGGCCGTTGACCGTGATGTGGCCAGTGCCGGTCGCGAGGCGCACCCGGGCAACGGCGGTCTTGCGGCGGCCGGTGCCGAGGTTTTGGGAGGACTTGGTTTCAGTCATACTGGGAAAGAGTATTCGTCAAAGGTTACTTCACCGGCTCGAGCTTCGCCGGCTGCTGGGCCGAGTGCGGATGCTCGGCGCCCTTGTAAACTTTCAGCTTGGTCATGAGCGTGCGACCGAGGCGATTCTTCGGGACCATGCCGCGCACGGCGTGGGTGATGAGCTTCTCGGGCTGCTTGGCGCGGACATCGGCGACGGTGGCGTACTTTTCGCCGCCCTTCCAGCCGGAGTAGCTCATGAACTTCTTGTCCGTCTCCTTCTTGCCGGTCACGCGGACTTTTTCCGCGTTGATCACGACGACAAAGTCGCCGGCGTCGAGGTGGGGAGTATAGACCGGGCGGTTCTTGCCGCGGAGGGTATCGGCGACCTGCACGGCCAGGCGGCCAAGGATCGCGCCGTCGGCATCAATGACGTGCCACTTACGCTCATCCAGATTCACTTTAGGCAGATGTGTCTTCATCTCAAATTCTTTCGCAAAGAGCGTTTAAATTAGCAAAGGGAGGCGAAATGTCAATACAGGTTTTGGAGGAATTTGGGGTGAATTTTGGGTGTTTTTGAGGGGTTTTGACCATCGATCGGCTGAAAAAGAGGCGGCAGGAGGTTGGATACGGGAGTATGTTTAGGAAATTAACGTCAAACAGCTTATGAAGAAGTCATCCGCGCTTTGGTTGCTTGTGGTCGCCCTGGCGGCGGGGTGTGCCACGGACGATCAGTACGATGCCCAGGACGCGCAGCCGCCCGCGGGTGTCCAGGAAGGAAAGAGCAATAACCTGGATTTTCTGGCTGACATGCCGTCACTCAAGAATGTGTCGCTGAAGATGTCCGAACAGGATTTCCTGGCGATTTTGAAGCAGGAGAAGATTCCGTATACGCGGGAGGTAAAGACCACGCGGGAGACAAGCTACTACGCGCGGCCCAGGCCGCATGTGATCGTGGTGTTTGGGTTTGTGTCAGGGTATTGTTCGGCGATTCAGCGGTTGAGGGATTAGGGATGGTTTGAGGTGTGTATCGAATTCCCTTGTGGTTGGACGGGAATTCCCCTCACCCCGGCCCTCTCCCGAGGGGAGCGGGAGAGCTGTTGCATGGCTTCAGGAGTTACCAGGATTTGGTGGCAAGCCTCCTCGTTAGGTTATCGATTAGAATGAGCCTCGTTACCTCGGCTCCTACGCGAAGGATTGCTCACCACTCGAAGCGGACGTCGGAGAGGCGCTGCCCAATTTCGCGGAGGATGCGGGCTTCGTCGGCTTGATCCTTCGCCATGAAGGTGACACTCCAACGCAGGAATGGTCCGACGTCGTCCCAAGGCACGGTGGAAATCAGTCTCTCGGTGATGAGCCATTGCGAGACGTCCTCGGCGGTCTGGAAGTTGACGACCGAGCCGTCGGGTTTGGTCGCGCGGCGCGGAGCGCGGACGTAGAGGAAGAAGGAGCCCCGGGGTTTGCGCGCCTGAAAGCCGGCCGCCGAAAGGACTTTCACGAGCTGGTCCATGCGGCGCGAATACTTGGCGGTGATGACCTCGGTGATTTCCGGATGGTCCAGCGCGTGCGCCGCGGCGTGCTGGATGGCGAGGAACTGGCCGGAATCGAAGTTGTTTTTGATGTCGCCGTAGGCGCGCACGAGGAGTTCGTTGCCGACGACGAAGCCGCAGCGCCAGCCGGTCATGTTGAAGCTTTTGCTGGCGGAGTGGAGTTCGAGGCCGATTTCCTTCGCGCCCGGGGTGGCCAGGAAGCTGAGCGGGCGGCCTTCGAAAACGAGCGCGGCGTAGGCGGCATCGTGAAGGACGATGAGTTTGTTTTTGCGCGCGAAAGCCACGACGCGCGCGAAGAATTCGGGCGTGGCGCTGGCACCCGTGGGGTTGTTCGGGTAATTCAGCACGAGCACTTTGGCGCGCGCGAGAATTTCCGCCGGGATACTGTCGAGGTCGGGCAGAAACTGGCGTTCCTCAGTGAGCGGCAGATTGTGCACCTCGCCGCCGTAGTGACGGCTGTGGATGCCAAAGACCGGGTAGCCCGGCGTGGTCATGAGGACGACATCGCCCGGGTTGATGAAAGCGGCCGGTAAAATGGCGAGGGCGCTTTTGCTGCCGATGCAGTGAATGACCTCCGTGACGGGGTCTATGCCGGGCACGCCGCAGACGCGCTCCAGATACCGCGCGGCTGCCTGCTTGAGCACGAGATCGCCGTTGTCGGAGTAAACGCGATTTTCCGGGAGTTTTGCGGCGGCGCAGAGGGCGTCCACCACGCGCGGGAAGGCCATTTCGTCGGGTTCGCCGACGCCCAGGTCAAAAATCTCTTTGCCCGGATGCGCGGCCGAGGCGGCGCGCTTTGCGCGACGGATCTTCTCAAATTTATAGAGCGACGTATCGCGGCCATAATTGCGGCCGCCTATGCGCTCCGCGAAAATTTCCTGGAGGTAGGAGTCGGACATGACGGGCGAAATGTTTCCGGTGGGACGAGGGGAAGTCAAGCGGGGGAATGACGAAGCTTGAACCAAAAGAATGACGAAGCACGAATGACGAATGACGAAAGAAATCCGAATGACCGAAGCTCGAATTGAAGCGGAAGCGGGTTTTTCAGCGGACGGACATTTTTTCGAGCTTCTTTCGTCATTCGATCCCGCTCAGCGGGATGCTCCGGTTTTTCGCCATTGCTGCTCTGTCCGATTTCGGGCGCCGAGGCTCATTTGGTGGATGGGGTTGGGGCGGGCGGGGTGTTGTCTGGCTGGAGGGTGACGGTGGCGGAGGAGGGGACGAAGCCTTCCACGAGGTAGATGTACTCGATGGCCCGTTGCCAGAAGGCCGGGCCGACTTTTTTCGCGCCCCACGCCAGGTGTTGGGTCTGGTAGCCCGGCTTTCCGATCTCAATGTAGAGGCTGGTTACGTGCGTGCCGGGATAGCGAATCTCGGCCTGCCCGTTCGTCGAGGTTAGTTGCGGGGAGGCGATCACGCCCGCGCCATCCACGATCATCGAAGGATCAAGCAGCACATCGGTGATGGGCTTCGAGGTCACGGCGTCCACGACTTTGATGGTGATGCCCTTGCGAAACCGGCGCGGGCCGTCGCCGGTCAACGGTTTGGTAACCGGACGCGAGGGATCGCGATTGGCGACGGTGGTGGCGACGAGGTCATAAGCAGCCAGCCGGCGGGAGGAGATCACATCCAGGGTGGTGACGACCTTGTCCGGGAAGGGGTTGATGAATTTGGTTTTGAACAGACGCACCGAGGAACTCATGGCGAGAGAGCCCGGCACGCCCCGCCAGACGATTTTTGAATTGGTGTCGGACAATGATTCCGATTGCTCGGAGTGCAGTCGCTGCCAGTCGCGGACTTGAGCGCCGTAAATGATGGTCCAATCGTTCGTGGTGCCGTCGGCGTAGTGGGCGCGGATGAGCGCGATGTCCTGGCCATCCGCCGCCTGCCAGCGCGAGGCGTGAAGCAAATGCAGTTCATCGAATTTGCGGTCAACGTTAATGCCAATGAAGTCCGCATACGCATCCGGTTTGGCATTGTTGGCCTGCGCCTCCTTGAGGCCGTAAACCCAGCCGCGGCCTTCGATGTGAAAGGGGAGGCCGTCGAAAGTTTGCACGCCCACGAGATGTTGGAAGGTTGCGTTGGTTGCCTTCGAGGTGATGAAGCGCTCGCGCAAGCATTTCTGCAGATCCAGCATTTGGGGGGCGGAGGAGTTGGTGGCGCTTTCGGCGGGCTGGGCGCGGGTGTCGCTCAGGGTCAAAATCAGGCCGAAGCAAACGAGTTGTGCGGTCAGGAAGGTTTTCATACACGGAGATTTCAGCACCTGGGGCGAGTGTGGCGCAGGAGGGGTGGACTTGGCAAGTTTGCCGGTTGCCGGAGTGGAATGACGAAATCCGAATGACGAATGACGAAAGAAATCCGAATGACAAAGCACGAAATGGGACGGATTCAGGTGGTTGGTTGACGGAGTTCTTTTCGGATTTCTGGCTTCGAGCTTCTTTCGTCATTCGATCCCGCTCAGCGGGATGCTTCGGCATTCACGCGCTCCTTGTTTCGTCCTGTCCCCTGCGGTATCTTTGCGCGTGTGATTTACGACGTGGCGCTGGATGAGTTGCTGAACAAGGTCTGGGCCGGAGGACGGATTTCTTCGGCCGAGGCGATGCGGCTTTACCGGCTGCCGCTGGAGGAACTTGGCGCGCTGGCGGATCGGCGCCGGGAACTGGCGCGGGCGAATGCTTTCGAGGGTCGGGGAAATCAAATTGTCACTTACCTGATTGATCGCAACGTCAACTACACGAACGTCTGCGACGTGTATTGCAAGTTTTGCGCGTTTTATCGGACGGAGAAGGACAGCGATTCCTACGTGATCAGCCACGAGGAAATGGACCGCAAGATCGAGGAAACGATCGCGCTCGGCGGCAACCAGATCCTGATGCAGGGCGGACATCATCCGGGTTTGAGCAAGCAGTGGTACCTGGATTTGCTTTCGCACATCAAAGGAAAGTTTCCGCAGGTGAACATCCACGGTTTCAGCCCGAGTGAATTCATTCACTTCCGGAAGGTGTTCAATGAGCCGCTCGAAAAAATTATTTCGGATTTCAAGGCGGCGGGGTTGGGCTCGATTCCGGGGGGCGGCGCGGAGATTTTGGTGGATCGAGTGCGCAAGCGCATCTCGCCGCTGAAGGCGATGAGCGATGATTGGTTGTCCGTGATGGATATCGCGCACAAGCTGGGACTGAATTCCTCCGCCACGATGATGTTCGGCCACGTCGAAACGATCGAGGATCGGATTGAACATTTGGAGCGCGTGCGGTCGCAACAGGAGCAGAGCTTGAAGAATCCACCGCCAGCGGAGGGCGGGCCGGTGGGTTTCACGGCGTTCATCTGTTGGACGTTTCAGGCGGAACACACGAAGCTCCGCGCGCCGACGGTGGGCGCGCACGAGTATTTGCGGATGCAGGCGCTCTCGCGAATCTACCTTGATAACATCCCGAGCGTGCAGAGTTCGTGGGTGACGCAGGGATTGGAGATCGGCCAGGTCGCCTTGAAATATGGCGCCAACGATCTCGGCAGTATCATGATCGAAGAGAATGTGGTGTCGCAGGCGGGGACGACTTTTCGGATGACGGTGGCCGATATGCGGCGGTTGATCAGTGAGTTGGGGTACGAACCGAGGCAGAGGGATAATTGGTACCGGTTGGTGGATCGGCCGGTGAATGACGAAGCTCGAACAGCGTGAGATTCACCCGGGCAAGGTGACGTAAGGCGCGAGTTTGAAGCGGAGTTCGTCGAGCAACTCGGGTTGCATGAATTCGTAGTCGTCGGGGATATGGAGGGCAATGACCTGCTTGTCCTGGAGGGCGTCGGGGAATTTGCGGCGCAGCTTGTTGAGGTGGGATTTTTCCATGACGAAGATCAAGTCGGCCCAGCCAAGGTGGCCTTCGGTCACGACGATGCGGGCTTCGGGCTGGGTTCCGGCGGAGCGAGCTTGAAAGCCGGGGAAGCCTTCGAAAAGTTTTTCCGCCGTTAGGCTGCGCATCCGGTTTTGGCTGCAGATGAACAGCAACTTCACGGCTTGAATCGAGTCCTTCATGTTGCCAGAGGCAGGCGATGATTGAGCGATTGCGGGTTTTGAGCAAGCTGCTGTATTATGAATAACGACACACAGGCTAAACGTGAGAGCGATTATGAAATTCTTTCGACAGACGGTTTTGATCGGACTTGTGACCCTGGCAGCCTCGCTGGGAATGGCTGCTGATGACGCCGCCGTCAAAAAGGACATGGCGGCCCTGCAAGGTGAATGGGAAATGGTATCGGGGACGGTGGACGGTTTTTCGATCCCGCCCACGATGACCACGGGGTCGAAGCGCGTTTGCAAGGGAGACGAAGTTTCGGTGGTGGTGGGAGGGAATGAAGTGATGAAAGCGAAGGTGGTGGTGGATCCGTCGAAGAAGCCCAAGACGATTGATTACCAGATCACCGAAGGCGCCAACAAAGGCAAAACGGCGCTGGGCATCTACGAGGTGGAGGACGGTTATTTCAAGTCCTGCTTCGCGGCCCCGGGAGCCGACCGGCCCACGGAGTTCAAGAGCAAGTCCGGCACCTTGCAGACCCTGACCACATGGAAAAAGAAACCGGCGGAGACTGCGCCGCCGGTGGAGAAAAAGTAGGTAGAGTTTCCGAACAACGCTGGTGAGGCTCGGCCGGCGGATAAGTGGATTCCGCGGCTGAGCAAGCGACGCCGAAACCAGGATAGGCGAGGAATATGCATGTCTTTATTAGCAGGATCTGGCGGGTAGTCGGAATTTTGGCGCTCTGTGCCGCGGGCCTCGCGCGCGCGGACGATCTTTCGACGACAAACCTGGACCGGCTGCGGCCGTTCTGGATTAAGAGCACACAGCCAAACCGTCCGGTCACGGTGCTTTCGGTGGGTGATTCGGTGGCGAATTCGTATAATTCGATCACGTCGGTGACGATGTACAATCTTTCGGCATCGCTCGGGACGGCGGGGTTTGCGTTGAACAATTTTCGCGGCGGGCTGCTGTGGTATTCGACCAATGATACGGTTTTTGTGCAACCCTCGAAGTTCTGGTTCACGTCGCATTTTCAATTGCCGCCGGGTGGCGGAGTGTGGTGGGAGAACCTGGTTTCGCCCGTCGGGTTGGTGGCCGACCGGGTGGGAATATTTTACGTGTCGCAGCCGCAGGGCGGGAATTTCACGCTGTCCATTTCGACCAATGGCGCGCCATGGCAACCAGCGCTGACGCTCAATGGTTTTTCCGCGACGCCGGCGGGGCATTACACCAACCTCTCGCTCCCGTTGAATTCGTATCGCATCCGCGTTGATGGCGTGACGGGCACGAATTACCTCGTGGGGCCGCAATTGGTGAACAGCCATTCCAACGGGCTGCAAGCCGCTTTCATGGACGAGCCCGGCATCTCCCTCTACAATGTGACGAACGTTGCTTCCGCCATCCGGGATCCGATTTTCCAGGGCCTCGCGCCGGATTTGTTGATCTGGCACATGAAGGAAGACGGGACGGAGGACACGCGCCAGCGGATGATGTTGTGCGAACGTGACTGGTCGAATTCAATTCCCGGCTCCTGCGTGCTGTATATCGGCACCCCCTACGTGCAGCTCGATCAAACGACAAACTGGACGCCGGCACAGAACGCGGTGGTGCGCGGCATCGCGACGAATTTCGGCCGCGCGTACGTGGATTGCATGACGCCGGCGGTGAGTTACGACTGGATGCAGGCCAATGGCTACATGCAGGACGGAACGCATCCGAGCTATCCGGGAAATTTGTACCTGGCGGGGATCGCCTGGGCGAATCTGGGCTTCTACGCCTTGCGCACGCCATTGAATCTGTCCGTGCAAAGGACGGCAGGCGGGGTCACGCTGCAGCATCAAACGGTGACGAACATTTTCTATGCGATCCAGTCATCCACTGACCTGTTCCATTGGCAAACGGTCGTGATGAACGCCGGACGCGGACAAACGGTGACCACGAATCTGCCGGCTGGCGGAGGACAGAGTTGGTTCAGGCTGAGTCTGAGCGCGTACTGATTCCGGCGCCAAAACGGCCCTAACGATTGATGGTCAGCACCAAGTCCGCTTTCGCTTCGTTTGCTGCGTTTGGTTTCATTTCGGTGCCATTGTCATCCTGCCGGTCCGGACCCACGCTATAGACGATGTATCCTTTGGGAGCTTTCTTCTTGTAGCGTATCGGCTTGCCATCGAAAGGGTCCACGGGCACCGCGGAAAGAAATCGAGGCACCAGCGCGGCGAGGCTGGGAGGCAGGGCTCCGTTGTGCGCGACGCGATACTGTTCGATCGCGAGGACTGCCTGGCATTGCCGCAATTCTGAAAGGTTGGCCGCATCGCGTTCCAATGCCACCGCCGCGCTGGGCAGCAGCGCCAGGGCGATCGCCAAGCCTTTGGCCTTGGCATTGAGAGACCTGGTCTTCCATTCGCCGAGCCCGTCGAGGTAATCCGGCGCCTGTCGCTTCGCCAGCGCAATTCCGCTGTTCATCATCTCCAGGCAAAAACCGAAATCCTCCGCACCCTTGGCGCTTGCGCGGTACCGCTCCACTTCGGACTCCGACATGGTTTTGCCTGCCATTTCCATCGCGCCCGCCGTGTATTTCGCCGGCTCGAGAAACAAACTCACGACCATGGCTCGTTCACCAGTGAGTCCCCGAGCGAATGTTCCGGCGGAACCCTGCTCGGCTTCCGCAAATGCCGACGACTGCCGCTTCAAATCTGCGGCGGTGAACGGGCGCAGCGAAAGCATTTCCTGCAGTCCCGTCACGGCGGATTGGTCCACGCGGAAACGCGTCACTTGGCCAATCAGGGTGGGTTCAAGCTCCAGGGACCTGCCCAGTGCGAGACATGTCACCAGGTCATCGGTCGCCGGGCCGGTATGGCCTGCCGCTGTCTGCCGGATTGCGTCCATCATCAGAAGAAGTGCGCAATCCTTGAGTTTTGAAAGGTGCGCCATGGACGCTTGCTCGCCTTGTTTCAGATCCACGGGATAGCGGCTCTGCGTCTTCTTCGACGCTTCGCGGAGCAATTCCAGCGTCCGTTGGTTTTTGTCCAGGATTCCCGGTGACTTGAGGTCATCGGCGGTCAGCGTTTGAAATGCCTGCGCGTAGAGTAGAGCGGCGTTATCAGCGTCCAGAACTTTTGGATAGAACGCATCCAACTCCACCAGCGTTACGGGCTCGCCCGCCTTTTTTATTTCCGCCAGTTTGGCCTCGAGCTCCGGAGGCAGCTTCGCCGCGGAGCCCGGCTTTCCACAGCCCGCCGTCGCCAAGGCCAGGAAGACCAGGCTCACGATTAACTTCCATCCCACCGCCTCGCTCTGCTTCATGCGACTCTCCTTGATTGATCGTGGGCTATTGTTTTCCGGACTCCTTGCCACTAGGAGGCGTGTCCCTGTGTCCGACGGTGTTTCCGTCTTCCTTGGAAGTTCCGATTTCTCCTTCATGGGAACGCCGCCGGGGAACCGGCTGACGCAGTTTCCGGTAAATCCATCCCTCCAACGGGCGCAGCGGGCGCATCAGGCGGTAGAGCCACGGCTTGTGGATGAGCCAGATGCGAATGACCGAAAGGAACATCGTGAGTGACGTCCGGAAAACGGTCACCTTCGAGCCGAGTTGGTCGGTCCATTCCGTGGGGACTTCGAGGATGGTAAAGCCGGCGCGCTTGAGGGAATAGAGCAGGTTGATGTCGAACGCCATGTCGGCGATGCAGAGGCTGGAATGAATTTTTTCGACGGCCTCGCGCTTCATCACCTTGGCGCCGCACTGCGTGTCATGAATGTGCAGGCCAAAGAACGCTTCCACGATCAGGTGAAATATGCGGCTGGCAAACTGGCGATGACCGGATTGCGCGACGTGCAGGATGGCGCCCGGCATCCAGCGGGAGCCGATGACGCAATCCGCTTCGTTGGTGCGTTTGACGAGATCGTGGAAGGCCTTGGGCTGGGTGGCGCCGTCGGCGTCCACGTAGCCGATCAGGTCGGCGAGCGGGGCGAGCTTGAGCCCTTCGATGAGCGCGCCGCCTTTGCCAATGGCGTCCGGGAAATCGAGGAAATTGATGCTGGGAAATTCGGCGGCGACTTTCTGGACGACTTCGAGCGTATTATCGCGACACCCGTTGAGCACGACGACCAACTGGAATTTGCCCTGGTAATTCTCACGAAAATACCGGGCATAATCCCGCAGGACGGGTCCGATGCGCTCGGCCTCATTATAGGCCGGGATCAAGAGGAGCAGGCTCGGGTCGCTCACTTGTCTTAATTAGCAAAATGAGGGGAAAAGGCAATCCGAGGAAGGGGCGGGCAGTTTGCTAAGTAATGTTCAGCTCCCGCTGGATGCCAAATTTTTCGACGCGCTTGCGGAGGGTGGCGCGGGTGATCCCGAGGAGCTTGGCTGCATGGACCTGGTTGCCGCCCGTCTCGCGCAATGCCTGAATCACCAGCTCGCGTTCGATGGTCGGGATGAGCTTCAACTTCGGATCGCGCCGGGCCCAGTGAAAGAGCTGCCGGCTCAGGGCGACAATTTCCGAGGGGCTCCCCGCCTCGCCGGGCGCAGTGGTGGCGGGTGCGCCGGTCGCCGGGGCATTGGGATCACCGGTGATCTCCGCGGGCAAATCGCCGGCGAGGATGACGTCGCCCTTGGCCATGACCAAGGCGCGTTCGATCACGTTTTCCAATTCGCGCACGTTGCCGGGCCAGTGATATTTTTCGAGCAGCTTGATGGCGGACTTCGCGATGGATTTGGGCCGGCTATTTTGGTCGCGCGCAAATTTCCGGAGGAAATATTCGGCGAGCAGGGGAATGTCCCCGCCGCGCTGGTCGTCCCCGCGCTCGCGCAACGGGGGCAGATGGATGCGCACGACGTTGAGGCGGTAGAACAAATCCTCGCGGAATTGCCGTGCAGCGACGGCCTGCTCCAATGGTTTGTTCGTGGCGGCGATGACGCGGACGTCTACCTTGATGGGAGAGTTGCCGCCGACGCGTTCGAAGGTGCCGGATTGGAGCACGCGCAGGATTTTGGTCTGCGTGGCGGGGGTCATGTCGCCGATTTCGTCGAGGAAGATGGTGCCGTGGTGGCATTGCTCGAACTTGCCGATGCGCTGGTTGGTGGCGCCGGTGAAGGCACCGCGCTCGTGGCCGAACAATTCGCTCTCCAGGAGCTGCTCCGGGATGGCGGCGCAGTTTACCGCCAGGAAGGGTTGTTCGTTGCGCTGCGAATGGTGATAGATCGCGCGGGCGACGAGTTCCTTGCCGGTGCCGCTTTCGCCGGTGATGAGCGCCGTGGCGTCCGAGGCGGCCAGCTGGCCGATGAGCTTGAACACCTGCTGCATCGGTTCGCTGCGGCCGACGATGCTTTGCTCGTAATCCTCGGATTTTAGTTCCGGCTCGTAGGACACCACCTGCTTCATGTCGCGGGCGGCTTTGAGCGCATTTGTTACGACTTCCTTCAGACGGGGCACGTCGAAGGGTTTGAGGAGGTAGTCGTAGGCTCCCAGCTTCATGGCCTCGATGGCGGTCTGAGTGGTGCCGTAGGCGGTCATGAGGATGACCAGGAGCTTCGAATCCATCTTCCGAATCTGACGAAGCGTTTCGAGCCCGTTCATGCCGCCCATGCGGATGTCCATGAGGACCAGGTCGGGTTTGAGCTTGGGGATGAGGCGAAGACCCTCTTCGCCGCTGGAGGCGGTCGTGAGCTGGATGTCCGAGGATTCGAAAATCCGGCGGAACGAGTACTGCACGTCCGACTCGTCGTCTATAAGGAGCAAACTATTCAATGGCCGCCAAGTTACATGGAGCGGAGGGCGAATCAATTCAATAGAACTACCGCAAAAAAGAAGCACCAAACCCCAGCTCCCCGCGGAGGCATGAAGTTTGGTGTTTGGGGTTTGAAATTTCTACGTTGCTTTGATTTCGCTGGAGGGAGCCTCGTCCCAGGGCAAACGTGGGATCAGCCTGTGAATCCAGATCGGCGCGGGGGGCGCTTTTCGAGGATGCCGAGGATGATCCCGCCGTTTACGGGGCTGGGATCGAGGCTCCCGGACCGTAAGGGCCCAGTTGAACCGTGTTGGGCAGGTCGGCTTCCGCCGCCGTGCCTACGGGGTTGGGGATATACACTTCGTCAACGACCTCTTGGAGGCCGCCCCAACGAATGTATCCCGCAACCACACTGACACTGGCCACCTGGGCACCCGTGGTCTTGTTGTTATCCAGCGCCCACTGCTCCTTGGCTGTTTCAAGCGTGCGTAAATTGGTGTAAATATTCGACAACCGAGCGGAGTCGCGCGCTTTGGCAATGCCCGGCATCGCCAGGGAGGCCAGCAGACCGATCATGGCCACGACCACCATGAGTTCCGTGAGGGTGAATCCCGCCACCGTGGTTTTGTTACTGCAACTGACTTTCATAAGACTTCTGCTGGAACATTCATAAGCATACGCCCTGCCAACTCGAAAAAGCCTTGTCTGACCGGGGGAAAACGAGAGTTGAACCCGGGAGGTTCGGAGGCCAAAAGAAGTGCATTCCCGCTCGTGAAATTCTGGCTCCGCTACCGGGTCTTTAAGGCGGGAGTGAGAGCGCCCTGTTCGCTTTCCAACCAAAACCGTCCCAACTGACTGGAAGCGGGACAGATTTTCGACTGCAAGCTGGCACGGCGTGCCAACCTGGGCAGTTCAAACTTCGAATACCTGCGCGTATTCCGGGGCGAAGACCTCCGCCTTGGGCTTCAGGGCGCGGAGCGTGGCGGCAAAGGCCAGGGCCTGGGATTCCTCGCCGTGAATCACCGCGATTTTCCGGATATCCCCGGTCAGGGAGGAGACATATTGGCTCAATTCGTTCCTATCGGCATGGCCGGAAAAGGAATCGAGGGAGGCGATTTTGGCGCGGACCTGGTGGGGCTCGCCGAAGATGTTCACGGGGTTCTGGTGCGCCAGGATCTGGGCGCCGAGGGTGTGTTCGGCGCAGTAGCCGATGAAAAGCACGAGGTTTTGCGGCTGGCTGATGTGGTTGGCGAGGTGGTGGCGAATGCGTCCGGCCTCCGCCATGCCGGAGGCGCTGATGATTACCGCCGGGTCGGCAAGATCGTTTAATTTGCGCGAATGAGCCGCCTCCCGGATGTAAGTGAGATTCTCCATGCCGAAGGGGTTCTCTTTTTCGCGCAGGAATTTGTAAACCCGTTCATTGAAACACTCGGGATGCAGGCGATAGACCTCCGTGGCGTTCACGCTCAGCGGGCTGTCCACGAATATTGGCACGCGGGGCAGTTTTCCATCCAGCGTCAACTGATGCAGCGTGTAAACAATCTGCTGCGTCCGGCCCACGGAGAATGAGGGGATGATGACCTTGCCGCGGTTCTCCAGGGCTTCCCGCACGAGCCGGCCCACTTCCTCCGCGGCGTTGACTTTTGGGGCGTGCACGCGCCCGCCGTACGTGCTTTCGACTTGGAGATAATCCACGTTCTCGACCGGTTGGGGATCGCGCAGGATGTCGTCGTTCCCGCGGCCGATGTCCCCGCTGAAGAGGTAGCGGAACTTGCGGCCGTTTTCCTGCACGTCGAGCACCACCTGCGCGGCGCCCAGAATGTGGCCCGCGTCGCGAAAGGTGACGGTCACGCCCTCCACCACGGTGAAGGGACGATCATAGTTGAGGGTAACAAACTGTCGCACCGCTTTCTCGGCGTCGGCGGCGGTGTAGAGCGGCTCCACCGGCGGCAGCCCTTGCCGGGCGCGCTGCTTGGATATAAACGCCGCGTCGTCGCGCTGAATTTCGGCAGAGTCCTCCAGCATGATGGCGCAGAGATCGCGCGTGGCAAAGGTGCAGTAGATGTTGCCTTCGAAGCCCTGGCGGCAAAGGTTGGGCAGGTTGCCGCAGTGGTCAATGTGGGCGTGGCTGAGCACCACGGCGTCGAGCGACTTGGGATCGAACGGAAACGTCCGGTTCCGTTCCATGGCTTCGCCCCGTTTACCTTGAAAGAGTCCGCATTCCAGGAGGAACCGGCGATTGTTGACTTCAATGAGGTATCGTGAGCCGGTGGTGGTCCGCGTGGCGCCGAAAAAGTGGACTCGCATGCGTCGGCAAGATGCCGGGGGAATCATCGAAGTCCAGCGCGAAAGTCCGTAAAAATCGGGTTGGACAAGGCCTTTGCCGACCGGCTACAGTCCGCGGACGCAAATATGAAAAACAGTCCCCTGACGACAATTCTGCTGGCGGTGCTGACCGTCAGCGTGCTGGCCTCGCTGGTGATGTGCTGGCTCTATATATCCGCCACGCGGGAGATGCGCACTCTGCAAACCAACGTAAGCGACGCCAACATGCGGCGGGGCGTGGCGGCTCAGTTGGCCAGTGATGCCATCGAATACAACAAGGCCAACCCGAACAAAGAGATGGAGAAAATCCTGGAAGATTTCAGCCTGAAGCAACCTGAAGGCGCACCGGCCGGCCTGCCTGCCCCTGGAAAGAAGTAAGGAGCTGTTATGGATAATCTCGATAGCAATCAACCCGGTCAGGCCAGCATCTCGGAATTGCAGCAGGAATGCGACGGTTTGCGCCAGCTGCTGGTCTCGGTAATGGTCCTCATGATCGTGCTCAGCGGCGCGATCAACATCTTTCTGCTTCGGCAGCTCAAATATGCCCGGCAGGACCTGCAAGCCTACCGGCCACAGGCGGTGCAACTGATGAATGATTACAACCGCGCGATCGGGCCGATGATCGTCAAGTTTGGACAGCGCATGGCCGAATTCGGCGCGCACAATCCGAAATTCGTGCCCATCCTCACCAAGTACGGCATCCGGCCGGCATCCGGCCCGGCGCCCTCCGCGCCCGCGGCAGGTGGGGCTGTCCCGGCAGCCACGCCTCCTCCCGCAAAGAAGTAATTGCTAGTGCGCCTGCCCGGCGGCGCCGGGCAGCAGCTTCGCTCCGCAGGCGGAACAAAAATTCGAGTGCGGGGGACAACTTACCCCGCATCCCGGGCAGTCCATATGCGCGTCCGCGTGCCGCTGATGAATGATTAGCGATCGCACATAGGGAATCCAGTTGAACGCATTCGCAAAGATAAACACGGAATCCTTCTTGTAGAAAAGCGCATAGGCCAGCAGCAGCAGGGACCCTCCGAGACTCAGCCACCAGTACGCGACGGGCACCACGACTCGCTTCAGTTTTTCCGTCGAGTACCACTGCACGAACACCCGCGAGAAGAAAAGCGCGTTGGCCGTCCAGCCCACAATCTTCCAGACACCCCATTCGATGCCGAGGAACTTTCCGTCGTGCCAGATCAAGTGATTGAGCCAGTCCATAATGGGGGCGAGGTTAGTTTATCACTGCGAAACGGGAAGCCGGAATTGCGTGCTCCTACCTCGCGATTACTTCGCGGATGAGGGCGGATGGTTTGGGCGGCCGGGACGAAACTTCAAATGCGCGCAGTAAACGCGGTTTCTCCGCGCGGGCTTGAGGAGCGTTGGCCGCGTGCAGCCGGCAGAGAAGCCCCCCGGGCGCGATCTTTTCTCCTATGCTGACAATTCTATCGACCCCCACGTCCGGATTGATCCTGGACTCCTTGGTCAGCCGTCCGCCGCCCAGGTCGCGGATGACCTCGCCGATGATGCGGGCGTCACACTTCGAAACCCAGCCCCCGCGCGTAGTTTTCAATTCCACAACGATCTGCGCCGTATGATCGAGCGCCAGTTTGCGTTTGGTGGCGGCAAGGTCCGCGCCTTGGGCGGCGATCATTTCATCCCACTTTTTGCGGGGTGCGCCCGAGTCCAGGCAATCCTCGGCGGCAGCGGTGGCGGTTGCCAGCGATTTGGATTTGCCGGCCTGGACCAGCAAATGGGCGGCACAGGCGATGACGATTTTTCGCAAGGGCGAATCCTCCGCGCTGGCCTCGAGGCATTCGACGGACTCCTTCACTTCGAGCCAGTTGCCGGCGGCGCGTCCGAGCGGTGCGTCCATGTTCGTGAGCAGCGCGCGGGTGTTGACACCGCATTCATTGCCCAGGGTGACCATGGCGCGCGCGAGTTCGCGGGCCTGGGTCAGGTTGGACATGAAGGCGGCGGCGCCAAATTTGACGTCCAGCACCAGGGCGTCCAAGCCTTCAGCGAGCTTCTTGGAAAGAATCGAGGCGACAATCAGCGGGATGCTCGGCACGGTGCCGGTCACGTCGCGCAGGGCGTAGATTCGTTTATCCGCAGGGACCATGCGCTCGGTCTGGCCGCAGATGACGCAGCCCACGCGCTGCACGATGGATTTGATGCGTGCGGCGGGGAGGAGCGTTTGAAACCCCGGGATGGAATCGAGTTTGTCGAGAGTGCCGCCGGTGATGCCGAGGCCGCGGCCGGAAATCATTGGTACGCGAAAACCAAGGCACGCGAGAAGCGGAGCGAGGGGCAGGGAGACTTTGTCGCCCACGCCGCCGGTGGAATGCTTATCCACGATGGGCCGCCGGTCGCGCGGAAAACGCAGCACATCGCCCGAGTCGCGCATGGCGATGGTGAGCGCGCGGGTTTCCTGAGTGGTCAATCCCCGGCAATAGACCGCCATGAGAAAGGCGGAGAGTTGGTAATCCGGAATCGCCCCGCTGGTGCAGGCGCTGATGATCGACTGGATTTGCCCGGGGTTCAGTGCCTGACCATCGCGCTTGGCTTCGATGAGAGCGAGGAAGTTCATGAGCCAGGAATGCGGACTAAAGCCCAATGCGGGGAGTTGGAGCGAGAATTCCCCTCACCCGGGCCCTCTCCCCAGGGAGAGGAGACCGCTCGGACGGTTTGAGTTCAAGTCACAGTTTAGCGAGGTTGACTGCAGCGGGCAGCCGGAAAAAATGAGACTCGTCACCTCGTCTCCTACAATGATTAACCCGTAAACTTGCGGGCAACGATCGTGGCGTTGTGGCCGCCGAAACCGAAGGAGTTGTTCAGGATCGCGTTCACCTTCATGGGGCGCGCGGTGTTCGGCGTGTAATCCAAATCGCACTCGGGATCGGAAACCTGGTAGTTGATCGTCGGCGGCACGATGTCCGTCTCGATGGCTTTGACGCAGGCCACCGTTTCGACCGCACCGGCCGCGCCGAGCATGTGGCCGGTGGCGCCCTTGGTGGAGCTGACGGACAGCTTGCGCGCGTGATCGCCGAAGCAGGTCTTGATGGCCTGGGTTTCCGCGATATCCCCTTGCGGCGTCGAGGTGCCGTGGGCGTTGATGTAGGAAATATCGGTCGTGTTCAGGCCGGCGCTGCGGAGCGACATCTTCATGCAGCGAACCGCGCCTTCGCCGTTGGGCGAGGGGGCGGTGAGATGATGGGCGTCGGCGGTGTTGCCGTAGCCGACCATTTCCGCGTAGATGCGCGCACCGCGGGCTTTGGCGTGTTCCAGCTCCTCCAGGACGATAACGCCCGAGCCTTCGCCCATGACGAATCCGTCGCGCTCGCGGTCGAACGGACGGGAAGCGTGCTGCGGATCGTCGTTGCGGGTGCTGAGCGCCTTCATGGCGCAGAATCCGCCGATGCCGATGGGAACGATGGTGGCTTCGGCGCCGCCGGCGAGCATTATTTTCGCGTCGCCCATTTTGATGGTGCGCCAGGCTTCGCCGAGCGCGTGATTGGCCGTGGCGCAGGCGGAGCAGGTGGCAAAATTCGGGCCGCGCAAGCCGTGATACATCGAGACCAGCCCCGACGCCATGTTCGAGATGAGCATGGGGATCATGAACGGCGAGAGCCGTCCCGGCCCGCGTTGAAGCAGGATGGTGTGCTGCTCGGTGACGGTTTCGAGGCCGCCGATGCCGGAGCCGATGAAAACGCCAACTTCGTCGCGGTCCACCTTGTTGAAGTCGATGTGGGCGTCCTGCAACGCCTGCCAGGCGGCATAGGCGCCGAATTGGGAATAACGGTCCGTGCGCCGGATTTCCTTGGGCGAGGGCAGGGCGGGCAGGGGATCAAAATTCTTCACCTCCGCCGCGATCTTGGTGTCGTATTTTTCGGGGTCGAAGCTGGTGATTTTGTCCACGCCGCAACGGCCCGCGATCAGGCCTTCCCAAAAGGTTTTCACGTCGTTACCCAAAGGGGTGACAACGCCCAAGCCCGTCACGACAACGCGGCGGTCTGTCCAATTGCTCGCCATAAAATCAAACGGGGCAGCCCAGTTCCCGGCCAGCCGGGATGGCAACTGCCCCGGAGATATTCAAAGAGCCGTTACTTCTGCTGCATGTCTTCGATGTATTTGACCACGTCGCCGACGCTCTGCAGTTTTTCAGCCTGCTCATCGGGGATTTCATGCCCGAATTCCTCTTCCAGCGCCATCACCAACTCGACGGTGTCGAGGGAATCCGCGCCCAGATCCTCGATAAATTTGGCCTCGGGCGTCACCTGATCGGCGTTCACGCCCAACTGCTCAACGATAATGTCTTTGACTCGTTGCTCTATGGTTTTTTCAGACATGCTATGCTCCGGTTTTTTATGTCGCTGTGTGTCTAAGCTAGGCGGGGGGTACCGTCAAGCTTTGAATGGTAAAAACTTTTCCAAATTGACCTGCGTTTTTACAAATTTACATGGTCATCCCGCCGTCCACGGCGAGGACCTGTCCGGTGATATAGCGCGAGGCCGGCAGGGCCAGAAACCAAACCGCGTTCGCCACATCTTCCGTGTTGCCAAGCGTTTCCAGCGGAACCTGTTTCACAATGGCCGCCTTCTGCTCCTCGGTCAGTTTGTCCGTCATGGCGGTTTGCACGAAACCCGGCGCGACGGCGTTGACGGTCACGCCGCGGCTGGAGAATTCGCGGGCGCAGGACTTGGTAAAACCGATGAGTCCCGCCTTGCTGGCGGCGTAATTGCACTGGCCGGCATTGCCGATGAGGCCGATGACGGAGGTAATATTAATGATACGGCCGGAACGCTGTTTGAGGAAGGTGCGCGACAGGGCTTTGGTGAACAGGAAAGCGCCTTTGAGATTGGTGTCCAGCACCGCGTCCCAATCCGCTTCGCTCATGCGCATCAGTAGGCCGTCGCGGGTGATGCCGGCGTTGTTCACCAGAATGTCCACCTTGCCGGCGTCCTTGAGAATGGCTTCGGCGGCGGTAGTGACACCGGCCGCGTCGCTCACATTCGCGGTGACGGCCCAGGCCTTGCGGCCGAGTTGGCGGATCGCGTCGGCGGTCTGGTTTAGATATTCCGCGGTTGTGCCCACGGCGACGACATCCGCGCCGGCGGCGGCCAGGCGCAGGGCGATTCCGCGGCCAATGCCACGGCCCGCGCCGGTCACGACGGCAACTTGATTCGCAAGTTCGCTCATAAGTGCCGTCCCTTGTCCGTTATCCCGCGCCCGCTGTCAATTCAGGATTGCCCGGGGACACTGATCATCCAGCCCATGCCGAACTTGTCGGCCAGCATGCCAAAGCATGGCGACCAAAAGGTTTTTGTGAGCGGCATCTTCACCTTGCCGCCTTCGCCGAGGGCGGCAAAGACCTTTTTCGCCTCGGCTTCGTCGGGGACGGAGATGGAAAGTGAAAAACCCTGGAAGTTCAACGGCTCACCGCAGCCGTCCGAGGCCATGAGGATGCTTTGCCCGATCCGAAAGGTCGCGTGCATCACCTTGTTTTCATAACCGGGCTTGAGCATGCCGGGCGGGAGCGGTTCGGGGCTTTCCTGGTAGCGCATCAGGAAATCGATCTTCGCGCCGATGGTTTTGCCGTAAAACTCCAGCGCCTCATCGCAGCGGCCGCCGAAGAAAAGATAGGGTTCAATGGCTTTGTCTTTCATAAATAATCACCTTCGTTTTGTGTTTCCCCGGACTTTCGCCCGGCCAGCGGCGAAAGTAAATCGGGACACGACACGGTTGTGTGATTTTTTTTGGCCGGATTGGGTCGGATCGGCTCGGATTGGGTTTGAGCAGGTTTGATTGTCGGGAAGGGGCAACAAACTTGAAATATACCAGGTGAAGTGAGGGCTGGACTTGAATCGTGTGAATAAGTTTCTGGTCATTGCGATAAAACGCGTTAGGCGTGTTTTACGGTTCTTTTCGCGTTCCCTCCGTTTGTCAGAGAGGCAGGAAGCTTTACGAGTGGGCCCCCCTATTTTTTGGCGGTTTAGGTTTGACGAGAACGGGAAAGAAGACCGGTTAACCTCCTTTCGGGAGCGTTTGCCGGAGAACTGTGCTCCTGCGCATGGGTACGGCTATCTCCGCCGGGCGGGACGCCCGGCTCTCCGGCAGGGTCCGAGCCGGACTGGCAGGACGCCTGCCGCCACCGCACGACGCGATGATTCAAATGTCAAAGAACAATTTGTTCTGGATGCGGATTCCGACGAAATCGGGAACCGTTTCCTCCTACCGCAGGATATTTTGCACCGCGCCGGAGCGGGGTCAAGCGGCCGCAGAGCATGGAAGGCCGGGTGGCTCGCCTGTACTTAACGAAAGACAGAAGTGAGAAAATGGACGGTAAAGACTTAACGCAAAGGGCGAAAGGCGCAAAGACGCGAGGAAAGATTTTTCAACGCTTTGCGGCTTGGCGGCTTTCGGCTTATACCTATATTTGTTCGTTAGCCAACTTCACGTTATGCGCACGATTCTTACTTTGCTATTGGCCATGGTCACACTCGGACTTTTTGCCCAGGAGCAGCCAGCCGCCACCAGACGCATGCTTCCCGAGGACATCGAGCAGGCCAGCATTCAGATGGTTCGCTTCTCCACGAATTGTTTCGCAGTCAGATTTAGCTACACGGAGGCTGGCGCTAAGAAGGCGCTGGCCTCTTGGGAGGCAAACCCGAAGCATCCAGTCATGTCTGCCGAGTGGAGGACGGGCTGGCTCAAGCGCAGGACAGACAAGTGCTTTTTCCAGAATGAGAGTGCAGCCGCCGAGTTTATGAAGAGCATTAAGAGCAAATGACGACGTTGGCTGACCTTGCGCTGCTGCGAGCACGGCGAGAGCGTCCCGGTTGCAATCGTGGCGTTCCGTGCGCCACGCCGTTGAGCTTGGGTCGTTGAAATGGCTGCCATGCTTACTTACAAGCTCCAGACTCTTGACGGCACTTTGCGAGAGCATCATTCAGAGCTTTATGCGAGCTTGCAGCCAGGGATTGAGGCTCGCGTCAAGCACGAGGCCTTGCGGCACTGGTTTGCGTGGAAGGATGGTCAGGATGGCGGTAGCGCGCCGTTTGGTGGAGAGCTTTTCTTTGGCTGGCATCGCTTTGTTCCGTTTGCGGAGGGCCAGCAGGAAGTCCAAGCAGCTCGCCGAGCCCTTTGGGCGAATCCGATATACGCAGCGTTTACATTGACGATTGGCCGGCAGTTGCTCCGTTCCTGGCCTTTGCTCGTTGATGTGTTGAGGGCGGATCAAAATGATAAGGATTGTCGGATCAAAAGGAGAATAATGGGGCGGGGGTATGGACAGGGTGCGTGAGTGGGATATTCTGGCCGGTGATTCACGAGCAGGATAGGGCTCTGCGGAAGCG
>CAYUVH010000024.1:0-33419 GCA_964448135.1 uncultured Verrucomicrobiota bacterium | reverse complement strand
CTTTTGCCGCATAGTACAAGGGTGTGCGCATGACGTGATCGCCGGCATCCACCGTCGCGCCCGCCTGCAACAGATATTCCACCACCGGCAGATGCCCGCCTTCGGCAGCCAGCGCGAGCGCGGTGCAGTTGCGGCCATCGGAGCTGCTGCGCGCGTCCAACTTCGCGCCCGGCACGGCCAGCTTCCTGACGGCGGCCAAATCGCCTTTGGCTGCGGCGTCGAGCAGCGCCTCCTTGCTTTCAAAAGCCTTCGGCACCTTCGCGGATTTCGCTTCCAATAGCGCGATGAGTCTCTTGCTCCCGGTTTCGTTGGCCTTGGCGAGCGGCGTCCAGGCATCTTCACCCGGCAGATTCACATCCGCGCCCGCCTCCATCAGCGCGATGGCGGCGTCTTCGTGCTCGGCCGCAATCGCTCGCAGCAACGGAGTATTCCCGTTGGGATCGCGCGCATCCACGCGGGCACCGGCTTCGCACAAAAGCCGGATGACTCCGGGATGGTCCTGCATCACCGCCAAAAACAGAGGAGATTGCGGGAAGGAAAATCCAAAACGCAGCACCTTGCCGCCGGGCTGGTTTACATCCGCGCCCGCTTCAATCAGGAGGCGTATGACCGCGACGGCCCGCTCGTCTTCCTGCCGGGCCTTCTCTTTGGACCGCGCGCCGCTGGCGACGAGAATTTTGTCCATGCTCCGATCCGCGCGCTCAATCGCCACTCCGAGCAGAGTCTGGCCTTTGTGAACCGCATTCACATCCGCGCCGTGTTGAATGAGATAACGGAGAATCTCCAGCTCGCCAATGGCCCCCAACAGGGCTTCGCTCTGAACCGGGCAGCCGGCTGCCACCAGCTCGGTGATGATTTCGAGCCGATGCTTCGGCGATTTGCTATTGCCGCCAAAGTAGCCCCCGGCGGCCTGGGTAACCGCGTTCTGGCTTCGGTTCGCCAGATTTTGCGGCGTGACGCCTTTTGCGAGCAAGGTTTTCAGCTTCTTCAAGTCGCCCCGCGCGGCGGCCATCATGATTTCCGCGGTTTTATTGGTTTTCATCGGTTTCGTCAGCTTGCCAGGAACGCGCGGAAAGCATAACTTATGGGCACGACAGTTTCACTATTACAAAGGACTTTTGGGATTATAGAGCGCCAACCCTCCCCCAAAAAGACAGACAACCCCTCATGAGCCGTTTTGGAAATCTGGAATTGGGCGATGACTCGGAGAAGCCTCGCGAGGTCCGCCGCAAAGCAGGTGAAGGCGACGGCGAACGTTATTTTGCCGAGGCTGAATTGGCATTCACGAACGGCAATTTTGAATCCGCTCTCCGCCTCTATTCCAAGGTATTGGAATTCAACCCCGGGCTGGCGGCGGCCTGGACCGGCCAGGTGCGGATGTTGATCGAGTTGGGTGAATACCACGAGGCGGGGCTGTGGGCCGACAAGGCGCTGGAGCGATTTCCGCACGAGGCGGAATTGTTGGCGAGCAAAGCCGTCGCTTCGGGTCGCGGCGGCGATTTGGAAGCCGCGCTCACTTTCTCCGACGCGGCCATCAGCGAGCGGGGCGACACGCCTTACGTCTGGCTCGCGCGCGGGGATGTGCTGCTGGCCCGCGATGAATCACGCGCGGACTATTGCCTGGAGAAGGCGCAGTTGCTGGCGCCCAAAGATTGGGTGATTACCTGGCTCGCGGCGCGCATCCGGACGCATTACGCGCAGTTCGGCCAGGCGCTGAAGCTCCTCCAGCACGCGATTGAGCTGAATGCCAGTCACTTTCTGCTCTGGCTGGATTTGGGCCGCTGCCAGCAGGAACTCGGCATGACAGCTTCCGCGCGTGATTCCTACGGCGTTGCCAAACAGTTCAACCCAGATATCGCGGAGCTTCCGTTGCGGATGTCCGAATTGAGGCAGGCGAGCCTCTGGTCCGGCCTGCGCGGTTGGTGGCGGCGGATTTTTTCGAAGTGATGCTTAGGCTGAGCCACTGCCTGTTACCCACGACCTTCTCGCCCCGTTTCCGCACTCGGGGGTGGTCAAATATCGCCAGTTCCGCCCGCCGAATGTAACCGATATCGTGCGCTTGTAACCGATGTGTAACCGCAAATGTAACTGATAAAACATCGTTTTCACCCAATGTTTATGCGGTTTGTAACCGTGTAACCGATAGAACTGGGGGTATGCCCCCTTGCTCCCACACTCGCCGATCCCGCTCCCTCCCAAAACCACTTGGTGTCCCCCGCGGAGAGTGTTATTTTTCTCCCAAGGCAGTGCAGCGAGAATCATCTCGATAAGACCCGAGCCAAAGTCATGAGTTCCCCGAACCTCGATACTTTGTTTACCGCCGCCAGTGAATACGACGCGTCGGATCTCCATCTCGTGGGCGGAGTGCCACCGGCTTTCCGCGTCAACGGGGAGATCATCCTCGCGGACGAAGACGCGCTCACTCCCGAGCAGGTTCGCGTCATGGCCGAGAGCCTCCTCAACGCGCAGCAGAAAGCGAAGTTCGAGGAGGAATGGGAGCTCTGTATTTCCATCGTGCATCCCGAAGCGGGACGGGTGCGGGTCACCTTCTACCGGCGCAACGGCAATCCGGAACTCAGTCTGCGCTTCTGCGGCGACCGCGTCGCTTCCCGCCAGGAACTCGGCCTCCCCGAGAAGCTGGATGAACTCGCCCGCCGCCCCAACGGCCTGGTCCTCGTGACCGGCCCGACCGGGGCAGGGAAGACTACCACGCTCAACTACATGGTGGACCTCATCAACAGCGAGCGCCGCTGCAAGATCGTCACCATCGAAGACCCCATCGAATTCGTCCATGAAAACAAACGCGCCATCGTGGTGCAGCAGGAAGTGCTCTCCGATGTCCGCTCCTTCAATCGTGCGCTGATCCACGTCTTGCGCCAGGACCCCGACGTCATCGTGGTCGGCGAGATGCGCGATCACGAAGCGATCACCACCGCGCTCACCGCCGCCGAAACCGGGCATCTGGTCCTCGCCACCATGCATTCACCGAATGTGTCGAACTCCCTCGAACGAATCGTCGGCGTGTTCGAAGGCAACGCCCAGCGGCAAATCATCATGCAATTGGCCAACGCCCTGCAGGGTATTATCGCGCAGGACCTACTCCCCGCAGCCGACCGCACGCGGCGCGTGCTGGCTTACGAATTGATCGTGGCCAACGGCGCGGTGCGCAATCTCATCCGGGAAAACCAGGTCCACCAATTGGAGAACACCATCCAGACCGGCCGCAAGGAAGGCATGACCCTGATGGACAATTGCCTATACGACCTCTATTGCCGCGCGATGATCACCTATGACACGGCATTAAGCCGCGCTCGGCATCCCGACCGGATCGTGCGCTCCAAGGCTTAGAAGCTGTCTTTCGGCTTTTCTTCTGCGTAGAACTTCACCTTGCCGGTATCAAGGTCACTCATGCCGCCGACGACCTTGATTTCTCCCTTCTCGACCATCTCCTTCAGGATCGGGCTTTGTTCGGTGATCTGCTTGACGACCAGTTTGACGTTGGCCTCGCCGACGTCATCCACGAATTGAAGATTCTTGGCGTTCCGGGGCTGGACGTTTGGGGGGACCATCTGCACCGCCGGTTGGATTTTGTCCAGCAGGCCGGTCAGGTTGCCCAGCTTGGCGTGGTCCACGGCGCCTTTGATCGCGCCGCAGTGGGTATGGCCGACCACGACGATTAGTTTTGCGCCCGTGATTCTGCACGCGAATTCCAGGCTCCCGAGAATGTCATCGTTCATCACATTGCCGGCCACGCGCGCGCTGAAGATATCGCCGATACCCTGGTCGAAGATCAATTCGGCGGACTGCCGGGAGTCCAGGCAACTCAGCACGACCGCGAAGGGATACTGGCCGCCCGCCGAGGCACGGACTTCCGCCGGGAGGTCGCGATGGCGGGATTTGCCGGCCACGAAGCGGTCGTTACCCGCGCGAAATTCAGCCAGGGCCTGATCGGGGGTCATGGCCGCTTGGGAGGCCTTCGTCGGGGGCGGCCAGGTCTCTTTCGAAGAAGGGGTCTGACATCCTGCGATCAGGAATGCGGCGCAGCCCAGAGCGACAAGCGAAACGATGTGTTTGCAACGAGAGATCATGCGTTCAGGGTATTGGATCGTCATGCCCACTGCAACCCCGCCTTGATTTCTGTACCAAGGAATTTCTTCCTGGCGTTGTCAAACGAGTTAAAGTCATTTCCAAGGACGTTATTGGACAGGACTTGCCGGGGCCTGCATTTTGGGCTTTGAAATCCGGTCGCGACCCCGCATCTTGGACTTCGGCGGGCTCGCAAGAGGTGGGTCCTGCCAATGAGGGTGCCAACATGAGTTATACCGTTCAGTATCTGCAATCCGAACTTGCGGCTACGCAAGGCGTTGAAGTGATCGTGTTGGTGAACTGCCTCGTGCAGGACGCCCTCAAGGTGGGCGGCAGCGATTTGCACATCGAACCTTGGGAAACCTCCATCGCCGTCCGCGCCCGCGTGAATGGCGTGCTGGTGGAAATCGTCCACCTGCCGTTGGACCTGATGGACAAGATTTCCATGCGGTTCAAGGTCATGGCCAACCTCGTGACCTACCAGGCCGGCATGCCCCAGGATGGCACTGCTTCCGGCGGCGTGGAACTCGACAACGTCCAATTGCGCATTTCCATTTTTCCGACGACGCGTGGCGAAAAAATCGTCATCCGGCTGTTCGATCCGCGCGATCGCCGGTTTGACCTGGCCACTCTTGGTTTTGAAGATTCCACGCTGCAGGGGTTGCTTAAGGTGCTCAAGCGCTCCAGCGGACTGCTGTTGTTCACCGGGCCCACGGGTTCCGGCAAGACCAGCACGATGTACTCCTCGCTCTGCCACATCATCCAGCGCGATGGGACGAATGTCAGCATCAGTACAGTCGAGGACCCCGTGGAATTCAACCTTCCGATGGTGAGCCAGACGCAGATACAGTCAGCCCAAGGACTAACCTACGCGGTGGCCTTGCGCAGCATCATGCGCCAGGACCCGGAAGTCATCCTGGTCGGCGAGATTCGCGACCCGGAGACAGCGGCCATTGCGGTACAAGCCGGGCTCACCGGCCATTTGGTCATCAGCACCATCCATTCGGGCGTGTCGGCCGGCGCGTTCACTCGCCTGATCAATATGGAAATCGAGCCCTTCATGCTCTCGTCGAGCGTGTTGGCGGTAATGGGCGTCCGCCTCGTCCGGAAAGTGTGTCCGAACTGCGCGCAGCCTTACGAACCTGCACCCAGTTTGCTGAAAATGGTGCCCGAAGCGATGTTGCCGGACGCCTATTTCCGCCGCGGGGTCGGATGCGACCAGTGCAGCAAGACCGGCTTTTTGGGACGGCTGCCCGTCAGCGAATTGTTGATAGTGGACGAACCCTTCCGGGAGGCGATCTTGAAGAAGCTTCCGACGCGCGCACTCGAGGAAATCGCGGTCAAAGGTGGTATGCGGACACTTTGGCAGAATGGCCTCGATCGGGCCTGCAAAGGCGAAACCACCCTCGAGGAGATCGTCCGTGTCCTTGCCGCCGACATGGTATGATCCCTTCCCGTGCCTTTCCTGCTGATTATAGGCAATATCGAAAAATGTAATGGACACCTGCGCCGCGCTCGTGTAAAAAAGCGCATAGGAAGAAAAAAAGCGGGAATCCCATGGCGAGGCTAATGATAACATCGGAGGGGTTTGGTAATCGAGTGATCGAGCTGAAACTCGGACGCAATCGTTTTGGCCGTAACACCGAGAACGACTTTCAAATAGAACATCCTACCGTTTCCGGGACGCATTGTGAGATTCACCTCGCTGAGGGCGAAGTAACCCTTAAGGATTGCGAGTCCACCAACGGCACTTTCCGCGAGGAAGAGCGCGTCGAGAAAGTAACCCTTGCCGCCGGGGATCATGTCCGCTTCGGCGACGTGGAACTGCTCGTCGAAACGACGGACGTCACGATTGCCATTCCGAAGTACGAAGTGGTGCACGAAGCACCTCCCGTCGTCATGGCGGACGGTGGCATCCTCTGCCGGCGTCATCCGACCGTTCGCGCAGCCTGGCAATGCACCCATTGCAACGAGGTGCTTTGCGACACTTGCGTCCACCGGTTGCGGCGGCGTGGGGGCAAGGCTTTGCGGCTGTGTCCGCTATGCAGTCACGCCGTGGTGCAGATCGGCGGCGAGCAGAAGAAAAAGAAAACCCTGTTCAGCCTTTTCCAAAGGACCGTCAGGCTCCCGTGGGCCAGCAAGCAGGACGGAGCCTAGGTTCGGCGTCCCGGTTTCAACTCACTCCGCGCCATCGAACGATTGGGCGCGCGTCACCTCCATTGCAGGAGACGAGGTAAGGAGTCTCAATATTTCTAACTGCCCGCCGCAGTCCGCCTCACTAAAAAGTGGGTCGAACCCAAGTCGGCCAAATGCTCTCCCTCTCCTCGGAGGAGAGGAGTGGGGTGGGCGAGCCTCCCCTTCAACCAAATCGTTCCGGCCTACGCCCGCCGCTCCCGGATCGCCTGCAATAAATCTTCCACCACTTGTTCCTTCGGCTTCGCGCCCACATTCCCCTTGCCGTGTAACCGGACGCTCACCGCGCCCGCTTCCAGATCGCGCTGGCCCACTACCAGCATGGTGTGAACCTTGGCCTTTTCGGCCTCGAGTACCTTGCCGTTGATCTTCTCGCTCGAATAGTCGCCCTCGGCGCGAACCATCCCGCCCCGCAATTCCTGAACGATCCCACGGGCATACGCCACCAGCGTTTCGTCGTCACCGACCGTCAGCACGCGCACCTGCTCCGGCGCGAGCCACAGCGGGAAATTGCCCGCGTAATGTTCGATCAAAAACCCGATAAACCGCTCGTGCGTGCCCAGCGGCGCGCGATGAATGCACAGCGGAGTCTTGTTGGTATTGTCCCGGTCACGGTAGGTGAGGCCAAACTTCGCCGGCACGGCAAAATCCACCTGGTTCGTCGCCAGCGTGAATTCACGCCCGATGACGCTCCACACCTGGACGTCGATCTTCGGCCCGTAGAACGCCGCTTCATTCGGCACTTCCACGTAGTTGATGCCCGAATCGATCAGCGTCTTGCGCACGAGATCCTCGGTCTTCTTCCACAGCTCGGGCTCATTGACGAATTTGGCGTTGTCGCCGGTAAGCCGGGAAGGATCGTGCGTGCTGAAGCGCATCACGTATTTCTCGATGCCGAAAATCTTGAAATACTTCAGATACATTTCGTTCACCGCGTTGAATTCCTGCGCGAACTGGTCCTCCGTGCAGTAAATGTGCGCGTCGTTCATGTTCAGCGAGCGCACGCGCATCAGGCCGAACAGTTCGCCCGATTGTTCATAGCGATAACAGGTCCCGTACTCCGCCAGCCGCAGCGGCAAATCACGGTAACTACGCGGCTCCGCCGCGAAGATACGGTGGTGATGCGGGCAATTCATGGCCTTGAGATAGTAGCGCTCGGGGTTAAGCGCTCGGATTTGCTGAAAAAGGCGTTCCGAATTCCGAAATGCATCTATGACTTCTTTCGGAGCTTTCCCTTCCTCTATTTGTCTCGCAACGAATTCTGTTTCCGCATCGTCGGTATATTCAGCAATTCGATTTCCAATCTTTACTTCGCGGTTTGGATCTATCCCTCCTGCTTCGGTGGCATATTTTGAAACGACTGCCTGACATTTTCCAAGTTCATCCTGCAGCTTCGACCTTTCGCGAGGGTTTTCGACGAGCCTCATCGGCGGAAACATGGACTCCGCATAAAGCACCGGCAGATGGCCGGAGGTGAGATACATTTTCTCTTTGGCCAGATGAGGGGTCTTTACCCGGACATAACCAGCGGCAAATTCCGTTTCCTTCGCCAGTTTCTCGATTTCTTCCACGATCGCCGTTCCCCTGGGCAGCCATAGTGGCAGTCCGGGTCCGGTGAAATCCGGGTCAATGGTGAACAACCCCATCTCCTGCCCGATCTTGCGATGGTCGCGGCGCTTCGCCTCTTCCAGCATCTTGAAATACTCTTCGAGCTGCGTCTTGTTTTTGAAAGCGGTGCCGTAGATGCGCTGTAGCTGGGGATTCTTTTCGTCGCCCTTGTAGTAAGCGCTGGCCACGGTGGTCAGCTTGAAGGCCCCGATGTTCCCGGTCCGCATCACATGCGGCCCCGCACAGAGATCAACAAAATCCCCGTTCTTGAAATACGAAATCGCTTCGCCCTCGGGAATCTGGTTGATCAAATCGAGTTTGAACTTCGACGCATTCCCCGGCCGCTCGGCCAGGCCGCCCAGCCGCCCGCTCTGCGCATCCTTCATCGCCTGCTCGCGGCTCACCAGCATCTTCTCGAACGTATTGTTCGCCTTGATCTCCTTCTTCATCTCCGCCTCGATCTTCTCGAAATCCTCCGGCGAAATCCGGTGCCCCAGTTCGAGATCGTAGTAAAAGCCGTTCTCCACCGGCGGTCCGTACGCAAATTGCGCCTCCGGCCACAGCCGGAGGATGGCCGTGGCCATGACGTGCGCGCACGAATGGCGGATGCGTTCGAGTTCAGTCATCTTCGCGCGATCGTCGAGTGTCTTGCGTTCGGCTTGGTTGCTTTCTTCCGCTTGCATAAATCTGGTTCAGGATTTCCGGCCGTCCCGGGAAATAAAAACGCCTCGAAATTGAAGTATCGAGGCGTTGGCGTCCATCCCGTCTTATGGGATGAACGCTAAATCGTCGTCGTGGTTGTCTGCACAAATCTCACTGCGCCACCTTAGAACACTTGAGCCGCTGCCGCAATTCAAAATTGCCATCATGGGGCGCGATTGGGAGCGGCTCGATTCACCGTAGCAGCCGAGGTAACGAGGCTCCACTATTCCGTAAACCAACCACAATCGCCCAAACCAAAAGCTTGCGAATACTGCGAGTGGCCGACAGCTACCCCTCTGCTCCTCTGGAGGAGAGGGCAGGGGAGAGGAAGCTCATTCGAGGTGGCGGCACCAGTGAGCGCCTGGCCCGACCACCAACAAATAAATCACCCTTTCACGCACCGGCGCACCTCCGCCGCCAATTTCGCCGGCGACAATCCAAATCGATCGTAAAGATAGCTTTGCGTCCCAATCACGCCACCCGTAACCGCTTCCACGCCGCACCGATGCAACCGGCAACCCAACCCCCTTTCAGCAATCAATTCCGCCAGTAGCGACCCCAGCCCGCCGTTCCGGTAGTGCGCCTCCACGCTCACCGCAATCCTGTGCTTGCCCAACAACTTCGCCAATTCCTCCACCGGTGCCGGATGCACTGCCGCCACCACCGCCACGCTGCAATTCACGCCCTGTTCCCCCAGCAACTTCGCCGCCGCCACCGCCTCGTTTGCTATGTTCCCCATCGCCACCAACACCACATCCTTGCCTTCGCGCAGCACCTGCGGCTTGTCCACTTCAAACCGCCCATCCAATCCCGGCACCACCGTCCGGTCATCCTTGCCCAGCCGGTAATAAATCGGCCCCGGCAGGTCCCACGTCGCCAACATCGCGTTGCGCGTCTGCTGATGGTCCGCCGGCGCGATCACCGTCATCCCCGGCTGCGATCGCATCACCGCCACGTCCTCCAGCCCGTAGTGGCTCAGGCCGTTGGTTGCGTATTCGATCCCGCCGCCCACGCCGACGATGCGCACCGGCAATTTGTGTTGGATGGGCCCGTTGCGAATGAATTCGAACGGGCGCAACACCACGAACGGCACGATTGAATACACAAACGGCATGAACCCCGCCTCCGCCAGCCCGGTCGCCAGGCCCACCATGTTTTGCTCCGCCACGCCCGCATTGAAAAAGCGGTCCGGAAATTTCTCCACGAACGGCTCCACCGCCATGTAGCCCAGGTCCCCCGTCAGCAACAGGATGCGCGGATCACGCCCGGCCAGTTCGACCAGTGTCTTTACAAAAGCTCCCCTCACGCCGCCGCCTCAACTTCCTGCCGCGCCTCCGCGTATTCCGCGTCCGACATCGGCCAGTAATGCCACTTGATCTTGTTTTCCATGTACGAAACACCCTTGCCGAACGTCGTCCGCGCAATGATCACGTGCGGCGGTCCCGACGCGGTATCCAGCTTTTCCAGGCAACGCTCCATCGCCGGAACATCGTGCCCGTCCAATTCCGTCACCTCCCAGCCGAACGTCCGCCATCGCGCCGCCATCGGCTCCAGCGAAAGCACATCCTTCGTGTAGCCCAGCGCCTGCTGCCCGTTCAAATCCACGATCGCCACGAGGTTTGAAAGCTTGTGATGCGCCGCGAACATCACCGCCTCCCACACCGAGCCCTCATTGCACTCCGCGTCGCTCAGCAAAACATACGTGCGCCGCGCCGACCCCTGCAATTTCGCCGCCAGCGCCGCGCCCGCCGCCAGCGTCAGCCCATGCCCCAGCGACCCCGTCGCGAAATCCACGCCCTTCATCCCTGGCTCCGGATGCACCCCCAGCGCCGACCCATCGCAGCAGTAAGTATTGAGCTCTTCCCTCGTGATCCACCCCCGGATGAAAAAAGCCGCATACAACGCCAGCACCGCGTGCCCCTTCGAAAGAATGAACCGATCCCGGTCCGGATCGCCCGGGCTCTTCGCTTTCAACACCCGCCCATAAAGCGCCGCCACAATATCAGCGATGGATAAGGAAGAACCGATATGACCCACATTGGCCCGCTTGGCCTGCTCAAGAATGATGCGCCGGATTTGCTTCGCCACGGACTCGGTCATGGTAGCGCGCACGATACCGGGCGAATCCGACCGGTCAAGCCATTCCGCCGTGGTTTGTGGGCTGTTTTGATTGGTAGGGACGACCTGCTGGTCGTCCGCAGTTGCCGGACCGCGGCTGTGTCGGTCCTCCGACGAGCCGCTGCGCATCCAAACGCACTTTCGACCGTCGAATCAGTGAGTTCGCGCTTGGCAAATCGTACCCTCTGATTGGGGACAGTCGCCCCCCCCCCGATAGTTTCACCAATCGCTCGATTGGGCACGCAAGCTGCTTATTTTGCTGGGTTCTAAACCCAAGCGTGGTCACCTGCGCCCAGGCCCGAATCGGGGACGCCGGCACCATCCACGATATGAAATTGAAACATTGGATTCCATTGGCGGCGATGGCGTGTGTGCTTTGCGGCTGCGGAAAGATTTGCTCGGCGATCCTTGACGCGGTGCAAGCCAGGTCGCAGACGGCGCGGGCAAAGTCGATTCCTTCCGAACCCAGCAATTCGGCGCCATCGGTCACGCTGCCGGCCGCCGTGGTGGTGGAAACGGAAGAGGCGAAGGATGCGGCGGAGTTGTCGCACCAGGTGAAGGAGCTTTTCAAGGCCGGCGAGTATGAAAAGCTTGATGCCCTCGCGCAGCAACTGCGGGAGTCGAAGCAGGAATATGTCACCGGCAAACGCAAATTGACGGCGTTCTACGCGGCGTTGACGGATTTGGATGACCAGGGGCCCGACGCGATGTGGGAATTCCGCATCAAGGAACTCAAGCATTGGGCCAAAGGCGCGCCCGCGTCGCCTACGCCGCGCGTGGCCCTGGCCGATTTGCTGACGAAGTATGCCTGGAAGGCGCGCGGCAGCGGCTGGGCGAATACGGTCACGGAGCAGGGCTGGAAACAGTTTCGCGACCGCCTCGTCGAAAGCGCGAAAGTGCTGTCGGAGGTGGCGAAAATGGAGACGAAATGCCCGGTGCTGTACAGCGTCGCGGCGCGCGTCGGGCTCGGCCTGGGTTTTTCGACGGAGAATTACGAGAAGCTGTTCACGGAGGCCACGCAGGTGGATCCCGCCTGGCTGGGACCGTATTTCAGCAAGTGCTATTTCCTGCTGCCCCGCTGGCACGGCAAGCCCGGTGACTGGGAATGGTTCGTCCTGAGCGAGGCGGCGTCGCGCAAGGGTGACGCGGGCGATATTTTCTACGCTCGAATGATCTGGCGGATGGACCAGGACGGCCCGCTCGAAAACGTCTTCAAGGAGTCCTCGGTCGAGTGGCCGCGGGTGAAACGTGGCTTCGAGGCGCTGCGCAAGCAGCATCCGGGCTCCGTCACCGTGACGAGCGCGTATGCCAAACTGGCGATCTTGGCCGGTGATCGGGACACCGCTCGGGAGCTCATGCAGGAATTGGCCGGAAAGGCGGATCTCGCCACGTGGGAGACGAAGGCTTATTTCGAAAAATGCCAGCTATGGGCGGCGGCCCTGCCGGCACCACCGGCGCAGGCGCAGGTGTACGAAGTGTCGGCCAATGGCCAGGTGAAGTTGAACGGCAAACCGCTCCCGGCGAATACCGCCTGGAGCAACTCCAATGCAACGACGAAAGTGGCCGCGGCCAAACCGGCTGTCCCCGCGAACCAGCCCCGGCCGGCCGGCACCGCTTCCTCCGGGCGGACGGTTAAACTCAAGGACGGCCGCGTCATCTCCGGCCGCATCAAGGCCATTATCGGTGAACAGGTCCTCATCCAGACCGAAGACGGCCAGGAAATCGAAGTCACCACCGCCCAACTGGCGCGCTGATCGCCGGTTCGCCCACCACCTCAGCCGCCGTCGAGCCCCATGGGACCCTCCCAACAATTCCTGACTCACGCAGGCGACCCGGCGGTCCATCGCGCCCTTGTCCACTTTGCCGTCCTCTGGATCGTGCTGGGAATATCCAGCTTCCTCTTTTTCCATTTCAACCGGAATGGTTCGCTCAAGCGGCGCATATTTCCTTCGTACGTCATCGCCATGGGCGTCATCTTCGGCTGCTTCTTTGCCTGGCTGAACCGCGGATTTCCGCTCCTGCTCGTTTTTGCCCTTCCCGTACTTGCCCTGGTCCTTTGGCTGAATTCCCGCAAGCTCAGGTTCTGCCTTGGCTGCGGCCGGACACTTTATCACCAATCCATTTCCCCGCCCCCGAAGGCTTGTCCTCATTGCCGCGCAGCGCTGCCCTGATCCGAATCCGGCCCTCCGCGCTTCCTCCGTCCTCTTGGTCCTTCTCCTTTGGATATTTTTCCTGCTTATCCGGTAGCTTGCCAAACGCAGAACTACCAGAGACGCCCGTTCATCAACATGTTTCTGTCACCAAATTTTTCTGTCTCATTTCCTGTCTTTTCAATCATTTTTCTGCCCTCATCTTTCTGACAAATCCCTTTGCCTCGGCTGCTGTCCTGATCTGATCTCTCCGCACCGCCTTTCCTTTGAAATATCAAATTTCAAATTTGAAATCAGGATTCTTTCGCGATCCGGCGGCCATGCTATATCCTGCATGATCAAGTCCTCCCTGCTTTGAATATTCCCTCCGGTCCAAAAGCATTACCGTGACGCATCGAGTTTCAGATCCGCGTCCGCTATGGCCTTTCGCAATCTGGCCGGGTTGCTTGCCACTTCACTTTGGAGAATCTGTATGAGTTCTCCGCACTTCCATGTTCGATGCGCCTCCCTGGGCTTCTCTTCCGGCGTTGTTACCAGTGGCGCTTCATACGGACCGCACCATCCGATCTCTGTGTCCGTTATCCAGATAAAGTGGTAGTTGAGCATGTGAAAGATCACGTCACCCAGCGAAGTGCCCGCCAGCTCCTCCGCGCTATGTGCGCCGCTCTTTCTCCTTTCCTCCTCACCCGCATCCGGCAGCCACCGGATCAACCAGGCGTAGTCCGATTCAGGATGGAGATCCGCGATGATCTTCTGCAGCGAACAGGAGAGATCAAAATCAGCGCGCTCCAGGCACCAACCGACAAATTTTTCAGGCCGCGGCATCGCACCTCATTTCATATCTCTTCTCGCCATTGCTGGAGAGCCGCCTGTGACCGCGATGTCCGTATCCGCTTGGTTCCCTCGCCATTTCGGAACGCCGGCGGGGTGACATGATTGTAGCCCCGGGCAAGGCCGCCGTGGCCGCGGCCCGGGGTAAACGACCACCCCACCCAATCTCTTTTTTCCTTTCGGTTCGACGCGCCTCAAACGCGCCGAACCGAAAGGAAAAAAGAGCGCTCCATATTGGACGCGAAACCCGTTTCAATCTCAACTCCCGTTCGAAAAGGTGGCCGCCACCAGGAACACAAACGAAAGCACCGCCAGAATAACGCCCGTTACGCGGGCCACCTTCCATGGCAACGGATTCCCTTTCACGCGTGAACAGGCCACCGCCAATGCGACCCAGGCCAGCGGGATCATCAGGAGCCACCACTGGGGCATGGCAAAAATCTCCTCCATCGTCCTGCCCGCCGTCCTCGCCTGGACCAGGAGCGACATGATTCCCAGTGACAAAAAGGCAAACTGGGTAAGTGAGATGACTGGAATCATAGCGACTTCACCCAAAGGCTAACAGGTCTCGAGCGCCCCCTTCAAGCCCTGGTTCCGGACGATAACGTCCTGGTTTGGCGCTTTAAGCAGTTGTCTGCTTTCAAATCCCTGTCCCGGTGATGGCGGGATCAGATTTCAAATTTGAAATTGAGACACTGCCCTCTGGGCGAAGCTGCCCCATCGGCCACCTCGTCCGCCATGGTTTTGACAACGGCCGAGGTCTTGACGATGGTCGAACCGCCGCCTCCGCCAGCCTCATCCAATGTCGCAGTTCACAATCCCCGCGAAGCGCAAACCGAAGGCCTGGCTTGGCGCGCCGAAGCTCGGAGCGTAGACGGCAGGGACGACAATATGACAGCCAAGCCCAAAGGCGAGTCTGCGAGCCGACGCCCGGCGTAAACGGTCCAATTGTTTTCATCCCCTCCCGGCCGGGTGGGGTAGGGGTGGGCGTGATTTCGCCGAGTCCACACCAATATCCCTGGTAACCCAGTCCTGCTTTGCGTTGTGGGCCGAGTGCGACCCGCGCCCGCACCGGGTAAGTTCCCTCGTCGCGCCGGAGTCTGTCAAAGGCGGAAGCGCGATGGCCGGTTTAAACGCTACAGTTCGTGGTTGGCCCTCATTTGGTGTTCTTTGGTTTTAATGCCTCATACTCTTTTTCTTTATTCAGGACGGGAAGCCCCAATTCACGAGTCAAATTTTCCAGCGCGAGAATATCAAACACCGCTGGCGCCTGCGGTGACGATGCTTCGTAATTCAGGCAACCGAAACACAATTCCGCCCAACCGATTATCCGGTGCTTCCGGTTGTAGAAAACATAAGCGTGGTGAGGAACAAAACAGCCGGCAACCAGGTGCTTGGCATGCGGGCCGGTGACTGCCTTCAAAAAGCGGGAAACCTGGGCGTCGGTCAGTCGCACCCCATTCGTGTCCGTGACACTCGCGTCAAGAACACCGTTCGTGACACAGGGTAGGGCATCACTGCTGTCGAGATTGTAAAGGAACGCGCGAACCTCCGTGTAACCGTTTGGCGGCCAATCTCGGCGCGGGCGCGATGAATAAGACAGGTAACCACCGACCGCGATGGCCAGAAGTGTTACGGTGATAACGAGGCGCTTGCGCATGAGCTCTAACGACGCAATTCCGCCAGTGTTCGACTCACCGCGCACCAGGCCCATGGATTGCCACCACGAGACTCACACCAGGTTGGCTGCCCCGAATAGCTGGGCCACCCGGTCACGCGACCAGCACTCCTCTCTGTGCCCCAATAAAAGCGTTGGCTTTGTCGCGCAGATCGTCGCCCACCAAATCATAAATATCAGTGTCCACTGACTGAAGAGTGGGAAACTTCGGAGTCGGCTGAAACTGTTTGAACCAGGCAAGGTCGGTGACGTAAGGCTGTGACTCGGCCTGCGGGCGAATGTGCTCCGCCAACTCCTGAAACCAGAGGTCTCGCCCGGTCCTCTCGAACTTCTCGCGTGGGAATGGCTGATACATGCGCGTAGGCCTGACGACTCAATCCTTAATTTCTAGAAATCTTGGCGGTAGACGCTGAGCTTGCCAAGGAGTATCGGGCCGAAACGATTTGGGACGAGCAGCATATCAAACCCGCTCACTTCCTCGGTGCGATCGTTTGCCGCTTTTGAATTTTCCGTCTGCTTCCCATTTTTCTGTCCCAAAATGTTTCTGTCATCGAGTCCCCTCCTCTCAAAATATTTTTGCCCCCATCCTTTTGCCTGCTCCGGTTTACCGTGGATGTCCAATCCGGCATCCGAATCACCGGGTTATTTTCAAATGTCGAATTTTCATTTCGCTCCGAATGTCGATTTTCGCCTTTATTTTCAGCCGTTTCCCGCACTGTTTCTCTCATTTCTGTCACGGGAGAAACTCCCACCGTGGGAGATTATTTTTCTGATCCCTGTGCTTCAATTGAGGCGGGAGGACCACCAGGTCTCCCTCGGCCGGACAGCCGCCGATCCGAAATCGGAAATTTCAAATATGAAATTCGCAGCCATGCCCACGAATCAAGCCGCTGAGTCCCAGAGGCGTTCGTCCGTACGCTCCTCCCGGTCCCCAGGGTCCCAATGGTCCCAATGGTCCCACCCGTCCCATAACGCCTTCCTCGCCCTCACTGCGAACCGCTCGCCGATTCCGTCGGGTAAAACCACGGTAAAATCGGAATCCAACCCCGGTAAAGCCCGCCGTAAAACCTGCGGTAAAACCAAAAAGCCCCGCAAACCGGCCTCGTCAAACCTGGTAAAACCAAAATTTTTTGAGGTCCCATCATACTCGATCCCCGGCCGCTGCCTTTTGCTCGTCCCGAGGAACTCATTCGGGCCAACCTGCAAAATGTCCTCGCCGGCCAAACCCGAAGCAAACCAGCCGCGCACCTGCGAGCAGCCTCCGGAAAACCTCCGGCCAGCCGGAAGCAAACCGCCTGCAAGCCTGGCCGCAAACCTAAAACCCCAGCAAGCAAACCTAAGCAAACCTAAAAAGGCTCAAAAATTATGGATCGCAAAAAACAACCTGCAACTTTCTACCTGCAACTTGAAAGACTCCCCACCGGCGTCGCCTTCTTTGCCGTTGACCGAATCCAAAACGCATAGTTACGTTATCAAGTGACGCAGAGCGAACATACGTCTGGCGAATATCCGAAGCATTATTGCGGTGTCTTCGGCGTTTACGGCCACCCTCACGCCGCCGAATTGACCTACTACGGCCTCTACGCCCTGCAACATCGCGGCCAGGAAAGTGCCGGCATCGTGTCCAGCGATGGCGCCCAATTCCACACCCACAAAGGGATGGGTCTGGTTTCGCAAATCTTCCAAGGCGACGTCCTGCAAAAACTCCACGGCAGCATGGCCGTCGGCCACACCCGCTATTCCACCACCGGCTCCTCCCATCTCCGCAACGCGCAACCCCTGACCGTGGACTGTGCCTTCGGGGAAATCGCCATCGCCCACAACGGGAACCTGACGAATGCGGCGCAATTGCGGGAGCAACTCGAAGCCCGCGGCTCGATCTTTCAGACCACCGTCGATAGCGAGATCATCCTGCACCTCATGGCGCAGCCCGGTAAGGACGGCCGGCAGAAGAACCTCGCCGAAACGCTCCACCAAATCGAAGGCGCCTACTCGCTGGTCATCATGACCGGCAACGAATTAATCGGCGCCCGCGACCCGTTCGGCTTCCGGCCGCTGTGCTTGGGCCAGGTTGACGACGGCTGGGTGCTGGCCAGCGAAACCTGCGCGCTGGATTTGATCCACGCCAAATTCGTCCGCGACATCGAACCCGGCGAGATCGTGGTCATCAACAGCAACGGCGTCAGCTCCCTGCAGGCGTTTCCCGATCACAAGAAACGCGCATTCTGCATTTTTGAATACGTCTATTTCGCGCGGCCGGACAGCGTCATCGCCGATCGCAACGTTTACAAGGTGCGCGTCGAGATGGGCCGGCAACTCGCGCGCGAATTCCCCGTGCAGGCCGATCTCGTCGTGCCGGTACCCGACAGCGGCAACTGCGCCGCGCTCGGCTATTCACTGGAGTCGGGCATTCCCTACGAAATGGCCTTCGTCCGGAACCACTACGTTGGCCGCAGTTTCCTTCAGCCCTCGCAACTCATCCGCGACTTCGACGTCCGCGTGAAGCTGAACCTCATCACCGATCTCGTAAAAGGCAAGCGCGTGATCATCGTGGACGATTCCATCGTCCGCGGCACCACCTGTCGGGCGCGCGTCCGGAATTTGAAAGAGGCCGGCGCGAAGGAAGTCCACGTCCTGGTGAGCTGTCCACCCCACAAAAATCCCTGCGTTTACGGCATCGATTTCCCGGATCGCAGCAAGCTCATGGCGGCCAACAATACGATCGACCAGATCCGCGAGTATCTCGGCGCCGACTCCCTTTACTACCTGTCCCAGGACGGTTTGGTGAAAGCCACGGGTCTTCCGGCTGCCTCGTTTTGCATGGCCTGCTACGACGGAGAATATCCGCTCAAATTTCACCCCGAAGTGGACAAGGAAATCATCGAGCGACGCAACGGCCGCCGCCCGGGGTTGAGCGAATCCCTCGCGCGGGAAAAGGCCCAATTCCGGCTCTTGTAGGCCTCCCCGCGTTGCGAAAAAACTTCGCGGTCGGCTTGACAGCGACCGTGGGTTAAGTCATGCTGGAATTGTTAGAGACATCTCCGTTGCCCGGTTGGGCGCTTCAAAACCGAACCAGCCAGGCAGCCCGCTCCCGGTTGGAATAATTCCAGATTGAACCGAAACTCGTTTTCGTTCGTCCAACCTGAATCCGGGCTGGTGCGTCGTCCTTGACGAAATCACTCGCCGCGACGGGATTAGCGTTTGAATCAACCGCTTCACCGCGGTTCTTGGCGTGCTTGGTGAATGATGCGTAGTGAGCGCATTGTCTGCATCCATGCGCGCATTTGCGTGTTTAACGTGTTATAGCGTTTGTATTTTTATGCCGAAAGTCGTCACCAAAAAGCCGCGGGCCAAAAAGCCGAAGGAGGGGGAAGTCCTCCCGGAAGCCCCCGCGCCTGAGGATGTTTCTTCGCCCGCCGCCGAGGCCGCTCCTGCCGCCCCGGCCCCCGAACCTGCCGCCCCCGCGCGCGAACCCATGTTTCCCCCCGCCGACGAGCCCGCGCCCGAGCCTGAGAAGGCGAAAGGCGAACGCCGGAATGCCGGCCGCCAGGAACAACCTGCGGACAACAACAAGCCGCAACGCCGCGGCCCGCGCCAGGACGACGACGCTCAAGATGGCCAGGATGCCAAGGATGCCAAGGACGGCAGCAAGGACCATGTGGCGACGTCGCTGAACATCGCGAAGCTTCAGGCCATGTCCATGACGGACCTCAACCAGATGGCCCGCGATTTGAACGTGGAAAACTTCGGCACCATGCGGAAGCATGAGGTCATTTTCCATATTCTCCAAAAGAACGCCGAACGCGCCGGCGTGCTCTTTTCGGAAGGCGTGCTGGAAGTGTTGCCTGAAGGCTTCGGCTTCCTGCGTTCACAGAGTTTCAATTACCTGCCGTGCCCCGAGGACATCTACGTTTCCCCGTCGCAAATCCGCCGCTTCGACTTGCAGACCGGTAACTTGATCGCCGGCCAGATCCGTCCGCCCAAGGAGAAGGAACGCTTTTTCGCGCTGCTCAAAGTTGAAGCCGTGGATCAGGAAGACCCGGAAAAGGCGAAGGACAAAACCCATTTCGACAACCTTACGCCGCTGTTCCCGAACCGCCGGTTCATTCTGGAAACGGCGTCGGACGAACTTTCCACCCGCGTATTGGATTTGGTCTGCCCGATCGGCAAGGGCTCGCGTGGGCTGATCGTCGCGCCTCCCCGCACCGGCAAGACGGTGCTCATGCAGAAGCTGGCGAATGCGATTCTAAAGAACAACCCGGAGTCGTACCTGTTCATCCTGCTCATCGACGAGCGGCCGGAAGAAGTGACCGACATGGAGCGGACCTGCCGCGGAGCGGAAGTCATCAGCTCCACCTTCGACGAACCGCCCGAGCGGCACGTCCAGGTGGCCGAGATGGTCATCGAAAAGGCGCGCCGCATGATCGAGCACAAGCGCGACGTCGTCATCCTGCTCGACTCCATCACCCGTCTCGCGCGCGCTTACAACACCGTGCAGCCCCACTCCGGCAAGATCCTCTCCGGCGGTGTGGACGCCAACGCCCTCCACAAGCCCAAGCGGTTCTTCGGCGCGGCCCGTAATATTGAAGAAGGCGGCTCGCTGACCATCATCGCCACCGCCCTGGTGGACACCGGTTCGCGCATGGATGAAGTCATCTTTGAAGAGTTCAAGGGCACCGGCAACATGGAAGTGCACCTCGATCGCGCGCTGGTGGATCGCCGCATTTTCCCCTCGATCAACATCGAGCGTTCCGGCACCCGCAAAGAGGAACTGCTCTACCATCCGGACGAATACAACAAAGTCGTCATCCTGCGCCGCGCGCTTACCGGCGTGCCGCCGGTGGAAGCCATGGAACTGGTGCTGAACAAGCTGAAAAAGACCGGCAGCAACATCGAGTTCCTGCTGGGCATGGCCGTTACTTGACTGTGGAAAATGCGGAATCCGCTTCCGCATTTTTCACTGTTGACACTAACACGCGCAGGATTAAATTTAAATTGATTCGGGTGGCGGATCGTTTCCTTCAGCGGGATTCCCCATCCCCACCTCCTTGGCGAACCGCTGCCCGGATCGTTGATTTCAGAGCCAACATCACGGCAAAGTGGTGTTGGCTCTTTTCTTTTTCCGGATGCCCCTTGCTGTTGAAATTATCGGGCTAACTCTCTTGAAAGTGATTCCATCGCTCCCGGCACCTGATGCCTCACGCTTCCGGTAGACACCTCACCCGTCGGTGAGACTTCCCCTTCTCACCAATTCAATAATCGGCCCGCGGTCGTGGACGCGCTGCGATTTATGGTGCCCTGCGTCGGCGCGAAGAACTTGAGCGATGGTCACGGCGTTCACGGAAAGCGCTCCATGCGAGGTATCCGATCAAAACCACTGACAACACTGCAAGCAAGCCGACCACAGGATCACTAAAGAACCTGTTTACAAAACTGCTCATTAGCCCGGTCAAGGCGAGAGTCAGAGCAAAGCCACAGCTTGTCGAGGGCTAATCCCTACATTTGCAAAATATTTTTCGGACAGCGACAAAAAGCTGCCCGCTCGGGCAGGTTTAGGCCTGCTGCCGGCCCCCAGGATTCACTTTGCCACGGTGATGAGAATCCGTCCTGCCGCATCCAAATCCAAATTCAGGACAACTCCGCGCGCATCCGGATTGCTGACCCTCCAACGCGCCAACGGAGTCACGACCAGCCGCTCGATCGCGCGCTGCAATGGTCGCGCGCCGAGCCGGTGATCGTAACCGTCACGCGCGAGCATTTGGAGAATGTCTCCGGACCATTCCAGCCGGATACCGGCCGCGGCAAAACCTTCACGGGCGGCAAGGTCTCCAAGTTCCTTGCGCGTGATGAGCTCGACTTCAGCGGGCGCGAGTGGTTTGAACGCGATGACGGCGTCCAATCGGTTGAAGAATTCCGGACGAAAAAACTTCCCCACCTCCGACTCGTAGGCAGGGCTGGCATCAGGCAGGAAACCAGGCACGCCCGTGTTTTTCGCGCCCAGATTCGACGTCAGAATGATGATCGAACTGCGAAAATCCGTAACGCGGCCAAAACGATCCGTCAGCCGGCCTTCGTCCAGCAGCCCTAGCAGAACGTCGAAGACCCCCGCGTCCGCCTTTTCGATCTCATCAAAGAGCACGACGCAGAAAGGCTGCCGCCGTATTTTCTCTATCCACGCGGCCGCCGTGCCTTTGGGGGATTGTAGCAACCGGTTGGCGGCGCCCCACCCGTTGTATTCGCTCATGTCCAGGCGGATAAGACGATCCTTTTCCCCGCCCGTGCCGAAACAGAATTCGGCCATGGTCTTGGCCAGCGCGGTTTTGCCCACACCGGTTGGGCCGCAGAAAAGCAGCACGCCAAACGGCCGGGCCGGGTCGGTCAATCCCGCTTTGATTTGGGTCACCAGTCGCGCGCCCGCCAGCGTTGCTTCATCCTGGCCGATGATTGACTCGGCGAAGGTTGAGTGAATTTCCTCGAGTGATAGGAGAAGTTCATCCCGCAGAAAAACTTCAGGCAAGCCGGTTCGTTTGATGAATCGCCCAACGACGTCGGCCTTGGTCACTGGCGTCTCTTCCGCGTTGGTCTTGGGGCGGCGCCTCGTCTCATCGCACAAGTCACGAACGAAACCCGCCGCCGGTCCGGGAAAAACAGAGTACGGCAGGAACCGCTTAAACAGCCGATGAGTTAGCGGAATGACTCCCGGTTCCAGGGTCAGACGCCCCGCTGCCGCGTAAGCGCTGGCGAGGCGGTTAAGGACCTCCACGGCCCCGGCATCATTGAATGCCGGCACCGGGACAACTTGAAATACATCCAACAGCCCGGGCAGCAACCGACGGCAGGCTTCTACTTCGGCTTGGCTCGCCTCGGCCACCATGCGCAAATCACCCCTTTGCAGATAGGGCAGCATGAACGCCGCAACGCTGTCGCCTGGCCCTTCGCCCCCCACTCGCAGCAGTTCCAAAAGATTCTCCGCGCAAAACACGCCCTCCAGCGAATCCAGGGACCGGATAAATTCCTCGCAACGCTCCTCCCATTCGCCCAGGTAGCGCATCCCGGAAATCATCCGTCCCGCGCTGCCCTTCCAGAAGCGGTACGCGCGCAGATCGTCCGGAGAATCTTCGTCGCCTTGCTTGTCTGAAGGCTTCTCGCGGGTCAACCGCTTTACCGCGTCAATCAGCAGCGTGGATTTGCCGACGCCCGGTTCGCCGACCAGCAGCACATTGGCTTTTTCCCGGCCCAATTTCCGGGCGAGCGCTTCCGATAGCTTCTCGCGGCCGTACGCGGCGGAAATGGTGCGCTTACGGCGCAAGGCCTGAAGCAGCGGGTCCGCCACGGCAAAGAGCACCTTCACTTCGGCGCGATCTGGTGCGGGGAGCCGGCGATTGCGGATGCGCGGCCCGCGCAAGACGAGCGTCTCGAGCCGGCAATGCCGCGGTGGCAGGCGGCCCGACAGTTGCAACGGCGAGAGTCCCTGCAGCGCCTCCTTGATGTAGTGCGAAGCCAGCCCCTTGAGCACGGTGGCGTCTTGGTAATTGAATCGCAGTCCCAGATGCGGCACCGTGCAGGTGCGCAGGCCGTTTTCCTGGACACCGGTCACGCAAGGCACGCGCAGCCACAACGTTTGCGGGCAGGGAATGACTCGTCGGTGTTCCTGGTATTGCGGCAACACTTCGACCTTCAATTCAACCAGTTCCGGTTGCGTGATATCCGGGTCCACGTCCCAGGGCGCGTTTTCCAGACGCCATTCCAGCAATTCCTTGATCTGTTGAATCGCGTCCCGTGCCGTGTGACCGTGAGCGGCGACATTATCCGTGTCGCCGACCAGCACGGCGGTGTGGCCGCCGGCGGCATCGGGCCAGACGAGAATGGGAAAATTGATGGCCATGGGTCAGGCAACCGGGTTGGCCGGCATCAAGACGGCGAGTTCGGGCGGCAAGGGCAGTGCAGACAGCATGAGCGCACGGAATTCCTCCTGCGAAGGTTTCGCGGGTATTACCAGGCCTGTGCGAAAATCGGTCAGGGTCCGGTCCTGGCTCAGCATCTGCAAAACGTTTCCACGGATGGATTGGTTTGCTAACCGGGCCTCTTCCTTCGCCGGCCAATACGTTTCCGCAATGGCGCGAGCAGCGGCAAAAGAATCCGCATCGTGCAAGTGCGACAACGCCACGCCCAGTGCGCCGTCGGAGCGACGGAGCAAAACGGGACTGGAAGCCACTGGTAGAAGCAGGCGCAGGTTTAGCCCGCTGAGGAAAAGAGCCATGGTTGGCTTGGAATTTGTTTCCTTGAAGAGCTTTTGCAGGAACCGGTCATCCGCTGTAATCGCCTCAAGCAGGAATTTCGCCGAACCACCCCAGATATCATTGAAGAAATCGAAGTGCATTTGGGCTAGTGCAAAAGCAAACATCGCATCGCGCTCCTCCAGAGGCTGAAATACCAGCGCAACTGGCCGGTCATCCCACGGCTGTTGGACCATGGCTTCAAGCAGGGCCAGTTCACGGCAGAGGGCGAGGGCGGGAGAATCCGGGACTTCGGTCGTCTCCTGGCTGGCCCAATCTTCCAATGCGTGCTGAAGCGCGACCTGGTCGCGCATACGGCCCAGCACGGCAGACGCTCCGATGTAATGCCAGATCGCTTTCCTCACCGGCTTGGCGGCTGGGTTTCGCGCGGTGGTGGCACCTCTCCGCGGGACGCGCCGGGCGTTTTCAACCGCCTGGATCAACCGATCCAGCATTTTGAGCTGCTCGCGGCACGCGAAGTATCGCGCTTGCTCCGGGGCTAGATTTCCCAGCTCGATTCTCGCCTTCGGTTCATGTTCTGCCAGGGCGGCTTCAATACGATCGAGGGCGGCGTTGGCGCCGTCCAGAATCGCATCCAGTCGAGCGGCCGTGCTTTGCCCGACGATCTGCGGCCAGAAGATGGAGCGCGGCGCGGGTTGCAATTCCTGGAGGTTGAGCACGAGGGCTCCCTCGCGCGTGTCAAAGTTGGCGATGGTCGGCGTGCCGGGCGGCACACCGGCGAGGCGCTCGGCGATGGGTTGGGCGACTTCGCGTTCGATGACCCGTTTTAGCGCGCGGGCGCCGAGCTGCGGATTTTGGCCCAACTCAACCAGCCGCTTCATCGCGTCGGGAGATACGCGGAGAAGACATTCCCGGCGGCGAAGACCGTCACGCGCGAAAACATCGGCGATCAACTGCCGGGCGATGCTCTCGAGTTGAGTGGTCGCCAGCGGGCGGAAGGGAATGACACGGTCTAGACGGTTGAAGAATTCGGGGCGGAAAAACTTCTCGGCCGCGCCGACAAATAGGGCATCCGCGGCCTCGAGCTGGTCACCGGCACCAAAACCCAGGCTGGAGCGCGATTCGCGCACTCCGAGGTTGGAGGTCATAAGAATGACCGCATTCGTGAAATCGGCCACGCGGCCCAGCGAATCGGTCAACCGCCCTTCATCCAGGACGGCGAGCAGCAGATCGAATACTTCCGGCGCGGCCTTCTCAATTTCATCGAACAGCAACACACTGAAGGGCTGTCGGCGGATCGCGCCGGTCAGGAGACCCTCGGGTTCATTGACGGTTCCGGCCAGCCGGCCCGCCGACGCGCCGTCCACGTACTCGTTCATATCGAAACGCTGCAGGCGGTCGGCATTGCCAAACAGAAATTGGGAAAGCACCTTGGCGGACTGGGTTTTGCCGACACCCGTCGGACCCAATAACAGTAGCGTGCCCAACGGCCGGCGCGGATCGTTGAGCCGCGCCTTGAGCGTGACGATTACGTCCGCGAAGGCCTCCACGGCGTGGTCCTGTCCGGCAAGTCCGGCGCGCAACGATTCCAGGATCGTTGACCGCTCGAGCCGCTCGCGGCCATCCAGCAAGGCGGCGCTCATGCCGCTCTGGGAGCGGAATTCTTCCAACACCTCGGCTCTTTCGACGGCCCCGTGCGCGTGGCGCACCGCCAGCCGCCTGAGAAAGCCTGCTGCCTTGCCGGGAAACGCGGCATCGCCGGCAAAGCGTCGATGCAGATCGAACACTGCAGGCACCACCTCCAGGCCGAACGCGCAACGATATTGTTCCTCCAACTGCCGGGTCACATTCACCAACACGCGGAGCGTTTCGGGCTCGGTGGGCTCCGCGATGGGAATGACCTGGAAAAGGTCGGCAAACGCGCGATCGCGTTCGCGCAGCACCCGCCAGGCCTCGGGAGTGATCTCGGCAATGATCCGGACCGAGCGTTTTTCGAGCGCGGGCCGCAATACCTGCGCCACATTCAAGTCGGACGCGCACGTCATCCCCGCGGTCAAGAGGCCGAGCAGGTCATCGAAATAAAGAACGCGGTCTTTCTCGCGCGCGTAGTCGAGGATGGCCAGGACGCGATTTTCCCATTCGCCGAGGAAGCTCATGCCGCTGATGAGCCTCATGGGCGACAGCAGCCAGATTTCGTGCTGGCCGGCAAAACGCTCCTTCTTGCGGGTGCGCATTTGCCACACCAGTTCGTGCAGCACCGTGGTTTTGCCGACCTTGCGCGGCCCCACGAGCAGAATCGGACGGCGATCGGTGGAAGCGAGCATGCGCGCCAGCTCGTCCACTTCACGCTCGCGGCCGATCGCGCGGTCGAGATCGTCCGGATAGAGCGATTGGAGCAAGCGGCCGGTCCGGCGAAGTTCCTCTTCGCCTTCCTTTTTCTCCTCGGCGCCGAACAGCAGGGCACGTTTGGGCGGTTGCGGTTTCTTCGCCAAAGCGGCCGGCTTCAGCGTGATATCAATGGCCGTCAACCGCGCTTTGCCTTGCAGCGCAAACACGTCCAGGTCGAACACCTCGGATTCTTTTTCAAGTTCGCGAAAGTGGCGCGTGAAAACCGTGGTGGCCCGTTCCGCCACCGCCTGGGACCCGGAAACCTCAAAGTGCAGATCGGGAAGATTGGGTGTGAAAAAGAGCCGGCGCCCCAACGCCTCATATCCAACCAGAAAAAATCGCTTCAGGTGCGAACCGGAGGCAAGGTCCAGGCGCACGTTCACGGTTGTCTCTTCAAAATTCGGCGGGAGCGCCCAATCCGCCAGACGGTCATGGCGCGGCTCGCGTCCCAGCCGGTACAGCCATCCTTGCAGATCGGCGCTCAACCGATTCAACGCGCGCCCGAGTTTTTCAGATCGCTGCATCGGCTCCGAATGAAAAAGCGGGCGCACGACAAAGGACGTGGGCTGGCCACCGACCGCCGGGCGCTCCTCAATCAGGATGGGGATCGAGAAATTCATTATCTCGCCATCGCGGCAATCATTTCCTCGAGATGCTGCTCGATGAGAATACGCAGGCACCCCTGGACGGTTTCACCACGCCAAGGGCGTTCCCCGAGCTTTGAGTCCTTCACCACGAGGTTGACACGTTCGAAACTCCGGCGGACTTCGGCGCCCTGGGCCTTGATGCCTCCCTGCCGCTCAATTCCTTCGGGGGCTTCATAGGCGGCGAAGGGCGGGCGTTTGATCTCGACCAGGCAAACGCGTTCCGCATCCTTTTCCTTGAAGACATGCAGGCCGGCCTCGGGCTCGAATTTCGGCAGGAACAAATCCCCGCGTAAATGCATCACCAAACCGAAGGCTTTCTCGGGTACAGCGCTGAATGGCTCGCCGCGCTTTTTGGTTTCCTCGCGCAACGGTCGGGTATTGCGGGAGCGCGGGCCCGGCGGCGGAATAAAGAAATCCAGTCCAGCGACCACTCCGGTCTCGCCCGCCAGTCCCCAATACGCGCCTGCCAATTCGAGCAAAGCCGGCCGGTGCTCGCTGTAAACGGCGACGACCACGTCGTCCGGGTGCTCGGTTCGCAGCCGGAACACGTCCTTCTGCAGGCGGTGACGCGTGATTCTAAGCGCCTCCAGTTCAGGCTGGAACAGTGCACCGTCGAGCTGGTCATGCGCGTAAAAGCCAACCAGAGCCTCCGTTTCGAGTTGGTTGGCGTTGTCGTGCAGCTTGGCCAGGGCCGCGAGGCAATCGCGAAGCTGCGGCAGGCGCCCAAGGCGGACCTGATGCTCCGGGCTTTTCCACGCGGCTGATTTCAAACGGCGCGCAAGGGATTCGGCCATGGCCACCTGGTTTTCCAGCTCGCCTGCGGCCGAGCAGTTCTTGAGCAGGGCTATGAGCCGCCGCTGGGCCGTTATGGAAGTGACCAGCGACCGGGCCTCCGCCGACGTCGAGCCGGCTTCGGCTTCCTCCGGTAGGGCAGCCTTTACTTCAATCTGGAGCTTCGCGTTCTTCACCATGAGTTGAACGTGGACCGGTTGTTGCACTGAATACCGGTTCAAAGACTCCGCCAGCGGGGCGAGCAATTCGTGCTGGATGGCGCGCTTGAGAGGTCGGGCGCCATACCGGATGTCGTAGCCTTTGCGGGCGAGATGCCCGGCCGTTTCCGGGCTGATGCTCAGTTCAACCGGGCGCAGCCGAAAGCCGTCGCGCTGCCGCAGATACTCGATGTGATTGCGCGCAATGCCGAGCACCACGTCCGGCGGCAAAGGTCGGAACGGCACGACCGCATCCAGCCGGTTGTAGATTTCTGGCCGCAGGAATTTGCGAACGGCCTCACTGAAATGTTCGTGGGCGTTGGGGGTGACCGACCCGTCGGCGCGAAAGCCGGCCGGGCCCCGCTGAAAACCCTGCGCACCCAGGTTCGACGTCATCACGATCACGCAATTGCAAAAGTCGGCGACCCGGCCCGACGCATCGGTCAGCCGTCCGCCGCCCAGAATCTGGAGCAGCAGGTCGAAGAAACCGGGATCGGCTTTCTCGAATTCATCCAGCAAGAGGACGCTGAACGGTTGCTCGCGCACGCGCGCGGTGAGCAGACCTTCGGCGCTGCCCGTCTCGACACCGCCGATCAGGCGCTGCAGGGATTGCGGGTCGTTGAACTGGTTCAGGTCGAAACGAGCGAGTCGCGCCGGATCGCCGAAAAGGAAAGTTGCCAGCGCCTTGGCCAGTTCGGTTTTGCCGGTGCCGGTCGGTCCGATGAACAGAAACGATGCGAGCGGCTTTTTCGGGCGAGCGAGCCGGGCTTTGATGACGGCCAGCAGATCCACGACCCGCGTGGTGGCTTCCGGCTGGCCGATGAGACGTCGATCAAACCACTCCCGCGTGGCGTCGAGATCCAGCGGCAGCCGGTCGTCGAGCAATACCGCCGGCAGGCCGGTTTCGCGGGAGAAGGCTGTGATGACCTCAGCCTCGCGCAACGACTTGTCCGGAAAACTGTCAGCCAGCAGGTTCTTGAGAAAGCGGATTGGTCGGCCGGGATTGGCCGAATACTGCGCGTAGCGCAAGTGAAGCTGTTGCAGGCGGTCGAGCGCCGCCTCCGACGCGGACGAATTGGCGGGTTCCGATTTTCCCTCGGCGGCCTCAAACACGCGGCCGAGGATGCGGCGAGTCTGCACCGTTGTGCGCTCCGGGATTTGGATTTGGAGAAACGTCCCCAGCAGGTGGGGATCATTGCGCTCAATGGCACTGACTTGTTCCGCCGTGCATTCGGCGATGGCCACAATCTCGCCGCGGCCCAGCCAGGGCCGCAGAAATCCTCCCACGCTCTGCTGGCCGGAGCGGACTTTGCCGACCTCGGTCAACTCGCCGAGATTGCCCAGGTGCAGGATCGAATTCGTCCTTGACGCTTCCCGGCAAAGCTTCTGGCAGCGATCCTGCCACATGCCAAAACCGATCGGCCCCGTCATCAGCCGCGCGCCACTGGTAGCCCAGAAGGGCGTGTGGCCGAAGCCGAAGTCAGCGCGCCGCCGCGCCAATTCCCGCACCAGTGCTGTTTTCCCTGAACCGACCGGGCCGACCAGCAGGACGCTGCGGCGATGCGTGCCCGCCAACGACTCCGCGAGCTTCTGCAGTTCCGCTTCCATTTCGAAGGCCATCGGTGGAACGGGCGCGACTTTGGCGGACGCCGTTTTGGTCGGCGAGCCATCGGCCTTTTGCGGACGTGGCACGTGGGGCGGGAGTTCCTCGGCCATGGTGCTGAGGATCGATGCTTGCTCCAATTCAGCTCCCTCCGCCTGGGCCTTCTCCCGGGGAGTCAGAATTCTGGCGGTGACCTCGGTCGTACCGAGTTTCAACGATCGGATGCGCGCCAGGTCGACCACCTCCCGCAAGCCGAGTCGCTTCCGGCGACCCGTCAACACGAGTTGAACGTGTTCTTTCACGCGCTCGTCGAGTTGCGACTCGCGAGTTGCAAATACGAGTATCCCCAGCGCCGGCACATAGGCCTGGTGCAAATCCCCATCTTCCACCCAGTGCACCAACGGCAGGCGCAACGTCACCGGTTCCTGCCAGTCGGGCGAACGCCGCGGAGGATCGAGGGTGATTTCGACTTCACGAAGTTTCGGTTCGGCCTGGATACGCCGGCGATGCAGCGAAATCGCCGGGCTCAGGAAACTGTCTTCAAGAATTGTCCTGGCCTTGGTTTGAAGGACTGCCTGCCAATGCTTCCCGGTGTCACCGAGCGCGGAAATCTCCGGAAAGCCCAGCGCCTCGACGAGTTCCACGTCCTCGGCCAGCAGCTGCGCCACCGTGATGATATGGAAAGTCGTCTGGGCCATGAGGGCTCGTCATTTGGTTGGATGGATGGCCGAAGCCGTGGATGCACTCCTGCAATTGTCCGAAACGCCCGCGCACGGGCAAAATTAAATGGTCGGGGCGGTGAGATTTGAACTCACGACCTTCTGAACCCCATTCAGACGCGCTACCAAGCTACGCTACGCCCCGAGCCATCCTGCCAGCGTTGAACGCAGGCCGGACGTGGATAATACCCCGGGATGGCGGGAGTTCAAACAATAATTGGGGCAGGGGGAGAAAGCTCCTGGAACCAAGGACCAGACATAAAACCCAGAAAACCTGCGGCTGCGCGGTTGGTCCGGCGCAGCCGCAGTGAAAGACATTAAGCAGCGGCGGGGGCGGCCTTCTTCCTCGCCATGATGTGCGTCGAGTGGCCGTAGTAGGCCTCGGCGGCTTCCATCAGGGTTTCGGAAAGCGTTGGGTGCGGATGCACGGAGAGCGCAAGGTCCTTGGCCGTCGCGCCCATTTCGATGGCCAGGACACCTTCGCCAATGAGTTCGCCTGCGCCGCTGCCCACAATTCCCACTCCCAGGACGCGTTCCGTCTCCGGATCGATGATGAGCTTGGTCAGGCCGTCCGGACGATCGAAGGAAAGCGCGCGGCCGGATGCCGCCCAGGGGAATTTCGCAACTTCAATCTCAATGCCCTTTTGCCGGGCCTCGGCTTCGGTAAGACCACACCAGGCGATTTCAGGGTCGGTGAAGACAACCGCCGGAATCGTGGTGCCGACGACCGGGCTGGTTTCGCCGACGATGGCTTCGATGGCGGTGCGGGCTTCTTTCGAGGCCTTGTGGGCCAGGAGGATGCCACCCGCGATATCGCCGATGGCGTAAATGGAGGGATCGCTGGTCTGTTGCGATTCGTTCACCTTTACAAACCCTTTGTCGTCCAATTGCACCTTGGTGTTCTCGAGGCCGAGGTCCGCGGCGTTCGCGGCGCGGCCGACGGAAACGAGCACGCGGTCGTAGAGTTCTTCGCGCTTCTGACCATCAATCGTGAACTCGACTTTGATCTGTTTGCCGACGGTGGACATCTTGCCGACCTGGGTTTTCAGGCGGACTTCTTTGAAGGCCTTTTTCGCATAAGTGGCGACGGGCCGCGCAAGGTCGGGATCCGCGCCGGCCAGAATCGTATCGAGGGCTTCAACGAGGACAACCTTGGAGCCCAGCGTGGCATAGACGGTGCCGAGTTCCATGCCGATGTACCCGCCGCCGACCACGAGCAAATTCTCCGGCACGTCCTCGACCTCCAGCGCCTGGTCGGAGGTCATGATGCGGGGGTTGCCGAGGTCCCAAGCCTTGGGCATGGCAGCTTTGGAGCCGACGGCGACAATGGCCTGCTCGTACTGGATGAATTGCTGGCCCTGCGGTGATTCAACTCGGAGACTGTTCGAGCCTTCGAAATAGCCGCGCCCGTTGATCACCTGGACGCCGCGCATTTTGGCGAGCTGCGCGATCCCACCGGATAGTTTCGCGATGACGGAATTCTTCCAGGCGCGGAGCTTGGCCACGTCGATCGAGGGGGCGTCGAAATTGATGCCGCGATGGGCGGATTCGCGCGCGAGCGCAACAGTGTGGGCCGCGTGGAGCAGGGCTTTCGAGGGGATGCAGCCGCGGTTGAGGCATACGCCGCCAAGGACGGTGTCGCGTTCAATGAGGACGACTTTCTTGCCGAGGTCGGCGGCGTAAAACGCGGCGGCGTATCCGCCCGGGCCGGCACCAACTACTACGATTTCAGTTTTAATGGGTTCCATGTCAGGTTGAAAATTGGGGTCAGGCGAGGCCTTGCTTGACGATGTCTTCGGCAAAGTTCTGGAAGGCCTGCACGAGGTCCACGGCGAAACGGGCGGCGATGCCGCCGTCAATCACGCGATGGTCATAGGAAACGGCCATGGGCAGCAACATGCGGGCTTCGATGGCCGTGCCGCGCACGACCGGTTTCATGGCGCCGCGGCCGAGGCCAAGGATGGCGACTTCGGGTTTGTTGACGATCGGGGTGAAATGTCCGCCGCCGATGCCGCCTTGATTGGAGATCGTGAAGGAACCGCCTTTGAGTTCATCGCCGGAGACTTTGCGGTCCTTCGCTTTTTTGGCGAGCGCCTCGAGTTCCTGCGAAAGCTGGAGCATGTTCTTTTTGTCCGCGTCGCGGATGACGGGGACGATCAGGCCGGCGTCGGTGTCCACCGCGACGCCGAGGTGGATATACTGCTTGAGGACGATTTGCTGGCCGGCTTCGTCGAGGCTGGAATTGAAGATGGGATGCTTCTTGAGCAGCTCCGCGACGATCTTCAGGGCGAAGGACGTGAGCGTGAGGCGCGCGCCTTTCTTTTCGTACTCCGGCGCGTATTTCTTGCGCAAATCGTTGATCACGGTGATGTCGGCTTCCTCGAACTGCGTCACGCGCGGGACGGCCAGCCAGTTTTCCGACATGCGGCGGGCGATGACCGCGCGTAACGGTGAGAGCGGCTGCGTGGTAACCGGGCCGAATTTCGCGAACGAAGCGGCGTCCTCTCCAGGGCGCAGTCCGGGGGCGGCAGAAGGTGAGCCGGCTGCCGGCGCCGCTTTGGGCTGAGAGGCTAGATTTTGCAGGTGCTCGATGTAGGCGCGGATATCCTCAAGGACAATCCGGCCGCCATTGGCGCTGCCGCCGATACGGGCCAGGTCAATGCCGAGATCGCGGGCGAGTTTGCGAAGGGACGGGGCGGCGGCGGGCTCGACGCCGGGGCGCGGGCCCGGGGGTCCGTTTCCAGCGGGAGCTTCTGCCCGGGGTTCGGGTGCGGCCGGTTTGCGCGCGGCGGCAGGGGCCTTGGTGGCCGGTTGCGCCGGGGCGCCAGCCGGGGCGGCGCCGTTTTCGGTGATGCTCAGGAGGCGCGCGCCGACGCTGATTTTATCGCCTTTTTTGACGAAAATCGCGGCCACGACGCCGGCGGCGGTGGAAGGGATGGTGGCGACGGCCTTTTCGTTCTCGAGCTCGAGAACGGGCTGGTCTTTGGTGATGGTATCGCCCTCTTTTACGAGGAGATTGACCACCGTGCCCGAGTCGGCGCCTTCGCCGAGATGGGGAAGCTTTAGATCCATATCAAGCCCTCTTTAATGCCTGCGTTTTGACGTCAGGTCAAGGCTGCGTCCGGGTGTCAACAGGGACGTACCGTGGCGGCGCGAAGTTTTGGAAAATGCTGCGGTGGATGTGGATCGCATGATTCGGTTAATGGGGAGTGCGTTAAAATGCGTTAGCGGGTGAAAAGTTTGAAGGTTGCAAGTTGCCCCGGGGCAAGCCCGCAGGGGGGCAGGTTGCAGGTTGGGGACGATCGACGGGCAGGACGGATCAGCGGGGTGGTGGGGCCCCCTGGAAGAGGTTGTTCTTTAAGTGTTTTTAGGTGTTCTTTGGTGTTTTTTCGGGTGTTTTGAGTGTTCTTTTGGCGTTCCTTGAGTGTTCTTTTACTGTTCTCCAGGTGTTTTTTGGTGTTCATGAGCGA
>CAYUVH010000023.1:0-92638 GCA_964448135.1 uncultured Verrucomicrobiota bacterium | reverse complement strand
GGCGGGTTTTTGCTGGGCTTGTGCGCGTTCCTGGCGGGTGGGGTGGGAGTAGTCGACGGCGCGGTCGACGGGGGGGGGGGTGAGGTTGCTGAGATTTTTTTCGTTCAGCTTGCGGAGGGCGCCGATGAGGGATGACGGTTCGCGCATGACTTCGGCGGCGTAGGCGTCGGCCTGGTATTCGTAGCGACGGGACCAGCGGTGGGCGAGGGGCGAAAACCAAAAGGTGGCAATGCCGGAGAGGAGGCCGAAGAGCAGCAGGGCGGGAGCGATGGAACCGGGCTCGAAACCGAAGGTGCGGTAGAACCACGGTGTGCGCGCGAGGACGGAGAGGACATAGAAGCCGGCGAGCGAGATGAGCGACGAGGCGATCATGAGGCGGACGATGTGTTTCTTTTTGAAGTGGCCGATTTCGTGGGCGAGGACGGCTTCGAGCTCGGGCTCGGCGAGCTGGGAGATGAGGGTGTCGAAGAGCACGATTTTGCGGAAGCGGCCGAAGCCGGTGAAGAAGGCGTTGGAGTGGCGGGAGCGTTTGCTGCCGTCCATGACCTGGATGCTTTGGGCGCGGAATTGCGTGCGGTCGGCGAGCTGGAGGAGGCGTGCGCGGAGGGTGCCTTCGGGAAGCGGCGTAAACTTGTTGAACAGGGGCATGATGAGCACGGGCGCGAGGGCGGCCATGAGGAGTTGAAAGGTGACGAGCGCGGCCCAAGCCCATACCCACCACCAGGTGCCGGTCCAATCAAAGAGCTTCAGCACGAGCGCGAGGAGAGGCAGCCCGAGGATGAGGCCAAGGATGAGGCCTTTGAGGCGGTCGAGCCACCAGACGCGTTGGGTGGTGGTGTTGAAACCGAAACGGTCTTCGAGGCGAAATTGGGAATACCATTGCAGCGGGAGCGAAGGCAGGGAGATGGCAATGCCGCAAATGAACAGGAATGCGGCCATGGCCCACGCGGAACTGCCGAGGTGTTGCGCCATGAATTTGTAGAACCAGGGGAGCACGCCGCTGAAGAGCACGGCGAGCAGGACGGCGGCGTCAAAGACGGCTTCGAATTGTTCGAGGCGGGATTGGGCGAGGGTGTAATTGACGGATTTATCGTAAGTCTCGTCGTCGAGGAGGCCTTCGAAAGCAGGCGGGATCGCGCCGGCATGCGCGCGGACGTGCGCGGCATTGGCGCGTTCCAGCCATACCTGGGCGACACAACGCGCCAGGATGAGCAGCAAAATGAGTATGCCAGCGAAAGGCATGATTCGTATACCGGCGCATGATTTCCAAGGATGCGCCTGCAAGCAGCGAACACAGTAGAACAGCAAGGCCCAGGTTCCAAGCGCCAAAGAAATGCGGCACCCACCGGCAGGTTCCAGGCGAAAAAAATGCGGCGACCGGTCGTTCCCGCTTCTCATCATCCAGTCGAGCCGCTAAATTTACACCGTGGACCCGACCGCCGCGCAGCCCAATCCCTGGATGATCCTGCCGTTCGCCATGCTATTGCTGGCGATCGCGCTGGGGCCGGTGTGCGCGCCGGCATGGTGGTTGAAACACTATCCGAAGGTGGCGCTGGGTTTGGGAGCGGTCACGCTGGTGTATTATCTGGGTTTTCTGCAGGCGTGGGGTTCAGTGCTGCACGTGGGTCATGAATACGTGAGCTTCATCGCGTTGATCGGCTCGCTATTCATCGTGGCCGGCGGGATTCATATTACGATTCCAGGCGCGGCGACTCCGTTCGGCAATGTGGTTTTTCTATTCGTGGGCGCGGTGCTCGCGAATTTTCTGGGGACAACCGGCGCGTCCATGCTGCTCATCCGGCCGTGGATCCGGATGAATCGCGGGCGGATCAAGCCCTTTCACATCGTGTTTTTCATTTTCGTGGTTTCCAACATCGGCGGCTGCCTGACGCCGGTGGGGGATCCGCCGCTGTTCCTTGGGTATTTGAAGGGGATTCCATTTTGGTGGGTGGCGGAGCATTGCTGGCCGATGTGGATTGTCGGGATTGCCTTTTTGCTCGCAGTGTTTTACGCGCTGGATTGGCGCAATGCCCGCCAGGCGCCTGCTCCCGTTGCCACAACGAATGGGGGCTGGCAATTCGACGGGCTGGTGAATGTTTTCTGGCTGCTGCTGATCCTCGGCTCGGTGTTCGTAGTGAAGCCGGTCTTTCTGCGGGAAGGGATGATGCTGGCCGCGGCGGCGGGTTCGTGGTGGACAACCAAAAAGCGGGTGCATGAAGCCAACCAGTTTGATTTCCATCCGATCCAGGAAGTGGCGATTCTGTTCATCGGCATTTTTGCCACGATGATGCCCGCGCTCGATTGGTTGCAGGCCAACGCCCACCGGATGGCGAGCCCTTCGCCGGCGCAGTTCTACTGGGGCTGCGGGACGCTCTCCAGCTTTCTGGACAATGCCCCGACATATCTCAGCTTCCTGAGCGCGAGTTTTGGGAGATTTGTGGATGCGGGGGTGATCAAAGAAGTGCAGGACTTGATTCACACGCCGGGCGCGGGCCTGGAAGCGGCGCTGGCGCAGCACTCGGAGGCGGTGCGGCATACGTTTGCCGCGTTGCAGCAATATCATGCTTCCGAACTGGCCTCCGGCAAAGTCGCCAACGAGCAAATCGAAGTCGCCTACCTGCTGGGAAACGGCCACCTGAATGCGTATATCGTCGCGATCAGTATCGCCTCGGTGTTTTTTGGCGCGTGCACGTACATCGGCAACGGGCCCAACTTCATGGTCAAGTCCATCGCACACCATCAAAAGGTGGACTCGCCGACGTTCCTGGTTTACGTGGTGCGTTACACGCTGCCGTTCCTGCTGCCGCTACTGGTGCTGATCTGGCTGATCTTCTTTCGCTAATCGCGGCCGGACGGCGGCCGTGGTGAAGTGCGGCCGCAGCGGAAGCGATTTGTCGGGAGTGCGCGAATTTGCCCGGTCGTTGGTCATGCGATGGCACGCGCTGCGGCTGGGCTTCGCCACAGCCGCCGTCCAATTTCCGTCGCCTGCGCTCGATCTCATCGCTTCCTTGAATCAACTTGTTACTTTTACGTCAAAATTGATATAGTAACGGGAATCAGTTGGTGGCAAGCGGCGTGCGAACCCTATACAACATCCTATTCATCTGCGGCTTCGTCCTCGCGTCTCCGTATTACTATTGGAGAATGCGGCGGCGCCCGAATTGGAAGCCCGGGTTCAACCAGCGCTTTGCGCGCTATGATTCAAAATTCAAGCAGGCCATCACGAACCGCCAGGTCCTCTGGATGCATGGGGTCAGCAACGGGGAGGTGGGGCTTTGCACGCAACTGGTTCGTGAACTGGAACCGCGGTTGCCGAACATGAAGCTGATCGTCTCGACGACGACTTCCACCGGCATGGGCATTTTGCAATCCAGCCTGCCGAGCCATGTCAGCCGCATTTACTATCCGATAGACCGGCGGGCTTATGTGAGCCGGGCGCTGGCAGTAACGCGGCCGGAAGCCGTCGTGCTTATTGAAGCGGAGATCTGGCCGAACTTCCTGTGGCGCACCCGCGAAATGGGAATTCCGACTTTTCTCGTCAATGCCAGGCTTTCTGAGGGTTCTTATCGCAACTACAAGCGTTTCGGATTTTTGTTTCGCCCGATCTTCGCTTCCTTCAGCGGCGTGGGCGCGCAAAGCGAGAAGGATGCCGAGAGATTGATCGAGCTGGGCTGTCGTCCCGAGGTTGTTCGCGTCGTGGGCAGCCTCAAGTTCAAAGTCGCCGAACTCGATGAGCTTCGCCTGACAAACGTCGGCGATATTCTGCGCCGGCTAGGTGTCCCGGCCGGAGCGCCGATTCTGGTTGCGGGCAGCACCCACGACGGTGAAGAAGCGATCCTCGCCCGGCAATTCCTGCGCCTGCGCGAGCGGCATCCCAATTTGTTCCTTATTCTGGTACCGCGCCATTTTGAGCGCTGCAAGACGGTGGGGCGCGAATTGGACGCGCTCGGAATCAAATATATTTTCCGCAACGAAATTACGCCCCAGTCGGAACATCAGACGCCCGTGGATTGTCTGCTCGTCAATACGATGGGCGAGCTCAATCACTTCTACAAATACGCAACCGTTGCATTTGTCGGCAAGAGCCTGACTGCTGAGGGCGGGCAAAATCCCATCGAGCCCGCCGCTCTGGGCAAGGCCGTGGTCTTCGGCCCGAACATGCAGAATTTCCCGGATATCGCTCCGGATTTCGTGAACGCCGGCGGCGCCGTCCAGGTCCGGGACGCGGCGGAATTGGAGGCCACGCTCGATGCCCTGCTTGGTGATGAAGCGCGGCGCCAGAAGATGGGCGAGGCCGCCGTGAAAGTCGTCCACGAAAAGCTCGGCGCGGTCGAGCGTACTGTGGACATGATCGTGGATTCCCTCGATTCGGAAATCTACGTCGCGCCGAAAAAGTAGCGTGCGGGCTGGAGCTGTTTGATTTGTTGCGTGGCCGTCGTGTAGCAACGCTGCGGCCGGCAGAGGACTGCCGGCCCTACCTTCGGGCGACCGCAGTTTTTGTGAAATTTCTCTAGCCCAGGATGCGGCGGCCTTCGTCGAGGAAGATGCCCTTGAAGTTCATCTCCAGCGCCTGCGGGTTGGTGGCCTTGCCGAGGGCTTCAGCCTCGGAAACCTTGCCTTCCTTGACCAGGTTGAACAGCGATTGATTGAAGTTCAACATGCCGTCGTCCGTGCCCGTTTCTATGGCCGCCGGCAGTTTATCGAGGCGGTTTTCCTCGATCAACTTTTTGACCGTGGCGGTGTTGATCATGATTTCCAGCGCGGGTGTCACGGTGCCCTTGAGCGTGCCGACCATGCGCTGGCAGACCACCGCCTGCAGGGTGCCGGCCAGTTGCCGCCGGACCTGTTCGCGCTCCTCGGCTTTGAAAAAGTCCAGAACGCGGCCAACCGATTGGGCGGCGTTGGTGGTATGCAGCGTGGACAAGACCAGGTGGCCGGTGTCGGCGGCGCTCATGGCGGCGGTGAAGCTGACGGCATCGCGCATTTCGCCGATCATGATGATATCCGGGTCCTGCCGCAGGACGTGTTTGAGCGCGTGATGGAAGGAAAGTGTGTCCAGACCGACCTCGCGCTGCTCCAGCACGCTCTGGTTGTCCTCGAACACAAATTCTATCGGGTCCTCCAGCGTGACGATGTGCTTTTTGAAGTTCGCGTTGATGTGCTCGACCATGGCGGCGAGCGTAGTGGACTTGCCGCTGCCGGTGGAGCCGGCCACCAGCACGATCCCGCGCGGGGATTCGGCAATTTTCCGGATCTGGGGGAGGAGACCCAGTTCTTCGAAACTCGGCACATTTGTTTTTACGTAACGCATGGCCAGGCACCATTGGCCGCGCTGCTGGAAAAGGTTCGTGCGGAAGCGGCCCACGCCGGGGGAGAAATACGAGAAGTCAATTTCCCGTTCCTCCTGCAGCCGCGTTTTGAGGTGCACCGGCGTGATGGTGTCCACCACCTTGTTCATCCAATCCTCGGTCGGAAAGGGGCATTCGATGGCCACGAGATTCCGGTGGATGCGAAAAATCACAGGGGTGCCGACCTTGAGATGAATGTCCGAGGCCGAGCCTTCCATCGCGATTTTGAGAATGCGGTGAAACAATTCCATATTCGCACAGAATAACATTCCTGGGTCTGGTGCCCAACTGGAAAAACGAAGCCACGCGGTCGGATTTTTCCCGGGACCCTGCCTAGCCGGGCAGCTTTTGACTTCCCTCGCGGAAGGGCGCGATTTAGCTTTGCGTCCATGCGTGACGCATCCCTTGAATTTCTCCGAACTTTGGTCAATACCCCCAGCCCGGTCGGCCATGAAGTCCGCGGCCAGCGCGTCTGGCTGGACTACGTGAAGGAGTATGCAGACGAGACATTTTCGGACGCCTATGGTAACTGCGTGGCCGTCCTCAACCGCGGAGGTTCGCCGCGCGTCATGCTCGCCGGGCACGCGGACGAAATCGCCATGGCGGTCTCCTATATCAATGCGGACGGCTACATCTATGTCCGCAAGATGGGCGGTGTGGATCCCGCGATCACCAAGGCCCAGCGCGTGACGATTCATACGAAGCAGGGGCCGGTCAAAGGCGTGGTCGGCAACGTCGCTCCGCACCTGATGAAGGACGAAGCGGACAAGCGCGTCCCGAAGATTCACGATCTCTTTCTCGACATCGGCGCGCGCACCCGGCGCGAAGCGGAAAAGTTGGTGCGCATTGGCGATCCCATCACGCTGGTGGATGAATTTGACCTCCTGCGCAACGATCTCGCGGTGGCGCGCGCATTTGACAATCGCATCGGCACGTTTGCGGTGGCCGAGGCATTGCGGCTGTTGAAAACTTCCAAGACGAAACTGAAGGCGGAAATTTGCGCGGTGTCGAATGTGCAGGAGGAGATCGGCTTGCTCGGTGCGCGACAGATCGCTTACTCGCTCAAACCCGACGTGGCCGTGGTAGTGGACGTGACGCACGCGACGGATTATCCCACCATCAGCCAGTTGCAGCACGGCGACGTCAAAGTCGGGAGCGGTCCCACGCTTACGCGCGGCGGCGCGAACCATCCGGAAGTCGTGGCCCGGCTCGAACAGGTGGCGCGGGCGAAAAAGATTCCCATTCAACTCGAGGCCACCTCGGGCACCAGCGGCACGGACACGGACGCGATTTTCTGGACCCGTGGCGGCATCGCCAGCGCCTTGGTCAGCCTGCCGAATCGCTACATGCACTCGCCGGTCGAGATTGTGAGCCTGAAGGACCTGGAGCAGATTCCGATCTTGCTGGCTGGTTTTGCGGCTTCGTTGAAGAAGGGCGAACAATTCAAGGTGAAGATCTAAGGCGATCTGCAGCGGGCGGAAGTATTGAATGGAAAGCGCTGAATTACCTGCCGCCTGGCTGGAGTCCGACACGGGAGCGCGCACGCCGGTAAAAGGAAATTGCCGGCTTGGACGTTCGGCCGCGTGCGAGGTCGTGGTGCCGGATGTGCGCGCCTCGCGGCAACATGCCTTGGTGCACGGTCCGGAAGAGGGAGCCTACTGGCTGGTGGATCTCGGCAGCAATAACGGCACCCTCCACAACGGCCGGCGCATCAGCCAGCCATCCCGCCTGGCCCACGGCGACAAAATCACGGTCGCGGATGCGGCTTTCACATTTCATTTTCCCTCGGCGGCGCCAGCGGCAGCGGCCCCGACCGTCAGTGATGTAACGGTCCACGACGTGCGCAGCCAGGAGTGCTGGCTGCTGCTCGCGGACATCGAGGGCTCCACAGGTTTTCTGCGCGCGGTGCCGCGCGAGGAGGCGCCGCACATCACCGGCCGGTGGCTCTCTACCTGCGCGGGGATCGTGGAACGTTACCTCGGCACGGTGAACAAATTTCTCGGTGATGGTTTGCTGGGTTACTGGCCGCGCGGCAACGGTTCCGACCGCGCCGTGGCGGGGGCGCTCACCGCGCTCAAGACCCTCCAGGGTACTACCGACCTGCCGTTTCGTGTCGTGCTGCACTACGGGCAGGTCTGGATGGGCGGCCCGGCGACGCGCGGCGAGGAAAGCCTGACCGGGCAGGAAGTGAATTTTGTGTTCCGCATGGAAAAGGTCGCGGCCGTCCAGGGTGTCTCGCTGTTTGTCAGCGAAGCCGCGCAGTCCCGGCTCGGCACGCTGCTGCCATTGCAGCTCCAGGGCACACATGCCGTCGCGGATTTTCCCGGCGAATTTCGGTTCTTCACGTTCTAATTCTTACCGCCGGCAGCGAGTAATGCTTGGCAGTGTCTTTGGGGTCGGCTTAGACTGGATACTGTCAAATTATGCTCTGCATCAAATCGAGAGCGCGCTTTTTTGCGTTTGCCCTGCTGCTGGCGGTTTTGTCCGGCCCGCTGAACGCGCGCGCCTGGAACGCCGAGGGCCACATGGTGGTGGCCCACATGGCCTACAAGCATCTCAATCCCGCCGCGAAGGCCAAATGCGACAGTTTGATCGCGGTTACGCTGACAAATGCGAGCAACACCACGAGCAATTTCGTGACGGCGGCGGTGTGGGCGGATGATTTTCGCACGGAGCTCGGCACGGCGAACTGGCATTTCATCAATCTCGCCTTCAGCCCGGACAACACGCCGACGAACTATTTTGTAATGCCGGCCTTCGACGTGGTGCAGGCGATTAATCTTTGCATCACGAACCTGCAGAACACGAACTCCGCGCTGACAAACCAGGCGACCTATCTGCGCTACCTGCTGCATTTCGTCGGAGACTTGCACCAGCCATTGCACTCCATCACGGCGTTGACCGCCAGTCACACCAATGGCGATTTCGGCGGCAACCTTTTCACACTGACCAATGTGTGGACAACCTTGCACGGGCTTTGGGATGAGGGCGGCGGATACCTGTGGGACACCATTTTCCGGCCGATCACGCCGACCGGCGACGGCATCCTGAGCAACAAAGTAGCCCAGATCGAGTCGCAGTATCCCTACAGTCCGCACAGCGGGACGATTCCGAATCCGATGGATTGGGCGAATGAAGGCCGGACGCTGGCCCAGACGGTATGTTACGTTGGCATTACGAACGGCCGACAGGCGACGGCCACCTACACCAACACCGCGCAGGCGACGGCCCGCGCGCGCCTGGCGCTCGGCGGGCAGCGGCTGGCCGATTTGCTCAACACGATTTATCCGAGCAACCCTTTCACCCTGACGTCGGTCGGGCGTACGAACGGCAAACTCGCCTTCACGTGGAGCGCGAATGCCGGGCAAACGTATCGCGTGCAGTGGAAGGGCAAACTGACCGATGCCAGCTGGTCCGACCTGACGAATATCACAGCGACAGGCGGCAGTGTGAACTTCAGCGAATTCGTGGGCACAACCGGGCGCTTTTATCGCGTGGCGCAATAACGCGCCTTTCTAAAAGGGAACACATGATGGAAACAAAATTGAAAAACGGTCTGTCGGGAAAAGTGGCATTGATCACCGGTGCGTCACGCAGCCTGGGCGCGGCGATTGCGCGGCGCCTGGCGGCAGATGGCGCGTCCGTGGCGATCACCTACAGTTCGTCGCCCGGCAAGGCGATGGAGGTCGTGCACGCGGTGGAATCCGCCGGCGGCAAGGCGCTGGCGATCAAGGCCGACGCCGCGGATGCGGAAGCGGTGCGGAATGCGGTAAGCGACACGATCAAGGCCTTCGGCGGCCTCGACATCCTGGTGAATAACGCGGGCATTTTGTCCGTGGCGCCGATCGAGAATTTCAAGCTGGAGGATTTTGACCGGATGATCGCGGTGAATGTCCGGGGTCTCTTCGTGGCGACGCAGGAAGCGGCGCGGCACATGAAGGAGGGCGGGCGGATCATTCACATCGGGAGTTGCAACAGCAGTTACATTCCCTTTGCGGGTGGCTCGGTTTACGCGCTGACGAAGGGAGCGATTGCGGCGTTTACCAAAGGGCTCGCGCGTGATTTGGGCCCGCGCGGCATCACCGTGAACAACGTGCAGCCGGGTCCGACGGACACGGACATGAATCCAGCGCAGGGAGGGTTTTCGGAAAGCACGCGGCCGTACGTCGCGCTGCAGCGTTACGCGAAGCCGGAAGAGATCGCGAGTTTCGTGGCGTACCTGGCGAGTCCCGAAGCGAGTTTTATTACGGGAGCGAGTTTGCTGGTGGATGGCGGGTATGCGGCGTGATGGGAATGACGAAGCACGAATGTCGAATGACGAAAGAAGTCCGAATGACGAAGCACGAATTTTCACACGCCTTTTTTTGACTTCTGGTAACCGACCGAAAAGCGGTCCCGAGGGGTCGGGACCGCACTCCAAAACGCCTCGCGGAGATCGGTCGAGTGAGTTACTTCGCTACTGCCTCGGGCGTTCGCGAGCGAGGTGAGACTTTCGGTTCTGCGCGCGGTGCGCGTTTCCGTATTGCTGAGTAAATCGCTTCGCATGTAGCGGGTAGTGCCAGTTGCACTTCACCGCCCGGTTCACCGAAGGACGCTACTGCATCGCGGATGGCTTCGCGCACGGAGATGGCGAGCATGAAGGGTGGTTCGCCGACGGCTTTGCTGCCGAAGACGACGCCGTCCTGCGCGGCGCGTTTCAACATCGCGACGTTGAAGATGCGTGGAGTGTCGCCGACGGAGGGGATTTTGTAGGTGTCGGGTGAGTGGCTGAGCAGGCGGCCTTTGTCGTCCCACTTCAATTCCTCACTCGTCATCCAGCCCATGCCTTGGATAAAGCCGCCCTCGATCTGACCGCGATTGATGCCCGCGTTGATGGACTCGCCGGCGTCGTGGAGGATGTCCACGCGGCGGACACGGGTCATGCCGGTGAAGCCGTCCACTTCGACTTCCGTCACGGCAGCGCCGCAGGCGAAGTAGAAGAAGGGACGGCCACGGCCCGCGACGCGGTCCCAGTGAATCCCCGGCGTGGCGTAGAAGCCGGTGGCGGAAAGGCTGACGCGCTCGAAGTAGGCGCGGCGCACTACCTGGGCGAAACTGACGGACACCTTCGCCTGCCTTGGTGAAAAAACCTTTTCCTCCGCCCAAACGAGTGTTTCAGGCTCGGGCCGGCGACCGAGTTTTTCCGCCAGCAAATCAGCAGCGATGGGAGCAAGGCGCGCGCGCAGGTTGTCGCAGGCGTTTTTGACGGCGGCCCCGTTGAGGTCGGTGCCGCAGGAGGCGGCGGTGGCCGAGGTGTTGGGCACCTTGTCCGTGCTGGTGGTCATCACGCGAATGTGCGCGGGCGGCACGCCAAACTGCCGGCCGGCGACGGCGGCGACGTTCGTATTCAGGCCCTGGCCCATTTCGGTGCCGGCGTGGTTGATCTGAATCGTGCCGTCCTGGTAGGCGACCACCAAAGCGCCGGCCTGGTTCAAATGCGTGACGGTAAAGCTGATGCCGAATTTGACCGGCGTGATCGCGAGGCCGCGTTTGTGATGCGGGTGCTTGCGATTCCACGCGGCGACTTCGGTGCGGCGCTTGGTGAACGCGCTGGAGCGTTTGAGTTCGCGCCAGATTTTCTGGATGCGGTTGTCGCCCACGGGTTGGCCGTAGTGGGTAGTATTGGTATCGCCGGTGCCGCGATAAAGATTTCGCTCGCGGACTTCTTCCGGCGGCAGGCCGAGCTTGCGCGCGACGCGGTCCATGATCTCCTCGATCACCACCATGCCCTGCGGTCCACCGAAACCGCGGAAGGCGGTGTTCGAGGACAAGTGTGTCTTGGCGACGCGGCCGCGGAATTCGGCGGCGGGGATGTAGTAGGCGTTGTCGAGATGGAACAGGGCGCGGTCGGTGACGGCCTGCGAAAGGTCCTGCGACCAGCCGCCATTGGAAACCAGATGAACTTTCACCGCGAGCAATTTGCCTTTGCGATCGAAGCCGACCTCGAACTTCGCGAGGAACGGATGGCGGTGGCCAGTCAGGATCATGTCCTGGTCGCGATTCCAGCGCACGCGCACGGGCTTGCCGGTATGGTACGTCGCGAGCGCCGCGAGCGCGGCGGGAGTGGCCGCCTGCGTTTCCTTGCCGCCGAAACCGCCGCCCATGCGCGGCACCTGGACGACGACGCGATTGGAAGGCAGATGCAGGACATGGCCGACCACCATTTGCACTTCGGAAGGATGCTGGGTCGATGAAACGACATGGACCGAGCCGTCCTCGCCGCGTTCCGCCCAGGCGGCATTCATTTCGAGGTAGAAGTGTTCCTGGCCCTGGAGTTCGAACGTGCCCGTGAGCCGGACCGGGGATTTTTCGAGGGCGGGCTCGATTTCGCCGCGCCGGATGAAATTGGGTTCGTTGTGGTAGCTGTCCTGCGCCACGGCCTGCTCCAAGGTCAAGATGGCTGGGAGCGGCTCGTATTCGATTTCGACTTTGGCCGCGGCTGCGCGGCACGCGGCCGGCGATTCGCCGACCACCAGCGCGACAATCTGGCCATGGAAGGAGATCTCTTTATCAGCGAGCAGGATTTCATCCTTCTTCACACTGCCGACGTTGTTTTCGCCGGGGACGTCCTCGGCGAGCAACACCGCGGCGATGCCCGGCATCTTGCGCGCGACTGAGGCGTCGCGCCGGAGAATCCGCGCGTGCGCGTGCGGGGCGCAGACCGGCCAGACTTCGAGCATGTGCCGGGTGACGGCTTGATCGTCGGTATAAATCGCTTCGCCGTTGACGTGTTTGTGACCGCTTTCGTGGGGCAGGGGCCGGGGTTCATTCGCGGACGCTCGCGACGGGAACTTCAGCGGACGTTGGAGTTCGTCTGTGCCATTGCGGCTGCCGTGGGCGGTGTCGTATTGGAACTTCTCCAGGAGGCTGACGATCAAACCGCGCCGGTAGGCGGCGTCGCCGCGCACGTCAGAGATGGGCGTGAATTCCGCGCCGAGTGTTTCCGCGACGTCGCGGACGGTTTCAGCGTTCCAGATTTTGCCGAGCAGCGCGGCCTCGGTCTTTTGCGCGCGCGACGGCGTGGCGGCCACGCCGCCGTAAGCCAGGCGGGCAACGGAGATTTTGCCGACGGCGTCCAGATCCAGGCGCAGGCAGGCAGCCACGGTGCTGATATCCATCTCGCGGCGCTTCGAGACTTTGTACCAGGCGCAGACTCGCTTCGTGCCGCGATCGGGTTTTGTTCGCGGCAGGAGAATCGTTTTCAGGATTTCGTCGGGCCGCAGAGCAGTCTTGCGATAGGCCAGGAAGAATTCGCTGATGGGCAGCGTGCGTTCGGTGATCTGGGTGTCGCCGTTGTGCCCGCCGCCGAGAGAAGCGAGGGCTACCTGCGCATCCAGCGCCAACAGGACGGGCGCGCTATCGCCGATGGGCGAGGCGGTGACGATATTGCCGCCCATGGTCGCGCGGTTGCGAATCTGGCGCGAGCCGAACACGCGCAGCATGTCGCGCAACGCCGGGTATTCGGTCGCGACGCGTTCTTCGATCCGCGTGAGGGTTGCCGCCCCGCCGATTCGCCACTCGCCATCGGAGACTTCGAGCTCCAGCAATTCGGGGACGGCTTCGACTGAAATCAGTTTGGAAAAAGTCTTGAAGCGCTTCGAGATATCGAGGCCCAGTTCCGTGGCGCCGGCAATGAGCCGGGCTTCGGGATGCTGCTGGCGGAGTTCGAGCAGTTCGCGCAGGGAGGACGGGCGGAAAAACTTTTCGCCTTCGGCTTCGTATTCGGCCGCGCCCAGTGTGCCGCCATGCTTCTGAAGTTGCAGCGCGAAAGGATCGTTGCCGTTGCGGCGATTGCGTTCAGGGAACGCTGCGAGGGCGGCTTCGCGAATCGGACGGTAGCCGGTGCAGCGGCAGAGGTTGCCGGAGAGTTGGTCGTCGAGCTGATCCTCGGTGCGGATGTCGGCGCGGTAATAGCCCTCGAAGAGCGCAGCGATGAAACCGGGCGTGCAGTAGCCGCATTGCGAGCCGTGGCCGCAGGTCATCTTTTCCTGGACCGGATGCGGTTTGCCGTTGCAGGCGACGCCCTCGACGGTGATGAGTTCGCGGCCGGCCATCAGGCAGACGGGCGTGAGGCAGCTATTGATGGCGCGGTAGGCGGGTTTGCCTTCGGCATCGCGGTCCACGATCACGACCGAGCAGGCGCCGCAATCGCCCTCGGCGCAGCCTTCCTTGGAGCCGGTCAGGCCGGTGGCGCGCAAATAGTCCAGCAGCGGCGTGTTCGGGGAACAATCCTCGACGCGCACACTGCGGCCATTCAACACAAACTCAAGCGGGCCGGGCATATATCAATATAAGGTAGAGCATTCAGGGCGGGGGGCGCAACCCGGGGGCGGGGGAATGAATCAGGGCGGACGCTTCCAAAACCGGATGTGCAAGATGGCACGGAGTCCGATTTTTGGGAGGAGAGGGGGGTGGCATACCCCCTGACAACCCGCAACATGCAACAAACCGCATAAACATTGGTCGAAAATGGGTTTCAGGGTGCAACACAACCCGCAACAAGGGTGCTAGAGGTTGAGAAATGCCCGTAAACATTGATTGAAATTGGATTTCAGGTTGCAACAAGGCTGAATTCATTGGTTGGAATCGGTTTTTAATGGCTCCCGCCCGCTGGATGCCGGCCAACAGGTGGCGTTCGTCTGAAGGGCTCGGGGTGTGCGTGACGAGCGTTGGGGCCCCTTTTTTACTTTGACATACTTTGACATACCTTGACCCGTCCCGCCGGGCAGGATGCCCGGCGCTACGGCAGGGTCCGAGCCGGACTGGCAAGACGCCTGCCGCCACAATCGACCAGGGCGCGGAAAAAATTAAAGAGGTTGTACCTTTCGCGTAATTAGGCGTCTTTTGGTGATTTTTCAATGGGTTATGAGTGTACCTTTGGCGCAGTTTCGTGTACTTTGGCGTCCTTACGTGGCTTTTCCGTTGCGGCGAATTCGCCGGGAAGGAGACTAAAGGTAGCCCAGAGACGAAAGGGATCGGCGCGGGGCCGCACAAAAGCCTGGCCGGCAAGTTCGTCATGGTCTGGTTCCTCCTGAAATTTCCCTGGTTATGCCCGCGATAGCGAATCGGCTCAGTCAACCGGCGATTCCCGGGCGAGAAATCCCTCCAGAGGGAAGGTGGCATGATTCGAGTGGCTGTCAAGCGGGCCGGAAGTTTGGTAGGGTCCTAATTTGAAATTTGAGATTTGAAATTTCAAAGGAAAGCAAATGCCGGGAAGCAAAAATTGCACACTGCCAAAAGTTTGAGGTTACCAGTGGCAGATAGGGCAACTTTCAGCCGCATACCACAGCGTAGAGTGAAGGAGAACGCCGGACAGGAACGGGGCTTGCGGCGTTCGAATCCATGTGAGCTTAATTAGTCATGACAGGCCCGCCATATCCAAGGCTTCTAATTCTGTTGATCGTCTTCTGCTCGGTTCGTGGATGAGGCAGCATGTGCTTGTCTTGTGTCATCGTCGTTATCCTGGCGTTGCTGACCGGGATGCTGTTGCTTTGCTGGCGGCGAAGCCGGTGGTTGGGAGCGCTGCTGATTGTCGCGGCTATTTGTGCCGCCGGTTACGCGATCGTGCTGGATCGGCGCTACCAGCGTGCCTTTCCGTCAATCGTCGATGGCGATACCGAAGTACGCGTGCGCGAGTTGATGGGGCGTCCAGCGAGCATCACGGATGGAACGAGGAGTGAGTATGGCTATCCACGCGCGGCATCGGAGGTTCGCAGTGATGTGGCGCAGGAATATTGGTATTACTGTATCTATGCTCCACATGTGTGGGCGGTTTCGTTCGACAAAGAGCGGAAAGTGGTTCGCAAGTATGAGCTGATATCGCCTTGAGGTCTGCGGTGGGCTATTGGCGGTAGCTTCGTGGATCAAGGGAGTGCAAGAACCGCCGGCAGGATGCCGGCGCTCCCGGGGGCAAGCTGGCAGTTTTCGGACGTTGCTGCGGACAGGAATGTCCGCGCTCCGGGGATTAGCGCGCGCCGAGTTTGTCCAGCGCGGGTTGGGGGAACTCGGCGGAGACGGTGTGTTGGTCGCGCATGCGGCGTCCGAGTTTGGCGACAATGTCGGGGTGGTCTTGGGCGATGTTGTGTTCCTGATGGGGATCGGTGGACAGGTCGTAGAGCTGGATTTGCAGGTCGGCCTTCGGGTTCTTCTTGTTCACGGTGAGGTTTTGGCGAAGGGCAACCCAATCGCCGACACGGATGGATTGCTGGCCGCCGTAGGCGGGAAATTCGCGATAAAGGAATGGGCGAGGCGGTTGTTTACCGCCAAGCAGGGTGGAGGCGAAGCTGATGCCATCAATGTCTTTGGGTGTCGCGGTCTTCGCGCCGGCGAGTTCCAGGAAGGTGGGGAGACAATCTTCGAAGCCGGTGACGCGGTCGGTGGTGGTGCCGGGCTTGATGTGGCTCTTCCAGCGGACGATAAAAGGGACGCGGACGCCGCCTTCGAAGAGCGAACCTTTGCGGCCGCGCAGGCCGGCATTGGAGTTGAAGAATTCGGTGTCGGTGCCGCCGAGTTGGTCGTAGAGTGGGCCGTTGTCGGAGGCGAAAATGAAGATGGTGTTTTCCTCGAGGCCGAGTTCCTTCACGAGGTCCATGAGGCGGCCGATCTCGCGGTCCATGCGGGTGACCATCGCGGCGTAGGTGGCGCGCGGAGTGCGATTGGGCAGGAAGCCGTGATCGCCAAGGTAGGGCGGATCAGGCCATTGGCCGGCGTATTCGGCGAGTGAATCTTCGGGAATCTGGAGCGCAAGGTGCGGGACGGTGGTGGGGACGAACATGAAAAAGGGGCCGTCCTTGTGGGCGCGGAGAAATTCGCGGGATTTTTCGTTGATGAGGTCGGGGGCGTAGTCTTTGCCGGAGTAGCGGGCGTAGCTGGCGGGGGAATTGGTGTCGGCGCCGGCGGGGAATTTTTGGTGCGCGGAGAAATCAGGGTTGCGCAGAGGGACACGGCGGTCGTTGTCCCAGAGGTTGGTGGGATAATAATTGTGCGCCTGGCGCTGGCAGTTGTAGCCGAAGAATTGGTCGAAGCCCTGCTTGCCGGGATCGCCGGAGGAACCGGGAAATCCGAGGCCCCATTTGCCGAAGGCGCCGGTGGCGTAGCCATTCGCTTTGAGCAGTTTGGGGAGCGTGACGGTGTCGGCCGGGAGCGGAGCCTGGCCTTCGGGTTGGACTTCCTTGTTGTCGCGGACGTAAGCGTGGCCGGGATGCTTGCCGGTCATGAGGACGCAACGTGAAGGGGCGCAGACGGCGTTGCCCGCGTAGCTCTGGGTGAAGCGCATGCCTTCGGCGGCGAGGCGATCAAGGTTGGGCGTGTGGATTTTCTTCTGGCCGTAGCTACCGATGTCGCCGTAGCCCAAATCGTCCGCGAGGAAGAAGATGATGTTGGGAGGGTTGGTGGCGGCGGTGACGGTGGCGAGGGACGCGCCGAGGAAGAGGAGGGATAAGAGGGAGAGAAGACGCTTGGGATTCATGGGAAGGGGTGAGCGATAAAAATGTAAGAGTTTTCGATACGCCTGGAGCGAGATTGATCCGGGTGCTGTAAACAAGAATCCCCCTCACCCTGGCCCTCTCCCATCCGTCCCGCTGAGCGGGACGCGACACGAGGGGAGAGGGAGAGAAGTTGGAAGCGTTGAGTAAAAGTCACTTCTTGGGTAAGGCGTCCGTCGTGGGTGGCTGAAAAAAGGAGCCTCGTTATCCCGCCTTGCGGGACTGCTACGGAAAGGATTTCAGGCGCGCTCGATGCGGAGGAGTTGGGGGCCTTCCCAGCGGGATTTGCGGCACGCCTGGGCGAAGGTCGTCCAATCGTATTTCCAATCGCCGGGAATTCGCGCGAAGAGGGCGCAGTGCGTCGGCACACCTTCGTGCGCGCGCAGGGTGACGCCGCGGCCGTAGACAACGGCAATTTCCGCGACCGGCTTTTTCGCGCCGACCGCGCCGGTGCTGGGATCGTAGAAATAGAGCAATTCACCCGGCAGGGGGAGTTGGACCATGTTTTCACTCGGGGTGGGCTTCGGGTTTTCGAGCATGACGAAGACTTCCGCGCCGGAATACATGCCATGGATGGTTTTGGCTTCGATCGGCAGGATGTCCCATACCAGTTTGCAGACATTGGGCGCTTCGTCTTCCAGCAACTCCGCGAGGACGGACTCGCCGGTGTTCACGTAGGTGAGACGGATTTGACGGCGGGTTGGTTTCATGTTGGGCATGAGTGTGCAACAAGGGTCGGGGGAGGGAAACTTCAAATGCCAAACTTCAAAATTCAGAAAAGCTCCAAGGACCAAGCACCAAGAACCAGATAAACACCAAGGACCAAGATCCACTTTTTGATCTCGATCGGTTTGGATGCGGGGAAATCCGAAGCACGAATGACGAATCCGCCTTCGCTGGGATGCTTCGGCGCGACGCGTGTCGAAGAAAACCCGATGACGAAGCTCGAATGCGATGCGGGTGGCGCTTCGGCGCATCCGGGAATATTGCTGCGGCCAGGTAGGGATGAATTGTAGGATTTCTCCATGCGTGCTTTCGTTCGTTGGTTGACGGTGGTGTTCGCCTTCCTGCTCACGTTTCGAGTTGAGGCTGGGGATAACAAGCCTTCCGGTCCGCCGCCGAAGCTCAAGCTGGCCGGCATGGAAAATTTCAAGGTGGCGGGGCGGCCGGCGTTTGTTTTTTTGCCGCCGGCGGAGAAACGGACTGCGCCGCAGCCGTGGATTTTCTACGCGCCGACCCTGCCCGGGTATCCCGACGAAGCCGAGCGCTGGATGCATGAGCAGTTTCTCGCGGCGGGAATCGCGGTGGCGGGCGTGGATGTCGGCGAGGCTTATGGGAATCCGAAGAGCCATGAGGTTTTTGACGCGCTGTATCGTGAACTGACGGAGAAGCGGGGTTTTGCGGCGAAGCCGTGTTTGTTTGGGCGGCGCCGGGGCGGGATGTGGGTGAGCAGTTGGGCGATTGCGAATCCGGGGCGGGTGGCGGGGATCATCGGGATTTATCCGGTGTTCGATTTTCGGACTTATCCCGGGCTCACGAATGCAGCGCCGGCCTATGGACTCAAGCCCGCGGAACTGACGGCGCGAAATGATGAATTAAATCCCGTAGCGAAGATCGATGTGCTGGCGCGGGCGAAGATCCCGGCGGCGCTGATACACGGAGATGTGGACAAGGTGGTGCCGCTCAAGGAGAACTCGGCGGAATTTGTGCGACGTTACAAGGAGGCCGGCGCGGACTCGCTGGTGAACCTCATCATTCTCGAAGGGCAGGGGCACAACTTCTTCGAAGGATTCTTTCATTCGCAGCCGCTGGTGGATTTTGCGATTGAGAAGGCGAAGGCGGGGGCGGGGAAGTGACCATTCTCCATCGGGAATGCCGGGTTTGGCCGCCGTGCCAGATTGCGGATACGGGCTTCGAATAGGGCAGGTTGACACCAACGTCCAACCTTCCATATTTACCGCCATGCACGCCTCGTCTGCTTCCCTAACGAACCGTCGCGATTTTCTCAAGGCCACGACTGCCGCCACGGCGGCGGCGGCGTTTGTGCCAGCGGGAGTTTTTGCCGGCGACCCGCCAAAAAAGATTCGCATGGGCGTGGTGGGCGGAAATTTCGGGAAGGCCTTTTTCTGGCACGAGCATCCCGAAAGCACCGTCGTGGCGGTGAGCGATCTGCGTCCCGAACGTCGCGAGGCGCTGATGAAGACTTACAATTGCACCAAGTCTTATGAATCGCTCGAGAAACTTATTCAGGACAAAGACGTGGACGCGGTCGCAATTTTTACGCCGGCGCCGGATCATGTGAAGCATGTGGTGGCGACGCTGAAGGCGGGGAAGCACGCGATCTGTGCGGTGCCGGCGGCGCAGACGCTGGAGGATTGCCAGTTGCTGATTGATACCGTGAAGCAGACCGGGCTCACGTACATGATGGCGGAGACGGGTTATTATCAGCAGTCCACGATTTCGGTCCGGAAGTTTTACCAGGAAGGGCGGTTCGGAAATTTGTTTTATGTGGAGTCGGAGTATTTGCATCCCGGGATCGAAAACCTGTATTTCGAAAACGGGAAGCCGACGTGGCGGCATGGTTCGCCGCCGATGCTGTATCCGACGCATTGCACTTCGCTCCTGATCAGCGTGACGGGCGAGCGGTTGGTGGAGGTGTCGTGCCTGGGTTGGGGCGACAATGATCCGTCCCACGCCAACAATATTTACAACAATCCGTTTTGGAATGAGACCGGGCTCTTCAAGACGAACCGCGGCAATTCGATGCGCATCATGAATCTCCGGAAAGGCGCGGTGAAGGGCGGGGAGCGCGCGCAGTATTTCGGCGACAAGATGAGTTTCTACTTCAACAACAACCTCGGCATGCCCGCGACCATCGTCGAGGCGGGGAAGCAGACGGAGAAGGATGATGGCGGGTTCACGCGGCAGGCGGCGGTATCCACGGCGTACGAGCAGCCGATGTGGTGGAAGACCGATATGCTGCCGAAGGAACTACGCCACGACAGCGGGCACAGCGGTTCGCATACTTTCATCACGAACGAGTTTATTACTTCGCTGACGCAGAAGCGCAAGCCGACGGTGAACGTCTACGAGGCGGTGGCTTACACGGCGCCGGGGATCGTGGCGCATGATTCGGCGATGAAGGGCGGCGCTTGCATGAAGATTCCGTCGTTTGATCCGGCGTAGTTAGCCGCGTCCGGGGGCTGCCCCACGATCACCAGGGTTCCCAGCATCGCGCGCTGGCAGCGCGAGGACGCGTAGAAAAGCCTTCCTCAGTTCCCGGGCGAATTGCATGTCGGGAATGCAATGTACGCGCGGCCGGTCGGGCAAAAAGCCGTTTCCGCTTGCTTGCAATTTACCTGACCATGCCCTTCTCCCTCACGTTTTAGCGTTCGCCGCGCGCGCAACGGTCCGAAAAGTTCCAGGGCACATTTGCTGCTGGGATGAAGCTATGATTATAACCAACTCACTCACATATTCCATTCGCCGCGCTGGACTGGCGATTTGCCTTGGTCTCCTCCAGACCGGCGCCGTAGCCCTGCATGGGGCTGACACCACGACCGGCAGGATGGGACAGCTCACCGCCTCGGACTACAAGTTCGCGAAAACGGCCGCCGTGGGCGGCGCCATGGAAGTCAACCTCGGGAAGCTGGCCTCGGAAAAGTCCACCAACCCCTCCGTGCAACAATTCGGCCAGAAGATGGTCGCTGATCACGGCAAAGCCGGCGAGCAGTTAACCCAGATCGCCACCAAATTCGGCGCCACGTTGCCTACCGCGCTCAGCACCGCCCAGCAAAAGGAAGTTGAAAAGCTTGGCGCGCTCAGCGGCGAGGCGTTCGACAAGGAATACGTGGACATGATGGTCAAGGACCACAAGAAAGACCTGAAGGAATTCCAGGACGCCGCCAAAAACGCGAGCAATCCCGAGCTGAAGGAATTCGCGCAAACCACGTCGCAGACGATCCAGGGACATCTCACGATGATCGAGGACATTCAGAAACAGTTGCGCAACGTCAAGACGACGGCCAGCAACCAATAGCAAACTGGGGAAAACCAGAAGCCCCGCGCGGGCCGAGGTTCGCGCGAATTACACCCGGGCTTCACCCCACTGAACCAAAAAGGCCGGCCCTGATTGTCGGGGCCGGCCTTTTTTTGCCCGGAGTCGTGGAGCGCACGCCTCTGAATGGGCTTATCTCCAGATAAGCCTTCAACCGTTCCACACTCATTCATTCACTGACTCATTGACTCATGCATTCGCTCCGCCACCTTTCCCCCGGTGAAATTCATTTTCGTACCACTCGGCAGCGCGGGAGATATCAACCCGCTGCTCTGGCTGGCACGGCTCCTGGCGGAACGCGGCCATGACGTGGCGATGGTCATGCAGACGCGCCTGGCCGAAAGTGGCGTGCGCGCGGGATTGCGCACCATTCCTGTAGGCTCCGCGGAGCAACAGGAATCCATCATTCGCAATCCGGAAGTGTGGCATCCGCGGAAAGGGCTGTCCGTGCTGGCGGCGCATTTTCCGGAATGGGCCCGCGAGATGCTTCCGGCAGTGGAGGCGGAGGTGGTGCCTGGACGTACCGTGCTCGTGGGCGCGACCATCGCCTTCGCCGCGCGCATCCTGGCGGAGGCCCGCGGCCTGCCCCTGGTCAGCGTGGTACTACAGCCCAGCATGCTGCTCAGTCCGCAGGACGCGCCGGTGCTCGTGCGGGGGACGGAATATTTGAAGCGCACGCCGTTGTGGCTCCGTCGCTGGGTCTATCGCCTCGGTTGCGTGCCCACGAACCGGCTGATGGCCGGGAAGCTGAATCAAATCCGGGCCGGGTTCGGGCTGCGGACGCCGATGCGCCGGGTGTTCGATCATTGGTGCCTTTCACCGGACCTGGTGCTGGCTCTGTTTCCGGAATGGTTTGGCGCGCGGCAATCGGATTGGCCGCCGAATGTGGTGCACAGCCGGTTTCCACTTTATGACGAGGCCGCGGCACGGCCGATCGAGCCCGCCTTGGAAAAATTTCTGCAGGCGGGCCCACCGCCGGTGCTCTTCACTCCGGGGTCGGCCAACATGCACGCGGCTGGATTTTTTTCCGCGGGAGTCGCCGCGTGTCGCGCGCTCGGCCGCCGGGCTTTGTTGATCACACCGTTTCGGGATCATCTGCCGGCTACGTTGCCCGGGGATGCCGGGCACTTTGAATTTGCTCCGTTCAGCCGGGTGTTCGGTCGTTGTGCGGCACTGGTGCATCATGGCGGCGTGGGAACTTCTTCCCAGGGCCTCGCGGCCGGCGTGCCGCAACTGATCATGGCGATGGCCTTCGATCAGCCCGACAACCTCTGGCGCCTGCGGGAGTTGGGGGTGGCGGATGGGCTGTACACGTCACAATTCAAAACGCGCCGGGTTACCGAGTGTCTGGGCAAGCTGCTGAATTCGACTGCGGTTGCGGTAAAGTGCCGCGAATTCAAGGAGCGGATGGCTGGACAAATGGCGCCGGAAAGGACGGCGGAGATTTTGGAAAAGTTCGCAGCAGCTCGTGTGACAAGGTAAGGACTGTACGTTTCCCGATGGCCGCCCAATGTTTTTCGGGAGGGGAGAAAGTGTTTGGCACAAATCCAGTTTTGGTGTAGGAATTTCGCGTTTCCGCGAAGTCAGCCTGGACAACCTCAGGCCATCCCAATTGGCATTCGCGAACCGCTTGCCGGGTCGCTGGCTTCAAAGAAAATAATATTAACTGTTAAGCTAATGATCTGAGTTTCCAGCCGCGGCACGCCTTTGGAAACAGATACAGCCCTCTCTGAAACGCAGCTTCCATCTTATGATTTCCAGTCAGCATTCACGCAGATTGCGCGTGGCGCCCGCAATCCTTTCCGTGGCCTTCGCACTTGCGATGATGATTCAGCCGGCTGCGGCCGGTAACGCATTTCGGTCAGCTTCCTCCACCAGCGTCACCTCCGGAAGCCCGACAGTCGTCAAGCCCGCCGGAACGGCTGCGGGTGATATACTGATTGCCGCCGTGGCGGTTCGCCCGGATACCGCCACCATTACTCCTCCGGCTGGTTGGGCCCTGGTGCGTCAGTTGAGCAATAGCAACGCCACAGCCAATTTACTCGCCGTTTACTACAAGGCGGCCACGGCCGCCGAAGGGGCTTCTTACGCCTGGGTCCTGGGTGCCAACACAGGCGCGGACGTGGGAGTCATGGCGTTTTCTGGTTGCGATACGAACACCCCGATTGATCTGTCGGCGGGGCAGAACACACCTCTGGGCTTTCAGCATGCCGCGCCGAGCATCACTCCCGATGTCAACGGGTCCATGATTGTCACGTGGCACTGCTACGCCAGTTCGAATCCCTGGACGCCACCGGCGGGGATGACCGAGGATGTGGATGTCTCGAGCGTTGCCGCGCCGAGCACCGCAGGGATGGCGCTCAGCGGCAATCATTTGCTCCAGACGAGCGCCGCCGCCACTGGAGTATTGACGGCAACCACCGTCAATGACGCCAACGTCGATGTCGGCAATGCGGTGAGTCTCGCGCTCAGGCCGGCCAATATTGCGCCCGTCCTCGACAATTCGAAAACCCCAGCACTGGCCACGGTGTCCGAAGATCCGGGTGCGCCCAGCGGGGCGGTGGGCACGCTGGTGTCGAGCCTGGTGGATTTTGCCGCGCCTGCCGGACAGGTGGACAATGTGACAGATGCAGATGCTGGAGCGTCGCTGGGCATTGCGGTGACGGCGGTGGACTCCAATGGGACGGGTTACTATTCGTTGAACGGTGGGACGACCTGGACGGCGTTCGGTGCGGTTTCCGGTGCGAGCGCGCGATTGCTGGCGGCGGATGCGGACAACCGGATTTATTTCCAACCCAACCAGGATCTGAACGGGACGTTTGCGAATGCTTTCACCTTCCGGGCCTGGGATCAGACGAGCGGGACGGACGGTGGGACGGCCAATACGACGACCAACGGAGGCAGCACGGCTTTTTCGGCGGCCACCGACGGGATCAGTCAGACGGTCACGGCGGTGAATGATGCGCCGACTGCGACCAATCTTTCGGCGCCCGAGACTTATACGGAGGACACGACATTGAACCTGGTGGATATCTTGGCGAGCGACGTGGACAGTTCGACGGTCACGGCCACGCTGACACTCTCGATCACGGCGGCTGGGAGCCTGACCACGGCGACGTCCGGCGCGGTGACTTCAACTTATAACGCGGGTACGGGGGTGTGGACGGCGTCAGGAGCGATAGCGGATGTAAACATACTGCTGGCGGGAGTGAGTTTCGTGCCGGCGCCGAATTACAACAGCAGTTTCACCATCGCCACTAGTGTGAGTGACGGCAGCCTGTCCGCCACCGGAACGAAGACCGTAACCGGCACTGCCGTCAACGACGCGCCGACGGCGACCAATCTGAACGCTGCGCAGACATACGTCGAAGACACTCCGTTGGCGCTCACCGCCATCGTGGTGAGCGACGTCGATAACGCGACGACCACGGTGACCCTGACGCTTTCCACCCCAACGGCGGGGAGTCTTACCACAGGTACGTCTGGCGCGGTGACTTCGACCTACAACACCGGCACCGGTGTTTGGACGGCGTCAGGAGCGATTGCCAGTGTCAACACGCTGCTGGCAGGGGTGAGTTTCGTGCCAGCGCTCAATTACAACAGCAGTTTCACCATCGCCACGAGCGTGGCCGACGGCAGTGGGGGCGTGATTGGGGGAACCAAGAACATGACCGGCACTGCCGTCAACGACTCTCCGACGGCCGCCAACCTGTCCGCGGCTGAGACCTACACCGAAGATACGACGTTGAACCTGGTGGACATCGTGGTGAGCGATGTGGACAGTTCGACGGTCACGGCCACCCTGACACTCTCGACCACGGCGGCGGGCAACCTGACCACGGCCACGGCTGGCTCGACCACCTCGACTTACAATGCGGGCACAGGTATGTGGACCGCATCCGGCCCCCTTTCGGAAGTAAACATACTGCTCGCCGGGGTAAGCTTTGCGCCCGCGCTTAATTACAATAGCAGTTTCACCATCGCCACCAGTGTCAGTGATGGAAGTCTGTCGGTCACCGGCACCAAAACGGTGACTGGCACGGCGGTGAACGACGCGCCGACGGCCACCAATCTTTCGGCGGCGGAGACGTACACCGAGGACACGACGTTGAACCTGATCGATATCGTGGCCAGTGATGTGGATAGTTCCACAATCACGGCCACGTTGACCCTGTCCGCCGCTGCGGCAGGAAGCCTGACCACGGCCACCTCCGGGACGACCACTTCGACCTTTAATGCGGGCACGGGCACATGGACCGCTTCCGGTCCCCTCGCGGAGGTCAATGCGCTGCTGGCTGGGGTGAGCTTCGTCCCCGCGGTAAATTACAATGCGAGCTTCACGATCGCCACGAGTGTAAGCGATGGGGCGCTGAGTGTCACCGGAACCAAGGTCGTGACTGGCACGGCGGTGAACGACCCGCCCTCGGCGACGAATCTTTCGGCGGCGGAGACTTACATCGAAGACACGGCGTTAAATCTGGTGGACATCGTGGTGACCGACCCTGACAGCGTGGTGACGGCAACACTGACACTTTCCAATCCGAGCGCCGGGAGTCTGAGCACCGCCACGGCTGGCGCGGTGACCTCGATTTACAACGCGGGCACGGGCGTCTGGACGGCCGCGGGAGCCGTGGCAGATGTCAACGCGCTGCTGGCTGGGGTAACCTTCACTCCCGCCGCCAACTTCAACTCCAACTTCACCATTGCCACCAGCGTTAGCGACGGCGTCGCCCCGGCCGTTACGGGCACCAAGGCGGTAACGGGCACGGCGGTAAATGACGCGCCGACGGCAACGAATCTTTCGACGGCGGAGACCTACACGGAAGACACGACATTAAACCTGGTGGACATCGTGGTGAGCGATGTCGATAGCGCGACCATCACCGCGACGTTGACGCTTTCCAGTCCGAGCGCAGGCAGCCTGACCACCAGTACGTCGGGGGCGGTGACTTCAACTTACAATGGGGGGACTGGGGTGTGGACGGCGTCGGGAGCGATTGCCAATGTGAACACCCTGCTGGCGGGAGTGAGCTTTGTGCCGGCGGCCAACTTCAACGCCAGCTTCACCATCGCCACCGGTGTTAGTGACGGAAGCCTTTCCGCCACCGGGACCAAGAATGTGACCGGCATTGCCGTCAATGACGCGCCGACGGCAACGAATCTTTCGGCGGCGGAGCTCTACACCGAAGACACGACTTTGAATCTGGTGGACATCGTGGTGAGTGATGTGGATAGCGCCAGCGTCACGGCCACCTTGACGCTCTCTAATCCGAGTGCGGGTAGCCTCACCACCGGTACGTCGGGGGCGGTGACGTCGGCCTACACGCCGGCCACCGGCGTCTGGTCGGCTTCGGGAGCGATTGCGAATGTAAATGCCCTGCTGGCGGGGGTGAGCTTGGTGCCCGCGGCCAATTACAATGCCACTTTTACGATCACAACGAGCGTCAGCGACGGTATCGCTGCCCCAATCACCGGCACCAAGCTAATGTCTGGCACAGCAATCAACGACGCCCCGGTATTGGACGCCAGCGCCGTGCCGGCCCTGATTTCCGTCAGCGAAGACGCATCGGTTCCGACGGGCCCGGTGGGTACTCCGGTGGCGGATCTCGTAGGGTTTGTTGGCGGGGGTGGCATGGAAAATGTGACGGACATTGATGCCGGCGCGCTATTGGGAATTGCGATCGTCGGGGCGAGCACCACGGGCGGGAGCTGGTTTTATACGACCGATGGCGGTAGCACGTGGGCGGCGCTGGGTGCGGTCTCGATTACGAGTGCCCGGCTGCTGGCGGCTAATCCCGGCGATCGGATTTACTTCCAGCCGAGCCCCAACGTGGAGGGCGCGCAGTTGGACGTTCTCACCTTCAGGGCCTGGGATCAAACCAGCGGCTTGGATGGGGGTCTGGTCAGTACGGCCAGCAATGGAGGGAGCACCGCCTTTTCGTCGGTCACGGATACGGCGAGCATTTACGTAATACCCGTCAACGACGCGCCGGTGTTGGACGCGAGCAAGAATCCAACGTTGAACCCTATCAACGAGGATGCCCCGGCTCCGGTTGGTGCGGTGGGGACGTTGGTCGCCAGCCTGGTGGACTTTGCGACCCCGAGTGGCCAGGTGGATAACGTAAACGATGTGGACAGCGGCGCGCTGCTGGGCATCGCGGTCACGGGTGCCGACGCCGCCAACGGCACCTGGTACTATTCCTTGGATGGAGGGTCGTTCTGGAACCCGCTGGGCACCGTCTCGGGCTCCGCTGCACGCCTGCTGGCAGCCGACGCGAGCACCCGCCTTTATTTTCAACCCAATGCCAACTTCAGCGGCACCCTTCCGACGGCAATTACCTTCCGGGCCTGGGATCGAAGCGTGGGCGCCAACGGTGATGTGGCAGTCAGCTCGCCAACTGGCGGCACGACGGCTTTTTCGACCGCAACAGATACCGCAGGTATCACCATCACCTCGGTCAACGACGCGCCAGTGCTGGATACGAGCAAGAGTCCGGCACTGAACTCCATCAACGAGGACGCCCTGGCTCCCGCCGGCGCGGTGGGGACGTTGGTCTCCAGCCTGGTGGACTTTGCGATCCCGAGTGGGCAGTTGGACAATGTAACCGACCTGGACAGCGGCGCGGTGTTGGGCATCGCCATCACGGGGGCCAACGCCGCCAATGGCACTTGGTATTATTCCGTAAACAATGGGGCAAGCTGGAGCGCCCTGGGAGCGCCGTCGGATTCCAGTGCGCGTGTGTTGGCAGCCAACGCGAGCAACCGGGTCTATTTCCAACCGAACAGCGACTTCAATGGCACACTCGCCAGCGCCATCACATTCCGTGCGTGGGATCAAAGCAGTGGCACCGACGGCAGCGTGGCGAATGCGTCCGTCAACGGCGGCACGACTGCTTTTTCGATCGCGAGCGATACGGCCAGTCTCGTCGTCAACCCCCTCAACGACGCCCCGGTGTTGGATGCGAGCAAGAGTCCGGTGCTGGCCTCGATCAACGCAGATGCGGGAGCGCCGACCGGGCCCGTGGGTACGCTGGTGGCCAGCCTGGTGGACTTCGCCATCCCGAGCGGGCAGTTGGACAACGTGACGGACGCGGACAGCGGGGCGGTGTTGGGGATTGCGGTGACCGCGGCTGACTCCAACTTCACCTGGTACTTCTCTGTGGATGGCGGTTCGACTTGGGGTGCTCTCGGCCCGGTCTCAGCCAGCAGCGCGCGACTGCTGGCGGCCAATGCGGGCAATCGAGTTTACGCCCAACCGAACACGAGGGTGACCGGCAGCTTCGGCAGTGCCTTGACCTTCCGGGCTTGGGACCAGACCAGCGGGAGCAATGGCAGTTTGGCGGATACCTCGCCAAGCGGCGGCACATCCGCATTTTCCTTGGTGATGGACACCGCGGGCATCGGTGTTTTGGTGCCGCACTGCTCCCCGGGTTATTACAGCGCCGATGGACTCGAGCCGGGTGTGCCGGCACCGCCGGGCTATTATGTCCCCGGTCCGGGCGCGACCAATCCCACACCGGCGGCCATCGGTTACTACGTGCCGGGTTACGCGGCCACCAACCAAATTCCCGCGCCGGTGGGTGGCTATTGTCCCGTGATGGGAATGCGTTCGCCCATTCTGGCCGGCGATCTGGATGGCGACAGCCTGGTGAGCCAGACGGAATTGGACGCGGCTTACGGCAACTACATCACCAACAGCCCCTGGCTCTTCATGACGAACGTGGCGGGGCTGGGCGGCACGAACGTGACGTTCGCCGTGAGCAACGTGCCCGCGGTCAGTCTGACGGTGGAGTTTTCAACGGACCTGGTGAATTGGACCAACCTCGGCCTGGCCTCGCCGCGCTACCTTTTCACCGACACGAATGCTCCCGCGGTGCCCCAGCGCAGCTATCGCTTGCGTTTTCCCTGACCGGCATCGTTTTGCACGGCCGGTTTTCCGTTTGGTGGAATTATCGCGGTACGAAAGCGCCGCGCCAGGCGCGGAACAAACGCAGGCAGGTGAGGCAATGCCGGGCGGGCCGTGTTTTTCCAGGGGCCCTTCCTCCCGATGGCCGCCCAATTTGTCTTGATATTGGTTCGCTCCGCGCCGACATTTTGCGCTAATGCCATGAAAAACCGTTAGCGGGTAAGGCGAGGGTCTGGTTTTCGTGGAGATAGTCGCGGTTCGAAATCGGCCGCGAGCAAGCATCTCGTTGTAATTATGAGAGAGAAGGTGGGTCATTCGGCCGCGCAACGCGCGTTGCGGGCGAGTCGGGTTTGGGCAGCCCCGCTGGGCCTCGTGGCCGGCGCAGGCGCGGTGATGGCGGCGCAGAGCCCCGATTATCCCGCGGCGTTTTATTCACCCCCTTCCTGCACCAAATGGAGTTCCTCCGGCAACGGCCACCACTTCTGTGTCATTCACGACATGGAAGGCTATTACGAGACCACCATCTCGTATCTGAATCGCTGCGACATTTCCGTCAGCATTTACTACATGGTGAACAGCCTGCAGAACGGCAGCGACGAGGACGGTCATAACGAGCACAATTCCGGCGATTCCGCCGCGGGCGAAATCACGCAGCAGGTCCGCGAAAATGTTTACGCGTGGCATGCGCGCTGTTGGAACTCCTGGATGTACGGCACCGAGCATGAAGGTTTCGCCAGCAGCCCCGCGTGGTATAGCGACGCCATGTACCAGGCGTCGGCCCTTTTGCAACGCCACCTGTGCGATGCGCACAGCATTCCCAAGGACCGCAACCACATCATCGGCCACAACGAAAAGAAGACCGCCGCGTGGGTTTCCTGGATGGCCGCGAATTATCCTTCCGTTGACGCCACTTGTAACACGCACTCCGACCCCGGCCAGTATTGGGATTGGACGAAGTTCATGAATTTGGTGACCGGCAACGTCGGCACCTATTGGGACATCAATGGCGCAACCGCGGGTGCGGGCGGTGCCACCCCGAGCGGCACGTGGAACACCACCAGCACCAATTGGAGCAGTAGTTCGGCCGGCACCGGGGCGGCTGGTCCCTGGGCGGGCGGCACCGCCATTTTCTCGGCGGGCAGCGATGCCAGCGGTGCGTTCACGGTGACCGTGAGCGGCACGATGAATGTCACTTACCTGCGCGTGGACGATGGCAGTCCCACGTTCACGGGTGGTGGACTCAGCTTCAGCGGCAGCGGTACGTACTATACCAATTACGTTGCCAACGGACGCACCGCTACCTTCGTGACTCCCTTTACGGGGACGGGTTCGCCGGACAAATGGGGGCCAGGCACCGCCGTGTACAAGGGGGCCAGCACAACCACCGGTTTTTATTCGGTGAACGAAGGCACGCTGCTGTTCGGCAATAACGCCGCGCTCAGTGCGAGTGGCTTCCGCATCGGCGAACCTTCCGGCGCAAACTACGTGACCATCGGCGCCGCCGATGCCACGGCACGCACGCTGCCAAACAAGGTCACCTTTTTGGCGAACAGCTTCGGCATCGCCGCGGGCGGCGACCTGACCTTCAGCGGCATCGTGGATGTCGGCAGTAACGTCGCCCCGGCCACCGTCATCAATGTCACCAACAACACTGCATTTTCCGGCACGCTTACGAACACCGGCGGCCTCACCAAGTCCGGTGCCGGCACGCTCACGCTGAGCGGCTCCGCCGCGAACACCTACGGCAGCGCCACCGCCAATGGCACCACGACCGTGAACGGCGGCACATTGAAACTCAACAAGACCTCCGGCGTCGCCGCCGTGCCCAACGGCACCATCGCCATCAATACCGGCGGCACGGTGCTCCTCGGCACCGCCAATCAAATCGGGAACTCGGTCGCCATGACCTTGGGCGGCGGCACGTTCAACACCGGTGGACTCAGCGAGCAACTCGGGACCCTCAAACTCACCGCCAATTCCAGCATCGATCTCGGCGCGAGCGCCAGCGCGCTCACCTTCGCCACCAGCAGCGGCCAGGCCTGGACGGGCGGCACCACGCTCACGATAAAGAATTGGAACGGTTCCACCGCGGGCGCGGGAACTGATCAGCTTTTTGTCGGCGCCAATGCCAGCGGCCTTACCTCCGGCCAGCTCGCGCAGATTTCCTTCCTCAATCCCGCCGGCTTCCCCGCTGGAAGCTACACCGCGCAGATTCTCGCCACGGGCGAGGTGGTGCCGGTGGGTCTGCCGCCGGCCATCACGGAACAGCCCGCGGATCAGACCGTGTCTCCGGGTCTGGATGTCACCTTCGCCGCCACGATATCGGGCTCCTCGCCTTTGACGTACCAATGGCTTTTCAATGGCGATCCCATTCCGGGTTCGACCGCGGCCAGTTGCCTCGTGACGAATGTGCAGTTTGAAAACGCCGGCGGTTACTCGCTCTTGGTGAGCAACGCCTTCGGCTCGACGAACAGCCTCGTCGCCACCCTCACGGTCTCGCTCTCAAATTCGCAGCCGGTCATTGTGACTGAACCCCAAAGCGCCACGGTGACCCAGGGCGGCTCCGCGACCTTCAGCGTCGTGGTGAGCGGCACTGCGCCGTTTACTTACCAGTGGCGGCTGGCGGGCACAAATCTCCCGGGCGCCACCGGCAGCTCCTACACGCGCAGCAATGTGCTCGCTGCCGCCGCCGGCAATTATTCCGTCGCGATCACCAACGCATTTGGCTTCGATATCAGCTCGAATGCCCTCCTGACCGTCAACGTTCCCCCGTCCATCACCACGCCGCCGGCGAGCCAGACCGTCGCCGCCGGATCGAACGCCGTCTTCACCGTGACCGCCGCCGGCACCGCGCCGCTCGGCTACCAGTGGCGGCGCAACGGCACCAACATCGCCGGCGCGACGCTGAGCAGCTACACGCGCAGCAATGTCCAGGGCGCCGATGTCGGTTTGTTCTCCGTGGTCGTGAGTAATCTGGTCGGGATCGTTACGAGCTCGGAAGCGGGACTTTCGCTCAGCGGCTACACGCTGTTCAGCGACGATTTCGAAGCGGGGAATCTGAACAATTGGGCTGTCACCACGCCGGGAACCGCCCTGACCAGCGCGACCACGCAAAACCACACGTCCGGCGGCACGCGCGCGGCCTACTCCAACAATTCCACCAACAAGATGTATCACAATCTCGGGGCCGAAGTCGGCGGCCACGCCAAAGCCACCTTCTGGATTTACGACAGCACCCAGACGCGTGATTTCTGCGAGGTACGCGCTTATTCCGGCGCGGGTTATCCCAATGGGAGTCTCGACCAGCTTTTTGCGATCGGCGTGTATAACACGGTCACCATGACCGGCGAAACGTTTGATGTAACCAAGTATCAGGGCCGGGTAGTCACCGGTTCCAGCAATGGCTGGTTCAACCTGAGTGGCTCCGGCGCACCCGCCCGCGCGGATGGCTGGCACAAATTCGAAATCGAGCGACTGTCCGACGGCACCACCATCAAGTTTTACGCCGACAGCATCCTCGTCCGGACCGTGCCCGGCGCCACCGCCGCGAACTGGGATTCCATCACCATCGGCTCGGTCGCCTCGGGAACCACAGCGGGTGATTCCTGGTTCGACGACGTGAAAGTCGAATACTTCGACCGGCCGACCATCGCCACCGCGCCCGTCAGCAAGACGGTCGTCGCCGGCAGCAACGCCAACTTCACCGTTACGGCGGGCGGCACCATCAGCAGTTACCAATGGCGTTTCAACGGCGCGAACATCCCCGGTGCCACCACCAGCAGCTATACTAAAGCGAACGTGCAGGGCACCGACGCCGGCAACTACGACGTCGTCGTCGCCAATGGCGTGGGTATCACCAACCCGGTGGCCGCCGTCCTCAAAATTTCCCCGGCCGTCATGGCCCAACCGGCCAGCCGCACAAACAATGAAGGCACCCTGGCCACATTCTCTGTCGTCGCCGGCGGCCAGGCACCGCTCAATTACCAGTGGAAACGCGGCGGCACAAACCTCGTGGACGGCCCCGGCCTCTCCGGCGCGAATGCTTCCCTGCTGACGCTCAACGGAGTCTCGCCCGCCGACGCCATGAATTATTCCGTCGTCATCACCAACAGCGCCGGCAGCGCCACCAGTTCCGTCGCCGCGCTGACCGTGATCAGCCCGCCGTTCATCCAGACCAGCCCGGCCAGCCAGGCCGTCGCCGCTGGTTCGAACGTCACGTTCTCCGTTGTCGCGCTCAGCTCCGTGCCCATGACGTATCAATGGCAGATGAACAGCTCCGACATCGCCGGCGCGACCGACAGCTCTTACATTCGCGCCAACGTCCAATCCGCCGACGCCGGCAACTACAGCGTCATCGTCAGCAACAGCGCCGGCGCGACTCCCAGCGTCGCCGCCAGTCTGAGCGTCAACACACCGCCCAGCCTCACGCCGATTCCGAATCGCATCGTCCACGCTGGCAGCACACTTTCTCTCACCGCCTCGGCGTCCGACATTGACGGCGGACAAACCCTCTCCTACACCCTCGACCCCGGCGCTCCCGCCGGTGCCTCCATCGTTCCCGGCACTGGCCTGCTCACCTGGCCCACCTCCGACGCCAACACCGGCACCACGAACCAAATCACCGTCCGCGCCACCGACAACGGCATCCCCGCCCAAAGCGCCGTCACGACCTTCAGCGTCACCGTCGTCGCCCGGCCCGAGATGGCCTCCATCGGCGTGAACGGCAGCACCATCACCCTCAACTGGAACACCATCCCCGGCCAGACCTACCGCATCCAGTACAAGCTCAACCTCGAAGACCCCGTCTGGCAGACCCTCGACGACTTCGAAGCCGCCGACGTCACCACCTCCGCCACCGACTCCACCGAAACCGACCTCGGCCCAGTGCCGCAGAAGTTCTACCGCATCCTGGTGGTGGAGTAATTTAGCGGGATTTTGGGCGGCGACACACGCTGGCGAGGATTGCGATCGTGGCGCACAGTCCAGCAAATGCCAGCAATCTGGTCCAACGACGGGAAACGCTGCCTTGTTTCAGCAGTGGGCCGGCGGTCGGAGCCTCAATTGCCAGGCTGATTCCACTCCCGGCTGCAATTTTCAGCACATTCCCGAGCTTCCACGGGATTGGCAATTCACCTTTACCATTTGGTTCCCAACCGACCACTGTGCGGTCCCGGCGCAGAGCCAGGTTGTGATTGCCGCCTGCTGCGATCGCGATCACGTTCGTTAAATTGGCCGGAATGTTTGTCTGAAATGTGTTCCGGTCCCACGTAACAACTGTTCCATCGCGCCGAAGTGCCATGTCATGTTCGTTGCTGTATTCTGCGCCTGCAGCAATGGCTATGGTATTGGTAAGGTTCGGGGCCACATTGGTCGGGACTGAAAAGCTTCCCCAGGCAATTACACTGCCATCCCCTTTCATCGCCAGGCTGTGTTCTCCAGCCGCCGCGATCGCCACCGCATTGCTGAGCCCGCTCGGAATGCCGGTTCGCCCCCAGCCAACTACTGTGCCATCGTTTCTCAAGGCGAGGCTGTGGCTGTATCCGCCGGCAATGGCGATGGCATTGGTCAGATCGCTTGGCGGTGCTGTCTGGCCGTAAACCCCGTAGCCCCACCCAATCACTTTTCCCTCTGCAACCCCCGCGAGACTGTGTAAGGACCCGGCCCCCACCAGCCAGGCTGGCCCCAATCCCTCGGGCACCCAGGCTTGGCCATATCCTTGCTCATCCTGTCCGCCCCAGCCGACAATAGAGCCATCATTGCGCAATGCCAGACAGTGGCCTCCCCCGGCCGCAACCGAAACGATGTTGGTCATTTCAGTCGGGCTCAGGCTTTGTCCAAAGTTATTGTTGCCCCAGCCCAGGATCGTTCCGTCCGAACGAAGCGCCAGCGTGTGATCACCATGGTCGCTGCCACCGCTGCTGATGGCGACCACGTTGCTTAGTCCCTTGGGAACTGCCGTGGCGGAGAATCTATCGCTACCCCAGGCAACCACCGTGCCATCGCGCTTCAGGGCGGAACTGTGCCAGGGACCGGCCGCAATCCCGATCGCATTGCTGGCTGCCACTGGCAGGCTCGCAAGCGCATTTGAAGTCCCCGACCACCCCACCACATCGCCGTTGCGCAACAACGCGAGGTTGTATGAAAAACCTGAGCCAACCGAAACCACGTTGCTTAGTCCTATCGGCACTGCCGGCACGCGTCGCGAATCCGATCCCCATTCCACGACGGTCCCGTCCTTCCGAAGTGCGATGCTGCTCTCATATCCGGCCGCCACGGCAACGATGTTACTGAGGTTGAAAATCAGGGAAGAATGGTCTGTAAGGCTCGATCCCCACTCAACGACGGTGCCATCCCGCTTCAACGCCACACAGTGCTCTGTGCCCGCCGCGATCGCCACCACGTTGCTCAACCCCGGCGGCACCGCCGTTTGAAAATGCAAGCTCGTTCCCCACGCAACGACTCGACCATCCTTTTGAAGTGCGACGCTGAAACCGGTGTGCGAGCGGCCACCGGCAGCTATGGCGACAACGTTGCTTAATCCTTCCGGAACCGTCGCTTCCCCTGAGCGGTTTCGTCCCCAGGCTATCACGGTTCCATCGGATTTGAGTGCCAGGCTATGCTCACTCCCCGCCGCCACGGCTGTAAAACGGGTTCCGGGTTCGACAAATGGCATCACGATGGCGCCCCAACTGACGAGGTGTCCGGGTTGATTGGTCAGGAGCGTGCGCGAAACAGCCCGCGTTGGAACCGCCGGAGTCAGCGGCGCGGCGGAGGGTGTTTTGGGAGTGTAGGTGGCAGTTTTAGCCGGATCAAATTCCAGATTCCGCGAAGCCCCCGGATTCATGTAGGACTCAATCTCCATGGCTGCTCCGTCGCCCGAGACGGCAAACACTTTGGCTCGAATATGTCCGTACACCTTGCCGTTGCGGCTTTTCAAATAAAACCGCTGCTCTTGATAACCGCGCCATTTCGGATCTGCCGCCGGTACGCCAAGGCTGAACGTGGGTTGATAACCGGTGGCCGGCGCCTCATTGAGGTAATCGTCTTGCTTCGGCTCGCGAAAACCTCCGCCCGATGCCGCAAACGTAAACGACCAATCGAAATGCTCCCCACGCTTGATCACTGCCGGGCGCACGCATTGCAACCAAAAGTCTCCCATTTCATTCGTGCCCTCGATCAAGGTGTTGGCCAGCAAGTCGAGAGTGTATACACGGTTGTCGGCCTTGAATTGGAAGGTCTGAACATTGTGTATCAGCGGTTCCGCCCCCTTTAGTTTCCACATGGTGAGAACCCCCCGATTGGTCGAACTGGTTTCCGGACCTTCCGAGTTTCGCCTTCCCGCGCCGTGGCCTTTGATCTCGAATCCCTGTTTTGAAGCGCTGATATCAATTGCGCGGCCTCTCAGTCCGCTGAATTGGAAGAAGCCACGATTGTCGGTTCGTGCCACCGCGCTTTCGCTCGCGCCGGTATTCCGAACGGTGTTCGCTGTCACCGCCGCATCCACCACGGGTTGCCCATGCTGGTCCACCGCCTTTCCATGAAAATCCTGCTGAATATTGTCCGAGAAGAGTTGCGCCTGCTCCATGACGAGTAATTCATCAACGTCTCCCGAGCGCCGCGCGCGCACCAGTGCAGCAATGCGTTCCTGGGCTTCCGGCCAAGGCAGCGGCGGATTGGTCGCCATTTGCGCCTTCAAAGCCGTGAGTATCTGGAGACGGATCTTTTGCCTCAGGGGCTCGACGGTCTTTAGAAATTCAGTGAATTCCGAATCGTCTTCGCGGATGTCAATGGACTCAGGTTTGGCGAATTGCCAGGAAACTCTGATGTCAAAATCCTTGCGCTCCTCAGCCCGACGTAGATTCAAAATCTTCCCGAGCACATCGGGAACATATTCGAGCGGTTGGAATGTCCCACTGTCATTAGTTCGGATCCCAATTGCAACCTCGCAATACAAATCGGACTTCGGCCTCAGGGCTTGAAAAATTTCCGCCTCGGTTGGACTGCTTAATTCAACCGTCGAAGGCGGTTTGGCCGGCCGCAAAGGATCCAACCTCCTTCGGAATTTCTCCAGATTACTCCATCCATCCTCCGTCATTTCCTTGAATCCATCCAGGACACCCGTTTCACCGGTGTCCGCATTGTCGGGTCGGGTTCTGGTGGCCAGCACCTCATAAATGTCCGGCAGCCCGTCACCGTCGCTGTCGTCACCCCACCCGGCGACAAATTCCGGCTCCAGCACTTCTTGAAGATGCTTCACCTTGGGCATCGCGATCGGCCACTGCCCCTCCGACATCATTCCCTTGCGGTCTACTTGCAGACGTACGGGATCGCGGTTCGTTCCCGATGCGAAATAGCCGCTCGCTTTCCATTGGGGATCGTTCTTGTCTCTGACCAGCAGCAAGTAACGGGCATATGGCATCGGACGTGGCACAACCACTGAATACCCATTCGTGGAAGGCGTGGCGGATGCGGAAATCAGCGTATTGCTTATTCCACGACTGTCCACACGTTCCAGGTATGCGCGCAATGGTGGCGTATGATGCGCTCTGAGCCTGTATAAAGGCTCAAAGCGCGCATCTACGTTTTGATCAACAAAGCGATATTGGGCCAATCCAACCCGACTCGGCACGCGGGCGATTTCGACGTACGGGCCGGTCTCCACGCCGTCTAACGTGATACGCGGCGGACGCCCCCGGTTGGCATCAGGTGGTGAATTGGCCGGCGGCCGGGGGACACGGTTGGCCGTCCCATTTGTCACATTATTCGAGCGCGGTTCGCGCTCGCTTGGTATCGGCCGTGCGAGCCGGTTTGTAGAAGCACCAGGGAGATTTGGGCGCAGAGGGAGTGGGCGAGTGGCTAGTTCGTTGGTACGGAACCGGGGTTTTCGAATTGCCCGTTCCACGATAAAGTAATCCGGCAACGGTCCATCCGGAGGCGCCCAACTCACGGTTGCAGCGCCGGAAAATGCATTCGTTTCCGAAATTCGAAAACTTGCGCTCGGACGCGGTGGCGGAGGGGGATAAAAAGCGAGCGGATCCATGTCGCCCTGGAACTTTCGAATATTGTTCCAGCCATCCCCCATCGGGTTTGCATACGGGTCGGCGCTTGTGCGGGGATCCATCCGTAGCGCAAGTTCCTCGTAAATCCCCGGGAATTCATCGTTGCCCGCACCCTGCCACCGCCCGGCCGCGAAGCGCCAGTTCTTGAGCGTCCCGATATTCAAGCCTGCAACATTTCCGAGGCCGCACGTGGTCGTAATCCTCGCATTTGTGAGACTGAACAAAGTGGCGAAGCGGAGCCAGTGTCCACTGGGCCCGTTGGAGCGGACTAGAATGGTGTAAACCTGATTTGTAATCACGGGCGTCAACGTCACCTCAACCTGATTGGTGCCCGTTGGCTGCACCACCAAACGTAGGGATGCACCGCGGGAGGAATGGCTTGCGCTAACAAGCAGCACAAGAGCCAGGAGAATGGCACTTCGCCCATGCATCTTGTTGCCTGCTAACATGTATTGACCCCTTGGCTGGGAGCTTGCCTGCCTCGTGCGTTTCTTCCGCACGAACCAGCGCCGTTCATTCGATCTATTGTTATCGTTCCCACACTTTTGCCAAGTTCATTTCTTGCCATACGCTTGTCACTTTCGGAGCAAAAACTCGGCTTGGGGGCAAAAAGTCATCGTGGTGTAATTCACCCAGATCGCCTTTGATTGATGTTTTGCAGTCAAGAGGCGATGCCTGACCAGGATCACTTCCCGCTAACCTTCGGCTTCCCAACTTTTGACGGCAGGTCGGCCTTCAACAGCGCGAGGAATTTCTGAATCAATGGGTTGGGATCGCCCTTGCGCCAGGCGGCGGCGACGGTCCACGCGGCGGCCTTTTCCGGCAAGTGATGCGCGCGGATGCCCTGGAAATGGTTGGTTCCGAATGATTCGGGAATCATGGAGACACCCATGCCGGCCTTCACGAGCGCCAGGACCGTGGTGACCTCCGGGGCTTCCTGCACGATCCGCGGGCGAAAGCCATGGTGGCTGCACAACTCCAGGGCGTGCTGATGGAAGGTGCGTGAGCGTTGCCGCGAGATCAGGACGAAAGGCTCGCGGCGGACGGCGGCGACCCCAGCCGAGGCCGGATAGCCCGCCGCTTCGTTCGTGATGAGCATCAGCCGGTCCTGGGTGAGCGGCATGACGGAAAGATTTTTGACGGGACACAGGCGGATGAATCCCAGGTCGATTTTCTCCGCGTGGAGCGCATCGATCTGTTCGCTGGTGGACATATCGCGCAACGAGACATCCAGGTCGGGCAGGGTCTCGCGGAAGCGCACAATTGCGCGCGGAACCAGCTCGAAGGTGTGCATTCCGAACCCCAGCCGCAGGCGTCCGGCTTCGCCGCGCGCCACGTGGCGGGTGTGCGCGAATAATTCGTCCCAGTCCCGCATCAGCGCGCGGGCCTTGTCCTGAAACATCCGGCCCAGGGAAGTCAACTGCGCCCCGTGCCGGCTGCGCACCAGCAACGGGCCCTCCAGGTCCTCCTCGAGCCGGCGGATTTGCTTCGTCAGGGCCGGCTGGCTGAGATTCAACAGCCGGGCGGTGTGACCGAAATGCAGTTGCTCGGCCAGAGTAAGAAAAGAGCGCACTTCGTGAAGATCCATAGCCAAAAGTTATCACCGTAATGAAATGATGCCATTGGAATAATCAGGCGTTTCGCGAAACAATGGCTCATGCAGACGATCGCAACCATGCCGCAGTTGGGCAAACTCGCGCCAGACGGCTCCGCCGCCGGGGCACGCCGACTGGTCCAGGGGGCGCGTTGCGCCGCCGCGCTTCTGTTTCTGGCCGACGGCATGGTTTTCGGGACCTGGGCCGCGCTGATCCCCTCGTTCCAGCAAAAGTTTCAATTGTCGCACGCCAAACTGGGCGTGCTCCTGCTGGCATTGATTGCGGGGGCGATGGTTTCCATGCCGCTGACCGGAAAACTGACCGGACGATGGGGCAGCCAGCGCATCGCCGGCCCGGCCGCCGTGGGATTCTCCGCGATGTTGCTGCTGCTGGCCTTTGCTCCCGGCTACCTCACGCTCATGCTGGCGGCGTGGCTCTTCGGTTTTTGGAAGGGCGCGCTGGATATTTCGATCAATTCGCAGGCCATCACTTTGGAGCAGGCCATTGGCCGGCCTATCAATGGCAGTTTTCAAGGCTGGTGGAGCGTCGGCGGACTCGGCGCGGCTGCGCTGCTCACCCTGCTCATGCATCAGGGTTACCCGCCGAGGGCGTTGATGGTCGCCATGGCGATTCTGATGCTGGCGCCCGCCATCTGGTCCTTTGGACGATTATTGGCGGACTCCGCACCGCCGAAGCCGGCAGCGCGGATGGAGTCACCGAAGAGACCGAAATTGCTTTGGCTGCTGGGCGGCGTGGCTTTTCTGGCGTTGTTTGGCGAAGGATCCATGTTCGATTGGGCGGCCGTTTACGTTCACTCAGTGGCCGGGATCCCCGTCGCGCAGGCGCCGATCGGGTTCGGGGCTTTCATCATCTGCATGGCGACCGCGCGGTTTTTGGGCGATTGGGTCACTCTCAAGGCCGGCCCGGCGAACACCCTCCGCATCAGCGGATTGCTCATGGCCGTCGGCATATCCGTGGCTGTGGTGACGCATCACTGGCTCGCCATCCTCATGGGATTTGCCCTTGTCGGACTGGGCACAGCCAACATGGTGCCGGTACTCTATACCGCCACCGGCCGACTTCCCGGCGCCGGAACCGGTGCCAACCTCGCGATGGTCGCCACGATGGGCTACCTGGGGTTCCTTTCCGGACCGCCGCTGATCGGCTTCGTGGCCGAGGCTGCCGGGTTGCCCCTGGCCCTAAGCCTGGTCATCGTCACTGGCGCAATCATCGCCACCCTCGGCGCGGCCATCGTCCGAAAAGCCGCAAACACGGGAAACGTCAAATCATCCAATCTGGGATAAATCCGAGGTGCGGCTTGAGAAAATGGTGCCCCGGCAAGGACTTGAACCTTGAACCAATTGATTAAGAGTCAACTGCTCGACCATTGAGCTACCGAGGCAACCAGCAGGGTCAGGATTATGCCACGCCGGCCAGGATTGTCAACCCCGTCCTCGGCCTCAGTCAGGGCTGACAGCGTTTGAATTGTTGCGGGTCGGTTACACCTCGTGTTGCGGGTTTGTTGCGGGTCAAAAACCCCAATTCTGATCAATGTTTACAGGGGTTGTTGCGGGTGTTGCGGGTAAAACGTAACCTGGGTGGGTATAGGGATGGCAATCGGGCTGGAACACACCTCAAGGATCGGCTGGACCGGCAAATCGGTTGTAACCAATGGCGGTCGTTTATAACCGTCTAACCGCTTGCGAAAGCGGATGTTCCAACCGCTTAGCCTGCTGGCGCGATGTCCTGGATCGCCTTGGCCAGCGTCAGGACCTTGGCGGGCGGCGTGCTGGCGGGCTGGATGGCCGCGGTGAAAACATAATGCACCGCCCGCAACAGGGCCGGCTCCACGGAGAACATCCCGTCCTCGGCCTCGTCCATCAGGCCTTTCTTGGAGAAAACCTTCGCATTGCGGCCCAGATAGTCGTTGATGAGCAAAAAAAGCTCGGCCTTATAGACCGCCTCCCGCTGGTCGGCATAGGAGTCCGAAAAGTATTCCACGATCCGCGCGTTATTCGCGCGGCTGGACTGGCACGTCCCCAGATGACCGAAGCGCGCGGTGTATTCCCACTCGCGCACCGTCTTCATCGCTTTGACGTGGTCCGAAAATTCCTCGTAAGGATAAGAAACCGACAGAGCCAATGACGTTTTCACCGCCACAACCATCGCTTCGACCGCCAATCCGCACAACACAGGGAAATCCTCAATCCTTTCCCGGGGGATTTCCGGGGTCGTCGGGTTTTGTCCCGTTGTCCGGTTTGCTCCGCGCAAAAAATCATGCTTGTTTTTTGCCGGTTGCATGGGACTATGACCCCGCTCGATTGCTTTTCCTCCTGCCGCATCGGCGCAGGAATTCGACGCGGTTGGCGCGGTGCGACCACCCGGGTTGGTTTTGGAGGGGTAACGGGTTCGCGACATAAAAGAAAAATGACCGTCGGACAGTACAGTTTCCGGACCTCGCAGAAGGAAGTTCATTCTTCCGCGGCGGCCGCGTCGCGAACAGGCTCAAGCTGTGGCTAACCCCAAAGCGCGAGGATCTTTTGGCCAACGAACAGCCAATCGAAGTCGAGGGGACAGTGTCCACGGTGTTGCCAGGCACCATGTTTCGAGTTAAACTGGATAACCAGCATGAGGTGCTCGCTCATCTTTCGGGCAAGATGCGCAAACATTTCGTGCGGCTTACGGTCGGAGACCGGGTGCGGCTGGAAATGTCGCCCTACGACCTGAGCAAGGCGCGCATCACTTACCGGTTGCGGTAATGGACCTTTGAAAAGCGCGGCCACATCAATGCTCGTCAGTCACTCGCTTTAACCAAATGCAACAAACGCTGTTTTGGGTCGCCGCCGGCTTCGTCGCCGCGGTCTTCTATTGCTCCCTTTTCGAATGGGTGCTGCACAAGTACGTCATGCACCGTCCGCTGGGGAGCTTTCGCTATCCCTTCGAGTCGCACGCGCTGGTGCATCATCAGATTTTCAAGGCGGATCCGACCTACCATCTCATCCACGAGAAAGACAAGCACACCATTCCGATGGCCTGGTGGAACGGGCCGGCCTTGATTGTGGTGGGGTCCATTCCTTTCGTGCTGGTCGCCTGGCTGACCGGCCACTGGGTGCTCCTGATTGGTTCGGTGCCCGCGTGTGCCGCTTACTACGGGGCTTACGAATATATCCACTGGTGCATGCACCTTCCGCGCAAACGCTACGTGGAACGTTCGGGCATTTTCTTCCGGCTGAATGGCCACCATCTTTTGCACCACCGCTACATGCACCGCAATTTCAACGTGGTGCTGCCGCTGGCGGACCTTTGCCTGGGGACGTTGCTGCTGCGCTCGAAGATTCACTTCCAGCAGGCGCAAGGACCGTCGGTGCCTGATGTCCAACCCCGCACCACTCGTCCGGTTATGCCGCCTGGGCTGAGGGTCGACGCGGCGAGCTAGCGCCCCGTTTACTTCGGGCGGGTGGACGCGTCCTGGATGTACGCGATATCAATATTGCCCGGGCTGGGGACGGGGGTGGAGCCGTTGAAGATATTCCCGCTCTCGACCAGTTTGGGCATCGTGCGGCCGTCCTTCCATTTCTTGATCTCCGAGTGGCCGTCCGTGTAGGAAATACCGCACGCGCCGCCGTGATAAAAGCCCGGCAGATCCAGCCACGCGTAGGCGTTTGGATTGCGGGGTGAGTATCCGTCCATGTCCGGGAGAAAGTTGCCCCAATTGATCGCGTCTTCGCGTTCGTCAATGAGCAGGAATATTTTTGACGGGCCCGGGATGTTAAGATCCGGATATTTCAAATAGACGATGTTCGCGCCCATGTTGCCCGTGGTGATGGGCGCGCCTTTGAAGCCGCCCACGTACGCGTTCATGGCCATGCTGCGGACGCGCGGCTTGCCGCCGACCGTCGAACGATCGGCCGGGCATCGCCAGATGGCGGTGTTTTTGCCGGTGTAGGGATAGATCGGACTTCTCATGATGTCTATCGAGGGATCCCAGTTCGAAGAATTGTTCGGGTCGGTGTTCATCTTGCCGTTGCACCAGGTGGAGGGGTCCCACGTGGTGACCGGCCAGCTGCTCGCCCAGGGAAAAATATCCCGGCTGTCCTCCACATACATGCGCCACGCCAGCGAAATCTGCCGGTTATTGCTCATGCACTGCACCCCTTGGGCGCGCAGTTTGGCCTTGGTCAACGCCGGCAGCAACATCGCCGCCAGAATCGCAATAATGGCGATCACGACCAGCAACTCAATCAGGGTGAATCCGTTACTCCCGCGGAGGGAAGAGCGGCGGCAGATGGAACGATTCTGTGCGCGCATAAGTCCAATAATGCTTCTGGCCTGAGGTTACCTCCTGCCGCCAAAAAGGCAAGATTATGTGACAATGCGCTGTCCCCGCCCGGCGGTTCAGTCCTTCGAATCCGCTTCCAGCTTTTTCTCGAGCTGCTTTATCCGCCGCAACAGCTCGGGCAGCTGCAACATGGCAAGGATCTGACGTTTGGCAATGCGTTCGGGCTGGGCGGGGCTCCAGAGCCAGCGCTCGCCGTCGGGGATGTCGGTCATGACACCGGCTTGCGCGCCGACGGTGACTTGGTTGCCGATCTTTAGATGGCCGGCGACACCCACCTGCCCGGCAAGCACAACATAGTTGCCGAGGGTGGTGCTTCCCGCGATGCCGACGTGCGAAATCACCAGGCAATGCTCGCCGATGGTCACGTTGTGGGCGATCGGGACCAGGTTATCGATTTTCGTGCCTTTGCCGATTACCGTCGGCCCCAGCGCGCCACGGTCAATGCTGACATTCGAGCCGATTTCGACGTCGTCGTGGATGATGACATTCCCAACCTGCGGCACCTTGAGGTGCCGCCCCTGGTCGAGGACATAACCGTAGCCATCCGAACCGACGACGGTTCCGGAGTGAATGCGGACCCGGTTGCCGATCTGAGTCCGGACGTAAAGGGTGACATTCGGGAAGAGAACCACGGCTTCGCCGAGCTTGGAATCGGCGCCGACATGATTGCCCCCGTGCAAAGTGCAATGCGCGCCAATGCGCACCCGATCGCCCAACACGCAATAGGGCCCGATATATGCCGAGGCATCCACCTGTGCGCTGGCCGGCACGATGGCTGTGGGGTGCACGCCGGGCGGAGGAGCCGGATCGGGGAAAAACAGCGCCAGCGCCTTGGCAAAGGCGACCCGGGCGCTCTGAACACGCAGAAGCACCTTTTTCGCGGAAGTATAAGGACCCGAAACAATGATCGCTGACGCGGCGCTTTGTTCCGCCCGGGCGAAGAAATCCTCGTTTTCCGCAAAAGTGAGATCACCTGGTCTGGCTTGGTCCGCCTGCGCAAAACTGGAGAGGACCCGGGAGGGGTCGCCGACGACTTCGGCTCCGATTTTTTGGGCAACTTCCGCGGCGGTATAGGGCATAAACAGGGTGCGCTCTGCGGGCCTCACTATACCGGCGAGACAAATCTACACAACCGCCAACTATTTGGACACGGGGGAAGGAAATGACGAAGCACAAATGTCTGATAACGAATGAAGATCGAAAGTTGAAGCACTGTATTTACACGAATTTCCGGGGATGGGGTGTCTTTTGTGGAAAAAAGTTTTTGCAAATACGCGGCTGGCACGCGTGATGCAGTAGAAGATTTTAGTAATACGCTCTTTGGTAAAAACGAATTTTGCAGTTCAGAATTTGCCCTGCCCTGCTCGTGATTCGTGGCTCAGCACTTGAACCGTAATAGATCGGTCCAGGGACTTTAAAGCGCCGGTCGCCGCCGACATGCCAATCGCTGGAAGTCGAAAGCGAACCGCTCGTCCCATATATCCCGACACGTTCATAGGAGCTACCACACACGGCAACGGCGGGGCGTTTTTTTTGCGGAGCGCGGTTGGGGACAGCCGCGCTCCGAAGGCAAACGAACGCCGGTTACCAGGCGGTCCAGCCACCATCCACCAGCAGATTCTGGCCGGTGACGTAACTCGCCGCGTCGGACGCAAGAAACACCAGCGCGCCCTTCAACTCATGTGGTTGACCCATGCGGCCGAGTGGAGAATGCTTTTTCAACCGCGAGACGAGGTTGGATGAAGCGGCTGGGGAAGGGAATGGTCCCGGGCTTAGACAATTGACCCGCACCCCATCCTTGGCCCAATACACGGCGAGATGGCGGACCATTTGGATAATGCCGCCTTTGAGGGTTTGATAAGCGGCGGGATTCGCGGGGCCGATGCCGGCATAAGCTTCGGGATAGGACCCGACTGCGCCATACATGGAACCCAGCAGGATGATGCTGGCGGGATTTTTCTTTTCCACGGCATTGCCGTGCATTTTGCGGGCGAGGAGGAAGTAGCCTGTGGCATTTCGCAATTGGCGGTCGAATTGTTTGCCGGTGACGGTGCGCCAGTCGGCCCCGAGTGGCTCGTGGCCGTTGCCGACGAGGATGTCCAGCTTGCCGGCCAGTTTCATGGCGGCGGCGAAGCCGCGATTGATGGACGATTCGTTCATGTGGTCCATCACGACGGAGACATGATTACCCCGCTCTGCTCCAGGCAGTCTGGCGACGACCTTCTTCCCGGTGACTGCGTCGCGACTCGCAACAATTACCCGCGCGCCAGCTTCGGCGAGGGCATTGGCCATCGCGCCGCCCAGGTGCCCGCTGGCGCCGGTGATAAGCGCGGTGCGGCCGGAGAGATCGAAGAGTTGTTGGATCGTGGGCTCGGATTTCATGTGGCGGAAGTTAGCGTCTGCCAGCGGCGGTCTTCCATCGAGCGCAAAATGGCGAGGTTCACGCGGAGCGTCTGCGCGGCTTCTGCAAGCGTGCAGAGCGGCGGGAATTTTCCGGCAAGTGCGTCGAGAAAAGAAGAGGCTTGAAGCGTAAATAGGGTGTCGCGCTCCAGTTTGACGCCGGGTTCATCCTGCCAGGTTCCGGCGGGATCGGTTTGCCAGCGCCAGCGGCTGTTGTGCATTTCGAAGCGGGCGGTGCCGGATTTGCAGATCACCGTGAGCGAACTTTCGTTCGGCGCCTGATGCTGGTTCAGGCTGAAAGAGCCAAGGATGGAACCGTGGCGGGTGAGGACGTGGACAGTGTCCTCGACTTCCACGCCTTCGAGCACTTGGTGAGCGGCGTCGGCAACGAGCTGAGTCGTAGGGCCCGCCAGCCATTCGGCGGCGTTCATCGCGTGGGTGAGAGCATCTTGCACCGCGCCGCCGCCTGTGGCTCGGCTCTTGTAGTATGTGTCGCGATAGGCAGGGCGGTAGAAAGGGAAATGCTGGCCGAACGTGCCCACGATTTGCACCGGTTCACCGAAGCGGCCGGAGCGGATGGCCTCGCGCATGGCGGCCAGCGCGGGATGCGCGCGGTAAACATAGGCGACGGCGGCAGTGAGTTTCTTTTGCGAAATTTCGCGCTCTAGTTCGTCGAGGCCGTCGAGGGACGTGCTCAGCGGTTTTTCGATGAGCGCATGGATTCCCTTTCGGGCGGCGGCGAGGGACATCTCGATGTGGAGATGCGCGGGCGTGCAGATGACGGAGGCGTCGGGTTTGGACTCGAGCGCGACGGAAAAATCTTCGAACGCATCCTTGATGTTATAGCGGTCGGCAATGGTCTGGCGCAGCGCGGTGTTCGGTTCGCAGAAGGACAACTCCGCGCGAGCGGTGGACTGAAAGCAGCGCAGGTGCCGTTCGCCGATCGAACCGACACCTACGACAAGAATGGACGGCCGCGGATTCATTTCCGCGCATACGCCGACGTCGTGGATTTCTCCAAATCGGCGGTCATGGCGGCGATGCGGTTGTCGAAGGTGAAGCCGAGCGGCGTGTAGTCCTTTTGAATCTGTTCGAGGCCCTGCTTCACGATGAGGATGTCGGCGCCGTGGCAGATGAAGCGGGCGCCGAGTTCCATGATTTGCGTGGTGTGCGCGGGAGTGCCGCTGGGCATGCCCCACTGGATGCCGGCGGCTTTCGCGGCGCGGGCGACGCGCTTGCGCGCGTCGAGCATGATGGGATTGTCGAAATCGCACGGAATACCTGAGAGCACGCTGAGGTCGGCGGGGCCGATCATGAGGACATCCACGCCGGGCACCTTGGCGATGTCTTCCACCTTGTCGAGGGCGCGTGGGGATTCGATTTGAACAATGACGAGTGTCTCTTCATTGGCCATTTTCAAATACGGCTTTATCGGCATGAGACAATACGGTGCGTCGGCGTTCGCGCCGTCAAGCCCGCGCTCGCCCATGGGAGCGAACTTGGACCACTTCACGACCTCGGCCGCTTCCTCCGCGCTTTCGCAGCGCGGATACATGATGCCCTGCGCGCCGGCCTCGAGCAGCCGGCCCATGCGCATGTATTCGCCTTTCGCGGGGCGGGCGATGATGTCCGACGCGCCGACGCGGGCGGCGCACATGAGGCGGGCTGCCGTTTCGGCGCTGTAAGAATGGTGCTCCATGTCCATCCAGATGCCATCGAAGCCCATGAGGCTCGTCATCTCGTAGAGGGTGGTGTCGGTGTAATGGAGCGTGGTGATCAGCGCCGGTTCGTTCCGGCGCAGCTTGGCTTTGACTCGGCTGAGGCGCATATGGTGTCGTTTAGGAGGTCAGGACTTGAGTTGAAAAATCATTTCGACCTCGACGCTGGCGCCGAGGGGGAGTTGGTTCATGGCCAGCGCGGTGCGGGCATGGCGGCCGGCTTCGCCGAAGACGTCGCGCACCAGGCGTGACGCGCCATTGATGATGAGATGGCAATCCGTGAAATCGTTGTCGGCATTGACGTATCCCGTGATGCGAACGAGGCGCTCGATTTTGTCGAGCGAGCCAATGTGGGCGCTGACCGAACGGAGCACGTTTGCGGCGCAGAGGGCGGCGGCTTTGGTCGCGTCTTCGGCGTTCACCTGCGACGGCACCTTCCCCTTGCTCACCAACTGATCACCGTCGAACGGCACTTGCCCGGAGGCGTAGAGGAGATTTCCAGCAATGGCCAGGGGATCAACGAGCGCGCCTTCCGGCGAACGTTTGTTCAGGGGATAACCGAGCGCTTCCAATTTCTGTTCGCGATCATTCATGATGGTTTTTGGATGGGAAAACATTCGTTCTGCATTTTGGCGACCCGCCAGGCGTGCCGGCGGTAAAGTTCTTCCCAGTGGCGGGCTTCCTCTTTCGTGTATTGATGAAAGCCGCGGCCGTTCGTGATCCCCTGCGCGCCTTCAGCTGCGAGTTTTTGGATCGCAGGCGGGATTTCGGTGGAGTTGCTCAAGTCGGGCAAAACCGGTTGCATGGCCTTCGCGTAGAGTTCAGGGCCGCCGGTGATGTCCATCCACCGAAACGGGCCGCAGACGCTGGCCCACAGGCCGAGGGCATTGCGCATGGCGCAATCAATGGTGGCGGCGTCGGCGATGCCTGAGTTCAGAACGTTGAGCGCCTCGCGATACATCGCGTAACCGATGCGATTCACGATGAAACCGGGAACGTCCTTCTGGCAGATGCAAGGTTCCTTGCCGAGGCGGCGGGCCATGGCGGCGGCGGTTTGGAGGGTGGCGTCGCTTGTTTTTTCGCCACGGATGAGTTCCATGAAGCGCGTGGCGTGCGCGGGCTCGGCCCAGTGCATGCCGACGAAGCGGCCGGGAATTTTGCGGCCTTGTTGGAGGCGGCTGATCGGAATGGCGGAAGTATTCGTGGCGATGACAACTTCCGGGGACACCACGGCTTCGAGAGCGTCGAACGTGGCGGCCTTGGCAGCGATGTCTTCGGTGACGCTTTCCACGACGAAAGAGCAATCGGTGGCGGGTGCGTAATCGGTGGCGGCGATGTAGCGCGATGACCATTCGTCGCGCAGCCGGGCGGGAAAACCGCCGAGCTCCACGAGTTCGTCCATCATCACGGCCAGTTGCTGGCGGACTTCGTCATGTTGCGATTCACGGCGGCTGATGGCGACGACTTCGAAGCCGTGTCCCAGAAAACATCCGGCTATCCCGCGGCCCAGCAGGCCGAGGCCGACGACGGCGACGCGTTCGGGTTTTGGTGCGGTGCTCATTTGGAGTTGAGTCCCAGCAAGGTCAGCGCGTTGCGATGGATCATTTCGTCGATGGACTTTTCGTTAAGCTTCGGCAGACCGGTGCCGTCGGTCATGCGGTTGAGCTTCTTAAGGCCTTCAACGGTGGCGTTGACGGTGGTGAAGGGATAATCGGTGCCGAAGAGGAGCTTGTGCCAGACGCCGTATTCCTGGACGAGCATCAGGCTGTGATAAAGCTGGAAGGGTCGATAGTGCAGCGCGCTGATGTCGGCGTAGACATTCGGGTGCTTGCGAATGGTGACGACGCATTCGCCTTCGTACGGATGGCCCAGATGCGCCATGATGATCTTCACTTCGGGATGGCGGATCGCGACGGTGTCCAGGTGGCGGGGCAGGGTGCATTCGAGCGGCGCCTGCGCGATGAACGTGGTGCCGCTGTGCAGCAGCACCGGGAGGCTGTGTTTCGCGGCATAGCGCCAGAGCGGTTCGATGAGCTCTTCGTCAGGGCGAAACCCAGCGTACATCGGCAGGAGTTTGATGCCGCGCAGGCCGAGTTCCTGGTGGCCGAATTCCATCTCGCGTTCCCAGCCGGGTTGCGTGGGATCCACGCAGAGAAACCCGATGAGACGTTCGGGATCGGCGGCGACGTATTTGGCGACGTAACGATCGTCCACCCAGGTGCCGCTCAGCTTCGCTTTGCCGCCGAAGACGATGGCTTTCGAATCGGCGGGCGCCGCCGCCCGGTAATCCTCGTAGCGGACGGTCAGATCCACTTCCATGCCGGCGCGCGCGCGGCGGGCCTGGCGCGAGAAATCCTCGGTGAAATCATCCGGAAATTTCCACGCGTGACTGTGAACATCGATAATCATGAGAGTTTTCCCCGGGCGTCCACGTTGAGCCGTTGCAGCGTGCCGTCCTCCTCGCGCCACCAGATGGCGTCCTGCAAGTTCACGCAGGGACAAATATGATTGGGAATGACGGAGACGCGTTCGCCCACTTTGGGCCGTTGCGACGATTGTGACAGGTCCGCTTGAGCGTGTTCTTCGCTCAGTTTCGTGAGTTTTGCCTTCGGGTATTCAACGATGTAACCGTGACCGCTGTCACGGGCGGTGAGGCAGATATCGCTGGTGAAAGTTTTCGTGCCGCCGTCGAGGACAATTTGATTGGGCACGGCATCGCTCACGACGGTGCAGATAATGCGCGCGGCGCAATCCTCCAGCGTGCAGTAGCCGCCGTTGAGGATGTTGAGGTCGTTGAAGACGTAGGTGCCGGGGCGAATCTCGGTGTATTGGGGAACGAGATGGGAACGATAGGCAGTGGGTGTGGAGCCCCCGGAAACGATTTTCACCTCGAGGCCGGCGGCCTGCCAGAGAACGAGGGCTTCCTGGAGTTTGGCTGAGACGGCGGCGAGGGGCGCAGCCTGTTTATCCGCCGGGTCCCAGATGTTGCCGGGGTAACAGAGAATCCCGTCGAGGCGCAGTCCACGAGTTTGCGAAATTTTCTGGGCGAGCTTCAGTGAATCCTGCGGTGTCGCGACACCGGTGCGGCCCATGCCGACATCCATCTCAACCACGACACCCAACGTGCTGCCTGCCGCCTTCGCGGCTTGGGCCAGCGCTTCGATTCCTGTTATACTATCGGCGACGACGTGGATGGTTTTTGTTTTCGCGAGTTCCGCCAACCGGCGACAACGGGAGGGGTCCACCGCCGGATAAGCGACAAGCAAATCGTCGGTTACCGCCTGCATTTGCTCCGCTTCGCCCGCCTTCGCGGTGGTGAGTCCGATGGCGCCGAACTTCAATTGGAGCGAACCGATGAATTTGCTTTTGTGCGTTTTGGTGTGCGGGCGAATGCCTATCTTATGCTCCGTCGCGTAGTCGGCGAGGCGCTGGAGATTTCGGAGCGCGACTCTGGCGTCCACCACCACGGCGGGCGTGGGCAATTGTTCAATATCGGAAATGGTCTCCGGCGGCGTCATTTGTCAGCGAAGCGTTGCCGCTGCCGGCTTGTACACTTCCGCCAGCACACTGACTCGCCAGTTGCAGGCGTCGGCTTTGACCTGCTCGTGGCTGCGAGGATCGCCCATCTTCTCCATCATGATCGGAATCCACTTCGTGCCGTAGCGCAGGTGTTGGGTTTCGTCGGCGATGTCGTAGCTCCAGGCCTTGGCGCTCAGGGCGTCGTCGTGCGCGACGGCGTCCTTGAGACCCTGGTGTTTGCCGGGAAACGCGTCGGCCTCCTGGGTCGAAAGCGCGGCGTAACGATCAAGGGGCGAGAGCGTCTGCCGCATCGTGTAGGCCTTGGTGGAAAGGCCGGCGGCAGCGGCGCTGATGCTCAACTCGGCGAGTTTGGATTCGCCGAACATCGCGTGGCGGGATTCGTCCCACATGTGGCGGCTGAGGTCCAAAAAGAAATCCCACGGCATGTCGGGTGCGTCGAAGAGCAGCGAGGCGCAGGAATCAGCCGCCTGCACTTCCTGTAGAAAATTGACGGCGTGATAATGCGAGCGGGCGGAGTAGTCCGGATTGGCGCCGGGCGACTCGGGACCAAATTCGAGGTGGCGGAATCCGAGCGGCAGACTGGCTTCCGAAAGCGGAAGCGCGCCGATCTGGCGGCCGGTTTTCAAAAGCGCGCCGCCCCGCACGTTGTGTTCGCGGAGCAGAGCGGGGAGACCTTCGCACAGGTTTTGGATTTCACGGATGAAACCGTTGTCAGATTGTGCGCCGGTGTCCCGCGACAGTATGGCCACGGCTTCGCGGGCCCAGGTGACCTGAGCGCGCAATTCGTCGCGGTCGGCTTCGAGCAGCGAGACGCTGGGTGAATCGTAGACGCCGGCGTTGTCGTTGAGATACTCCTCGATGGCGGTGACCAGGGTTTCGTGGACGAGAACCATTCCGCCTTGCAGCACGTCGGCGGTGTCGGGGGCGTGGCAGAGCTTTTCGAGCAGCTCGCGGCCGGGGACGTTGCCGCTGATGTGCATGTCGTCGAAGGAAACGCCGAGTTCACGACCGCGCTGGCGCAGGTCCTGGACGCGGCGGAGGGAGCGGAAGATGAGCGCGGGGAGTTGCTTGCGTTGCGACCAGACAACAAGGGCGGGGACGAAGCCGGCGAGAACTCGGGCGAGCTCGGTTTGGAAGTTGCCGAGGTTTTTGAGGAAGCGTCCACGAACTCGCGGGTTGACTTGGTCGGCCAAATCAATTTTTTCAATTTTTTGTATTTGTTTGTGGGGATCGGCGGACACAGGTTGTCTGTATATGTTCCTACAACTTTTTATTACTAAAGCACTGGCAATGGGTCATGGCAAGCGGTTTATTTTGGAATTAGTCAATTAAAGGCTTGCCGCAAGGGCGGTTTTAGTTGTTCTATCAAGTTCCAACAAATGACCATTCCGCAACAGAATAATCAGCCTGAGGAGAGCAGCGGAATTCCGAAGCATGAACGGTTGCGGGTCTATTTACTACAGGAGCTGCGCAGCGGGCGATTGAAGCCGGGGGATGCGCTGCCGACGGAACTGGCACTGGCGGCTTCGTCGGAAGTTTCACGAAACACGGTGCGGCATGCGCTGGCGGAACTGGAACGGAATGGATTGATCCGCCGGGTCCGCGGCAGCGGCACGTTCGTGCATGAGTCGGCGATGGAGCGGCTCAATTCGGGGCTGGATATTTTTGCGCTGGTGATCCCCGATACGCGGGGCGGTTTTTATCCATCGCTGCAGCGGGGATTTCACACGGCGGCGAATGAGCTGCACAACCAGGTGATCGTGTGCGACACCAGCAACGATCTGTTCCGCCAGGCGGATTCGCTGCTGCAATTGATGGACAAGCGGGTGGCGGGGGTGGCGCTGGTGCCGACGACCGTGCCGCCCACGCCGGCGCACCAATTGCGGCCGCTGCATGAACGGGGGATTCCGATCGTGTTTTGCCATCGGCGCGTGGAAGGCATTCAGGCGCCGTTGGTTTCGTTTTCGGCGCGCGAAGTGGGGCGTCGCGCGGCAACGGCGATGCTGGGCAAAGGGCATCGGCGGGCGGCATTTTTTGCCTTTCAGCGCGCGGGCCTGGGCAGCCAGTATGAGGCGGGGCTGCGCGCCGGATTGTCGGAGGGCGGCGGGGAACTGCCGGAGGATTTTGTGCGCTATGACGATTCGGCGCAGCTCACGCCGGCGCACGATGAGTTTTTGAAACGGAACCTGGGTGAGATGTTGAGCCGCGCTGACCGGCCCACGGTGCTGTTTTGTCCGTTCGATTCGCAGACGGAGTCGGTTTACCTGATCCTCAATCAGATGAACGTGCGAGTGCCGGAGGAATTGTCGTTGATCAGCTTCGGCGGCACGTGGCGCGACGGGGCGCTGACGCGGCGGATGGCCGCGGTGACGGTGGACGAGGAGGAACTGGGGCGGCAGGCGGCGCGGTTGCTCGACCAGATGCGGCGGCGCGAGAAGCAACTCAACGACCAGACGGAAATCACCATGCCGTTGAGCTGGTCCGCGGGCGAGACGCTCGGGCCGGTGCCGCGCAGGGAAAGTGTAATGGCATGACTGGCTACGATTGCGCGAATTTTTTCACCGGTGGGCGGCGAAGTCCGGCCGGAGCGGCAAGAACCTTTGAAGGGCGAGCCAGTTATCTTGTTTGATGAATGTAAATTTCGATCCGCCGCGGCTGGGCTTCGCCACAGCCGCCGTCCGGTGCGATTCGCCTCCGTCGGCATGGTTCTCGCAGCCATGCTGGCAGCATCGCTCGAGGCTGATCCGGCGGAAAAAAACATGAGCGCGCGACGCGAAAAGCTGGTGGCCGGGCTGGAGCACGAAATGGAGACGCAGGCGCAGTGGCTGCGGATTCATGCGGCGGAGGCGCTGCTGGACAACGGGGAATCGTCGAACAAGGTGGCGGTGTTGTTTCGCGCGGAAGCCGTCACGGCGACGGCACCGTATCGCATCGGGGTGTGGCGGGTGCTGGCGCGGGCGACCAGCGGCGATGAGCGGGCGGGCTGCATCGAAAGGATTCGCGGGGCGGTGCGCGACCCGCAGGCGACCGACCGCATATCGGCGGCGGAGAGCCTGGGCAAGCTGAACGCAGTCACGCGGGCGGATCGGGAGGTGATGATCGAATGGCTCAAGACCGCCGATGACGCGGCGGCGGCGTTTCCGCGCTGGGACATGGTGTTGTCCGCCAGTTCCGCCGAGCGCGAGCGGGATGAAGCGGCGCTGGCCGGGATGCTGGATTCGAGCGATCCGGTGGCGCGCTTGCGGGCGGGATTTGCGCTCTCGCGGTTGAATCCGGTTTCGACGAATTCGATGGCGAAATTGCGCGTGCAATTGAAGCAGGAACCGGCTGATTCGATCGCGCGGGTTTATTTGATCACGGCGCTGCTCTTGCATGAACGGGACGGGGCGGCGATTCGCGAACTGGAGGCGCAGTTGCAGCCGTATGGCAAGGGCAAGGCGAACGAGCAGCTGGAAGTCGGGATCGTGACCGGCTTGCGCGGGTTGAGTGAAGGCATCGAGTTGCTGGAACCCATGCTGAAGAGTTCCGAGACGGATGGCCGGATCGGCGCGGCCAACGGGATGCTGCGGCTGACGAAATGACCGCGGTTTCCCCAGCTCCCGGGCGGGCATGGCTGTGCGTGGGCCTGCTTTGGTTTGTCGCGTTCCTGAACTACCTCGACCGGAACATGCTCATGACGATGCATGGGTCGGTCAAGGAGGCCATCCCGATGACCGATGCGGAGTTCGGGCTGCTGACCTCCTGTTTTCTCTGGGTTTACGGCGTGCTGAGTCCGTTCGCCGGATTTCTCGCGGACCGTTTCAGCCGGAGCCAGGTGATCATCGGGAGCCTGTTTGCGTGGTCGGCCATCACGTGGATCACCGGCCACGCGCAAACGTTCAACCAATTACTGCTGGCGCGGGCGCTGATGGGCGTGAGCGAGGCCTTCTACATCCCGGCGGGGATGGCGTTGATCATGGATTATCATCGGGGCCCGACCCGCTCGCTGGCCAACGGCATTCACGTGAGCGGCGTCATGGTCGGCTCGGGACTCGGCGGTGTGGGTGGCTGGCTGGCGGAGAATCATCCGTGGGGATACGCCTTCAAAATATTTGGGGTTGTCGGCATCCTTTACTCCATCGTGCTGCTTTTTCTGCTGCGCGATTTGCCGCGGGCGAAAAAATCGGCGGACGCCGCAGCGGCCGACCGCACGGAATTTTTCCCCGCGATGGTCAGCCTGTTCAGCCAGGGCTCGTTTTATCTCGCGCTGGTATTCTGGGCTTTGCTGGGCGTGGCGGGCTGGGGCGTGGCGGGTTGGATGCCCACGTATTTCAAGGAACATTTCCATCTGCGGCAGGGCGCGGCCGGATTTTCGGCGCTGAGCTATCTGCAAGGGGCGGCGTTGGTGGGCGTGATTTTGAGCGGCGCGCTCACCGACTCGTGGAGCCGGACGGGCGAGCGGCGGCGGATCACCATCACGGCGCTGGCGCTACTCGTGGCGGCGCCGGGCATGCTGCTGGCGGGCAGCACCGGTTTACTGGTGTTGGCGATCGCGGGGCTGGTGGTTTACGGTTTCATGCGGTCCTTTGCGGATACCAATATGATGCCGATTCTCTGCCTGGTGGCCGATCCACGGTATCGCGCGACGGGCTACGGAATTTTGAATTTGTTCGCCTGCATCGTGGGCGGCCTCACGACCTACGCTGGCGGAAAGTTGCGCGACGCGAACATCCCGGTGAGCCGCATCTTTCAATTTTCGGCCGCCTGCCTGCTGGTGGCGGCGGTGTTGCTGTTTTTTGTGAAACAAACGCGGGTGTCTGGAGCGCAATCAGAGGGAAGGCAGGAATCCGTATGAGGGGTGGTTTCATGGTTTGGGGGGTGACGATTGCAGCGGGCCGGCTCGCGGGTACGCTCGCCCCACCTCGGGAAGACAAAGGTCTGGCTCGCGGGCACCCGAAGGGGATTTGTCAGAAAGATGGGGGCAGAAAAATGAGCGCAAAGACAGGAAATGAGATAGAAAAAGTTGGTGACAGAAAGATGTTCATGAATGGACGTCTCCGGGAATCGTGCGTATGGCAAGCCACCGGACAATCAGGGAAAATAACCGTGCCATTGTGTCATGAGACCATTGTTTGACGCCCATCTCGACCTGGCCTGGAGCGCGATGTATTTCAATCGCGACCTGCTGCAGCCGGTGGCGGATATTCGCCGCGCGGAGGCGGGGTTGGCGGATGAGTTGTCCCGAGGGCGCAACACGGTCTCGCTGTCGGAATTGCGGCTCGCAAACGTCGCGGTCAGCATTGCGACGCTGATGGCGCGCAGCGGACCGGATCAGCTTGCGAAGCCAGCCTTGCGACGCGTGGACCTGGACTATACTTCACCCAGAATCGCCTTTGGCCATGCGCGGGGCCAGTTGGCTTACTACCGGCTCCTCGAAGCGGAAGGTCAGGTGCGTATTCTCAAGACCCGCTCGCAACTGACGTCGCATTTCGCCGAGTGGCAGAAAGATTCGGCGCGCGTGCCGCTGGGAATCATCATCGGGATGGAAGGCGGCGATCCGATTGTGCGGCCGGAACAGGTGGAGGAGTGGTTTGCCGAGGGGTTGCGTTCGGTGGGACCGGTGCATTATGGCCGGAGCCAGTATGCTTGTGGCACTTCCACGGACGGGCCTTTCAGCGAGGCCGGTGTGCGGTTGCTGAAGGAGTTTCAGCGCGTCGGAATGATTCTGGACGTTACGCATTTGTCGGACCGGTCATTCGCGCACGCGATGAAGATTTACAATGGGCCGGTGCTGGCGAGCCATCACAATTGCCGCGCGCTCGTGCCCGGTGAGCGCCAGCTCACCGACGAACAGCTTAAGACGCTGATCGCGCGCAACGCGGTGATCGGCACGGCGTTCGATGCCTGGATGCTTTACCCCGGCTGGAAGCGAGGTGAAACCGATCCGAAGCTCGTGAAGATCGAGGACGCGGCGAACCACATTGACCATATTTGCCAGCTTGCCGGCAGCGCGCGGCATTGCGCGATTGGCAGTGACCTGGACGGAGGTTTCGGGACCGAACAGACGCCGGGCGACCTCGAGACGATCACGGATTTACGCAAGCTGGAGGACATTCTGGCGGCGCGGGGATATGGCGCGGCGGATATTGATGGGATTTTCTTTGGCAACTGGTTGCGGCTTTTTACGCAGGCACTGCCGCCATGAGATTTGAGCGAAGAGGAAATGAATTGGAGAATGGGTGGACCCCTCACCCCGGCCCTCTCCCCTTCGGAAGGGGAGAGGGGAAATTGTCGCCAGACTTGGAGAGGCGCGGAGGTTTGAGAGTTCGAGGTGCGAAAAGGCTGGTGGGAGGAAGAAATTCCCCTCACCCCAGCCCTCTCCCAAAGGGAGAGGGAGAGCGGTTGGATGGCTTGAGTGCAAGTCGGCGTCTGGAGAAGGCGGCTACGGAGGGTATTCGGGATTTTGGAGCCTCGTTATGTTCCAAGATACAGGCTTTGGACCCATGGTGTAACTCAATGCGAAGGAGAAGGTCGAACGAAAAGCGGCAGAGGACTGCCGCAGTCCAAAACCTGACGGACGTGGGACGGGCTTTGCGCATGTGGACCTGTATCTTGGGCCCACCGATCACACGCTGGTGGGGGGGTGGGAAAGTGTGCCTTTATATCCTAGTGCTGCTCGCGGCGATTTTGTCGGCGGAGGGTTCGAGTTCGCAGAAGCATTACTACGGGCATGACGCCGTGCTCGACGCGCAGGGGGTCATTGCGCCGTGGTATCGCGGACTGAACGGACAATGCGATTTGCGGGTGCGAATCGCGGCGGAGACGTTGAAGCGGTATCCGTGGACGACGACGAACAACGCCATCGTCGCCTATCCCGATTACTTGTTCACCAGCAAGTGGAACATCACCACCAACGGCGTGATCATTCCCCAGGACCCGGGCGATTGGATGAACGGCGACCTGGGCCAGCGCTCGACGAGCGTGTTGCTGGGGTTGGTGGAATATTATCGCTACTCCGGCGATCCCGCGGCCATCGCGCACCTGACTTACATGGGCGACCTGCTGCTCGATCATGCGCTCACATCGGAGGATCATCCGTGGCCGACGTTTCCGATCAGTGTGCCGGTGAAAGGCAAGGCCTACGGAAACGCCGATCCGCACGGGATGATCCAGCTCGACATTTGCGCGGACATGGGGCGCGGGCTGTTACGCGCCTCAGAGGTGACGGACAACCAGCGATGGTGGGCCGCGGTGAAGCACTGGGGCGACCTGCTGGCGGAGCGTTGCAATCTCGATCCCAAGGCCGATCCGTGGCCGCGCTACGCGAATCCAGAGGATTGCAAGTGGCCGAAGACGAACAAGCAAACCGGCGGCGTGACGATGATCCTGGCGTTTCTGGATGAGTTGATTCGGGCCGGCTACACCGGCCGGGATGACAGCTTGTTGAAGGCGCGCGACGCGGGGCGGCGTTATCTGAGCGAGAAACTGTTGCCGCGCTGGGACATCAATGACACGTGGGCCTATTACTTTTGGGACTGGCCGAACCCGGCGCAGAATTGTTCCACCACGGCGGACGCGGCGATGTATTTGCTGAACAACCGCGCGGCGTTTCCGAACTGGCGCGTGGACGCGCGGAATATGCTGACGTCGTTCCTGATGCGCAGCAGCGCCAACCCGGGGTCGGGCGGGGAGGTGTACAGCGGCGCGTGGGCGTATCCGGAATCGAGCAGTTGTTGTGGGCGTTCGCTGTGGTACGCGCCGCTGCTGGTCGGCGCGGTCACGGCGCAATACGGCGTGCTGGCCGATGATCCGTGGATGCGCGAGCTGGCCTATCGCCAGTTTGTTTTGCAGACGTACGACATCCACGAAAACGGCGTGAGCGAGGACAACATTGACGGCGGGGTGATCGTGAACGGCAACTGGCTGAACATCGCGCATCCGCTGCCATTGCGCTGGGTGCTGACAGCGATTGGGTGGTTGCCGGAGGAATTGGGCGCGAGCCGCGAGAATCACATCGTGCGCCCGGGCAGCGTGGTGACCTCGGTGACCTACGGGCCGGGCCGGATTGCCTACAACACCTTCGACGCGCCGGAAAATTCGGTGGATGTGCTGCGGCTGGCGTTCGTGCCGCAGTCGATCACGGCGGGGGGCGATGAGATGCCTTTGCGCAAGGATCTGGACGGGAACGGTTTTACGGTGAAGAAACTGGCGAATGGGGATGCCATCGTTCAGCTCCGGCACGACGGGCGCAGAAACATTGAAATCACCGGCAAGGATCCGCAGCGGGCGCTGGCGCCGCAGGCGCTGAGTTACGAGGGCAAATGGGAGCGAAACAAGGATGACACGCTGTTTTATACGGAGGAGAAGGGCGCGGCGGTGACGGCGACGTTCCTGGGAAACCAGGTGCGTTTGGTAGGACGGGCCGATTCTTACGGCGGCAAGGCCGAAGTTTTCGTGGACGGCGAGAAGCAGATTGCGCCGGTGGACTTTTGGAATCCCTCGGCGCGCACCCGGCAGATTCTTTACTATAAGAATGGGCTGACAAACGGGACGCACACGCTGAAGGTGGTCGCACTCGGCGAGCGGAATCCGTATGCCGAGGGCGCGCGGGTGTATGTGAACGGGGTGCAGTTTTCGGCGGAGAACAAGGCGGCGCATTTTCCCAGCGGCACGGGTCCGACGGAACCGCAGCGGATGATTTTCGGTTACAACCAGCGGGGGGATTATCGCGACAGCAGCGGCAACTCCTGGCGGCCAGGGATGGAAGTGGTGACGCGCATCGGCCAGCGCGGGGACGCCATGAAGGAGTGCTGGTGGACGAACGCGGCGGCGACGGTGACGGGCACACGGGATGCCGAGCTCTATCGCTACGGATTGCATAGCCAGGAGATTCGCGTGAACGTGACGGTCGGTCCGGGGAAATATGATTTGCGACTGGGCTTTGCGAATACGCGGGGGATTGATACCGGGGCAAACGGTTTCGACATTCTCGTGAACGGCCGGAGGCAGGTGGAACGGTTTGACGTGACGGCCACGGCCGGGGGAACGAACAAGGCGGTGGACCTGGTTTTCAAGAATGTCGCGCCGAGCAATGGCGTGGTGGAGGTGCGCTTGCAGGGATATACCCAAATTGCAGGTGGCAAAACCAATCACAGCGAAGCGTTCCTGCAAATGCTGGAGCTGGGCAAAAAAGTGGGTGGTCGCGGGGTTAAGCCGGTTTCGGCCGTGCCGAAATTATGAAAACCGCCAAAGCTTCCGTGCTCGAACAATTCAACGCGCCGCTGGTGCTGCGCGATTTTGTGGTGCCGGAAGCGCCGGAGCCGGGCGGCCTGCTCGTGCGCACCGAGATGGCGGGGATCTGCGGCACCGACGTGCACCTGTGGAAGGGTGAGCTTGCCATCAAGCTGCCGGTGATTCTGGGTCATGAAACGGTCGGGCGGATCGCGGCGCTGGGCGAGGGCGTGGAAAAGGATTGGGCGGGCGAGCCATTGAAGGTGGGTGATCGAATCACGTGGAGCGCGGGCGTGACGTGCGGCACTTGTTTTTATTGCGCGGAGAAGCGCGTGCCGACGCGGTGTGTGAACCGCAAGGCTTACGGCATCGGACACCCCTGCGACACCGCACCGCATTTCCTCGGCGGTTACGCGGAGTTCCACTATCTCAAGCCGCGCTCGAACATTTTCAAATTACCGGATGACCTGCCGACCGAATCCATCATCGGCGCGGGTTGCGCGTTGAACACGGCGTTGCATGGGGTGGAGCGGACGGGGATTGGATTGCATGACATCGTGGTGGTGCAAGGCACTGGGCCGGTCGGCATCGCGGCGCTGGCGGTCGCGAAAAGCGCAGGCGCCAGCCAGGTGATTGTGATTGGCGCGCCGAAGCATCGGCGGGACGTGGCGCGGCGATTTGGCGCGGATCACGTGCTCGATTTGGAGCGGTTGCGCACACCGGCGGAACGTATCGCGGCGGTCCGCGAATTGACGCGGGGCCATGGCGCGGACGTGGTGCTCGAATGCGTGGGCCTGCCGTCGGCGGTGGTTGAGGGGATGGAGATGTGCCGCGACGGCGGCAAATACCTGATCCTCGGGCACTATTGCGACGCGGGGCCGGTCGCGTGGAATCCGCACGTCGTGACGCGCAAGCAACTGAGTGTGTTCGGCTCGTGGTCGAGTGAGCCGCGGCATCTGAAGATGGCGCTGGATTTTTTGCGGACGACACAGGAGCGGTTTCCGTTTGCGGAGATGGTGTCGCACCGCTTCCCGCTGGAGCAGGCGAACGAGGCGCTGGCGGCGACGTCGGCGTGGCAATCGGCCAAGAGCGTGCTGGTGCCGTCGTAAACCGGGTGAGCGCGAAGCGATATCCAGCCTGCATTCTGGCGACGTGTTGCATCCCGTGGGATGAGCACGGGCAGCTGGCCGAAGCTATCTTTCGGCGGGAGATCCGTCATCTGCTGACGAACCTGACGCGGGACGTTTACCTCTTCGGCACCGCGGGTGAAGGCTACGCCGTCACGGAAAGGCAATTCGACGCGATCGTGCGCATCTTTCGGGAAGAAACCGGCGCGGCGGATGTGCGCGGGATGGTCGGGCTCATCAGTCTTTCGCTGCCGACCATGATCGAACGCATCGAGCGGGCCCGTGACATGGGGGTGCGGTATTTTCAAATTTCGCTGCCAAGCTGGGGTGCGCTCAATGATGAAGAATTAAAAGTGTTCTTCCAGGAGACGTGCGGGCGGTTTCGGGATTGTTCGTTCCTGCATTACAATCTTCAGCGTACGAAGCGGTTGATCACACCGGAGGAGTATGGCGTGCTGGCCCGCGAGCATCCGAATCTGGTCGCCACGAAAAACAGCACTGACTCGGTCGAGCGCATTGAGGGATTGCTGAAGCACGCGGCGGAGCTTCAGCATTTCTTCACCGAAGCTGGTTATGCCCTCGGGAGCCGGTTGGGTGAGTGTGGATTTTTGGTTTCCATCGCGGCCACAAATTTTGCGGGCGCGCGGCGTTATTTTGAGGCGGGACAACGCCGCGACCTGGCGACGCTGGAGACGATGCAGCGCGAATTGGTGCCGCTGGTGACGGAGTTGGTCGCCCTGGGCAAAGACGAGGCGCACATGGATGGCGCTTACGACAAGGTGTTTTGCAAACTCCATGACCCGGAATTTCCACTGCGGTTGCTGCCGCCGTATCGTGGATTGAGTGAAGAGACTTTTCGACAAATCACGACTTTGATTCAAACCAAATATCCGAACTGGCATCCGAAGCAATGAAGACGATCTCAAATATTTTACTAGAGCGGTTTAGTTTATTCCGTGGCCGTCGCGCCCAGGTTCAATTTTACCGAAAGATCAGCAGTGGTCGAATGTCGGTGGGGCGATTTCCGCCCGACTGCAGGCGTTTGGACGTTGCTGGCAATGAACCGAGGAAAATGAGAGGGCAAGGGCTTCTGGCATCCTTATCGGATGCAGAAGAAATCGCTTCGACGATCCGGTGGTCGGTCCTCGCCGAGCCTCGGACCGACGCACCGGCTACCGTCTATCAACCCTCCGGGTTGAACGGCAATGGAGGCACGCAAGACTTCGGACCCGGCTCGTTGGATCGAAAGGCCCACCGCAGTTGTTTGGCATCGGAGGCTGGGGACCTGCCTTCGCCAAGGCTACAGCAAGGCTGGCGCCCACACTGTGGCTGCAAGGCTGCCAGCCACAGTTTTAAAGAAGTTACCGTAGCACTGCTGCTGCTCGCGACTGCGCCCGCGATGGCGGGAACGAACACGCCGGGCACGGTTGTGAATCCGGTACCGCCTCCGACTACGCTCCGCACGAATTTTCCGGAGATGATCGAGGCGGACGGAAAATTGCGCCTGGAATTCGGCGATGAACTCCTGGTGCTGCCGCGCGGGCTGCAACCTTCGCTGTTGCGCACCAAAACCGGCACACTCGTCGTGCAGGCCCAGATTCCGGAGAAACCGCTGCCGTCCTCGCGCATGACCTATCCGTCGGCGATAGAGACGCGCGTTTCGCGGGACGATGGGAAAACGTGGACGCTCTTTCCGCGGCCAGAGGGGCAGAACGGTTTAAACATGGAAGCGGGCGCGATTCAACTGCGTGATGGAACGATTCTCGCGCTGGATACCTATATTACTCCGGGCACGAAGCCCGACGAGGGCGTCGGCCAGCTGTACACGTCCACGAATGACTGGCACACGCTCGCCGGTCCGCAAACGGTGACCTTCAATCTGCCGAACGCCGACTTCTATTGTTCGAAAGACGACGGCGGGCATCCGCATGACGCGCAACGGCTGCACCGGCGCATCCTCGAGTTGCCGAATGGCGAGTTGCTGACGACTTACTACGGTTTCATGAAGGGCGATCACACTCCTTCGACTTACATGCCCACGATGATGAAATCGCGCGTGGTGCTGGTGCGCTCGAAGGATCGCGGTCAGACGTGGGATATCGTTTCGACGGTGGCAGTGGATCCGGAGGCGGGCACGGAAGGCCTGGGTGAGCCGGTGCTGGCGCGCGTGAGCCAGGGACCGAAGGCGGGGCGGTTGATTTGCCTGATGCGGACGGGGCGCGAGTTGCGTGAGGCGATCTCGGATGACGAGGGCAAGACATGGACGCCGAGCCGGCCGCGGGTGTTCGCGGGGTTGGATGTATATCGGACCGAACTGTGGGTTGACCATTTTCGTAATTTCAAGGGCGCGAAGGGCAAGCCGCTGGATGAGAACAACCCGGACGAATTGCGCGGCGCGGTGGTGGATCCCGATTTGATCGAGCTGCGCAGCGGGCTGCTGGTGGCGTCGTTCGGCGTGCGCATCACGCAAAAGGCGTGCTGGGCGCACCCGGAGCATTCGTGGAACGGCAACTACCTGGCGTTCAGCCGCGATCATGGCGAGACATGGAGCAACGTCGTGCGGCTCACGTCGGGCGCGCTGACGACGCACTACACGGCGATCGAAGAGACGCTGAAGGACAATCGCATCTTCGTGGCTTACGACCTGGGCGGTTGGAGCAAGGGCATGAAGCGCGACATCTGGGCGCGGTTCGTGGACGTTGCGGTCAAGCCCTGAGCCATGAAGATCACTGATGTCCGCACCACACTGCTGACCGGGCCCTGCACGAATGATCCCTTTTTGCGCGAGGCGCGGAAGCGGCGGAGCGCGGCGTTTATTGAAGTGTTCACCGATGGCGGGGTCATCGGTATCGGCGAGACCTATGCGGGATATTTTTGCCCGGAGACGGTGCCGTCCATCGTCGAGTTTTTCAAACCGATCCTGTTGGGGCAGACCGTCGAGGACATTCCCGAGTTGTGGCGGCGGATGTATCAGTGCGGCAATTTTTGGTGCCGGGTGGGATTGGGTGTGAGCGTGCTGAATGGCATCGAGGCGGCGCTGTGGGATTTGAAGGGGAAGTTGCTGGGGCAACCGGTGCATGCGTTGCTCGGTGGCGCGAAGCACGCGCGGCTGCCTTGCTACGCCACGGGCGGGCCGAGCAATTATCCGAAGGATCGGCTGGCGCAGAAGATCGACCACTATTTTTCGCTTGGGTTTCGCGGACTGAAAGTGGGCGCGGGGAGTTTGTCGCCAGATGGCTGGTATATGCCGAAGGAGCCGAAGGAGGCGGCGGATTTTGAGGCGGACAAATTTGCCTTCATGCGAGCGCATGCGGGCAGGGATGCGTGGCTCGCGATGGACGCGCACATGGGGAACAACCATGTCGCAACGTGGCACTTGGAAACGGCAACCGCGGTCGCGCGGGCGATCGAGCCGTTCAATCCGATTTTCCTCGAGGAGCCGCTCCATTATACGGACCCATGGAGTTATGCGGAGTTATGCAAAGCGACGGAGACGCCGATTGCGGGCGGTGAATGTCTCACGGCCGCTTATGAGTGGCGGGTGTTTGCGGAGCGCGACTGTTTCGACATCGGCCAGCCCGACGCGTCTTTCACGGGCGGGTTGGGTGAGTTCCTGGCCGTGGCGGAGATGTTGGAGAAACGGGGGCGAAAAATTGCGACGCATGCGTGGGGTGCGGGCGGGTCATTGATGCAAAATATTCACTGTGGGTTCGCGGCGCCGAATACGGTGATTCTTGAGCTCCCGCCGGATTACGCGGGGCTGCACGCGGACGTCATTGATGGCGGGCTCACGTTGCGGGATGGTTATTTGCTGCCGCCGGACCGGCCCGGCCTGGGCATTGTGCTTACGGAAGAAACCAAGGCGCGCTATCCTTTTCAGCCGGGCAGCGGTGAGTTCAACAGTGTGCCCGGGAAGATTTTGAAGGATTGAAATGAAGATTGTCGTTGATGCCGTGATTCATGAGCCGACGCTGGCCGCGCTGCGGCAGCGGGGGGGCTCCGAATTTGCCATCGTGGATCCACCCGAAAACCATGCGCGGGAATTGGATCCGACGATGATCCGCGATGCCACGGTGCTGTTTTGCACAATGCTGCCGACGAATCACGCGCTGATGCAACAGCTCAAGTGGGTGCATATTACTTCGGTTGGTTTCACGCAGTTGAACGGTTTCAACCTGCCGGCGCGCGGCATTCGGGCGACGAACGCGCGCGGTTGCTTCGATGTGCCGATCGCGGAGTGGAACATCGGCATGATGATCAATCTCACGCGCAATTTGCGCACGATGATTCGCAACCAGGAGGCGGCGGTCTGGGATCGCAGCGGCCCGTTCCAGAAAGAACTGCGAGGCGCGACGGTGGGCGTGTGGGGTTACGGCGGCATCGGGCGGGAGACGGCGCGGCTCGCGCGGCAGATGGGATTGCGGGTGCATGCATTCGCGCGCAACGGCGCGGAGGCGAACCGGAATGTGTATTGCGTTCCGGGGACCGGTGATCCGGAGGGTGTGCTGCCGCATCGTGTTTTTAAAACCGGGGAGGAGTTGGAATTTCTGCGTGAACTGGATTTTCTGGTGCTCGCGCTGCCGTTGTCCAAATCAACCGAAGGCATGATTGGTGAGCGCGAATTGCAGGCGCTGCCGCGGACGGCGTACGTGCTGAATCCGGCGCGCGGGCCGATTATTCAGGAGCAGGCCTTGTTGCGCGCGCTGCGGGAAAAGTGGATCGCCGGCGCCGCGCTCGATACGCATTACTATTACCCGATGCCGGCGGAGCATCCGTTGTGGAAATTCGAGAACGTGATCATGACGCCGCACATTTCGGGGTCGAGCCTGAGCCAGCATTTCAAGCCGAGGATTTGGGAAATCCTGGCGCTGAATCTGGATCGTTTCGCGCGCGGCGAGCCGTTGCTGAACGAGATTGCAGGGAAGGAATTGGAGTGAGTGGAAAATCCTAAATCCGAAGCCATTGCATGGCGGCACCCACATCCGAAACCAATTCGAATTTCAAAACCGGAAAAAAGAGAGAGGAGATTTCAGCGGAAAGCAGAGAGATTTGCGATGTTTTAGGCCGGCAACTCCGGGCTCGCTGGCTCAAAACGGCCGTATTTGAGGGCGAGAGTTGGGAGGACGAGGAGGTTCAGGACGGTGGATGTGATCAGGCCGCCGAGGATGACGATGGCCATCGGGCCTTCGATTTCGCGGCCGGCTTCGCCGGTTCCCAACGCGAGCGGCAGCAGCCCCAGGCCGGTGACAGTGGCGGTGATCACGATTGGCATCAGGCGCTCGCTGGCGCCACGCAAGGCGGTTTCGGGGTTCCAGGGCTGGCCTTCGATTTTCACCAGGTGTTCGAAATGCGAAACGAGCATGATGGAATTTCGCGTCGTGATGCCGAATAAAGTGACGAAGCCCACCAGCGAACCGATGGTCAGGAACCCTGCCTCCGGGCTGAAGCGTCCGGAGATCCAAACCGCCAGCACGCCGCCCACGAGGGAGAAGGGAATGTTCACCAGCACCAGCATGAGATTGCGCGCGTTGCCGAACACCACGGCCAGCAGGAGCAGGATGCCTACGGCGGCAATGGCTGAGTGGATCAGTAATTCGTGGCGTGCCTTTTCCACCGCTTGCGCCGCGCCGGCGAATGCCACGTAAGCGCCCGGGGGTAAGGTGACTTGCGAAGTGATCTTCTTCCGCGCCTCGGCGACGAATACCGAGACGTCGCGGCCCTGCACGCCGCATGTCACCGTCTGCCGCCGCCGCGCGCCTTCGTGCAGGATGGACGCGCGCCCCTCCACGGGATAAACGTCGGCCAGTTCACGCAAGGGCAACCGTGCGCCGTCCATGCCGGCGAGCAAGAGTGAGCCGATGGCCTCCGGATCACGGCGCTCGGCTGGGTCCAGAATCACGGCCACGCCGATGGTCTGGCTCCCCTGATGGGACTGGGCGATGACGACGCCCTGGTAGGCGGTTTGAATGGCCTCGAGCACTTCCACGGGGCGAAATCCGAATTGCAGCAAGCGTTCCGGCCGCAGGCGGATGACCATGCGCGGCGATCCGGGCGGCGCCTTCACTTTCACGTCCACGCTGCCGGGCACGGTTTTCAATACGTGTGCGACCTCCGCGGCTTTGTGGTCGAGGGCGTCGAGATCGTCGCCGAAAAGATTCACCACCACGGGTGAAGTCTCGCCTGAAATGGTTTCGCTGATGCGGTCGCCGAGAAAGGTGAGGACTTCGGTTTGTAATTGCGGGAACTCGTTCAGGACATCGCGAATCTGGTCGCCCATCGTTTCCATTACTTCACCGGAGACCGGTTTCAGTTCCACGTGGAACTCGCAGCGGTTGGGTTCCCACGGGTCTTCGCCCAGTTCGGCGCGGCCCACCTGCTGCTCGACGGTGGCGATGTTGGTGTTGTTGAGAAGTTGCCGGGAAATTTGACCGCCCACGCGTGACATTTCCGGCAGCGAAGTCCCCGGCGCCGCGAAAACCTGGAGCACAAAATGGCCTTCGCGAAATTCCGGCAGGAAATCCGGACCGAAACCCGGCATTCGCAGCCCGGCGAGCACGCAAAGCGCCAGCACCCCGGCGAAAACCAATCGTGGCCAGCTCGCCACCAGGCCGAGCACGCGACGGTAACCGTTCTTCATCCATCGTTGGAGCGGCGGGTCTTCGACCCTTTGCACGCCGCGCCCGAAAAAAAGGCAGGCCAATGCGGGCGTGACTGTAAGCGCCACGAGCAGCGATGCCAGGATGGCGAGCAGATAACTGAAGGCCAGTGGGGCGAAAAAACTTCCCTGCAAGCCGCTGAGGGTCAGCACGGGAAGGAACACCAGCGCCACAATGAAAGTGGCGAACACCACCGCACTGCGCACTTCGAGTGAGGCATCGAGAATCACCTGAAACACAGGTCGCGGTTGCGGGAGGGTTTTGTTTTCGCGCAGCCGCCGGAAGATATTTTCGATATCAATTATCGAATCATCCACCACCTCACCGAGCGCGATGACCAGGCCGCCCAGGGTCAGCGTGTTGATGGTGATGCCGAGTTTTTGCATCACGATCACGGCCGTCAGCAGAGACAAAGGAATGGCCGCCAGCGAAACGCAGGCCGTGCGCACGCTACCGAGCAAAATGAAAAGCACCACGGCCACGAGGATCGCGCCGAGCAGGAGGGAGTGTTCGACGTTGTGGAGCGCGTTCTCGATGAACGAAGCCGGTCGATGCAGCCGGTCGTGCAGTGTGATGCCTTCCTTGTCCAGGACCGGTTTCATTTCTGCGAGGGCGGTTTCGAGTGCGCGCGTTACCTCCAGCGTATTCGCGCCGTACTGGCTCGACATGGTCAACAGCACGCCGGGCCGGCCCTGGACCAGCGCATCGCCGAACTTCGGTTCCGGGGCCTCCACCACCCGCGCCACGTCCTTCAGCCGCAAGCTGAGTCCGTTGGTGCGGACGACCACGACTTCTCCAAGGGCTTCCGGCGTCAGGGCCTGACCTTCGGTTTGAAGGGTGACCCGCTGGTTGGAGGTTTCGATGTAGCCCGCGCCCATCACGCCCGTGGAAATGCGCGCGGCATTGACGACGTCCGCCACGGAAAGTCCCAGTGCGAGCAGACGGTCGGGCCGGATCTGAATCTGGAGCTGGCGCACTTCGCCGCCGAACGTGCTGCACTTTGCCACGCCGGGCACCGATAGCAGGCGCGGCTTCAACGTCCAGTCCGCAAACGTCCGCAACTGCATCGGCGTCAATTTGTCCGACACGAGACCGATCTTCAGGAGGTCCATGGTCGAAGACGTGAGCGGGGTCATCCTCGGCGTTTTCACGGTGGCAGGCAGGGTGCCGGCGGTCTGTGCGAGTTGCTCGGCGAGGGTTTGGCGTGCGCGGAAAACGTCCGTGCCTTCTTTGAAGACGGCGGTGATGATCGAAAGTCCGGCGATGGATTCGGAGCGGAGCGATTCCATGTCGCCGAGGCCGTTGACGGTGGTTTCGATGGGGGCAGTCACCAGCAGTTCGACCTGTTCGGGCGCGAGACCGGGGCACTCAGTCTGGATGACCACCTGTGGCTGAACGAAATCCGGAAAGACATCCAGCCTGGCGTTGGCGCTGATGTAGATACCGTAGCCGGTGAGCAGGCACGCGAGTGCCACCACCACGCCCCGGTATTTGAGCGAGAACTGGACGAGGGCCTTGAGCATCAGTCGCCTCCCTGGCCCTTGAGTTCGAGGGAGAGCAACTGCTGCGCGCCGGTGGTCACGATGTGATCGTCCACCGTGACGCCTTTCGTCACAAACCATCCGGCCTCGGTCGGGTGATCGAGCGGGATTTCCACCCGGGTGAACGCCTCGCCGCCGTTGCCATGCAGGTAAATCCAACCCGCTCCTTGTTTGCGCACCACGGCCTCGCGCGGAATGACCACGCCTGCCTGCGCTTCGCCCGGCGCGAGCACGTAGGCGGTTACGGCCGCGCCCGCTGACAGGTGGGCATCGTTCGTTTTGATTTGATAAATCAGCGCCTGGCTCTGCAGCGCGGGATCCACTGCGGTTGCCGCGCCGATGAATTCCGCGGACATCGTCTGGCCGGACAAAGTTGAAAGGCGGCACGTTGGCGGCGGCGGCGAGAGCGACTCACCCAAAGGAACGGAAACGGAAACCAAGACCGAATCCTGCGAAGTCAGCGCGGCCAGCAGCGGAGAATTGTTCGTCTGGGCAGCGATGTTTTTTCCCCACGCCAGGGCAATACGATCGAGGGCGGATTGCACGGCCAGTTCATCCCGTGCGGCTGCCGCTTCCGCGGCCTGCAAAGCGCGCGGCGTCGCGTTGCCTTGCGCGGTCAGGGTCCGCGCCCGGGCGACTTCCTCCCGGGATGCGGCGAACGTGGCGCGCGCCGCGGCGAGTTCGCTCATGACCGCGACGAGCGGCGACGGATCGAGTACGCGGCCGAAACCCTTGATTTCCCGGTTCAAGCGCGCAGCTTCGGGTTTTTTTACAAGGATGCCGATGTTTCCCTGCGCCTCATCGCTGATTTGGATGACGGTGTTCCCGGCGGCATCGCGCGTAACCTTCGGGCCCGGCTCTTCCTCGGCAGCGGGTGGTTTTTCCGCGGAGGCGCTTCCCGAGGGCGAGCAACCGGTCAGCAGGAGGCCCGCGGCAACGCCGAAAATAAAGCGTGCGGTTTTCATGGTTTTTGCAGGAGGCCCGTCGCGGCTGGAGGAGAGTTGGTTTGCCCGCCGTCAAAGATGAACGCCGGCAATTCGAAGGGACGCTGCATCACATTTTCCAATGTGCCCACTGCCCCTTGCAGTTTCGCGGTGGTGTCCCAGCTCGCGATCTGGGCGGTGTTGAGCTCCAACTCCGCGGCGATCAATTCGAGTTCGTCCACACTGCCCGCCTTCACCTGCTCCTGAGCGGACTCAAGGCGTTTGGCCAGGCCGCCGAGGAATTTCTGCTGTGCCGCCGCGTTTTTCTGGCACGCACGGAAGGAGGCCACGGCCTGATCAATCTGCGCGATCACTTGCGCTTGCAGCGCAATGAACCGCGCAGCGGTCGCTTCGCGGTTCGCGGCGGCCTGGGTCACCTGGCCGTGGTGATGATTGAAGATGGGCAACTCGAGCGTGAAGCCGATCTGCCAATCCTGTTCGCCGGTGCTGCCGCCGTTCCACATGTAACCGGGATTGAGGTGGATGTCGGGGTATTGTCCCGCCACCGCCAATTGCAACGCCGACTGGCTGGCCGCGTAATCAGAGAGACCTTGCAGGATATCCGCGCGCCCGAGGAGCGCCACGCGGCGGACGTCGCGCGCGCTCATGGATTGGGCTTGAGCGAGCGTATTGGTGCCCAGGTCCATCGTCACCACCACGTCATCGAGGGCGGCATCAAATACGCCCAGTGATGCGGCGAGCAAAGGCCGGGCTTCGGCCTCGGCCTGTTCGGCCGAGGCGAGGTCGGTGTTGGCGCGTTGCAAGGCGAGGCGGCCAATGTGGAGGTCACTGGCGGAGAGGGCGCCGGAAAGGTGCTGCTGCGAAAGGCGCTTGAGCAAATTCTCGCGCAGTGACTGCTCCTTGAGCAGCAGCTTCACCTTCTCATGGGCAATCACGTAGCCGAGCAGCGCGGAACGAAGCTGGCTGCGCACCTGCCAGGCGGCGCTGGCGATATTCAGCCGCGCGGACTCGGTGAGATGTTGGGCCTGTTCCCGGCGGAACTTGCGCTTGCCCGCCGTTTCGATCGGCAAATCAAAGGTGACGCCGGGGATCCACGGGCTGTAAGCGCCTTTGGCGGGTTCGTAAATGCCGCTCGCCGAGGCGGTGGGATTCGGCCGTTCCGCCGCGGTTTCCTCGCCGCCCAGCGCGACTTTCCAGTTCGCCCGCGCCACGGCAAGGCTGGAGTGATAGTAGAAGGCAACGTAGGTCAGGGTGTCGAGGTCCCACGTTGCCGGCGGCCACGCGGCAAATTCGCGGTGCAGATTGCGCTCGAGGAAAACCTTGAGTTCAGCGTTGGTCAGCGACCGGCTCTCCAATTGGTCCGCGAGGTCCGAAGCGGAAATCGGCCGGGGTTCGAACCGCGCGCAGCCCGCGAGGGCCAGGAGCAAAAGCAAAAGGAGGAGGACCTGGCTCCTCATGGGTTTTTATCGGTGCCGTACACGAGTATCTTGAAGCTGTTGGCCACCATTTTCGGCCGGCGCTCGCCCGCGGCGGCGGCCTCGAATTTCGCGGAGCCAAGATAAATGCGATGCGTCTTGGGGTCGAGCGTCATCGTTTTGGCGCGCGGCTCGGTCTTCAACGTCTGCACGACGCTGAGTTTAGCTGGTGAATCCTCGTGCGCGATGGTGACGGTGCCATCGCCGCAGGAGGCGAAGGCCAGTTGGGTGGCCGGGTCGAAGGCGTTGGCGTCCACGCCGCGCCCGATGGGAACGTCGGCGACGACCTTGCCGGTCGTGTAATCCACCATCAGCATTTTGCCATTGCCGCAGCCCAGAAAGAGACGCTGGTGCGGTACGTCAATCGCCATGCCGGAGGCTTCTTCGCCCGGCGCAATCGGCCAGGTGTTCACCACGGTGTGCGCCTTGGCATCAATGGTCACCAATACGCTCTTGTCCTCGATATTGTTGAAGACGCGGCCCAGCGCGACGTCGCAGGTGGCAAACTCCGGTTTGCCGGGGAGTTTGATGGTCGCCACCACCTTGCTGGTTTTGGCGTCAATCACGGTGGCCGACTGGCCGCGTCCATTGAACATGTAAACTTCCTTTCGCTCCGGCTCGTATAGCATTCCATCCGGGTTTTCGCCGGTGTCAACCTTCGTCAGGGTCGCCAGCGTTTTCAGGTCCACCACGCCGCACTTGTTTTCGCGACCGTTGCTGGTGAAACCGCGATTGAGGTCAGGGGCCACGGCAATACCGTGTACTCCCGGCGTATCCGCGATCTCGCCGCAGACGGCGTCTTTATCCATGTCGATTACCACGATCCTGGTGCCGTGACTGACGTAGAGGCGGCGATTGATTTCGTCCACGGTCAAATAGTCCCAACTGCCTTCGCCACCGACGGGAATTTCCTTGAGAAGATGATAACCGGCGTCCGCCGCAACGGCGTTCATGGGTTTCAGGGTGAGCGCGCCGGATAGAGCCATTACGGTGAACAACAGAGTGCATCGTTTCATAATAGGTGGGTGGTTTGTATTGCGTCAGGCCCGCGACGCATCGGCGGTCGCCGATTGGAAATTCTTATTGATGACGGCGCCGGCTGCTTCCGGAGCCAGCGGCAGGCGGACGGTGATGGTGGTGAGGGCACCGAGGTCGGAAGCTGCAGTAATCCGCCCTTTGTGCGCGGAAACGATCCATTGCGCGATGCTCAGACCGAGGCCGCAGCCTTCGATCGTAGTGCCATGCGCCGGATCGCCACGAAAAAACCGGTCAAACACGCGCGGCACATCCACCGGAGCGATGCCCGGACCGGTGTTGGAAATGGTGAACTCGGCGAACCCGACCTGCGCCCGCAACGACATTTCGATCCGGCCTCCGCGGTGATTATACTTCACGGAATTGTCGGCGAGATTGAGCAGCAACTGCCGCAGGCGATGGGCGTCGCCGGAAATGGTGACCGGCTCGCATTCGGAAAGTTTGACGCTGATGCCCGACATTTGCGCCAGAATCTGCGTGTCCGCAAAACAATCGCGCACCAAATCCGCAAACGGCAGTGGTTTCAATTCCACGGTCACCAGTCCCGCGTCCGCTTTCGTCAGCAAGGTCAGCCCGTCCACGATGCGGGCCAGCCGGTCCAGTTCCTCAAGTTCGCTTTGCAAGCGCTCGCGTTGCGCGGGCGGCAGGGTTTCTCCATGCAGGGCCGTCTCCACTTCGCCGCGCAGTACGGTCAGGGGCGTTTTCAACTCATGGGAGGCGTGCAACGTGAAATCGCGGATGCGCTTGAAGGATTGTTCTAGACGACCGGTCATCGCGTTGAAGACTTCAGTCAATTGATCGAATTCATCGCCATTGCCCGACGCGCGCAGTCGGCGGCCGAGGTTGTGTTCGTTCAACTCCGCCGCGGCGAGGGTCAGCGAAGTTACCGGCGCCATCGCTTTGCGCATCATCCACCACCCGCCGAAGACGGCGATGGTGATTGCCGGCAGCCCGCAGGCCACGAGGACTTCCGAGATCTCCGCGAAATCGCTGTCCTCCGGATCAGGTTTTCCGCCGGCGGGGGCGTGGGCGAGATTGTTCCGGGGCTCAACGACGAATTCGTAATAGCAGTCGAGCGCCATCGCGATCAGCGCGACGAAAAGAATCCCGCTGTACCACAGTGTGAGGCGGGTGCGGATGGTCACGCGGCCTCGTCTTTCATCACGTAACCGGTGCCGCGCACGGTGTGCAGCAACTTCGGCTCGAAATCAGCGTCCACTTTTTCGCGCAGCCGCTTGATGTAAACGTCCACGAGGTTGGTGCCGGGATCGAAATCGTAATCCCAGACCTTTTCGATGATCATCATGCGGCCGCACAACCGGCCGGCCGAGCGCATGAGAAATTCCAACAGGCGGTATTCGCGGGCGGTCAGGTCAATTTCCTTGCCACCGCGCTGCGCCTTGTGAGTGGTGGTGTCGAGCGTGAGGTCGCCCACGCGAAGCACGATGGATTTGTTTTCCGAGCCGCGGCGGGTCAACGCGCGGACGCGGGCGACGAGTTCGACGAGCGCGAAAGGCTTGGGCAGATAATCGTCGGCGCCGGCGTTCAAGCCTTCCACACGTTCGGTCAATTCGCCCCGCGCGGAAAGCAACAGGACCGGCGCGGCCTGGCGCTGGCGACGGAGTTGGCGCAGCAGGCTGAGGCCGTCGCGGCCGGGGAGCATGATGTCGAGGATGATCGCGTCGTAGGGGGTGTGGATGGCGACGGGGAGCGCTTCGTTGCCGTCGTGGAGGACGTCCACTGCGAAGCCCTCCGCCTGCAGCGCCTTCCGTATGAAGGAAGCGGTTTTCTTTTCGTCTTCCACGACCAGAATGCGCATGACGGGTGTGAGGGTAGCGATTTTAAGCCGGCGCGCCAACTAACGTACGGCCGTGCCATTATCGGCCGCCTGCACCAAGTTCAGGAGGTCTTTGTAAGCCTCCGCAAAAGCGTCGGCGTTCACCTGGTCCGTGGCCTGCGGCGCGAGGGCTTCGATCAACAGGATGCGGTTGATCAAGAGCGGCAAATCCTCGCGCGTGGGATGATGGGGATCCGGCAAACCATCTTCATTCAAATCCTCGACGAGGTCCTTCCGTTCCCCGGCCGGGATGGAAGGATCGTTGATGGCCGCGATCCAGTAGGCCTCCGCATCCGCATCGGCGCCCACCCACGCCAGGGCCTCGCGCGCCAGCGGGTCGGTCAGCGGCGGTTTGCTTTTTTTGGCGGCGGGACGGTTGGTGGACGCAAGGCTCGCAGAGCCAGCCTCCGGTTTTTCGGACGGCGCAATAACGGGTGCGATGGGCGGCGGCACCTCGGGAGCGGGCGGTACGGGAACGGTTTCACCCGGTTTCGATGACTCGAGGACCGGTGGGGCTTTTGCCACCTGCACCGGCGGCAGCGTCGCTGGGGGAGTGGGCGCCTGGCGCCTGCCCATCAGCACCACGGCCCCGATACAAGCGGCGAGGGCGAGCCCGATCAACAGGCGGCTCGAGAAGCGGGAATTGGATTCTGGTGTTTGAATAGGAGGTGAAGTGTGGAATTTCGATTCCCATCAGCAGCCGCCTGCCACCGCCGCAGAAGACGGCGGCAGGCGCTGCGGTCGGGGGTGAGTGAAAGCTATTTCTTTTCCTCCTTCTCGTCGTCTTCCTTCTCCTGCTTCTTTTCCTTGGCCTCGTCGGACGGGGTTTCGATGTCCTTGGAGAGGACTTTGCCGGTGAGGGCATCCACGGCGACTTCGGTGATGTTCTTGGTGCCGGGGGTGGCGATGTCGAACGACCAGATCAATTTGCCCTTTTCGCGTTCGATGCCGCCTTCCTTGATGGCGCCGCCGGGCACTTCGGCCAGGGCAATGCGCTGGGCATCGGCTTGGGAGACTTTGGCTTCAGCCATCAATTTGGCCTGGGAACCGCCTTCGCCTTCTTCCTTGCCGGATTCGTTTTTCCCGCACTTTTCACAGTGTTCGGAGGCGCAGCCGATGAAGAGGCCCGCGACCAGCGCGGCACAGAGTAGATATCGGATTTTCATGAGTTCGTTTTGCTTCGTAATGACGGATTTGTTTCCGCGGCCCGTTTGGGCCTGCCACCCACAAATAGAATGAAAGCGTGAAAAGCGCATGAAGGGCAAATGACACTTTTGTCATAGTGGACATACCCTTATGCAGCGAGAGGCATGGTATACGTGCAAATGGACCGGTAACACCGGTAACAGCGGTAACAACCCGCGCAAACATTGGGTGAAATGCGGCCCGGAACCCTGGTACGGACCCGTAACAAGCGGTAACACAAATCCGATTCAAAATCCAAGGTTGAGGCCCGGTGTCAGTGGGCAACTTCGAGGACGATGCGGAAGCCGGAGCCGGGGGCGAGCAGGACGGGCAGGGCGTGCTGGCGGGTGATGAGGTTGAGGGCAGCGGGAGAGGATTGGTTCCACGCGCCGCCGCGGAGGACTTTGTCGTCGCTCTCGCGGTTCCAGGTGGAGTTGCACCATTCGGCTATGTTGCCGCTCATGTCGTAGAGGCCAAATTCGTTCGGGGGAAAACTGCCGACGGGCGCGAGGTAAGGCCAGTTGTCGCGCTGGCGGAGTTCGGTGGAAGTGCCGATGGCGAGGGCTTCGGCGCCGGCGAAGTTGGCGGGGATGCCGGTGTCCGGCGGCGGCCAACCGCGGCCCCAGGCGTAGTAACCGCGGCGTTCGCGCATGGCGGTTTCGCGCGCTTCGGGCGTCTGACCGGGTTCGTTGGGCAACCCGGCGGCCTGGCTCCACTCCGGATCGGTCGGCAGGCGATAGAGGTCATTGGAGCCGATGATGCCGCCGGTGCGTTCCCGGCGGGTGAGCCATTCGCAGAAATCGTGCGCGGTGGGGAGGTCGATGAAACTTACCGGGCAATTCGAGTTGGAGTCGCCCAGCGGCTGCCGCCAGCGCGCGCCGAAACTGGCGATGCGCGGGGTGGCCTCCTTCGCAAATTCCTCGAAATCGCGGCGACGTGTTTCCCAGATGCTGAACAAAATGTTGGAACTGCCCGCGCTGACAAAGCGCATGCCGAGCGAATTGACCCAGGGGTGCGTCGAGTTGGGCGGTGATAGGGCGGAGGGCTGGACGTTGGTGGCGACGGGGGCGAACGCGGTCGCCGACGCTGGCGGGCGCGGCTGTGCGTAGTATAGCAGGATGATGAACACGTAGGCGATTATCGGACCGGCGGCGAGGAGCAGCGCCGCGAACATCCGCCGCCGCCGCGAACGGTCATTGGCAAACGCGCGCTCGAATTCCTGAAGGAGCGTGGCGGCATCGGGAGGGCGTTGGTCGGGAGCCTCGGCCAGGCAGCGGGCGATGAGCCGGTCCATGGCCGGCGGCACGCGCGTGACTTTGGAGGCCGGGACGTACTGGCCGATGGGGACGCGGCCGGTGAGCATTTCGTGGAGCAAAGCGCCCAGGGAAAAGATTTCCGAACGTTCGTCGGTGTGCGACGAGCCCGCGCGCGCCTCCGGGGCGAGATAATAGGGCGTGCCGAAAACATCGCCGCCCGTGAGGCTCAAGCCAGGCGTCGCATCCGGGAGCCGGGCGAGGGAAAAATCCGCGAGCAATGCCCGGCCGTCGCTGGCGAGCAACACATTGGCCGGCTTGAGGTCGCGGTGCAGGATTCCCGCGCGGTGGGCAGCGATGACCGCCTGAAGGATTTCGCGGAACAACCGCGCGACCTCCGCCGGAGGCAATGGGCCGGCCTTGATACGCTGCGCGAGATTCCCGCCGGCGGCCAATTCCGTAACGAGAAAGAAGCGGCCATCGGCCAGCGTGCCGGATTCGAGGACGCGCAGGATATTCGGATGATCGAGCGCCTTGAGCGCCGCGGCTTCGCGGGCGAGGCGTTCCATCAAGGCCGGATTCGATGCGGTGCCCGACGCAGCGATCTTCACCGCCACCTCGCGGCCGTCCGCTATCCGCCGGGCCCGGAACACCTCGCCCATGCCGCCGCGCCCGAGCGGCGCGCCGAGTTCATGGCCCGGAACGATGTTTTCGCGCGGGCCGCCGTTGTCCAACAGGGCCGCCATGTTTTTGGCAACGCAGACGGGACACAGGCCCTCCACGCTGGGAAGCGTGGAACCGCACACGGGGCATTTGGGGCCGGGCTCAGCCATGCGCGTTGGCGCCCGGGCCGGCGTGGGCGAGGAGCTTCAGCAGGTGGAGCAGTTCTGCCTGCACGTCGCCGGGATCGGCGACCGTATCCGCCACCTCCGCGCGCAACGCATCGGCCAGCCGGCGGCGGGCGCGATGTTGTTCCACGGTGAGCGCGTTGGTGGTCATACCCAACCGGGCGGCGAGTTCTTCCGACGGTTTGGCTCCCGCGGTGAGCAGAACGGGTTTAAGCGCCGCGAACAAATCTCCGCGCCCGCGTTGCGTGTAACTCTCGCGCAATTTCGCCAGCGCCCGGTTGAGAATCGTCAGCGCCCAGTCGCGATCGTAGGACAGGGCGGCGGCTTCATCGGCCGGAATTTCGAGTGCCAATTCATCGAGGCTATGCGTGGTGGCGCCGCCGCCGCGGGCCAGCGTCGCGCGATTCCGCCGCCATTGCAGAAAATGATTCCGGGCGGAAGTTTTGAGGAGGCCGCGCAACCGGCCGAGTTGCGGGTCGGCGTGGTTGAATCCCTCGCGACGAAGGAAGGTCGCAAAAAAGTCCTGCGCCACATCGGCCGCGTCCTGTCCGCAACCCAGGGCGGTCAGATAATTCGCCACCGGCTGCCAGTAGGTGCGGCACAATTCATCCAGCGCGGCGTGGCGCGTGGGGTCGTCAGCGGTGCCCTGCGCGCGAACGACACGGCTCCAGCGCGTGGCGGGAAAGATTCCCGCCGCGGCGGCGGCCGGTTGTGCGGTGGTATCGCCAGGAGGCATTCGAAGCAGGAGCGTAGGACAACCGGGGAGGAAAGAAAATCATTCGCTGCCGTTCCATCACGGCTTGACCCGCATTTTCTCTTCGCCCAAGTCCAAGCGGTAACGTCGATTGACGTATAACTCGTCGGCGACCTGATAGATGGCGGTCGCATTCTTCTCGATCTCGAGGTCCGGTGGCTGCGGCGAGGTCAAGCGGGTCATGTCCACTTTCGCGGGGTCACCTTCATAGAACTCCACCGTTTTCTGCAGGCCGAGGACGACTAGGCGGTCGTGGGAGAGCATCCCGATGTCGCGATTATGGTTCAGTAACGCGCGGCCGTCCTCAGGCCGGAGTTTCAGCAGGTCGCGTCCGAAAAACATGGATTCATATGGGCGTCCGAGCAGCCCGAGAAGGGTTGGCCCAACATCGAGCGAGCCACCGAGCTGGGCGATGCGCTGCGGTGACTTCACCACTGCCGGTCCGGCGATGACCAACGGGATTTCGTAGGAATGAATCGGGATGCTTTGCGAGCCGTAGACGCGGGCGCCGTGATCCGCGACCACGGCGAAGATGGTGTTCGTCCAAAAGGCTTCCTTTTTCGCCGCGGCAAAGAAGCGGCCGAGGGCGTAGTCGGAGTATTTTACCGCGTGTTCCTGTCGTTGTGCCTTGGGGTCCTCCGGGATTTTTCCTTCCGGGAAGGTGTAGGGTTTGTGGTTGGAGACGGAGAGCACCGTGGCGCAGAAGGGCTGGCCGGATTGGTTGAGGTCGCGGAATTCCTCAAGGGCGCGCAGGAACAGGTCTTCGTCGCAAACGCCCCAGGCGGTGGTGAAGGTCGGGTGGGCGAAATGTTTTTGTTCGATGAACCGGTCGTAGCCATTGCGTACGGCGAAGGACCGCATGCCGTCAAACACACCGCGCCCGCCGTAGAGGAAGATGGTGTTGTAGCCGTCACGCTTGAGCACGCGAGCAATGGTTTCGACATTGTCCGAGCGGTCGCGTTTCACAATGGAATCGCCGGGCAGCGGTGGAAAGGAAGAGAGCACGCCTTCCATGCCGCGCACGGTGCGGTTGCCACAGGCGTACAAATGCGTGAACAGCAGGCCGTCCTCGCCGGCCAGTTTGTCCATTTCCGGTGTGAGGGTGTTGGTGCGGCCGAGGCAGCCCCAGAATTCCGAGCCGAGGCTTTCTTCGAGGAAGATCACCACGTTCAATCGCGGCCGAGCAGGATCACCGGACACGTGGCGGGTGATGGATTCGCCTTCGGCGACGAATTGGGTGTTGGTCTCCGCCAGCATTCGCCGGGCACGCTGCCACGCTTCGGCCAGGGGCAGGGTGCGATAGAACGCGCTGTAATCGAGGTTCCGCGTCCAGAACGCCGCGACGAAGGAAATCTGGCCGTTGTTGGCGAGCTCGTTCAGCGTGCGGTCCTTGCTGACATGCGCGCCGTGGAAGTTGATCGTCAGGGCCAATCCGGCGGCTACGATGATTCCGGCGACCAGGCGCAGGAAGCGGGCGCCGTTGGTGAAGGGCGTCTCCCACATCCGCGCAAACAGTTTCATGGCCAGGGCCAGCCAGCCGGCCGACAGCAGCAGCACACCGATGAGGACGATGCCCACGGGATATGATTGCCAGATGTTGACGAACACTTCGTGCGGGTAGATCAAGTAATCCACCGCGACCGTGTTGAAGCGCGAGTGGAACTCCTCGTAAAAGAAAAACTCCGTGAACAACAGGAAGGTTTCGACGTAAAATGCCGTCAGAAAAACCGACCAAAAGAATACCCGCGCCGCGCGCCCCGGTTCGCCCCGCCCGGCCAGCCACATCCAGAATAGCGTGGGCAGCAAGGTGACCACCGCCACGAAGACGTCCCGTTGCAACCCGTCGAGAAAGGCGAGCGTGATTTCGCCGCCCGACATTCCGGCCGGCCGGAAGGCGGAAAACAGCACGAGGCGCAATCCGAACCACATGAAGACCAATAATAGAAAAAAGAAAACGACGAACCCGTAGCGAGAGCTTCTCCACCAGCCCTGGCCACCGGGTGTCTCTGTTCGCATTCCACTTCAATTACACACCCCGACCCGGTCGACGCAATGGAAATACCAACCCTTTCGTCCTCTCCCGGACGCTCACTGCCGCGTCCGGTAGAAGCTTCGTGGCGCGTTCGTGCCGGTGACATCCCGCGCATTGATCTGCGTCGTGGTGCCGCTCGCGTTGGTCACCACCGACCAGTTCACAAAGTTTGATGTGCGTTGCAGTTCATAGACGCCGGGCGCGCCGGTGATTCTCAGGGAGGGAATGCCATTGCTCAGGCCCAGCAGCTTCAACTGTGTGCCGGGTGTGGATTGGTTCAGGGAGCGGATGTAATTGACCTCGTTCGTCCAGTAGGTCGGCAGCGTGTCCCAGGGGTTCGCGCCGCTGTCGCTGGTCACATAGAGCCAGCCCACGTTTCGCGCGGAGGCAAGGTTGACGTAGTTGGTCATCGTGGAGGCGCTCGCCACGGCGTAGGGAAGCTGGGAGAACTGCCGCGCCAGGTGGTTGGTGACCCAGGCATCGTCCACGTGATTCGAATAGCCGGTGTCCACTTCGAAGGTCACGAGCACATCCATGCACGGTCGCGTGAGATAAGCCTCCAGGGTGTTGATGCCCGGATTCCCGATCACGGTCAGGTTCGTGCCTTTCGTGTGGATGTATTGGTATATGGCGGCGTAGTAATTCAAATGGTTCGTGTCGGCATCGTCGGTGACCTCGTCGAGAAAAATGCCGTCCATGGCGTAGAAATTGAAATAGCGATCGATGTCCAGACGCACGGTGTTCGTGTCGCGCGCGCCGTAACTGGTGAAGACGTAACCTACGACCTTGCCGCCGCTGGCGCGAAGGCTGTTCACGGCGGAGACGTAGTCGGGATTTTGCGAGGTATCGGGCCCGTCGTTGGGATTCATGATCGCGACGAGCGGTATCTGGCCGGCGGCCCAATTCATACGCGCCCACAAAACCCCGGGATAAAAGTAAGCGGGCACGACGGTGCCCATGGGCGCGGCAGAAAGGGTCAGCGCAAAGGCCAGCGGAAGGAGCAGCAGCCGTTTCATGCGCGCTAATATAGCTGGAATTCCGTTCCGGCTAGGGCGATTTGATGCAGTAGAAGCGGCCGGGGTGATTGGTCGCATCGGTGTCGGTGAAGACGGCGTTGGTGTCGCCGAAGGTGCCCGTGGCCAGCAAGGTCCAGGACGCGAGCGGCGCGCCGGGGTCATCGGAGGCCAGCACTTTGTAGGGCTGGGTGGCGGGGCCGGCGAAACTCAGTTGAAAACCCCCATTGCCTGTCCATTGCCCGGCGGTCAGGGTCGGCGGTTCAGGAAGGACCGACAAAGTGGCGGCACTGCTGTTGGTGCTGCCCCCGCTGCTCGTAATCACAACGTGATAATCGCCCGCATTGGTCCACACGACGGACGTAAGACTGAGCGTGTTGTTGGTCTGCGCGGCCAGCGCGTTGGCGCCGAAGTACCATTGGTAGCTCATGGAGGTGCAAGCCGTGGCCCCGACGGTGAAAGCGGCGGTGGTGCCCAAATGATTGGTCTGGTTCAGTGGTTGTCCGGTGATTTGCGGCGTGCCGTTGCCGGTACCGGAAAGGGCGAGGCTGAAGGGATTGAAGCTGGAATCGTTGTTGGTGATTTGCAACGTGGCCGAACGCGCGCCGCAGGCTGCCGGGGTGAAAACCAGTTTGAAGGTGGCCGTTGCGCCGGAGCCAAGGGATGCGGGCAAGGCCATGCCGCTCACGGCGAAGTCGGCGGGATGAGCGCCGCTCAAGGGCATGTTCGTCAGCACGAGTGTGCCGTTGCCGGAATTGGTGATGGTAAAGAGGTTGGTGAGGCTGGAGCCGGGAGCGACGGTGCCGAAGGCGATGGCGCTGCCATTGGTGAGCGTCGTGCCGGCGGGATGCTGGAGGGCAAGTTTAGCCACCGGCTTGAAGAGGTCGCTCATGTCGTTTACGGAAGCGACGGTATTGTAGCCACTGCCCGCAGCGCGGGTCTCGCCGGCGGGGATGGCATTCGTCAAAAAGGCCAGGCCGAGGATTTCCTCCATGGTCTTGATGAGCGAGGAGTGATTCATTTCGACGCTGCTGGAGTAAGCGTTGCCTTTGGCCAGCGGGGAAATGAGGATGTACGGGATGGCGTAACTGGTGGTGTCGCCACCTTCGCTCTCGTCCCAGCGAATGACGATCATGCCGTTATCCTGGTATTCCGGAGTGGCCATGATTTTGGGAATGAGAATGGAAAGAAAATTGTCGCCTTGCGCGATGGCCGCCTGATCCCCGGTATACGCGGTGCCGTGGTAGGTGAAACCACCGGAGAGCGCGCTGTGCTGGTCGTTGTATTGGTTGGGCGTGATCCAATTGTAACGGCCAAAGGCATGATTGGTGAGATCCGTGCCGAACTGGATGAACGAACGGACGTTCTGGGTCTGCGTATCGGAGAAGAAGACCATCGGGTTGTGCTTGGCCGCGTAGTTGTACTGGCCGGTGCCGTAATAAGGGTTGATGACGCTTCCGCTGGTTCCCGACGCAGAAGCCTTGGGACCGCTGCTGAGTTGGACGTCCTCCTGGTAGTTTTTCCAAGTGATACCGGCGGCGTTCAACTGGCTGGTCAAATGCGGTGCGGTGAAGATGTTGCCCGAGCCGGCGCTGGGATCGTTATCGGTATGCACGCCGAAATCCGTGCCGGCCTCCGCCCAGACGTAGCTCGGTTCGGAGGGATGGACGCCAATGCCGGCGTTGTAGTAGTGGGTGCAAAAGGAAACCTGCACCGCGTTGGAATTGCCCACGGTAATAAGACTGTTGATATAGGGCGCGGCCGGGTTGGTGCGGATTTGCTGGGGACTGGAAGTGGGATTCGGCTGGGTGAAGTTGTGATTTTCCATCGCGATCACAAAAACCGTCTTCACCGGGGGCAGAAATTGGGCGGCGGCCGGGAACACCATCAGCCCGGAGAGGAAAAGGCACGCGCGGAAGGCGGCGCGCCCGGCGGACAACAACAGTTTCTTCACAACAGGACGGCCAACGGTAGCCGTCATTGCCGGTTACTCTACCGCAACTTGCGCGATTTGTCAGCGCCCATCTGGCTGCAAAGATTGTTTCAAATCGAGCATGGGCCGCTGGTCAATGACGATCAGGCCACCGTTTGGGCGGTCGAGGTCGGCGATGAGCGTGATGGCCACGGCGACGAGCAAGGGGAGGGCAATGTTGGCGAAGGCCAGGCGCGAACCGCTGGCCCCGGCGCCATAACCGCTCGCGCAGCAACCGCTGACGGCAACCGCCAGCACGAGCAGCCACACCGCGCCCGGCACGTGTGTGCGCAGGGCATTCAAGCGCGTGGCATCGAGGTCAATGGTTTCGTTCAAGGCGGCGATGAAGCTGGGGATGAGGGGTGAAGGCGCTTCCTTGCCTGCGGCGACGGCGCGGGCCCACAATTCGCGCTGAATTTTTCCGGCGTCCTTTTCGGCGGCGGCCTGTCGGGCCGGGTCGCTGGCGGCGTCAGAAAAGGCAAGGCGAACCTCCACGTATTTGCGCAGTAAATTCTCGACGGTGGCCTGATGCGTCGCGGGAAGCAGGGAGGCGCGCAGGTAAGTGGTGCCGATGGAATTGGCTTCCTGGAGCACCAGGGCGCGGCGGGATTCATACCGTCCGACCGCCATGGCGAAGGTGAAGCCGAGGAGCAAACCGAGCAGGCCGAGCATGGCGCCCTGAATCGCACCGACCTGTCCCTGGCGCGCCTCATCCTTGCGACGGTAAAGCCGGAGGCCGAGACGATAGCCGACCTCGGCCGACGCCAGCAGGAGAGCGGAGACGATGATGATAACCAGCCATTGGCTGGTGAAGATGCCGTGCAGAATCGAGTCAATCATACCGAAGGATAGGAGGCGCGAAAAAGGCTAGTTTTCATTATGGTTTGGACGTTCGAACGGGTTTGATGTTGAACGTTACGTGTCGGAAAGCCAATCCCACTATACGATGGGATTACGCGGGAGCGCAGCTTCATCTTTATGTGAGGAAACGTGCCCGTCCCGGGCGCAGCAATGGGCAAATGCCTGCCCCTCACGACTCGAAAGATCGCACCGCAGCGCCGGCTGCTGGGCGTTGCTGTGGCCGGGGACGGCCACACTCCGCTAATAGAGGGGAGTCGCCACCGCGCGGTAGTAGCGCGGGCCGGCGCCGGCGGACGCGTCCGGGAAAGTGTAAGGCGACGCCGGCATGATGAGGTTCGTCAGGGTATTCCAGGTGGCGTTCGTCAAAGACGATTTCCATTCGATGCGCTGTTTGGAAAACAACGGGGCATCAATGGAAATGGCAGGTTTGCCGGACAGCCTGGTCATGGTCACTTTTGGTGTGAGCGGCTGGCCTACGAAGGGGGCGCCGTCGGCGAATTTGAAGAGGGCGGCGTCGCCGCCGCTCAGGTCGAGAACGAGTTGGCGCTTGGTGGTGCTCCCGCTGCCGGCGATCACGGGCATGGTGTTCGTGGTGATGGCGCCGGTTTCGAGGTCGAGCATGTTTACGGCCGTGATGGCGGTGCCGGTTAGAAAATTCAGTTTGATTGTCTGCGCACAGTTGGTGGCGGTACCGGTCGGATCGCTAAGCCCGTTCACTACCAGCATGTACACTTCGTTGCTGTAATTCGTGCCATCCATGCTTTCGTCCAGCGGCTTGAACCAGGCGAGAATCACGTCGCCGGGCAGGCCGCTGTTTTTCACGCCGCCCTTGTTCGTCACCGCCCAACCATTGAGATAGGGGTCGTTCTTGTTCGCTTCCCACCAGCTATATATCAAGCCGTTCGCATTGCCGGGGTTGGACTGGGCCTGCGGATCCACCACGAGGCCGCCAGGCAGCGGAGTCGCATTCGTCACGCCGCCGCTCAGAGTCCGGCCGCGCAGGAACATGATGCTGGTGGTGGTGCCGTCCACGAAGGCGGGGTCGGTGCTGCCCGGCCCGGGTGGCGGGCTGGCATTATTGGTATTATGCAAGTCGTATACCGGCGTGAGCCGCACAAGGGCTTTGCCGAGGTTCGCGGCGCGGCGGTTCACGTCCACCATTTCGTTGTAGAGCGCGTTGGTGTGGGTGTCGCCGCTGTAGCCGTTGGGTTCGATGTCGAAGAGCGACGTGGCCCCGGCGTTATAGACGAAATCAATGAACATCTTCGCATTGTAGGCGAGCGCGGAAAATGCATTCAGCCGCAGCTCCGACGGCGAAGGATTCCGATAGACCGTGGAGTTATAGTCCTGCACGGAGTGGAAGGTTTGCCGGTAAATGCCGTAAGGAATGTTGTATGCGCTCGCATACGCGCGGTAGCGCCGCAGTTCGCTGTAGAAACCGGTGGGCGGCCCGGCGATGGCGGCGCCGGTATGGTTCGACGCGTTGATGTCATACACGGACTGCCAAGGATACAGGTCGAACGTAACCATGTCGGGATGCGCCTGCGCGATGAACTGGCTCAGCGTTCCGTCGCTCACTTCGCCGCCCCAGTTGTTCAGAAAAATAATCGTGTTCGACAGGTTCGTGTTCGCATTCGCGGCGTTGAAGAAATTCAACATGTTCACGAAATTGTTCGTGGAATCAATGTAGGGCTCGTCGGAGAGGGAGAGGCACACGAGCTGGCTCATGTAAGGCTCTTCGCCCGGCAGCGGCGGCAATTGCGTGGAGTCGGACACCCAGCGGCCCCACGGCGCGCCCGGCACCGTGCTCAAAAAATCGGGCGTGGCGGAAAAGCCCAGGTTGATCGTGTTGTAGTTGGCGTTGGAATAGACATCCAGGTGGAAGATGTCGGCCGGCTGCACGAGTCCCTGAAGCTGGAGCCCGCGCGTCGCGAGGATGCGCATGGCCTTGCTGACTTGCGCGTGAGTGGTCTGGGCGAGGCCCGGGAATATCAAGGCAACGGCAAGAGCAACACTGAGCGGGAAATTGCGCAGGCGGGATTCTTCACGGACGAATTCTAAAAGCATAGTCAGAGCAGAACACTATAGCGCAGTCCGAGACATTCGGAAGAGGTTTTGACTGGTTTTGGCGAAGGGGAATTCATTCGCGGAAAGGCGCGATACCCATGTAAGACGATTGAGAATTTGCTTGCGGAGACAGCGCGGACGCTTTGAGGTTACTTCTTGCGGCAGACCTGAATCCCATCCGCCACCGGAATCAAAACCGTCTCCACGCGCCTGTCCCTGGCCAGCTTACGATTCAGCGCGGTGATGGCGCGGCTGTCGGCGCGCCTGGCTTCGCGGCCAATGATGCGGCCGTGCCAAAGCATGTTGTCGAAGAGGATGAGGCCGTTCTTTCGCGTGCGGGGAAGAATTTCTTCGTAGTAGGCATCGTATTCTTCTTTATCGGCGTCAATGAATGCGAGGTCGAAAAGTGGGCGCTTGGGGAGCTTTTTCAGCGCGGGAATCGCCGGGCCGATGCGCAGTTCAATTTTGTTCGCGACGCCAGCCTTCTTCCAATATTTGCGCGCGATGGATGTCCACTCGGCATTGTAATCGAGACAGAGGAGTTTGCCGCCGGCGCCCATACCGCGGGCGATGCAAAGCGAGCTGTAGCCGGTGAACGTGCCGACTTCGACGGCGCTCTTCGTGCCGATGAGCGCGGCCAGGATTCGCAGGAACATGCCTTCTTCATCGCTGATCTGGCAGACGGCGACTTCACCGAGGGCGGCGGTTTCTTTGCGCAACGCGGCGAGGATCGGATCGGCGACGTCACTGCGGAAGGCGGTGAGGTAATCGTAAAGGCGGTCGTTGAGCGGCAAATATTTCGTTCCCATAGGTGGACAAGATAGCATTCCCGGAGCCGGAGAAAAGTAGGATGGTTTGAAACATTGAATTTTTCCGTTGACATACATAGCATCACAATGCATAGTGTTGCCATGATTGAAAAGGAACTCGTGGCGGCCTCGACGGAACCGTTGGTGCTTTCGCTGCTGGCGCAGGGGGAAAGCTACGGCTACGAGATCATCCAGGAGGTCCGGCGGCGTTCCGGGGACAAGTTGAACTGGACGGACGGGATGCTTTACCCGGTGTTGCACCGCATGGAGGACAGCGGCTGGATCAAGTCGCGCTGGGGCAAGAGCGAGAGCGGGCGCAAGCGGAAGTACTATTCAATCAAGCAGGACGGCCGCAAGGCCCTGGAGGAAAAACGCGAACAATGGGCCGTGATTTCCGCGGTCCTCAACGGTCTATGGAAAGGACAACATGTTTAATCAGGAACAGGCAATCGCGGCATGGCGGCGGCAAATGCAGGCCGCCGGGATCAAAACCCCGGCCACGCTGGACGAACTGGAAAGTCATTTGCGCGACGACCTCGAGCAGCAAATGAAGGCGGGCTTGGGCGCGCAGCAGGCATTCGAAGCGGCCGCCGGTCGAATGGGTCGCCCGGAGGCGCTCAAAGCGGAGTTTGCCGAAACGCGCCGGACACCAAAGACACTCGGGAAAATCATGGGCTGGACCTCCGCCGCGCTCATGCTCTTCATCATGTTGCTCAGCAGCCTCACGTTTTACTTCATGGAAGTGAGCCCGGGAGATCAAATTGTGGCCTGCACGGCCGTCGCCTTCATTCTCGCTGGCGCTTGCGTCTGGCGGCGCGGGGCGCGGTTTCTTCCGGTCATCTCCGATCCATTCAAACGAAACCTGACCGGCTGGGGGATCATCTTTTTCGGGGCGGGTTCCTCGACCTTTCTCATTCAGTGCGTAATGCCGGCCTTTCAACGCACGATCGACGGCATGCTTCCACCCGTGGCGTTGTGGCTCATGGTCCCGACGGCCTGGTTTTTTTATCTCGGGCTGGGGCTCATGCTGACCGGGGAGGAATCGGAGCGTCGGCGGCTGGCGGTGAATTGACGCCGGGCTAAATTCAGAACCACGGATACCGCGAGCCGGGCCCGCCGGCTTGCGGCCATCCGTGGTTGATTTCTTTTTGAGGCGGCAACCTTTTGCTTCTGCCGCGGCAGGTTTTATGCTCACATCCGTCCCGCATGAAAGCAGTCATTTTGGCGGCAGGAAAAGGCACGCGGATGCGCGAGCTGACGAATGAAATGCCCAAACCGATGCTCAAGGTCTGGGGCAAACCCATTCTGGAGCATATCATTCAGGGTCTGCTGGCGGCGGGCATCCGCGAGATTTTCATCGTAACAGGTTTTCGCGCCGAAGTGATCGAGGCGTATTTCGGCGACGGTTCGAAGTGGAACGCGCGTATCGCGTATGGCCGGCAGGCGGTGCAGAATGGCACCGGCAAGGCGCCCGAGGTCGCGAAGGATTTTCTCGGTGATTCGCCTTTCCTACTCACCTACGGCGATATCCTCGTGCCCCCGGAGACTTATCAACAAATGCTCCGTCGTTATCACGAGGCTGATTTCTCAGGTCTCATTACTGTCACGCCCGGACAGGATGTCACCAAGGGCGGCCTCAATTTCTTCGACGACAAATTCTGTCTGACGCGACTGGTGGAAAAGCCCAGCGCAGCCCAAGTGGAAGAGCTCAAGCGCGACGGAACGCTAAAGCCCGGCGCGCCGGTCTGGTACAACGCCGGCATCTATATCTTCAGGCCCGTCCTGTTTGAATTCACCGCGAAGCTCAAGGAATCCCCGCGGGGCGAGTATGAACTTACCGACGCCATCAGCGCGCTCGTGGCCAACGGCCACAAACTCGCCGGCCTCGAAATCCCCGGTCGTTGGGTGGATGTGCGCGATCCAGAGGTGCTGGCGCAGTTGGAAAAGGAGCAGTAGACGAGAAGATCAGACCACAAATCGCGGCTCGAAGACGGGTCCAACGCCGTGCTTTTTCAGCAACTCGATGAACCGATTCAGTCCGCGCTTTTCGTCCGAGCCCAGATGGTAGTGGATATGCCAGCCGAGATAGTCCCGGCGGAAATCCAAATCGTATTCGGTCCGGCTCTGGATGATATGCTCCAGGGTATCCAAGCCGAAATCCCGCGCCTCGCGTAATTGCCGCCGGAGCACCGCATTCTCTTTTCCGCGCCGCAGCGCCCACACCGCGTATACAAACGGCAGCTTGGTCAGCTCGAACCAGGCCGCGCCCAAATCCCAGATTTGATGCTCGTGTTCGCCCAGCACCAAATCGAGCGCGGCGTCGCCAATCAGCAGGGTGTAATCCGGGAGCGCTTTGAAATCATAACTCGCCAGCGGTTTGAACTCCGGCTTCAACCCGCGCTCCGCCAAAAGCACCCGCAGCAATTGCACGCTGGTGAGCGAAGCCGTATCGCAGTAAACCTCGCGAATTTCCTCCAGCGGCTTGCGATGCGCCAGCACCACGCTGCGCACTTCGCCCAGCGACGCGATGGCGATTCCGTCGAGTATATCGTAGCGATCATTGAGCAACGGCTCGACCACGCTTACGAGCGCGGCGTCCAATTCATCACGACGCAGCATCTCGGCCAGCTTTGACGGCGCCGCATAGACCACTTCCTCCTCGAGGCCGCGCGTGAGCGGCACGGCATTCAACGCCTTCACCGTCCCGACGCGAAACGGCGCCAGGGATTGGTCCAGATTGCTTTCGCGCTGAAGACTGACCGCGCGCTGCTCGCGGCCGAGCCGGCGCGCAATTTCCTCGGCCGTTTCGGGCGGCGCCATGCGCAGTTTCGGAGTCTTTTCGGGGGAATCCATGTCTCAGCCGGCGCAGCTACGCGCTCGCGAGGTTGTCTTCCAAAACCTTCGAGCGTTCGCCGCCGGCGGCGGCTTCCGACGCGGGTGAGTCGTCCCAGACCTTGATCGGCTCGTAGAAGGTATTCCGCTGCACGGGAATCCGTCCCGCCTCGCGGATCGCTTTTACCATGTCGGCTTCCGTTTGGAGCTGTGGCGAAGTGGCGCCCGCCATGTGGAAAATATGTTCCTCGATGATGGTGCCGTGCAGATCATCCGCGCCATAGCTCAGCGCCACCTGCGCCAGCTTCATCCCCATACCGACCCAATACGCGGTGATGTGATCGAAATTATCCAGGTAGGTTCGCGCGACCGCGATGGTCCGCAAGACATCGTAACCCGTTGGCGGATGCTCCACCGGAATCTCATTGTTCTCCGGCTGATACGGCAACGGCACAAACCCTACGAACCCATGCGTCTCGTCCTGCAAGGCGCGCAATTGCCGCAGGTGGTCCACGCGATCTGCCAGCGATTCGACGTGACCGAAGAGCATCGTGCACGTGCTGCGCCCGCCCATCTTGTGCCAGGTGCGATGCACATCCAGGTATTCCTCCGCCGATTCCTTGCCGCGCGCGATGGCCGACCGCACTTCCTTTCGAAAAATCTCCGCGCCGCCACCCGTGAGGGAATCGAGCCCGGCCTCCTTGAGTTCGCGCAAGGTCTCCGGCACCGACTTCCGCGCCAGCCAGGCGAGGTGTAAAACTTCGATCGCCGTAAAGCATTTCAATTGCAGCCGTGCGTCCAACCCGCGCAGCGTCTGGAGCATCTCCAAGTAGTAGCTGAAAGGCAGCGATGGATGCAGCCCGCCGACGATGTGCAATTCGGTGATGCCCAACCGCAACGCCTCGCGTGCTTTCTCGACCATCTCCGGCACCGTGAGCTGGAAGCCGTCCGCGTCGCGCTTCTTGCGCGCAAACGAGCAGAACCGGCAGCTCAGAATGCAGTAATTGGAATAATTGATGTAGCGATTGATGATGTAGCTCGCGCGATTGCCGGAGTTCGGCCGCCGCGCGCGGGCCAGATCGGCGATCGCGCCGACGGCGTTGAGGTCCTTGCTTTCGAAAAGTCGGAGGGCGTCCTCCTCCGTCAGGCGCTGGCCCGCGGCGACCTTGTCATAGAGGTCCCGCAATTCGCCGCGCTGTACAAAGAAATGCACGAAATACCCTTAGCAGAAACCGGGAGCGCGGGAAAGCCGGGATTCTCTCCGGTTTGCCCGTTCTGCGTCACGGCAACAATTGCACTCGATAAAATTTTCGCGGCTCGGCCGTAGCTTCATCCTGGGCAAAGACGATTTCATTGGTTGCAGTGACCGGCGCGCCGATATTTGTCCAATTGCTCTGCGTGGGATCGACCTGGCCTTGAAGTTGGTAGCTGCGCCCTTGCAGGCCCTGCCAGTTCAGATGAAAACCAGTGACCGACCTGGTAGCGGATTGAATTTTGGGTGCGTCCGCTCCGGCAACGTGGAGACGATAAACGACCCCCAGGCTGGATCCCCCGCCGCTCGTGGTCGTGCCATAAAAATCACCATTGGCCGCCTGCATGATTCCGCCGAAAGGCTGATTGCCATTGGCGCCGTCGAAAACCGTCAGCAACGTGTATTGGCCATCCGGGGTGATTCGAAAAACCGCGTTGTAACCGGTCACCCC
>CAYUVH010000022.1:0-253266 GCA_964448135.1 uncultured Verrucomicrobiota bacterium | reverse complement strand
GTGCGGGCGCGCACGAAGTTGGGGATGGCGATCGCGGCGAGCAGGCCGATGATGGCCACCACGATCATGATTTCAACCAGCGTGAAACCGGACTTGCGGGAGGTCTTGATTTGCATGTTTAACTTACCTTTCTTTCTGTTCGGCGGCGTGAACCCAGGACGTCAGGCAGGTTAATTTATTACTACGGTTCGCGTTCACTAATTGCCTGACGCAACCGTCTGCACGGGAAAAGCACATGCGATGCCAATTTTGGTCCATGACCGCGATGATGCGCGCGCCCTTCACCCGGGGCATCCTTCGCCCTCCGGAGGTACAAAAAACAACGCCCGGGAATTGCTTCCCGGGCGTTGCGCGAAGACGTACTGGACTAGAGACTAGCCCGTGGTGTCGGTCGGCAACACGTGAGCGGCGGCGTCCTGCTGGCAAACCGGAACGGTCTGCACGTCCACCACAGTGTAGCTGTCCGCGAAGGTGGTGCCGCCGGAGGGGCAGACCACCGCGCTCTTCAGATACGGAGAGATGTCGGTGAAGGCGACCGTCGCAGACGGGGCCTTCTTGTTTTCGAGCGCCCACTGCTGAATCGCACCGTTGATCTGGCGCAGATTGTTGATGCAGGCGTTCTTTTGCGACTGCGTGCGGGCGCGCACGAAGTTGGGGATGGCGATCGCAGCGAGGAGGCCGATGATGGCCACGACGATCATGATTTCAACCAGCGTGAAACCCGACTTACGGGAGGTCTTGATTTGCATGTTTAACTTACCTTTCTTTCTGTTCGGCGGTGTGAACAAGGCGTCAGGCGGGTTATTCAATACTACGGTTCGTGTTCACTAATTGCCTGACGCAACCGCAAGACAAGGCAAAGCAGCCCCAATGCCAATTTCCGGAAAAGCCCCCGCCAAAAAGCAAACGGCCCGGAGGAATCCTCCGGGCCGTCGCGTGTGAAATGGAACGGATCTCAGTTCAACGTATCCGCCGGCAGTTTGTGTTTCTCCGGGACGCGCTGGCAGACGGGCTTCTCCGCGACGGTTGTGATCGAATAGCTGTCGCTGAAGGTGGAGCCACCCGCGGGACAGGTTACAGAGTTCTTCAAATAGGAGCTGATGTCGCTGAAAGTCACAGCGGCGGTTTCGCCTTTTTTCTGCTCGGTGGCCCACTCCTGGATGGCGCTGTCAATCTGACGTAAGTTGTTGATGCAGGCGTTGGTCTGCGCAGTGGTGCGTGCCTTGACGAAGTTCGGAATCGCGATCGCCGCCAGCAGGCCGATGATGGCCACCACGATCATGATTTCCACCAGTGTGAACCCGCCCTTCCCTGTAATTTTCATCTTCATAGCTCGAATTTTCTATTGCCGTAATTCTCAAACACCGCCCCAGGCGATTGGTTTCAACAGCCGCGTTTTTTCAGCTTCGCGACCGACATCAAATTGTGCTTCTACCATAGCGCCATACTGCGCCAGAAGGCAACGGGTTAGTATGCGGACAAACATCCGTTATATTACCGATGTGGCCGTCCGCTGGACTTCTCCAAGTCAAGGTCTGTCCAGTTATTGGACTCTGGCGGAACAAGTGTCCGAATTAGTGACAATTCACCCACAATTCCTGCTCAATATTGCCTGTGTCCACAGTTAAGACACATTATGGAAAAAGGTCCAAAAACTGGACACGCTCAGACCTCGTTCATTCAGTCTTTAGCAAGCTTGACCCTCCCTTTATCCTCCCGCCCGATGCCGCAACCGAACCGGAACAACGCCGCCCAGGACTGGCTGACGCTGCCACGTTTCGCCGCCCTGTTGGCCACGCTGGTGCTACTCAAGTTCCCCCTCGTCATTCTGGGTCAGCAAACACTGGTCTATCGCGATTTTGGCCTGTTCAGTTACCCGGCGGCCTGGTTTCAGCGGGAGTGCTTCTGGCGAGGAGAGCTGCCTTTCTGGAACCCCTGGCACCATTGCGGGCTGCCGTTCCTTGCTCAGTGGAATACCATGCCCCTTTACCCGGGCGCCGTGATTTACCTCCTGCTTCCGCTGACGTGGTCGCTGCCGTTTTTCTGTTTTCTTCACATTTTTTGGGGCGGAATGGGGATGTATCTTCTAGCGCGGCGTTGGACGGGCCATACCGTCGCTGCGGCGCTGGCGGGAATCATCTTCGCTTTCAACGGCCTGAGCCTTAACTTTCTCATGTGGCCCAGCCACATCGCCACGTTCGCCTGGCTGCCCTGGGTGCTCTGGCTCGGTCAATCCGCCCTGCGGCGCGGAGGCCGCGAACTGGTCCTGGCCGTCGCGGCTGGCGTCATGCAGATGCTCGCCGGAGGTCCTGAAACCATTCTGTTGACCTGGGTTCTTCTCGCCGGGCTCGCGGTTGTCGCGTGCAGCGAAAGCGAGATTCCGGTTTGGAAAATTGCCACCCGCTTCGGGTTGGCGGGTTTGTTCGTGGCAATGATTTGCGCACCGCAACTTTTGCCTTTCCTGCAATTGCTTGCCCATTCCCAGCGCGATGCGGCCTATGCCGCCACCACGCACGACTGGTCCATGCCCCTTTGGGGATGGGCCAATTTGGTTTATCCGCTTTTTCGCGAGGGGCCCGGACCGCAGGGCGTATATTTCCAAAACGGGCAATACTGGACTTCCTCTTATTACGGCGGCATCGGCGCGGTCGCACTGGCGCTTCTGGCCCTGCGCTTCTGCAAAAACTGGCGCGTCCGTGCACTCGCCGTAATGGTATTTCTCGCGCTGGTTCTCGCTTGGGGCGACACGAGCATTTTTTTCACCGTCTTGAAAACCTGTTTCCCCGCCCTCGGCTTTGCCCGCTATCCTGTCAAATCCGTGATCCTCGTCATGGCGCTGTTGCCGCTGCTGGCCGCCTTCGGCTTTGCCGCGCTCGACGCGCGACGCGAAAAGTCCCGCTCCTTTGAAATGTCCCTTATCGTTGGCCTGGTGGTCTTCCTCGGCGTGCTCATCTGGGTGGATTGGAATGCGAATGTCTCCGACGAAGTCCAACGAACCATTCGGTGGAACGGATTGAGTCGCGGGATACTGCTCCTCTTAATGGCCGCGGCAGCGGCAGCATACTTGCGCGCGCCGGCCAAACTTCACCGCGTGTCCGCCGGCTTCCTGGCCTTGCTGTTCTGGGTGGACCTCGCCACCCATGCTCCAAATCAAAACCCGAGTGTCAATCCGCGGATTTACGCGTCAGGCTACCCCGCCTCGCGTCTGGTTTGGTCGCCCGCGCCCGCGCTCGGCCACGGCCGCGCGCTAACCAGCGGGCCATTTCAAGCACAGACCCCGCCCATGAACATTGGCAATGCGGAAGCCGCATTTCTTTACAACCGGCTTGCCGCCCGCGTGGACTGCAACATCCTCGATGGCGTGCCGCAGGTGGACGGATTCTTCTCACTCGCCCCACGCGAGAGCGCACTCGTTGCGAAACTGGCCGCCAACTCGAATTGCCCACCCCTGCTCGATTTCATGGGGGTGTGCCAGACGAACGGTCCGCACACACCCACCAACTGGGTCGCGCGCTCCACCGCCATGGCGATGCTCACCGCCGGCCAGTCGCCTGTCTTCGCGGACGACGCGACCATCATCAAAACCATCCAGGGCCGGGAGGTGGATTTTCGCCGTGCCGTCTGGCTCCCGCTCGAAGCCCGGGGGAAAATCAGCGCCGCCGCATCCACGAACATGCATGTCGAGTTGACCACGCTGGCCAATCGCAAACTCGTCCTCCAATCCGACGCCCCCGGCAGCGGGCTCGTCGTCATCGCGCAATCCTGGCATCCCGCCTGGCGCGCTTACGTGGACGACCAACCCGTTCAACTGTGGCGCGCCAACCACGCCTTTCAAGCCCTCGAGGTCCCGGCCGGCCGGCACCGCCTCGAACTCCGCTACGAAGACCGCGCCTTTGACCTCGGCCTCATGCTGGCAGCTCCAGGATTACTCGCCTGCGTCTGGATATGGGTGCGCGCCAAACAAAAGGCACGGGCGGTGCGCTCCCGATGAAAACCCAACCCACGGCCGCAGCTAGCGCAGCTTGAAATACGTGACCTCGAACTCGGGTTCGAACTCCCAGGCATGTTCGCATTCCAGGCGCAGCTTCAAGCATTTGGGATTCTGATTGGACTGCTCGCGGAAATAGTTCCCCAAGGCGGCGGCATTTCCATCCTCAGCAAAGAAGTTGACCAGAACACCGCGCTCGAGATTGGCGGGAACGATCCTGGCCGACGAAGTCTTGCCGTCCGCCAGCGAAAAACGCACCCGCACGGGCGCGCCACGATAAAAGAAGCTGGCGAGCCGGCCGGACAGACTTTTGCGCAGCTTGATTTCGGCATAAAGTTCACCGTCCGATTCCGGAAGCGAAAACTCGCGGCCCAACATTTCCCGCTCCGTCTTCACTTCAACTCTGGCCAGCGGGGTGGAGACGGCGTTGCGCTCGAGCAGCAACACGGGTGCGTGCGTGGGGTATTCCGGTTGGCGCACCTGGAATTCATGCCGCAAATGATAGTTCCGCCGAATCCAGCGCTTCAAGGTGGGTTCATCCCAGAGCGTGTAGCGATGGTCCGGGCTGGCCGCTTCAGGTCCCAGGCCGTAGAGGATAAACCTCGGCGCGGCGGGAGATTGATAATACGCCAGATTGAGTCCCTCGGTGACAGGATCGACGACGGCATAGGATTGCAGCACAGGACGCGGCTGATAGTTGAGGCCGCTGGCGATCGGGAGTGAAGCTTCGTGCGGGAATACGTCCACGGTATTTGTGCCAATGATCTCGCGGACACGGTCAGGCACGCGCCGGTCGGCTTCCGTCGCCTGCATGCGGCTGAGATAGGATTTCCAATCGGTGACCTGCTGGTAAGTGAACGCACCCTGGAGATAATTCACCGGGAGAAAATCCTTCCACGCGCCTCGGGCCATCAGCGATACCCGCGGTTCGTGAATGAGGAGCACGAGCGATCCAAAAGCCGAGGCCAGGAACAACGGCTTCCAGACTTTGCGGAGTGCGTCCGGGGCGTACAACATAAAAGCCAGGGCGACCAGGGGAAAACCAAAGAGGAAAGTCTTGTTGTGAAACGCGTAATCACTCCGCACGATCGCACTCTTGAAGAGCACAAAGGCCCCGGCGCTGCCGGCTATCCAGGCGGGAGCCAGTTCCAGAATCGCCCGCCACCGATCGGGTCGGAATACGGCTTTGGCCATGGCCATCAACGGCAGCACCAACGACAAAAGGAAGAACAGCCAGATGAGCCCGTGGTAATAAGTGCCGGACTCTGGCCCCACGCTCATGGAATCGCTGTATCCCTTCACCAAGACCAATCCGAAACGCACATAGGCGGGCAAATTCACCGGCAGCAGCCAGCTAGCCGCCGCCATGCAAACCATGATGCCCCCGGCCAGAAAAAGCCAGCGGGCGGCATTGCCATCCCGGGCCGCAATTTTGAAGCAAAACCCCAGACCGCATAGCCCAACGAGCGCGATGCCGAGATTGAGTTTGAAGAAGAACATGATTGTGGCCACGACCGCCAACGCAACCGAGGTGAGAATATCCGGCGCACGCAGCATTCGGAGCAGGAAGCACAAACCGAAGCAGAACAAGGCTGCGGGAGCGGCATCGTTGATGAGGGCCTTCAAAGCCGGCAGACTCGCGATGCACGCAGCCAGGGTGACCCGATCCGGGTTTGATTTCACCGCGTCTATTCCGACCCGGAAAGCGAGTGCCAGCAAGAGCAGGTCGAAAGCAAGGTAGTAACACAAGCTCACGCCGTACGGCAGACGCCATTCGAGGAACCCGAAGGGACCGTACGTCCAAACCACCTGCGTGCCGAAAACGCGCCCTTCGGAGAACACCTTGTTAATCAGCATGTGCCAGCTCGGGTCCAACCCAAAGCCGCCCGGACGATGAAAGGCACTGGGCAAGGCGAAGATTCCGAGGAGCAACAGCAGCAGCGGCCAGACCTCGCGGCGGGACGGTGCCGAGGGTTGCAAGGGACTGGAGGTGGTGGAGTCCGGCATGATGTCAGGGTCCCGCCCAACCGGAGCAGACTGTCAAGGGGAGATCCTCAAGGTCACTGACGGGACCGGGTGGAGTCACGCTCACCCGCTCCAAATTGCGCGCCGAGCGCCGCAAATCGTTCGCGAGTTGGAGGGACCATTCATACGCGCGCCGGTTGGTCACTGCCGATTGTTTGTCGGGTGTCGCCCGGGCCAGCACTGCGTCAGCGTCCGCCGAGCGAATGGCGGAGTAGGTCCCGACGATCCAGACCCGGTGACCGGCTTTGAGGGTTTCGTTGGCGCGCTCGCGCACGGGACGGATCGGTTCGTCCTGATCCTTCATCGCAATTTGGGGCAGGAGCAGGTCGAAACGATGAAAACGGTGAAACTCCATCGGCGGCATGGTCGTCCAGGCCACCGGCCCGTGATAATACCGTGCGAAGGAAATCCCATCATACCACGGAGAAACGATGATGAGGTCGCCGGGGGTGGCACTCTGCTGCAACCTCGCGGCGACGAGGTCCACATTGGTCTGGCGAACCTGGATTCCCGCGCAGGTCAGCGGCAGCGACGTGGCGGCAATCACCAGCGCCAGCGCAAGGCGAAGCCTGCGAGCCCAGCCAGGCTGTCGAACGGCGGCGAACACCAGATCCAAAAGCAGGGCGACCAGCGACATCAGGGCGAGGTAATACCATTCATGCGTCGGATAGCTTAGGACGAGCAGAAAACAAAACTGGGCAATGATAGCGAGCACCAAGGCTGTGCCGCAAAAGAGACAGAAATCGCGCTCTTCATTCCCGCCGCGAAGTCCGAGCCGGACGCAAATTCCCGCGGCCGCCAAAATCAGCGCCACCCAGATCCAGGTATTCGCCACGCCGGAGGCGGACAGGGCTTCCATTATTTTATGCCACAGGTGCCCGGCGTCCACGGGAGTGCGCACCAGGACGTCCCATTCGCGACCACGCCGCAACAGGCTCCAGTACGGCAGCATGGTCAGGCCCGCGATAAACCCGACCGCCAGCAATGGCACGGCATCACGCGGCGATTTGCGCCGCAACGCAACCGCCACCGCGCCCATCCCTAGCGCGAACAACAGCGCGGGGTTATGCAGCAGCGAATGCACACTGGCCAACGCACCGAGAGTCGCGAGCGCAATCCTGCCGCGGTTTGGCTTTTCCAATGCCCGCCAGAACAACCCCGCAGTGAGCAGGATGAAAAGCGCCCCCAATCCATAGCCGCGTAACGAATCGCCCCACCGGATGATGGCCGCGTTAAACCCAAGTAACGCCAGGCTTAGCAGAGGGACGCCCCCCCGCAGGATCCGGAAATTCCACCAAAGCGCCGCCACGATCCCCAGCCCCACGATCAATCCAAAAACACGATAAGCCGTATCGCTGTCACCCGAAACCGCCGCCAGCGTCCGGATGGTGGCAGGAAAAATCAGGGGAAATGCCTCGTGGTGGAAAAAGCGAAAGACCTCGCTCCAGGCGGGCATGGTCGCCAGCCCAACCACGGCGGCCTCGTCGCGCCACAGACCGCCGGCTTTCACGAAGCGCACGCAGTGGAAGCAAACGACAAACACCGTCAATCCCAACCCAACCCAAAGCTCCGGATTGCGGCGCGGCGCGGGGTGGGCGGAATCGTTCATTTTGCCACTTCGTACCCAAGCCTGTCGCCATTGTCACGCCCATAGCCGCGGGCAGAGTTGGATTGCCTGATGCCCGCGAGGCACATAGAGTCCCGCAGAATGCACCGGATTCGAACAGAACACCGCGACCTTCCGCTTTGACCGCTCCCATTCCCCATAAGTCCGGCGTGCCGCGGTGGGGCGGGTTGGTGGCGCTGATGGCGCTGGCCATCGCCGGCCTGTACGCGTTTGGCTCCATTTTCAGCGACTTTGCGCCCTACGACGACGAAGGTTATTTAATGCTCTGCTGGAAGCAGTTCTTTGAGGGGCGGACCCTTTATGACCAGATTTTCACTCCGTATGGACCCGCGTACTATTTCTATGAATGGTTGCTGCACCGGTTGGCGGGCGTTCCGCTGACGCACGATACAACGCGAATTTTGTGCATCGCGCACTGGCTCACGGCGGCCGCGATACTGGGGTTCGCGGCCCGGGCGCTGACGCGCTCCGCGGGAATTGGACTGCTGGTTTTCATGGAGGCGACCATCGTGCTGCGTTGCCTGACGGGCAGTCCCGGACATCCGCAGGAATTGGTGGCGGTCCTGCTCGCTGTGGCGGCGCTGGTGGCGGCCAGCGGCTCCACGAGCAATCGCCGCCTGGCAATGCTGGGGGCCATCGGCGCGGTGCTGACGATGATAAAGATCAATGTGGGGGTTTTCTTCGGAGCGGGCCTGCTGCTGTCCCTGCTCTGCCGGGCGCGCTGGTTCGAAAAGCGGACGGAATTTTTTCTTATCCCGCTGGTCGTGGCGAGCGCCCTGCCGTTTGTGCTTATGCAGCTGCACCTGGACCAGTATTGGGCGGAGGCTTACGCGGCAAGCGCCACCCTCACGATTTTGTGCGCGGGTTTCGCGGCGTATTTCCTGACCATGAAACAGACGATAGGCGTCCGGCAGGTGGTGCAGGTCGGCGCCGGGTTTACGGGTATCACGGTCATCGTGCTGGGTGTGCTGCTGCTCTGCGGGAGTTCGTCGCGCGGCGCCCTGGAATGTCTGGTTCTGTCGGCGTCGAAGTTTCCCGGCATGTTTGTGCTGCCGGTGTGGAATCCTCATAGCCTGGTTTCCGCGGGTGCCGCGTTGCTGGCGATGGGGCTCGCCATCTCCGTCCGGTCACGATCCCGCAGCCTGGGATGGGCCATGGACGGAGCCAAGGGACTGTACGGTCTCGTGGGAGTTTTTATCTTCACCCAAAACACGACGGGGCAATTCGCGCTGCTGATGCCCTGGGGGTGGCTGGTGCTGTTGCCGCGAGCCGGTGGACCGGCCGAGAACGAACGGCAATTTGGCCGCACCTTTCTTTGCCTGCAGGCCGCGTGGCAAAGCCTCCAGGCATATCCGGTGGCCGGGGCTCAAATCGGCCTGGCGAGTTTCTTGCCGGTGCTGATTTATGCGGTATGCCTTCACGATGGCGTCACCAGCCTGGTCCGCTCCCCGTGGTGGGAAACACGCCGTCGCCGGCTGGCCCCGCGAACCGCCGGTTTGCTCGCCGCGCTGGGGGCGACATGCCTGCTGACGCTATTCTCCCTGCGCTGGTGTGAGTTGAATTCGGTATTGGGCGTTTACCGGCAACTCACTCCGTTGAACCTGCGCGGCGCACGATACTTGCGCCTGCCCCCGGAGCGGGTGGTGACTTACACGGATGTCGCCCGCTACCTGGAAGCTCACTGCGATGTTTTTTTCACTTATCCCGGCATGAACAGTCTGTACTTTTGGACCGGCAAGCCTTCGCCCACCGACCTGATGATGGAGGGCCAGGCCATTCCGTTGAGCGAGACTTCACAGAAAGAGCTGGTGGCCTCCCTGGCCGGCAAGCGCGCGCTGATCGTCATCAACGAATCCCAAGCGAACCTCGTCACCCGCAACCGCGCGCCGGACATGGGACCATTCGTCCAGTTTCTCAACTCTGATTGTCACGAAGTAGCCCGCTCGTATCCATTTCGCATTCTCGCCCCCACTGTCACCGAGCATCAACAGTCCTCACGGTGAGTTCTGGATCGGGCGGGCGATCGTGAAGCGCGGCGCGGTCGCAGGCGATTGACCGGGGTTGGCGACATACAAATCCAACTCCTCGTCCTGGCTCACCTCGAAATCGCGCGAGAGTTCAAGGCGCTTGACGCCGCCTCCGCGGGCCCCGAGACACCAGGTGAGCCGTTCGTCCCAATTCCGCAAATAAGGCGCATCCGACCATCCGGTAACCGGATGGGGCGCGGGCCCGAGGATTTCGGGCGGCACCTTGCCGCGTGGCGGAGGACGCAAGGTTCCCACCACCCATACACTATGCCCGGCCTGTAAAGTGGCGGCAGCCTGATCCAGGATGGGCTTGACCGGGTCGGTCACGCCGAGCGAAGTCTTGACCAGATCATAGCGATGAAGCCGATGATCGTTGAGCGGAGGGATCGTTTCCCAGGCGGCTGGTCCCTTAAAATATCGTTGAAAACTGATGCCACAATACCAGGGGGTGACGACAACCAGATCGCCGGGGGCGGCCGCCTGCTCGATCGTCCGCGCAAGTTGATCAATGTTTGTGAAATGCTTTTCCGCGGCTTTTTGCGCGTAAGGAAAGGCGGCCAGCGCGGTGCCCAGCACAAAACCGATCGAGACCACCCGGGCGAGACGCGTCAGGGGAGGCAGCGCCGCATCGAAACACACAACGGCCAGCGCCATCATCGGCAGATAATACCAAGGCTGGCTGGCCATGCGCGCCACCCAGTGAAAACCGACGAACCCACCGAGCGCGACGATCAGGCTGACTCCGGCGAATAGCCGCACTTCCGCGATATCGTCTGCTGAACCCGCTGCCCGTGCCGGGGTACGACGAAACCAACTCACGACCGCCCCCGCAACAGCAATGACGATCAAGCCGAACCAGGCGTAGGTATAATCTTCCAAAGGAAAACCGATGGCGGTCTGGAGATTACCCCAGGCTCGCTGCCATTGAATGCCAATGCGCAAACCGCTGGCCGCTTCCGGCACCGCGATCAGGGAAGGAACGTACGGCGCGAGCGTGATCGCCGCGATGACGCCGATGCCGAGAACCACCAAAGCCTGCCGTCCGGCGCGCCGCCGCCAACACACGGCCCAGGCGCCGGCACACAAGCCGGCCACCAGAGCCGAATTCTGGTAGAGTGCTTGCACAGCCAGGATACTCGCGATTGCGCCAAGGACTCCGCGCTTTAAGTTCGGCTTCTGAAGAAACGCCCACATACCCGCAAAACAGAGTATGATCGTCACGCATCCCAATCCATACGCCCGCAACGAATCACCGTACGTCAGCATCGTGCTGTTCAGCGCGACGAGCGCCAGGCCCAGCAATGGCGGTGCGCGCCGCGTCACCAGCGAAGCCAGCCACAAGGCCGCCAACAAACCCAAGCCGACGAGCGCCCCAAACGCACGCAACCCGGTGTCGGTCGCGCCGAGACCAAGCCCATGCCAGATTTTGACGAGCGCCGGCATGAGAATCGGAAATGAGTCCCGCGTCATATCGGACAGCGAGGGACTGCTCGCAAGGTTGAACACATTGACCTCATCGCGCCACAGCGCCCCGGCGTGTTGCCAGAAAACAAAGTGAAGCCATACAACCAGCGCCGTGAGCAGGATGGCCGTCCACCACTCGGGCCGCGCGGGACGCAGCTCTCGGGTGGCGGGAGCATCCATTTCGACCGGGGAAGAAGTCGGCGACGCGATTGAAGTTGGATCGCTCATGACATTTGCCATCCACCGACCTGAAATGCTGTCCTGAATCGTGACACACACAGGACGCAGGCGCGTCCGGCGGCCGCTCTCGGACATTTTTTATTCAGGGTCATGGTTCGACCAGGCGTGTTACACCGGGTTGACATCCAAAAAGCACGTCCGATGCCGGAAAATGGTTACTTGTGAAGAGCAAGGTCCCGGCATGGTGCCAACTGAACTCTTCAGGAACTTCGCTCTGCGGGAAGGCAAGACCGGGCGGAATCAAGACTGGAGCCAGTTGTCGGATTTGAACCGACGACCGACGGTTTACAAAACCGTTGCTCTACCACTGAGCTAAACTGGCCCGCGGGTCCGAAGAACACCGTGGAAATGACGGGCTTCTCCAGACAGCATTGGGACCCTAGCCGAATTTTCCTCCTTGTTCAAGCGCTACGCGCAGTGCGGCGGCAGGCTCGGCGGCAGGCTCGGCGGCACGCGAGAAATCGCGTTTGCCTATCGCTTCTCTGTTTGAAAACGCACGGAGACATGACCGCGCAATTTTGAAAGGTCAATTGTCCCATGTTCGTCTGCTGGCAAATGGTCGGCGCCCACGGTTGCGCCGGTTACTTTCCAACCATCGGGCACGCGGGCGCGCAGAAAAATATGCTCAGGCTTGTTTCGTTCAGGCAAGTCGACTTCGGCCGTGACTTCGCCGCGACTCAAGTGTGATTCGATCTTCATCGCCACCGGCCCAAACGCCGTTGGCGCGCGCTCGACCTTGATGGACTTTCCGTCTTCGAGCCAGCGGCGCGGGGTGGCGAACGCGAGCCGCAAGGTTTCCGGACGGCCATCGTCGTCCAGGTCCCAATCCTGCACGAGCAGGCCGCGCAACATGGAAAGAAAATGGGCGTTTGCCGCGCTGTTCGGTGGGAGGTAGAAAAAGCGGCCGCCCTCATCCACCGGATCCAGTGTGCAACCTTCGCCGCAGATGAAGGTGTTGCGGGTGAAACCCTGCGCCAGCATTCCGTAAAAGCTCACGAGCGCGCGGTCGGCATCATCCCGCCGCAAGGTATCCATGGCATAGCGCGTCCCGTATAATGGGTTGATGCGTTGCTTGCCGTTCCAGAACGTGAACGGTCCCGCCGCGCCGCGCAGCATGCCCATGAACAATCCGCCGTGCTGTTCCTGATAATTCGGGATCCATTTCTCTTCCTCGCTGCCGGGCGGAAAGATGCCGCTGCCGATGGTGTAGCCGATAATGATGTTCCAATAGGTCCCAATGCGCACTTCCCAGATCGGATCATGCACCGGCTCATTTCCGTAGAGGGCCACCGGCACAAACGGCGGCGTGGTCTCGTGGCGGGCGCTCTCACGGATGGCCTGCTGCACCGTCTTGCGAAACCCCGCGGCTTGGTCCGCGTAATACTTGGCGTCCTTCGTCTCGCCCACCGCTTCCAGCACGGCGCTCAGATCGCGCAATGCACGCCAGGCTTTCGACGAAGCATTCATGCTCTGCACAAATGTCTCGATGTCCCCGCAATACTGCTCTTCGGGATAAAGTCCGTGCAGGCCGGTGCGGTTTTCATCCAGTCGTTTGGCTTCCTTCTCCCATTGCGGGCGCAATTCCTTCACCACGTTAGGATCGCGCGTCTGCCAGTAGTAACGGCACAGATCGAGCAACTTGAAACCCGCCTGGTGATACTCCAGCCCCTTGCGCGTGAAATCCAGCAACGGCACCAGCAGCCGTCGCATGTCACGGTCGTAACCCCAGACCAACATGGCCAGCGCGGCATCGCTGCCTTCGGATTCGTAGAGTTTCTCGTATTGATTGCCCGCGCTGTAGTGGATCCGATCGCCATTGATCAGTTCGAAATTCTGGCAGATCAAGTGGCGCCACGCATCGTTCACGTACGGCTCGGGTGTCTCCACGTTCATGCCTGCGGCAACGATTTTGCGCCAGGACGCCGCGCACATTTCGCGCTGTCGCTCATACTCGGCCGCGGAAACCACGAGCGTGCTGCCGGCGTCGAGCGGTTGGGTCGCAACCGCGAGATAAACCGCGTCATCCGATTTCAATCTCGCCACCATCATTCCCGCGTTGGGCTTCCACGCTGCGTCGAAGCTCGCCAAGGTGGCCCCTTGCGAATTCGTCGCGCCACCGGCGGCAACGCCCGACAATTGCTTTCCGTCCACTTCGGCGGCGATGTAGCCGTTGGTTCCCTGGGCAAGGGAAAACCTGACCAAGACGACGGCGTGCCCGGCCAGCGCGGGATCCGTGCTGGCAAACGCCTCCAGCCGATACTTCTCCGGGACAGGGTCTGAAGGTCTTTGATCAATCGGCACCCGGCCGCCCGATTGATAGGGCGACGGATGCACGTATTCGACCTGCACAATTGGCAGCCAGCCCTCAGTAAGCGTGGGCAGCGACACCCGGCTGGCCAAGCCGCCAAACTCAAAACGGTCCGGACCCACGCGAAACTTCACGGGCGTTCCATTGTCATTCCACGACGCCGAGCCGCCGCGCAAATTGACGCCGCTCCCATTCGAAATCAGCCGCGCCTTCACATGCGCGTTGGGCGCGCTGAGCACTATCGGATAGTAGCGGAAGTCGGCATTTACATATCGTGGTGGCGGGAGAATCGGCGCGAAGAATTCGTAACTCGGTCCGTTTGGCTGGCACATCGCCGCTTCACCAAACAAATCCCGCTTCGCGGCGAACGCCTCGGCAACGGTCGGAATCGCGGTATCCGCGGCAAGGCCGGCGAGGGGCGCTGGCAAAGTGGATACGAGTAAAAGCGCCGATAACCAGCGGGCACCGCGAGATTTCATACCGGAGAATTAGCGGATTTGTCGCGCGCGGGCAATGGAAGAGCGAAGACACTCAATCCCACCACAAATACAACCGCCCGGTTTGCCGCAGGCGTTCGATCTGGCGCTGTTCCTTCCCGGGGGCAAGAACCGGCTCGTCAGGAGACTCGCCCCACCAAGCCGTACCACTACCGCCGCTCGCGATTCAGTTGCCTCACCCGCAATCCCCGTTACACTGCGCGCGTGATTCGCAACATCATCTTCGACTGGTCCGGCACGCTCGTGGACGACCTGCCCGCCGTGTGGCACGCCACGAACTACGTGCTGGCCCAGGCCGAACGCGGCGAGATGAGCCTCGACCAGTTCCGGGCCGAGTTTTGCCTGCCTTTCACGCGATTCTACGACCGGCACACGCCGCACGTGCCCCTGCCCCAGCTCGAAGTCTGGTTCCACACCCGGTTTCGCCAGGTGCAGGATTCAGTCAGCGAACTGCGGCACGCCCGCGAATTTCTTGAATTTTGTCGCAAGCAGGGCATCCGCACCTTCCTGTTGAGCACAGTGAGCCCGGAACATTTTGCCGTCCAGGCCGGCGCGACCGGTCTCGGCCAGTATATCGACAAGCCTTATGTCGGTGTCTGGGACAAGCGCCAGAAAATCCACGATATCCTGGAGGAAAACCAACTCGCCGAGGATGAAACGCTCTTCATCGGGGACATGCAGCACGACATCGAGACTGCCCGCCATGGCGGCATTCATTCGTGCGCCGTGCTGACCGGCTACAACACGTTGGACCAGTTGCGGCCCGCCAATCCCGACCTCATTGTCGAGCACCTCGGCGAATTGCTCGCTTTCCTTGAAGAAAAGGACCTCCAATTCGCTCCGCCGCGCCCCGGCGCTCCGTCCGACCAACTGCCCATCGTCACCGTCGGCGGGCTCATTTTCAACGATGCCGGGCAGGTGCTGATGGTTCGCACGCACAAATGGTCCAACCTCTGGGGCATCCCCGGCGGCAAGATCAAATGGGCCGAACCTTCCGCCGACGCGCTCCGCCGGGAGCTCAAGGAGGAGACCGACCTCAACATTGAGGACATCAAATTTGTCCTGGTCCAGGATTGCATTCATTCGCCGGAGTTCTATCGTGATGCGCACTTTGTGCTGCTCAACTATACCTGCCGGTGCCCAGGCACGCCGGTGGTGAAGCTGAACGACGAAGCGCGCGAGTTCCGCTGGCTGGCGCCGGAGGAGGCCATGAAGCTTCCCCTCAATCAGCCGACGCGGATATTGTTGCAGGCCGTGCAGACGGGGAACGGCCGGTAATGCCTCGCGACCGCCGGATCGTCCGGCACCTGAAGATTAAACTGACTGCACCATGGCCAAGATTTCAATTGTAGACCTTGAAGTGTTCTACTGTGTCGGCGTGACCGACGAGGAGCGCGCCAAACCCCAGCGCCTCCTGCTCACCATTGATATGAACGTGGACATCACTTCCGCCGCGATGAGTGATCGCATCGAGAAGACGGTTGATTACCACGAGCTGATGAAGGCCGTGGTGGCTTACGGTCATTCGCGCAGTTGGAAACTTTTGGAACGGCTGGCCACCAACCTCGCGGACATGATTTACAGCGAATATCACCCGCAGGCGGTGATGGTGGAGGTGAAGAAATTCCCCTTCCCGAATGCCCGGCACGTATCGGTCACCCACAAACGGGAGCGACAGAAGTAGTCGGACCAGACGCCCGCTTGGAACGGACGGTCCGGCGAATCAACCCGGCACGCCGTTGATGTAGCTCTTCAACTGGTGGATCGTCGTGTTCTGGGACGAGATGACCCAGTTCACCAGGTCGCCGATCGACACAATGCCGAGGATCTGGTGGCCGTCCAGCACCGGCAGGTGACGCACGCGACGCTCCGTCATCATCCGTAGGCCGTCCTCGATGGTGTGCGTGGGAGCAATGGTGGCGAGCTCGCCCGAAAGGATTTCCCGCACCGGCGTTTGCTTCGAGGTCTTGCCCTTGAGCACGACTTTTCGCGTGTAATCACGCTCCGAAATGATGCCCACCAACCTCCCCTGCTCCACGACCAGCAAGGCGCCCACGTTTTTGTCCGCCATGATTTGAATCGCCGCGAATACGCTGGTGTCCGGCGACACGGAATACACGTTGGACCCCTTGCTATTGAGAATATCTCCGATGGTCTCTTGATCACTCATGGTGCTCAAATGTTGGTTAGCTGTTGCGTCAAGTTAACACGGGGAGGAAAAAAACAATACCAGAAATATTACGGACACTTCGAAATTCCAGCCCCACCACCGCAAACGCGTTCAACGAAAGAACGACCTGTGCCCGGCTCTGTCATCAAAGAAATGACACCGGCCGCGCGCCGGATGTTCAAAGTCGGCGAGGGAATTGCATTGGTCACTATCCTCTTGAGACTGTGGCGGTTGGCCATCACTCTGGCAGGCTGTCAGGCAAACTACGACAATCATGAAAGCAGTTCGGTTGATTCAACCAGGCAAACCATTGGAAAACCGGGAAATCCCGGTTCCCAGGATTGGGAGGGATGAGGTTCTGATCCGCGTCAAGGCGGCGGGCATTTGCCATTCAGATGCCCATTACCGCGCCGGGCGATCATCCGTCTCTCCCCTGCCCTTGACGCTGGGTCACGAGGTGGCGGGTATCGTAGAAGCCCGCGGCTCCGATGTCTCCAAGCTCAATCCCGGTGACCGCGTATGCGTTCACTATCTGGCCACCTGCGGTCACTGCGCCCCCTGTACCGAGGGCACCGAACAATTCTGTCCCGGCGGCAAAATGATCGGCAAAGCCCGCGACGGCGGTTACGCGGAATTCATCGCCATGCCGGCCCGCAGCGTTTTCGTGCTGCCCGATGAAGTGCCTTTTGAAATCGGGGCCATCATGATGTGCTCCTCGGCCACCGCGCTGCACGCGCTCAACAAGGCGCGGCTCAAATCCAATGAAACCGTCGCCGTGATTGGCATCGGCGGGCTCGGCACCTCCGCCGTACAACTTGCCCGCGTCATGGGCGCGCGACAGGTGTTTGCGGTGGACATCCGACCCGCCAAGCTGGAACTGGCTGCCAAATTTGGCGCGACACCTGTAAATGCCGCCGCTGGCGATCCGGTAAAGGAAATCCGCCGGCTCACCGAAGGGCGCGGCGTGGATGTCGCGCTGGAACTTATCGGGCTGCCACTCACGATGCAGCAGGCGGTTCAATCCCTGGCGAACATGGGCCGGGCGGCATTGGCTGGGATTACGGAAAAGAATTTCGAAGTTTCGCCCTACCACGAACTGATCAATCGCGAAGGCGAAATCATCGGGGTATCCGATCACCTTGCCAGCGAATTGCCTTCGCTGCTCAAGTGGGCGGCCGAAGGCAAACTGAAGCTTGCCTCGGCTATTACCCGCACCGTACCCCTCGATGCCATCCCCATCAACGAAACGTTGGATGGGCTGGAGCACTTCGGCCAGGACGTGCGCGTTGTTATAATGCCCACCGAATAGGCAGTCTCTGCTTCGGATAAGGGTATATACTCCCGAAACCCGTACCAAATACCCGTACCAGACCTGTACCAACCCGTACCAAAGCGGCGAGTTCGGGGGCACTACTTTCCGTTCAAGAACTGGCTGGAATGGTCGAAAATCTTCCAGGCGCCGTTTCGCAACTCAATCGTCACCGCCCCGGTCGTCCGAGTATAAATCACCTGTATCTTCCTCAGCGCCAGCCGGCTCTGCAGTTTCGCGCTTGCTCGTTCCCAAGGTGGCAACTCCGAGTCCGCAACGATAATGACGCGGGGCTGGACCGCATCCAACAGGGCTTCAGACAGCGCTTCGCCCTGAGCCGGCAAACCGGTGATCACGATGTCCGCCTTTAAATCGGCACCGCGTTCCACGAGAGCTTTCTGTCCGTCGGTGCCAAGGTCGGATAATTGCAGGATGCGCGTGCCTTTCACATTGGACATCAGTACGACAGCGTTGTCGTCGGCCCGCGTGAAGCCATCATCCCGGGCCGGATGCATCACGGTCCAATCGTCCAAATGGTCTCCGTTACTGATGGTCCGGACCAGGCGCGGATGTTTTTCAAACTCCGCCATCGCCCGCCGGTAAGGTTGCGAGCGGGTTTTGGCCGTGCTTACGCATACGGATTGCACCTCCGCCGCTTCCACGGCCCACTCCGCCGCACCGATGTGCCGGATGTCGCCGTGGGTCATCACGAAGGCCGGTAATTTATTCACGCCGGAAACGCGCAGCAAAGGTTTGGTCATGAATTGAAAAGAGTTCGTGGTGCCGCAATCCACCAGCAAGTCATGGCCCATCCCGGGGGCGTTGTAATACACGGCCATGCCGCCGTTCAAGGGAAGCACGGTGATCCGGGCGGCCTGGGCATCGTACCAGGCATAACCCGCCCAGATCGCCACCAGAGCAGTGGTTGCGACGATCCTCCACTTTCTGAACTTCGCGCGGAACAGCCATCCGGTTACCACCGCGAACAGAACGGCATAATAAACCGCGCACGTGAAAAAAGTTGGCGTCGGCACATAGAGATAGCTCGCCGGGGCATCAGCGAACCATTTGCTGGTGACGCTGATCCAGCTCATCAGCAGCGAACCGGCATGGTTGAGCAGTATGGAGCCCTGCGGAAACCACGCGGCGAGCAGCAAACTGAGAATGTTACAGGCCAACACGAGGATGCAGAGAAACACAGCGACGATATTCGCCGGCGTGCTGCTGAAGGAGACGATATTGAAGTAATACGCGACCAGGGCCAGCGAACCGATCCACGCCGCGAAGGAGGAAACAGTCAGGTCCATGACGAAACGTCCCGTCCACGCCACCGGTTTCGGCCATTTGTACCGCAATTCCTCCGGCAAGAGCGGGTCCGGGGCAAACCAGCTTTTCACCCAGTGATCAATGGGTTCGGTCAAAAAGATCATGAAAAACACCACGAAGAATGAAAGTTGAAATCCCGCCTGAAAGAGTTGCTGGGGCTCGAAGAGCAGAATCAGAAAAGCCGCCACGAAGAGGGAGTTCAAAAGTTGGGTCGGCCGCTTGAGCATCCAGCCCACAATCACGATCGAAAGCATCACCGTGGCCCGAATCGCCGATGCCGGCCAACCGGTGAGGGCCACATAGAACCAAATGATCACCAGCAAGCACGCCCCCGCAATTTCCCGCGGCACATGGAGCCGGCGCAAGGGCACGAAAAAGATACCGAAGATGATCGCCATGCGCAGCCCATCCACCGCGAAAATATGATACGTGGCTGCCTGAACGTAGGGCTCGGAGACTTCTTCCGTCAGCGCGGTCTTCCAACCGAGCGTGAGCGCCCATTGCAGGCGCACGGATTCGCTATCCGCGGGCATTCCGCGAGCGAGCGCGGGCCTGGCCCATTCACGAAAGCGGTCCACAAGCGGGGGCTTGGCCGGGGATTGGATGATTTGCCAATCCTCGACGGTCGGCGCGCGCAGCAAAAAATAAATCTCCTGCATCTGTAATAGCTTTCGGAAATCAAATGTTCCCTCGGCAAACGCATCTTTCGGCGGGCCAATCACACCACTCACTTCCACGATTTGCCCCCCGAAAAGATTCGTCAGCGCCAGCGGCGCGGTGGCCACGAGTTTTCCAACCGCCGGCTGCCATTCGCCGCGCTCCTTCTTCACCGCGGAAACTTCCAACCGCACCTGCGTGCTCCACACCTCCTTTTCATTCTGTGTGAAAACGCGCAACGACGGTGTTTCACATATCCTCCCTCGCACCGTGGCCAACGCCGGTTCCTCCCCAAAAATCCGGCGCAGGTCGGCAGGCGATATCGCCGCCGTGTGAAATGCGTAGTTGGCCCACCCGGTAAAGAATAGCAGCGGCCACAGCAACCACGCCCGCCGTCGGGACAAACACCACGCCGCCAAAGCCACACCGCCGGCGATGAGTGGAAGCCAGAACACCGAAAGCCCGATGCAAAACCCGGCAATGATGCCTCCGGCGTAGCACAGCGTAACTCCCAGAAGCGGATACTTCATTCAGTTGGCCGGTAGGATTGGCGAGTCTTGGGTCACCACCTCTCGCTTAGCAACTCACGCGTCTCAGGTCAACCTTCCGTCGCCGGTCATACTCGAGTACCTGCCAACGGATGCCAAACCCATCCCTAAATCTGCCATTGATTTGCGTCCCGGTTTGACGAAAGTCCCTGTATCTATGATAAGGAGCACACTTTTGATTGCCGCATTGGCTCTGGTTACCTGCGTGCGGCAAACCGGCGCGGGCGAATTGAACACCGATGCGATTCACCGGGCCGCCACCGATGCGCATAACCTGTTCCTGGATGCCAGCGGCCGGATGCAGGCGGTCGATACATTTCTAAAGTTGGTAAGCGTCAGAGGTCCCTCCGGCAAGGAACAGGATGTCGCGGATGAAGTCGCGCGGCAACTGGCCGGCTCTGGCGCAGTCCGGATGAAACCATCTGCGCCCGACGAAGCGGCGCCGAAAAACCTGGTCATGGAAATACCCGCGACGGGCGCGTTGACCAACCAGCCCGCGATCCTCCTCAACGCCCATTTGGACACCATTGATCGCTCGACGCCGGAGGGTCTCGAGTTTGATGGATCCAAAGGTGATTTCTATCACCGGGACGATGCCGTTGCCGGAAAAGTCTCCTCTTTCGGCGGCGATGACCGCTCGGCGGTGGCCGCCATCGTTGCCGCGGTCAGCGCGCTGCACACAAATTACTGGAGCCGCGGCGTGGATCATCGCCGGATCGTCCTGCTATTCACCGCGGAGGAAGAGCGCGGTCTCGTGGGTGCGAAGTATTTGAGCCGGCACGAACCCGGTGTATTCAAGGACGTCGAAATCAGCCTCAGCATGGACGGCCCGCTCGATCTCCGGTCGAAATATCCCGAGGATTCCTTCGTTGCCGTCGTCTCGGAGAGCGACCGTGAGATTGACCCCTACCGGAAGGTGTTGCGCCTGCTGGCCGACTTCTGCGGACGCACGCGCACGAAGTTTGCCATGACCGAATACGGCCTGGGCATGGGTGACTTCGCTGCATTCCCCGACTCAGCTCACGCCGGACTCCACCTGCGCAGCCCCGTGCGCGGCTGGCACAACCATGAACACGTAAACCTCCAGGACCAGCTCAACCACGTGGACCTCTTCTGTTATCTCCTGCTGGGATGGGACCAGAAACTTCCCACGAGCTCGTCGCCGAAGGAACAACGCACCAAATAAACATCCCCGTCAGCCGCCCGTCATGGGGTCGAAACAACCCCAGGTTCCAATTCAAGCTTGAGGCTTCCCTGAAGTTTGGAATTTGAAGTTTGAAGTTTATCTGGCTTGCCGCGCCGTAGCGTCTTAGCGAAGGCGGGAGCTTGGTCCTTGGTCCTTGGTGCTTTTCTGTCCCTCCCACCATCCCAAACATTTCCCCAACACCCAAAGCGCCAACACCCCCACCACTCCTCCCGTCGTATCCAGCATCACGTCCCAAACCGAACCCTGCCGCGAAGGCACAAACAGTTGGTGGAATTCATCGCTCGCCGCGTAGATCAAAACTCCCAGCACGGCCTTCCCGGCGACCGACCAACTCCACGGCCGCTTCACGCCCCGCTGCGGTTTGCGAAAGGCGCGCCAGAGCAACAGCGCCATGACGGCGTATTCGCTGAGGTGCCCGCATTTGCGGACAAACACAACAATGTTGTGAACCGCCTCATCCGAGAGCGACGGAAACAGCCAGCGCATCAGGGGCCCGATGACCCGGGATGTGTGCGAGAACGACATGCTGTCGCCCGAGGCGCAGAAAATGAGCGCCATCCAAAGGAAGACGGGCAGCCAGTATCGGGCAAAGATCCGGAATTTCGGCACGGCGCATGGAAGCAGACTCTTTTACAGGGCGCCAACCCGAAAAAGGATCCGTCCTGCGTGGGATCGCGAAGCCAGCTCCCAACCCAGCCACGCTCGCGGACAAGCATCCAAAAATTCTCGTCAAGATGCTTCACATGGACAGCCTTTGTCCATGTGACCCTGCTACGCTTTCGCCCGAGGATGAAAGAGCTGCCTTCCAATTCAGAAATCGCAAACCAGGCCCGCCCTCCGCGTGCTTCCCTCCCACGGGTCCCAAAAGTCCCATTATTCCATCATTTCTGCTCTTGGCTACCGGCGCTTTCAAGGCCGCATCCAGCCGCTATCGAGCCGCCATCAAGGCCGCATCCGGCCGGCCATCAAGCCGAAAACCCCAGCAATCAAGCCTCATCAAGCCCAATCCAGCCGGAAAAATGAGGGGCCCCAAAACTACCCCCGGATCACGCTTTCTCCGCGCCACCGTCGCGTTGGGTGTATTTCAAGTTTTAGCGGGCTCGCCCCTGCCCCTCCATGATTGCTCTATTGCCAATCCCTCGCGCCCGTCCACATACTGCGGCCCCATGCTGAAATTGGGTGTCAACATTGACCACGTCGCCACGGTGCGCGAGGCGCGGTATCGCGGACGCACCACGGGCGAACCGGACCCGGTGTCCGCCGCGCTCGCGTGCGAGGCCGCCGGCGCGCACGGCATCACCGCGCACCTGCGCGAAGACCGCCGCCATATCCAGGACCGTGATGTTTTCCAACTGCGCGAGGCCATCGGCACACGGTTGAATTTGGAGATGGGCAATTCGCCGGAAATTGTGAACGTCGCGCTGACGGTGAAACCGGACATCATCTGTCTTGTGCCCGAGCGCCGGCAGGAAGTGACCACCGAAGGGGGTCTCGACGTCGCCGGACAATTGGCGGCCCTCACCGAAACCGTCAAAAAGATGGACGACGCCGGCATCGAAGTGAGCATGTTCATCGCGCCCGATCCCGCGCAAATCGAAGCCTCGGCCAAAAGCGGCGCAGGATTCATCGAGTTGCACACCGGCGCGTTCGCGGAGGTGTATGCAAATGACAAGGAGCGCGAGTTCGAACTGGAGCGCTTGATCGCCGGCGCGAAGCAGGCGCATGCGCTCGGCCTGCAAGTCAATGCGGGCCACGGCCTGAACTACGAAAACCTCGCCACGCTCTGGCGCGTGCCGCATCTCGTCGAACTCAACATCGGCCATAGCATCATCAGCCGCTCGATCAGCGTGGGTATCACCACGGCCGTGCGGGAGATGCTGGAATTGATGGCCGGCTATCGCGGCTGAGCCGCCACGAACCATGATCCTGGGCGTCGGCATTGATATCGTCGAAGTGAGCCGGATCAAGGACTCCTACGAGAAATTCGGCGAAGCGTTTTTGAAGCGCCTGCTGCTGCCCGCCGAAATCGCCTACTGCCTCGCCTACCGGCAGCCCGTCCCATACATCGCGGTGAGGTTCTCGGCGAAGGAAGCCATTTCGAAGGCGTTCGGCACGGGCATTGGCTCCAAGCTCGGCTGGCACGACATGGAAATCGCGCGCAAAGAAAGCGGCGAGCCACACGTGATCCTGCACGGCGCCGGCCTAAAGCTCCTGGCGGAACGCGGCGCGGGCAAGGTGCTGCTCAGCATGAGCCATACGCAAAACTACGCCACGGCGGTCGCCCTCCTCGATAGCGAATAGAACCCACAGCGCGATGAACAACCCACTCTCCCGCGGCAAGCGCGAGGAGCGCCCGTCTCTGAACGGGCGCGTCCCCGTACGGCTGCAGGAACACGCCCGTTCAGAGACGGGCGCTCCGCCGGCGATTCCGCGCTTCGCCACAATGCTCCGCCCCTCGCCAGGCCGCGCTTCGAAATTTGCGCAAAGCCTCCAACTACTTTCAGCGTGCTTGATAAGCGCCTCGCTCCTTCACTCCGCTTCCGCAGCAGCGCCCCCTTCCCTCGATGAAGCCCTTGCCTCGCATCAAGACATCTGGGGCCTGGCGGCGATGCGGCAAACCAACGGACCGAATTACGACTTCTTCGCCAATCTCCTTCCTCCCCTGCGCTACGTAAATGCGAGCTTCCGCTTTTACCCCATTGTCCTCAGCGCGCCCAACGCGCCGGTGAAAGCGCGCCTCATTTCCAATGGCAGCGCGATCAATGCACTCGCCGGCCTGAACACGTGGAAGAATGCGGGCGTGCCGGTGAGCTTTCGCGTAGGCGAAAAGGGAGAAACCTTCGGCGCCGATTTGCGCCGCCTGGATGGCCCGCATCTGGCGGAAGGCTATCTGCCCATCGTCAATCTGGCCTACGAAAGCGATTCGACCGTTTACGAAGAAGAATCCTTTGCCGCCGTTTCCGGGGTGCCCGGGGGTTGCGGCCTGGTCTTTGTTAAGTTCAGCCTCACGAAAGGACAATCGGGAAAAGTGTCGGCGTCCTTCGATTCCGGCGGTCCGTTTACCGCGCGCGACGGAGTCGTTTCCCGCAGCGGCAGCGCGAGGATCGCCTGGCACGACAAACGATGGGAATGGGACCAAGGCCGGCATGAACTGGTCGCGAATTTGAAAAGCGGCGAGGAAGCTGTGCTGGCCATCGCAACCAAACCCGTCGTGCTGGAAGCTGGCATGAGCAGCGTCCCCAATCCTTTGTCCCAGGGTTATCGAGCCGCCCGCCACAATACGGGGAAGGTCTGGCGATCGCTGGTGGACCAGGCCTCGCCCATCGAGACGCCGGAGCCACTGGTCAACCAGGCGTGGCGCGCGTTGCTCGTGAATAATTTCGCGCTCGTGGATTCCGACCGGCCCAATTACAGCGCCGGCAACGCCTACGACCGGCTCTATCAAGCCGAGTGCAGTGAAGTGTCCCGCGCCTTTCTGCTCTACGGCTATTCCCAGGACGCAGCGAAGCAGATTCGCATCCTGCTGGATTACACGCGCGACAGCCTTAAATTTCACAACGCCGGATTCAAGCTGCAAGCGGTCGCGCACTATTACTGGCTCACGCGCGACCTGGCCTTCGTCAATTCCACCCGGGACAAATGCGGGAACGAAGCGCGGCTCATTCTCCAGGCGCTCGAAGCCGATTCCGGCCTCCTGCCGCGCGAACGCTACTGCGGCGATATCGAAACCCCGGTGTATTCGCTGCACGCGAACGGCGCGTGCTGGCGCGGATTGCGGGATTACGCCGCCGTGCTCGCGAGCGCCGGCGACCATATCGCTGCCGACCGCCTGCTCAATGCCGCCAGCAAATACCGCCGCGCCATACTCGCCGCCGCCAGGCAGAGCACTTACACCAATACGCAGCCCGCTTTCATTCCGGTGGCGCTGTTCGGCGAGGAGAAGCCGCAGGACACGCTGACCTCCACCATGCTCGGCAGCTATTGGTGTCTCATGGCTCCGTATATGCTCGGCTCGGGATTTCTTGGCCCCGGCTCCGCGGACGAGCGGTCCATCATCGATTATCTCCAGAACCACGGCGGCGTGTGCATGGGCATGATTCGTTTCGACCAGCACTCCGGGCTCTTCGCCAACGTGGACGCGCTGGACGATCTCTACGGCCTGCGTTACACGCTCAAACTGCTCGAGCTCGATGACACCGACCGCGCGCTGGTGAGTTTCTACGGCAAGCTCGCCCAGGGTCTCACGCGCGATACTTTCATCGGCGCCGAAGGCACGGGCCTCCGCCCGCTTGATGAATTTGGACGCGGCATGTATCTCCCGCCCGTCAGCACCGCGCAAGCCTACTGGCTCTGGATGTTACGCTATCTTCTCGTGCAGGACTGGGACCTCGACGACGACGGAACTCCCGAGACGTTGCGTCTGGCTTTTGCGACGCCGAAGGCCTGGCTCGAAGATGGGAAGACCATCAGCGCGAAACGCCTGCCAACGGCGTTCGGCCCGGTATCGTTGACCCTGAAATCACACCTCGCGCAGGGTGAAGTCCTTGCCGAACTTGAGTTACCTTCGCGCAACCCGGCGAAGGTTGTGAAGCTGCGAGCGTGTGTGCCGGATAGTTGGAAGGTGACCGGCGCCAAGGCGGGCGCGAAGAATTTGAGCGTGGACGAAAAGGGGACCGTGGATATTTCGTCGCTGAGCGGAAAGATTGCGGTGCGCTTCGAAGTAAAGTCCGCGCGGTGACGCAACGAGGAACGGATTCTCAAGCGTGGCAGCCGACGTAACGAGGCTCCATCCAATCGAACGCCATCACGCTTCCGGTCAAATGGAGCCTCGTTACCTCGGCTGCTACGGTGTAGGAATTCGCCGGGCTCTATTCGAACCTGCTTTCGAGCAGGACCAGCGTCCTGGCGCCTGAGTAAGTCACGAACACGCTGCTTGTTCCCGCTGGCATCGGTGTCTTGATCTCCAGGGTTTGTCCGGGCGCGACGGGCGTGGCAGATTCCGACGGCGAATCGTTCACCTGAACCTTGAGTGAGGCGGACGATTTCCCGGGATTATTGACCTTCGTGACCAGCACGCGCTTGCCCGAAGGAATGCGCGCGCGGAAAAAGCCCGAGCCGGCTTGGGTGTCCGAGTCCGGATCGCGCAGGCTCGAGGCGGTTGAGTAGCCGTAGGGACCGAAAGGATTGCGGCCATGGGGAATGAATTGATCACCCGGCGCCATGTTCCACGAACCGGTGTTGGGCGCCATGGGTTTCGCCTGCGGATCCACCGCCGAGGGAACCCATTCGCAATTGACGAGCAGACCATTGAGCGAGCCGCAGGCGACGCCCTGCTCCGTTGGAAAATTACCCCACTGGATCGGCTGGTCTATCAAAGGCAAAGCGTCGTGACCGTCCGGCGAATTGAGGTAACCAACGAGATTTTTGAGGAGCCGGTCGGCGACCGGATCCAGACCGGCGCGCGGCGCCAGATCTAAGCCGCACATCACCACCGAGCCGGAGCCGTCGAACATTTCCGCGAGCGCGATACCTTCGAGGCCCCGGTCGTAATCCGCCAGGATCGCGGTGTTCGTCAGGCTGTGGGAGTTTTCCAATTTGAAGCCGGCGGTGACGGGATAGACCTTCGGAAAACCGGGCTTCGTTTGGTCCCAGCCGGAGTAGTCCGACCAAAGCGAGAAACGCGAGCGCCCCAGGCCTTGAAAGACGGGATGCGCGGGGCGTTCGAGATTCACATTCATCTGTTCGGCGAAGGGACGGGTCTTTGGAGGATACGCAGTGTCAGTCGCCGAACCGCGCAGCAGCGAGATTTCTCCGGGCAGCAACTTCGCGTTGGCGAACTCGGCCGGAGGGCGCAACACCAGCACGCGGCCGCCATTCTGCACGAAGCGGCGGAGGTCGCTGGATTTGGAAGTCAGTTTCGCGTCCCAACTTCCTTCGCCGATAATGAGCGAGGAAGCGACCGAGGGCACGGCGACCAGGTCGGTCGGACGAAAGGCGATCCCGGCCTGCTTGAGGGCGTTGGCCGTCTGGCCCTGGGGATCGTAGAGCCAGGGAGTTTTCGCACCAGGCATGGCGGTCTTCCATTCCACGCCGGCGACGAAAAGATCCGTCCAGTTGGTGGAGGGCGCGCGGCCGGACAAGCTGACATTTCCGCAGAGCGAGTAGTCTCCGGTCGCGGCCTCGGTGGGGAGGTCAAAGGTAATGGCCTGATTCCACGTGCCGTAATATGGAATTCGTGGCAGCAAGATGTTGGTGCGGGAAATTTGCCGGCCATCGCGCGAAACGATCTGGCAATTCAGCGTGGCCCCGGAAAGATCGCGGCCTTCGTCATCGTCGTTGATCACGTGAGCAATGGCACGGAGTTTGGAACCCGCATAAACCTGCGGTGTCCACATTTCCCAGCTCAGGAGCACCGGCTGGTAGGAAATTCCAATTTGATCGAGGGCGGGCTTGCCCTTCATCTGCTCGAACGAGGAGATGCCTTCCCAGTTGTAGAAGAGAATGGTGAAAGGCATCAGGCCCGCAAGGCGCGGGGTCAGCGGCCGCATGCGGCGGAAACTCTCGGTTGCCTGCTTGACCATGAACGACTGGTAGCTCAGCGCGGCCGCGCGGGGATCCTCGGCGGCGCCGATCCAACCGAGGCGCGGCGCGAGTTGCTTGCTGCGAATGACGTTGAATTCGCCGGAGGAGCCGGTGAACGAGCCGACGCACTCGGTGAACGTCAACGGCTGGTTTTTCTCCGGATCACCGAACAGCGGGCGGGAGACGAGTTTGTCGCGGAGGTTGTAGTAGGTGAGGAATGAATTGTAGTACCACCCCCAATAACGGTGCACGTCGCAGACATCGCCTTCGCGGCCCTCGCCGTAACCGGCGTTGCCGATGTACGGGCGGGTGCTGTCCCATTTCTTCAATTCGGCGCAAGCCTCGGTCAGTAATTCGCTGAAGGCCCGGCCACGCTGGCCGCTGACCGGCAGTTCGTTGGCCAGCAAATATATAATGATGGAGGGATGCGAAGCGAAGCCCGCCCATAGCTTGCGGTACTCCGCGATGCTTTTTGCGGAGTCCTGAGGAGCGAGATGCCGGCTACCCTCTGCGGTCGTGCCCGGAGGTGCGCCGTATCGCCCCGCGTATAGCAGAATACCGAGCTCGTCGCAGACGTCGAACCAGGTTTGGGATTCGTCACCGCTGATGCGGAAGATGTTGAGGTTATGTTCCTTCAGACAGCGGACGTAGGCTTCGGCGAACGCGCGCGATTCACCGACGGCGTCGGGAACAGTGCGACCCGGCGGGTTGATCGCGAGCCCGCGAAGGAAGATGGGTCGCCCGTTGAAATAAAACTGGCCGTTGCGAATTTCCATCGAACGGAAGCCGAAGCGCACCGAGGATTCGGCCGTCTGGTCCGCGGCTTTCGCGGTGACCGTCAGCCGGTAGAGGGTGGGCGAGACCGTGCTCCAAAGCTCGGGATGGAGGCCGGAGATGTTTTTCGTGAGCGTGATGGAGGTGCCTTTGGGAATGTTGGCGCGGCCAAGCGAGCCCTGCCAGAGGGTGTCGCCGGTCCGGGCGTGTTTGATGACCCCCTGCAGTTCGAGGTTCGACAAATCCGTGTCGCCGCTGACGATGGCCTCCACCCGGACATTGTTGGTCCCGGAGATGGCAACGAGGCGGTCGAATTTCGGCGCGGCCGAGGCGGGGAGGGTGACCGCGAGGAGGGTGAGAAGAACGAGAATATTTCGTTTCATGAGTTTCACAGTAAGGGCCATCAGGAGAAACAGGGAGTAGGATTAAGATTACGATTAGGAACCAACCCGCTTCGATGCACCAACCAAAAGTGAAGGGCGTGCGGCGGGGTTGGCCACACGCCCTTCGTTGAGACTCAGACGCCGGGTTACTTGATCAAACGGAAAAGTTTGATCGAGCCGCGCGCCGGGACGGTGACGTTGTAATTGGTGCCGTTGGTACTCACGCTGTTCGCGACGTTCACCCAGCCATTCGGGTCGTCGAGGCCGGCCATGCTTTGCAGCGCATAACCCGTCGTGCCGTTGGTCGGCCAGGCGAGGATGGCGTTGGTGCTGACCGTGGTAACGGACAGCGAAGGCGCCACAGGCGGGGCGGGCGGGGTGACGACGTCCCAACCGGTGCCGACGCGCAGTTCGTCCCACTGCAAATTCGCGGGCGTGTTCGCCGCCGTGTTTTGCCGGAAGGTGAAGGTATCGAATCCGCCGGTAAGGTCCGTGCCGCCGGTGGCGGTGAGGGTGGGAGCGGGCGGATCCACCAGGCCGAAGGTGGACGGATCCGGGTTCACCCACAAGGCGACCGAGTCGTTGCCGGCACCGGCGAGGATGGAGTAACGAGCGACCAGGAAAAAGGTCTGGCCGTCGCTGAAGCCGCTGGTGGTCCAGGCGCCGTTACCGGCAACCTTGGAGATGCCCAGGTCGAACTTGCCGGCCGTGGTGTTGGTGCGGGGGAGCAGACGGAGGCCGTAGTCGTTTGCCGTGCTGGAATACAATGCGGCTATAAAGCCGTTGGTGGCGATAAAGGCAGTGCCCAGGGTGTTCATGCGCAGGATGAAGGACCAATAAACATTCCCGGTGCTGTTGGTGAGATTGAGCGGAAAGCGAACCGCCGCTCCCGCGCCGCCGTTGGTGATACTGTTGCCGACTGGCGCCTGGAGTCCGGTGTAACTGAGATTGCCGGCCGTGACCGAGGTGTCGTTGCCGCTGCCGTTGAGCGTGACGCTGGGATTGGCCACCGTGAGCAATTGATTCGCGGTGTAGTTGAACGGCTCGTACAATTGCAGCACGCCGGGTGAGTTTTGGTTGATGCTCAGTGCCACCACGGAACTTGTGGCCATGCCGGCCACGTTGCTGACCACCAGGGTGTAACTCCCGGCATTGCTCACCGTGAGACTCGTGAGCGTGAGGGAATTCTCCGTCGCACCCGCTACATTGGTTCCACCCTGCTGCCACTGATAGCTCAAGGGCGCCGTGCCGTCGGCTGAAGCTGTGAAAGTCGCATTCGAACCCACCTGGGAGACGACACTGCCCGAGAGGTAGAAAACCGAAGGCGCCACGGGAGCGGTGGACGGGACAATCGTCAAGGCCTTGATGCCGTTGTCGGTATCGAGCGCGTAAATGATATTGTTCGTCGTGAAGACGAGCGATCCCTCGATGGTGGCGTTGTCGTTGGTGGTGGCAAAAGCCGAGCGGTCCAGAAACGTGGGCAGCGTGGGCGCATTGGCAATGTCGTAGAGCCGCACGAGGTCGGCGCCGGGAATCATGTCGACGCCGGCGAGCAGATTGCTGCCGGTGGAGGTGGCGAGGGCAGAGACGGTGCCAGGGAAATTGGTGCGCACCCAGGTTTGGAGGACAGTGATGCTGCCGTTGATGCCGTCGCCGAGGTCAAAGCCGAGCCGATACAGGGGTCCGCCGCTCAGGGCGCCCTGGGTCGCATAGAAGGTATTGTTGGTGCCGAAGGCGATGCCATAGCCCATGTCGCCGGCGGGCACGTTCGTGGCATGCAGCGCGCAGGACTGCCAGTTCAGCATGGTGTCGTCTGTCGGATAAATCACGACGACATTCGTGCCGCGCGAGGCGGCCATGATTTGCGTATTGGTGCCGGCACCCCGAATGGTGATGGTGTCGCCGTAGCGTCGATAGCCGGCTACGTTGATGGTGGTGCCGTGGGTGACATCATTGAGCGATCCGTTCCAGATCACCGTTTGCGGGCTGCTTTCATCAGCCCAACGATACAGGTTATATTTTGGAGGAGAGTCGTTGTTCGAGAGGTTCGACACATAGATGGCGCCGTCATCAGCGACGGCAATCATGTTGATTTTGAATGATGAATTTCCGCCGGTGATAAGGCCCGACATATCGAGCGTTCCCAGGTCGCCACCAGTGGCGCCGTCAATGATATGCACCTGGGTATCGCTGCGGCTGGCAACCAGGACGTGACCTGTAACAGGATTCCAGGCGATGCCGCGTTCGGTGCCGCCGGTGGTGATATAGCTGAGATCCCCCGGACGGATCGTGCCGTCGCCATTCGGGCCGAAGGTTGTGAGCGGACTTAAGTGCGGGGTCTGTGCCGAAGCAGAACAGATCAGGTACGTTGATAGAGCAAGTAGTGCAGAGGTACTGGGTTTGAACATAAACTCAGGGAGCGATGGGTTGTAGGAGGAGGGGAAGCCAGAGAAAACGACTCAAAGTGCCGCGAAAAGGCCGGGAAAACAAAGTCCTGACTTATCCGCTGGGAGCCCGCGAAGCAGAAGACTACGTTAGATTTCGAGCAGAACACGACCCGATGAGTTAAACGTTTAACTGGCTATCTTCACATTAAATCACTTTTTTTTCGGGGAAAGTCAAGGGGTTTACCGAAGATGTCTTGACTTTGGTCACCAGTCTTTAAAGACGCGTGAAGACTCGCGGGGTTTGGCGTCCGGCTTAAAGGTGAGCATTTTCTCATGGCCTTTTTGAGCTTCGAGTAATTGCCTGGCCTGCTCGGCGGTCATCTGGCCGGGGACGCCGGCCATCGCTTCCGCTTCCTGCCCATCTTTCTTCTCCCCTTCCCCGGCACTGGCTTGGGACGGCTGGCCATCTTTCTTTTCGCCCTGATTGGCTTGGGACTGCTGCTGCTGGTCCTTTTCGTCCTTTTGCTGGGCCTGCTGTTTCTGCTGCTGTTGATTCTGGCCGTCTTTCTTTTGGTCCTGCTGGGCGTTTTGCTGTTGCTGGTCCTTGGAGCCGGACTGCTGCTGATCCTGCTGCTGCTGGTCTTGTTTCTGTTGATCCTGCTTTTGCTGGTCTTGGTTCTGCTGATCCTTTTGATCTTTGTTCTGATCCTGGTTTTGATCGTTCTTTTGATTTTGTTGCTGTTGTTGCTGCTGCTTCAGCTCCTCGATCTTTTGTTTTACGAAGTTGTAATTGTGCTTCGCGTCCCCGTCCTGCGAATTGAGCTTGAGGCTGCTTTGAAAATCACGCAGGGCCCGTTCCCAACTCTCCTGCTTCTTCTTGGGGTCGGGGCTGGTCTCGCCCAATTGGTACAACGTATTGCCACGATTGTAGTAAACGCGCTCCTGAAGTTTGAGATCTTGAGCGGCCAGGGCTTCGTCAAAGTGCTTCACGGCCTCGTCGAAACGTTTGTCGCGATAAGCGGCGGCACCGGCATTGTAGCGAAGCCGCGGATCAGTGCTTTTGCCTTTAAGGAGCTGTTCGTATTCCTTGAGCGCCTGGCCGTACTGTCCGGACTGGTAATTGCGCAAGGCGCTGGAAGGCGAGGCCAAGGCCGCCGCACTGAAACCGAGCAGCACCACAAGCGGCAGAGCGCGACCCGCCACCGCCGGGACTTTGGAGAGAGCTTCGGCCGGCTTGGGCGCCGCACCTCGTTTTCGTTCCGGATAAAGCATTTCGATCATGAGAAAGATAATCGCTGCCAGGAGCGGCCAGTGGTAGCGCTCCAGATACTGGCGGACAAGCTTCTCTTTCGAATCCGTTTTCGGCAGGGGTGCAATCCCCCGCTGATAAACCATATCCATGGTGTTGGCCCCGCGCAACGGGAGATAGAAACCGAATTCGGTGGTGCGGGCGAGTTGCTCGAGCAGGGTCTCGTTCAGGTGGGATTTTACAACGTTACCGTCGGCGTCCCGCACGAAATCGCGTTTGCCCTGGGCATCGGTGATCGAAATCAATTCCCCGGCGGGCGTGCCCACCCCCACCGTGAAGAGCTGGAGCCCTTCATCCGCCGCCCGTTTGGCGGCACTGAGCGCGCCGGAATCGTGGTCCTCGCCGTCGGTGAAAAGCACCACCACCTTGTAATTATCCTTCTCCTTGAAGGCGGCGACCGCGGTATCGATGGCTTCGGCAATGGCTGTGCCGCCCTGCGGGATCGTGTTAACGTCGAGCGATTCCACGCTCTGTCGGAAAGCGGTGTCGTCAATGGTGAGCGGACACTGCAGGAACGCCTGGCCGGCAAAAGCAACCAAACCGAGGCGGTCGGACTTGGCGAGCTTCATCAGGTCGAGCGCGGCGAGTTTGGCGCGGGCGAGCCGGTTCGGCGCGATGTCGGTGGCGAGCATGCTCTTGGAGGTATCAATTGCCACGACGATATCGAGGCCGCGTTGCTTCACTTCTTCCCACGCAAATCCCCATTGCGGCCGCGCCAATGCCAGGATGGCACAGATAACCGCCCCGAGCAGGCAGGCGCACCGGATTTTTTGCCGCGTGGCGGACAGACCCAGCGTAAGCCCCGGAAGCAGCCGGGCCTGGATGAACTTTTCGGAGAGCTCCCGGCGCTTGCGCCACGACCACCAGAAAAAGAAAACGAGCACCGGCGGAAACACCAGGAGCAACCACAATGCTTCTTTGTTCGCGAAGTTCACGGCAGCCGCCTCCAGACTGTGTTCTGCAACAGGAGCTCGAGCAACAATAGCGCGAGCGCCGGCGCGATGATCCAGGCGAAGAGCTCCCGGTGCTGGGTAAACTTCTTCACCGTGGCTTCGGTCTTCTCGAGTTTGTCGATCTCAGCGTAAATCTTCTCAAAATTCTGCGCATTGTCGGCGCGGTAATATTTTCCACCGGTCATCTGTGCGATCTTTCCAAGCGAGTCCTCGTCAATATCCACCGGCACCGGCCGGGTGATGATCTGGCCGGTAAAGGGATTTCTGCCGACGGGCATCGGCGCTTCGCCGCGCATGCCGACGCCGATGGTGTAAACCTTGACGCCGAGCGCTTGTGCGGCTTCGGCGGCCGTGAGCGGGGAAACCTTGCCGGCGTTGCTCTGGCCGTCGGTCATGAGGATGACGATTTTGCTTTTGGCCTTGAGATCGCGCAGGCGGTTGACCGCGGTGCTTAAGCCGGAGCCGATGGCGGTGCTGTTTTGGTCAATCGCGCCAATGTCCAGGCGGTCGAGATCCGAGACCAGGAAGTCGTGATCGAGCGTCAACGGGGTGGCGATATAGGCGTCAGTCGCGAAGACGACCAAACCGATGCGGTCGTTCGGACGCTTGTCGATGAATCCCTTGAGGACGTTGCGCGCCATGTTGAAACGATTGATCCGCTCGCCTTTGACCAGGAAATCGAGGGACACCATGCTACCGGATAAATCGAATGCGACGACGATATCCACGCCGCTGGCGCTGACCTTGGTCTCACTATGACTCAGGCGCGGCTGGGACATCGCGATGATGAACAACGTGAGACCGATCCAGCGCAAGGCGGAGAGAAACCGCCCCGAGCTGGAACGGGTGACATTCAGGATGCTGCGGGCAAGCTGGACGGAGGAGTAAACGAACGCGGGCGGTTCGTTGCGACCACCTTTTAACCACGCCAGTATCGGCAGGGCCAGGAGCAGTAGGAGCCAGTATGGATGGCCGAAGGTCATTTCGAAGCGATAAGAACCAGGAACCAGGGACCAAGCTCCAGAGAAATTCCAAGGACCAGGCTCCAATCAGAACGGAGGTCCGCGGTTTTTTTGAACTGCGTGAATTCGTTCATGATCGGTTGGTGGGTTCGGCAGGTTGGGCGGAGGTAACGCCCGTCGACGCCGGGGTTTCGATGGGTTCGGTTTCCTCCACCAGCCGCAGTGCGGAGGCGTGGAGCTCGCGCAGTTCGGGCTCGCCGGGTTCGTAGCGGGCGAATTTCACGAGGTCACAGCTTTTCAGGAATTCACCGAGGCTGTCCTTCTGGTCGGGCAGCAGGAGGCTGGTGCCGCGAAGTTCATACAGGAATTCCTCCGTTGTGCGATCGGGGGCGTGGAATTGAAAGCGCTCCTCCAGGTAGGAGCGGGCCGTGTCGGAAACGAGGATGCAGAATTCGCGGGGCCTTCCGATAAGCGCCAGGGCGGCTTCGAGTTGTTGCCGCGCGCGGATGTGCGCCGGCACAGGTGGCACCGCGGATTTTTCTTCGCTGCGCCGGCGCCAATGCTTCCAGGCGAACCAACCGGCCAGCGCCAGCACGATAATCGCGATGCCCGCCCAGATCCACGGCCAGGGACTCGGAATCTCCACCGGCGGTTTGATATCGTGCAGGCCGCTTTGAACATTGGTGCCGGCCGGAGCGACCGGAGCCACCGGAGCCCCGGCGGCAGCCATCGCACCAAAAAAACCGAACATCCACAGGCTCATCCTGAACCTGCGGCTGTGCGGAATCAAAACTGCGTCGTTTCCGTTCGTCGCCATGGTCGCCGGCAAATGGGCCGGGCCACGAATCAGACAGGGTAAGGGCCCCGTCTGTTCGTACGTTTTTTTAACCGAATCCCGCGGTATTGGTCTAGCAATTGACGCTGGCCAATTCCTCATTGGTGGCGACGTTTACAATCTTGAACTGCTCGGCATGCATCGCGGGTTCGGCCCGGAACGAGAGCTTGCCGAAATAGCGTTTCTCCATCTCGATGAGATGCTTTTCGTCCTCGGTGCGCAGCCGCTCGAGGATGGTGGGATGCACCACGATGCGAAGCTGGAAGTCGCTTTCGTCGCGGGGGCGCTTCTTGAGGATTTCGCTGAGCTTGCGCTGGATTTCCACGCTCATCGTGAGCGCGCTCTTCACCTTGCCGCGGCCTTTGCAATACGGGCAATCATCATAGACGGCCGCGTGCACGCTTTCCGAATGGCGCTGGCGCGTCATTTCCATGAGGCCGAGCTGCGAGATGGGCAGCACGTGCGTCTTGGCCTTGTCGCGGCGCAACCCTTCCTTCATGCGCTGATAAACCTGCTGCTGGTCGCGGCGCGATTTCATGTCAATATAATCGAGCACGATCAAGCCGCCCATGTTGCGGAGGCGAAGCTGGCGCGAAATTTCCTCGGCGGCTTCGAGGTTCACTTTCAGGATCGTGGACTCCTGGTCCTTGCCGCCCTTGTGGCGTCCGGTGTTTACGTCAATGGCCACGAGTGCTTCCGTCTCGTCCACAACGATGTAGCCGCCGCTCTTGAGATGAACCTGGCGCGAGAAGGCATTCTCCAACTGGCGCGTGATGCCGAAGCGATCGAAGATCGGTTGTGCGTCCGCGTACAGCTTCACCTTGTCCGCTGAGCGACGGGAGATCTTGTTGATCATCTCGCGCATGCGGTCGCACGCTTTCGGGCTGTCCACCACAATGCGCTCCACATCTTCCGTAAGGAAGTCACGCACCGTGCGCTCGATCAGGTCGGGTTCCTGGAAGACACAGGTCGCGGGCGGATTGGTTTTGATTTTCTCCTGCACCTGGTTCCACTCGTCGAGTAGTAGGGCGAGGTCGCGCACGAAGTAGCGGGACTGCTGCCCTTCGCCGGCGGTGCGCATGATCACGCCCATGCCTTCGGGAATGGACATTTCGCGCAGGATCTTCTTGAGGCGCTGGCGCTCCTGCGGGTTCTCGATCTTGCGCGAAATACCGCTTTGATCCGACCCGGGCAACAGCACGAGATAGCGGCCGGGCAGCACGAGGTTGGTGGTCACGCGCGGGCCCTTGGTGCCGATGGGCCCCTTGGTGACCTGCACAATGATTTCGCTGCCGGGCGGATAAACGCGCGGGATGTCCTTCTGCGTGATCTTCGGCTTCTCGCGGCGACGGCCCTCGCGTTCGACGATTTCGACGTTGTGATCCAGGCTGCTGGGCACGATGTCCCAGTAATGCAGGAAGGCATTCTTTTCGAAGCCAATGTCCACGAACGCAGCCTTCAGTCCGTCTTCCAGATTGCGGACCTTGCCCTTGAAGATGCTGCCGACGAGGCGTTCCTCGGTGGTGCGCTCGATGTTGAATTCCTCCAGCCGGCCTTCCTCGGAAACCGCCACGCGCGTCTCCAGCGTTTCCGCGTTGATGATCACTTCCTTGTGGGTGCGCTTTACCGGCTTGATGAGCCGCTGCACCTTTTTGACGAGGGAGCTCGCCGCGTTGCGGATGCTGTCCACGATGCCACGGGAAGGTTCGCGAACCGTGACGGGCGCGAAGGGCTTCTCGGGCTCCCGCGGCGGCGGCGGGGGATGATTATCGGGCACGGCCTCGACGGGTTCGCGCGGCCCCTCGGGCGGGAGACCGGCGGCGATGTTTTCGGCGCGCTCGATTTCCTGCTTGTGGCGCTGGTCATAGACCTTTTCCGGCATGCCGGCGCCGTGAATCACCTCGGCGCGCGCCTGCGTGGCGTCGCGGTCCGGTTTTTGTTGTTGTTGCTGCGGTCCCTGGCCGATGCCGCGCGAGGGGCGAAACCGCATGCCGCCGCGACGGCGACGGGAGAATTTTTCACTCATAATTAATAAGTCCGACGATGGAGGTGTACGTTTTGCAGCAGGCCCAGGGCGAGTAACGAGCCGAGCACCGACGAGCCGCCGTAGGATAACAGCGGGAGCGGTACGCCCGTTACGGGCATGATGCGGATGTTCATACCGATATTGATGAAGATGTGGCTGAACAGGAGGGCCACAATGCCCGCTGCCAGCAACCTTCCCAGGCGATCCCGCGCCTGGCCGGCGATCCTGATTCCGCTAAAGAGAACCAGGCCGTAAAGCGTGAGCACAGTCACGCTGCCGACGAATCCTTTCTCCTCGGCAATGACGGAGAAAATGAAGTCGTTATGCGCCACGGCGCGCGGCAGATAGCCCAGTGAATTCTGGGTCCCCTGCCGCCACCCTTTGCCCGTCAGCCCACCCGAGCCGACGGAGATGGCCGCTTGTTCCACGTTGTAAATTGAATTGCGCCATTGTTCCCGCAGACGCGCCCGCTCCGCCGTTGTGGCGCCCTCCGGCACGGCAAATGGAATTCCCAGGTAAACCATCAGGCGCTTGCGCTGGTAATCCTCCAATTTGATCCGCCAGTTCGGCGGGGCAAAAAGCACGTCCACCAGGAGCAGCGCTCCCAAAATTCCCCCGACCGCCATCAGCCAGAGCAGATAGCGCCGCGGCACACCGGCGACGAACATCATCGCCAGGCCGGTGGGCAGAAGCACCAGCGCCGAACCCAGGTCCGGCTCCTTCATGATCAGAAGAAAAGGCAGGACGATAAAACCCAGTGATTTCAACAAAGGCCCGGGCGAACGCAATTCCTCGGACGGCTGGCTGAGATAATTGGCCAGCGCGAGGATCACCGCCAGCTTCGCGAACTCGGATGGCTGCAGGCTCAGCAGTCCCAGGTCGAACCACCGGCGCGCGCCCCAACCGTGAGTGCTGCCGATCCCCGGTATCAGCACCGCAACCAGCAGAAGGATGGAAATGACGTACGCGACCAGGGCCCAGCGCGCGATGGAACGGTAATCAATGATGCACATCGCGATGGCCGCGCCGCCGCCGACACCGTACCAGAAAATCTGCCGCACCCAGCTTTGGTTGTACCAGGGTGCAATCGCGGCGGACTCGTTCGCCATGGTCGCGCTGTAAACGAAAAACGCACCCACCAGCATGAGCCCGGCCACCGCCATCGTTTGCACACGATCGAGGCGCGGGTGGCTTTCGTTGAGGTTCAGTGTGCTCATGCTCAGTTCGCCCTCGCCAGCGGCGGCGGACGTTGGGTGGCCTTGCTCTCGATCTCCAGGATGCCCTTGTAGATATCGCGGGTCATCGGCACGCAGAAGGTGCTGCCGAAGGCAGCCTCCTCGACCATCACCACCATGGCGTAACGCGGGCTTTCATACGGGGCGAAGGAGATGAACCACGTGGTCCGCCCGGTCATGACGTTTCTCTCGTTCTTGACCTCGGCGGTGCCCGTCTTGCCGCAAATCCGAAATCCCGGGATCGCGGCCTTCGCGCCCGTACCGTCGGAGTCTTCCACATCCGCCAGCATCGCTTCCTTCAGAATTTGCAAATTGCGCGCTTTGACGTTGAGATTGCTGCGCACCTTTCCCTCCGGATAGGCAATCGGTTCATTTGCGGTGGACGGATCGGCAGGCTCGATGCGTTTGATGAGCCGCGGCCAGAAGACGGTCCCGCCATTGGCAATGGCGGTGGTGACGACTGCCATCTGCAAAGGCGTGACGTCAATCTCCCCCTGGCCAATGCACAAGTTCGCGGTGTCGCCGTCGCGCCAGCGCGACGAGGTAACGCGACTGAGGCTGGGGAAAATTCCGGCTGTTTCCTGCCGCGTGGGCAAACCGATCCGCTCGCCGAAATGAAACCGCTCACCCAGCTTCACGATGTTGGCGATCCCGGCCACATGGATGCCATTCGTGATGAAGTAGGTGTTCGACGAATGCTTGACCGCGTTCCGAAAGTTATACAATCCCGGCGCAGCCAGGTCATGCGTCGCCCGGTTGCCCACGACGATGTAGCCCGGATTATAAATGGTAGCCAGAGGGTCCAGTCCGGCTTCCAGGCAGGCGAGGCCGACCACCGGTTTGAAAATGGAACCGGCGTGATAATTCTCCTGCGTCGCGCGATTCTTTTCCGCGCCCACGTCGTTGATGCGCTTCCATTCCGCCGGCGGAATCACCGGGACAAAGAGATTTGGATCAAACGTTGGATTCGACGCCATGGCGAGGATGTCGCCATTTCGCGCATCCATGACCACGACCGCACCGTGGAGCTTCAGCTTTTGCAATTGGGTTTCCACCACCCGTTGAATGGCCAGGTCAATCGTGAGAACCACATTGGCGCCGGGCACCGCCGGGACGAGCGTCTCGGTCTGCCGGTAGCCGACATTGTTTACCTGCACGTTTTTCACGCCCGCCACGCCCCGCAATTCGCGGTCGAGCCCGGCTTCGATGCCGACGAGTCCCTTGTAATCATCCATCCGATAGGAAAAGAAGGCTTCCTCGCCTTCCACGGAATCATTGTCCTTTTGCAACCGGCCTAGCACATGGGCGGCCACCGAACCGTTGGGATATTGGCGAATCGCCTGGACGTCGAGCTCGGCGCCCTTGATGTGCGCGGAGTTTTCTTCAAAACGCGCCACCTGTGCCGGAGTCAAATCAATCAGGAGCGGGAACGGCAGCGCGAGCTGGCGCTTGTAGTGCGAAGTGAAGGCGGCCGCGTCGAGCGTGATGGGCTGGCTCAGGCAGTTGCTGATCTGCGCCACGATATTGCTGGCGGCGCAGTAGCGGGCGGCCGTCTTCAAGGCCTCCAACTGGTCGCTCTTCAGTCGGACGAATTGCGTGCGCACCGTCGCCGGCTGGAACAACAGCCGGCTGAACAGGGAACGGTTTGTGACCAATTGCACCGGCCGCATCCGGGTGTACTGCGCCTGAAATTCACCGCGCAGGTCCTCGAGGTAGAGATTCAAATCATATCGGGGGCGGTTTCCGGCCAGCACGTTGGTGCCGCTGCCGTCGAGGATCTGGCCGCGGAGGGCAGGCGTGCGGACCGTGCGGAAGGTCTGGAATTCCAGCGACGCCTGGTACTCACGGGTGGAGACGATCTGCGTCCACCACAACCCGGCCAGCAGAAGCAACAACCCGCCGAGCACCATCAGCGCGAGGAGGCGCAGCTCGGGGTCGTTCTTCTTCAGTTGGTCAAAAACCAGCACGGGGAGTTGGTTACAAAGTTAAAAGGTTAAAAAGTTAAAAGGTCGCATGGCTATCTGCCGCGGCGGATTTCGCGATCGGGGCGGAAGCTGTTCGACATTCCGCCTTGGTGCATAAAGAGACGGCGCAGCCAGTCGAACAAAATAAAAATGCACGGCGTCGCCAGCATGCCGCCCACGGCCATTACGACGAGTTGCCATAGCGTGCCCCAGCCGATCAAGGGGTTGCGGCCGGTCGTAAGCAGAAACATAAGGGTGCACACCGGAATGATCGCGCTGGCGGCGAGGCCGAGCACAAGCTGGGCGTACGTCTGATCGCGCAGCACGAGCTCGCGTTGCGAATGAATCAGAAAGCCCACGATAAACAGCGGCAGCACGCTGACACCGAGCGGATTGGCCGAGAGGGAATCGAAACCGAGACCGCCCACGAGCGCAACCATGGCGACGGTCCCCAGACTGCCGCGCAGGCTGGCATAGACAATCAGCGCCGGGAGGAGATCCACCTGCGCGCCAAAAATATTCCGAATGCCTTGGAACGCCGCGCTCCAGAACACGGCGAGCAGCGTGACAGCCAGCAGGAAAATGGTGTTGAAGAGGTTCATGGGCCGGTGATCACCCAGACTTCGTCAAGGGCGTTGAGCTTGGCCGCCAGCTTCACGCGCGCCACCTGGTAGAGGCCATACTCGGCGGTGCGCAAATCGAGAATGGTCCCGATTACAATGTCCTCGGGAAAAACACCGCCGATGCCACTGGTGCGCACAATCTGGCCTGGCTTGAGATCCGCGTTCGGCGAAAGATTGGACAGTTCAACATAGTCCACTTGCAGCGGCCCCGAGGCGCCGATGATGCCCGTGTCGCGCCCTCGGCTATTCGCGCCGGGACTGTCCACGCGCGCGGAAACCTTGCAGGCCGGATCACCGAGCAGGACAACCTGCGACCGGGTAAGCGCGACGGATTCGATGCGCCCGACGAGTCCTTCCGAAGTGACGACGGTCTGATTCGTACGGATGCCATCGCGGCTGCCAAGATTGATTTGCACCGTGCGCCACCAATTCGCCGGGTCACGAATAACGACCTTCGCCAGCTTGTAACGAGTGGCATCACGCTGGCGGGCCTTCCAGCCCACCTGCGCCCGCAGGCGGTCGTTTTCGGCGAAGAGAGTGTTGTAATCCTGGGTCTGGCGGCGGAGTTCCTGGTTTTCGCGACGGAGAGCTTCGTTCTGGCGGAGAAGTTCGGAGCGGGAGGTGAGGACATCCCCGGCGCCACCGAGGGATTGCTGGACGGCGCCCGTCAGGCCGAAAAGCGGCAGGAACAGGCTGCTCAAGCCCAGCTTCAGGCGGGTGGTCGCTCCCGCCGGCAGATTCAAAATTGTCAGCGTCAACACCACTACCAAGCCCAGCGCAACGTAATGCGGGCGTTTCAAGTTCTGTCAGTGCGACAGGTGGGAGCTAACTACTTGGAGTTGGTGGAGACTCGCTTGAGGAATTGGAGTTCTTGCAGCACGCGGCCCGTGCCCTCGGCCACTGCACAGAGGGGATCGTCGGCGATATGCACCGGCAGGCCCGTCTCTTCGGATACCAGCCGGTCAATACCGCGCAACAACGCCCCGCCGCCGGCCATCACGATGCCGCGGTCAACCAGGTCGGCTGACAATTCGGGCGGACAACGTTCCAGCGTGATGCGGATGGACTCCAAAATGCTCGAAAGCGGTTCTTGCAGGGCCTCCCGGATTTCCTCCGAACGGACGGTCAGCGTTTTCGGCAGACCGGCACTGAGATCCCTGCCCTTGAGTTCCATAGTTAATTCCTGCTCCAGCGGAAAAGCCGATCCTACGCGAATCTTGATCTCCTCCGCTGTGCGTTCACCGATCATTAGGTTATAGGCACGCTTCATGTGCGCAACGATCGTCTCGTCGAATTCGTCCCCGCCCACCCTCAGGCTGCGGCAATAGACGATTCCGGCTAGGGAGATAATTGCGATTTCGCAGGTCCCCCCGCCGATGTCCACGATCATATTTCCCGCCGGCTCATGCACCGGCAAACCAACGCCAATGGCCGAAGCCATGGGTTGTTCAATCAAATAGACCTCCCGCGCACCGGCATGAGTCGCGGAGTCCTTTACTGCTCTCTTTTCCACTTCGGTGATTCCCGAAGGCACCGCCACCACCACCCGCGGAGCAATCAGCTTCCGATGGTGTACTTTCTGAATGAAGTGCCGGAGCATGGCTTCTGTGATCTCGAAATCCGCGATCACGCCATCTTTCATCGGGCGGATCGCCACGATGTTTCCGGGGGTGCGTCCCAGCATCCGTTTGGCTTCGTCGCCGACCGCCAAAACGTTGGTGGTGCCTGCTTGAATGGCGACGACCGAGGGCTCTCGCAAAACAATCCCGCGGTCACGTACGTACACGAGGGAATTTGCCGTCCCGAGGTCTATCCCAATATCATTGGAAAACAGGCTCTTAACTTGCGCAAACATGAATGTTGCCTAACAAGCCTTGAGCGTAAGAAATCGCTCCCAAGGGGGTCAAGACTATTAAACTCGCTAAACTATTGAAGCCAAGCAGCACTGCGCAGACCCCACAACCGATTAACTGACATTATGTTGCAACGAAGGGAGGCTCTCGGAGACGTCGTCAGCGAGGCCAGCAGAAGCAACAGCCGCAGATTTAATTTAATCCGAATTACTTTATACCAGGACAAATGGGCAATAAAACGTCAGAAATGGGTGGTTTTCTGGGTTTTGTGGCCAGTTCAAACTAACTTTCACGTTAACGCGAATTTCAGAAAAGTCCCCAATTCCAACGGGATTGCGTCCTCCAGCCCAAGGTTGCTCGCATCGAGCAACCTTGGGTTCGCCATGTGTAAAACTTTCAACCCGACTGTTACCGCCTTTTCGTGCATCGCAGTGGCCTGTAGTTATCACTAATGTTTACGCTGAACAATACTCCGTGAGCACTCATCTATCAGGGACGCATTACATAATCTGGCCCCTTATAGACCTCCACGTCGTTTGACGCTCCATGGGCAGCTTGAAAGGCGGGAACGTCTTTCGTGCGGCAAAAGATTTCCACGAAGACAATGTCCGCAGCCGGGTGGGAAAGGAGGCCGTAGATGGGATGGTAGTACTGGTCCGGCACTATTGCAGAGAGTTGCTTCTTGATTTCGTCGTCTGGCAGCAATGCACCGGCGTTGCTGAAAGACCCTGGCATATTGGTGAAAACGATTTCGACCTTTGCAATCGAAGCGTTGGTCCAGAGCACATCGAATTGGCGTTCATAACGGGAATAAGCCCCGGACCACAAAATTTCGGAATGCTCTTGGAGAGGTCTTGGCAGGGAGCTAACGAAGCGGTGCCGCGATCCGCGTATTTCGTGATATCGCAGCAGGCGCCTATACCCGGCATCCCCGTTCTCAATCTTGTCCAATGGGAAAATCAACCAAATCGCAACACTAACGACGATCAACGCAACGCCCTCCACCCACGGCCAGCGGCGCTGTTTGGGTTTGGGCGGGGCGGCGTCCATGGGGTGAGAGGACAGGTGGAAAGAATGTGCTTTGGTTTTCTGCTTATCTCCAAATACGGCGAAAACCCCAATAAAAGCCGGTTTGTGCAATTTAAAAATAAATTCGCAATGGGGTTGCTCCAAAACGGTTCATGGGTTCACGGGGCAGATTTCTGCCTCGTAATCCCTCACCCAAAATAATCCGGCTCATTGCCCCGCTTCCATTTAATATTGCACCCAATACTCGGCTTCTGCACCGCCGCAACCTCCTTGCCCGCCAGTATCGCATCCAACGCCGCCCGAATATCCTTCCCCGTCACCGGCAAACCGTTTCCCGGACGGCTCTCATCCAATTGCCCGCGATAAGCCAGGCGTTGCTCGCCATCGAACACATAAAAATCCGGTGTGCAAGCCGCGCGATAGGCTTTCGCGACCTCCTGGGATTCGTCGTACAAATATGGAAACAGGTAGCCTGCCGTCTTCGCTTCGCGCGCCATGTGGGCCGGACTGTCGTCCGGATAGTTTTGAACATCGTTCGAACTGATCGCGACCACCGCGACATCCTGCGGCAAATAATCGCGGCCAATTTGCGCGAGCCCGGCGCGAAGGTGTTTCACGTACGGACAATGATTGCAGATGAACGCCACGAACAACGCGGGCGAGCCCTTGAAGTCCGCGAGGGAAACCATTTTGCCATGCACGTCCGGCAAACTAAAATCAGGCGCGTGCGTGCCGAGAGGCAGCATTGTCGAATTGGTAGCAACCATGGTTGGAATTTGGAACGTGAAGTGGGGCTTGTCTAATGGAAATTGGATCGTGATGAAGATTGGCAAAGCGGGCGTATCGGCCTATCAATCTTTGGAGGGAAGGCGGCTGTTCGAAAAGCGCTGACCTTTTGGAATTCCTGGTCAAATGCTTATTGCAAAGAATACTCGAAAAGACCGACTCACTCGCGCTTTCACCCTTAAAGAACTGCTCGCCGTTGTTTTTTGCCTGACGGTGCTGTTTGGTTTGTGGTTGCCCGGCTACCTCAAAAAATTGAAGGCCAGATCCAGCCCCGTCAGTTGCGCCAATCAATTGATGCAGATCGGGCTGGCCTTCAGGACTTTTGCCGTGGATAACGATGGGCATTTCCCCATGGAAGTATCAGCCACGAACGGCGGCACTCTGCAATTGACGGCAAGCGGCCAGGCTTACGTTCACTTCGCGGTGTTATCCAACGAATTGAATGCTCCGAAAGTTCTGCTTTGCCCGGAAGATACGAAGCGGCGCTACGCGACGAATTTTAGCGTGGAAATCACTGATAACAATCTGAGCTATTTCATCAATGTTGACGCGAAGGGCGGCAATGGATCGAGCCTCCTCTCGGGAGATAGGAATATCACGAACTCTCCGGTTGCCGGCACCAGAACTGTGCAGCTGGTTGGCGGCACCGCCATTGGTTGGAATCGGGAAGTGCACAAATACGAAGGGCATACACTCCTTGGCGACGGCAGCGTAAACCGTTGCACCAATCTCACAGTTCAACTTCCAGACGGCGTTACCAACCGCCTTGTCGTTCCTTGAGGTTTTTGTTTGTTCGTTGATAGCCAGCGTGACTTCTTTTCCGGCAGCGTGCCAATTGACCCCGCGCGCCCATCGAAGTTGAAGTTTGGTGCTTGGAGTTTCTCTGGTTCTTGGATCTTGGTTCTTGGTGCTTCCCTGGCTTGCCGCGCCCAAGCGCCCGCGCGAAGGCGGGTCCTTGGAACTTGGTGCTTCCCATGGGGGAAGTCTTTCGCTACAAAACAGGGCGATGCCAGAACCGCAGCCGAAGGGGGAACAGGTCTTCCGGGGCATTCCGGTATCTGCCGGAGTCTGCCGCGGGAGGATTCTCGTATTGAGCCGCCACCGGCCAGGCATCACCGAACACATCCTCGCCGAAGCCCTCCTCGAGGAAGAGGTCAACCGCCTCGAACGCGCCCTCGCCCAAACCCGCCAGGAACTGCTCGAAATCCAGCGCAAGGTCGGCGCCGCCATGGGCTCCGAGGAAAGCGGCATCTTCGAGGCCCATCTGCTCGTCCTGGAAGATCGCGTGCTGCTGGATGAAGTGGTGCGTCTCATCCGCGAAAAAAAGTCCAATGCCGAGCACGCCTTCCACGTCGTGGCCGAACGCTACGCCGCAAGCCTGGCCGCGATCCAGGATGAATATCTCCGCGAACGCGCCGCGGACCTCCGCGATGTCACGTCGCGCGTTTTGAACAATTTGCTCGGCCGCGACCCCGAGGTGGATCTCCGCCATCTCAAGGAGCCGTGCATCATCATCAGCCACGACCTCACCCCGTCGAACACGGCGCAATTGGACAAAAACCATGTGCTCGGTTTCGCGACGGACGTCGGCAGCAAGACTTCGCACACGGCCATCATGGCAAGGTCGTTGCGCATCCCGGCGGTGGTCGGCCTGCACGACATAAGCACGCGCCTGGAGACCGGGCAATACGCTCTCCTGGATGGTCTCAGCGGCACGGTCATCGTCAATCCGACCGACCAGACGCTTTTCCAATACGGCCAGCTCTTGCAGAAACAGGTCAACCTGCAGGAAAAGCTCCGCGACGTGCAGAATCAGCCGGCCGTCACGATCGACGGACGGCGCGTCATGCTGTCGGCCAACATCGAGCAGGCGTCCGATGCCGCGGAAGTGAAGACCAGCGGCGCGGAAGGCGTGGGACTTTTCCGGACCGAATACTTGTTCCTCAATCGCGACACCCTGCCGAACGAGGAACTGCAATACACCGCGTACCGCCAGGTGGCCGAAACTCTCAAGCCGATGCCGGTGGTGATTCGCACGCTCGACCTGGGCGGCGACAAACTCCTGCCGAACAGCGAAGTGCCCAACGAGATGAATCCCTTTCTCGGCTGGCGCGCGATCCGGTTTTGCCTGCAGGAGCGTGATCTGTTCCGCTCGCACCTGCGCGCCATCCTGCGCGCCAGCGCCGTCGGCAACATCAAGCTGATGTACCCGATGATTTCGGGTCTGGACGAATTGCGGCAGGCCAACGCGCTGCTCGAGGAATACAAAGCCGAACTGAAGCGCGAAGGCAAACCCTTCGACGAAAACATCGCCGTGGGCGCGATGATCGAAACCCCGTCCGCGGTGATCGTGGCTGATTCGCTCGCAAAACATCTGAAGTTTTTCAGCATCGGCACCAACGATCTGATTCAGTATTCGCTGGCCGTGGATCGGATGAACGAAAAGATCGCGCATCTTTACGAGCCGACCCACCCCGCCATCGTGCGTCTCATCAAAGCCACGGTGGACGCCGCGCATGGGCGAAACATACCAGTAAGCGTGTGCGGCGAGATGGCGGGCGATCCCGTGCTCGCGCCGTTGCTCCTCGGATTGGGTGTGGACGAGTTGAGCATCGCGCCGTCGTTGTTGTCGCCGGTGAAATTTTTGATCCGCCGCCTGAAAATGCCCGAGGCGCGGGAACTTGCGGACTTCGCGTTGCAGTGCGAATCTGCCGAGGGCATTTTGGCCCGCTGCCAGGAACTGGCGCGGCAGATTGCGCCTGGACTCTTTGAGGATAAATGACCGTTAAATCATGAAAGTAATTATTTTAGCCGCCGGTTACGCAACCCGCCTTTACCCGCTTACGCTCACCCAGCCCAAACCGCTGCTGCCCGTCGCGGGCCAGCCGATGATCGATTACGTGCTGGATAATCTCGCCCCCATCACTGAAATCGACCGCATCTACGTAGTCACCAACGCGAAATTCGCCGACCATTTCCAAAAGTGGGCCGACAACTACCGCGCGACCAAATCGAAACTCAATTTTACCGTCGTCAATGACGGCTCCACCGACGACTCCAACAAGCTCGGCGCCATCGGCGACATGAATCTCGTCCTCAATAAAGAAAAGATTGATGACGACCTGATCGTCGTGGCTGGCGACAACCTCTTCAGCGACAAGCTCACCGAATTCGGCCGCGTCTGCCGCGAGAAAAAGACGCCGGTCCTGGCCGTTTACGACGTCGGCGATCTGGAACAAATTAAAAAATACAATTCCATCACCCTCGATACCGCAGGCAAAATCACGTTCTTCGAGGAAAAACCGAAGCAACCCACCAGCACCCTCACCGGCATCGCGCTCTACTACTATCCGAAATCAACGCTGCCGCTGATCAAGCAATACGTCGCCGAAGGCAACAACCCCGACCAACCCGGCCGCCTCGTTCAGTGGCTCTACACGCGCACCCCCGTGCACACCTGGAAAGTCCCCGGCCTGTGGTTCGACATCGGCTCGAAGGAAACCCTCGAAGAAGCGAACCAGATTTTCGGGAAGTTGAAGAAGTAAATTTTCGGCTTTGCAAAACAGCCTGCCGACCGGGCGTGGTGCTGTAGAGAGAGTATAAAGTTTCCAATTTGGAAACGTGCGACCTCCGCCTTAACACACCTGGCGCAGGACCTTCAGGCGGTCGCGGAGGCGCGCGGCTTGTTCGAATTCCTGGGTCTCGATCGCGCGGCGGAGTTCGTCCTCGAGGCGCTCGAGCTCGGACAAGGGGCGATGCTTGCGGATCTGGGTTTCCAGTTCCTTGAGCGCGGTCAATGAGCGCTCGCGCTCGAAGCGGAAAGTTTCGTCGTCCAGTTCCTCCAGGTTTTCGATTTTCGTGATCACGTCGCGGACGAGTTCCAGGGCGCGGTCGTGCGCGGGGCGTTCGAGTTCGAGCATGACGGAGGCGCTGCCGTTGATGCGGAGCACGTAAGGACGCCACTTTTCGAGGAAGTGCTGGTCCTCCTCGCGTCGCGCGTAACGGCGGATGAAATCGAAGGCGCGCAGATTGCGATCTGTATCCCGGACTGTCCGGGCCCAGTCTTTCAGTTGGAAGAGACGAACGTAACGGAGGTAGAAGAGCATTCCCTCGTTAAAAAGCTCGGCGCAATGCTGCGGCGTGAGTTGAAAACGGTCGCCGCGGCCGGCGGCCCTTTCCTCTTCCAGTCGGCGGAGCTGATACTCCAGCGCGGACTCCATCCCGTGCGGCCGCGCGCCGTCGGGGCGGCCTTGCAATTCATATTGTTCGATGCCGAGGGGAGTTCTTACCTGAAGGACACTCCTCCCTTCGCCTACCAAAATAATGCGGGCATCGTGCTCGGGGTCGTACGGCCAGCCTTCGAGCAGCTTCCGCAAATCAACAGCATTGCTCATAGCAACCATCTTACTATGGCCCCATTTGAGCAGGATTCAAGGGGTGGACGTGGGGAAATGACGAAGCACGAATGTCGAATGACGAAAGAAATCCGAATACCGAATTCAGTAAAGGTTCGAAGCCCTTCGACCGGGAACCAAGGAAAGGGCCTGAATCTTTCGCCGCCTCCGATCTTCCTCGCTCACTTCGTCGCGGTGCTGCGGACTTCGGTGGAAACCGTCTTTATGTCGGCAACGACCTTCACGGCGTCGTTGCGGCTCATGCCGTTGTTCACGAGGACGGCCTGGATGTCGTCGTAAATGGCATCGAGTTTCGCGGCGGGATACTTGCCGGGATTCAACACCGCATCCAATTCCTGCACCACCCGGCCGAGGTTGGAGCTGCTCAAAGGCTTCACCGTCTGGGAATTTGCCAGTCCCTCGACCACTTTGTTCGCCGAGGCCGGGGCGGGCTTGGAACCGGTCTGCGCCATGGCCAGCAACTCGCGGGTGAGACGCTGCTTGGTATCCGTCGTCACCGAATCGTTCGCCTTGATGGTCGCGAGGTCCGTCCTGAAGTTGATCATGGACTGCGACGGCGCCGGGGCCGTACTCGCGGGCGTGGTCGAGGAAGCCGACGCCGGCGCCGGCTGTTGCGTGGGCGGCGCGACGCCCTGGCGGACGTTGTTCTGATCCCGCTGTTCCTTGGCCCGCTTCAGGATGATCTGATCCGATTGCGCGATCGCCGTAGCGCCCGCGCAGGCACACAGGGCCAATGTGAGCAACAGGGTTTTCACGGTGCTGAACTTATTGGGCGTTGGAAGTATGCCCGCTCTGTCCCGCGGTCAGAACGCCACCCTTGGAAAGGGCGGCGAGATAATCCAAAAGAATGTGTTCACCTTCGATGAGGGCGGCGTCCACCGCGGGCGCCTTTTCATCGTCGGCATCAACATCCGCTTCCGTGCCGCCCGCTTTGGCCACGTTGGTGACGCCCGAAGTCACTTTGGCGCTCACGGAGTTGGTCTGCGGCGCGGGTGCCGGCAGACCGGGCTCATCCGTTTGCTTGAGACTCAATTCATGCACCACCTCGGGCGAACTCTTGCGAGCCAGGCGCTCCTTGTCGCGGGACTTCTGGCGCGCTTCGTCCTCGGATTTTTCCTTCAGGCGGACCTGCTCATTGAGCGAGATGGTTTTGTCGGCGAGCGCTTTGCGTGTGCGTTCGATGTCCTCGTTCACATAGGCCCACTCCTTGTTGGTGGCGCGGCGCTCCTCCGATAGCTTTTTCAACCCATCCACGTAAGGCGCCACGAGATTGAGACGCTCAAATGCGGCCGCGTCAATCGTGTCCCACTCCAGGGGATTATCGAGCGAGGCTTCGCCGACTTCCTTCGATTCATTGATCGGCGACGGCAGAATCAGATCGGGGACCACACCTTTCAACTGGGTCGAGCCACCGCTCGGGCGATAAAACTTGCGGATGGTCAACTTCAGCGCGCCCGGATCATTAGCGAGCATGTCATCCGGCACGTTGAGCCGCGGACGCAGCGGATTCACGCTCTGGACCGTGCCTTTGCCGTGCGTGGAGGCATCACCCACAATCACGGCCCGGCCATAATCCTGCAGCGCTCCGGCCACGATTTCCGAGGCGGATGCGCTGAAACGGCTCGTAAGCACCATCAGGGGCCCGTCATAAGCGACGCCACTGTCGCGGTCGTCGTCTTCCTGCACCTTGCCATCCACGTTTTTTACGAGCACCACCGGGCCGTTCTTGATGAACAGGCCGGTGAGCCGGATGGCTTCTTCGAGGGAACCACCGCCATTCCGGCGCAAATCGAGAATGACGCCGCGAACGTTCTCCTGCTTGAACTTCTTTAGCAGCCGCGCGACGTCCGCCGTGGCGCTTTTGCCATAGGCCGGAGACGGTTCGCCGTCCACGCGCTTGGGATCGCCGACATCGAAAGGCGTATAGAAGGACGGCAGGTCAATCACGCCGATGCGCGTCGGCTCACCATTGACTGAACTTGTCTCGATCACTTTCGCCTTGGCCGCCGCGTCTTCGAGCGGAATCTTGTCACGCACCAGGCTCAACACCGTGGGCGTGGCGGTATCTCCCGCCGGCAGAATCGTGAGCCGGACTTCCGTTCCTTTGGGACCGCGGATCAACTGGACCGCCTTGCTGAGGCTCATCTCGATGACGTCCACCGGCGGCTGGTTGCTCTGCGCCACCGCGACGATGCGATCGTTTTCCTTGAGCTTCCCGCTCTTGATCGCGGGGCCGCCGGGCATCAGCCGGCGGATGGTGCAATAGCCATCCTCCGAAATAAGCTCGGCCCCAATGCCGTACAAGCTCAAGTTCATGCTGATGGCGAAACTATCGAGCTGGGCGTGGCCCATGTAATCCGAATGCGGATCATAAACCCGCGCCATGGCGGTCAGATAAATCTGCAGCACATCATCGCTGTCCCACTCTTCGAAAGCCCGCAGGTTTCGTTGATAACGATGGCTGAGCGTGTCCACGATTTCCTCGGATTCGGTCTTGGGCTTGCCTTTGGGTTTGGCGGCCTCGGGTTTGGCGTCCTTCGCGGGCTTCGACGTCTTGGCGGACTGTTTTGCCAGTTTTTCCTGCAAGTACTCAAAGCGCAGGCGGTCGCGCCAAAGCTTCTTCGCTTCCGCGAGGTCCTTCGGATAAGGCTGCTCGTGGCGGTTCACCACGATGCGGTCATCGGTGGTGAAATCGAACTTTTCGTTCTTGAGCGTGTCCTGGACGTAGGTGACGTGCTGCTTGATGCGTTCCAGAAACCGGTTGAAGACCTCGCAACCCGCGGCCGCGCTCGCGTTACGCGCGTTGCCGATGGTCATCTGGGAAAGGTTGGTCCGATACTGCTCAAAATCCGCCAGGTCCTGCTGCGTGAAATGGACATGCTGCGGGTCGAGCAAATCCATGTAGCGATCGAGGAAACGGCTCGCCATGGAGTCGTTGAAGCGTTGCCGCGAGTAATGTTCCTTCTCCAGCATTTTGGCAACGGCGAAGGCAATCTGGCCATCGGCGGCGCCCGGCGCGATCGGTCCGTGATCGATGGATTTGACGGACTCTTCGCGCTGCGTTGCAGGAGCGGCGGGAGTGGAAGTTTGCGCCCACGCGGAGAGGGCAATGGCCAGGGTCCCCGCGATGGTCAGGAAGAAGTGTTTCATCAGGTCTATAGATTTAAACCGCGATTCGCTCGACAACATTCAAATGCAAATTACCGAAAGCGCGCCCCGGCTGTAATATTCTGCCTCATTTTTGCATGGACGGCAACCGGGATTGACAAGTGTTTTCGCTTCCGCCGCCCGGGCTCGCCTGTTAATTGTGAGCCATGCCGTCCAAGCTGACCATTGGCTTCCTGGGGGCCGGCCGGATGGCCGCCGCCCTCGCCCGCGGATTCGTCCACGCCGGATTGGCTGATCCGAAGCATATCCTCGCCAGCGATCCTTCCGAAGGCGCCCGTAACGCATTCACAAAAGAGACGGGAGCGAAGGCCACCGCATCCAACTCGGAGGTCGCTGACTTCGCAAAAATCCTGATTCTGGCGGTTAAACCCGACTATGTCGTCCCGGTTTTAACGGAGGTGAAAGACCGGTTTTCCCCGAAGCATCTGTTGATTTCAATCGCCGCGGGCGTACCGCTGGCGAAGTTGGAATCCACTCTGGGCACCGGCGCGCGGTTGATCAGAGTGATGCCCAATACCCCGGCCCTCGTGGGAGCTTCGGCCACCGCTTACGCACCCGCGAAGACCGCCCTTCCCGAAGACGCCGAACTCGCCCAACAGTTATTTTCCTCGGTCGGCATCGCCTTCCAAGTAAAGGAAGCCCTCCTCGACGCTGTCACCGGTCTCAGCGGCAGCGGACCCGCCTATGCATATCTGGTGATCGAAGGCTTGAGCGATGGCGGCGTGGCCTCGGGTCTGCCGCGGGACGTGGCGACCCGGCTGGCTGCGCAAACTTTGCTCGGCAGCGCCAAAATGGTGCTCGAAACCGGCCTGCATCCGGGCGCGCTCAAGGACATGGTGACCAGCCCCGGCGGGACGACGATCGAAGGCCTGCACGAACTCGAAAAAGGCAAACTGCGCGGAACGCTCATGAGCGCCGTACGCGCCGCCACGGATAAGTCGAAGAAGCTCGGACAGGGGTGAGGCAAATCCGAATGACGAATGACGAAATCCGAAGGCAATCCGAAAAAGGCGAATAGGATTGGAAGATTTCCAAGGGTCGCTCCGGGCCGCCGGCTTTTTCGAGCTTCAGTATTGGGCATTCTTTCGTCATTCGTCATTCGTCATTCGTGCTTTAAATGAACTCCCCTCGTCCAACCGAACGGCAGGTCAAGCTCATGTGGCTGGCATTGTCCGGGTTGGCCATCGCGGTGATCGTGAGTCTGGCGGTGGGGTTCATCTGGGGCATGGGCAAGGTGCTGCACATTCTTTCGCCCTTCCTCTGGCCGCTGGCGGTCGCGGGAATTCTTTCCTACCTGCTGGATCCGGTCGTGGATTTCATCGAACGACGCGGGGCTTCGCGCAGCCGCGCGATCATCGCCGTGTTCGCACTGGCACTGGTCGTCGTCGTCGCATTGTTCAGCAGCGTGGTGCCGCGCGTGGTCAACGAAGCCGGGGACCTGGCCGACCGAATCCCGGCCTATGCCACGAAGCTTCAAGCGCGGATAACTGATTATCTCAACCACCCGCCGGAATTCCTGCGCAATCTGCTCCCTTCGAAATCACCTCACCAACCGACCAACGAGGTGAACGTGGTGGTGGCTACCAATGCCCCGGCGGATTTAACTGCCACCAACGTCGCCATCGCGACCAGCCACCACGCCGGCACGAACAGTGTCGTGGTGACCTCGATCGCCACCGTGGATTTCCAAGCCTTGATCTTCAAATATTTCACCGGCGAAAACCTGCAGAGCGCCGCGGGCGGAGTAACGACGGTGCTCGGCAAAGCCATTCCCTGGGTCGCCGGGCGGGTCATCACGTGGTTCGGTCTGCTGGCCGGCCTGGCATTGATCCCGGTTTACACCTTTTATTTTCTCCATGAAAAAAAGGGCATCTCCTCGCACTGGGCGGATTATCTGCCGGTCTCGGATTCCAAGTTCAAACACGAACTGGTCTTCATCCTGAACTCGATCAACAACTACCTGATTGCGTTCTTCCGCGGACAGGTGCTCGTGGCGATTTGCGACGGCATCATGTATACGATCGGGTTTTCCCTGATCGGCCTGCCCTACTCCGTGCTGATTGGCGCCATGTCGGTTTTTCTGACGATGATCCCCTTCATCGGCGCCATCGTTACCTGCGCCGCCGCGCTGATCATTTCGCTGGTCGTCGGCAGCGGCTGGAAAGAGCCGACCCTGGTGCTCACCGTGTTTGCGATTGTGCAGACGATTGAAGGTCTGTTTATTTCGCCCCGCATCATGGGCGACCGCGTGGGGCTGCACCCGCTCACGATCATCATTGCCGTGATGGCCGGCACGACTCTGCTCGGCGGAGTGCTGGGCGGCATCCTCGCCATTCCGCTGACCGCCGCCTTGCGCGTGGTGATGTTCCGCTACGTCTGGCGGCGGCCCGACAAACCCTTCCGCGCCAAATGAACGACGGGCCGACGACACGGTTCTCCAATCGCGTGGAGAATTACATTCGTTACCGGCCGGGTTATCCGCCGGAAATCCTGGGGATGTTGGAAACGGAGTGCGGCCTGCGCCGTGAATCGGTCATCGCTGACATCGGCTCGGGCACGGGAATCCTCACACGAATCTTCCTGGAGCATGGCAACCCGGTTTTTGCCGTTGAGCCCAACAAGGATATGCGCGAGGCGGCGGAGCGATTGCTGGGGGGCTGGTCGCGTTTAAGGAGCATCGCCGCCGCCGCTGAGGCCACGTCGCTGGCTGATCACAGCGTGGATATCATCGTCGCCGGGCAGGCTTTCCACTGGTTTGACCAGGAGCAATGCCGCGCTGAATTCCAACGGATTCTGAAACCGAACGGATGGGTGGTCTTGCTTTGGAATGATCGCCGGACGGACAGCTCGCCGTTCCTGGTGGCCTACGAGAAATTACTCCGCAAGCATTCGACCGATTACACCAGGGTGGATCACAAGCAAATTAACCTCGCCGTCCTCCGGAAATTCTTCGGCGCGGATCCGGCGCTGCGTGAATTTCCCAACCACCAGCACTTCCATCTTGAATCGCTCACGGGCCGGCTATTGTCCTCTTCCTACGCACCGGCGGAAGGCCAGCCGGGTCATCCGGAAATGATGGCTGATCTCGAGCGGATTTTCACGACTCACCAAAAGAATGGCGAGGTCGTCTTCGAATACGACACCAAAGTTTACTTCGCCCGGCTTAAGCCGCGTGCTTCCTGATCAGCTCCCGGACGTCCACTGCCTCCATGCCGGCGGCACGGATGGCGGTCATGCCCAGGTCCGTGTCTTCGTAGGCGCGGCAGAATTTTGGCTGCACGCCGATGCGGCGCGCGGCTTCAAGAAAGATATCGGGCGCCGGCTTTTGATGAGTGACGTCTTCGCTCGTCACGATGGCTTGAAACAAATGCAGGATACCGAGGCGATTCAAGACCAGTTCGATGATGGGGCGCGTGCCGCCGGACGCAACCGCGAGGGGGATTTTGCCGTGAAAATCACGCGCGATGCCCACCACGGAATTGATCGGTTCGATCTGATCAATCAGCGGCAGATAAACGGCTTCCTTCTCGCGCGCAATGGCCAGGTGATCCAGCGGGACATTCTGCTCGATGCTGAGCATTTTCAGGATGTCGCGCGAAGGCACGCCGCCGAGGGAGTAGAAGCGATCCTCGGAAAACTCGAGCTGGTGCTTCGCCGCGATCGCGCGCCACGCGCGCCAATGCAACGGCATGGTGTCGGCCAGGGTGCCGTCGCAGTCGAAAATGATGCCGCGCGGCTCGGAAAGTTTGGAGTTGCTGGGGGTCATGGATTGTCGAAATAAAACGTGAAGAAAAGCGCAGGCTGGCGGGCATTCGCTCAACCGCCGCAGGAAGCTCTCATTTGTTCAACGCCGCGAGCTTGGCTTCGAGGTCGTTATTAATCAACGGCTCGAGGAACTCGTCGATCTTGCCTTCCATCACGAAAGGCAGGTTGTAGAGCGTCAATTCGATGCGATGATCGGTGACGCGGTTCTGCGGGAAGTTGTAGGTGCGAATGCGCTCGTTGCGTTCGCCCGTGCCGACCTGGGCTTTGCGTTCCGCGGCATACTTCGCGTTTTCCTCGGCGACTTTGCGCTCCAGCAACCGCGAGCGCAGGACGGTGAGGGCCTGGGCCTTGTTCTTCTGCTGCGAACGTTGGTCGGCGCAGCGAACAATGAGACCGGAAGGTTTATGAATGATCTGAACGGCGGAGTCCGTGGTATTCACGCCCTGACCGCCAGGGCCGGAGGCACGGCAGCGGGTGATGTCGAGATCCTCCGGCTTGAGTTCCACATCCACTTCCTCGGCTTCCGGCAGCACCGCGACCGTGCAGGTGCTGGTGTGAATGCGGCCCTGCGCTTCGGTGGCCGGCACGCGTTGAACGCGATGCACGCCGCTCTCGTATTTGAGGCGCTTGTAAACATCGGTGCCGGTGACCTGGAAAATGACTTCTTTGAAACCGCCGAGATCGGACGGACTGGAATCGATGTCTTCGTGCTTCCAACCGCGCGCCTCGGCGTAGCGCGTATACATCCGGTAAAGGTCCGCCGAGAACAGCGCCGATTCCTGACCGCCGGCGCCGGCGCGGATTTCGATGATGGTGTTGCGCGAGTCCGCGGGGTCCGGCGGAATCAGGCCGCGCTGCACTTCCAGCTCCAACCGCTTCTCCTCGCCTTCGAGACGCGTCACTTCCTCGCGCGCCATTTGGCCCAGCTCGGAATCCGCGGCTTCGCTGCTGACCAGCTTGCGGTTCTCCTCGAGATCAGCGAGCGCCTTGAGATAGGACTGGCCGTTAGCGACGACATCCTTCAGCCGCGAGTATTCCCGCGACAGCTCCTGCGCGCGCTGGGGATTATCGAACGCCTTCGGATCGCTGAGCGCGGTTTCCACCTCCGCCAGGCGGCGGGTGGTTTTTTCGATTTGGGGTCGGAGGTCCATGGCACGAAGACCCGCGGGCGGGCTGCGCTAAAAGCAATCCGCCCGGACGGCGGCAAAGCCGTGCGGGCGGATGCGAAAACGGATCGTTAGCGTTTCTTCTTGCGGGTGGCCGCTTCGGCCTGGGCCGCCTGGGTCTTGGCCATGCGCTGCTGGAACTTGTCCACGCGACCGGCCGTATCCACGAACTTCTGCTGGCCGGTGTAAAACGGATGGCAGGCGTTGCAGATACCGACGATGATCGAATTCTTGGTGGAGCGGGTCTTGATGATGTTGCCGCAGGCGCAACGGATCTCCGCTTCCGCGTATTTCGGATGAATATCAACTTTCATAAAAAGGCCGCACACACTATCACGGACAGGGGGTTTGACAAGCTGGAACTTGGGCTTGGCGGCCTTTGGCTCCGGGGGCGAAGGCGACCAGGAGGACCAGGGGAGTGAGGAGCGGAGCACCTACCATATAGGGGGTATATGCTTTCTGACCGGTAACACCGGTAACAGCGGTTACAACCCGCGTAAACATTGATCGAAATGAAGGTTCTGCCGGGTAACGGACCGGTGACAACCCGTAACAAAACCGTGCAGGTGGCTGATGGGTGGCGGAGGATGAAGCATTGCAAAGTGCTAATCATCAATATGTTGAGTAGGTATTCAAGGGCGCGGAGCCTTTGGGGAAGCGGCCAAGAAACTTGAAACAAATGCGAATTGCCAAATCAACAGCCGGGAGGGCCCGCTTTCCAAGTAACGAAACAGTTATTGGGTTTGGGCGACAGCCGGTTTTCGGCCGCGGCTGCGGACCCCGACTCAAGGCCCTCGGGGCAGGCAGGGATGTCCGCGCTCCGGGGAACGCCTTCCCTGAATGCGTTACGGCTTGCGACGCCCTGGAGCGCCAGCTTTTCTCCCCAGCATTCCAAACACTGCCAAACCGAGACCGAGGACGGCGAAACTGGAGGGCTCGGGGATTACTGGGCCGGTGTATTCGAACGTGTAGTAGCCACCGCCGAGGAAGACATGACTGGGATACGTCAACTCGGCGCCGAGGGCGGTTCCCCGCGGATACGGGTCTCCACCGAAAGGGATGTTGTAGGTGGTGCTTTCGGTGATGGAGCTCAGAACCGAGAAGGTGAGCGCCGGCTCGCCGAAGACAGCGGCGTTGGTGGCCGACCAGGTGATGTTGCCGAATGAGTCAAATTCAGAACTCCAGCCGGCTGGGGCGGTGAGACTGAGGATGCCGTATGACCGCATGTAAAGGCCGGTCGCCCGCCAGGCGTACTCGGGGTTCGGCGTGAGATCGAAGGTGTAGGTGTAGAGCCCGTTGCCGTCCGTGTAGCTGGTGACGCTGAAGGCCGGTTGGGCGAAGGCTGCGCCGCTCGCCATGAAAAGAACGGCGACGAGCAAGCGGGTGAGGCTGACCGGACGGTTTCGAAGCTTTAGCGTCACAGGTTTTCTTTCAACGACCAAGTTTGTTTCGGCGCGACCTCTCGCGCAACTCCAGTGATGCGGCAGTTTTCGTGAAGGACAGCTGGATTACAAGCCTTTTGACCGGAACAAAGTTCGGAGCTTTATTTCGTGATTAGTTACTGGCAAGCTTCCGACGCGTAATTGAGGGACATATTCCACAAACTTTTAGTTCTGGGGTGCTTGCTGGCGGGGCAGGCGCGGGGGGCGGGATTTGGCGATGCCAATTGGATTGGTACGGGAGGCTTGATTGGGACGACTGGCGATGTACGGGCGATGGCGAGGGACGGCCACGGGAATTTGTACGTTGCCGGACGATTCATTTACGCCGGGGAAACCAATGCCGACTACGTAGCCAAGTGGGACGGGACGAATTGGTCGTCGCTGGGTGCCGGGCTGAATGATCAGGTCAATGCCTTGCTAGTGGCGGGCAGCAATGTTTACGTGGGAGGCACGTTTACCACCGCGGGCGGGCGCACGGCGAATCGGGTGGCCAGATGGGATGGGAAGAATTGGTCCCCCATGAGCACGGGAATGAACGACGCGGTTTATGCGCTCGCGGAATTCGGCGGAAACATTTACGCAGGTGGACAATTTACCCACGCAGGCGGACGAAGCGTGAGCTATATCGCCAGGTGGAATGGCACTTACTGGTCGGCGGTCGGACCAGGACTAAGCGGAGGATCAGCTTATGTTTACGCGCTGACAGCTTCAGAGAGTCACTTATTTGCCGGCGGCGGATTTACCCGCGCAGGAGAGGCCGCGGTAAATCGGGTGGCGAAGTGGGATGGGAATACCTGGTCGGAAGTCGGCACGGGCATAGTGGGGAACGATGAAACGATTGTGTATGCGCTGGCGAGGTCAGGACAGGAGCTCTATGCCGGATGTCATTTTTACACCTTTGAAGAAGGCGCAACCAATTTCGTTGAGCACTGGGACGGAAACGAATGGTCCCCTGTGGGAATGGGGATGGACAGCGAAGTCCACGCGCTGGGCGTAGCCGGAAACATGGTTTATGCCGGCGGGTCCTTTTTGACTGTCGACGGAATCACGGTCAATGGCGTTGCGAAGTGGGATGGTAATTCATGGGCGGCAATGGGGGAAGGAATGACGAATCCCAATGGAGTGGATGTTCTGTCACTACTGGTGTCCGGGGACGATGTTTATGCCGGAGGTGTATTTGTGACGGCGGGCGGGGTTGCGGCAAATTACGTGGCGAAGTGGAGCGCAGGCAGATGGAGCGGCCTGGGCTCCGGGCCTGGGTTGGTAGGAGTCGTTCGGTCCGTAGCGGTCTCGGGCAATGACATTTACGTGGGGGGGGACTTTAAATTGGACGACGGAGCCATAGGCAATGGGGTTGCACGATTCGATGGACAAAAGTGGTCGGCACTCGGTTCGGGGATAAATACTGGCTATCAGAACTCCGTTTATGGATTGGCGGCCGTGGGCAGTGACGTGTATGCCGGTGGCCAATTCACCGTGGCGGGGGGAGTCACGGCGAGCAATATAGCCAAGTGGAACGGCAGTGCGTGGTCGCCGCTGGGCGCGGGAGTCAACAATTTGGTCGTGTCCGTCAAATCGTCGGGCAAAGATATTCTGGCAGGAGGCTACTTCACCACAGCAGGCGAGGTGGAAGCCCATGGCATCGCCAGGTGGGACGGAACAAACTGGTCAGCGCTGGGCTCGGGAGTCAGCGGCGGCGATTATCCCAGCGTCTATGCCATTGCAGTATCTGGAAATGAGGTTTACGCGGCAGGAACTTTCAGCAAAGCCGGGGACACGGAGACCAGCAGGATAGCACGATGGGACGGAAGCAGATGGTGGAATCTAGGCACGGGAACAAAAGGCACCACTTGGAATTTTGGCGCGGCGCTGGCAATTTCAGGCAGCAACGTATTCATGGGTGGAGGATTCTCCTCGGCAGGCGGAAAGCCGGCCAACAATATTGCGATGTGGGATGGGAGGAGTTGGTCTGCCCTCGGCTCCGGCGTAAACGACAATGTGTTCAGCCTGGCGATCTTCGGCGAAGACCTTTATGTGGGTGGACGCTTTGACAAAGCCGGAGGGAAGCCAACCAAAAGCGTGGCCAAATGGAACATGCGACGACATGTATGGACGGGATTTGAAAGCGCCAATGCATACATCGTCACCGTTGTCGCAAGTCGAAGCGATATCTACGCGGGAGGGTCCTATTTTCTTGCCGAAGGCAAGATAGCGACCGCGTTGACACGGGTGGCCCTATTACCGCAACTTTCCATCTTTCCGGCGGAGAACAAAGTCATGCTCACGTGGCCCGAGGTGTTTGGCGGGATGAATTTGCAGCGAAACACGAATCTCGCGAATCGCGCCGGGTGGTCAACTGTCAGGGACAATGCCACCACGAATGGCGGGATGAAGCGGGTGATGGTTCCGACTGAGGCGAGACAGGAGTATTTTAGGTTGAAGGCGCAGTGAGAACAGACCGTGCCTGAAGCGCGGCCAAGGCGAGATGATTCAAGGTGTATGCCGAAGCAATCAGAATAGAACTTTGGAGGGAAAACACCGGTAAGGGCACCCCGCCCACAATTGTTCTTTCGTCCCTGGCGGGACTTGGGTTTAAACAATTCCGCGAACCCAGCGATGAATCGCTGGGCTATTGCCTTTCGTCCCTTGAGGGACTGATGAATTAGTCAATTTTGTGATAAAGGCACGAAGATGGCGGCCACGCGGCAGCGCGGCCCTACCCGCTCCAGTCGATCAGGTTGCGGACGGTTTCGGCGTCGGGTTCGGTGACCATGATTTTGGTGGGGTAGAGCCAGAAGATGAAGTCGGCCAGGTCCTCGGGGATTTCTCCGTCGGAGGGGCCTTCGCCGAGGTAGGCCTGGGTCCAGATGATCCAGTCGCTTTCGCATTCGCAGAGGATGCGTTGGATGGCCAGGGTGACAGGGCGGGAGATACTTATTTCACACCGGCGCGGGCAGCGGCCTCTGGATCGATTTGTTTGAGAGCGTTCGTAGTGAGAAGGCGTACCGGCGGGTCTGTGTCGTTGAGGAAAGTGACCAATATTGGAACCGCGCTGGTTGCTTGATTTCCGAAACTGCCAAGGGCAGCGATTGTGTCGCGCAAATCACCGGGCCAGCCTTTTACCCGTTCAAGATGTTGAATGAGCGCCGGAACAGTCAACTCGGGTTGCTGATGTATTGCTGCCAGAGCCCTTGGCGCAAAGACTGCCGCAAAGTGGTTGGTACCCTTAAGGCGAGCGACCAAGGCTGGCACGGCATCTCGGGCGAGAGGACCAATATCCTTCAAAGCCATAATCACGTTAGCCTGCACATCGGAGTCGCCACTGTGTTCAAGCAAATCCATCAATTGAGGGACGGCGGGAGAAGCGGCCGGACCAAGCACTGAAAATCCTATGCGACCGAGTATTCGGCGTTCTCCGGCAGTATGGCTGCGAATCTTCAACAATGATTGACGGCGGACGAGCGTGATCGCCGTGTCCCTCAGCGGAGAATCCCTTAGGCTTATCCAGTTCAATAGCGATGGGATGCCATTTGTGCCGATCCGGCGGATTGCTTCCGCGGCTTGTGTTTCAGAAGGGTCACCAGAAGGGGACTCTATGTATTGCACCACCCAGGCGGACAACTGTTTCCGTTGATAAACCGGCCCGGATGACAACGAGTTTGAGATCAGCCACACGACACCGAAGGTTGCAGCAATAATAAGGGCGGCAACCCAGGTGCGGCGCGATTTTCTCACACAAGGAGTGTGGCAGGAGTCAGGGTAAACCTCGATTCTGATTTTTGTTTCGGGGAAGAGGAAATGGCCGGTAGCGCGCCCAGCATAAAGGAGGAGCGGGATTTCAAAATAATGTTTTGAGATTTGAAAAGGCAACGCCAAACGGCGGGCGAAGAGGATGCAACCGCTTTCAGGGTTGGGGAACGAGGGGCGGATGTACCCGGGGTAGTCCCTCCCAGAGTTGGGAGAACCCCGGGCTGAGTTGTGAAACCTCGGTTGGGGTTTGGAAAAAGGCGCGAAACTGGCGGCCGCGCGGCAGCGCGGCCCTACCTTTGCCACTCGATCAGGTTGCGGACGGTTTCGGCGTCGGCGGCGGTGACCATGATTTTGGTGGGGTAGAGCCAGACGATGAAGTCCTGGAGGTCTTCGGGGATTTCTTCGTCGGAGGGGCCTTCGCCGAGGCAGGCCTGGGTCCAGATGATCCAGTCGTTTTTGCATTCGCAGAGGACGCGCTGGATGGCGAGGGAGAGTTCGCGGAAGGTTTCGCAGGCTTTGGCGGTGTAGAGGATGACGCGCTCGGTGCGCTGGCGACCGCCGGTGTGGGGGAGATGGAAATCGGTGTCTTCCTCGAGGTGCGGGGCGAGGGCTTCGCGGATTTTTCCGATGAGCCATCCGCGCTCGCTGGCAAGCATGTAGTCGCTGAGCTGGTCGGGCCCGACTCCGTAAGCGGCCTCGGAGTCGTAGTGGTCGAAGGTTTCCTGGTCCACGACCTGGAGGTCGAGCGAGGGGGTGAGGCCGCGTTGCGGGTCGCGGAATTCGTTGTCCCAGGAGCCCAGTTCGGCGCGGAGGGCGGCGAGTTCGGCGGCGTCGGCGGTGGCTTCGTCGGTCAGGCGGATTTCGCGAAGGGCCGGGAGGGACTTAAGGGCGGCTAGGCCGGTGACTTTCGGGCATTGGATGGCGAGCCGGCGCAGGGCCAGCAATTGCGCGAGCGGCGAGACGTCGAGGGGCTGCGAAGAGCAAAGCGTGAGATGCGTCAGGCGCTTGAGTCCGGCGAGGGGGGCGAGGTCGGCAAAGTGGGAGCCGAACAGGCCGAGCGATTCCAGGGCGCCAAAGCGCGGGAGTCCAGCGAGGCCGCAGACGCCCCAGGCGTCGAGCTTTTTGAGCGCGGGCATTTCGGGCCAGGCGGAGAAGTCGGCAATGGTTTCCTGGTCTTCGTTCCCAACGCCCAGCGAGAGGAGTGCGGGCAGGGATTTGCATTCGGTGAAGCCGCTGAGCTGGTGAATGGAGAGGCTGAATTCGCGGAGGGCGGGGAGTGCTTCCAGCACGCGGAGGGAGGCGGCGGGGTTGCGGGCGACGGTGAGCTTCTGCAGGAGCGGGAACTGGCGCAGCAGGGAGAAATCGGCGATGCGGTTTTGCAGGCAGTTGAGGTCAACGAGCTGCCGCAGGCCGGCAATGGGGGAGAGATCGGCGATGAGATTGTTCTGCAGGACGAGGGTTTTGAGGCTGGTCATTTCCGCGATGGGCGCGAGGGTGGAGATGCGTTTGTCCACGTCGTTGGTGGTCTGGAGGCTGAACCATTCCTTCGCGGCGAGGAGTTTCCAGCATTGGCGGAGCAAGGGGAGTTTGATGAGGGCGCGGTAGTCGGGGTTTTCGCCGTCGAGCCAGTCGTAGTCCCAATCCTCGGTCACCTCGGTACCGACGGCGTCAATGAGCTGGCAGATGGTGAAGGCGGTTTCCTGGTCGAGGTTGGGGTCGCGGGCGAGCTGGACGACGAGGGGCTCGGGGCCGGGAGCGGAGTCGGATTTGCGGAATGGGTTCCACATGGGGGCGGAGGCTAAACAGCAAAGGCTAAAGGCTAAAGGCTAAAGGCTAAAGGCTGAATGCTCTCGCCGTCGTCAAGACTGTGGCGCGGCACGAAAGGATGACGGTGGGGAGGTTTGGAACGGCGGATGGAAGCTAGTCAAAAAATCCGAAACTCGGAGCCATTGGATGGCGGCCACGAAACCCGAAGCAAATCCGAATTACCTAAATGGAGAAAGGGGAGAAATGGGATAAACCACAGAGACACGGAGGCGCGGAGGGGAAGACAAAGGCAAAAAGAAATATGACAGAAAAATTTTGTGACAGAAAAATACGGATGCAGGAAATGCCAGGCTGCCGTTCGTTTGCCAACGGGCCCGCCGGGAGCAGCAGGGCTAAAGAGCAGAAAAATCATACACGAATTAACACGAATCAGGCGGCAGGCGGGCGGAGCATTTGGGGTCTTTGAAGTTGGCGGATGTGCCTCTATTATCGGGTCAAAGATATGGGTGCTTCCGAAAATTCCCTGGAGCCATCGGCGTCGGCGTCGATGGCGGGGCGGAAGGTTTACGCGGCGGGCGTCATCGCGGCTTATACGTTTCTGGCAAACATTGCGGTTGGATGCGTGCTCTATGGCCTCAACCTGCAAGCCAGAGGTTCGAGGGGTTTGGGCCGTTTTCTAGTGGGGCTGGGCATCGCTGGAATGATCGCACTTATGTGGGCCATGTGGATGGGAGCAACGCCTTCGCGACTAGTTATTTTCATCGGTCCATTTACGGCATTTTGTTTTTACCAGTTCGAGAAGGGGCCGGTCAAAGCGGCGCTTCGGGAAGGAGCGGAACTGGCGCGTTGGTGGCCGCCGGCACTTTGGCTGATGATGGCGGTGGGCGCGCTCCTGGGGATTAGATATCTGGTTCCATGAAACGACCCGAACAGAACAAGTGAAAGCAAAGCAATTCACCTTCGGTTGCCTCGGGTTGATGGTGGTTTGCCTCTTTCTCCTGTGGCTGGCCTGGCCAACGTTGAATAATTTGTTCGACCTCGAACCATGGTCATTTCGAAAGGCCCGATTTGACCGCGCAGGCAGGCGGGCGGCACCACTGGTGGCTGCCATCAACCAGTATGCATCGGACCAGGGGCATCCGCCCGAGAGCCTTGTCGATCTAGTGCCGGATTACCTCAGAAAAGTTCCCGGCACGGGACTGCGCGAGTATCCCAAATTCAAGTATGGCTCAAACACCAACGGCCAGACTTCCCTGGTTTGGTATGACTTGGGGTCGCGAAATGACAGGCCTCCCACTGGACTATGGGTTTATCCGGATGGCGACCCCGGCCACGCAATCCTCGCGCTGACGTTGGACAAGAGTAATCGCGTGGTGGACGCGCGAGTAGACCGGATGCCGGAGGTCACCCATGCGGTGCGTTTCGACGCGGACCAGTGGCGGGCCAACAGCAATCGCATGGAAATGGTCCGCGCGCTGCCCGGGCACCTCGGAACGAATTGGGGCTCGTTGCCGCAGTTGGAACTGCTGCTCGGCCGTCCAGATGGGCAACGTGTGCTGCGGGACACTCCCTGGGAACTGCGGATCGACTGTTCATGGGGAATGATGAACTGGGATGTCTTCTTCTATTGGCCGACAACGAACTACCCAAAATACATTTATGGTGGTGACACGGAGAAGATCGGCGACTGGGCGTACGTGCATGAGTGATTCAAGATGATCCAAAGTCAACGCGTTTTTGTAATGTTCAGGGGTGAGGCGGGGTGGTAAACGGAGGGCATGACGATGAGTGGTTTGATTGCCATGTGCTGCGCGGTGTGCGCGGTGAGTTGCGGGGCGTCGGGGCTGGCTTTGTATTGAAACCTGCGCGGCGGGACGAAGAAGGTGCGGGCGGCGTTTATTGCCGCGTGTGTGGGACTGGCCATCGGGTATTGGGGGATATCGCATTTTCAGTTCAGCGCTTCGGAAACGGTGAACGACCGGGTGCGGTGGAGCTTTAATTCGCGTTGGATTTTTGTGGGGGCGCTGGTGTTGGGCGCCGGGGCGATGGGGTTGACGGGGTGGAATTGGAACCGGAGGAGGAGGGCGGAGGAGTTGAGGGTTGAAGGTTGAGGGTTGAGAGTTAAAGGCCGGCAAGCTTATGAAACAGAGTGGAAAATGTCCGAAGTGCGGGGGCGGAGACATTCTGGCCGACGCGAAAGCAGTGGATCGCGGGCATGGAAACGGGGTTCAGGATCTGACGGTGGCGACTTTTCGGAAACCAGAGGCGCTGATTTTCAAGGGGATGCAGTTGACGACGCTGTCGGCCTGGGTGTGCATGGGGTGTGGTTATGTGGAGTTTTATGCCGATCAGCCCGAAGCGCTCAGGGTGCCGAAAACGGAGGGTTGAAGGCTGAAGGAGGGAGGGGATCAGGATTAAGATTAGGATTACGTCAGGAGCAGGGGGTGTGATTGAAAGTGGGTGAGGATTCCGCTGAAAAGGAAGCTCGCCCTCACTCCGGCCCTCTCCCCCGGGGAGAGGGAGACCCACGGGGCAGCCTCACTTTTTGGCAGATTTCACGGCGGCAGTCTGTAACTGGTGATCGGATGATAGAAAATCGCCACCTGATCTGCCGCAGAGAGATGTCACCCACTTCCAATCGCACCCAGGAGCAGGCGGTCGCGTGCAAGGTTATTGCAAAGGGAAATGGGGCGACCTACTCTCTGGTTTCACATGGGCGGGCTCCATTCCATCCTCCGCAAACTACTGCCGGCCGCCCTCGCCATTCTGTGCACAGCCCCGGCGATGGCGGCGCAACACATCGCCCACGTGGAGCCGCAGGCCACTTACACGAATCGCGCGTCGCACTTTTGGTTTCCGCCGGAGATCGCGGGGTTCAGGCGGGAAGCCAAGGTGACCGAGTTCGACGACGCAGGCCGGGACATGGGCGTGGGTTACAATGAATTGACCAATGGCATCGCGGCGACGGTGTTCGTCTATCCGATGGTGAAGGACCCGCCGGATAATACCCTGGAGGGACATTTTGCGTCCTGCAAGGCCGCGGCGATGAATCCTTTTGCCGACGCGAAACTGATCTCCGAGGGAAAGTGCGAAATCAACTCCGGCGCGCAAAAGCACGCGGGCTGGCACGCGTCATTCACCTGCACACGGGATTTTGGCGGCAAGAAACAGCGGGTGCGCTCCCAGATTTATCTCTTCACGAAGGACCGGAATTTTGTGCTCTACCGTTTCACGTATCCGGCCACTGAGGGCAAGAATGCGGAGGAAGCGGTTCAACGATTCGTGAATACGCTGGAATGGCCGAAGTGAGCCGGATGGCGGGCCAGGATCGTGAAGAGTTTGAAACTAAGCCGAGCCCAGGAACGTCTAATCGGACTCGAATGATAAACTCACGCGTGGCCGCCACCCTTCGATTCTGGATCGGCATTTACCTTTGCGGGCTGTGCGGCGTCACCGGGGCGTTGGCGGCATCCGGAGCGCAGCCGGCGCGGCCGAACATTCTTTGGATCGTGGCGGAGGACATCAATCCGCAACTGAGCTGTTTCGGCGACACGAATGCGGTGACGCCGAACCTGGACCGGTTTGCGGGGAGCGCATTGCGTTATCCGAATTGCTGGTCCACGGCGCCGGTGTGTGGGGCGGCGCGGACGTCGCTGATCACGGGGGTGTATGCGACGAGCCTGGGCGCGGAGCACATGCGCAGCGAGGTGGCGATGCCGTCGTGGATGCGGATGTATCCGCAGTTTTTGCGGGAGGCGGGGTATTATTGTTCGAACAACAGCAAGGAGGATTACAATCTCACGAAGCCGGGCAAGGTGTGGGATGAGTCGTCGCCGACGGCGCACTGGCGGAACCGGAAGCCGGGGCAGCCGTTCATGGCGGTGTTCAACATCGGCATCACGCACGAGAGCCAGATTCGCACGCGGCCGCACACGTTCGTGCATGACCCGGCGAAGATGCGGCTGCCGGCGTATCATCCGGACACGCCGGAGGTGCGGCAGGATTGGGCGCAGTATTACGACAACATCACCACGATGGACGGCATCTTCGCGGAGAAGTTGAAGGAGTTGGAGGACGCGGGGCTGGCGGAGGACACGATCGTGTTTTTCTACGGTGACAACGGCGGCGGCATGCCGAGGAGCAAGCGGTGGCCGTATAATTCGGGGTTGAACGTGCCGCTGATCGTGCGAGTGCCGGAGAAATTCAAGGCGCTGGCGCCGAAGGATTATCTGCCGGGTGGCGTGAGCGAGCGGTTGCTGGGGTTCGTGGATTTTGCGCCGACGTTGTTGAGCATCGCGGGGACGAAGCCGCCGGAGTGGATGCAGGGGCGGGCGTTCATGGGGGAATTCGCGACACCGGCGCCGGAGTTCATCCACGGGTTTCGCGGGCGTATGGATGAGCGGTGCGACATGGTGCGGGCCACGCGGGATCAAAGGTTTATTTACATTCGCAATTACGCGCCGCAGATCATTTACGGGCAGTATATCGCCTACATGTTTGAGACGCCGACGACGCGAGTGTGGAAGAAGTTGTATGACGAGGGCAAGCTGAAGCCGCCGCAGACTTTTTTCTGGGAGACGAAGCCGGCGGAGGAATTGTACGATTTGAAAAACGATCCGGATGAGGTGAAGAACCTGGCGAATTCGCCGGAGCACCTGGGGGAGTTGAACAAGTTGCGCGGGGCGCAGCAGAAACATTTGGTGGAAATTCGCGACGCGGGTTTTCTGACGGAGGCGGAGCAGCATCGGCGCGCGGCGCCGACGATGTATGAGGCGGGGCACGATGATAAGCGTTATCCACTGGTGAAGATCATGGGCATGGCGGAGCGGGCGACGGGAACGCAGTCGGCGACGGTGGAACAATTGAAGGCGGGATTGAAAGACACGGACGGCGGAGTGCGCTATTGGGCGGCGCAGGGTTTGCAAATCCGCGGGGCGGAGGGCGTGAAGGGAGCCAGGGAAGAATTGCAGCAGGCTTTGAATGATGGATCGCCGAGCGTGCGAATCGCAGCGGCGACGGCGCTGGGCAAGTACGGCGACCAGGCGGACCTGAATGCGGCGTTGGAGACATTGAAGGCGATGGCGTCGCCGGTGACGAATGGGGCTTACGTGGCCATTGAGTCGTTGAACGCGATGACGCTGCTTGGGACCAAGGCGGAGCCGTTGATGGCTTATGTGAAGGCGATGCCGACACGCGATCCGGCCGCGCCGGAGCGCGCGAATACTTATGTGCCGCGCCTGGTGGAGGATTTTTCAGGCAAGGGATGGACGGAAGGCCCGGCGGCGGCTAAGAAAAAAGGAAAACGCAAAGGCAACAACGCCGAATAGTAAACCAAATCGCCGAAGCAGTTCCGATTAACGCACATGCCCGAAAAGCAAATCATCACGGATCCGGCAGAAGCCGCCGATATCCGCAAGCGTCTGGTGGACCCGCGGCGCATCCGTCAGATTGCCCTGGTCGCCCTGGAAGACCAACCGCGCGTGGAGGGGTTCAAAAGTGAGAACTCGTTCATCATCAGCGCGTGGTCGGCGACGAATCGGGATTGCTATGCGGTCTCGAAGGAGTTGCCCGAACCCAAGCTGTCCATTCATGTCGGACCGGGAACCGGGCTGCTGACGCTGGCGACACTGGCGGGCGAACAGGCTACTTACCTATTGCATACGTTGCCGGAGCGGGCGCGGGCGTTCATCCAGACGAAACGCATTCCCGCATATCCACCCAATCGAAGCGGGCCGGGCGAATTCTGCCTGGTGACGATTTACGAGGATCCGGCGGCGGGCGAGTTTGAACTGGCAACGGAGGATGCCGAGTTGGTGCCCGAGTTCAATGCGGCGGGCGAAAGATTGATCGAGCTTCCGCCGGAGACGAGCGTGGCGGCACAAGGAGAGAACGGTGACCTGGAGGGGCATCTGGCGCGCAACGCACTAATGTGGAATATCTGGGTGAGTATGGGCGTAACGGAGCAGACGCTGCTTCCCGTAAGCTTTTTCTTTCTGTGTGCGAGCAAGGATGCGGCGCAAACTCTGGAAGCCGGTCTTAAGTCGCAAGGGCTCCGCGTCACGACCGAGGTGCGGCGGAAGCTTTTGCTTTTGAAGGAGTGGAGCATCACGGCGAGCGAGGAAGGCAATTGGACGCTGGACCGACTTCAGACGCGCACCCCCGAACTCCATGCTGCCGCGAAGAATGCAGAGGCGCAACTGCAGGCGGTGGAAGCCAAGATTTCTGCCAATCTCAAATGAACCCCAACGCAATCCCCTTGTCCCGTTTCACACCAGAATCCACCATGCCGACTCAACGAAAGTTGTGGGGCCGGATTTTTCTGATCGCCGTGCTGTCGGTCGTGTTGGGCGGCAAATTGACTGCGACTGAATCGACGAACGCAGTTCGGCGGCCGAATATTCTATGGTTGATCGGGGAGGATTTCGGACCGCACCTGGGATTCTATGGGACGAAGGAAGTTTGGACGCCGAACCTGGACCGGCTGGCGCAGGAGGGGGTGAGTTACCGGCGGTTTTACAGCGGGATGGTTTGTTCGGTGAGCCGGTCGGCGTTCATGACGGGGATGTATGCGACGACGATCGGGGCGCAGAATCACCGGTCGCATCGCGATGACGGTTACAAGCTGCCGGAGGGCGTGAAGGTGTTGAATGACTGGCTGCAGCCGGCGGGTTATTTCACGGCAAACGTGGTCCAGTTGCCGCCGGGTTGCGATTTCAAGGGCACGGGAAAGACGGATTGGAATTTCAATTATGAAGGCAAACCGTTTGATTCGGCGAAGTGGGCGGACTTGAAGTCGCACCAGCCTTTTTACGCGCAGATCAATTTCAGCGAGACGCATCGCGCTTTTCACGGGCCGAAAAAGGCCGATCCGGCGAAGGTGGAGATTCCGCCTTACTATCCGGATCATCCGGTGACGCGAAAGGATTGGGCGCAGTACCTGGACGCGGCCAGCGAAATGGATCGCAAGGTGGGCGAGGTGCTGGAGCAATTGAAGCAGGACGGGCTGGCGGACGACACGATCGTGTTGTTCATGGGCGACAACGGGCAGGCGCATGTGCGCGGGAAACAGTTTTGCTACGAGGAAGGGTTGCTGGTGCCGATGATCATCCGGTGGCCGAAGAATTTTCCGGCGCCGGAGGGATTCAAGGCGGGGACGAAGGATGAGCGGATCATCGAGAGCATTGACCTGGCCCCAACGATGCTGGAGTTCGCCGGCGTGGCGAAACCGGCGAAGATGGAGGGGCGCGTTTTCCTGGGCGCGCATCGCGAGGCGGACCGGGAGTATTCATTCGGATACCGGGATCGCTGTGACGAAACAGTAATGCGGATCCGGACGGTGCGGGATGGGCGGTATCGCTACATTCGCAATTTCACCCCGGAGACGCCTTTCTTTGCCAAAAACGACTACAAAGAGCGCTCATATCCCGTTTGGAATCTGATGCAGGAATTGCACAAGGAAGGGAAGCTGACGCCGGCCCAGGATTTTCTCTGTCAGCCGCGCATGCCGGAGGAGGAACTATATGACCTGCAAGCGGACCCTTACGAAATCCACAACCTCGCCGACTCAAAGAAGCCTGAGGATCAAGCTGAGTTGAAGAAGCTGCGCTCCGTGCTGGAAAAGTGGATCACCGAAACCGGCGATCAAGGCCAGACGCCTGAGGTGCGTAGCGGCAAGAAAGCGAAGAAGAAACAGAATTGAGGCACCGCTCCTACTTGCCCTTGAGCTTCTCCAACTCCTTGATAAAGGCCTTGGGACCGCCGGGCTGATAACCTAGTTGGCCGATCTTTTCCCCGGCGCTGTTGAGAACAATAATAGTCGGGTAGCCTTCGACCTGATACTTGGCCTGCAAAGCTTCATTGGCCTTTTTCTGTATTTCGCTCTGCTTTTTCTTCGACGGGAAATCGACTTCGACGGGAACCAGGTTTTTCTGTGCGTATTCGATGAATTCCGGCTGCGAGAACACTTCCTTGTTCAGCTTGATGCACCAACCGCACCAGTCGGACCCGGTGAAATCGAGCATCACCATCTTCTTCTCCGTCTTGGCCAGGGCCTGGGCCTTGGGCAGGTCGGTCATCCACTGGAGTTCCGCCGCGCCTGCTGGCAGCAGACCGAGGCACGCAATCAGGCCGAAAATAGCTCGTTTCATAATAAAGTTAAGTATTTCAAGTTAGACGGTCGCGGCTTCGTTTTGTTCAACCCACGCTTTACGACCCGCCACAATAGTCGCCACCACCCTGCCCTTCAGACGCCAGGCATGGAACGGAGTGTTGGAAGATTTGCTCGCGCCTTGCTGAACATCGTAAACCCACTCGGCATCGGGGTCCAACACTGTTACATCGCCCGGCGCGCCGACGCTAAGGGTGCCGCGATCCAGGCGCAGGAGTTTTGCGGGGGCGCTGGTGTATTTGGCGATGAGGGACGGAAGGTCGAGGCGCTTGGTGTGGTAAAGCTGCATGAGCGAGAGGGCCAGCTCCGTTTCGAGGCCGGTGATGCCAAAGGGCGCGTAATCGAACTCCACGTCCTTTTCGTAGGTGCAATGCGGCGCGTGATCGCTGCAAAGGATTTCAATGGTGCCGTCCACCAGCCCTTCGAGAATCGCCTCGCGGTCGCTGGCTGAGCGGAGCGGCGGGTTCATTTTGAAGACCGTATCGTAGGCCGGCCAAGTGGGACGAGCGTCGACGCCGGCAGATGGATCGAAGACCCCCTTGCCATCCGCGGCCCAAAATTTTTCACTGCCAGCAATTGCGGCATCGGTGAGCGTGAAGTGATGCGGGCAGGCCTCACCGGAGATCGGCACGCCGCGGGCTTTGGCCTCGCGGATCAAACGGACGCTACCAGCGGCGCTTAGGTGCTGGCAATGGACGCGCGCGCCGGTGGTTTCGGCCAGGAGAATATTCCGCGCGACAATCATCTCTTCGCCTGCCGAGGGCCAGCCGCGCAATCCCAGCGCCGTGCTCCAATAGCCTTCGTGCATGACGCCGTCGGTCACGAGCGAGTAATCCTGGCAATGATCCATGACGGTCAGGTCGAACATGCGTGCGTATTCCATGGCGCGCCGCATGAGATCGTTGTTTTGCACGCAATGGCCGTCATCGGTGATGGCAACGACACCGGCTTGCTTCAAGGAGCCGATGGAGGCGAGTTCCTCGCCGGCGATGCCTTTGGTGATCGCGCCGGCTACGAAGACATTGACGGAGCCTTCGCGGGCAGCGCGTTCGTGAATCAGGGCGACGGTGCCGGCATTGTCGATCGAGGGGGACGTATTGGGCATGGCCACCACAGTCGTGAAACCGCCACGGGCAGCAGCGGCGGTTCCGGTGGCGATGGTTTCCTTGGCGCGCTGGCCGGGCTCGCGCAGGTGGACGTGCAAATCAATCAACCCCGGACAAACCACCAAGCCCTTTACATCCATCCGCTCCGCGTCCGCTGCCTTTGCTCCGGCGTCTTTGCCAACGGCGGCAATACGCCCGTCCGCTATCAAAATGTCGGCGATTTCGTCCCGGCGATTCGCCGGATCAATCACACGTCCGCCAGTCAGTAATATCGCGCCCATGCGCGGCGAGGGTAGGAGGAAAATGGGCGGGAGGCAAGGTAACGAAAGATTTTTGTTCGGTTCGGGAGGTGGGCGGGGCTTTACTGTCAGATATAAGATGACGGACAGCCAAAAACTGCTCGCCGAATATGCAAACAACGGCTCGGAGCAAGCGTTTCGCGAATTGGTTTCGCGTTACATCAATTTTGTCTATGCCACGGCGCTACGGTTGGTCGGCGGCGATACGCACCTGGCGGAGGATGTCGCGCAGACGGTGTTCATCAATCTCGCCCGCGCGGGACGGAAGCTCTCCAGCGGCGTCATGCTGGGCGGCTGGCTACACCAAAGCACGTATCATGTCGCCACCAAGGCAGTGCGGGGTGAAAGGCGACGGCAGAAGCGGGAACGCGAGACGGTGGAAATGAATACTTTGCAGCAGGCGGAACCGGAGGACTTGCGCCAGGTCCGGCCGATTTTGGATGAGGCGTTGACGAAACTGGACCAGGAGGACCGGGCGGCAATCGTGCTGAGATTCTTTGAGCAGCGGGATTTTCGCACGGTAGCCGAAGCGATGGGGAGCAGCGAGGACGCGGCCCGGATGCGCGTGCATCGCGCGCTGGAAAAGCTCCACACTTTACTCAAGCGCCAGGGCGCGACGCTTTCGCTGGCGGCAGCGGGAACGGTCCTGACCACCGAAGCGGCCACCGCAGCGCCAGCAGGCCTGGCGACCACGATTTGCGCCACCGCGCTGAGCGGAGCGGCGGGCGCGGGAACCACATTGTCCATACTCAAAATTATGACTGCTACCAAAATCAATGCCGGAATCATCGGCGCCGTCGTGCTGGCCGGGATCACCACGACCCTGGTCATCCAGCACAACGCACAGGCGAAAATGAGCGCCCAGGACGAACTTCTGAAACAACAAGCGGCGCAGCTCGAGCAGTTACGCGCGGATAATGCGCGGCTGGCGGAACAGAGCGCGCTGCCCAACCGCAACAGCCCGGGCGAACTCGCCAAACTGCGCAGCGACGTTACCGCATTGCGTGCGCAGACGAATCGTCTCGCCAGCGCCGCAGCCGCGAACAAACCCACACGAGCGCCAGCCAGCAGCAAACCAAAGACGGCCCTTGAACTTCAGGAAGAAGCGCGCGAAATGGCTTTCAGCCGATTGAACTACAGCCGTAACTGGATGCTGGCTTTCCACATGTTCGCCAACGAGAACAACGGGAAGTTTCCACCCGACTTCGAGACGGCGGCGGCCTATATCTCTAACGAAACGAAGAAGATGACCAACCTGAGCACGGCGCAGTTTGAAATCGTCTATCAGGGCTCACTAACCAGTATCAAGAGCCCGGCGACGACCATCGTGGTGCGGGAGAGAGAGCCCTGGCGCAGTTGGAATGGCAAGTGGAACAAGGCTTACGCTTTTGCCGACGGCCACTCTGAGTTGCACTCATCGGAGGACGCCAATTTTGATGCATGGGAAAAGGAACGGATCGTGACTCCGTCTCTGGGCCAGTAAAAAGATGCGAATTCGCATCCTAATCGCGGTTCCGATCCTGGCTGCCAGCCTGGCGTTGCCGATTGCGTGCTACTACTGGTCGGCTGACCGACTGCGCGGAACGAAACTCGCCCTCGCCCAGCAAGGCGCGGAACTGGCGCGAGCAAAGGAGCAAAGCCAGGAACTCGCCAGGTCCAGGACGAATCTGAACGGGGAGTTGTCGGCCGGCGAACTTACCGAATTGCTCCGCCTGCGCAATGAACTGGGCCGGCTCCGACGCGCCACCAATGACCCTGTAAAAACTCCGGCCGAAATTGGGCCGACGGCCACCGATTCCAATATACTGGCGGACGGGGCGGCGCGAATCCGGTCCCCCGAATTCATGGCCGAGCTTTCCACCGAAACCAGGCAGGCCGTGCCGGCCATCTGCGCCGCACTGCCGACTGCCTTGCAGAAATTCAAGGCGGAGCACCAGGAGGAGCACATCTCGTTGCGGGATTTGCGGGGCTATCTCCCTATTTCCGAGGGACGGGCGTTGCCGGGAATAAATTCTTTTGAATTCATCCGGCCGGGCGGGCCCGAAATAAACGATGAAATCATACTGCGGGAGATCGGAGTCCGGGTGCAGCCGGACGGGAAGTTTGCGCGCGTATACGGCTATCGCAATGGCGCGGCGGTTGAGGCGGTCTCGGAGAATGGGGATTTTCAGGATTGGGAAAAGGAGCACATGGTGCCAGCCAGGGAATAGTTCAGAGTACTTTGCAAAACGCACTGCTGAAGACACGGGGCCTGCGCGTTCTGCACACTCATTGGGGGCCGTTCTTCGCCCAGGCGCGGAAATTACGGGCTGGTACATGACAAGCTGAATAACTGGTTGCATTGCGAACATCGAGCCGGCGTCCGCGCCGGTGTTGGGCCGCGCGCGGAATCAGCTCGATCGCAATGCACCTGATTATGCCGCAGCAAGAAACCACACGTCCAATCTGGCGGGGCGCCATCAGTTTTGGCCTCGTGTCCATTCCCATCTCCCTTTATTCCGCCGTGAGGCGTGAGGAACTGAAGTTCCGCCTGCTCCGCTCGAAGGACTTGAGCCCGATCAATTACAAACGCATCGCCGAGGCCGATGGCAAGGAAGTGCCGTGGGACGAGATTGTAAAGGGCTATGAATATGAAAAGGGAAAGTTCGTGGTGCTGAAGGATGACGATTTCAAGCGCGCAGACGTCGAAGCCACACAGACCGTGGACATCATGACGTTCGTGAAGCTGGAGGAACTCAATCCGCTGCTGTTTTACAAGCCGTTCTACATGGAGGCCGGCAAAGGCGGCGACAAAGCCTACGTGCTGCTGCGCAATGCGCTGCGCGACTCGGGAAGAATCGGCATCGCCAAGGTGGTCATCAAGACGCGCCAGCATCTGGCGGCGATCAAGCCGCAAAAGGACGAACTGATGCTGGAACTGATGCATTTCCCGGACGAGATCCTGGGGGCGTCGGAGTTTCGCGCCCCGGCCGAAAAAACCGTGGGCAAGGCCGAGGCGAACATGGCGAAACAGCTCATTCAAAGCATGTCCTCGACCTGGAGCCCCGACATGTACAAGGATGATTACCATCAGGCGCTCGAAAAGATGATCGAAGACAAGATCGAACACGGCGAGAAGACGGCGCCGGTGCGCGCGAAGAAAGCCAAGCCGTCCAACGTGGTGGACCTGGTCTCGGTGCTGCAACAAAGCATCGCGGAGACAAAATCACGTCCGCGCACCGGGGCAAAACCAAAGGCGCGTTCCGCGCGCAAGGCGGCTTGAGGCAGGACCACATGTCGCTCAAGGAATACACGCGCAAGCGGGACTTTCGCAAAACCGCCGAACCTCCCGCCGCCAAAGGCCCGGGCAATCAGCATCGCTTTGTGATTCAAAAGCATGCGGCGTCGCATTTGCACTATGACTTCCGGCTCGAACTGGATGGCACGTTGAAATCGTGGGCGGTGCCCAAGAATATCCCACTGGCCAAAGGCGAAAAGCGGCTGGCGGTCCAGGTCGAGGATCACCCGGTGAGCTACATCAATTTCGAGGGTACGATTCCCAAAGGCCAATACGGCGGCGGCACGGTGATGGTCTGGGACCGCGGGACATTCGAGCCGGGCAGCGCGACTCCGCTCAAGGACCTCGCAGGCGGCAAGCTTCATTTCACCCTGCACGGCAAAAAGCTTGCGGGTGAGTGGTATCTGGTTCAATTGCGGGGCGGCAAACAATGGTTGTTGATCCGGGGTGGGCCCAATCTTCGACCCATCTCAAAGAAGCAGGAGGACACTTCCGCGCTTTCCGGCAAGAGCATGAAGCAACTCGCAGGGAGCGGCCAGGTTTGGCAATCCAACCACGCCTCCGGCAACGGCCAGCCGCCGCCAGCGCGGGCGCACAAAGCTGTCCGAAGGCCGGCCGAGAAAATCGCCGCCGCAGGTTTCATCGAACCGATGAAGGCGAAGCTGGTGGAAACACCACCCACCGGAGATTGGGTTTACGAAATCAAGTTCGACGGGTTTCGGGCGCTGGGAATCAAAATGGGCAACCAAGTGCAATTGCTCTCGCGCAATGAAAAAGACCTGTCGGGAAAATTCCCCGAGGTGGTGGACACGATCGCGGAGTTGAAAGCGAAAGACGCGATTCTCGACGGGGAAATCGTCGCCCTCGACCAGAAAGGGCGCTCGTCATTTCAGTTGTTGCAGGCGTTTCAACTGGGTGAAGAGCGGCCGCCGATTTTCTATTATGCCTTCGATTTATTGCGCCTGAACGGGAAGAGCCTGCTGGCGGAACCACTGCACGAAAGAAAGGCACAGCTTGAGGAACTCCTGCAGAAGCCGCCCGGTATCCTGCGCTATTCGGCGTCGCTGGAAGGAAACGCAAAGGCGCTTTTGCAGAAAGCATCAAAGATGGGGCTCGAAGGACTGGTCGGAAAGCAAAGCGATTCAACCTATGAACCCGGTCGCCGCAGCGGCCGCTGGATCAAACTGAAGCTCCACCACGAACAGGAATTCGTGATCGGGGGCTACACCGATCCGGAAGGAGCACGGGAAAGTTTTGGCGCGCTGCTGATGGGCTATTACGAGAAGAAACAACTTCGCTTCTGCGGCAAGGTGGGGACGGGTTTCGATACGAAGTTGCTGCGCGAGTTGATGAATCGTTTCCGTCCGCTGGCAACGGAACAGTGCCCTTTCGTGAATCTGCCGGAACGCGGGCCTGGCCGCGGACGCGGGATGCTGGGCGTGACCGAGATGAAACGCTGCCACTGGCTGGAACCGGAATTGGTGTGCCAGGTGAAGTTCGGCGAATGGACACGGGATGGCAAACTGCGCCAGCCGGTTTTCCTGGGTTTGCGCGAGGACAAGGACGCCCGGGAAGTCGTGCGCGAGAAGGCGAAATAACGTGGGCACCAAAACTCAACTTACGGTCGGGAACACCAAGCTCGAGGTCGGCAACCTCGAAAAAGTGATGTATCCGGAAACCGGTTTCACCAAGGGCCAGCTCATTGATTATTACATCAAGATTTCGCCGGTGCTGCTCCCGCATTTGAAGGACCGCCCGATCACCATGAAGCGCTATCCCGACGGTGTGGGTGGGTTTTTCTTCTACGAGAAGAACTGCCCGTCCTACTCCCCCGACTTCGTGAAGACCGCCAAAGTCCCGCGCACCGAGGGCGGGGAGGTCAACTATTGCATGATCAACAGCCTGCCGGCGCTGGTCTGGGCCGCAAACCTCGCCGATCTGGAGTTACACACGTTTTTACATCGTGCGCCGAAAATCACCCAGCCCACGGCGCTGGCTTTTGACCTCGATCCCGGCGCGCCCGCAGACGTCATCTCGTGCTGCCAGGTTGCCTTGAGCATTAGAGATATGTTCGATCGGCTGGGCCTCAAAAGTTTCGCCAAAACCTCCGGCTCCAAGGGATTGCAGGTCTACGTACCGTTAAACACGGCTGTCACTTACGAGAAAACCAAGCCGTTCGCCCACGAGGTAGCGGATGCGCTGGCCCGCAAATTTCCCGATAAAATCGTCGCCAAAATGCAGAAGGCCCTGCGCAAGGGAAAGGTGTTCGTGGATTGGAGCCAGAATGACGAACATAAGACCACGATAAATGTTTACTCGCTTCGCGCCAAAGACCGGCCTTCGATTTCGACTCCGGTGACCTGGGCGGAGGTGGAAAGGGCGTTGAAGAAGAAACAACCGAAACTCCTCGCGTTCGGCGTGGAGGAAGTCCTCGGCCGCGTAAAGAAGGAAGGCGACCTGTTTGCGCCCGTGCTTAAGTTAAAGCAAAAGCTTCCGCGACTGGCGGGCCACGATTCTTAGGCGGACCGCAGTGCGGCCCGCCCGAATCGCTGCCACCATCCTGGGCAAATCACGCTTCCCGCGCCTGAGCATTCGTTGAGTGATGTAGTTTGCAGACGCCAGGGAAGCCCGGCGCGGGAAGATGTTTGATTTGTGGCCTGGTGATCATGACCAATTCATTTGCCGGCCGCCTTTTGAGTCAGTTCTTTGATCAGGGAGCGGACCATCTCAACGGCGTCGGGCACCGCTTCGCCCACCACCTGGCCAAGAGAAATCTCGCCATAGTCGCTGCCAAATTGTTCCGGTTCGCAGCCGACAAGGTAGATGCGGCCCGGCAGCCGCCCATGAACCACGCTAAAGGACCGTGCCATTTGCAGCGCGGCAGCTACGTTCATGGAATGCCCGTCCATCGAATTAAAATTTGCCGGCTCGAATTCGCCGGGTTCGGGCTCGATCAATGACACAGTCCCGGCTTCCTTGCCCATCGGCAGCGCGTCCACCAGGATAACTTCGTCATAACCCTCGGTAAGCGCGTAAGCCAGATCGTAAGCCCGAACGCCAAAATCCATGACGGTCACCCCGGCCGGCAGCCGCATTTTCCTGAGTTGGCTGGCGACCACGCAGCCAAATCCATCGTCACCGTGGAAAATGTTTCCCACGCCGGCGACGAGGATGCGTTTCATGAGGCCGCCTCCGCCCGCACCGGCCGCACTTCGTCGGCGTTGTAAACAAACCGGTGGCTGGGGTGCGCGTTCGCATCCATCGCGGGTGCCGCATCGCCGGCCAGGATCAAAGCCAGGTGAATATTGTGTTCCGCATCTTCCTCGAGGCCTTCGATCAGCGCGGTCTTGCCCGCCAGCATCAGGTCCATGACATCCGCCCGGCGTTTCGGGCAGACCACCACGCGATCGCCCTTGTGCAATTCAACGCCCTCCACCTTCACAGACTCAACGGTCCGATAGCAAAGAGAAGGCGGCCGCTCGGCGGAGGAATCCGACCCCGGAGGCCCGTGCAGCTTGCGCACGACGCCATGGAGTTTGAGAAAGTCCTCGGCGCCCAGGCCCTGCTTATGCCCGAATAAACTCCGGGCGAAAGCATCCGCTTGCGCCTGACGTTCCTCATTCTCCGGCATGAGCGGGGCATCGCTGCCGGGCGTTTCGCCAATCTCCCGCGAGCCGTCCGGGCTGGGGGGCACACACTTTGGATAATCGTAAAGCAAAACCGGGGACGCGAGCACGGTGTCGTTTGCGGGCCTCGCTTCATCTCCCACGAGCACCGGCCAGAGCCCGATATTCTCGCACTCTCCATTCCTGGCCTTCAATGCTTCCGGCGGATCGAACAGCGAGACGAAGGCGCCTCCCGAAACCTGGAGCGTCACATGCGTGGACATGAAACAGCGGCGCAAAACCTGCGCCTGATTTTCAAGTTCTTCGGCGCTCATGGCCGAATGATTGATCACGCGGACGGTTATCTTGTAGAGATTCTTTTCGATTTGCCGCCCCTCGGCCCAGACCGTCCCCTGCAACGCCGCCCCGCGCCGCTGGATCGCGCCCTGCATTTCGCCCGCGTCATCAACGAGGGCATGCGAAGTTTCCGTCGCCGGGAACAGAAACGGAATCGCGCGCTTGAACGGAAACGAGTCCACGTCGAAAGTCACCTTGCGTTCCACGGCCTCGGCTTGCGTTCGATAAATCGTGCCATCCACGTCGAGTTCCTCGACCTTTTCGAACTCGGGCACGGCTGAGCGGCTGCCCTCCGGCAGCACGATCACTCGTCCAACCTGCCGCTCTGACGCTTGAAGAAATCCAGCCGTGATTTCCAATCGCGGAAATTCCCAATTTACCCGCAGCAAGCACTCCACCTGTTTCAGGCAAACCTCCAAGCCGTGCTGCTGTTCGCAATGAGTCTGCGGATAGACCAAGCCGACTGCGGATCCCTCGCCTAACTGCTGTCGGTCGGACGTGCGGCAAGGAAACACGTCATGTCCCGCATAAAGCACCCCACGGACAATGCGGTCGAGCAGAGTATTTGGAACTTCGGCCATGGCTGGCGACGCTTCCAAAGGTAACAGCGCCAGGACACCGCCAAAGCGACCGGTCTTCCCGCAGCTATCGCCCAGTCCCGGGGTCCGGCTGGATGTGGTATCTGCGCGATTATTGTTCATGGTATCACCAATGGTGCCTGATCTCTTGCATAAGATGTGCCATGGCAGTTTGTTACATTTGCAGGCTAAAGCAGGCGGTGGGATTTGGGCAAATTGCCCAAGTGGGGGTGAAGCCTGTGCAATCTGCATTAGCGCGAGAAGTCTCTGTCATACCTGTTTTAAAGTATCAACATTGTTTGACCAGGAAGCCGGGCCAGAGAAAACACTTTTCCATCGTGTCGGTTATTCCCTCATTTAATCTCTCGACCAACCCTTCGCTTTCGAGAAATCTTTCCCCTCAACCGTTGCACCATGGCGAATAATCATAATCCAATCGCAGGTATCGAAGCTTCCGACACAGTACACCTGAAGCCTTCCGGCATTCACGGCCTCGGCATATTCACACGCCGCCCGGTCGCCCCCGGTGAACCGCTTTACCGAATTCGCGGCGAGAAAATCTGTCTGGAGTACGATGACGACTTCGCCTCGGGGCCCAACTGGGTGAGCGTAGGCTGGCAGGAATGGGTCGCGCCCGAACCGGACAACCCCCTCACCTTCACCAACCACGCGTGCGAACCCAACGCCATCATTTCCGAAAACCTCACGGTGGTCGCACTGCGCGCCATCCCAGCAGAGAACGAAATCTTTTTGGATTACTCCACGACTGAACTGGATCCGCTCTGGCAAATGCCGTGTGATTGCCAATCTCCCCGGTGCCGCAAGCAAATCGTTTCCTTCCAAAAACTCCCGGCGTCTCTTCAGCTCAGCTACCAGCCTTATTTGAGTGAGGAGTTTAGGCGCGCGGTGAGAAAATCCAGCGCGGCGTAATCATTTTTCACTCCAAGGCTTGCAGATTGCGAGCCTCGCGGGGCCTGCCAATTGCAAAACGCCAGCCCGACCCGCTCGATGCGGTCGCGCGACGCAAACAAATTCCGTTCTTTGCGCGGATTTGCGGCGATTTCTGCCAGGGGCGACCTTTGGCACGCCCATAGCTAAGGAAGCTATCGGAAAACGGGTCGGAAAAAGTGGAAGCTGGGACACGGAAAGCGAAAGCCCGAAACAGAACGGCGACCCCACATAGCCTGCCCGTTTTCCGTTTTTTATTTCAGGCCCACGTGACGACAGTAATTTCGCGCCCGATGCGTTGGCACGAAGCGAGCTTGGAAATCCCTGAAAGAGCGAACATGACTCGCTGCATTCATCTGATAATTGTGACGCTGCTGTTTCGGAGCGTGGAGACGAACGCAGCGTACGATTATTTCGCTACGGTGTGCCGACAGGCCGAGGAGCTGGCGAAGCTCCCTTTTCAGGCATCGACGAATATGCTGCCGCCAGCACTGACGAATCTCACCTATGATCAAACGCGCGAGATCACCTTCCAGCGCGAGAAATCACTCTGGGGTGAAGAGCGGCTGCCCTTCCGCATCGAGTTCAGCCACCCGGGCGGTATGCATCGTGACCTGGTCAGCTTGCACGAATTGAACGGGGACAAGATCTTCGACATTCCTTTTTCCCCGGACTATTTCTCCTACGGCTCCAATCACATCGAGTCCGCACAGGTCCCGGGGTTTTCGGGGTTTCGCATTATTCGGCAGGAAAAATCCCGTGAGATCGCCGCCTTCCAGGACGCGTCCTATTTTCGCATGGTGGGGTTCGGGCAAACCTACGGATCCTCCGCCCGGGGGCTCGCTTTGGGCACGAGCCACCTGGGGAGCGAGGAATTTCCGATGTTCAAGGAATTCTGGTTCGCCAAACCAAAAGCCCGCGACCGGAGCATCACCATCTATGCGCTGCTGGACAGTCCTGCGACTGCCGGTGCCTGCGAGTTCGTCATCAGTGATGGCACCCAGACGGTCTCGCAAGTAACGGCGACATTCTATCCCCGCCGCGAACTCGACGACTTTGGCGTGGCGCCACTGGTCAGCATGTTTTGGTTTGATGAAAACAGCCATCAACCGGGCCAGGATTTCCGGCCGGAGGTACACGACGCCGACGGGCTGCTGCTCAATACCGGGAAGGACGAGTGGATCTGGCGCCCTTTCGAAGCGGGAAAGATGGCGCGCTTCAACGTTTACACGGACGAACATCCGCGTGGTTTCGGCCTGATGCAACGCGATCGCAAATACGAACACTACGCCGATCTGGTGGCAAAATATCACGAACGTCCCAACGTATGGGTTCGCCCACTCGGAGACTGGGGCCAGGGGTCGGTGGTGTTATTGCAACTTCCCACCCGCGATGAATACCAGGACAACATCGTGGCGTACTGGCGGCCGGCGACACCTCCGAAACCGGGAGTCCCCGTGACCTTTGCTTATGAAATGAGCTGGGGAACGAATGAAATCATACCCAAAACCCTGGGCATGGCGCATTCGACGCGGGTCGGTCAGTTGGAGAACACGAATACGCCCGGTCTGCGCTTCGTGGTTGAGTTCCAAGGCGGTCCGCTGGCTCACCTTTCCCCGAAAGACAAGCCGCAGCCGATCGTCGAGGCCGGAGCGGGGACCCGGATTCTCAATCAAACTCTGATTCCCAATGAGCTCGCGCATTCCCAGCGGCTGGTGGTCGAAGTCGCGGCCACGAATACTGCCACCGAACTGACCGCGTTCCTGCGCTATCAAGACAAACCGGCGACCGAGACGTGGAAATATACCTGGCAGCCATGAATGGATTTCACCCAAGCACCGGCACCGACGCGGAATGGAACGCGGCGTATTATCGTCTCGAAGACTACCTGCGCGCACACGGGGTCCTGGGCAAGGTGCATCAAAGCCAGGTCATCATCCGCATTTTGGAACGCGCCGCAGTGGCGCACAAACAGTCGCCGGATCAATCACCCCTGACACTCTCATTGCGCGAAGCTTATGAGGAGATGGTGCGTTGGTTTCGCCGGATTTTCCCCGACGAAAAAGCTTCGCCGGCGCGGATTTGCAGCGTGGGCCGGCTGGGCCTCTATCTGGTAAATGCGTCCGAGCGATGGCCAAACGTGTTCATGGAAGAAGGCGAGCTGCCCGCCGATTTCCTACAGGCAATGCGCGGCATATTTGTCCAGACCGGACCTGATCTGCGGCCTTCGACCATGACGCCGCGCGTGCCCGACACCGAGCCTGAGGCGGATTTGTTCGAGGAAGCCTGGCAAAAACTCGACCAGTTTTTTTCCGTCAGGTTATTCGGGTTGATCGTGGCCGGCCTGGCTTTGGGGCAGCCATTCTGAAATGCAAACCATCGTTGATATTCCTCCCGCCCGCGCCCGAAGTCGCCGGCTGTGGTTCGCTCTCAGCGGACTGGCGATCTTTCTCCCCGGATTCCTCTGGATGTCCCGACTCCTGGCCGAGGGAGGATTTACGTTGCTGGAATTGATCGAACTGGCCTTGTTCTCAATTCTGTTTGCCCAGGTCGTTTTTGGCGCGCTGATGGCGTTGACGGGCTTCTGGATTTTGCGACGCGGTGGCGATCCGCTGCGGATCAGCGCCACACTCGAAGAACCGGCCAGGACCGATCCCCTGCCCGTCACCGCGATCGTAATGCCGATTTACAATGAAGACGTGCGGCGGGTCTTCCAGGGACTGCGGCTCATTTATGAATCTCTCGCGCGCAGCGGCCGGCTGGAAGATTTTCACTTTTTTGTCCTGAGCGATTCGAACGATCCGAATCATTGGATCGCCGAGGAGAAGGCCTGGCTGCTCCTGTGCAAGGAGGTCAACGGCTTCGGCCGCATCTTTTACCGCAAACGCCGGGTGACCTTGAACCAGAAAAGCGGCAACGTGGCGGATTTCTGCCGGCGCTGGGGCGCGCATTACCGCTACATGATCGTGCTCGACGCCGACAGCATCGTGACCGGCGGCATGCTGACGAAAATGGTCCGTCTCATGGAACGCAACCCGCGTGTGGGCATCATCCAAACCGCGCCCCAACAAGTCCTCGGGCGCAGTCTCTTCAGCCGCATCCAGCAATTCGCCTCGCGCGTTTACGGGCCCATCTTCTCGGCGGGCGCCGGTTTCTGGCACCTGGGCGAAAGCACTTACTGGGGACACAATGCCATAATTCGCGTGCAACCGTTTATCGAGCATTGCGCGCTGCCGGAACTGCCGTTCGTCGGCGGACTGGGCGGCCGCATTCTCAGCCATGACTCCGTGGAGGCGGCTTTCATGCGGCGCGCCGGTTACGAAGTCTGGTTCGCGTACGACCTGGCAGGAAGCTACGAGGAAGGTCCGCCCGATTTGATCGCCAGCCTGCAACGGGACATGCGCTGGTGCCAGGGGAACATGCAGCACCTGCTCGTGCTGACGCGCCGGGGATTGCGCGCGGCGCATCGCGCCCATCTGCTCATCGGTATATTGGGTTATGCCAGCGCGCCGCTGTGGTTGTTGTTTCTAATACTGAGTCTGTCCGGCCTGTGGCATCGGGATGTGGCGCCCGGCCAGGCGATCAGCTCCGGGTTGTTGTTCGGTTATGTTTTGATCTGGCTGTTTCTGCCCAAAGCTCTCGGCGTCCTGCGTACGTTCGGCGAAAGCGAAAAACAGCCCGCATTTCAAAGTCGCTGGCTTGTGTTGGCCAGCGCGCTGGGCGAAGTCGTTTTCTCCATGTTGCTCGCGCCCATTTACATGCTCGCGTACACCCGATTTGTCTTCGGGGCGATGGCGGGCTGGCGGACCAAGTGGGGACACCAGAATCGCGGCGAGGAACGGCCGGGCTGGGGCGATGCGTGGCACGCCCTCTGGGGCCAGACCGCAATCGGGCTCGCCGGCATCGTGCTCACGGCGGCATTCGCGCCCGCGCTGCTCCCCTGGCTCACGCCAGTGCTGGCCGGTTGGTGCGTGGCGGTTCCCTTTGCGCGACTGACCAGTTCAACCGCAGCCGGCGAACGAATGCGCAAGGCCGGGCTCTTTGTCGTGCCTGAAGAGATGCAAACGCCGGAAGAGTTGGCGCGCATAGACGAAGGTTTCGCATCGCCGGAGAACCCCTTCTTTCAGCAATCGCCCTATGTCGTCCATTATGGATTGCTGCAAGCGGTGCTTGATCCCTTCATCAACGCGATTCACGTGTCCCTGCTGCGCTGGCGGGACATGCCGCAGGAGGTGGACCGGTCGCACTTTGACGTCCTGCGTAAACGCCTGTTGAGAGAAGGTCCCGCCGGATTGAAACCCGAAGAACGCGCTACCCTGCTCTGGGACCCGGATTCCATGGTTCAACTGCACCAAGAACTCTGGATTTGCGTGACGGATGAACTCGCCGACTGGTGGCGGCTGGCGTTGCGAAATTACAACGAAGCGGTGGCCACAACCACCCGGCGGCGGCTGGAGTCCAGCGGGGTGACGGCGTAATCTTTGCCAGCCGCAATCCACTTGCCTCGGCCGTCGCTTCCGGGTTCGATGTTGGCGTTTGAGCGCCCAAGTTCCAACCGCGTCCCTGCCCTACAAAGTCGCCACGCTGCTCTATTGCTTCAACGAGCAGGACGAGGTGTTGCTGCTTGAACGTCTGCAGGAACCCAACAAGGGTCTTTGGAGTCCGTGCGGGGGAAAACTTCACATGACTGAGGGCGAATCGCCTTATGCCTGCGCGTGCCGTGAGGCGCATGAGGAACTGGGCGTGGAAATCGGCATCCGGGAGGTACATCTGGCGGGAATCATCAGCGAGAGCGGGTATCAGGGCCAGACCCACTGGCTGCTGTTCCTTTTCGAAGTGAAGCGGAAACTCAAATCGCTGCCCCCACCCATCCGCGAAGGACGCTTTGAATTCTTTATCCGCGCCGGACTCGATAAGTTGAACATTCCGCAAACGGATCGCGAGCGCATCTGGCCGTGGTTCTGGCAGCATCGCGGCGGGTTCTTCGCGGCGCACTGCGATTGTTTTCCGGATGGCCGGAACGAGTGGCGGCTTGAGGAATCCCTGCCGGCGAGCGCACTATCTCCCACGAAATATGGATGAAGATCCGTTCATTGATCTGCAGAGCGACCACTACTTCATGGGCGAAGCCCTGCGCCAGGCCGTCAAGGCGTACGAGGCGGGCGAAGTGCCCGTTGGTGCGGTGATCGTCCGGGAGGGCCGCATCATCGCCCGCGCCTACAACCAGGTGGAACTGCTCAAGGACGCCACCGCCCACGCGGAAATGCTCGCGATGACCCAGGCCGAGGAGGTCGTGGGCGATTGGCGGCTCACCGACTGCACGCTCTACGTCACGAAGGAACCCTGCCCCATGTGCGCGGGAGCGGTCGTGCATGTGCGCCTGGCCCGCGTCGTTTTTGGCGCGAGCGATCCCAAAGCCGGCGCCGCGGGCAGCGCCATGAACCTGCTTCAGTTTCCCAGCCTGAATCATCGCAGCGACATCACCAGCGGTGTGCGGGAGCAGGAATGCCGGACCTTGCTGCAAACCTTCTTCAGCGAACAGCGGAAATTGAACAAGGCGGGAGAAAAAGGGTCGAACGAGAACAATTGAGAGAATGACGAAGCACGAATGACGAATGTCGAAAAAAGCCCGAAATCCGAAGGCAGAAATGGGCCAGCGGCCGGCTTTCGGAATTCGAGCTTCGACATTCTTTCGTCATTCGTCATTCGTGCTTCGTCATTTCCGCCCTGCCCTGCTCATTGATTAGTTGCACCCTCCTCCCGCCCCGCCTAAGTTGCTTTGCTGCCGTGAGTGCCGCCGAATCCAGATACATCGAGAAAAAGTCCTACCAGGCGCGCTCCGCGCCGGGGCAAACGCTGGCGTTGCGGCAGTTGCAGGCCAAGCTGCGCGAGGAGGAGGCCTGCCAGAAATCCGGCGAGCTCGACTGGTCGGCCAAGGACCTGGCCGCACTCCTGCCTTATCTGCGCAAGCGTTTCGACCTGGAGTTTCGCGGCCGCATCCTGGAGATTGGCGCGGGCGGCGCGTGGCTGAGCGCCGAGCTTTCCAAGCAACCCAAAGTCGTGGAGGTGATCGCGACGGATGTCCGGCCCGAACCGTTGCGCGAGCAGGCGCCGAAGGTCTTTCGCGCGCTCAACGCGAATGCCGCCAAGATCACCCGGATGCCGGCGGATTTTCACCAGCTCGATTTTCCCGACAACCACTTCGATTTCGTCGTCTGCTCGGCCGTGCTGCAGCATGCCGCCAGCGTGGTTCAGGTGTTGCGCGAGGCAAAGCGGGTGTTAAAACCGGGCGGACAGTTCGTCGCGCTGCGCGAACCCATCTGGCCGCGGATGAAGCTCAAATCCAGCGCGCGCAAAGTCGGCCGTTCCCCGGGCGCGCGCCAGCAACCGCTCTTTACCCTTTCCCACTACCGCGAACTCTTCAAACAGGCCGGCCTGCCGGCGGAAGTGAAGAGTGTGAATCTATCGCGAGGGCTGAAGTATTACGTGAACGAAATGGTCAACGGGCTGACTCACGCCCGTTACGCCTTTGTCGGGGCCAAGCGGCTCACCGCGCCGGCGAAGAAGTAAAGCGCTCCACCGCGTCTCTTTAACCCATCGGAGGTAGGCCGGAGACGCGGTGGGAGCGGGGCGCGGTGAACCCGGCGTGGTTCACTATCCTAGCGGTTGTGGCGCGCCAATAATGATCGGGACCCGGACCGGTCAGATCCGGGCCCCTGCTTGATTAGAACTTGTAGGCGATGGCCAACAAGAGGATGAAGCTGTTCTTCAGCGTCGGCGCGTCGCCGGCATTCACGCCGCCATACGCATTCGAGCCGTCAGCCGAGTGGTCCCAACGGAATTCCACGCGGGAAATCACGTTCTTCCAAAGGTCGTATTGCAGCGTCGCCGTCGTCTCGACCACCTTCGTGGTGCCAAGGATCGGGGCGCCCGAGCTGTTCAGGAAGTCCGACGTCGCATATTCGGCGCGGAAGTTGAACAGGAGCTTCTCGCAGATCTGCCAGCTGGCGTAACCGCCAACCGCATTCGCGAAACCACCGTTCGGGTTTGAATCGCCGACACCGGCGTAATCATAGCACGTGCCGAACTTGAGGGCCTGCCACGGGGTGTTGATCGTCGTGCCGATGTAATAGCTGGTCTGATTGCCCGGCACGCCGGAATTGAAGCCGTTGATGATCGCCATATTCAGGGACGATCCGGCCAGGAAACCCCAACTCTTGGGCGCCATCAGACCAATGGAACCCATGTAGGTCTTGTAAGATTCCGCGTCCGGGCCGCCCGTGGGCGGATTGGCGCGACCGTTGATCTGCGGGCCAAAGGTATCGGCGATGCCGAATTGCGCGGTGACACCCTCGCAAAAACTGTAGCTGGCCAGGATGCCGGTTTGCGTCGTCGGCTCGATGGTGTAGCCGTAGGAGCGGGTGAAGTTCGGGTTCAACGGCGAGTCGAAGACTTCGTAGCCGAGGATCGCGTCGAACACGCCCATCTTCACGTCGAGGCCCGAGCCGAGCGGCGCGTGCATGACGACGTAAGCCTGGCGAACCGCGAAGTCGCTCGCGCCCGTCGAAAGATTCGATTGGGTGGCCAGCGTGTCCGCGTCCGGGCCGAAAATCAGGTTCACCTTGTAACCGGCGCTCCAGCCTTCATCGGGCACCACGGGCTTTTCGAGCACCAGGTTGACGACGTTCAGGTTGAAACCGTCGGCCTTCGAGGGGCCGCCAAAGGCATAAGCGGGAACGTTGGCGTCACCGGTGCCGATGTTCCACTGCGCCGAGGTGTCGACGTAGCCACTGATCGTCGTGGAAGGCAGCGCCGTTTGCAGGGTGCTGGGTTGTTCATCGGCTCGAACTACGGCAGGCAGACTGGCCAAGCCAGCGCCAATGAGAGCCACCGTCCAGGGGTGCAATTTCATGGTTTAGGGTATTTTTGTGCTTCGGTTTTTAGGTTTCGTCGTCGCGTGTTGACAAGAGTTGGCCAAAACAACACATCGAGCGAACAATGCGGACGCCAGATGCAACTGATATGCCAATCTTGCGCATTTTTCTCAAGTCACTGACGGGCAGTCACTTGACATCGTGCTTAAACACGCCACCACGGGAACTGACTGGCTTTTCTTAGCCGAACTGGCCAAAATCCGTCAACAGGAAAAATTGGCCTGGCGGTCCTCACTGAAGATGGGAAAACGCTACTCGCGCTCGGTCTCTCTTCCCTCGTCAACCGGCGGGGTTTTGCCAGTTTCAGGCCGATTGGCTCTATGTTGGACCGTGAAGATTTGAAACGCCGGGTGGCGGAGCTGGCGCAAGCCGGGGTGTTCATCGGGACTTCCTCGTGGAAGTACCCAGGGTGGTGCGGGCAGATTTATGAGGCGGCCAAGTACGAGTGGCGCGGGAAATTCGCGGCGTCGCGCTTCGAGAAAAATTGCCTCGCCGAATACGCCGAGATCTTCAAGACGGTCTGCGTGGATGCGGCGTATTACACTTTTCCGAAGCCGGAATATCTCGCCGGACTGGCGGCGCAGGTGACGCCGGATTTTCAATTTGGGTTCAAGGTAACCGACGCCATCACGCTGAAGAAATTTCCAAACCTGCCCCGATTTGGCCAGCTGGCCGGGCAACCGAACCGGCAATTCCTGGATGCGGGTGTTTTTGCCCGGGATTTTCTGAAGCCTTGCGAAGGCATCCGGGCGCAGGTCGGCATCTTGATCTTCGAGTTTTCCCGCTTCTACAAAACCGATTTCGAGCATGGGCGCGATTTTATCGCCGCGCTGAACAGGTTTTTGGGGGAGTTACCGAAAGGCTGGCCTTACGGCGTCGAGCTGCGCAATGCCACCTGGCTGCAGCCGGAATACTTTGAATGCCTGCGCAAACACAACGTGGCGCATGTCTTCAATTCGTGGACGGCGATGCCGGCGGTCGGCGAGCAACTGGCGATGCCGGGCAGCCTGACCAACCCGAACCTCACCGCCGCCCGCTTCCTGCTGAAGCCGGGCAGGAAATACGAGGAGGCCGTGAAGACGTTTCAGCCGTACGAAGGCGTAAAGGAAATCTACGCCGAAGGCCGTCAAGCGGGCGCGGATTTGATCATCAAGAGCCTGATTCTGCCCAAGACCACGGAGAAGACGTTCGTGTTTATCAACAACCGGCTCGAGGGCAACTCGCCGCAGACGATTGTGGCGATGATTTTATTAGCCTGGAACGAATACAACCGCAGGACAGGTCAGGTGGGAACGGCCGGTTAAAGCTGACCAACCACGGTTCGATACGGAGGAACAGGGATTACCGCAAAATACTCCCGCTCCGAGGCTTGCCCATCCGCCAAGGCATCGAAGTTGAGGCGTTATTGAAACCCGAGGGATCTCGGGGGGCTTTGCGCTGATTTTTTCCACCCTTGGTTTCCCAGCCTCCACGAAAATTGTCCTGCGTTTTGCCAGCCGAAGTTTGGCTCTTATTTCCACCCGGCCGTAATGTCATCGGCATGAAAGCTCTGCAGTCCACTGCGAATGCTGCCGACGGCCGCGAAATTCCCTTCAGCCGCCGGGATTTCCTGCGCTCCACCGCGGCCACCACCCTTCTCGCTGCGGCGTTTCCCGCGGTCTTGCCAGCCTCCGCGCTCGGGCGCGCCGGGGGGCCGGCGCCCAGTGATCGCATCGCGGTCGGGGTTATTGGCTGTGGACCTCAGGGTCGCGGCGATATGCGAAACTTTCTCAATGAGAAAAACTGCCGCATCGTCGCCGTCTGCGACGTAAAGAAAGATCAGCTCGCGCTCGCGCAACGCGCCGTCAACGATCACTACCAAGCCACGGACTGCCGCACCTTTCATGATTTCCGGGAATTAGTTGCCCGCAAGGACATCGACGCCTGTCTCATCGCCACCCCCGATCACTGGCATGTCCTGGCGGCACTTGCGGCCGTCAAGGCGGGCAAGGACGTTTACCTCGAGAAACCGCTGGGCCTGAGCCTCGAAGCGGACCAGGCCTTGCGCAAGGCGGTGCGGAAGCACCAGCGCGTCTTCCAATTCGGCACGCAACAACGTTCGGGCCGCATGTTCTGGCAGGCCTGCCAGCTCGTTCGCAACGGTCGCATCGGGCAGCTTCGTCACATCAACGTCTGGTGCCCCGGCAGCACACCGGGCGGCTCCCGCAAAGTGGTGGCTCCCCCCGCTGAATTGGATTACGACTTCTGGCTCGGTCCCGCTCCCGAAGCGCCGCACACCGAAAACCTCTGCACCGACCAGAGCGCGCTGAAGACCTGGTGGTTCATTTCCAATTACACCCTCGGTTTCATTTCCGGCTGGGGTATTCATCCCCTAGACATCGCCGTCTGGGGCGGCGGCGGGCTCGTCGGCGGCGTTGTTGAAATCGAAGGCCGTGCCAATTTCCACAGTGCCGAAGGCATTTGTGATACGGCCACGATCTGGGAGGTGGACTACCGTTTTGCCAGCGGCCTCAGCATCAAATTCGTCGGTCTGCCCAATGGCAACAATCAGAGCAAACCCACCGGCGACCCGTCGTTGTATCTCGATGAGTGGCAAAAGAAGTACCGCTGCGTCACCCGGCACGGGGATGCCTTCGAAGGCACCGACGGCTGGGTCCACGTTGACCGCGACGGCATCAACCTCCAGCCCGAAGACCTGATTGACCTCAACCCCGAGCAACTCCCGGTGCAATTGACCCACAGCCCGGGCCACGTCCGCAATTTCCTTGATTGCATCCGCAGCCGCGCCGACACCGTCTGCCCCATCGAAGCCGCGGTGAAAGTGGATACCCTCTGCCACCTGGCGGACACCGCCACGCGCCTCGGTCGCAAACTCACCTTTGATTTCAACACCGAACAATACCGGAACGACGACGAAGCCAACGCCCGGCTCAAAGCGCCGCCCATGCGCAAGCCCTGGCGTTTATAAAAGTAAAAGGAACCCCATGGCGAAAGTAAGCATCGGCATCAACCTGGAATTCGTCCGTCACGAGGACAAAAGCTTCGAATGGGGTGTGGCGAAAGCCGCCGAGCTCGGTTACGAATTTGTCGAACCGATGCTCCATTGGGGCCGCGAACTGCTGAGCGAAGCCGGCTATTTCCACAGCGTCTCGATGCTCGACGATCCCCTCCGCGTCAAACGCGCCTGCGCGGAGCATCGCATCCGGCTCTCCGGATTCTCCGCGCACACGCCCTTGTGCAAACCCGAGATCAGCGTCGAATACCTCAAACAAGCCATCCGCTTCGCCTCCGAATGCGGCGCTCCCGTGGTTAATACCGACGAAGGCCCCAAGCCCCCGTGGACTACCGAGGCCGAGGACCACGTGCTCATGCGTTACACCCTGCAGGAAGCCGCCTGCGTCGCCGAACCGCGCGGCATCCGCATCGGACTCGAACCCCACCAGCAATACAGCAAACACCCGGACGGCCTGGATCGCATTCACGCCCTCGTAAGGAGTCCTGCCATCGGCATCAACTTTGACACCGGCAACAGCTACCTTTGCGGCCATGACCCCATCCCGTGGCTGGAACGCATCGTCGACCGCCTGGTCCACGTCCACGCCAAGGACATCTCCGTCACGCAATCCTCCGCCAAGCGCGGCAAAGTCACCGGCACTCCGGTCGGTTGCGCCTGTGGTGACGGAGTAATTGATTGGCCAAAAGTCGTGGCCCTTTGCCGGCGCTCCCCGCAAGACATCGTCCTCTCGGTCGAATGCGGCACCGTCGCCCAAGCCGCCGCTTCGATTAAGTATTTGAAAGCTTTGGTTTGATAGTCTCGCGTGCAGAAGTCTTGCCGGGACTTCAGCCCGAATTACCGGGGCTGTAGGGGATGAAGCCGTGGACGGATTGCCGGGGCTTAAAATCAAAAACCCCCTTCCAGTTTTCCCGGAAGGGGGCCTTGAGAAACCAATCGAGCCCCAGGGCTTAGAACTTGTAGATGACGTTCAGAGCCAGCATGCACTCGCTCTTGTTGCCGCCACCGTTCGGGTTGTCCGCGCTAACGGTCTGGCTGCCACCCCACGGCTGCGGACCGCTCAGAGCGCAATCCCAGCGGAATTCGATGCGGGTGATGACGTTCTTCCAGAGGTCATACTGCGCGTCGATCGTGAGGGCGAACACTTCATCAGGCGCCGTGGCGACCACCGCCGCGGCGTTGTCCGTGACACTGGTGAAGGCGAAGAACTTCGCGTTGCCGCGGTCCTTGAGGAATTCCCCACGGCCGTGGAAGCTCAGCTTGTCGGTGGCCCGGAAGGAGGCATAAGTGCCGATCGTCCAGTTTTCACCGCTGAGGCTGGTGGCGAGGTAATCGAAGGCCACGCCGCAGATCAAGTCTTTGAGCGGGGTCTTGATGGTCGCACCGACATAGTAGCTGGTTTCGTTCGCGCCAAAGGAACCACTGCCGCTGGCGCCAGTCACGCTGGACTGCCAGGGGTAGGCGTTCTCATTGAAGCCGGTGGCAATGCCGCCGTAGAGGGTGGAGCCCGCGAGGAAACCCCAGCTGTCCGGGGCCATCAACTGCATGGAACCCATGTAGGCTTTGAAGGATTCCGCCTTGGTGTTGGACGTGCCGGGGAAGCCGGGAATGCCGGTGCCGTTGGGGCCCTGGGCCTTCGCATTGATGGTCGAGCCGAGGGTATTGGCGATACCAGCCGAGGCGCTGAACCAATCACAGAAGTGATAGCTCATCAACAGACCGGTCATGGTCTGGGGCTCGATGGTATGGCCGTAAGAACGGCTGTAGTTCGGGTTATCGGGCGAGGAGACCGGCTCGTAGCCCAGGATGCTGTCGAACACGCCCATCTTGAAGTCGAGACCGTGCCCAACCGGGGCGCGGAGCGAGACATAGGCCTGGCGGATGGCGAAATCGCCGGAGCCAGTGCTATTGATGGATTGGGTGTTCAGGGTGTCCGCGTCGGGACCGAACCACAGGTCGGCGCGGTAACCCGCGGCCCATTCCTGCTCGTCCTGAGCGATGCTCTTTTCAACCCGCAATTGGACCACGTCCAGGTTGAAACCGTCCGCCTTGCTGGGTCCGCCGAATTTGTAGGGCGGGAGATTGGCGTCGCCGGTGCCAATATTCCACTGGGCTGAGGTATCAACGTAACCGCTGATGCTGGTAGGGGTCATGGCCGTCACTGCCGAACTGGCCGCTTCATCGGCTTTAACCGCCGAAGAAAGGCTGACCAACCCGAGGGCTGCCAAACCTACTGTCCATTTATTCAACTTCATTCGTTCCTCCGATTCTTGCTGATTAATGGTTGTTAGTTTACTGCACTATCTAGGGAGACGGAGTTGGTCCGTACCCCACACCGCTAGGTGTATTTGCCGGATTCTTAGGTAAATTCACGGAGGATGGCAACAAGTATTTTCAGTGTTTTTTTGGACTCCGCAGGGGATACCCCTACGGGCGGTAGGGTGAGGGAGGGAACCTCACTGCCGGTGGGGGTGGTCGAGATAAAAAGGTCGAAGGTTGCAGGTTGAAGGTTGCAGGTCTTGGAAAATGGCATTGGCAGGCCGGAGAAATAATTATTCACAAGTGTATGCGGTATAAACACTTGTGATTAATTTAGACTAAAAGCCCCACGTTGGGGGCGCGCCTTGCGCTGGCGTGAGCAAGGCTGGGTTGGCTTACCAAAATTGCCAGGCGTTCTTCCAATAGATCCAGATTGCGAGGAGGAAATTGGTGATGGCGTGGGAGGTCATGGCGTCGCCAAGGCGGTTTTTGCGGATGGTGAGCCATTGCCAGGATAAACCGCAGATGATCGCCGGGATCCATTCATAATGGGCCAGACCGAACATGAGGGAAGTAACAACAAAAGAGAGCCAGTGGAACCGGGACAGGGGCATTTCAGTGAAATTGATCTTCACGAGGTAACGGTACATCCAGGAGCGGTAAAAGGCCTCCTCGATGGGCGGCACAATCAAGGCACTGCCGAAAGCCCGGACGCACCAGAAAAACCAGCCCATGCCAGATCCGTCCCCGAATTCTCCGAAGGGATTCCACGGTTTTCCCGCGGCGGCGAGGAGGGTGTTCTTGGGATAGTATGGATCGAGCCCCACCCAGACGGCGCACATCAGCACGCCCAGAACGACTGCTTCCCAACTGAAAGCCCAGCGTGCCTCGAGGACGAGGGGGCGAACCTGGATGACGGCCCAAAGGCCGATGACCATTTCGACCAAATAAAGCCAGTAGCGGTTCTCTTCTCCAAAGGCGTCGCGGAAAAATATGGGAACGAACAGGAGGGCAAAGGGAACCACACGCGCGAGATCGGGATGGGGGGCCAGCTTCTCGCGCAAAAAATTCATCGGCCCGCTATAATCGTGGATTCGGAGCCTTGGCCAAGCGAAAAAAGCGGCCGGGGAACGCCCCTCTCCCCTGCGGAGCGCGCCCGTCCCCGGGCGCAGCAATGGACAAAGGCGTGGAACGGCATGATTTGGAGCGATGGCCGGCTGCGGGTTGTTGCCTGGGCAGGTGCACGCGTTCTTGAAATGAACGCCTGCCGGCCAGCGTACGTTGCTGCGGCCGGGGAGGGCCACGCTCGGAACATTATTGCGGCAAGGTCAGGACGTTGGTGCGGCCACCGCCGATGAGCGTGGCGCTTTCGGGGCCGATGGCGGCAACGCGCAGGTCGCCGACACGATCACCGAGAAAAACGGTACGGCCATTGATCATCGCGCAGGGTCGCTTGCTGTAAGAAATGGCCTGGAGTTTCAACGGCGGCAATTTCGGCGGCTCGGGCACAGGCGGCGGCAAAGGAGCGGCTGGAGCAGCGGCGGCCACGGCGGCGGTATTGGTATCGGTCGCGGTTGCGGCGGTCGCGGGCAAAACGGAGGCCACAGTAGGCACCGCGGCGGCGAGGGGCTTTGGCGGCAAGCTGGCAGCAGGAGCTGGAGCAGAAGCAACAGCAGGCGCGGGAGTCGGAGCAGACACCGTCTCGGTTTGCGCGGGGGCCGCGGGTTCGGAGGCAGGCGTGGTTGCGACGGTCTCCGGGGACACGGCTCGGACCTTTAGGGATTCCGCGGCTTGCGAGAAGCGCCAGGCGAAAAACAGGGCGACCAGGGCGATGACCGCCAGCACCGCGGGCAATAGCAGGCCCAGGGTCCACACGGATTTGCGCGCCACGGGTTCCACTGGGCGCATCAACGGGCCGGGGCCGGTGGATTCTTTTCTTTGGATGGGTTCCTGCGCGGCGTGAGCCTGGCGCAGGGCGTCGTTAATCAGGCTCATGCGCCGATTTCTCCTTCGAGTTCGCGGACCGCACGACCAACCATGCGGAAATTGATTTCGTCGCTGTGCTGAACGCAGCCGGCCAAAAGAGCTTTGTCGCAGACGGCGTTCACGAGGCGGGGAATGCCTTTGCTGTAATTATAGACGCGCCAGAGTGCCGGGCGCGTGAAATGCGGAGCGCCGTTGCCACCAGAAACCTGGATCCGATGGTGAACATAACGGTTCACTTCATAACGGTTCAGCGGCGAAAGATGGTAGCGCACGGTGATGCGCTGGCGGAGCTGGCGCAGGCGCGGGTTGTTCAGGCGATCGCGCAACTCCGGCTGGCCCATGAGGACGATCTGGAGGAGCTTGCGATTGTCGGTTTCGAGATTCGAGAGGAGGCGCACCTGTTCGAGGAGATCGTCGGTGAGGTCCTGGGCTTCATCCACGATGAGGACGCTTTCCTTGCGATTCTGGACTTGTTTGAGGAGAAACTGGTTGATCACGCCGAGGGTGTCGAGGCGGTCCATGCCTTTAACCTGGAGGCCAAACTCCATGGCGACGGCTTTCATGAGCTCGTCGGCGCTCATGACGGGGTTGAGGATGAGCGCGGTGGCGTAGCGGTCGTCGAGCGCTTCGAGCATGGCGCGGCAGAGGGTGGTTTTGCCGGCGCCCACTTCACCCGTCATCTGGACAAACCCTTTGCGCTCGCGAATTCCGTAAAGCAGATGGTTGTACGCTTCACGATGCTTCGCGCTGTAAAACAGAAACCGCGGGTTCGGGGTGATGTCGAACGGCGGCTCGGTCAGGCCGTAGTACTCGAGATACACGACTCCGCCTAAGCAGGAAGGGTGCCCGGCGGGAAACAGGAGGCCGGGGGCGGTAGACTGTCCAATTAGGTGACAGAAAGGGGCGGAGAAGCTCCAAGAACCAAGCACCAAGCTCCAGATAAACTTCAAAAGCCAAACTTCGAACTTCAGGGAACTTGATTTGAAAGCCAAGTATGGCAGGACGATTAGGCGATTGAAACGTGTGGGCCAGACTCTATCCTTGGTTCGCGTGGATATAAGACTTGGCGGCGGCATTTTGGCGGTGCTTGCGTTGGCAATGCTGGGCGGAGGCTGTACGAAGACAGGTCCCGTGCCTCCGCACAGTGTTTCGGGGACGATCGAGACAGACGAAGCGCATGTGGCTTCGCGGTATGGCGGGCGGGTGGAGAAGATTTTCGCGCAGGAGGGGGAGAGCTTGAAGGCGGGCCAGCCGCTGGTGGAGCTGGATGCGACGGAGTTGCGGGCGCGGCGGGACCTGGCGGGGGCGCAATTGGCGGAGTATGAAGCCGGGGCGCGACCGCAGGAACTGGACACGGCGAAGCATGATTGGGAAACACTGCAAGCCGAACTCGCCCAGGCGCAGACGGATGCGAAGCGGGCCACCGACCTTTTCGCGCAGCGCACGATTTCCGTAAACGATAACGAGCAGGCCCAGACGCGTGTGCGCATGCTGGAGCAACGCACGGCGGCGGCGAAGAGCCGTTACGATTTGCTGGTAGCCGGCACGCGGGCAGAGCGGATCGCGCAGGCGAAGGCGCAGGTGGCGGAAATTGACGCGCAACTGGCGGAGATGAAAATCGTGGCGCCAACGGACAGCGTGCTGGAGATATTGAACGTGAAGCCGGGCGATGTGCTGGCGGCGAATCGCGAGGTAGCGACGCTGATGCTGACGAATCATCTTTGGGTGCGGGTTTACGTACCGGAGCCGTGGCTGGGACGCATCACACTGGGCGAGCAGGTGAAGGTGCGGGTGGATTCGGACCCGGGACGGGATTTCAGCGGGACGGTGGAACAGATCGCGCGCTCGGCGGAATTTACACCGCGCAATGTGCAGACGGTGGGCGAGCGGGCGAAGCAGGTGTTTGGGATCAAGGTGCGGCTGGATCCGGCGCAGGGGGTTTTGCGCGCGGGGATGTCGGCGGACGTGACGTTTGCCAATGTTCCGAAGTGAGCCGTCGTGCAAGCTTCGCTTGAATCCAATCCCGCGGCGAAGGCCGGCCCCACGCCGGGCCGGACGATGATTGAGTGCGAGGGGTTGACCAAAAGGTTCGGACACTTCACGGCGGTGGACCATGTGAGCTTCAAGGTGGCGCAGGGGTCCATCTTTGGTTTTCTCGGGCCGAATGGCTCAGGGAAGTCCACCGTGATTCGGATGTTGTGCGGGCTGCTCGAGCCAACTGATGGCTGGGGGAAGCTTGCGGGGTTCGATGTTGCGCGGCAGACGGCGGAGATCAAGGACCTGATTGGTTACATGTCGCAGAAGTTTTCGCTCTACGACGAATTGACGGTGCAGGAGAACCTGATGTTTTACGGGCGGTTGCATGGGCTGCGCGGGGCGGCGCTGGCGAAACGGCGGGATGAGTTGATCGAGCTGACGCATATCGGCCCCTATCTGAAGAAACGGGCGGCTTTGCTTTCAGGCGGCTGGCGGCAGCGGCTCGCGATGGCGTGCGCGCTGGTGCATCACCCGAAGGTTTTGTTTTTGGACGAACCGACGGCAGGCATTGACCCGGTGGCGCGGCGGGATTTGTGGGATTTGCTGTTCGAGTTTTCGAGCATGGGCATGACGTTGTTTGTCACGACGCATTACATGGACGAGGCGGAGCGCTGCACGCACGTTGGCTACATTTACATGTCGAAGCTCGTGGTGTGCGGCGAGCCGGATGATTTGAAACACCTGCCGCCAGTGAACCCGCCGGGCACGCGAAGGCTGGAGGTGACCTGCGAGCACGTGACGCTGGGATTGCAAACGTTGCGGAAGTTATCCGGATTGAGGAGCGCAACGGTTTTCGGGCAATCCATGCATTTGTTGCTGGACGAGGGTGTGACGGAGGAAGCGATTCGCGGGGAACTGACGCGCGTGGGAATTTCGCAGGTGGAGATCCGGCCGATCGCGCCGTCGTTGGAGGATGTGTTCGTGGCGCTGACGCGGGAGCACGAGAATGGGGGAACGAAATGAGAACTCCCTTTCGCGGATTCACGGCGATCTTGTTCAAGGAATTCCTGGTGGTCTTCCGCGATCCGTTGACGTTGTTCTTCATGTTTTTTCCGCCGCTGGTGCAATTGGTGGCGTTCGGGTTTGCGCTGGATACGGATGTGAAGAATTTGTCCACGCTGGTGTTGGATGAAGATCGCACGCGGGAGAGCCGCGAGCTGGTGCAGCAATTTGTTAATACCCGCACATTCAAGGTGGTGGGGGAAGTGCATAGCGTCAAAGAGCTGGCAGATGCGATCCGGCGCGGAAAGGCGTACGTGGGCATTCAGATTCCACCGGACTTCACCCGCAATCTCCGTGGCGGACACACGGCGCGCGTGCAAGTGTTGATTGATGGCTCGAATTCGACAATCGCCTCCGGATCGCTCAACACGGCGTTGAACATTGGTTTTCGCAATTCGGTGCTGCAACTGGCCGAACAGACCGGCCTCCACGATCTGCCGGTGGAGGTGCGGCCGCAGATTCTTTACAACCCCGAGATGCGCAGCCCGAATTTCTTTGTCCCGGGCGTGATCGGGCTGGTGCTGCAAATCGCCACAATGTTTGCCACCGCCATGTCGCTGGTGCGCGAGCGCGAGCGCGGGACGCTGGAGCAGTTGCTCGTGAGCCCGCTGTCGCGCTGGGGGCTGATGCTCGGCAAGCTGACGCCGTATCTGTGCATCGCCATGGTGATGGCGCTGGGATTGATCTGGATCATGCAACGAGTGTTTCTCGTGCCGGTGGCGGGCAGCCTGAACGCGCTGCTGGTAGCCACCGCACTCTATGTGTTTGCCCTGTTGAGCGTGGGGCTGTTGATTTCGACGCGGGCGCAAAACCAGATGCAGGCGCTGCAGATGTGCATGGTGTTCATCCTGCCTTCGGTGTTCTTCTCGGGTTTCATTTTTCCGCGTGAGACGATGCCGTGGATTTTCTGGGCGATCGGCACCGTGCTGCCGGCGACATACTATATTGAACTGCAGCGGGCCATCGTGCTGCGCGGGGCGACCCTCCAGGATTTTTGGTTTAATATCGTGATGCTGGCCGTGATGGGTGCGACGATGTTCAGCCTGTGTGCTTTGAGATTTAGACAGAAGATTGCATGAGTTCGACTGATGAGATTTTGAATTCGGGGGCGCCGGAGAATGAGGCGTCCTCCTCTCCCCAACCCTCTCCATCCACCTCCGAGGAGCCACGGCGCGACAAGCCAACGGAGGAGAAGGATAAGGCGACTGCGCGGCTGCGGTTGAGAGTGACGACGGCGGCGGAGAGCCGGTTGCGGGCGGGGCATCCCTGGCTTTTTGAACAGAGCATTCGCGAGCAGAATCGCCAGGGACGGCTCGGGGAAATCGCGGCGGTGTATGACAAGAAGGACCGGTTCCTCGCCGCGGGACTTTACGATCCGGATTCCATGATCCGCCTGCGCGTCCTGCAGGCAGGCAAGCCGCAACCAATCAACTACGAGTGGTGGACGGAACGGCTGGCCACGGCCTTTGACCGTCGAAACGGGTTGTTCGATGAGAACACGACGGGATATCGCTGGATCAACGGGGAAAGCGACGGCTGGCCGGGGCTGGTGCTGGATCGTTACGCGAACGCCCTGGTGTTGAAATTATACACGGCGGCCTGGTTGCCGCATTTGCGAGACATCACGACCCTGATTTCCAGCGGATCGCCGCTCGTGCTGCGGTTGAGCCGGAATATTCAGGACAAGGCGGCGCAACTCTTCAGGCGACATGACGGTGAAATCCTCCGCGGCACCACCCCCGCCGGCCCGATGTTGTTTCGCGAATCCGGCCTGCTGCTGGAAGCGGATATTCTGCGCGGGCAGAAGACTGGATTCTTCCTGGACCAGCGGGAGAATCGCCGGCTGGTGGAATCGCTGTCGCGAGGCCGGCGCGTGTTGAACGCTTTTAGTTTCTCCGGAGGGTTTTCGCTTTACGCAGCGCGGGGCGGAGCGAAGTCGGTGACCGACGTGGACCTGAGCAAACACGCGCTGCAATCGGGCGCGCGGAATTTCACGCACAATCGTTCGGTGCCCGCGATCGCCGCATGCGTGCGAAAGGCGGAGCAGGCCGATGTGTTTGAGTGGCTGAGGCAGAGCGCGATGAGCGAATACGACTTGATTGTGCTCGATCCGCCCTCGCTCGCAAAACGCGAAACAGAACGACCGGGGGCGATTCGCGCGTACGGGCAACTGGCCGACCTGGGCCTGGAGCGGCTCGCAGCGGGGGGTGTTTTGGTGGCGTGTTCGTGTTCCGCGCACGTTACGGCGACGGAATTCTTTGACGCGGTCAGACAGGCGGTGCGGCGCTCAGGGCGCAAAATGGAGGAGCTGCGGACCACCAGGCACGCGCCGGATCACCCGGCGACGATTCCGGAAGCGCAGTATTTGAAGGCGATTTATTTCAAAGACACCTCAGGGGCGAAGGATGTGTGAGGGAATAACAAAGCACGAATATCGAGTGACGAAAGAAGAACCTCGAAACAGCCTCACGAATCCAGCCAGCCCAGCCGTCCTTTCGGGACTTGGACCGTTCCGACTGCCAACCCAACGATGAATCGTTGGGCTATCCTCAATCATCCCTCCGGAATAAGAAACCGGCCCACAATGGTGGCACGGGGCGACGTCGCCTGAACTACGACGGAAAATTCGTGCTTCGGGTTTCTTTCGTCATTCGGGATTCGTGCTTCGTCATTCCTAAAAAATCTTGCTGACGACAATGCCGAGCACGCTCAACGGTCCCTGGTCTTCCAAACCTTCCGTAGCCTTGTCGAGCTTCTGCAGGGTCATCTTGGCGTTCTTGTAGAATTCCTGGTCGTTCACCAGTTTGCCGACGGATCCCTGGCCGGTGTTGATCTTCTCCAGGATCTGATGGAGGTTTTTCATCGAGGCGGTGGTTTCCGAATAGAGGGCCTCGTCCTTGAGCAATTTGCCCATGGAACCATGGCCGGCGTTGACGGAGTCCACGACTTTGCGCGCCTCGGCAACAGTCAGTTGGATCTCGGCGGCGGCGTGCTGGAGATTGGTGACGGCCACCAGGGCCGTACTGTGAAGCGTGTCATCCCGGATCATCTTACCGATGGTCCCCCGGCCGTCGGCGATGTCGCGGGTCATGGCTTGCATGTTGGCGATGGTGGCGGTGAGCGGTCCTTTGTTCGCGTTGAGGAACTCCGTCAGGGGCCCGAGGACGTTGTCAATTTTGTCGCCGGTGAAACTCTTGGTGAGGTTTTCGACGCCGCTGGCGACGTTGTCCAACTTGGCCATCAACACGCTCAGGTCGGCCTGCTCCTTGGTGGGCACGGTGTTGCCGGCTTCCAGGCGCGGCGCGGCCATCGAACCAAAATCAATGGACACAAAATTCTGGCCCATCAAACCGGTGAAGCTGATCTTCGCGGTGCTATCGGTTTTCACCACCGCATCGGCGCGCATTTCCATCACCACCATGACTTTATTGCTGGCGATGGACACACCCTGCACCTGGCCGATATCCACGCCGGCCATTTTGACGCGGTCGCCCACCTTCAGGTCCGACACGGTGTTAAAAAGCGCGTTGAGGCGGTAATGGCGGTGGAAGACGTCGTAGCCGCCGACGATTTCCAGGATGAAGACCGAGGCCAGGACAACCAGGGCGATAAAAAGGCCCAAACGCGTCTCGAGCGTATTTTTCATAAGATCAATGTGGTGTGTTACGGTTGGTTCGACAAGGGGGAGGAAAGAAAATTAATCAGCGTCAGCCTGCGCGACCTTGAAAGGCCCGGCGGAAGCTTGCTTCCAGGAAGTTTTTCACGACCGGGTCGGGATTGCGTTTGATTTCATCGGGCGACCCGATGGCCACAATGCGGCCCTCGTGGATCACGGCGATGCGGTCCGCGATGCCGAACGCGAGCTCGCGGTCATGGGAAACGACCAGCGACGTGACATGGATGCGGTCGTTGAGCTTGACGATTTCCTCGGCGATGACAACGGAGGACATGGGGTCCAGTTCGCTGGTGGGTTCGTCGTAGAGAATGAGTTGAGGCTCGATCACCAGGGCGCGGGCGATGGCCACGCGTTTCTTCATGCCGCCGGAAAGATCGCTCGGCATTTTGTCCTCCGTGTCCTTCAGGCCGACGACCGTCAGCTTATCGGTGACGATCTTTTCGATTTCTGCGGGAGACTTGAGTCGGTGTTCAGTGAGGTAAAGGCCGACGTTTTCGCCCACGGTGAGGGAATTCAGCAGCGCGCCGGATTGGAACACCATGGCCATGCGGTAGCGGCTCATGAGTTCGGCGGAATCAATGGGCTGGCCGTTGATGAGGATTTCACCCGCGTCGGCGGTTTCGAGGCCGATGAGATGTTTCAGCAGGACGGTCTTGCCGCTGCCGCTGGGGCCCATGATGACGAAGATTTCGCCGGGCTTGACCTCGAAGTCCAGGCCCTTGAGCACTTCCTCGGAACCAAAACTTTTGCGCAGGCCGCGGACTTGGACGCCCACGCCCTGCTGGTTGGATATCGGTTCGGTGGAATTCACAGCTTGATGATCAAAACGCGCGTGAGCAGGTAATCCAGCACCACGATCAGGACGATGGAGTTAACGACCGCCTTCGTCACCGAGCGGCCGATGCCCCGCGGGCCGCCGCGCGTGATGAGGCCCTGGTGACAGGACACGATGCCGATCACCATCGCGAAGATGAAGCTCTTGAAGACGCCGTTGCACACGTCTTTGACATCCACAACCTGGCGGAGGTCGGCGAAGAAGCTGGCGTAGGCCAGCGAGATTTGATGATTGGTCGCGGAAACGACTGCGCCGCCCAGCCAGCCCACGAGGATGGCGAAGATCACCAGCAACGGCAGCGCCGCCGAAAGCGCCAGCATGCGCGGGAGGACGAGGTAATGAATCGGGTTGATGTTCATCGTGCGCAAGGCGTCCACTTCCTGGTAAACGCGCATGGAACCGAGTTCCGCCGCCATGGCCGAGCCGATGCGTCCGGCAATCAGGATGGCCATCATCACCGGCGCCAACTCGCGGCAGATGGCGATACCCACGACACCGCCCACGGCGCTGCCGAGTCCGCGCTCGACCAGCATGGGGCCGGTCTGCAGGGCGATGACGCCGCCGATGAAGAACGACAGCATGCAAACCATCAGCAGGCTGGCGTTGCCGATCTCGTAGAACTGATCGAACACCTTGCCGCGCTGGCGGAAGGCCATGGGCAGCGAACCAATGGTCCGCCAAAACAACACCCACATTTCGCCGATGTTTTGAAACATGTCCCGCCAATCTAACGGGGGGACAATGGTGGGTGCAACTTCTGGTTTACATCAGGTTCAGCCTTGACCGGCCTGCTTCGGGCCTTTAAAAAGCCATCGATTCATCAATCGAGGCCGGGGAAGACCCCTTTTACTTGGAAATACAGAGCCACTTTGTGGCGGGCGAGATACGTTTTGCGGGAAAAACCGCGAGACGCGACGGGTTTTTGGGACGTAAATGAAAACGAGGATTCTGACTCCGATTTTGAAGCTGGGTATCGCAGGCCGGTGCGCCCTGGCGGTGCTGCTTTCGCTTCTTTTCACCACGGGTTTGAAGGCTCAGCTACTCACCAACATTCATCTGGCGCCCACGAACCCGGTGGTGGCGGTGGGAATGCCGGTGGCGTTCACCGCGTTGGGGGATTATGAGGACGGCTCGACGCAGCCGCTCGTCACGACAAACCGTGGCCTGTGGCGCGCTTTGCCGCCCGCTCGCACGCCACGAGGCAACGGCGTAGCCTCAGCCGCAGCGAACGGTCGGCTGTATACAGTGGGCGGCACGGACGCACAAACGCTGGCCTTCGATCCGATCGCGCGATCCTGGACGACCAAAGCCTCCTTCGGTACCCCCTACCGGGCGCATGCGGCAGCGGCTGGGATCGGCACCAAACTTTACATCGTTGGCGGCTGCGAAAGCATGGGGCGGGCGCCGGATTGTAAGAATGGGACAACCGCGGGTTTGCGGGTTTACGACACGCGAGCGAATAGCTGGAGAAATGCGGCGCCCATGACCCAGGCGCGCAGCTCGCTCGCGGCAGCGACCGTGGATGGAAAGCTATACGCGATCGGCGGAGCCGGCCCCTGCCCTCCCTGCACGCCCTACGACACGCTGGAGTGCTACAATCCCGTTTCCAACTCGTGGTCCACCAAGGCCGCCATGCCGATCGCCCGCAGTGCGTTGGCGGCCGTGGGATTAAACGGAAAGATTTACGTCCTGGGCGGCGCGAACAGCACCAACAGCGCGCTGACCGACCTGCAGGCCTATGATCCCGCGACCGATGCGTGGTCAACCCTTGCACCCATGCCCACCGGCCGCCAGGCCCTGGGAGCCGCGGCGGTGGATGGTTTGATTTTCGCCATCGGAGGACTGGCCGCCACGGGGCCGACCAATCTGGTCGAGATCTACAATCCCGCCACCGACACGTGGTCAATGGGAACACCCACACAGATCGCCCACTCGGGCGCGCAGCCTGCCACCATTCGCGAAACGATATATCTGGCCGGCTGCGGCCCGTACAACGAAGCGGTTACCAATGTGGAAGCGTTCACACCGGCGCTGTTGTGGTCCAGCTCGAGCCCCGAGGTGGCCGGCGCGCCGACCATCGACGGACTGACCATCCCCATCACGAACGGTATCGCGGCCATTTCCGCAACGGCGGGAATCCTGACCGGCGGGGCGACGCTAAGCGTGACGAATCCAGTTTTCGTCGTGTCGAACACCGAGGACAGCGGGGGCGGTTCGCTGCGCCAGGCGATACTGAATGCGAATGCGATTCCGGGCACGAATCACGTCATTACGTTCAACATTCCCGCCAAGCCGCCGATTGCAATTCGCCCCTTGTCGGAATTGCCGTTGATCACCCGCCCGGTCACAATCGATGCGACAACGCAGCCGGGTTTCACCGCGCTGCCTCCAATCGAGCTGAACGGTGAACTCGCCGGCACCAATTCGGATGGTTTTTTCATTGCGGCGAGCAATTGCACCATTCGCGGATTTGTGATCAATCGCTTCAGCTATGCAGGCGTTCACTCCGTATCCAATGGTTTCACCGTCGTGGAGGGGAACTTCCTGGGAACGGATGTGAGCGGGACCGGCGGCTACGGCAACAAGTTTGGCGGCGTGGTTCTGGAAAGCCCGGGAAACCGGGTCGGCGGCACCAACCCGGCGGCGCGTAACATCATATCGGGCAACGGCCTGGGCGTTGCTGTGGCGTCGCCCTTCGCGAGCAATAACGTGGTTCAGGGCAACCTGATCGGAACGGATTTGACCGGAAAGACCGCGATTCCGAATCACCACGGGGTTTACGTTCATCGTAGCTCCCGAAATCTGATCGGGGGAACCAATGCGGGGTCGCGAAACGTGATCTCTGGAAACACCCAATTGGGGGTATACATCCGCAGCAATTCCGGTCCGAACAGGGTTCAGGGCAATTACATCGGCACCGACTTTGCCGGTGTCGCGCAACTCGGTAATGGCCAGGAGGGCGTGCTGATTTCGAGCGGGCCCGGCAATCTCATCGGTGGCCTGGAACCCGGCGCGGGCAATCTGATTTCGGGAAACAACGGCTCGGCGATATCCATAATTTTCTCCAGCGCGAGCAACAACATCATCCAAGGCAATTTGCTGGGGACGGATGTGACGGGCACGACCGCGCTGCCGAACAAGTATGAAGGCGTCAACATCTTCCAGGCTCCACGAAACCTGATTGGCGGCACCAACGTCGCCGCGCGAAACGTGATCTCGGGAAACAAGCAGCTCGGAGTGGTAATAGGGACGAATGGCGCCACCGGAAACGTCGTTCAGGGCAACTTTATCGGCGTTGATATCACCGGCAACACGCCGTTGGGAAATGAGGCGATTGGAGTGGGAATCATTGGCGGACCCGGGAACTTTGTGGGTGGCACCGCCGGGGGCGCCGGAAACGTCATTTCGGGCAACGGGATCAGCGGTGTGTATATTGAGAATGCGGGCGCCAAAGGCAACCTGATCGCGGGGAACCTCATCGGAATGGACTCCGCGGGAAACAAGCCCATGCCCAATCAACGTTACGGGGTGCACATGGAGAAGGCGTCGGGTAACACGGTGGGCGGCAGCTCGGCCGTAGCGCGCAACGTCATTTCCGGCAACGGCGATGCCGGCGTGGCGATCGAAAATACGGGCGCGAATGGCAACGTCGTGGCGGGGAATTTCATCGGCACGGATATAACCGGGACGCGGGCGGCGGGGAATGGTTTCGACGGAATATCCATTTCGCTGAGCAGCAAGAACACCATCGGCGGCGCCACCCCGGCCGCCGGGAATTTGATTGCCTTCAATGGCGGCGCGGGGGTGGCGATTTCCAGTGGCACGGCGAATCTGGTCAGGATGAATTCCATTTTTTCGAACAGCCAGCTGGGCATCGCCTTGGGCGCGCGGGACGCCCTGCCAAACGATTCCGGTGATCGGGATGGCGGGTCCAATCACCAGCAGAACTACCCCGTCCTGAACGCAGTATCGTCCACGACCAACACGGTCGTTAGCGCAACCCTCGACTCCAGCGCCCGAAACACCTACCAGCTCGACTTTTACGCCAATACAGGGTCCGACCCCAGCGGCTTCGGCGAAGGACAGACCTACCCGGGTTCCGCGAAAGTGGTGACGGATGGTCTGGGCAAGGCGAATTTCAACGTCAAATTCGCCACCGTGCTGGCGCCGGGCACCTTCATTTCGGCCACGGCCACGAGCAGCGGAAACGATACCTCGGAATTCTCGCCGTGTTTGCAAACCCCGATCGAGCCGGCCGCGGTGATCGGCGGGAGGACCACTTACATGCCGATCGCGCAACCCATCGTGATAACCCCGGACATCGAAAGCATCCAGGTCCCGGCCCCGTTCCAGATCACGTCTGTGGCTCTCCAAAGCAACGGCGCGTTGGTGACGTGGACCACCCTGGGGGGACAGAGCTATGTGTTGCAGGCAGGAAGTTGTCCCAATTGCCTGACCGACCTGAGCCCCGCGATCGCGGTGGCGGAAGGAGCGGGCGGCACGACCAATATGCTGGACCGATTCCCGGCCGGAACCCCCGCGCGCTTCTACCGCGTCCGCCTCGAGCCTTGAGGCTAGTTATGCCGGGTGCGGTAGAAGCCCGAGGGGTTCAGCGGGCTGGGATCCACGATGGTGAAGATCCCGCCGGACGGAGTGTTCGTCGTATACAGCGTGGTGTAACTCGTGAAGTCCGCGGTGGCGGAACGTTCCACGTCGTAAGTCACCCCCGGTATGGCCGCGAAGACCACCGTCACACCTCCTGGCGAATAAGTAATGCTCTGGGCCAGCCCGCCCTGGTTGACCACGGTAACAGAAATCGTGGCCGAGCTCGTCCCGCCCCGGGAATCACGGACCGTGTAGGTCAGCGTATCGTTGTTGTTATTGGCGGGCGTGTAGAAAATATACGTCGCGTTGGTCGTCACCGTCGCGCCCTGCGTCCCGGAATCCACTCCGGCGAAGAAAACGGCGTCACCGCTGTCGGCATCACCGGCCATGGCCATCAGATCACTGATGGTGATCTTCAGGGAGGTGTCCGAGCCCCGGAAATAATTCGTGTTCTGCGCCGTGGGCGCGCGGTTCACGAGAATGGATCCGTCGGCGTTGAGGTTGCCGAGATACCAATTCAACCCGGCGCCGAGCGCGGGCAGGTTCACCGGCGAGAAGGAACCGGTGAGGCTGGTGGCGTCGAAGAGATCGAATGATTCGCCGCCCGTGAGCGTGCCGCCGAGGTTGGTCACCGTCAGCGCGCCGTGATAGGCAAGAGAAGCACCGGAGACCACGAGCTTGTCCGCATTGGGCAGCGAACCGGAATTGATTTCCATGAGCGTGGTGCCGTTCAGCGTCGGGGAGGCGCTCAGCGTGAGGGTGCCGATGCTGGCCCCGGGAGCGAGCGTGCCGCCGGCGTTTACCGTTACTGTATTGTTCACTGTGCCGGTGCCACCGAGTGTTCCACCGCTGGCCACAATCGTGCCGCTGCCGGCAACGGAACCGCTGACGAGAAGCGTGCCCACGCTGACGGCGGTGCTGCCGGAGTAGGTGTTCGCCGCGCTCAGGGTGAGACGTCCGCCACTGGTCGAATTGCTGGCGATCAGCGAGCCGCCGCTGTTGGTCAGCGCGGTGGCAAAGGTCACGTTCTGCCCGTTGCAATCAATGCGCCAGGTTTGGCCGGCATTGGTGGCGAAGCGGCTGGAATAATCGACCGCATTGGCGGCGGAAGATTGCAGAAAGCCGCCGAGGAACGAAATGGTGCCGCCCTTGCCCAACGGGCCGCTGATGCCGGGATTTTCCGCGGCGCTGACCTGAAGCACTCCGCCGTTGAGCGTCACGTTGCCGGTGAAGGTGTTCGTGCCGGCGACAATCCACGTGCCGCTGTCGCTCTTGGTAAAGCCCGTCACGCCGCTGAGATCATTCACCGAGCCAGCCAGCGTGTTTGCGCCGGTGTTGGAGCCGCGCAGGATGAGCGCGGTCGCGCCGCCGCTCCCGGAGCGCATGACGGCTTGGTTCAGGAATTGGATCGTCCCCGCGCCGCTGGAATCAAGGGTGTAACCGCTGGCAGTCGTGGCGGTCCAGTTGAGGGGCCGATGGGTGACGCTGTTGCCGGAGCCGACATAGCGCAACGTGCCGGAAGAATTGGCGTTGCCGAGCGTGATGGCACCCCCGGTGCCGACGGCGCCAACGCCAAGCGAACTGGCCGTGCCCTGGTCGGCGACCGACGTGAATTCGGTATTGCCGAAGCCCGCGGTGAAATCACCGGAATAATCATTCGCGTCGTTGCTGAAACGCACGTTGCCGAGCGCGAAGCTGGAACTGCGCCGCTGCACCGCCCCGCTCCCCGTGATCTTGGCCGCAATGACCAGGTTATTCGTGTCGGGCGCCTGGAAATTCGCGGTCACGCCGCCATTGACCGTGATGGTGCGCGCCGAACTGATGGTGACCGTGTTGTTGATCGCAGAGGCATTATTGGTAGCCGCGAGAACACCGCTGGCGGAGAAGGTTAAACCGGCACTGGAACTGCCGAGACCACTGTCATTGCTCACTACGAGGAAGCCCGCGGAACCGATGGTCGTGCCGCCGCTGTAGGTGTTGGCTCCAAGCAGCGCGAGGTTGCCCGCACCCGTTAACGTGAGCGGGGTACCGCTGCCGGCGAGAGTGGCGTTGATGACCGCGGTGCCGGACGAGAGGGTGCCGTTGAAGATTGAGCCGCTGATCGTGCCGTTCTGGACGATGGCCGCGCCCGAATTGGTCACGCCCCCCTGGGTTTGGGTCGTGCCCCCCAAATCGAGTGCCCCACCGCTGACGGTCACCGGGCTGCTGGATGCGCCGAGCGTGCCGCTGCCGCTGATTTTCAGCGTGCCCGCGCTCACGATGGTGCCGCCAGTGTAAGTGCTGGCGCTGCTGCCGCCGAGGGTGAGGATGCCGTTGCCGGCTTTGGTGAGCGAGCGGGCGCCGGCGGCATCGCCGACCGCGTTGGCGAGGGTTAGGGTATTGGCGTTGACCGTGATGGTGCGGTTCGCGCCGCTGATGGTGGCCACGCCATTGATGGTGAGATTTGTGCTACCCACGAAAATGGGGCTGCCGCCACTGCAGGTGAAAGCGTTCGCGATCGTCAGAGCCGTTCCGGTCGTGTTGTCAAACGTGCCATTTCCGCCGACCGTGAACGCGCCGGTGCCGAGGGCGTTGGCGTTCGCGATGTTAAGCGTTCCCGCGTTAAGGGTCGTGCCACCGCTGTAGTAATTGGAAGCGGTCAAAGTCCAGCCGCCAGCGCCAGCTTTGACTACGGAAGTGGTTCCGCTGGCCGCGCCATCATTGATAGTCTGGCCAAACGTGTTGGTGGTGGTGGAACTCGAGAGGGTCAGGGCGGCGTTGCCGCTGGCGGAGCGCAAGACCGTGCTGGTGTTGGTGAAGGAGACCGAGCCGGTGGAGTTGGTATTGTCGATGGTCAGACCGCCGGTGGTGGCCTGCCAGTCGATGGCCCGGCCGGTGCCGGTCGTGCCGGAGCCGATGTAACGAAAAGTCGCAGCCGAGGAGCTATTGGCAATGATGTAAGCCGAGGCCGCTGCCCCGAGCGAACTGGCGGTGCCGCCGGCGGCAACGGAACTGAATTCCGTCGTGCCGGCCGCGATGGAAAAGGTGCCGGTGTAATCGCTGGTGTCATTGCTGAAGCGTACGACCGCCCCCGTGGTGGTGGGCGTGTTTTGCTTGCAGTTTCCGGCGCCGGTGATTTTGGCGGCGATTTCCAAGGTGGTGCCGGCGGCGGCGCCGTTCTTGAAGAGCGCCGTTGAACTGGCGTTGGCCGTGGTGATGGTGGGCGAGGCAATGGTGACCGAACTGGAGGTGTTGGTGAGTTGCAGGGTCGTGGTGCTGCTGCCACCGAAAGTAATGCCGGAGGGGTTGCCCAGGTTGCCCCCCGAAACGCTGGGCGGCGTGGTGAAGAACACGGTGCCGGAATTGAAAGTGAGCACGCCGCTGAAATTGTTCAGGCCTGACAATACCAACACGCTGCCGCTGCCGCCGCCCTTGGTGAGATTTGCCGCTCCCCCGATGTTGCCGCCCAGGGCAATGCCGCAGTTGGCGCTGGCGACGCTCGGAGTAATCGTGGCACCCGAACCGGTCAGCGAAATGTTGTTATTGATGGTTTGGAAAACCGCGCCGCCGTTGGTGATGCTGCCTCCGCTCGCCAGGGTGAATGCGTTGCCCCCCACCGTGTAAGCAGTGGTTCCGGCAAAACCGATTACGCCGTAGGTGAATCCGGTGTTGTCGTTGTTCGGCGTGGTTGATCCCGCGCCGCCAAAGACGACCGAATCACCGGTCGCCACCGGTCCCGAGCCGGAGGAATAGGTCCAGTTTGCGGTGGTGCTGAAATTGTTGCCGGTGCCGCCTACCCAGGTATCAGTCGCCGCGGGCGCCACGGCCGCGAGGAGGGTGATGACCGTGGCCAGGGCGCGGAGTTTGGTTTTCATTTGGTTGCCTAAGAGTTGCTTCGAATTGCGGACCTAATTACCAGCACGGCAGCGAGGGTGTCCGCAGCCGGGAACACCAATTCCCGGCAAGTCGGAGTCTGCGTGCAATGATAGTCAAAAACCGTCCCACCGTCATCCCCCCAAAGATGTGGTAACCAGCCAGTGGGGTTTACTCTGCGGAAATATCCCACACCGCGACACTGGATCTCATCGCTCCGCCTTCTCATCATTCTTGACTATCTCGCTCGATATTCCGGTTACCGGCGTTACCGCCCCTGTTACCCCGATCCACCTTCATTTCACCCAATGTTTATGCGGTTTGTTACCGGTGTTACCGGTGTTACCGGTTTTCCAGATATATACCCCTGCACCCCTGCTCATATCCGGTTGCACATCCATTACGGCAATTGGAGCCGGAAGAACCGGGCAACGCCCGCCAGTGTATCCACAACCACCTGCCATTGCTGGTTGGAGAGTACGGGACTGGCAGCCACCGGGAGCCAGACGACCGGCGGAACCAGGTTGGTCGCCTGATACAGGTTCCACTGGCCGATGTCGCCCGGCCAGGAAATGGTCAGGCCCCCGGGGGAGGCGACGGCTGTCAGGATCACCGCGTTGGGATCGAAAACCATAAGATTGAAAGTGGTCGATGAACTGTCCGAACCATCACTGGCAGCGAGGGTGATCACGGCGGAGCCGATGGCATTGGTTCTCGGAGCGACCGTCACGGTACGGTTGGAACTGGAGCCGCCGAAGGTAATGGAGTTAGTCAGGACGAGATTGGTATTGGAAGAGGCGGAGGCCAGCGTGAGCAAGTTGGCGGGCGTGGCGTCGTCCGAAACGGTAAAGGCCAGCGGCCCTGTGGTGCCATTGCGTGGAATGGTCTGGTTGCCAATCGAAGAAAACGTTGGCGCCGTGTTCGTGCGCAGGAGCATTTCGACAGGCAGGCCGTGAACGGTTTGGACGCGAAGGATGGTATTGGTGGGAGTGGTGGCGGTAACGATGCCATTGGAGGCAACGGCGCTGATCCACCAATGACCCGATAGAGTGACGCTGAGATTCGTGAGGGCACTGACATTGTTGGTCAGGTGGAGGTCAGGGTCCACGATGGTGAGCCAGAGATTGCCGTTGGTATCGGCCTGGCTCATCGCGAGACAGGGACGCGAAACCGTGCGGAGCGGGCCGGCGTTCGACACGGCGGCGGCGAGGGCGTTGGTGGCGAAGAGGGCGTAGCCGATTTTGTTATCGGCTTTCCAACGAACAACGTGAGCGGTGGAATTTTGCTGCAACACTTCGTAAGGCGTCGTGGCGGAGTTGGTGTAAGCGATGGCGACCTGCGCAAGCAGGTTGGTGGTGGTGGAAGGAAAAACGACGTATTCGTAGCCAACGCCGGCGGGTGCGACGCCGTGATCGAGCCAGGCGACGGCGTAGTTGGTGGTGGTGGTCGCGCCGGAAGCGGTTTGATCGGGGCAGGTTTGCGCAGCGCGCGTGAGGCGGACATTCGAACCGGGACGAATGTAATACCCCGTGCCCACCGCATCGCGCAGCCAGCACGGGGCAGCGCCGCCGTTGGTGCTGTTGTGCGGGAACGCGGTGACGGGGGCTCCGTTGAGCACGGTGGCGACGGAAGTATTGGTCATCAGGCCCTGGAAAAGCGTGGTGATGGTGGGATTAACGGCATCGTTATTGGTGAGGTTGGAACCGAGGCAGACAACGAGATTGCTGAAGCAGAACCAGGATTTGCGCCAGGCAAACGTGGGGTTGTGATTGGCGCCGGCGGCGGCTTCCTGAAAATTGCAGGCGCTCAGGCCGCTTTGTCTCTGGAAGGAAAGGCCGCCGGAGAAATTGAGCGCGGACTCGACGTGCTCGGTGTCCACCTCGGCTTCCAGCGTCGCGAAGGGCAGCACAATGGTCGTGGCTCCGGGTGGATGATTCCAATCCCACCCCGTGAGGCTGAAGCCGCTCGCGCCGATGCCGCCGGGATAAAGGATTTCGAGCGCGCCGTAGCTTTGGTAACGGCCGTAACGATTTTCCGTGGCGTAGATTTCGGAGCCCCAAAAGACGTTGTTCATGCCGTGCATCGTCGCCACCCAATTGGTCTGACGGTAGATGGACACCGGGCTGTAGTTGTATTGGTAGAAGCCGGTGGGATTGGGTTCCGAGCCGTAGGGCGTGAACAACGCATAAGGCTGGCTCGTGCCAAAGAGCCGGTTGTAGGCTTGGGCCACGACGGGATCGGCGGGTTGACCGCCGAGGACACCACCGCCCCATTCGCCGAGCCGCCTCAGGGTGTTGTAATCCATCGTGAGGGAGGCGGTGAACGGGTGCCGGCCGCAGAGCGAGTTGGCGGTATAACCCGGGGAGGTCGTGCCGGAATCCTGATTGGACATCCGGAGCATGGCAAAAAATCCGTTGCGCAGATTGAGATAGGCGTTCGAATTCACTTCAAAACCGGTGCTGCGCGCCAGGTACAGCACATCGGAAAGCTCACGCCACGCATACATATAGGCGTTGTAGTGCGCGTCGTGATGAAAACCGGTGCCGTCCAGCTTCACGCCGCCGTCGGTGCCGTTTGCCGGCAGCATGAAACGTTCGACGTAGCGCTTGAAGCCTTTGAGATACTGCACGGCGGTGGTGTCGTCGGGCGTGAGGAAGAGAATGGCGCCGAGCTCCTGACGGATGTTGAGATAGATGTCGTCGGTATCGCCGCCGGGAAGATTGTTCGTCTCCCAATACCTGCCCATGCGATACATCCAATGCAGCATTTGCCACACATGCTGTTTCAGCGCGGCATCATATCCCTTGTAACCGAGAATAAACCCGCGCGGGGTGTTGCGAAAATCGTAGCCCTGCGAGCCGCCGGCCTGCGCTTCGCCGCTGCCGTAGTCCCAGCCCTGATCGAACCAGTTTCGCAGCAGCAGGTTCATTTTATTCACGCTGTCCGCGTTCGTGCGCCAATAAACATCCTGGCCCAACGTGAGCACCCAGCTTTCGTAAGCGGAAGTATCCTGCGACAGCACCTGGCCTTTGATGTCGCTGCCATTGGTGACAATGCTCAGATTGGTCCACGCGATGTAGGCCGTGTTCAGCGCACTCGCGGACGGAGTCGAACCCGCATTGGTGCCGAGCCAGCGGGCACGCAACGCGGCCAGGTCGGCCAGTTCGGTGGGGGTGGGAGCCGCGGCCGGGATGTCCGGAGCAAGGTAGTACGCGCGGAAATAATTCGAGTCGGAAAGATAGCCGAGGATGTCCGGGTTCGGCAGATCCTGCTCGCGCGTGAACCGCGGACCGACCCAGGTCACGTCGTCGAAAAAGAATTGTCCCGCCGGCCCGTTGGTGGGGGCGAGAATGCGAACGCGATTAAAGGTAGCGCTCGATTTGGGACCCTTCATGTCATATTTGAAGCTGCGCACCGCGTGCCGCCAGCCGGCGTAATCGAGATAGAAATCGAAGTAATACTGCGCCGTCCCCCCGGAATCGAGAAACTGGATTTGCAGCTTCTGACCCGGACGGTTGGTCGGGTTATGCACCCAGAAATCGCAGGTGTGTTTGTAAAAATCCGTGACGTCGGCGGCAGCGATCCCGGGATTGGTCACCGTCAGAATGTCATTGGTGAGCCAATTCCACTGCAAAGACTGGCTGCCCAGCTTGTAGTGGTTGCTGGAAATCGCCAGGGAGCCGGAGGCGGCGGACCAATTTGCGGGAACGGAAGTTTCGAGATCGAGTTGGGCGCGGGCGGAGAAAAGGGAGACGAGGAGGAAAAGGATTCCAACAGAAGTCCATGCGCGGCAGTGGGACCAAAGGCCCCCCTCACCCCTGCCCTCTCCCAAAGGGAGAGGGAGAGCATTCCCTCGGTTTAAGTTTGAGTCACCGCATGGGGAATTCGACTCCGCGGGATTGTCGGAAATAATGAGACTCGTTAACTCGTCGCCTGCCATGAAAGTGGCGGGCGCCGAACGGGCGGGTTGCGAAAGCCTCACGGTAACGCGCCCGTTCGGAGACGGGCGCTCCTCGACTGGACTCTTCAATAGGCGTCGCACCAATTGAGCGGATCCTGGGCGTGCTTGTCTTCGCCAATCTTGCTGGCCTTCATCGAATCGCAATGATAGTCGAAGAAACCGATGTTCGCGCGGCCGTTGTGGCGGTTGTAGACGCGCGTCGGTTCACTCTGGTAAAGGGCGTTGGCGCTGTCGTCGTTGTTGTATGCCGTCCGAAAATGCCACCAGCCCGAGGTGGGATTGGCGATCCATTGATCGGCATCGGTCTGGGTAGGATTGGTGATGTAGGCGTTATCCGCGAAATAGACCGTCTCGGTCGGGTGGGGAAAATCCGTGGTCTTATAGAACGGACCCTTGACGGGCAGGTTGGGATCATCGCTCGAACCGCGTGTGGCCGACAGATTCAAGTTGATGCCGTAGTTGGCGATGTTATTGGGCGCGTTGAGCGAACAGTGGAAAATATTCGTCCCACTGAGGTACTTCAGGACCAGCAACGTATCGCACCAGCCCCGGTCGTTCGAAGTGTTGACCGACTGCGCCATCGGCCCCAGGAGCACTCCGCCCACTCCATACGGCAGGAGCTTGTCCAGATTGTCGTCGGCATAGAGGCGCGCGCCGAGCATGATTTGCTTGAGCTGATTGACGCACTGGGTGGTTTTGGCGCGGCTTTTGGCCTTGGCCAGCGCCGGGAGCAGCATGGCCGCGAGGATGGCAATGATCGCGATAACCACCAGCAACTCGATAAGGGTGAAGCCGCGGCGGTGCCGTGCGCGGACGGAGGCGGGGACCGCCTGATCGAACAAATATTTACCCATTAACAGTTTCACAAATTAAGCGCGCCGGCCCATCAAGGCAACTGGAGCAGATAGTATTCGGAGGTGGCGCCCGGTGTCATGGCGTTGGTGACGCTGAAACCGCCGCTGCCGCCAAACACGTTGGTCGAGACGAATTTCCAATTCACGAGGGGCACGGAAATGTTGGTGGTGGACCGGACATAGAACGTGCCGCCGCCGGTGCCCGTGTTATTGGTGCCGGTGAGCACCACACTGCCGCTGGACGCGCTGATGCCGCCAATCGTCGGCGGTGTGCTTGCCCCGACGGTGATGCGCAACTTGCCGTCCGTGGCCAGCGTCGAAGTGTCCCACGCGAGACCGGTGCCCGGGGTCGCCGGCGAGATCGCCGCGAACGATCCCTGATAAGCGGTCGCGGAAAAGAGCTGGAAGGACGCGCCATTGGTGTAGGTGCCGCCCAGGTTGGACACCGCCAGGGTGCCGCCGTACACCAGAGTGCTCACACCCGTGATCAAATCGTGCGTGCCGTCCGAGGCTTTCACTTCCATGCGGAGCGTGCCGCTGTTCGTAAGATTGCCGACAACTGTCAGCGTGCCGATCGAGTCACCCGGTGCCACTGTGCCGTTTGTCAGCACAATCAGGTTATTGTTGAGCGTGCCGTTGCCGCCGAGGACGCCGTTGCGCTGCACCATTGTATCCGAGGTGGAGTTGATCGTGCCTTCAACCAAAAGGGTGCCGTTGGTGACGATGGTCGTGCCACCATAGAAGTGAGAGGCGGTCAACTGCCAGGCCGAACCATTTACCAGCAGGCTGGCGTTGCCAAGGGTCGTCTGCGGGATGCTCGGATCGAAAATGTTCGTCGCCACCGCCGTGCCACCGAGGATCACCACGCAATTGCTCATGGTGGAGTTAAACGTCAACGAACCGGTGTCCGAATAGTGGACCTTGCTGTTGTTCGGGCTGTTGTTGTTGAAGGTGCCGCCCGACGCGCCGCCGACACTGCCCAGGATGCTGATCTGGCGATTACACGAGGCATCCGTGGTACCGATGTAAGTCAGGGTGCCGCCGCGCTGCGAATCGGTGGAGCCGATATTGATGGCGGTAAGGCCTACGGGATAGGTGCCACCGGCCATACCAATGGAGCAAGCCGTGCCGCTGTCCGCCAGGGTGAGGGCCTGCGCCGTGCGCGCGTAACGGACCTGCAAAGCGCCGGAGAAGCTGTTGGTTGGATTCGTCAACCGCACCAAGCCGCCGTTGTTGATCGTGTAACCCGTTGGCGCGGCCACCTGCACGCTCGTGATAATGCCCGGCCCGACGTCCGGAATCGCGCCCTGAATTTCCATCGTCGCAAAATTTGTGGTGGCCGTGAGGGCGTTGACGTCCAGCCATATGTTGCGCGCCGTCGCGCCGCCGCCGGTGGAAGCCGCGACGAAATCCGTCGTGAAGGTCAGGGTCGTGTTCGTCCCGGCGTTTTCGATGCCCCAATTGTAGCCGGTGCCCGCGAGCCACAGGCTGCGAGGGAAGGTCGTAGTGGGTCCGAAGTATTGGAGGTCGGCGCCGTGGCCGGAGGCATTTGCGCTGCCGCTGGCGACAGCGTTGCCGCGATGCACCACCGCGGCGTTGGTGCCCAGAGCACAGGGAACGTTCGCCGCGGCGATGTTGTTGAACGCCAGCACGACATTGGTCAATTCGCAACCGGCGAAATTATTACTCGTACCGGTGAGGATCACGCGATTGGTGTTCGGGCCGGCCTTAAAGACGAGGTTCGTGAGGGTGTTGTTGGTTTGGTAAATCCAGCCGGCCAGTTCGACGTGATTCGAGAAGGCGGCCACCGTGAAGAAATTAGTGCGCAGCGCGGCATACGGCATCAGCCACGGACCCGTGAAGGTGATCTTGCCGGAACCGACGTTTTCGAAGAGATACTGGGAGGCGGTGAGGTTCCAGATGAAGGGACGGTCGGTGGTGTCGCCGCTGCCGAGATAATCCACGTGCCCGAAGCTTGTATTATCCACGACGCTGACCGTTCCGTTGGTGACATCAGTGGGCGCGCCCATCGCGCTGGGGCCGGCGCCGATGTTCTTGATCGAAGTAAAGCCGCCGCCGCGCAAGCCCGCGAAACTCACAGGGCCCACAAAGTCATTGCTGTTGTTGAGCAGGAAGGTATAGACGCGGCCCACGCCGAGGTTCACACCATTGGTGCCGCCGGCGAGGTCGGTGATCTTGGCGTACACATTCATCGTGGCATCGCCGAAAGATTGGTTGCCACTGCCCACGCCCCCGATCGTGCGCGTGGAGTTATACAGATCGAGGATCAGCGGATTGTTGGTCGTGCCGATCGTAATCACGCCACCGGACTGGTTTGTGCGCAGGATGCTGCCCAGCGAGATATGGAGGGTGCGCGGCGTGGCGCTGTCGCTCTGAAAGGTCAGGTTCCCGTTGTTCGTGAACCCCATGATCAACCCGTTGGTCAAAACCAAATCGTTCGTAAACTGCAGGGTGATGCCGGTGGCGGGCGCGGGGTTGGTGAAGAAATTATTGACGAGGCCGCCCACCCAGTTGGCCGGGTCGGTATAGGTGTAGGGTCCCACGCCCGCGTTCTGGTTCCATTGCGCGCGCGCAGACGGCACGGCCAGGCCAAGGGCCGCCAGGGCGATCGAAGTGAGGGAGCGTGTGAAGGTTTTCATGGGCGAGTGGTTTGGGTTTGGTCCGTTGCGAGGGGGGAACGCGCCGGTCTGTCCGAGATTGCCAGGGCGAAGGATCCACCCTCGGACTCACCTGACCAGCGACTGCAAGCAACACGATCCAACATTGAGATTAGGTGCTTTATATCCATAAAAATAGTCCTTTTATCACCTACGTAATAGTCCCCTTTTCGGGGGGTGGCCGCCGCCGGATCGCTGGAAATCGTCCCGACGGGCGCGGAAGTTGATTCGTGCTCGCAGTTCACACCTCAATCTCTCAGAACCAGGAGCCGGTCAGCTAAACATATTTTGTCCTTATGATGGCTACAATTGTTCCATTCCCACTTCGACAAGCCGGATGAAACAATCTAGTATGCGGGGGTGCGTTCCCACCGGCATGGAGCGAGTTTCAGTCCGCAGCGCCTCGTTCGCCAAGCCGGAATTCTGCTGCTTGGCTTCGCCCTTTCGGCGTTCGCCCAGACTCATGCCGACGACCGGCCCTATCTCGTTGATATCTGGCAAATGGAGCAGGGGCTGCCGGAAAATATCGTCAACGCCATCGCGCAGACTCCGGACGGCTATCTTTGGTGCGGCACCACGCACGGGTTGGCGCGCTTCGACGGGGTCCACTTCAAGGTCTTCAACGGCCGCAACGCACCGGCGCTGGGGAGCAGCCGGATCCGGCAATTGTTTGTGGACCGGCAGGGCGCTTTGTGGATAGCGATTTTTGAAGGCGGCCTCATTCGCTATTTCAACGACGAGTTTACGGCCTTCTCCCTGCCGCAACGCGAAAATGTCACCGCGCGCACCATTTTCTGGATCACCGACGATGATGCCGGCGGTCTCTGGCTGATGGTCGAGGACGGCGCGGTGTTTCATTTCGCGGACGGAAAATTCACGCTCACCTCCGCCGACTGGCCGGCCGTCGAGCGGCGCGTGTTTCGCATCTACGGCGATGCCCGGGGCAGGACCTGGGTGGCGACGACCACCTATCTCGCGCAACTTTCCGGCGGCAAACTCCAGCCGCCCATCCTCGAAGGCAAACCCTGGCAATACCAGATTCTCGCGCCCAGTCGCTCGGGCGGATGGTGGATCATCACCGGCGGTCGCGTCCGACTCTGGCGTGACGGCGCACTCCTCGGCGACGCCGGCAAATGGGTCCGCCCCGAGCGCGTGGTCGAACATTGCCTCGAAGATCGCCTCGGCCAGCTCTGGGTGGCTTCGCTGGGCAAAGGACTTTACTGCTACTCCACCAATTCGACGGAGCCCCGCCAGATCACCGTGGCCGACGGCCTCGGCAGCGATCTCGTGCGCGCGCTTTTCATCGATTCCGAAGGCAACCTCTGGGCCGGAACGCGCCCAGGTGGATTGAACCGCCTCCGCCCTGCCCTCTTTCGCACCTATGGCCGCAAGGAAGGCCTCTCCTCCGACCTCGTCACCGCCATCTGTGAAGGACCTGAAGGCGAAGTTTGGGTTGGCACTGACGGCGACGGCGTGAATCGCCTGAAGGACAATGAGGTTCAAATCTTTGGACCGGCCGAGGGTCTCGACAACCAAAACGTTCGCGCGCTGCTGGTGGATCGCAATAAGGAACTCTGGGAAGGCTCGTGGGCCGGCGGCCTCTACCAGTTCATCACGAATCGCTTTGTTCCGCGCCGCGACATTCCCGGGCGCGATACCCCAGTGGCGAGCTTGTTCGAGGATAGCAAGGGCCGCATGTGGGTGGGCCAGCGCACGCTGAACAAACTCGTCTGCATTGACCACGGCGTCGTCACCAACTTCGACCTGCCCAACCCCACCCCGGCGCTCGACATCATCGCGCTCGCGGAAGACATCGCCGGCAACATCTGGATCGGCACCGACGGCAGCGGCCTGTTCCGCTGGAGCAACGGCGAGTGCAAACGATTCACGCGCGCGGACGGCCTGCCGAGCAACACCATTCGCTGCCTGCGCGCCGAACCCGACGGCGCGCTCTGGATCGGCACCGTGGACGGCGGCTTGTGCCGGCTCAAGAACAATTACTTCGCCACCTGTGATTCGCGTCATGGGATGCTCGATGACGTCATCAACCATATCGCCGATGACGGCCTCGGCTCGTTCTGGTTCACCTCGTTCCAGGGCGTCTTCCGCGTCTCCAAAGCGGAGCTGAAAGAGTTTGCCGACGGCAAGCGATCGCGCGTCGAGTGCCTGGGCTTCGGCAAATCCGACGGTTTGCCCGCGCTCGAATGCCCCGGCGGGTTCCAGCCTTCCGGCTGCCGAACCCGCGACGGCCGGCTTTGGTTTCCCACGATCAAGGGACTCGCAGTCGTAAATCCGGCGAACGTCCCGACCAACCTTGTCGCGCCGCCGGTGCTGATCGAGGCGGTACTCGTGGACAACAAGGCTCTGCCCGCCAACGCCGCCGAAACTTCCGGACCCAAGCTCGACCCGGGAACGCATCGTTATGAGTTTCAGTACACCGGCCTGAATTTCAGCGCACCCGAACTCCTGCGCTTTCGCTACAAACTGGAAGGCCTCGACCGGGATTGGGTGGATGCCGGCTCCCAGCGCTCCGTCACCTACAACTACCTCGCGCCCGGCCCTTACCGCTTTCGCGTCACCGCCCGCAACCAGGCCGGCGTCTGGAATGAAGCGGGCGCGTCCTTCGCCTTCGAAGTGCTGCCGTTTTTCTGGCAGACGTGGTCGTTCATCATCGGGATGGTGCTCCTCGGCGCGGCGAGCATCGGTGGCACTGTCTTCTACGCGACCCGCCGCCGGCTCCAGCGCGAGTTGCGCCGTGTCGAAATGCAACTTTCCCTCGAGCGCGAGCGGGCGCGCATCGCGCAGGATATTCACGACGGCGTCGGCGCCAACCTCACCGAAATCGCCTGGCTGGCCGAAGTCGCCGAGCACGACGCCGCGCGTCCCGAGGAAGTCCGCGCCCAGGCCCGCAAAATTTCCAGCACCGCGCGCGAAACCGTGCAATCCTTCGACGAAATCGTCTGGGCCGTGCTGCCGCAGAACGACACGCTGACCAGCCTCATCGAATACCTCGGTCGCCGCGTGGATGAACTGGCCGAGACCTCTGCCGTGCGCTACTGGTTCACCGCGCCCAAACAATTCCCGCACACCGTCCTGCCCGCCGACCAGCGCCACAGCTTTTATCTCGCGTGCAAAGAGGCCCTCCACAACATCAGCAAACACGCCTACGCCACGGAAGTCCGCGTGGACGTCACGCTGCCGGAATCCTGCCTGCGCGTGGACATCAAAGACAACGGCCGCGGCTTCAATCCGGACACCCTCAACGCCACCGGCAACGGCCTGCGCAACATGCGGCAGCGGTTCACCGACCTCGGCGGCAAGATCGACATCCAAAGCCGGCCCGGCCACGGCACGACGGTCTCCATGACGCTGCCACTGAAATCCGAATTCCGAACACCCCCCATCGGGCGCCAGACCAGGTAAACCGGATTTTGTTTATCCTGCTTGCCCTTTATTCCATCGGAGCGAAACTTCATTATGAGGGCGGTCGTATGACGTGGAAGCAATTCGACAGACAACTCACGGAGGCACTCTTTGCGCCCCTCGCGATACTCGCATCCTGGATTCCGCGAACTGAATACCGGCTCGCCGTCCGGAACCTCACGATCAAACGCCCGTTTCGAAAGCCCCTGACGATCTCGTTGGACGAGCTCGACGAAATCGGCGTGGAAACCACCGACCAGGGTCCGTTCGTGGAGGACGTGTTTTGGATTCTCAAAAGCGGCCGTGTTCGCCTCAGCATCGGCCAACCGCATCCCATATTTCCGGTGCTGATGGATCGCTTCGAAACGCTCGAAGGTTTCGATTGGAAACTTTTCTGCGAAGCCATGGCTTGCGGTGAAAACCGGTATTTCCAGTGCTGGAAGAAACCACCCGAAAGCCTTCAGACTTGAAGTTTGAAGTTTGAAATTTCCGCACCCCGAAAGTATTCGGGGCCTGGTTCTTGGTGCTTGGAGCTTGGTCCTTTTCGTCCCCCCATCCCCCCTTTCATGCGATAGCACCACCCCAAAATCCGGTGCTATAAATAATGCGACGCCCCTTGAGGGCCCATTGTCAGTTTGACGAAAGTACTTTCCTCAACGTTAATGAGCACGGAAACCAGTTTCCAGACCGAGCCCGCAGTAATGTCCGCGCATCCGAAGCCATTGACGCGCATCGTCATCGTCGAGGACCAGTCCGGTGTCGCCGAGAGCCTCAAAAAGCTCATCCACCGGGCCGGCGGCCTGCAAGTCGTCGCGACCTATTCGAATGGCGAGGCTGCCGTCGAGGGCATCCCCAAGCAAAATCCCGATCTCGTCCTCATGGACATCGGCCTGCCGGGCATGTCCGGTCTCGAATGCGTCCGCGCGATCAAAGCCGTGCTGCCTTCGCTGCCGATGATCATGCTGACCGTCTACGACGAAGGCGAATATCTCTTCAATTCCCTCAAGGCGGGCGCCAACGGCTATCTCCTTAAACGCACCACCGGCGAAAAACTCGTCGAAGCCATCACCGAAGCCCGCCGGGGAGGCGTCCCGTTGACGCGCCAGATGGCCGGCAAGGTCGCCGAATATTTCCAGAAGCTCGGCACCACTTCCTCCGAGATGGAGTCCCTTACCCGCCGTGAGCGCGAGACTCTCGTGCTGCTGGCGGAAGGCTACCGCTACAAGGAAATCGCGGACCGACTCGGCATCGGCGTCGAGACGGTGCGCGAATACGTCCGCAACACCTACCGCAAACTGCACGTTAGCTCCCGCACGGAAGCGGTGGTGAAATATTTGAAGAAATGACGGGAAGAAAAGCTCCAAGGACCAAGCACCAAGAACCAGAGAAGAACCAAGCTCCAAGGACCACGAACCAATTTCTACGCTGGAATGAGGAAAGAAGCCCAATGCCCGAATAGGCTGGCGTCTCCGCGAAGGTTGGATCTTGAAGTTTGAAGTTTCTCTGGAACTTGGTGCTTGGTCCTTGGAGCTTTTCTTTACTTCGCCGTCACTCCCATCCCCAGCAGCGGCACCAACTCCCTGCTCTCCGTCTGCCCGTAGTTAAAAATCACAAACCCATGCGTCTGATGCCGGCGCGTGATCAGGATTTGCTCGATCACCCGGTCGGGCGTGAGTTGCGAATTGGAAGCGCTCACACCCATCCCCGGATAAACCGGCACATTGCCGGCCCACATCTTTTGCTGCGTGATCATGTTTTCGAACAACTGGTGATTCGGCGTGTAATCCATCGGGCACAGGAAATCCAGGTAGCCCTTTTCGCACCACAGCTTCCAATCCTGCCCCACCAAATCGCGGTCCACCGGCCAGTTGCGAAACACCGCCGCTGAAATCTTGAAGTTCGGCTTCAACGCGTGCGCCTGTTCCGCCACCGCCTTCACCACCTTCGTGATGTTTGAGCGACGCCAGTCGAGCCACTCTTGTCGCAGCGCTCCGCCCGGCAGCACGTCCTTCGGCCACTGACTCAACGTCACGCCATTCGCTTTCTGAAACCGTTCCCGGCAGCCCGCGCAGAAACAGTGCTCCGCGTCCGGATACCGGATGTAATCGAAGTGCACGCCATCCACGTCATAGTTCCGCGCGACCTCCATCATCGCGGCGATTTCCAGTTGCTGGTTTTCCCGACGCGACGGACACAGCCACGGCTCCTCCTTGCCGCTGGCATCCGCCTGCAAGCGACCCTCACTCCGCATCCGCTCCACAAATTCCTTCGGCGCGAACCGCCCCAAATACCAGTCCACCTTCCAGACATACATTTTGATGCCGTATTTGCGGCACGCCGCCAGGCACTCGCGGATCTGGTCCCCGCGCGACTGGGCATCTTTGGCCACGGGCAGCACCTTGCTGTCGTAAAATGCCGCCCCGCCCCAAAGCATGTTTGGAATGATCGCCGTGAAACCATTCGTGGCGAGCAGTTGGATCGCCTCGTCCCAGTTCATCCCCTGCACGCCGAACGCGCTGTGACACCAGAACGCCCGAAACTCCCCCGGCTCCGCTTTCTGCGCGCGGCAAAACGCGATCAACATCTGCTGCTGCGCCAGCTTCGCCTGCGCTCCCGCCACGCCATAATCAGCCTTGTCCACCGCTGCCAGCGCCGCCCGCCGCGCTCGTTCGGCTTCAGCGAGGGCGACGGACACGCCCGCGTCTCCCGGTTTCAGACGGCGGATCGCATTCGTGGCTTCCTGGTAACTTTTGAATCCGTTCAGTTCCCCGAGTCGTTCGATCGGATCCATGACCTGGGACTGCAATGTGACCGGCGGCGGCGGCGGCAACCGGCGCAGATCGCTGATGAAAAACTCCGTGTCGTCCTGGTTCGCCCGCCACGCGGAAATGCGGATCGTCTTGATCTGGTCCCAGCCCGCTGGTGTTCCCTCCGGCGTCACCTGGTTCTTATTGATTCGAATTGTGCTCCAACCCGTCGAAGACTCGGGAAAGAAAGTCGCCCCGTACCATCCCTGCCCGCTCTGAAAGTAGATGTTGAAATGCGCCACCGGAATGGAGTTGGAACACAGAATCCTGAATTCCACCCCCGGGCTGTCCTTCAAATCCAGCTTCACCGCGCGATCCCAAGATGCCCGCTCGACCTCGCCCCCCGAGAACTTGCACGGCAGCTTCAAAACCATCTTGTCGCCTACCCGCGTAGTTTCGACCGGCGCCGATCCCTGCATCGGCTTCCAAACCGACCGCGCCGCCGCGTGGCTCCCATAATCACACCCGTCAATCACCACGCCCGAGCCCTGCCCGAGCGCCGCGACGACGGAGAAAATGACCAGGGAGGAAGTGACGAAAAAGACGCTGGAGGAAAAGCGTGTCATAAATCAACTCGCGCGAGCATAACGCACAGCCTTCTCCGTGTCATCCCTACGAAAGGGGGAGGAGGAAAATGACTAAGCCCGAATGTCTAATGACGAAAGAAGCCCGAAGCTCGAAATCTCAGCCCGTGGCCCTTCGGTCATTCGGATTTCTTTCGTCATTCGTCATTCGGATTTCGTCATTCACGGCCCCGCCGTGATCTCCCTCACCGAAAACTTCTTCAACTCCACCGCCACATAATCCGTCCGAAAATAAACCGCCGGCCGGCCCTGCGTGATGATGCAATTCTGCGGCCGATCGCACCCCGGCTTCTCCCCGCGCCAATCGCCCGTGTCAGTATATTCGGATACCAGCTTCCACTCATTGCGCTCCTCCGTGTCCAGGTAGAGCTGCAATTTCACATGCGCGCCGCCATCGCAGTTCCGGCACAAATATTTCATCCCAATCCATTTTCCCTCCGGCACCGTCGGCCACGGTTTTGGAGCGGGCTCAGGCCGCAACTGCGTGTAACCGCCCGTGTGCCACACCTCCTTCTTGAAACCGCACTGCCCATCGAACCTTGCCGTCGCGTGATAACTCGTCCCCTCGCACGGCACGATGTCGTTATGATACAAGCCGCTCCGCGCGCTCAAATAGAACGCCTGGTAATCAAGCGTCCGCGTGGACTTGCCGCGCCGCGCGTAGATCGTCATCTCCACATTTGTCCACAACGGCATCGTCCAACCGCCCGCGTGGTTCGTCGGCGTCCACACCACCAACCGCGTCATCCCCGCCGGCACTGACGCCGCCCCGCCGCCGATCCGCAACTCGCCTTCCTCGTTATAAAACTGCGGATCCTTCGGGTCTCCTTGGTAGGCCGCCACCTTCCTCCCCTTCTCCCAATCCGCAAACCACTCGCGTCCGCCCGAAACCGTCCGCGCCAACTCCACGACGCCAAATCGATCTTTCGCAACCGGCTGCGCTTCACCCGCGGGGCATTGCAAACAGCAGAGCGACACGAGGATCACGCCAGACCATCGCTTCGTGAGTGCGCCGCTGAAATTCATTTTTCGAATCTTCTTCGCACGCGAGCTTCCATCTTCTCGAGTGAAACCGCCAGCGCGGGATTCTTTCGCAATTCTCGCAATCGCTTTTCCGCTGCCTCAGAGTCGGCGCCATCCGCCAACGCTTCGTCCAGTTCGATCGCACGTCCAATCAACATTTGCCGCTGCGCAAAAGTAAGTCTGGGTAGACCCTGCAAAACGGCTTCAAATGTCATTCGCAGATTCTTCCCCCTCAACCCTCAACTTTCAACCCTCAGCCCCTCCATCCCCCCGGAAGTGGGGTTGAATTACACCGCTTTCGGAGCTATATAATATCCGTTCATGGCCATATGCTGTTAAGAATTCGCTTTTGCATTTTGGCCCTCCTGCTTTCGGCTCTCGCCGGGCCCGCTGCCATCACCAACGTCTTCGACCCGTTCACCGACGGCAATCGCACCAATGCCACCGGCGGCGACACCCAAGGCCTCGTCTGGTATCTCGGCCAGACCACCTCGACACTCTATGTGACCAACGACAGCGCCGGCATCGGATCGGGTAATGCCTTGCAGTTCACACCCCAGGTCGGCGCGGGCTTCGGCAAATACCTCGCCTACTTCGGCCCCATTACTTTGTCCGCTCCCGGCGATTCCATCACCCTCACGTTCTCCTATCGTTTCACTTCCGCGCCCACGAACATCAACGCCGGCTTCCGCGTCGGCCTCTACAATACCCTCGGCACGCGCCAGACCACCGACGCCAGCGACACGGGCAGCGGCGCCGGCAACCGCTCCGATGATGTCGGCTACGGCTTCCAGACTAACCCCGGCACCAACCAATCCACCGGCACCTCCGTTTACAGCGAAGCCTCCACCAACGATATCCTCGGCGGCGCGTCCCCCAGCCAGACGGCCAACGTCGGCACCGCCGGCACATCAGTCAATTCCGACGTCACCCCGCACACGGCGATGTTCCAGATTTCGCGCCAGCCGAACGGCGACCTGGCGCTCTCCGCCAAAATTGATGCCGGCGCGACGGCCACCGCCACCATCGCCGCCGCGTCCGTCTTTACGAACACCTTCGACGAAGTCGGCTTCAGCGAAGGCGGCACCGGCTTCGCCGTTCCCTGGTTGCTGGACAACGTCATTATCACGTCCACGGCCGCGGACGACTTCGACAAGCTCCGCGTCAAATGGTGGGAGATCCAGACCGGCGGCACAAACTACAACCTCAACGATTCCCTGGTGAAGAGCCGGCTGTCCACCATCACCAACACCGCCCGCGGCTACTGGAATTCGATGGATAAGACCGGCACCAACGTCTTTCTCTGGAGCGACCTCACCAACGGCGCTGATTCCGCCGAGTTGAGCACCGCCTATTCCCGCCTGCGCGCGATGGCCCTGGCCTGGACGACTTACGGCTCCGGCTACCGCAGTAATTCGACCCTCGCGGCCGACATTCAGATCGGGCTGAACTGGATGTATACGAACCGCTACAACCTCAGCACCGCCGCGCCCGGCGGCGAATATGACAATTGGTACGACTGGGAAATCGGCGCTCCGCTCAATATCGCGGACATCGGCGTCTTCATGTATGACGCGCTGGGCATGACCGGCCTCTCGAACACGCTCAACGCCCTGGACCATTTCGTGCCGTCGCCTTTCAGCGGCACCTCGGGCACTTCCACCGGCGGCAATCTCACCGACAAAATCCGCAGCGTCGGCGTGCGCGGCGCGACCGTGAAGGACGCCAGCAAAGTCGCCGCGGCCCGCGATGCTTTCAGCAGCCTCTTCACCTACGTCACTTCCGGCGACGGTTATTACGCCGACGGCTCGTTCGTCCAGCACACCCGCCACCCCTACAACGGCAGTTACGGCCTCGTCTGCCTCAACGACACCTCGCTGGTGTTGCCGTGGCTGGAGAATTCGCCGTGGGAATGCACCGATCCCGCGCAGACGAATGTCATGAACTGGATCTACGAATCCTACGAGCCCTTCCTCTACTACGGCGCGATGATGGACATGACCCGCGGCCGCGCGATGAGCCGTTACAGCAGCCAGGACCACACCGCCGGCGCGTCCATCATGCTGTGGATTCTGACCCTCGCCTACTCGCCGTTCCCGCCTGCCGCCGATGCGTCGCGCATGAAAAGCATCGTAAAATATCTCGCGCTCCGGGACACCTTTCGCACCTTCACCAACAACGTCCCGCTCCAACTCATTCCCCAGACGGAAGCATTGATGGCCGATGCCGCCGTCATTCCGCGCGGCGAACTTTTCGGCCATTGGACCTTCGCGGGCATGGACCAGTCTGTGCATCTGCGCCCGGGCTGGGGCTGTGCGCTGAGCCTCTCATCAAGCCGCATCTACAATTACGAATCCATCAACAGCGAAAATCTCCACGGCTGGTTTCAGGGCGACGGCGCGACCTATTTCTACACCACGAACGACCTCGGCCAGTTCAGCGAAGACTTCTGGCCCACCGTGGATCCTTACAAGCTCACCGGCACCACCGTGGATCTCACTCCGCTGGGGAATGCCGCCGGGCAAAGTTCTCTCAGCTCGAAAAACTGGGTCGGCGGCGCGACTCTCGGCACCAACGGCACCATGGGCCTCGACCTCGATCCCGCCGGCAGCCCGCTTACGGCAAAGAAATCCTGGTTCATGCTCGATGACGAAGTCATCTGCCTCGGCGCCGGCATCACCTGCAGCACCAGCACAAACATCCAGACCACCGCCCTTACCCGCAAACTCAGCAACTCGAACACGAACATTCTCATCGCCGGCGGCGTCGCCATGCCCACGACGCTCGGCTGGCAGACCAATTTCACCAGCGCCTCGTGGTGCGCGCTGTCCGGGTTCGGCGGCTGCTACTTCCCCGGCGGGGCGAATGTGAAAGCCATCCGCGAAAGCCGCACCAATTCCTGGTCGAACATCAACGCCGGCGGCACCACCGGCCTCACCAATCGCAATTACCTCTCGCTCTGGTTCGACCACGGCATCCGACCAACGAACGCCAACTATTCCTACGTCATCCTGCCCGGCGCTTCGACCCTCGCCGTCAGCAATTACGCCCTCGCGCCCGAAGTCACCATTCTCGAAAACACCACCAACGCCCAGGCCGTCAAGGAAACCACGATCAACGTCGTCGCCGCGAATTTTTGGACCGTCGGCGGCAAGACCATCGACCTCATCACGGTGAGCAACAAATCCGCCGTCATGACCCAGGAAGATCCCGCCACACTCTCCGTCGCCGTGGCCGACCCGACGCAAACCAACAACGGGTCGCTCTTCATCGGCCTCAATCGCGCCGCCAACAGCGTCGCCTACGTCGACCCGGGCGTCACCATCCTCCAACTCCGGCCCACCATCAAAATGACCGTTGCTACCGCCGGGACCTACGGCCGCTCGCTGACCGCCAAATTCAATCTCCAGAACTCGCCGCCCTCCATCACGCCCATCCCCAACACCAACTTGAACGCGGGCATCACCATGACCCTGCTCTGCTCCGCCAGCGATCCCGATCAGCCGTGGCAAACACTCTCCTTCAGCCTCACCGGCCCCACGACAAACGCAAACATCAACAGCACCAGCGGCCAACTCACCTGGCGCCCTTCCGTGACCCAAGCCGGCAAAACCAATCCCATTTCAGTAGTAGTCAGCGACGACGGCTCCCCCATCCTCCGCGCCACCCAGACCTTCAACGCTATCGTGCCCCCGCTCACGCTCCCGACCCTATCCCAACCGACCCAAACCGCCGGCCACACCGTCCTGAGCATCTCCGGCAGCTACGGCCCCGACTACGCCATTCAAGTCTCCAGCAACCTCCTCGACTGGACCCCCATCTTCACCACCAACCAACCTGCGGTGCCGTTTTTGTGGAGTGACCCGTCCCTTTCTATTCTGCCGCAGCGGTATTACCGCGTGACCGTGGGGCCGTAGCAGGACAGAGCAGGATTGTAGCAGCCGAGCTTCTCAATCGCATGCGCTTGCAGGGTCAAACATACGCGCAGGCCAGCAGAGAGTCCTCGCAACGTCCGCCAGGTTTTGGAGTGCGGCAGCCCTCTGCCGCTTTTCGTTCAACATCCTCATTCGCATCGAGTTACCGCACGCATACACTCCCTGTATCTTGGAAGTTAACGAGGCTCATTCTTTCCAATCACCCGCGACAGTCAGATTCACGTAACCGAGACTCAAACTCAAACCGCCCGAACGCTCCTCCTTTTCCCTGCGGGAGAGGGCCGGGGTGAGGGGAATTTTCGCTCAACCACCCTGATTCACTCTGCACTCTTCGTTCTGCATTCTGCATTCCAACCGCCCGCCGTCCCCTTCCTCTGGACCGATCCCTCCCTCTCCACTCTTCCCCAGCGCTACTACCGGGCAATCAGCACCCCGTAAGAGCGGTTTTCGATCGATTGTGCCTTCGTAGCCCTTTCGTTTTTTTTCGACACTCCGTCGCCCCCGGCCACCCCAGCGTCCTTTCCCCAGCTCATTGACTCGCAACTCTTCTCCGCTCAATCATCGTTCATTAAATGCGGGCCGGCCCATCAAAAAATCCTGCCGATTCTGAAATTGCCGCCATCTGGCGTGTTCATCCTCCTCGGGAGTGGTCTGGCGCGCGCTTCCCGAGCCGTTCATGGCGTCCACCAGGCTCAACGCCGCACTGAAACCGGCGGCAATGTTTGCCATCGCCTGCTCGTCGCGCTGCGCGTTTTGGATCGCGACCAGCGCCTGGTTCGCCGGCGCGTAACCGCCGTTCGCGCTTTTCCTCAGCCACTGCATCCCCAACTGCCGGTCGCGCGGCGCTCCCTCGCCATTATAGTAGGCGATCCCGATGAAGTACATCCCCGGCAGACTCCCCGCCTTGGCCGCCTCCTTATACCATGCCGCGGCATCGGCCTGGCTCCGCGTGACGCCCCGCCCGTGTTGATAGCACCACGCCATCTTGAGCATGGCCGATTCGTCTCCGTCCAGCGCCGCCTGCTTGCACCAATGGGCCGCCTTTTCATAGTCGCGCGGCAGCCCCGAGCCCGTGGCGTAACACGCCGAAAGATTGATCATCCCATGAAGCTCACGCTGGTTCGCCGCCCGCTCATACCAGCCTACCGCCGCTTTCATGTCCTTCGGCACTCCGTTTCCGCCTTCATAACAAACGCCCAGGCGAGTCATCGCCCGGGGCTCGCCAGCGTCGGCCGCCTGACGGTACCAACTGGCGGCCGAAGTCCAATTCTGGTCCACACCCCTGCCCTCGGCGAAACACAGCCCCACCCGGTACATACCCTCCACATTCCCCGCTTTGGCCCCACGCTGAAACCACTCGAAGGCTTTCGCTGGTTCCTTGAGTTGCTCATAGCAATCGGCGAACCGGACCATGCCATAGCTGCTGCCCGCATCGGCCGCGCGCCCGTACCACGCCAGGGTCGCGAACACATCCTTCTCGATCCCGATCCCAAACTCGTAACACGCACCAAGGTTCGCCATGCCCTCCGCATCACCGGCATTGGCGGCCCGCTGATAACATTCCGCAGCCTTGACCGGGGACACTGCCACACCACGTCCGTTGCGGTAACAGTTTCCCAGCGCGGTCAGCGCATGCCCATTTCCGGTGGCGGCCGCCCGCTGATAACACTCCACGGCTTTGGCCAGATCCGACCGCACTCCTTGCCCCAGCTCATAACACACGCCAAGATCGTAAATAGCCATGGGCTCGCCCGCGTTGGCGCCGCGCTCAAACCATTCGAACGCCTTGGCCAAGTCCTGGCCAACCCCCTGGCCCTTGGCGTAGTACAGGCCCACATTTTTCATTGCGATCGGTATCCCGGCGGCAGCCGCCCGTTGATGCCCCGCAAAGGCCTTCGCCAAATCCTGGGCCACGCCAGCACCGTCAGCGTAACAGTTCGCTTCCGCCAGCATGGCCTGCGGATTGCCCGCGGCGGCGAGCTTTTGGTAAATCCGGAAACTCTTTTCGAGATTCTCCACCCCCCCTTGAGCAGCCAGCGCGGCGGCTTGCTGCAGTTTCTCTGTTTGCGCCTGCTTGCCGCCACGATGCGACCAGGCGAACCACACAATCGCGGCCACCACCAGCCACCCCAGATACTTTCCGAGCCGCCGTTGCGGTCGCGGCAATCGCATATTCACACCGCACAACGGACAGGGAACCCTGTCGCCAGCTCGATTGGCGGGATATTCGATGTTGCCCTGACACGCCGGACATACGCATCGACGGTAAGCGGGTTCCTTCATGGCGCCAGAGGTATTTTTCGCAACAAAAGATAACTGCGCCCCGTTCTGAGGGCAGGGCGTGTCCGTGCACGATACTAAATCAGCCGGTCCTTTTTGCAACCGCCCGAAATGCGCGGGCCTCCTCCCTTTCGGCGTGGCGGGTGTCAAGGCGGGTGTCAGTTTTCTCACTATTGACACTTTTCTTTTCCAGCCTGCCTGACAAAAGCGAGGCGGAAAGCTGGTTTCCAAGCCCTGTAGTCTTGATCCTTGAGGTCACAGGCATCTCCGCTTTTGGTATTCCTCTCCTTGACACTCCCCCAATGCGTGTCACTCTACCTCCGGAGGGATTTCTCGCCCGGGAATCACCGGTTGATTCGGCCGATTTTTCACGCGGGCACAACCAGGGAAATTCAAATCACAAGGAACCTTATGCCAACGAGGCTCGCCAGTCAGCGCGGTCGAGGACATTGCCTCTCTGCCTCAACCCTGTCCGCCTCGAAGGTTTTGAACCTGCAACCTTCAGCACCCAGCCAGCTATTGCCACACTTTAAGCCCGTTAAAGCCAGCTAATGCCGCCTAATGCCCCCTATTGCCACTATGACTTTTTTTGTACCCACCGGCCCCAACTTGCAGCCGCCAGATCAAACCAATGTTCAACCTGCAAACAACCTGCAAACAACCTGAATGCAACCAGAAGCAAACCTGCCGCCAGCCTGCCGGCAAACCTAAAACCCCAGCAATCAAACCTAATCAAACCAAAAACGGACCAAAAAATTATCTCCACCCGCAACTTGCAACCTTGCAACCTGCAACCTTGTTTCCCCCCCGTCACACTTGACTCACCTTCGCCCCGGTCTAAAATTACCGCCAGACCACCGGACGTATCCGTCCGGCGCCCGGCGCATATCGCGCCAATTGACCGGACCATTATGAAGACGACCCGACTCTGCACGTTGTTCCTCCTCGCGGGCCTGAGCGCCCGGGCCGCCGCCGCCACGGCACCCGCCGAAACCGGCGGAAGCGGCCTGTACCCCATCGTGATGAACGACCGCTGGGGCTACATTGACAAAACCGGCAAGATCATCACGAACCCGCAGTTCGAACGCGCCGAACCGTTCAGCGAAGGCTTCGCCGCCATCCGGCTCAAGACTTGGGGTTACATCGACAAGACCGGCAAGATTCTCATCAACCCGCAATTCGACGAGGCCGGCCCCTTTCGCGATGGCATGGCGCTCGTCAAACTCGCCCGCCGCTGGGGGTACATCGACGGCTCGGGCAAATACGTCGTGAACCCCCAGTTCGACGACGCCGGCCCCTTCAGCGAAGGCATGGCCGCCGTGCGCATGGACAAGCGCTGGGGCTTCATTGATAAAACCGGCAAGATCATCATCAACCCGCAATTCGACGACGCCGGCGCCTATTCCGAGGGCCTCGCGCCCGTGGAACTCGGCAAACGTTGGGGCTTCGTGGACAAGACCGGCAAGATCGTCATCAACAACCAGTTCGACCACGCGGAAGGCTTTTCCCAGGGCCTCGCCGCCGTCAAGATGGACAAACGCTGGGGTTACGTGGACAAGACCGGCAAGATTGTGATCAACCCCCAGTTCGAGGACGCCGGCAAATTCGCCGACGGCCTCGCCCCGGTTTGCCTCTCGAAGAATTGGGGTTTCGTTGACGAAACCGGCAAGATCGTGGTGAACCCGCAGTTCGAAGAAGCCGGCTCCTTCACCGAAGGCCTCGCCCGCGTGCGCCTCGCCAAGCGCTGGGGCTTCGTGGATCACGACGGCAAATACGTCATCAACCCGCAATTTGACGAAGCCATGCCCTTCGCCGATGGTCTGTCCCGGGTGAAAATGAGCCGCAAAACCGGTTACGTGGACCATACCGGCAAATACATTTACAACCCGACGAACTGAGCAAATCCGATGCGGACACAGTCCAATTCCAACTCAACCAACCAAAGGAACTCCACCATGAAATCCATCCGACGACTCAGCCTCCTCACCCTCCTGACGTGTTTTATCGCGAGTCTGGCGCTCTCGGCCTCGGCCAAGACCAAAACCGAAGCCGAATACATCGCCGACCTGGCCTCGCCCAAAAAAGGCGTGGTGACCGACGCCATGCTCGGCATCGAACGCAACTATCCGACCAGCACCCAAGGCATCGCCGAAATCAAGAAGATGCTGACCGATCCCCGCCCGGAGGTTCGCCAGAAGGCGGCCCGCGTACTCGGCGCCCTGCATTCCGATGTGAGCGCGGAAGATCTCAAAAACATCGCCGCCCTCCTGAAATCGAGCAACAAGAACGAAGTCCTGGACGGGCTGAAAGCCCTGCGCGGCCTGAAGGCGGAAAGCACGGTCCCGGACATCCTGCCCCTCTTGAACAATCCCGACAAAAACATCATGCGCGACGCCTGCCGCACGCTGGCGGTCATCGGCAACAAGAGCAACATCCCGGCGATCGAGCCGCTGTTGCAGAATCCCGATAGCGCCGTGAAGAAGGATGCACAGGACGCAATCTTCGCGCTGAAGAACAAGTAAGCGCGCGGACCGGATGTCGAACGGTTCAAGGAAGATTCGCTCGGTCGCCATCCTCGGTGGCGGCCCGGTGGCCGCCGTGCTCGCGCACTGCCTGAAAAAAAGCGGCATTGACGTCGCCATCATCTACCGCCCCAAGCATACGCCGCTGGTGGTGGGCGAATCGCTGGTCCCGGCCGTGATTCCGCTGCTGCGAATGATGGGCGTGGAGGACGAGGTCAAGAGCTTCAGCCTCTACAAGCCCGGCGCGACGGTGAATCTGAGCGACACGCTCAATCTCTCCTTCCCGTTTGCGGGCATTCCGGGCGCGAAGGTGAAATACGCCTACAACGTCCCGCGCGACAAATTCGACCAGGCCCTGCTCGGAGCCGCCCGGAAAGCGGGCGTGCACATCATCGAAGGCATGGCGGGCCTGGAACGCGTGCCCGGCACTGACCGCGTGCAGTTCAACGCGGAGTCACTGGCCCTGTTGAAAGACGTATTTCCCAGGGGCCCGGACTACATCGTGGACGCAACGGGACGCATCCGCCTGGTGCCGAATCTGCTCGGCCTGCCGAGCCGCAAAGGTTCGCGGACGGACACCGCCCTCTTCGCGCACGTGGACACCGCCAAACTCGACCAGGAAGGCCATGTGCACAGCACGAGGCTGGAGCACGGCTGGAGCTGGCGCATTCCCCTGCCCGACCGCGTCTCCGTGGGCGTCGTGATCGGGACGCAGCACTTGCCGCGGTTCGGTTGCACGAAAGAGGAGCAATTCGACAACCTCCTCAAGCAGGACGCCGTGCTCAGCAAAGTGGCCAGCCACTCCAAACGCCTCACACCGGTGGTGGAGCACACCAATTACCAGTTGGTGTCCGAACGCATGTCAGGCGACGGCTGGGCGCTCGTCGGCGACACGGCCGGCTTCATTGACCCGGTATTCTCCAGCGGCCTGCTCATCGGGATGCAGGGCGCGGTGGAACTGGCCGACGCCATTTCGAAAGGCACGCCCGCGGCCATGCGCCATTACGAGGCCGAAGTCACGCGCCACCTCGAAGGCTGGCAGGACATCGTGGAAGCGTTCTACAACGGCCGGCTGTTCACCTCATTTGTGTCCGGCCAGGTGATGATGAAACACTGGATTTTCCGCCAGATGTTCCCACATTTCCAAAAGCACTTCGGACGCATCTTCACCGGCGTGGCCTCCAACTCGCACTACAGCATCGGCATGCTGCGTTGGGTGGTCAAATACGGGCTGGGCGAGGAAGACCCGAAAAAGTTGATGATCCACTAGTAATACTAACCCGCCAGCGCGGGCGTTCGTTTAAGTTTGCCGGTAACGGCCGTTTTGGGGAGCGATTCCACGACCGTCATCCGGGCAGGAATTTTGTAGGAGGCCAGATGTTCGCGACAATACATTTTCAGCGGGTCCAGGCTCGCGCCCGGTTCCTTCAACACAATCTCCGCCTCGACGACCTCGCCCAAGTGCGGATGCAGTCGTCCATAAACACGCGATTCGCGTACGCTCTCATGGCGGTTCAACACCGCTTCAATTTCCTCCGGAAACACTTTGCGCCCCGCAAGATTGATGACCGCCGTCTTGCGTCCGGCCAGAAAGAGATAACCCTCCGCGTCCACCCGGCCCAGGTCACCCGTGGTAAACCATCCATCCCGCAGCACATGCTCGCGTCCGATCCACGGCGCTGCATACCCATCGAGAAAACCCGGCCCCTTCAGTTCCACCTCGCCAAACCCATCCGCATCCGGATTCGTGATGCGCACCTGGTAATCCGGCAGCGGACGCCCAACGGAATCCCAGCGCCCCATCGGGTCGTCCAGGTTCATGCAGACCAGGCCGAGCTCGATGATCCCGAGCCCTTGCACCAGTGGCAGGCCGTAGCGTTTCTTGAAAGCCTCCGGCAATTCGCGCGGGAGGGCGCAAGTGGTCGAAACCGCGAGCCGCACGGAATCCAGTCGTGCCGCCGAAGCATCGCGCGCGAGCAGCGAAAAATGAAACGGCGCAGCATAAAGCACCGTCCCCTTCCAGCGATTCGTGGCCGCCAGAAACGGCGCCGCCACGACATGGCGCGCGAGCACGATCGTTGCGCCGTTCGCCAGATACAGCACGATGGTCACCAGAAAATGATGCGCCATGGGGAGGCACCACATCACGGTGTCTTCCGGGCCGATGTGCAACGCCCGGTTCGCCGCAACCACTCGATCCCGAATGGTTTCATGGCTCAGCGCCACACCCTTCCGCTGGTTGGTCGTGCCCGACGTGAAACGGACGAACGCCAGGTTGAGACCGTGATTTTCGGCGACCGTCTTGGGCGCCAATCGCTCCAGCCAGCAATCCGGCGCCATCATTTCGCCCTGGCCGAATTGTTTCTGGCTCACCACCGCCGCGAGCGACATCGCCTCTGCCATCTCGGCCAGCTCTTCCAGCGGACACTCCGTCGGTAACGGCACCACCACGGCTTCCAGCCGCCACAGCGCATAAGTCAGCGCCACGTATTGCACGCCGTTCGGAAAACAAAGCCCCACGCGCGATCCCGCCGATACTCCCTTCGCTTTCAGCAGTTCAGCCCATTGCGTGACTCGCTCGTGAAGTTCCGCGTACGACACCGACTTGTCGTCCTCGACAAAGGCGGCTTTTTCCGGCCACTTGCGGGCGGAGTCTTCCAGCAACTCAATCAAATTCATAAAACTGCTCTGCGACCAAAGAGGCTAGCCCGCCCGGCGCGAATGAGTCAAACCCGTGGATGGCTCGGAATTTCCCACTTGTCCCAAAACTCCCAACGCACTATCCGTTTACTGTGAATCCTACTGCAATTGAGGGCCATCTAAAGTTTGTCCTGTTCGAATGGATGATCATCATCGCGGCGGCCTGGCTGTTCGGTCGCGCGGGCAAGCGTTTCTTCGGCCAGCCGCTCGCGGTGGGGGAAATTCTGGCGGGCATTTTGCTCGGGCCTTCCGTGCTGGGTTTCATCTGGCCGGCGGACTGGCCGCAGCTTTTTCCGAAGGAAACACAGCAGTCACTTCAATTGCTCGGAAAACTCGGGCTGATTTTTCTGCTGTTCCAGGTGGGGATGGAATTTGACTACAGCCACCTGCGCGCGCGGTCGAGGACCGTAACGGCCGTTTCGATTTGCGGCATCGTCGGCCCCTGCCTGCTGGGGCTGGCCATCGGCCCGTGGCTGCACACCAATTTCGCGCCGGAGACACCGCGCTTCGGCTTTCTGCTCTTTTTTTGCATCACGCTCTCGATCTCGGCCTTGCCCATCATGGGGCGGATTCTGTTGGAGATGCGGCTCGAACGCACAGCGCTCGGAGCGATGGGCATCAGCGCCGCGGCGATTGACGACGTGGTGGGCTGGGTGTTCCTCGGCGTGGCGACGATGCTGGCGGGCTGTGGGTTTGAGTTGGAGAAACTTAACTATTTACGCTTGGGTGGCCAATTGATCGGAATCGTCGGATTTTTCCTGCTGCTCCAATATGTCATCGGCCCCGCGGTGCGAAAATTCTGGCGCCGCACGGTGGCTGATCCCGAGCGCAGCCCGCTGCCGCCCACGGTGCTGGCCCTGCTGTTGATTCTGCTGTTCGCCTCCGCGCTCGCCACTCACGAGCTGGGAATTTTCGTGATCTTCGGCGCGTTCCTCTTCGGCGTCGCCCTGCACCAGGAAACCGGCCTCGTCCGCGCCTGGCGTGATCGCTTCTCCGGCGTTGTGCTGGTGGCATTCGTGCCGATCTTTTTCACGAACACCGGCCTGAACACACGGATCGGCGCGCTGCAAACGCCCATGGCCTGGATTGCCTGCGGCCTGGTGTTACTGGCGGCAGTCGGCGGAAAGCTGGGCGGCTGCTTTTTGGGAGCGCGCCTGACCGGCCAGCCCACGCGTGATTCGGGCTGCATCGCCGCGCTGATGAACACGCGCGCGCTCATGGGCTTGATCGCCATCAACGTCGGCCTCGAACTCAAGCTGCTCAACCCCGCCATCTTTACGATGTGCGTGATCATGGCGCTCGTCACTACCGCGATGTGCGGGCCGTTGTTGCGCTGGTGGCTGCCGAAGGGTCTGCTGGCACTGGTGCCGCCCACGCCGTCGTGGTTCGACACGGAGGCTAAGGATTCGGCTGCAGCCGCCGCAGCGACGCCTCCAAGTCCTGCGTCTCCTTAAGGAATGCCGGATGCGCGGCCAGTGCGGCCGCATACGCCGTCGCGGCTTCTTGTTTGCGCCCAAGCATTTCCAAGGCTTTGCCGCGCACGGTCGCATTCCAATAGAAACCGGGGTTCAAGGACTCCGCCTTTTCCGCATCCGCCAACGCGGTCGCGGCCTCTTTCGCCTTCAACGCCTTTTCCGCCGCCGCCAGCAAACCCCGCGCCTCTTTCGTGCGATCAAATTCTCCCGATGCCAAAACCGGATCAGCCGGAACGATCAGCGCCGGGAGTTCCCGGTCGAAATCCGCCAGATCGAAGGCAACGAATTTGCCAAACTGGTTCGGCGGCGAAGACGCCCAGAAAATCCCATCGGTCAGATCCATGACCGTCGCGTGCGTGGCGATGAAAGCGTTGAGAGTGCCGCGGTGTCCGTTGCCCGGGAACTTGCCCCCGGCCAGTTTCCGGTCGCGCAGAAACTCGGCGGCCAGCACGGCGTCCAGCTTCCCCTGTGTGCCCTCGATCAACTCCGACATCCGCGCCGCGCGTGAAACGGATGTGGCTTCGGCCGTGTAGGTTTGATTGCGCGCGTCGCCGCCGAGCGCAGCGGTGAGAAAGTGGTTGCCGCAGACGATGGAATTATTGTTCGTGGATTCGCGGACTTCCGTGCGCGCCGGACTTTTCTCGACCGAAATGAAGCGCCCGTCGGTGCGACTGCCCACCAGCCAGATGGTGGAGACGAAGACTTTGGCGTTGCGCAGGATTTGCGTGGCCTCGGTGAGATTGTGCGCCTGCTCGAGAATGTCGCGGGCGACCAGCGCCACGGGAGTGGCGGTCTCACCCGGGAGGCTGGATGGTGCGCCGTTCACAGTCACCGAGACACCGGCGCGATTCATGCCCGAAACGACGCCGGCCATCCCCGCCCACGACAGCGACGCAAAGGGGATGCGGCCGTCCGGTTCGCAGAGAATCACCACCCGGTCGCGACTGAACACTTCGGCGGCTTCCCAGTCGAAATTTCGTCCGGTGATCAAATGGCCGCCCATCGTCGCCGTTCCCCACGCGCCAAATGCAGTGCAACCCGCCTTCGAAATCAGCGGGTTGTCGATCAGCATGTAAGAAACATCGTGCGCTGCGTGATAGTTCAGGAGGCGGTTGTAGTACGGACCGAGTTCGGGATGCACATCCGGATTGCCCAGCGTAATCCCCAGCAACTCCAATTGCCGGTCTCGGGAGACGTAATCGGTCAGATGGCGGTTGCGGTAGATGATGTAGTCCTTGATGAGATCCATCCGCAACCCCTCGGGAACGTAACCATGGACCATGTCCAGGAATTCGTTCTCCAGGGTGCGCATCTGCGGCTGGAGCAACAAGCCGTTCGCATAACCGATTTCGAACGGCGTTCCCTTCAGGCAAACTACCGGGAGTCCTTCCCGGTGTCCGAACCAAGATTTACCCAGCCACACGCGCCCGTCCCGTGTCTCCGGCTTGAGTTTCAGGACCGTGGCGTCCGGGGGAATGGGCGGTGGCTTGGCGGCCCAGCTTTGCAGCAATGCGCGGCCGATAAACCACCCGGCCACCGCGAGCACGAGGCAGCAGAGCAGCCCTCGTTTCAGCCATTTCAACCAGCGTTTCGACACAATCGCATCACTGTTTCGCCCGCCCTTTGCCCATGAACCGAAAATCCCGCCTGCGCGACCACACTGCCGCTTTCCTCCGCCGTTTTCAATTCCAGCCGGATCACCTCGCCGGGCACAATGGGCCGTAGAAACTTCGCCTTTCGAATCTCGCGCACATCCAGCCGGCAATCGAGCGCCCACTCTGCTGCTGCACGCGTCAACTCAAGTTGAAATACCCCGGGCAGAATAGGACGACCCGGAAAGTGTCCGGCGAAAAACGGATCTTTCGCATCGAACCGAAATTCGAATTGCGCGACCCCGTCAGGTTGCGGGGTCGGACCGCTGACACGGGCCGACGCGATGGACTGGCTCATCGTCATTGCGGTGTCGGGCTGTTGTCCTCGAACAAACCAGCCGGTTGCGGCCCGGGATGGTTTTCTACGATCCGAAGGTCCAGCTCGTACCAGAACCGTTTGATCACGTAGTGGTCCGGCGAAATCACTTTGACCGGACAGGACTGCACCAGCATGTCGTCCGGCCCGAAAAGGCATTTCAAATCCTCGGCGAGATACTTGCGAATCCAAGACGGTTTGAGCCGGGAATTCTTGCTCATCAAGTGCACCGAGCCGTCGGGCTTCACCAACACGTCGGCGAGGGCCGTGCCGAAGTGCTCTGTGACCACCAGGCGCATGCCGCCGGTCTTACTCATCGCGAGCCAGCCATTGATGGGATACTGCTTGCCGCGCGCGGTCAAAATTGCGCGGTGCGTCATGAAGCCATCCGGCGCAAAATGCCGCTGCGCGCGCCAGGAGTTGTCGGCGAGAGGCGCGGTGGCACAGCCCGCCCCAAGCAGCATGACCACTAGCAATGAGCATAGCGCCTTCATCCGCAGTTCGAGAAATCAGGGCGCATGCAGAACCGCCGCCTTCAGGTCCGCCACCGGCAGCGGTTGGATTTGATCGAACGCGCGCTCCGGGAACTTCACGTCCCGATGCTCGTTTTTGAAAATGATGCGTGTCAAATCGCCACTGGGCTCCTTCAGCACGACCTGCTTCGTCGTGGAAAAATCAGCCGCCATCTCCACCTCCATCGAGGCGATCACGCCGCGAAACGTCGCGTCCTTCGGCACCATGGTGAGTACCGCCACACGCCCGGTCGTGGCCGACAGGTCGAAATCCCGGGCGAGTTCGTCCACGCGTCCCTGGTTCATCATGGTCATCTGGTCGATGGCCCGCTTGAGCGCCTGCGGAAAGCCGAGCTTGAGCTTCTGCCACTTCCCGTCGGTTTCCTCGAATTGCGCGACCGATTTCAAACTCCCCAACAGGATGGATTGATAGGGCGAAGTCGTTTCCCAGCGGATTTGTCCCGGCTTTTCCATCAACAAAATGCCTTCGCTGCGCAAGGGCTCCTTGAAGAGCTTCAATTCCCGCTCCTGCGTGAACTCCAGGTAAACGGTTTTCACCGGCGCCATCTGGCGTTGCAATTCGCGCAGCAAAACCATCGGATCGCCCGCCGCCGGCGCCGGATCCGCACCGCGAGCCACGCACGTCAGCGCGATCGAAAAAATTGTGAGCCAGGTCTTCATGCGAGCAGTTTGTCCAATCGTACCATCTCATAACCCAGCAATCGCAGCCTGTCCAATAGGGTACGGACCGTAATCACCAGGCGCTCGGAGGGAATATTGCCGTCGTGCAGCAAAATAATCGCTCCGGGTTTCAGTCCGCGGACGATCCGCGCAACGATGCGCTCGGGATTTTTTATCCGCGTATCCAGTCCACGCACGGTCCAGCCGATCACGCGAAGTTTCAGCGCTTCGGCCGCCCGAAATACCCCCGGATTCGAGAGTCCCATGGGCGGACGAAACAAAACAGGAGCCACGCCCGTCGCGCGCTGAATCGCTTCCTGCGCGTGGCTTAATTCGGCGTGCAATTGCGCGGTGGTGTAGAAGTTCGTGAAATTGCTGTGGGCGTACGAATGGTTTTCCAGGACATGGCCATCGCGCACGATCTGCGCGGCGAGCTCGGGATTAGCCTCGACGCGATGGCCCACCGCGAAGAACGCCGCCGGAACACCCGCCTCCCGCAGTAACGCGAGCAGGGCCGGCGTCGATCGCGGGTCGGGGCCGTCGTCGAAGGTCAGGGCGACCGCCTTGCGGGCGGAATTTCCATCGCAAACGTAGGGACCGAAAAGCCGGAGTTGCGGAATGGCAACGCCGAAGCCCATGACCACAAACAGAGCGACGGCCAGCCAAAGGCACCACCACGGGCGATGCAGCGCAATGGCGGCAATCGCCAGGATCGCTGTCAGTATCGCAATATAATGGAAGCGCGTCACGGCTCCAGGCAACAGACCGCCTTCGCCCCGCGCGCCGCCAGCGTGTATAGCAGGACCCCAAAGCGCTTGTGGCGTACCAACTCCAGTGCGATGGAAAATCCGAATCCCGAAGCGGCGTGGAACTCGCCACATTGTTGCTTGTAGATGCGATGTTCGAGATCACGACCCGCGCGCGCGGAGAGCGCGGAGACGACCGCCTCATACCAGGGATTGAAATGCGGAAAGCCCCCCGCCCCGCTCAGCACGATGCTGACATTGGCGAGGTTCACCGCCGACGCCACCCAGTCCGCCTCGCGCTCCGCATCGAAGGGCTGGCGGTAGCGGCCCAGTTTCAGCGCCGTGATTCGCGCGAGCGGCGCGGCGGCCTCTTCGGCGCGGCAAAGGCTGGTGATGGCCGCGCCCTCGCCGGGCAGGGTCCGATCGTTCCACGCGCCCCAGCGTTTGCCGATGCTCAGGAGACAATTGTCCAACGCGTCGGCGGCGCCGGCGAGGGAGCAATCCGATTCGCCCGTGAGCAATTGGTTGATGCCCTGCCAGAGCGCGCATTCGAAAGTGATCTCGGCGGCCGTGGGCGCGCAATTTGCGCCGTGCGCTTTCTGGTCGATGGCGACTTGGGCGGCGATGGCGTTGTGGACGGAATTCGGAAAGCGCGCCGGCATCGGCTCATTCTCGTCCTTGGCAATAAGGTTTTCGATGAAAGCTCCCGCATCCTCCAGGCAACCGAGGCCGGTGCCGATGGAGACCGCGAGCCGCCGGCCCGGCACGGGCGTGTGACTGCGGCGCGCCGTGATGAGACCCATTTGCTGCAAGCGGCTCAATCGCCGGCGCTGGATCGGCGAGAGCGTGGCACGATCCACAAGCACACCGCAATCATGCACCACGCCTTTACCCGGCGGCAGGGGCGGCCCGATTTCCTTCTCGGTAACCGAACCAGGACCAATGACTCCGATACCGGTCACCGCGATACTCACCGGCTTCGGCGGTCGCGGAGAAATATTCGCATCCGGCTGGGAAAAAATAAGGACGCCATTGTTGCCGCCGAAGCCGAAGGAGTTGCTCATCACGTGCTTGAGCGAGGCGCTTTCGATGCGGGTAACGGGTTCGATCCCGATGGCAGGGTCGAGCGACTTGAAGCCCAGGTTCGGCGGCATCAACTGCCGGCGGAGAGCTTCCAGACAGACGACCGCCTCCAGCGCCCCACTCGCGCCCAGCGCGTGGCCGAAAAAGCGTTTCGTGCTCGAAGTCGGCGGCACGCGGCCACCAAAAACGGATTTCAGAGCCCGCGCCTCGGAAACGTCGTTGTCCCGCGTGCCGGTGCCGTGCGCGTTTACGTAATCAATGGCGGCCGGTTCGAGTCCCGCGCGGGCGAGCGAGGATCGCATCGCGGCCGCGGCGCCGGCTCCGTCTGGATCGGGCGCCGTGGGGTGGTGCGCATCGCAACTCGAACCCCAGCCACTGAGCCGCGCAAGAATGGTCGCGCCGCGTTTGCGGGCCGTTTCTTCGGCTTCCAGCACCAAGACAGCCGCTCCTTCGCCGAGACTCATGCCGCCACGGGTCGCATCGAAAGGCCGACACCCCGCCGAATCCACGAGCAGCAGCGAATGAAAACCCCCCCACGTCATGCGGGACATCGAATCTGCTCCCCCGGTCAGCATCACATCCGCTTCGCCGGAAAGAATCATTTCGGCCGCCGTCGCAATGGCCAGCGCACTCGAGGAACACGCCGTGGCCACGGCCATGCCCGGCCCCAGCATGCCGAAAGATTCGGCGATCAGATCCACGGTGCAGATGCATTCGTGAAAGCGGGTCGGGCGCGGATGAAACTGGCGGTGCTTCATCAGCTTGATGAGAAACTTTTCGCTGTCGAATGAACCGCCAACCGAAGTGCCGAGCACCACCCCGGCGCGCTCCGCTGCTTCCGCTGGATTGAGGCGCGCGTGAACCAAGGCCTCGCGCGCCGCCAGCCAGCCGAGCCGGTCCGACCGTGAACCACGCACCGGCGCGCCGAGCGCGCCCAGGTCCTGCCGCACCTCACCGGTCAATCCCTGGCCGTAGCGGGGTGATTGGAAAAGCGAAAGCGGTTTGAGCCCGCTGACGCCGGCTTCAATCGCGCTCCAGACCTCCGCCGCGTTAATCCCTGGCGCCGCAATGATGCCGTATCCCGTAATGACTGGAGAGCGGGCGGCCACCGTGCGTCAAGCCGTTCGTTTCGATTCGATAAACGCCGCCAGTGTGCGCACCGAACGGAAAGCCGGACGGCCCTCCTCGATGTCCTTGATCACGATCCCGTAGTTTTTTTCGAGCATCACGACCAGTTCCAGCGCGTCAATCGAGTCCAACCCCAGGCCCGAGCCGAACAACGGAGCATCGTCCTCGATGTCCTCCGGCTTCACGTCTTCCAGCCTCAAGGATTCAATGATTTTCGCTTTAAGTTCGTTCAGTGGGACTAGCATGGCTTCAATTTGCGCGCCGTTCTGTGGGGCAAAGTACCGCACACAAAGACTCCATGTCACGGCCATTTTCCCCGCCCACCGGCGTCCCCTGCCCCTCCCGCGCAAGATAAATCGCGCCGGCACGCAATCCCGGCTTCCGCCCCACGAGCCCACCGGCCGCTTCCGAAATCGCCACGCACGATATGCACAAACAGCCATCCGCCTCGCCCCGCGCGATCAAATCCGCGCCGGCCGCGACCAGGCTCGCGTCATCACCCACGAGGCACAGATTGGGTCCCGTCAAACCGTGGCGGATGGCGAGCTCGCCGATTGCGGCACTGGGCAGTGTATACGCAAACAACGTCGGGCTCGGACCGCCGGTATCTTCATGCCCCCGCCAGAAATCCGCGTCCGTCGAAAGCGATCCCCCTTCGATCGCCAGACAGATTGCGACGCGATCCGGCGGCAGACCGGCAAAATGGTCCTTCAAGGGTTCCACCACCGCCAACACGGCCCGGCTCGCCGAATCTAGCCGGCCAAAGCGTTTTCCAAGCCGCGCGACTTGGATGTCGACTTCGGTCACGCGATGGGCGGCGATGGCGACGGGGTTATTCACGCGCAAGTATGATGGCGCCGTTCACGCCGCCGAAACCGGTGTTAAGCTTGAGCACGTGATCAAGCCGTCCGGCCGGGCGCGGCTCCGCAATCAGGCTTACCGGGGCGACGGCGTCAGGCGTCCGCAAACCCGGCGTGCCGGGCAGCAACTTTTGCCGCATCGCCAGCACGCAAAGAATCGTCTCCACCACCCCCGCCGCGCCGAGCGTGTGACCGAGCATGCCTTTGGAACCGCTCACCGGCGGCCCCGCCTCGCCGAAGACTTCGCGGATCGCCTGGGATTCCATCGCGTCGTTGTAGTTCGTGCCCGTGCCGTGCGCGTTGATGTAATTAATTGCCCCGGGCAGAAGATTCGCGGCCTCCAGCGCCAGGCGAATCGCGCGCGCGAGGCCGGCACCGTCGCGCGACGGGCCGGTCATGTGATTCGCGTCGTTGCTGGTGCCCCAGCCGCGCAACAATATATGGTCGCGATTCTTGAGCGCCGAGGCCCGCACCAGCACGATGGCCGCGCCGGCTTCGCCCGCGCTGAGTCCGCGCCGATCCCGGTCAAAAGGCTGGCAACCCGTCGGCGCCATTGCCTTCAAGGCGGTAAAGCCACTCAGGATGAAGGCGGAAAGATGATCCACGCCCACGACCAGCGCCGCGTCGGCGGCGCCGCGTTGAATGAGGCGCGCCCCGTGTTGCAAAGCAACCAACCCCGAGACGCAGGCGTTGGAGACGCAGGCCACCGGTCCCAGCGCGCCGCAGCATTCCGCCAGGTCGGCCGCCAGCAAATCCCCCTGCAAATGGCGCAGTGCCGATTCCGGGCAGGCGCGGTTGGCCATCCGTCGTTCGAGCGCCTCGATGTTCGCCTTGGTGGTTGCGAGAACGAGTGCGCGGCGTTCGGCTGGAATCGAACCAAGCGTCGGCTCAGCCTCCGCCAGCGCTTCCTTCAATGCATCCAAAGCCAGACGGTATGCCGGGTCACCTTCGGCTTCGGTCTCCCCGCTGGTTGGCGCCGCGCCGACGATACAAGTCTGGTACCGGGGATTGTCGAAGCGTGAATCCGGACGCAGGCCGCTGGCATTGGTACGCATTGCCTCGCGCAAAGCGGACACGCCGTGACCGACTGCCGTCACGGCCCCGCAGCCCGCCAGCGCCACCGCGGGAAAGGTGTTGGTCACGGAGTCACGCATACAGCGATAACTGGCCGCTGGCGATCACCCTGCCTTCGCAGGTAATGCTCGCGGCGACCAGCAACATCGGGCCGAGCCGTTTGATTTCGCGAGTTTCAATCACGAGCTTCCGACCGCACAGCGGGCGTTCATGGATCTTGAAATCCGTGACGGCGGCGAGCATGCCGCCCGCCTGACCGGGTTGATTTTCCCTTCCGGCCGTCCGCATCCGCTGCCCCTGAGCGGCGGCAAACGTTTGCGCGGCGCACTCGACCAACGCCGTTTCAAGCGCCGCGCCGTCCGCCACGGGAAAATCCTCCGCGTTGAATATCGCTTCCGCGACGGCTTCAGTTTCGGAACAACGCGTCAGGGCTTTGATCCAGCGCATCGGCGGGCGATGCGGCATTAGGGCGTCGAGCGGCTCGGCCATGGTTCAGGAACGGGTGGCGGCGGTGTCATGTCCCGTGGCGGGTGCCACGCCGGGATCGAAAGGGACGGTCTCCGCCTGCGTCTGACGGCGCGCTTTGGGCTCCTGGATTTCGTCGTCCCAAAAGGGAAAGAAATTATACCACTGGAACGGATCGCGGCGAAGGACGGATTCCATGTCGCTGACAAAACGCTGGGTACATGCGCGCAGGTAGGCATCCCGCTCGTCATGGGAGGGCATCTGCGGATGCTGCGCCGGGAAACCAAAGAAATGATAGTGCCCGCCGGGTTCCCGGAGATTGAAGACGTGAATGAGCGGAGCACCGGCGATGGCGGCCATCACGTAGGCACCGATGGGAAACGGCGCGGTGCCCCCCAGAAACGGCACGTGTGCCACCGGGCTACCGTAGGCTCGATCACCCGCCATCGCCACCACTTCACCGCGGCGCAGAGCGGCCACCAGCGGAAGGACATCCGTGGGCGAACCGGTCAGCGGCACCAGCTTGAAATCCTGCCGGGAAGTGCGGTCGAGCATGGCACGGATCGCCGGGATTTCGCGATCGAAACCGGTGACGGTGATCGGGACGTTCAGGTTCGTCAGCATCTGACCGGCCGCCTCCCAATTGCCGAGGTGCGCGGTCAGGGCCAGGACACCTTTCCCCTCAGCCACGGCAGCGCGGAGGTGATGCTCGCCATCAAAAAAGAAGGAGAAGTGTTTGCGATCGCCAGCCAGGATGGCGATACGGTCAATGATGGCGCGGCCGAAGGAATAGAAATGGCGAAAAACCAGCCAGCGGCGTTTCCACCAGGGCTGCGGGCCGAGCATGCGCCGGTGATAGGCCATCGCCGCCTCGATGTCCGGCGACATGAAGGAAAAGTAGACGGCGACGGGAATCGCCAGCAAATAAGTGACGCGCAACCCCAGGATTTTCAGCGCCGTGATGAAAAACCAGATCCCCCACTGACCGCCGCGCAGGCGGCCGGTGCCGGACCAATGTTTCTCTCCTGCAGCGTCCCCGGGCATATCAGGTATATACTCCGCCGTTCACATTCAATACGGAGCCGGTTACATAGCCCGCGGACTCCGAACAAAGATACACCACGGCCGCCGCAACTTCATCCGCTCTTCCGAAACGTCCCGCAGGTATTTGCGCCAGATAGCGCTTTTTTGCTTCTTCTTCGATCATCTCCGTTTCAATAAAACCCGGCGCCACCACATTGACCGTGACGCCGCGACGCGCGACTTCGCGGGCGAGGGATTTGGCCGCGCCAATCAGCCCCGCCTTGGCGGCCGCATAGTTCGCCTGGCCCTCGACTCCGGTCTGGCCGCTGGTGGAAGCGATCGCCACCACCCGGCCCCAGCGGTTCAGGGCCATCTCTTTCACTATCGGGCGCGTGAGGTGGTAAAAGCTGTTCAGATTCGTGGCAATGACTTCCGACCATTGCTCGGGCTTCATGAACACAAGGAGGGCGTCGGACCGCACGCCGGCATTGTGAATGAGGAAGTCCACGCGCTTGTGGGATTGCAAAATGCGCGACACGGCCTGCTCGCAGGCAGCCGGATCGGAGACGTCGAAACCGCAAACCTCAGCCGTGCCGCCTTGGGCCTCGATGAGTTGAATGGTTTCGCGGGCGTCGGCCTCGCGCTGGCGATAGTTGACCAGGACATGATGGCCCGCCTTGGCGAGCCCAAGGGCGATGGCACGGCCGATGCCCCGGCTGGCGCCGGTGACGAGTGCTGCTTTTTTATCCGTCGTACTCAAAAGAGCGGGACGCCCATGCTACCGCCACGGCGGGGCTTGTCAACGCAACCGCGACGCGCAGCCTTTGACGCTCGCTCCGCTCCGGCAAGTTCCTTCGACAACCTCTTCCGATCAATGCGCCACCACCGGCTCGCCGGGGACCGGCTTGCAAAGCCAGACGAAGAGCAGCATGGCGGATAAAACCAGGCCCACGATGAGGAAGGCGTCACCGTAGGCCATGACAAAAGCTTCACGACGGACGGTGGCAGCGAGCGCGGTCATCGCTTGCTGGCCGGCAGTATCGGCGTCGGCGCCGAGTTGGGTGAAATACCGGGACATGACGTCGAGGCGCTCCTGGGTGGCGAAACTGAAGAGCGTGACGCTTTCGCCAAGGCGAACGGAGTGAAGTTTTTCCCGGAGATCCAGTTGCGTGGCCAGCAGTGCGATGCCAATGCTTCCGCCGAGATTGCGCAGCATGTTAAAAAGCGCGGAGGCCGATCCATTTTGCTCCTGCTCGATGCCGCCGATGGCCAGTGCGGTCAGGGGCACGATGGTCATGGGCATCCCCACCGCGCGGATGAGCTGGCTCAGCTTTAGCTGGTCGTAGGCGGTGAGATTGGTCATCGCCGAGTTCAGGAAACAACTCGCGCCCATGGCCGTCAAACCGAAGGTGAGCACAATGCGGGCGTCCACCTTTTTCAGCAGGCCGGCGGCGAGGGGCATCAGCAGCAATTGCGGCGCGCCATTCCACATGATGGTCCAGCCGATTTGCTGGGCGTTATAGCCCTGGACCTGCGCCAGGTACATGGGCAGCAGATACGTGATGCCATACATGGCGAAGCCAAAAGCCATGCTGATGGCCGCACCAAAGCCGAAGTTGCGGCGCGCCAACAGGCGCAGGTTGATGAATGGCTCGCGGCGGCGCAGTTCGATCACGACGCAAGCGGTCAGGAAAATCGCCGCCGTGGCCGCGAGCGTGGTCATCATCCGCGAATTGAACCAATCGTTACGGTTCCCCTCCTCAAGAAAAACAATAAGCGAACCAAGGCCTATCGCCATGGCACCGATGCCAAACCAGTCTCCGTTGCGCAGGCGCGAGAATTGTGGAGGCTCCGCCGCGAGGCCCCAGCCGATGCCCGTAAGCATCAAAACGCCCGGCAGCAGATTGAGGTAAAAAATGGCAGGCCAGCCGTAATTGTCCGTGAGCCAACCGCCGATGGTCGGGCCAATGGCGGGAGCGAACGTGGCGGTCATGCCGAAGAGCGCATAGCCGAGCGGGCGCTCACTGGGCACGAGCACCTTGAGCACGAGGGTGAAGGCCATCGGAATCAGAACACCGCCCGTCAAGCCTTGCAGCACGCGAAACGCGATCATGCTGCCCAGGTTCCACGCAAAAGCGCACGCGACGGAACACACCAGAAACAAAAAGGTGTTCGCGAGCAGGTAGCGGCGTGTGCCGAATACCTCGGCAAGCCAGGCGGTAAGCGGAATGATAACAATCTCGGCGACGAGATAACTGGTCTGAATCCACGATCCCTCGTCGAGCGTCGCGCCGAGCGTACCCAGGATGTCGGGCAGCGATGAATTCGTGATTTGAATGTCGAGCACCGCCATGAACGCGCCGAGCATCGCCGCCCAGAGAGCGATCCAACGGCGAAGGCCGGGGAAAACCGCGCCCGCGCTGCCGGAACGGGTTTCAAGCGCGATGGCGGAGTTCACGGTCTCAGTCTTCCGAATGGCGTACGTTCACTCTTACCACCACCGACATCCCTGGAACAAGCCGGCCCGCACACTCGCGAATCGTGGCTTCGTCGAACACGATTTTTACCGGTACGCGCTGAACAATCTTGGTGAAGTTGCCGGTGGCGTTGTCCGGCGGCAACAGGGCAAATTGCGCCCCGCTCGCCGGGGAAATACTGTCCACCTTACCGGCGAATTCCTGCGCGGGAAAGCTGTCCACTTCGAGGCTGACCTTCTGCCCCGGACGCAATCGCTTCAGTTGTGTTTCCTTGAAATTGGCCGTGACCCAGACTTCAGGTTGCACGATGGCCAGGAGCGCCTGCCCGGCCTGAACCCGGTTGCCCACTTCGAGGTTCTTGCGCCCGATGCGGCCCGCAGCCGGGGCCACGATGTCCATATAGCTGAGTTGCAGGTCCACGTCCTTGAGCTGAGCCGCGGCAACTTTCACCTGCGCCTCGGCGGCCAGCACGAGTGCCTTCGTGGCGTTCAGGGCACCCTTGGTCGCGTCGCAGGAGGTTCTGGCATCGTCGTATTCCTGTTGCGAGATCGCGCCATGGCCACCGCCGAAAAGTTTCCGGGCACGTTCGAAGTCCAGTTGGGCCTTGTCGGCCATCGCCGTGTCGCGGATCACCTGGGCCCGCGCCTGGGCGACTTGGGCTTCAGCCGCGGCCAACGCTGCGTTGACCTTGTCGCGTTGCACCCGCAGGTCGGCGGGATCCAGCCGGGCGAGAACTGCGCTGGCTTGCACCGTCTGGTTGTCCGTGATGAGCACCTCGCTGATGTTCCCCGAAACGCGGGCGCTCACGGTGTGAACGTGGCCGCTCACGTAGGCGTTGTCGGTCGTGGACCAGGTCCGCGCGTAGTCCCACCAACGGTAGCCAACCCCGCCCGCTGCGATCGCGAAAACAAGTGCGCCGAGCACCAGGAGCCTGCGCGATTTCAGCCCGCGTTGGGGCGGCTCAAGAGCAACCGGTTTTCCCCGGCTGCTTTCTGTTCGTGTGGGCGGGGCCGCAACTGGGGCCGCTTCGCCTTTGGCCAATTCCCGGAGCGCAATTGTGGTCGCATTCATATCGTCGCTATCCCATTTGTACTCCTCCCACGCACGGAGCCGCCAATACCTTGTTTCTTGGACGAGGCATGCCGCGCGGGTATGATGCGAGCATGGAACTGCGGCACTTGAAGTATTTTGTGGCAGTCGCTGAGGAATTGAACCTGACCCGGGCCGGCGCCAAACTGCGCGTGGCCCAACCCGCGCTGAGCCGCCAGATACGCGACCTCGAGGAAGAACTAAAGGTGACCCTTTTTGAACGCACGCGCGCCGGTGTGCAACTCACGCGCGCGGGGCGCGCCTTCTATCCGAAGGCGCGGGAGATCCTTGCCGACACGGCCGAAGCCGCGGACGCCGCCCGTAACGCCAGCGGCGGATTTTCCGGCCGGCTCACGATCGGCTTCCCCAGCGGCATACACCTGAACTACCTCGCGCCCGTCATCGCGAAATTCCGGAAAGCGCATCCGCAGGTCGAGTTCGATTTCCTGCTCGCCATGCCGCCGGAACAGTCCCGGGATTTGCGCGACTCCCGCATCGACGTGGGTTTCGCCCCCTACCCCGTGCGCGCGGATGGGGTTGAACAACAGGTGATCTGGCGGCTGCCGTACCAAGTCGTGCTGCCGGAAAAACATCCGCTGGCAAAACAGCGCGAGTTTGTTTTGGCCGACCTGCGCCAGGAGGATTTTGTCTTTTGCACCCGGGAATCCCGCCCGGAATTCTACGACGAACTCTTCCGCCAATGCGCCAACGCCGGCTTTCATCCGCGGGTCGTGAACGAAGTCGGTGGTTATCCGAGCAATATCCTGGGACTGGTCTCGGTGGGCGCCGGCGTGAGTGTGCTCCCCTACTTCGACCAGGTTGAGCGCATTCGCGGCATCGTCTGGCGGCCGCTGGTCAAACCGAAGCTATGGATCGATTTTGCGCTGACGTGGCGGCGCGAGAAAATCTCACGCATCACGGCGGAGTTCATCACCCTGGCCACAAAGCACTACCCACCCATCGCCGGGCCGTTGGAAGCCATTTGAAGAAGCAGGCATCCGGTGGGCATTGCCACTGGACACACACACGCAGAATCGGCATCTTCGCGTTTGAGATGCGTGCGAGCGAAAACCGAAGCTCTGTCGCCAGCGCCGCCTTGACCGGCGCTTGTAAAAGCCAATCCGGCCCTTCCCCTCGGACAACCCACCCGCCATGCTAACGATCGTTGATTATTTCAAAGGCGAATATGCCGCGAAGCGGCTGACGACGCCCTATGACGCCTACCGCGCTCTCACGGGCAACGCGGAAAACTTCCTGCGCAAATATCCGGTGGACATTGACGAGGGTTCGTCAGCCAATTCCTCCGTGCGTACATCGTATATCATCAATGGCGGCGAAGGCCGGCGGCCCGGCAGTGTGATGGGCGTGCGCGCGATGAAGACCACCGAGAGCTTCCGCATCCGCGAACGGCCGGATGCGGAACTGACCGACCGCGCGTGCTACTATCCGTTTCCGGCGCATTTCGTGGCGATGATCCCCAGTAACCGCAACATCAATTGGTATCCCCTCACCGGCGGGCCGGATGTGATGCTCACCTGCAAGCTGACCGGCTGCTCTTTCGTCGTGCGCAAGGAAAACGGCCAGGTCGAGGCGGCGCACCTCCAACCCACAGACGAAGACGGACTCGATCTCAACCGCCGCCTGGCGCAACCAGGCCAGAAGGCCTACGGCCGGCTCGATTACAATTTCGACAAACGCGCGGTGACCATCCTGGGCGTGCGCTCCGGCGGTCAATGGCGGATTTTCGCACAAAAGTGGAACAAACTCGAAACCAAGACCCCGAGCGTCATCAGCGTCCACCAGATTTTTCAGGGATAACGGCGACCGCGAAACAAAAGCGTTTGAGTTGCGCGAGAGAAAGCTTAACCTGCCGCTGACAGTGGATGAAAACTTTTGCTGATTTGAATTTTCCAGGCCGGCTGATTGCCGTCGAAGGTCTCGATGGGTCGGGCAAGTCCACGCAGATTTACCTCCTCAAGCGCTGGCTCGAACAGCAGGGCCTCAAGGTCTATTTCAGCGAGTGGAATTCCTCGGAGTTGGTGAAGTCGGCAACTTCGAAGGGCAAGAAGCGCGAGCTGCTGACGCCGACGACCTTCAGCCTGATTCACGCGACGGACTTTGCCGACCGTTACGAGCGCCACCTGGTTCCCCTGCTGCGCGCGGGTTACCTTGTGCTCTGCGACCGGTATATTTTCACGGCTTTCGCGCGCGACACGGTGCGCGGGTGTCCTCCAGAATGGGTGCGGAGCCTGTATTCGTTCGCGGCGCTGCCGGACCTGACGTTTTTTTTCAAAGCCGGACTGGAGGTTTCGCTCAAGCGGATTCTCGACGGGCGGCCGCAGTTGAAATACTTCGAGGCGGGGATGGATCTGCACCTTTCCACCGACATGTATGAAAGCTTCCGGATTTTCCAGGGGCGCATCCTGGAGCAATACCTCGCCATGAGTACGGAATTCGGGTTCGTGGTCGTTGATGCGGACAAGCAGGTCGAAAGCCAGCAGGCACTGGTGCGGCAACTGGTCTCGCAAAAGCTGGACCTGGAAAGCTTCCGCCGGGCGGAGCGCCTGCCGGGCGGACCCGAAGCGCCACGGCCCGTGGCGCGCAACAAACGTCTACCGTTACCCGTGGAATGAAACGCGCCGTCAAAAACGCCATCGCCGTCCCACCGCCAAGCCGGCGCCGGTTCTATGGGCACGGCATTCCCGGCGTGGACCTGGACCAACTGGCCGGCAAGCTCATTGCCGTTGAAGGCGCGGATGGCTCCGGACGGTCCACGCAGATCGCACGGTTGGTTGAATGGCTGGAAGGCTGTGGGCACGCGACCACGCAAGTGGGCCTGAAGCGCTCGACGCTGGTCAGCGAGGAATTGGAGAAGGCGCAGGAAGGCAACATCCTGAGCCGGACGACGCTAAGCCTCTTCTACGCCACGGATTTTGCGGATCAACTCGAGAACATCATCCTGCCGTCGCTCAAGGCGGGGTTCGTCGTCCTGGCCGACCGTTACATTTATACGCTGATGGCGCGGGACATGGTGCGCGGGATGGACGAGGCGTGGTTGAAGAATATTTACGGTGTCGCGCTCGAGCCGGACGCGGTCTTTTACCTGAACGTGCCGCCCCAGGAACTGGTGCAGCGGAACTTCGCGAAAAACACCGCCCTCGATTACTGGGAAAGCGGCATGGACCTGGGGTTTTCGCGCGACATGTTCGACAGCTTCATGCATTACCAGACGGCGATGCAGCAGAATTTCCGCCGCCTGCAGGCGACCTACGGCTTCAACATCGTGGACGGCATGCGGTCCGCGGACGCGATCAACGAAGAGTTGCGCGCCCGCATCAACGCACTGCTCGAGGGCAAGTAGGCCTTCGGGCGCAACCGGAATTGCCATACGCAACACCGTCGCGCGCTTTGAGAGCGTCCCGCGGCGAATGACGAAGCGCGGATTTCGAAAATCAAAAGCAGCCAGAACGAACTGACAAAGATCTTATGCCGGAAGGAACGAATAAATACATCGGGGTTGACCTGGGCGGCACGAAGATTCTGGCGGGGGTGTTCGACAACTCGCTCGAATGCATCGGCAGTTCCAAGCTCAGCACCAAACCGCAGCGCGGCATGGCGGCCGTCGTGGACCGCATTGCGCGTTGCGTGCGCGATGCGGCGGATGAGGCCGACCTGACGCTGAAGGAGATCGCCGGCATCGGCATCGGCGCGCCCGGGGCCGTGGATTTCGACGCGGGCACCGTGATCTTCGCGCCCAATCTGCCCGGTTGGAAAGACGTGCCGCTGAAGAAGGAACTCGAGAAACAACTGGGCGCGCCGGTGTTCGTCGAAAACGATTGCAACATCTGCATGCTCGGCGTGTACGTGGCGGAGCTGAAGTCCAAACCCAAAAGCGCCGTGGGCATTTTTGTCGGCACCGGCATCGGCGGCGGACTGGTGGTGGACGGCAAGCTCTACAGCGGGTTCAATCACACCGCGGGTGAGATCGGCCACATGGTATTGAATCCGGACGGGCCCAAGTGCGGCTGCGGCAACAAGGGTTGCTTCGAAGCGCTCGCGAGCCGCACGGCGATTTTTCAACGCATCAAGGCGGGCATCAAGGACGGCGAGAAGACCATCCTCACGGAAATGCTCGGCAATGAACTCGAAGACATGCGCAGCGGTGATTTGCGCAAGGCGATCCGTCGCGGGGACAAATTTGCCAGCCGCGTGATGGAGCAGAGCGCGGAGTATATCGGGATCGGCGTGGCGAACTTGATCAACATTCTCGGCCCCGAAGTCGTAGTGCTGGGCGGCGGCGTGATCGAGGCGCTCGCGGATGAAATGATGAGCATGATCGTCAAGACGGCCAAGGATCACGCAATGCCCGGCACGATGAAGGGTGTGGAGATTGTGGCCTCCAAACTGGGCGACGACGCCGGGATAACCGGCGGCGCCGTGCTGGCGAAACGGGAAACGAAGTAGCGAAGCCCGGCAACCTACCTGGCTTTTGCCTTGGCTCTCGCCTTCGTGGCGGGCTTGCGGGATTTGGGCGCAGCGGCCGGCTTTTTCGGCGCGGTTTTTTCGTGAATCGCCTGGCGCATTTTATCCAGGCCCTCCTCGACTTTCACCTTCGCACGGTCGAGGCCTTTCTGGCTCACGTTGACCGCTTTCGTAATCGCATCGCAGCCTTGCTGGAAGCCGCGGGCATAGCTGCCGTCGGTCAGTTCCACCCCTTTGCTTTTCAGAAATTGCGTCAGGTGGCGGAAAAGTTCGTCTTTTTGGATTGGTTTCATAGTGAATCCTCTAACTACGAACACTATCGCCCACGAAGGGCGGTTACGCCATTACAGACCGACGGGAGAATTGTAACCTGCCGCTACTTCACCGGCGGCTTGTCGAGGACGCTCGCGCGATTGAGGTGGTACCGCTCCAGAACGCGGCGGGTGGCGGATTCGGAGGCTTCGGAATCCAGCACGATGCGCTGCAGAGTGTCGCCTTGATAAAAATCAATCACGTGGAAACCATCCTTGGGATGGCGCAAGGCTTCCTGCACGTCCTGGATGCGGCCGATGGGTTTGCCATTGATTTCCTTCACCGCGAGGAAGCGTTCGTCCTGGTAACCCACATTCACCGCATCCGGCAGCACGGTGGAGAGGATCACCACGGTCGGGCGTTCCTTGGTGGGCTTTTGCTGTTCGTAAAACGCGAGCCGGAAGGGCACGCGCCGGCGCCAATCACCGCCCCAACTGCGCAGGTAGGGCTCGCTCAATTCCTGGAATAGCAGGCCGCCGAGCGTGATGTATTGCGGCGCGCGATCGAACGATTCCTGCGGCACCAACTCGACGCTGTAATCCGCCTTGGGAATCGTATATTTCACTTCCTTCACCACGCCGTCGCGCAGGATTTTGATGGGAATCACATCACCGGCCCAGTGACGGCGCGTGGAAAGATTTTCCAGCATCAGCTTGCCGTAATTGGGGTCCACGTAGTCTCCCTGGATGTCCACCTCATGACCGTCCACGGCAAGAATGATATCCTTGGGCTGCAGCACGCCTTCGTTGCCGCCGAGCGCGGGGGCTTCGGACACGACGACACCCTGCGGCTCGCCGGTCTGTTTCAACGCGCGATGCAGCGCGGGGTTCTGCGCGCGCTGCCAGACAAAAGCGAAGAAACCGAGTCCCTTGTAGTCACCGCGTTTGTGCGCCTCCAGGATCGGCTTGATGAACGAGGTGGGAATCGCCTCGATGACATTGTCGTACTGGGCCACGGCCAGGCCGACCAGCGACTTGCCCGACGCGAGCACTTCCGAAGCGCCGACATCTTTGATCTCGCAGGTCGCTTCCATCGCCAGATGCTCCACGAAGCTGAGGCGGCCGCGCCGCACGACGATGCGATTGATCTCGCCCTTGCGGGCTTCAAACACGCCGTCTCGCCAGCGCATGAGCTGGATCGCCCCCTGGGTGGGCACGGGATCGGCGAGCGGCACCGGACGGAGATCGTTCCAGAAATTCGTCTCGGTGGAGGTCAGCATCGCGAGGTTGGCGTGGTAATCAATCCACTCCACCTTCGCCGAATACCACTGGCCGCGGCCGTTCTTTTGCAGCCGGATCAGCGTTTGATTGTCCAGGCTTTCGGCGGTGGTGAGCACCTGTTTCGGGCCGACGACCACGCCGGTCTTCAAACGCTGTTCCGTGCGCTTGGACCAGGGCTGGAGATATTCGTAAAGGTTGTGGGTGATCTCGACCGTAAGGATCGAATGCTCCCACGGCGAGCGATCCGGCGCCGCTTGAACCCCGGACAACGCCAGCACACTGGCCAGCCCAATCAAAAATCGTTGAAGGCGTGCCATCATAACCGCCGGTCGCTGGGGACGTTGTAGGTGTCGAGGATTTCCGCTTTGCTCCGGGCCACCGCGGCGCGATCGAGCGCCTCGTAATGGTGATCCGGCATGAATTCGATGATGTCCTGCTCACCCTTGTTGTTTTCGAAAGCGTCAATGACGTCCTCGAGTTTCTCGATCCGCTTGCCGTTGATGCGGTCCACCATGACGCGGCGGCGGACGTCCAGGCTCGCGTTCACTTCGTTCGGCAGCACGGCGGCGAGCACGATCGGCTCCTTGCGGGAGGTCTCGGGCTTTTCCAGCCGGCGGAAATAAAGTTCATACACCATCGCGGACGTGGCGGCGTCCGGCGAATTCGGATTCACGCTGCGCAGGTAGTCGCGGCACAACGGGGTGAACACCATGCCGCCATAAATATAATAACGCGGCGCTTCGTATTGGTTGCCCTCGGGCCGGTCGCTCTTGATGGCAAGCACGGGCAGGTCGAAGTTCGTCTCCGACCGATTGCGCCAGATCTTGATCGGCACCTTGTCGCCGCTTTGCGCTTCGCTGAAGGCCACGGAGCCGTGGACGCGATTGCCGTCATAGACAATCGTGCCGTCGCTGCCGACCGGATACTTGCCGATCTGCAAAAGCACGTCGTCCGGCTTCAGATAATCCTTCGCCACCCCGTACGGTGACAGGTGATCCACGCGTGCGCCCTTATCATCGTCCGGCAGGCCGAGGTACTTGCGATACGCCTGGTTTTCCAAAGGGGCGAGATTGATGCCCGCCTGCGGGAAACCCTCGTAAGTGCCGTTGCTGACGTCCTTGAGGAAATGCTCGATGATCGGCGGCGGGATGAAAAAGCCCGCGTTTTCCAAGCCCGGCATGCCTTGGAAGGCCACGCCCACGACTTTGTCGTCCTGGATGACGGGGCCGCCGCTGTTGCCGGGATTGATGGCGGCGTCGGTCTGCACGGCGAGCCAGCTGCGGTTGCCGCTCTGTTCGTAAGATTGGACTTCGATGCGGGAAACCACGCCGCGCGTGTAGGAAATCTGTTTGCCGCCGGCGGGATAACCGTAGGTCACCACGGTGGACCGGACTTTCGGCATCGTGCCGATCTCCAGGGGCTCAAGACCGTCGAAGAAGCGCTCGTCTTCAACTTCGAGCAACGCGAGATCGCAATCCTGGCCGATGAACGCGACACGCGCCATGTACGGCCGGGGGTCCTGGTAACGATAGACGATGATCTGCTTGCCCCAGCTCACGACGTGGGCATTCGTCATGATGCGCTTGCCCTTGATAACAAAGCCGGAACCGGAGGCGGCCCGCACGAGGTCGAAACGCCAGGGGGATTCCCAGAGCGGCTCCTGGCGGAAGGTGGTGATATGAATGACCGATTTCTCCGGGTCGGCCGCGAGAGTTCGCGCGACCAGCGCCAAAGAAACCACTGCCAGCGTCAGCGAACGCGGTAACACCCGCGAACCATAACGACGGAATGAGCATCGGTCAAGGGTCGGGCCGGTAATTTCGGCAAAGTCGTTGGGAAATAAAGCTGGCATTCAGGTTCGGTGATCAGTGATCAGTAGCGGGGGTTGCGACTGATCGGTCCGCAGGCGTGGAGAAAAATATTTTTTGAGTCGATTTAGGTTTGCTTAGGTTTGATTGCTGGGGTTTTAGGTTTGCCGCCAGGCTTGCCGCAGGTTTGCCTCCGACTTGCTTCTGGTTGGCCACGGGTTTACCGGAGGTTGGTCGCAGGTTTGCTGTTGGGTTGACCCAGGTGTGGCCTGGCGAGCCCCTCGCGAGCCTCCCGGCGAAGGCAGGCTCGTCGGTATCGCCCCACCGAAGGCCCGAACGAGGGCTTTTCCTTAGTGGGATAAAACGCGTTAAGCACGGTTTCCTTTCCTTTTCAAACAGCGACGCGGCAAACGTCCGGCTCGCGAAGGCGTTCGGAGCCGCGCCGCGGGAAACTTCGTTTCCTCCTGCTGGTATGAGACATGGAGTGGTTCAAATGGTTCAATTAAAGAGGATATCAACCACGGAAGGTATGGACACGGATAATGAAGGGCAGCAACATGGTGGCGCGCTTGCAGCGTGGGTTATCATTACGTAAAACAAAGTATGAAAATCACATTGCTGTCGGTGTTATGTTTTTGGGGTTTATTTTTGGCAGGCTGCGCTTCGTCATCTTGTGAGAGTTGCAAATCCACTCCTTCGGCCGCGACGAAGAGCTCGGTTTATGATCCGGCTACGGACACGACAGCGATCACCGACAATGGGTTCACGTGCGTTGTGAAAGGCAACCATACGAATGAAGTGTGGAGTTTTAAGCCGGCAAAATGAGGACTGGCACGGCGTTGGAGACAGCTTGGGCCGGCTCTTGTCCAGTGGGTCGACGGAGCACGGGGACAAGCGGATTTTGCAGAAAGATGGGGTCAGAAACATAGAAGAAACACGTATGGGCCTCGACTGGAATCCCGGACCAAAAGCAAAGCCTGGCCACGAACAGGAGTTTCGAGAGCTGTGGGGCAACCTCCACGCCCGGTCGTGCTTCTTTCGCAGCCGGAAGGTGAAACGATTCAAGGAGATTACGCTGACGGCCTTCGAGACGCTGGGCACTCCGAGGGTCGGCCTTGACGCAGCCGCAACGGAGTGGGCGCACCGGGAGGCATTTCCCAATCGCAAAGACAAGTCGCTCACCGAGGAGGTGTTTGTCGCGCAGATGCGGGGATTCCATGTTCTCGACCTGGTTCCGCCGTGCGATGGCCTTCCGCGCTACACCAACGGCCACGCCGGCGGCTACGTGGAGCGATATGCATTCCGTGGGCAGTTTTTGAACGACTGCACGGAGATCATCGGTGATGATTTACTGGGGAGCGGTTACGATTCCAAGCTCCCGGAGGATACGGTGACTTACGGTGGCCAGCTGATTGAAGCAGCCTCGCAGTTTGCCAATGCACGCGGCATGGATGTGGCCGGAATACAACTCGCCGAGGAACCGGAGTCGATTGAGTTTCGGCTCGACGTCGTTTTCAGCGCGGGGCGCTGGTGTCGCTTTTGGGGCGAGCGCGGCCACTGGCTGGAGGCCTATGCTTGATATGCTGGCCGAAGTTGATGTTAGGTTTGGGATTGGTCCTGTCTCCCTCAGGGGCGATTGGCCCATCTGGGTCGGAAGCTCTGTGGCCGTTATCAGGATCGCGCTGGAGATTCATTTCCTCCGACGAAGGGAATAGCAGCCGCGTAAACAATTGATCGGGCTGGGATTTCGTGGGCGCGAAAGCGGTTGGTTGCGCGGGGCTTTCGTTTGTTTAAGATACGAAAAGGTTGTCGCGCATTAATCATCAGGCTCAATTTTCGCACGAACATCGCCATGGAAGACAAAGCACGCGTCTATGACATCGAAGCCTTGCTTGCCCAAACCGAAACCTGGGAGGCCAAAGATGTGCTGCCTACCATCATCGAGGCCATATGCTCGCGTGAAGGGCGCAAGCTTTTCGGCCGTGAACTTGATCTTTATTTTCTGAACCTCGTTCATGCCGGAATTTTCCTGGATGGGATAAACGGCACGCTTTTCAATTACGGTCTTTCGGTTCTGGCGTTTACGGCCAAGGCGTTGGAGCGCATTGGCGCGACGGAGCGGGCGCGGATATTGAAGCAGGCGGTGGATACCTTTGGGAACGAGGAGCAGCGGCGTGAGCTGGCCAAAAACGCAAGCTGGGATGTCACACCGGAGCAAGAGAAGTTGTTTAACGAGCTGGATAGCCGCTATTACAAGCGCCTCGAAGATGTCAGGGAGCTTATGATTGCTTACATTCGCCAGCACATCGAGGATTTCAGAAGCTATGAAACACGACATTGAGCGGGACAGGTCGTCGGAGTCGATCGCGTGGACGGGTGACATGTGTTTCGGCATCCTCTCGACGAAGTCGCAATCCACCTCGCTGACCGCGTCACCGGACGGCCTCCTGCTTGCCGGCCCATTGGGCAAGACCTTTCAACTGCCGGCGGCCAAGGTAACCCGGATCGAAACCGGGCAATCCTCAGTCTGGTTTCTGTCGGGCCAGCGCACTGGTTGCATCCGGATTCATCACGCTGTTGAAGGTGTCCCCAAATTCCTGCTTTTCTCGGCCAGCGGAATTTCCGCGCCGGTGCTGGCTCAGGAACTAAAAAAGTTGGGTTATCGGGTGGACTGAAACGACGTCATAAGCGGGGTGGTCAGCGCGTGATTGGCGAATCGGCGGGAGAAGCGGATTTGGCAAAAGATGGGGGCACAAAAAATCACCGGAAAAGCCGGAATTATGACAGAAAGATTTGGTGACAGAAAAATATTCATGAGACGACGCGGCCGATATGAGACTGCGTAGTGAACCAACTGGATAAGCTGGTAAAAGATTGATCGGGATGGGTTTCGGGGGGCGGCAAAGCGGTTTATTGCGCGGGACTTTCGTTCGTGCAATATATGAATAGGTTGTCGCAAATTGATTTTTGAGGACTCGTATGGAAGAACCACTTTCTGATTACGATTTGCGCGTAAAGCAGTTCATGGAGGACTCGGCGCAGGACTTTGCGGACTCTGCCGGTTCGTATGCCGAGCAGCGCGTGGCGCTTGGTTGGTTCGTGAGGTGGTGCGCGGAGGAGGACTTCTCCGAGACGGAGTTGAGAAATCTGCTGGGGGTAGCTTCGCCGTGCGTACTGTCACTGGCTGGCTACTCCGAAGCGGCCGCCCGGCAGGTCATGGACATGCTCGGCGACATCAGAAAGGACGAAATACCTTCCAGCTACGATTTGCGCTTAAAGGAGTTCATGGTGGACTCAGCGCGGGACTTCGCGGAGTCGGCCGGTTCGTATGCAGAGCAACGGATGGCGCTTTGCTGGTTCCTGAGGCGAGGCGCGGAGGAAGACTTTTCCGAGACCGAGCTGAAGGAGCTGCTGGGTGTGTCCTCGCCGTGCGTACTGTCGCTGGCTGGTTACTCCGAAGCGGCCACCCGGCAGGTCATGGAAATGCTGGGCGACATTACAAAAGATGAGATCGACACTGCGAGATCATGACCCGAAGTCCCAACCATACACTTCCACCTTCACCTCGCTCCGCGCTTCCAGTCAGCGGCGGTCGCTGAGGTTGGGTCGTCAGCCAGCCTTGGCGTCATGAGCAGCATAGTTCACACAAAACCCTGGGTTGAGCTCGCCCGGAAGGAGGCGGAGGGCCCAAGTCCTTATTTTTCTCTCGTTCGGTTCATTGCGGATTCGGATTTTGCTTCAGAGATTTGCGGCGGCGTGTTTCTGTCCGGGCTTTTGATTTCTGATTGCCCGGACTTTCCGCTGGGCGTCCATATGCTACAAATCCAGAGTTCCCGTTCCGGATTCGCATTTTCATACACGCGCGGCCGTGGCGGCCACAAGGATGACGCCGTCAGGGAAGTTCCGGCGTCGGAAGCAGTCGAGACGTTGAATTTGTTTTTGAAGGTGAAGTATGGAGTTGATCTCAAACTACGCAAAGCAGCGGGGTAATAGATCGTTTGCATGAAAATTGACACGCCCCTGTTTAAGAAAGCATTGGCGCGGTTGCAGAAGAAGACAGCCCGCCAATTCTCCGCCGGCACGCCTGAGTTTATTGCCTGGCTTCGGGTGCACCGCGTGCCTGAGGCGGTGGTCGAGCATTTCAAAGCTTATTCCGTGGCAGACAAGACGGCAGTTGAGGTTGGGTTCGCGAGTTTCTGGCCAGAGCGTCTCATCCGCACATTCCACGATGATACTCCGGAGTATTTTGGCGCAGGCTGGTTGATTGTCGGCACGATGCCGAATGGCGATTTTGTAGTTCTCGATATTGGAGGCGGGACCGGGGCTGTGAGTTATGTCAGTCACGAAGAGATTTGGGACAGGCCGAATCACGTTCGCGCCGACTTGCACCACATCACAATTCGCATCTGCGATTCCATTGGCCAGTTTATCGAAGGCTTGCTTGAGGACAGGTACCCGTATGACTACTTTGAGGCCAGAGACCGGCAAGCCTGAGAGAGCTGTCCGTGCACTGCCGCGATGAGCCAGCGAACCGTCACCCTATCGAGCTTTGAGGAATATCTCGCCAGCGAGGATTATTCAACAGAGGTTCGGACGGAGGAGGAACGAAGGCGCAAGGACAGGCTATCGCGGTTTCCCTACACGGTCACACTGCAGGTTTCATTCGCAGAGCTGGACTTTGCGAATCGCTGGTGCTGGCAGAACTTCGGCCCGGGCGAAGGCGATTGTCTTCAGCGGCAGTCTGATTACCCGGCGTGCGATATTGCCGGGCCGCATTCCCACACCGGCAGGTGGATGTGGTACTGGCTCGCAAAGTCCGACCACAATTTCGGATTTTGTGAGTGGTATTTTGCATCGCAGGCAGAACGGGACGGTTTTCTCGCCAGTGTGGAGAAGATTAATTGGGGAGAGAAATATGACTAACCATGGGCTTCCACCTTCGCCGGGGCCCCGGCGGCTGCGTCTGGCTACGGCTCGACGACTGGACAGCAAGTATCAGCTCCCACAACCCGGGTCTCCCACACTGGTGGGATGGGGCCATCCGGAGTAATTGTCGTGCACTCCAAACATCAGATACTCTGGGGGGTCACGGTGGTCGTTTGGTTGGCGAGTCTTGGTTGGATTTGCCTGGGTGCTTTGGCAATACTGCTCGCTCCCCTCTCGAGGCTCGGAGTCGGAGAGCCGGGCACCGGAATGTCGATCGCAGAAATGGAAAGATTAAATGCAAGGATTGCAGCCTCGCCATGGCCGCCCTTGATATGTGCCGCAGCCGGGTTTGCGCTGTTGGTTGTGCCTCCGTTGCTGAGCGTACTATGGACTCGTTGGATATGGAGCAGTACGCGGGCGACGCATGGACTGGCCCCGCTGCCCGCCGAACGAACCGGCTTGATCGGTCGCTAGGCTGCATTACGTTTTATGCCCGCCCATCCAGACGAAATCACAAGACGGGAAGTCGCCGCGCGTGCCGCAATCAAGAAAGCATACGGCACTCCCGCGGACAAATTCGGCGCCACCATGTTTGTATCCCACCACCTGGAGGAGGTGGAGCCCGCGTATTGGCAGAAGCATTTTGCCGCGGAAAAGCCGGACCCGCAGCGCATCCTTGAATCGCTGGTGCTGCATGCTCATTGGGGCGGTGATGATGAGCTGGATGTCTTTGATTTCACTCTCCCGGAGCAGGTCACGCAGTATGTCATTAGCGTCGCGTTCGACGAGGCCGGGCAAGTTTCCGGGATCTCGATGGAAAGTTGATGGGTCATGATCATTTGGTCCAACCGATGCGCTGAACCTGTCTTTCACACGGATGGCAGGGCTGGCGCGTGATCGTGTTCAAGTTAATCCGACTTTGGTGGCGGCGCCGGAAATTCCGGGAGGGCAGAATCCTTTCGCAATTCATCGCTTGCGACGTCCGCCGGGACATCCTGATCGTCTCGGCAGCACGGCTGGAAGAGGGCATAATCACGGGCCGGGAGCGGACCACGAACGTCCTCTACGTGGCCAAGGGCCTCGGCCCCCAGCCCGTGTTTGGGCCGCCCAGGGAAATCCAAATCAAGGAGATGTGGAATTGGACGGGAAACACCTGGGGTGGGCTGCCTGACGGGACATCCATTGCGGACCACTTCCCAAAAGATCACAACCAACCAGGAAGGCAACGGGATTGAGTTATGGGAGCCAGAGAGCCAATGAGCCAGCACAGAGTCCTGAAGGGACGAAATATATCAGCCCAGGGCAAAGTGAGTCAGCGAACGACGCCCTGGGTTAGCGGCCCAAAAGGAACTCCTCTTTTTTTCCTTCCCGTTCGGCGCGCCTGAAGCGCGCCGAACGGGAAGGAAAAAAAGAGGTTGCGTGGGGTGGCGTTTTTACCCCGGGCGGCGGCCACCGCGGCCTTGCCCGGGGCTATTGTCGTGCCGCCCCTGCCGGGGCTCCGGACTCGGAACAAAACACCGCACCGAATGGTGGCCTTGGGAAAACGCACGGTGACTCAGGCGAAGGCGGAAAGCATCGCGGGGTTTTTATTGCCGACCGTATCATGTTGTTGGTTATCATTGTCGCGGTCGTGATTATTGGAGGCACCCATGCAGTATAAAATTCCACCGAGCAAACAGAGGCTAAAGCTTGTCCGGATAGGGTGGCTTTCACTGCTGCTGATGTGCCCGGGCTGTGGCACCATGATGTCGCACTTTGGTGATTGTGGCAGCCGGCCTCCGGCAGGCGTTTATAAAGGCGTGGTTTGGGATGGCTCTTGTGTGGCCGCCCCCTTTGCCAGCAAATCGGAGTCGATCGGGCCCGCGGCGATCGGGTTGGTGCCGATAGGAATCATCGACTTCCCGTTCTCGTTCGTGGCGGACACGATCATATTGCCATTCGATGTGGCTGATTGCGTTGATCGCCAGAAGGAGCAGCAGACCCGGAAGCCCGCGCAGCCCAAGCAGAGCGCGGAAACGAATCCGGAGGGGTTGGAGCCCAAAAGCAACCCACAGCCCGGGGACAAGAAATGAGTTTATGAAGTTGCAACTGCGACTTTGCCCCCAGCCTCAGGTTCCAGTGACTCTTTCCGAGCTAAATCGTTAGATCTCCTGCCGTGGCTAACGTGGATAAAGCGCATGTTACCGAGTTGTGTAGGGAATTGCGTCCTTTGCTCGATGCCGAGCTGAAGGCGGGCAATTCGATTGCGGAGACCTGGAAGGGATGGCCGAAGGATGGTTTGTGCATCATGCTTGCTCGTCCGTTCATTTTGCGCACGGATGCACTGCCAGCAGGGGTTCGGTTCGTTGCCATTGACGATCCACACTACTGGAAATCCGAGCTGGTTTGTGACCGAACCGGCCACACATTGGCTTGTAGATTTTGATGCAGACGACACCCTCAACCGAAAAGTGGAGCGTCGAGTTTGAGCCGGCGGGTCGGGACGGATACTTGTTCTACCGCGAGGGCACGCTTGAGCTTCCATTTTATTGGGAGTTCGGTGGCGGGGATACGGTCGCAATTGTCCGGGCCGATGATCCGGGCAAGTTTACCATGAGGCACTCTTGGATCACGGGCAGGGAACGGGAGATACTGGAGCGGGTAGCGGGCGAGGTCATCCGCCAGAGGGCACCGACGTGCAGCACTGAGATTGACGAGAAGGCTTTTTCCATCCATGTGCGCGAGCGGAAATAGCGGAGTTTGTTTAGACGACGAGGAGGCCCCATGAGAATCTGCGCCGCAATGATAGTCCTAGCCTGCCTCGCGACGGGGTGCGCGCAATTGCCGAGGGGTCATAAAGCAGTCTCGCTGAGTTTCCGCGGGGACCCGGTCAATCACTCGGCCGAGGAAGCGATTGATCAAATCGAGATCATCGTCCCTTCGGCAAGCGTTCACCGGATCGGCAAAATGCCGACGGAGGACTGGTGCGCTGGTGTCCCCCGGCGGCAGGACGGCTCTGCTCGTTGCACATTGACTTGTCAGCATGAGTACTTTGCCGAATCGGACATCCACGTGTTTGATGGAGTGGTTACCTTTATTGTCCTGGAGAACGATGAACGGCCCAAGGCAAGCGTCCGGATTTGGATCACGCGGGGGCCGCTCGGCCCGGGCAGGACCATCGCACTGGGCACGAACGATTTCGTTTTGAAATGAAGAGGGTGTCCAACCAACCGCGCCAGCGAACGCCGAACGAATGGCGGCACAACTCGTTCACCCTGAATCCATGCGTGCTCGCCACCTCATAAGCATCCTAAGCCTGCTGGCCCTCATTGGCAGTTTCACTGCGTGTCGGAAGAGCGCCTGGACAAAAACGGAGGTTATTGATTGGTATGCAAAGTACGGATCAATGGTGCGCGGCGGGCTGGGCTACCAAGGGTCGGATGCCCAATCGCATCATTTCATTGCCAGATCAATGGATGATTGGGTGTTCTTCCAGATTCCAAAGGCGGAGCTAAAGCTGGAGGATGAGCGCCCGCTTTTGAAAACTTCGGGCGGGTCACTTGCCTATTATGCGGTTGATCCGAGCCGGAATTTCCAAAAATTTGAATCGAAGACCGAAGGCAAACCGGGCGGTCCAGCGGAGGGGAGCCAGCCGCCCGACTCGCAGACGAATCGGATATCAGGGACCAACGGCTCCCGTCGCTGACCTGTTAGTCAGACTGCCAGAGCGCTCATTATGTTCCAGCACCTCAAAAAATACTTTACCATCCGCAGCTATGTGAAGCGGTTGAGCCAGGAGTTGGTGCGCCGCTTTGGCCGCAAGCCATATTATTCGGTTGAGCATGTGACGCAGGCGGCGCAGCGCGATGGCTTTTCGATGGTATTCATCGCCTATGCGCATGCTGCCTTTTGCAGTCAGGTGGAATTCGATGCGCATTACAAAAGGTTGGGAGTCTCGTGGGATTACCAGGAATTGCGGCGCACGATCGCGCGGCGCTATCTTTCGCGACAGTCTGATTTTGATGCCCAGACCATCTTCAATAGGTTTCGATCCGTTGATCCCAATCGCGAAGAGTTTTATGAGAGCGGCAAGGGTGAGGATGCCGGGGGCCACGGTCATTGATTCGTGAGCTGACGCGCCGTTCCGGAAATTGATTGTTGCCCACAAACCACATACCCGTGTTCTGTGGGCATAAGTCTTCTACCTCCCGTATCGTGGCAGCGCGGGCCTGTCGCGGGGTGGGATTATTTCGTCTCGATGATCACACAGATGGTGTTGCCGCCAAGTTCGGGTACGGGGGTGCCGAGGACGAGGACGGAATCGCCGCGCGGGATTTGCAGCCGGGCGCCGAATTTCAAACCGGTGACGGAGTTGGTGTTCGGTAGCGGGCTGGCGGAAACGTTGGCGAGATCATTCGCCAGATTGGTCACCACGTTCACCCTGGTGATGAACGCGCCGAGGTCCAGGCCGTCGCGGCGGACACGCGGGGAAAAATTCGCGGTCAGGCCGATATTCGGACCCCCAACTGTCACCCGCGAGGCGGCCCCCATATAGACCATGCTGCCAATGCCATCGGCGGTGCTCATCATGGAACGGGTGAAATTGGCGGCGGCCGCAGGACCGGCCCGGAGGTGTTCCTGGATCGGCTTCAACCCGTCGCGACTCAAAAACCAGACGCGCAGTCCATCGGCGCTGGTGGCCCGCGGTGGACCCAGGCCCAGGATTGCGGCGTTGGTTGACTGGGGGCCGGTCAATTCGTATTCGTCGGTGATCAGGTCCAGCCGCTTGCGTTTGGGAAACACGGCTTCCTGAAGTTTCCAGAGCCAGGCCCAGCTCTGGTTCTGCGGGACATATTGCATGAGGCGGTCGCGCCAGAGCGGGTCGGGATTGGGTGGTTGCGCGAGGAATACGATTTCCGGGGGCTTGGGTTGCAACGCCAAGATGAGCACCAGCGCGGCGCAGCAAACGAACAAAACGAGGAGCAGTATGCGCCAGCGGCGGCGAAGCATGGTCAAGAGTCGTTTCAAAGTTAAGCAGGTTATTTCGGTTCGATGATGATGCAGATGGATTGGCCGCCGAGTTCGGCGACGGGAGTGCCGAGGATGAGCGCCGAACTTCCGCGTGGGATGTGCAGGCGCGCGCCGATCTTCAAACTCCCGACGCCATTGGTGCCGACGCTCCGGCCGTAGGAGAAACCGAGGGGATAGATAGAGTTGGTTGCGCCGCCCTCCAGCACCGTGATGAACACGGTGGTATCGAGGCCATCCCGGCGCACGCGCGACAGGTATGCATCGCTGATTTCAACTTTCGGACAATCGGCGTTCACCTGCACAGGCCCGGCCATGCCTGACATGCTGCCGCAGCCGTCGGGCACGGCCATGGTGCAGCGGCTGCTCGACATGACATTTGGCGCGTGGATATCGAGGTGTTGACGGGCTTGCCCCAGCTCGGCGGCATTGAGGAACCACACGCGCACGCCGTCGCTACCCATGGCCCGAGGCGGGCCGAGGCCGAGAGATTCGGCATTCGTGGATTGCAGCCCGGCCAGACGGTATTCGTCGGTGGACAGATTTATCCGGACGCGGTCGGGGAGGGTCCCGTACACCAATTTCCGCAGCCAGGCCCAACTCTGATTTCGCGGCACGTAATACATCAGCCGGTCGCTCCAGAAGAGGTCCTGCTTGAGCGGTTGGCCGAGGAAGACAATTTCCGGTGGTTTGGGCTGCAGCGAAAAGCATAGTATTGGCGCCGCGACACAAACGCCGATGGCCAGCAGGCAAACGCGCCAACGGCGGCGCAGCATGGTCAAGAGACGTCTCAAGGTTGTAATAGGAACACCCGGCGGGCGGTTTGGTTGCAAAACATGGGTGGTTGAACCGGGTCAAGCGACGCGCATCGCTGAGCATACGCATAGGGGCAAGGGGAGGGGCTTGACTTGGCATAGGTCTGGCTTATCCTTCAGGAAGGTCCACTTATGAAAGCAATTAGAGCTCGCGGGCATGCGGCTCTTGTGGCCGCACTTTTCCTGAGCACCGTCCCAGTGCTTCAATTTCCACTGTCGGCGCTGGGCGTATCGGCGGGTGGCATGGCTTTGACGAAATCAGGCAACAATCTGGTTTTGTCCTTCCCAACGACCACCACGAATTATTACGGCATCCAAACGCGCGCCGATTTCTCCCAGCCGTGGCTGAACCTCCAGGCCGGAATCGCCGGCGATGGGACGGTGAAGTCGGTCACCATCAACAACCCGGAGGCGCAGGGATTTTTCCAAGTGTCCCTCCAGCCGAAACCGGCGGGGTTGACGGTGCCACAGGGCACGGCTTTCGCCTACCTCGGCCATTCCTGCGGCGGCATCCAGGAACAGGTCTATGTGACTGGCTTCGATCCGGCGACCGGTTTTCCGGTCGGCAATGCTTACCTCTCGACGCGCTGCGGCGGCAGCGGCCGGGGCGGCGGTTATCACACGACGACGTATTCAGCCTGGATTTCCGTGACGTGGGATTTCGCCGGTAACGTGGTGTCCTCCGGCATCCTCACCAATGGCGCGTCGGCGATTCCCGGATTCATCGCGACGGATGCTTACGGTGACATTATTTACAACTCGGGCGTGTCGGCGTTTCTCGTCGTTCCCGTGCCGGGCGCGCCCCTCGGAGTGACGGCGGTGCAATCGGGCGACGCGTTTCAAGTCGACTGGACGGCGCAAGGGGTGCACCCGGCCGCGGTCATTTCCTCCACTCTCACTGCCACACCGGTCAACTCCTCGAATGCCGTGCTCACGGCGACGGTGACCGGCTCCGCCACCAGCGGCGTCATCCCATCGCTGCAACCGCAGACGACCTATCAGGTCACCGTCGTGACCACTTCGGTCGGCGGATCGAGCCCGCCCTCGGCGCCGGTGACGGTGACGACGAAGTCGGCCTCGGTGGCACCTTCCGCGCCGACGGGCGTCGCCGCGCATTGGTCGGTGGCCGACCCGTCGGGCTCGACCGACACTCTCGTGGCGACGTGGCAGGCGGCGGTTCCGGGCGACAGCCCGGTGGACCAATACCGGATCACGATCACTGGCAGCGACGGCGGAGGCACATTTACGCAGACGGTATCGGGTGCGACGTTGACCGCGAGCTTCACCGTGGACTTCGTTCCGAACTGGTCCGTCACCGTGCAGGCGCACAACGCCGTCGGCTGGGGGCCAGCTTCGACTCCAGTTTCGCTGGGCGGGCTGTAGCATCGGCGCAGGCAAGTCCGCGAACCCCGTTGCGTCGCGGCGGTGGGTTTCGTAAGATGAGCTGCCGGCTGACGCCGGTTCGGAAAGGTGGCATCCATGAGAACAGATGAAACTGTCCGCGCTCCGGCAAACTACAGCACCGAAGAGGCGTTGCGCCTGCTGGAGGACTTTTCACCGATCGCGGCGAAATATCACCAGCGAAGAAGAATAGCGTTTGGGGCGGGCGCGGTCGGAACCGTGATCCTCGTGGGATCGCTCCTGGCAAATGGGATTACCCGGCTGGCAACCAACCACGCATTGTTCGACAAGGCTCCCTGGTATCTTTCCCTGCCGCAGCTCGTCCTGATCCTGGGGGCGGTCATCGGCTATCAGGCCATGGGACGACTGCGCTGCCCGGGTTGCCGCGGTTTTTTGCTGCAAGGAATCGGCCGCTATTGCCCGACGTGCGGCAGTGATAAACTGGGCACCGACTGGCTGGGCCGCCCGAATTGCAATTCCTGCGGCAGCAGCCTCTACCGCGTCAAAGGGAACCGGCGATACATCGTGCATCATTGCACTGCGTGCGGCCTGCTGCTCGACACTGAGGGGATGTGAAGCGGACTGCTTGGTTTCAAGCTGCAAGTTGCGGCCGAAGGACTGTAACCAATGGCGCGGGTTTGTAACCGTTCTGTAACCGCAAATGTAACCGATAAAACATTCATTTCACCCAATGTTTATGCGGTTTGTAACCGTGTAACCGATAAATCAGGGGGGTATACCCCTCCCCCCTGCCCAAAACCCATTATCGGGTGTCCCTGCGGGGCAAAATGGGCTAGGCTACCGGGTAATGCGTTTTGGTCCGCTGACATTGTCCTCGAACCTGTTTCTCTCGCCGCTGGCGGGTTATACCAACCTGCCCTTCCGGCTGACGGTGCGGGAGCTGGGCGGGCTGGATCTCGCGACGACGGACCTGGTAAATGCGCGTTCGCTGCTCGAAAAGCGCACGAAGGCGCTGAAGCTGATCGAGTCCGCGCCGGCGGACCGGCCGCTGGCGGTGCAGTTGTTCGGCTCGGTGCCGGAGGAAATGCGCGACGCGGCGGTGTTCCTCGAGTCGGTCGGGGTGGCGTCAGTGGACATCAACATGGGTTGTCCCGTGCGCAAGGTCTGCCGCGTGGGCGGCGGCTCGGCGATGATGACGCAACTCGACCAGACGGCGAAGCTGGTGCGCGGCATGGTGGATGCGCTGAAGATTCCCGTGACCGCCAAGATGCGGCTGGGGTGGGACGACGACAACCTGACCGCGCCGGACCTGGCGCGCGCGTTGGAGGATGCAGGCGCGTCGGCGATTTTTGTTCACGGACGCACGCGCGAACAGGGATTCGGCGGCGTGGTGAAGCTGGCGGGGATTCGGGCCGTAGTGGAAGCGGTGCGCACGATCCCGGTGATCGGCAACGGCGATGTGACGACGCCCGAGGCGGCGAAGCGAATGTTCGATGACACCGGCTGCGCGGGCGTGAGCATCGGGCGCGGGGCGTTTTACAATCCGTGGATTTTTCTGCACACGCGGCAATTCCTGGACACGGGTGAGTTGCCACCGGAACCCGCCTTCGAAGAGCGCGTGCGCGTCATGTCGCGCCACCTGGACCGCATGGTGGAAGTATTCGGCGAGGATTTGGGTTGCCGAATGTTCCGCAAAGTCGCGCCGTGGTATGCGAAGCGGTTCGGACCGGCGAACGAATTCAACAAGCGCGTGGTGCTGCTCGCGAGCCGCGCGCAGTTTCAGGAGCTGCTGGAATTTTACCGGAACTGGCGGAAACAATTCCTCGATGAGAACGGCGAATTGAATCCGCGTTTTCGTCCGCCGCCGATGATGGCTTCCTTCATGGCCGAAGCGGACGCGGAAGGCGTGGTGCCCAAGGCGATACCGGTACCGAAGGGTCCGGTGGAAGTTTGGTAGCTCGCTTAATGCGTCCGCGCCGCCCGCGGGGTCTGCATCGAGCGCAAAATCTTCAGCCCAAAGCGTTCGTCGGGCGAGAGAACCCGACCGTGCGCTTTCAATTCGCGCAACGCGGCGAGGGTCATGCAGAAATCCACCGCGGTGAGCGGACGGCCGCGGATGACGCGCTGTTCCCAGCGGCGGACATCGGCGACTTCTTCGATTTCGTCACGGCCACCGGGATGGAAGGAGATGAGCCAGTCGTCGCGGCGCAGGTAGCCTTCGCCTTCTTCCTTCGGCTCGAACCACGGATCGCAGAGCAACAGGCAGACCGAGCGGCCGTGGTTGCTGCCGATGCGATAAAACACGAGGCGCGCTTCCAATTCGGCGAAATGGTGATAGGTAACCTTGGCGGCATCGGGCGGATGCGGCGTGAACCGGGTCTGGAAACTGAGCTTCACACCGGCGGAAGCGGCGGGGTCGCGCTCAAAGCAAAGGTTCTCGTCGAGCACCCAAAGCAAGTCCGCGGGGAGGCCGCGTTGCGCGAGTAGGGCCTTCCACGAGGCCAGCGCATCCTCAAACGGCGGGCGTTGGTAGCGACGAATGGTTTCCATGGGCGATATTAGGAGACTTTTCGGGCAAACCAGTCAACAAAAAGCGGCAGCCCTTCCTCGATTTTCACCCGGGGCGAATACCCCAGTTTGGCCTTCGCTTTGCTCACGTCGGCGAAAGTGATCGGCACATCGCCCGGCTGCGGGGGCTGGCGGTCGATGATTGCGCTGCGTTTCAGCGATTTTTCGAGCAAATCGATGAGATAATTCAGCTTCACCGTCTGCGATTCGCCGAGGTTGAAGACTTCGAAGCCAAATTCGCGCGCAGTGCAAGCTATGATCCCGTCCACGATGTCCGTGACGTAAGTATAATCGCGCGCGGTCGAGCCATCGCCGAAGACGGGGATGGGTTTGCCCTCGTGAATGAGCCGCGCGAATTTGTGGATCGCCAAATCCGGGCGCTGGCGCGGTCCATACACGGTGAAGAAGCGGAGCATCACGATGTCGAGGCCGTAGATGTGATGATAGACGTGGCCGAGCGCCTCGCACGCCATCTTGCTCGCGGCGTAGGGCGAGATGGGATTGAAGATCGGGTCGCTTTCGGCGAAAGGCACCTTGGCATTTACGCCGTAAACGGAAGAGGAGGAGGCGAGCGTGAGTTTCTTCACACCGCGCGTCCGGGCCGCTTCGAGGATGTTTACAGTGCCCTCGACATTCACGCGCTGGTAGAGCGCCGGTTCCTGCAAGCTCGGCCGCACGCCCGCGCGCGCCGCGAGGTGGATGACTTGATCGAACCGAATAGCGCCGAAGAGTTCGTCGAGCGCGTCGCGATCAGTGATGTCGCCCTGCACGAATTCAAACGGCTTCGCAAGCTTTTGCAGATCGCGAATATTGGCGCGCTTGAGCTGGGGATCGTAGAAGTTGTTGAGGTCGTCGAAAGCCCAAACAGAGTGACCCGCGCCGAGCAAGCGCTCGCAGACATGCGAGCCAATGAAGCCCGCGCCGCCGGTGACCAGGAAATTCACGAGCGGCAAACTACCAATGGCTGTCGAGGGATGTCTATGAAAAGCTCCAAGAACCAAGCACCAAGGACCAGATAAACACCAAGCTCCAAAGTTCAAATGCATCGCACGCCTGCTTTTTGGATCTTGGTGTTTGGAGCTTATCTGGAGCTTGGTTCTTGGTCCTTGGAGCTTCCCGCAGGGTTCACTAGGCTTGGTGCATGTCCGACTTGCGGATCATTTTCATGGGCACAGCGGAGCTGTCGGTCGCCAGTTTGCAGGAACTGGCGCGCACGGCGGGCTTTCAAGTCGTGGCCGTGGTAACGCAGCCGGACCGGCCGCGGGGGCGCGACATGAAATTGCAGGCCTCAACGGTGAAAGCGGCGGCGGTCGCGGCGGGATTGCCCGTGTTGCAACCGGAACGGGCGCGCTCGCCGGATTTCATCGCGGAATTGGCGAAGCTGCTGCCTGACCTGATCGTTGTGGTTGCCTACGGCCAGATTTTGCCGCAGGCGATTTTGGATTTGCCGAAACATGGCTGTTTGAATGTCCACACGTCGCTGCTGCCGAAGTACCGCGGCGCAGCGCCGATTCAGTGGGCCATCCTCGATGGCGAGCCGGTGACCGGTGTGACGATCATGAAGATGGACGCGGGGCTGGATACGGGCGACATCGTGAGCCTTGAGGAAACGGTAATCAGCGATAATGACACGGCGGCCACGCTGCACGACCGGCTCGGCGCGATCGGGGCGCGGTTGCTGGCGCGAACGATTCCGGATTACGTGGCCGGCACAATCCAACCGCGCCCGCAGCCGGCGGAAGGTTCGACCTACGCGCGGAAGATCACCAAGGCGGATGGGCGACTCGATTGGTCGCGGCCGGCGAAGGAACTTTGGAATCGCGTGCGCGGACTGACCCCGTGGCCGGGCGCTTACACTCAACTGCAAACGGCCGCGCAGCCGCAGACGCTGAAGATTTGGCGCGTGGAGGTCAGTGAGGGCGCGGGCGAGCCCGGGCGCGTGATTCGCGCGGACAAACAGGGAATCGTTGTCGGCTGCGGTGCGGGCGCCCTGAAGATTTTGGAATTGCAGCGCGAAGGCGGCAAGCGCCTGGCGGCGGGAGATTTTCTGGCGGGTTGCCCCATCAACCCGGGCCGGCAGCTTGGGTGACGCGAGCGCCAATTGAGTTGGTAGCAGTCCCGCAAGGCGGGATAACGAGGCTCCATCTGATCGAACGCGTGCAGGCTTCCGAAAAGATGGAGCCTCGTTACCTCGACTACTACGAATTGAAAATTACTGCCGCGCGCCTTCGAGGCGATTCAGGCGAATGAAAGCCGCGAGTGAAGGCGACGGATGCAAGCGCTCCTCATCGAGCAAAAGTGCATTTCGGAATCGGCCGAGGTCGCGGTAAGCAGCAGGCATCTCGCCTTTGAACGCGATCATATTGCTCACGACGGTGGGCGCGCCGTTACTCAGGACCATGCTGGCCCACGGCCGCGTCGGCGTCGGCGCGTCGGCCAGCTCTTTGAGCCACTGATGCTGTTCGGGCGTGACGAGTTCGAGCCGGCCCACCATGGCGCGTTTGATTTCGCAGGGCACAGAGATATCGAGCGGGAGATTCGCGTCCGTCCATGCGCGCGGCACCATGAAAAATAAACGCAGGCCGCCGCTCTTGAAGTAGGAGAGTTCCCAGGTATTGAGCAAAGCATCCGCCTCATCGCCGAACATGCCGTCGGCCAGCAACGCTTCGCGCATCTCCCCGCGCAGTCTGCCCAGGTTGGCGTTGGAGTACTCGCCTTGGTTGAATTGAGCGGGCGTGGAGCCGATCGGACCGGGGGAAATCGCATCGGAAGCGGGCAGGCTCAAGGCCGACAACGGACGAAACGCGCACTCGCCCTTCAGATCAAATGAAGCGAGCCAAAGCCGGGAGATGGTCATGGCGGGGACATTGTATGCCGCTTCACTTTTTTGCGCGTGGATCTGCAAGGTCTTCCCGTCCGCGGAACGGATCGCCTGCAAGGGACACAGCACATGGCCGACGCCGCGATAGAACAGAAACTTCTCTCCCTCGCCCGCGGGAGTTGAGAGTGGCGCGGCGTTTACCGCCCGCGGAGCCAGCCAAACATGATCCTTGGTTTCGGGCATCTTGCCAACCTCCCCGATTCGCAGGCTGTGCCATTCCAATCCGCCGCGCGATTGAAATGTGAGCGTGCGCTCGGCGGGCAGCGAGCCGTTGGTCCAGGCGTCGGGAAAAAACTGCGTCAGCCACCCACCCTGCCAGCTTACTTTCACATCCGCGACGATCGGCAGCACCGCATCCTTCGGCGGATGAAAATAGATCACCGGGGTTTCCAACCGCATGGTCACGTCTGGATGACAACTCGCCACCCCCTGGGCCAGGATTCGCGGAAACGGCAGCGGCGTATCAATGAGCATCCAGTCGAGGTTGTGACAAAATCGCGGCACGGGCTCGTCATCCGTGTTGATTCCCGAAATCGTCCGTCCCTTCTCATCCTGCAGCGAAGTGAACGTGCCCCATTCGTGCACGACCAGCGGACTTTCTGTCTGCGCTCCCCACGCGCAAAAGGCTGCCAGCGCCACACCCAACCCGGCCAGAGCAATGCGTTTCATGCCGGCACATTAGCGCACCGCTGAATCGCAGTTGTCAAAGAGATGTAAAAACCAAGTAAGTTCGCGGGTCGGCCAACCCCGGACTTCAAGCCAGACCCAGGGAGGCGGCAACGGTGTGCAGCCATGAGGTGAGAAAGTGTGGCGAACTCAGCCGCTTGGGCAGCGTTTGCACCGCAGCGAAAAGGAGAACGCACCCGAGAGTGATGTAGTTGGCACGGAGCACGGAGGTGAAAAATGACAGTGGCCCGTACTGTTTGCGGGTGAGCCTGGCGATGGCAAATTTTTCAAGGACCGTGGAAAGCATCATTCCAACCGCCACCGCCAGGACCGTAAACAGAATTTTGAACATCCAGTAGCTCGCATAGCTGCCGTGGTCCAATGCATTGCCCGCGAGAGCAAACATGAAATAGGACAGCACAAAGGCCCCCGTAAAGCCACACGCAAAACTGGCTCCTGCAAAAGGGGGTTTCTTGGAGCCGGGTGGGAGGGGGTAAAGCCGTTGGCCGACGGATTTGCCGATCAGAAAGATGATGGGAATTACCAGAAACGGCAGCGGCCCACTTCCCGCAAACACTGCCGTCAATATCCCTGGAATTGTGCTCAGTACATTTCCCGCCAGCATGAATTTGATGGCCTCCCCCCGTGGCAACCGGCGCTCGAAGAAAGCGAAACTTATCGTTTTGATTGCCACCGCGACAAAGAGCCAGATTGCCGACTGCAAGATCAGTGCGGGGCCAAGAAGCTGCCCCCTGCCATCAATTGCATCAGCGGAATGATAGGCTCACAGCCCGAACAAGCCGGCGCATAACCGAGCACTCCAATTAGGACTGCTGCGAGCAATGATTTTCGCGATGCCACGACCCCTATTAAGCAGGACTCATGCCCGCACGGAACCCAAAAAGCCCCACGAAATCAGCACTCGCAAGGCTCGACAGTAGCAAGGCCTCGCGCTGCGCTTTTAAACTTTAGCCTTCAGCCTTCAGCCTTTAGCCTTCGCCCCCATGAGCGAACGCAAAGTCAACGTGGCCGTCGTCGGCCTGGGTTTCATGGGCGTCACCCACATCAAGGCCTATCAACAATTGCCCGCCGCCAAAATCGTCGCGGTGTGCGACGCGGTGAAACTGCCGGTCAACGGCATCCTCGCCGGCGTCACCGGCAATGTCGCCTCCTCCGGCGACCTCGACTTGGGCCGCGACATCAAAGTTTTCAAAAACCTCGCCGATGTCCTCGCCGATCCCGAAGTGGACCTCGTGGACCTCTGCGTGCCCACACAATTTCATCCCGAGCAATCCATCGCGTCACTCAAAGCCGGCAAACACGTCCTCTGCGAAAAGCCGCTCGCGTTGAATTCCAAGCAGGCGCGCGAGATCGTGGAAGTCGCCAAATCCTCGAAAGGCGTTTTCATGCCGGCGATGTGCATGCGCTTCTGGCCCGGCTGGGCCTGGCTGAAGCAATTGGTCGCGGAGCAGACCTACGGCAAAGTCCAGGCCGCCCGCTTCCGTCGCATGTCCGAGACGCCCGGCTGGAGCAAGGGTGCCTACACCAGCGGCGCAACCTCCGGCGGCGCGCTGTTCGATTTGCACATTCACGACGTGGATTTTGTTCAATTTCTTTTCGGCCGACCGAAAGGGGTTTTCGCCAGCGGCGTCATTCGCGGCGATTCCATTGATCACGTCACCGCGCAATATCACTACCCGGGCGGCCCGTCCGTTTACGCCGAAGGAAGCTGGCTGCTCGCGAAGGGCTTCAGCATGGCCTACACGCTCCTATACGAGAAGGCGACGATTGATTTCGACCTCGCCCGCGGCGCGGAAGCGTTGCACGTCATCGAGCACGGTCAGGCCCCGCGCGTGGTGAAACCCGAAGCCGGCGATGGCTACAGCGGCGAAATCAAATACATCATCGAGTGCGTCAGCCACGGCCGGAAGCCGGAGACCGTGACCGCCGCCGACGGCCTCAGCGCCGTCGAAATCTGCGAAGCCGAAGCCGAATCCGTCCGCACCGGCAAGTGGGTGGGGTTGTCATGATCACCCGCCTTCCGGCGTCGGCCCGGGAAACATAAACCATTCGATTACTGATTTCTGCGCTTCGGACAGCGTAAGCCCCATGCCGGTTGTGCGTTGCAGCTTTGCGCCGGTCATATCGGCATCGGTGAACGTGCAATGGCGCAACCCGGTATTTCGCAGGTCTGCGCCGCGCAATACCGCTCCGGAGAAATTCACTCGCTCCAACTCTGAGGCTCGGAAATCCACGCGTGAAAGGTCGGCCTCACTAAAATTAACTTCGATGAAATCGTTCCAGTTCGCCGTGCTTTCGGAAAGATCGGTGTTCTGAAAGGAGACGCCGCGTATTTCCGACCGGCCAAAAAAGGTGCGCGGCAAGCTGAGATTTTCCAGGGCTGCTTCCGTAAGCAACTTCCGGAAAAATCGCACCGCCAAGACCTCATCGTCATGCCGCGGAGGCTTGGAGGGCAAAGGCGGAACTTCGCCCGGCCTCAAAAGACCCATGGCCTGCACCCGCTTACAGGATTCGTGATAGGCAATTCGATCCGGCTTCACAATTTCCATTTTGAAATCGCTTCGTTGATCGTCTGATTCAAAGCTTTCACCGGCGCAAGCAGAGCGCCATTCCTCCCGAGCTCCCGGTCTCCCAGCCGCACGACCATGGCGTTCGGAACCGCGTTTGGGGAAATCTGTGTCAGAACCTGGAAAGCTTCCGACTCCCGGCCCGCGCCCAAACTATCGGCAAGAAATACGTAAAGCATTGCTGGAGAACGGGAGGCGCCGTAATCGCAAGAAACCAACACCTTGGAGTTCGGCACAAGCCAAGCTTCCCGTAAAAATGCCAGGCCCTTTCGAATGTCTTCCACGGCCGGAGCTTTGGTCCGGCAACGCACCGCATCCGCCTCCGAGATTACATCCCCAAACCACAATTGGAGCTGTGGTCCACGAAACCACTCAGGCCGGGCTGGCGCGGCTCCCGGATTGGAAATCCCCAGGAAGTGCGTGATGCCCCGCGTGCCGAATCGATCCCGCTCACGCTCTCCAGCGACAAACAGACGATCGAGAAATGGATTTTCAGCGGTCATTCCATGACGTTAGCTCCACAGCAAAAGTATATGACCACCGCGACAATCCTCAACCTGCAACTTGTAACCTGCCCGGCCCGAGGGCCTTTACTCGGGGCAACCTGCAACCCTTCCCTCCGACTTGGCCCTTTTCCCCTTCGCCTGCCAGTGCTAACCTGCCCGCGAAGTTGAACTCAGTGGATCGACCACACACTATGAACCCAATCCGCTTTTCCGCCCGCCATACCGCGGCCCTGATCCTTTCCCTCGGCGCCATCGCTGCCCTCGCCCAGCCTGACCCGAACTTTCTCGACCACGATCGCACCCGACCGCAGCCGCCTGTGGTCACCCCGGCCTCGCCCGGCAAGGCGCCCTCGGATGCCGTGGTGCTCTTCGACGGCAAGGACCTTTCCGCCTGGTGCAGCATGGATGGCACGCCGACCAAATGGATCGTGAAGGACGGTTACATGGAATGCGTGAAGGGCAGCGGCTACGTGCGGACGATGCAGAATTTTGGCGATTGCCAGTTGCACGTCGAATGGGCCACGCCCAACCCGCCGCACGGCGAAGGCCAGGGCCGCGGCAACAGCGGCGTGTTCCTGGGCCTGGACCGTTACGAGATCCAGGTGCTGGATAATTACCAGGCCACGACCTACGCCGACGGCTCGGCGGGCTCGCTGTACGGACAGTATCCCCCGCTGGTCAATGTGTCGCTGCCGCCCGGCGAATGGCAGACGTACGACATCATCTACACCGCCCCGCGCTTCGATGATAACGATGAGCTGAAGAGCCCGGCGCGTATGACCGTGCTGCACAACGGCGTATTGATCCAGAACAACGTGGAGCTCACGGGCCCGACGAGCTGGCTCGAACGCGCGCCCTACCGCGCACACCCCGAAAAGCAGCCCATCTCCTTTCAGGATCACGGCAATCCCGTCCGCTTCCGCAATGTCTGGGTCCGCGAACTCGGCAAGCCCACGAAAAAAGAAATCACCCCGCCCACCGCGCTGCTGGATACTTACGTCGGCAGTTATGATCGCGGCGGCGGGGATATTGAAATCACCCGCGAAGAACGCCAGCTCGTGGGCATGCTCGGCGACGTGCGCTTCGTGCTGTTCGCCGAATCGCCGACGAAGTTCTTCGCCAAGACCACGGATTTTCAGGTCGAGTTTCAAAACGAAGGCGGCAAGGTCACCGGCTTGACCTGGTCGGTCGGCGAGGGCGCCAATCACGCGAAAAAGAAAGCCTCGCAGTAGGTTTCCCGGGGCCTGTCCATTTCGGCCAGGTGATTCTTGAAGTCCCAATGGGACGACCGAAAATAGCCCAACGATTTATCGTTGGGTGCACGCCCCACCAAATCATTTCCCTCTCCCCATCCGATGGGGAGAGGGACCAAGGGAGAGGGGCTTTCCATTGAACGAGGACGGAGGTGACGGGGCAATTTTCTGCGTGTGGAGAAACGTGGGGGCGCGCGCATTCCGCCGCGCAGGCTTCCCATACCCTTTGCTATCCGTCGAATTATCTTTTTACATGGACAGCCGTTGTCCATGTGCCCCGCATAGAGTCACCGGCGTATGAATGAATTTTCATCGCCGGCCGCAGCCCTAGGATTGGAGTGCCTGTTTCCGACCTGTCTCGCCGTAGTCAGACGAAGGCGGAACGGGCGCGTTCACGACCGTGGGCGCCGGCGAGTCCATCCGGGTAAATCCAGCCTGATCCGGGTAAATCCGGGTAAATCCGGCCAAAAAAAATTCCGGAGTGTGGCCGTCGCCGGTCACAGCCAGCAACCAACCGCGGTTGCTTTTTTGAGCCAACGAACCGGATCCGGGTCTTTGCCTTGCCCCCGGGCTCTTCACCCCGGAGGGACGCCACAAACCTGGGGAATGTCCTCAATTTCCCGGGTTCGTTCGCAGCAACGTCCGCACGGGTTGCAGCTTCCAGAAATCCCGGCGCTCCCGCCGATCAAGGATTTCCTCTGCCCCGGCACCCGGGCGACTTCGAACCTTGCTGCGCCCGGAGACCGGCACCCTCCAGGGAGCCGATATGACCAATCCATTCTCCCCGGTTTCCCTTTTGACTTTGCCGCGCACAATGGTGAAGCTGGCGGCGCGATTGATACGGCGGGTGGCCGAGCCGGCAGGAAGTTGAAATCCGACCAATTCAAACAAACCCATTTATAATTTATGCCTCCGAAAAGCACTGAAAAATCCTCCGAAAAAGCCGCGGAAAAGTCCACTGACAAGGCCGCCGCCGCCGAAACCAAGGCCGCGAAATCCGATGACACCGCCAAGCTTTCCGCCGCGCGACAACGCGAGCTCGACGCCGCCATCTCCAGCATCACCAAGGCTTACGGCGAGGGCAGCATCATGCGCCTCGGCGACGCCCAGGCGGCGCGCTCGATCGAAGTCATCCCCACCGGCGCGCTCGCGGTGGACCTCGCGCTGGGCGTCGGCGGTGTGCCGCGCGGCCGCGTGATCGAAATCTTCGGCCCGGAATCTTCCGGCAAAACCACCCTCATGCTGCACGTCATCGCCAACGCCCAAAAGGGCGGCGGCCTGGCGGCGTTCATTGACGCCGAGCATGCGCTCGATCCCGCCTACGCCAAGCGCCTGGGCGTGAATCTCGACGACCTGCTCGTTTCGCAGCCGGACAGCGGCGAAGAAGCGCTCACCATTTGCGAAACCCTCGCCCGCTCCGGCGCGCTCGATGTCATCGTGGTGGATTCCGTCGCCGCGCTCGTGCCCAAGGCCGAGCTCGAAGGCGAAATGGGCATGGCCACCATGGGCATGCAGGCCCGCCTGATGAGCCAGGCGCTCCGCAAGCTCACCGCCATTCTCAGCAAGAGCAAGACGACCTGCGTCTTCACCAATCAATTGCGCGAAAAAGTCGGCGTCATGTTCGGCAATCCCGAGACGACCCCCGGCGGCAAGGCACTGAAGTTTTACGCCAGCGTGCGCATGGATATCCGCCGCAAAGACACCCTCAAGGACGCCGCCGGCAACGCGGTCGGCAACCATGTGAAGGTGAAGGTCGTGAAAAACAAGGTCGCCCCGCCCTTCGCGGAAGCCGAGTTCGACATCATTTACAATCATGGCATCAACAAGGAAGGCAGCCTGCTCGACGTCGGCATCGAGAACGGCGTCGTGGACAAAAAAGGCGCGTGGCTGCAATTCGACGGCAAACTGATCGGCCAGGGCAAGGAAGCCGCCCAGAAAGCGCTGACCGAGGAACCGGAGCTCTTCAAGAAAATCTACGACGCGATCATGGCCAAGCGAGCCGCGGGGATCCCGGCGGCAGCGGCAGCCTGAAGTCCTGAGTCCCGGCGTCAGCCCCGGAGCGCCCGTCTCTGAACGGGCGTGTGGCTTCCAACCTGCGGTAACGCGCCCGTTCAGAGACGGGCGCTCCAGTCACCTTTAATTTGTCGGATTGGAGGCTGGGCGTCGTTAAGTCGTTGTGCAAAACATTGCGAATCGGTTCCTGGCCGTAGCGGTGATCTTCACCGCCACGACCGCGAGTACCCTTGCCGCCCAACCCAAAGTCGAAATCGACCCGGCGATTTCCGTCCAGGAACGCCTGGCCGCGGGAAATTCGCAGCAGAAGTATTTCCTGATCGAGCACCAGCCCGGGAAGACCAACGCCCCCGCCAAACGCGGGCTGCTGTTGATTCTTCCCGGTGGCCCCGGCGGCGCGGATTTCCTGCCCTTTTGCGCGAACATCCTGACGCTCTATGGCGTGCCGAAGGATTTCATCGTGGCCGAACTGGTCGCGCCGCAATGGACGAAGGACGAGGATCGCATCGTCTGGCCGGGAAAATTATTTCCGGACCAGCGCGCCAAATTCACGAGCGAGGAATTCCTGAGCAACGTCATTGCTGACGTCCAAAAGTCGAATGTGGTGGACGCGCGATATATTTTCACCCTCGGCTGGTCCTCCAGCGGCCATGTGCTTTATTCGGCCTCGCTGTCGAACACGAATGTGACCGGCTCGCTGATTTGTATGTCGCGCTTCATCCCGGCGAAAATGCCGTCGCTCGATCAGGCCAAGGGGAAAAACTATTTCTTCTATCACTCGCCCGACGATCCGATCTGCCCCTTTGCCGAAGCCGAGCTGGCCGCGCGCACATTGAAGGAACACGGCGCCCGCACCAAACTCGTCTCCTACCCCGGCGGCCACGGCTGGCAGCCGAACACCTACTACTGCGACCGGATCATGGACGGCATCAAATGGCTGAAGGAGTGCAACACTACAAAGACGAATGCGCCGTGATTGCCTGGAGGGCGCCCCGGTAAAAATCGCGCATTGAATTGGTGATGCGGAAGCTGTCTTTCCACCCCGATTCGTGGCATTAACAGCAGGTGCATCTGGCCCATTTGCGTTTGCGTGACTTCCGGAATTACTCCCGGTTGGACGCGGATTTTTCGCCGGGCTTCCACCTGCTGCTCGGCGACAACGCGCAGGGCAAGACGAACATCCTCGAAGCGATTTACCTCGTGGCGACCCTGCGCTCGTTCCGCGGCGTGGGCGGCGCCCAAATGGTGAAGCACGGGCAGAAGGGCTACTTCGTCGGCAGCACGATCGTCGGCCAGGGCGGGCATGAGACCAAGATGTATTGGTCGCTGCGCCAGCGCAGCCTGACGCTGGACGGCCAGCCGGTGCGCAGACTGGCCGATTACCTTGGGGTGTTGCGCACCGTGATTTTCTGCACGGAGGATTTGCTGCTGATCAAAGGTCCGGGCCGCGCCCGGCGGCGCTTCCTGGATTTGCTGCTGTCGCAGACGGACCCGGTTTACCTCCCGCTGCTCCAACGCTACACCCGCGCGCTGCGCTCGCGAAACGCCCTGCTGCGCCGGCACGTCATCGACCCGGCGGCTCTCGATAGCTTCTCGGGCGAATTGGTGAGCGCCGGAGAGGAAATCATCCGTCGCCGTCGCGAACTGCTGCCCCGTCTCGCGCCCCTGGTGCAGCGCGCGTATCAGAGCATCGCCAGCGGCGCCGAGGAACTGAGCCTGGTTTACCAGCCGTCCGCCAAGCAGGATTTCGCCGTCGAACTGGCCCAATCCCGTGCCCGTGAGGCCTCCTACCGGTCCACGTTGATTGGCCCGCATCGCGATGAGCTCCAACTTCTCCTCAATGGCAAATCCGCCGCGCAATTCGGCAGTGAAGGCCAGAAGCGCACGGTCGCCATCTCCTTGAAAATGACGCAGGCGGAATTCCTGACCGAAGTCCACGGCTCCCCTCCGGTGCTGCTGATTGACGACATCATGGGCGAGCTGGACCTCAAACGCCGGACCGGCCTGGTGCCCCTGCTCCAACGCGCGCACCGCGCGCGCGGCCAGGTCTTCATGACCGCCACCGAGCAGAACTGGCCCGACGAAATAAGCCGCGAAGGCCGGCGTTGGATGGTGGAATCGGGAAGTTTGCGCGCCTGATGACACCGAGAGGCGCTTTTGTCTTGGCCCTGGTGGGCTCGCACTTCAGAATCAAGGCAATACATGAAAAGGATACTTTTTGCCTGTCTGCTCCTTGGAACGGTTGCCTGCCGTGCCGAAGGCTGGACCACGAACTACGCGCAGCAGGGAGAATTGATCGTCGCGCCTTTCGCCACCGCGCCATTTCCGCATCCCAAACGCGCGGAGGGGCACAATTACAAGACCAGGTTCTTTTCGGCGGACGAGCATTACACCAACAACACCGTGGCGATTTTCATCCCCAAAGGCTTTCGCGAGACAGGCAAAGTTGATTTCGTGGTGCATTTCCATGGGTGGGGGAATCACGTATCCAGCGTGTTCAAGCAATATCACCTCGTGGAGCAACTCATCGCCAGCGGCAGGAACGCGGTGCTGATTGTTCCGCAGGGGCCCTATGACGCTTCGGATTCGTTCGGGGGAAAACTCGAGGATCCGGATGGCTTCAAAAAATTCATGGCCGAGGCGGTGGACACGCTGAAGAAAAATTCATCGCTGAAGAACAAGGATTTCGCGGTGGGCGACATCATCCTTTCCGGGCACAGCGGCGGTTACGAGGTGATCAGCATGATCCTCGATCGCGGCGGCATGTCCGACAAAGTGCGCGAGGTGTGGCTCTTCGACGCGCTTTACGCGCAGACGGACAAATACAACGCCTGGATCGAGAAGCAACCCACGGGACGCTATATCAACATCTACACGCCGAACGGCGGCACCAAGACGGATTCGGAAGAGCAAATGAAAGGCTTCAAGACGCAGGGCAAGGCGTTTTTTTCGGGGACGGAATTGGAGGTCAAGCCGTCGGACTTGCAGACGAATCACATCGTTTTCATCTTCACGGACCTGCAGCACAATAATGTGCTGGATCAAAGGCAGGAGTTCCGGGACTACCTGAAGACGAGCTTCCTGGGGGAGAGAGACCCGTAGCGTTCGGCAGGCGGGCTATGGCTGGCTGGTGATTTGCGACCAGTCGCGGTCCAGCTTCGCAGCGTAGATGGCGAAGGCTTTTTCGTTCTGGATCAGGACCGCGCGAACCACGCTCGAATCGTCGGCGCGGCCGAGGTTCAAAATCGAATCGGGAATAATGCCGACTTTCTTGTGGGCGTAAATCAACGCGAATACCGCCTGAGCCAGCGCGGCATACGGCAGGTCCTTGTAGGCGCCTTCGGCGGTGTCTTCGACCGCGTCGGCGAGAAATTCGAGCTGGTCCACCAGGTGGGGAAAGAGGGGTTCGTTGATCTGGGTAAATTCGAGCTTCCACTGCGGCAGATGCCGAAGCAGCTTCTCGACCGTCGCCGGCGTGATGGCCGCCGCCCCGTGATTTACAAAATTGACGATTTCAGGCACGCGCTGAATCTAGCGAGATACCCCGCCGCAGGAAACAAAAAACCGGACGCCCGGGAATCGAGGCCCACCAACGCGCCAACCCGTGGCAAAACCTTGCGTTCGCGGGGCTTTGCGGCAAGGTAGTTCGGTGAATAGTCATGGGGCGAACGCGCTTTTCCGGAGCCGGGTTTCAACGGCGATCCTGGGCGGTGTATTGCTGGCCTCGTCGTTTCCCCGCCTGGGCATGGCGGGCCTCGCGTGGATCGCGCCGGCGGTGATCATGGCCGCCGGGCGCGGCAGGCGCGGCGGCGAACGTTTTCGCCTCGGATTCATCGCGGGGCTGGCGGCCAACCTCGTCATGCTCGGATGGCTGCTGCGAATTCCCTATCTGTGGCATGGGATTCCAGCGTCCCCTGCCCTGGGTTGGTTATTGCTCAGTGCCTTTCTGGCGTTTTATCCGGCGCTGTGGCTTTGGCTCGCAGGGGCGGTCCCGGGAGCTTCCGTGCCGCCATCAACGGGCGGAATCGAAACCGGCCTCAGCCCATTGACCCCCGGCATGCCGGCTGGTGGACTGTTGGCTCGCACGCTGTGGGCGCTGTCCGGCGCGGCAGTTTGGACGGCGCTCGAAATGACGCAGATGCGCTTCCTCTCGGGTTTTCCCTTCAACCTGCTCGCGACCTCCCAATACCAAATGGTGCCGCTGATCCAGGTCGCTTCGCTCACCGGCTTTTACGGCGTGTCGTTTCTCATCGTGTGGGTGTCCCTGTCGTTGTATTCGGCCGCTTCGGTGATCATCCACCGTCCCGGGCCGCGCGCCGCGTGGGCGGCCGAAATATTTTTGCCCGTGGTGGTGATGACCACGCTGTTCGTCTGGGGCTGGCAGTCATTGAAGCCGGACGCCGAACCGGCGCGAAAAGTGCGCGTCACCCTGGTGCAGCCCAGCATCCCCCAAACACTCATCTGGGACACGGGGAATGACGAGCAACGATTTCGGGACCTCGTTCAACTTTCCGAACGCGCGGTCTCCAACGGCACCGAGATCGTCATCTGGCCGGAAGCTTCGGTGCCCAGCTACGTGCAGTATGACACGAATATTTATCCCATCATAACCAACTTTGTCATTCAGCGCCATGTGTGGCTGATCCTGGGCGGCGACGATATCGCGTGGTTCGACCACTCCGGACAATCGGAAAGGCGCGAGTACTACAACGCCGGCTTCCTCATCCGGCCCGATGGGGTGTTGAGCGGATTGTATCACAAGCGGCACCTGGTGATTTTTGGCGAATACATTCCGTGGACGGACTGGCTTCCGTTTCTCAAGTGGTTCACGCCCATCGAGGGGGGCTTTACCCCCGGCAAGGCGCCGGCGCGATTTGCCATTCCGAATTTGGATATTCATACGTCGGTTCTGATCTGTTTCGAAGATGCGTTTCCAGAGCTGGGGCGCGACAGCACGGACGAGGACACCGATTTCCTGGTGAACATCACGAACAACGGCTGGTTCGGCGAGGGCGCGGCGCAATGGCAGCACGCGGCGTCGGGAATTTTTCGCGCCGTGGAAAACGGCGTGCCGCTGCTGCGCTGCTCGAATAACGGCCTGACCTGCTGGGCGGACGCGCACGGGCGCATCCGGCAGTTCTTTCGCGATGAACGGGGAACAATTTATGGGCCGGGCTTCATGACCGCGGACATACCGCTCCGGCCGGTGGGCGAAAAGCTCGTGCCGACATTTTATCATCGCCACGGTGACTGGCTGGGATGGTCGTGCGTCGCGATCACGATTGCGTTTCCGTTGCGGCGACGCCTTGCGGAGTGGCGGAAACGCCGCGCAGCAAACTCACAATCGTAGCAGCCGAGGTAACGAGGCTCCATCTTTCCGGAAGCCTGCACGCGTTCGATCAGATGGAGCCTCGTTACCTCGGCTGCTACGAATCACAACTTTTTTGCTCGCGCTGGAATCCCTTCCCATTTCGTGGCGGCGGGAAGCATTTCGCCTTTCATGAGCAAAGATAAGTCACCCAAAGCGGAACCGGGTTCCATGCGCGTATCGTAAAGCACGAGCGAGCCGGCGCCGACGTTGCCGCGGGCGCCGATTTCGATGGTGCCGAGTTTCATCACGCGATCTTCGAAGAGATGGGTCTGCATGGTGCAATCGGCATTGAGGACGGCTTCGTCGCCGATGCGGACGAGATCGAATTCGCTGAAGTCGGTCGTCTCCATGTAAACGCGGCGGCCGATGCGCGCACCGAGCAGTCGGAAATACCAGGAAACAAACGGCGTGCCGGTGAGCGCGCCGACGAGAAACGGCTCGGCCACATGCTCGTGGAGGGCGTTGAGCAATTCGTTGCGCCAGATGAAATGGTTCCAAAGCGGCTTTTCACCAGCACGGTACCGCCAGACCAGCAGCCATTTGGCGATGATCGTCACGGCCGTCGCCGCGAGCGCGCAACCGGCGTAGAGCAACGGAAACCACAGCAGCGTTTCGGTCACGCTGTAGAAATCGCGCAGCAGGAGCAGTCCCGAAAAAAGGAGACTGATGAGGATGATGAAGCAGGTGGAAGGCAGGATGACGCGCACGAATTCGACCGTCGCGCGTTGAACGCGCAACCACCAGCCGGGCTGAAATGTTTGTTCTTCGCCGAAGCCCACGCTGCGTTGTCGCTCCGGCAAAAAGATGGCGGGCGAACCGAGCCAGGTGGTGTCAGCACGCTGCGCTTGCGCCGCGTCGACGGGCGGTGATGAGAGGCACCCAATCAACACGCTGTCGCCGATGATGGTTTCAGGCGGCAGGAGCGCGCTGTTGCCGATGAAGGAGCGCTTGCCGATGTGATTGCGCCCGATGGCCATGATGCCATCGCGCACGCGTGGCGCACCCAGCGAGACGCTGTCGGCGATGAAACTTTCCTCGCCGATGGAGAGGAGATCGGGCGAGATGGAACCGGCGGTCGAGACTTCCGCACCGCGGCCAATTTTTGCGCCCAGCAATCGATACCACGGCGCGAGGTAGACCGAGGCGTAGAGCGGGCCGAGGATGTCGAGGCTGAGGTCCATGGTCTGGTCGGCGAACCATTTGCGCAGGTGGAAGAAACTGTCGAGGCGATGTTCGCCGGGCCGGACGCGGCCCAGGAGCAGCCATTTGACGGCGGCGATTTCGAGCGCGAGAAAAATGATGAAGGACACACCCACCAACGGCGCGAGGAATAAATACCAATAGTAGGGATCGATGTAGTTGAGCTTGTTCATCAACATCATCCCGGGAAAGAGCGCCGCCACCACCAGCGCCGGGAAGACCAGCATGGCGAGGCCTTGCAGAAACCCAAAGGCGAGCGCGCGAAGCGGCCGGCGTTGGGCCGGCGGCGCCGCGGCGGCGGGGGCTTTTTGCAGGGCGGCTGCGGGCGAACCCTGCCAGGTTTCCCCGCGAGGGATGGTTTTGCCCCGTGCCAGCAGGGAAAGATCTTCGAGCGTCGCATCGTCCTGTAGTTGCGTGTCGAGACGCACGACCGAGCGCGCGCCGATGAAGCAGCGCCTGCCGATCTCGATGCGGCCGATTTTCAAGTGGCCATCTTCGATCGTGTAACCCGAGGCGACAGCGTCGGCATTAATGCTCGTGCCTTCGCCAATATCGAGCAGGTCGTAAGCGACGAAGCCGTCGCTGCCCAAATAAACATTGCGGCCGATTTTCGCGCCCATCAGCCGTAAATAGATGTTGAGCCACGGCGTGCCAGTGAGGTAGCCGACTGGCACGGCGGCTTCGAGCGTGGTCGCCAGCCACCAGCGGAAATAAAACCATCCCCACAGCGGATAGCTCCCCGGCCGGTAACGGCCAATGAGAATCCATTTCGCGGCAATGACAAACACGAGCATGAGCGGATAGAGTCCAAGCAACGTCGCGAATCCCCCGAGGATGGACTCCACGTAATCGTATTCCTCCTCGATCAGCATCGTGTAGGCGAGATACGGCGCGAGCCATTGAAGCGCGAAGAAAGTGAGGACGAAAAACAAAGCTACCCACTGTGCGGCACCACAGCAGAAGTGTCGCCAGAACGGAATCCGGCCAGTTGCAATTTCCGCAACCCCGGTAGGGACGCGCTGCCGCGCGTCCGCTTCCTTCGTTTCAACGGCCGCACTCCGTTTCTCCAATTCCGCCGCCAACGCCGCCACGGTCGGATGCTTGTAAACGTCGAGCATGGACAGTCCGGCCACTGCCGGTATCTGGCGCAGTTCAGAAACCATCCGTGCCGCGAGCAGCGAGTGGCCGCCCAGGTCCAGGAAGAAATCGTCCGCCGTCGAGACTAATTGGGGGGCAAAGAGTTTCGACCAGGTTGCAACGAGTCGCTGCTCCAATGGCGTGCGCGGGGGGATGACCGGACGCGCAGTCTCCGCAACCGCCGCGAGGGGCACTGGCAGCCGACGCCGGTCCACCTTGCCGCTCGCGAGGGTCGGCAGCGCGTCGAGTATTTCGAGCGCCGCGGGAACCATGTAGGACGGCAGGCGCGCGCGTAAGGTTGAACGGATGGAAGCGAGATCGAGAGCCGCGCCGGTACGCTGCACCAGATACGCAGCCAGCAACTGCCGCCCAGGTTCGTCCTCGCGCAAGATCGCTGCGGCGTTTTGCACGCCGGGACATTCGCGCAGGACCGCCTCGATCTCCTCAAGCTCGACGCGGAAGCCGCGAATCTTCACCTGCGTGTCCGCCCGGCCGCGAAATTCCAACTCGCCCCCAGTTGTCCACCGGCCGAGGTCGCCGGTTCGATACAGCCGGCATTCCCCCAGTTCAGGCAGGGTGACCGTGACAAACTTTTCGCGATCCAATTCCGGCCGGCCGATGTAACCGTGTGCCAAACCGATGCCGCCGAGGCAGATCTCTCCTTCGCCACCGGCTGGCACCGGCTTGAGTTGTTCGTCCAAAAGGCACACCAGGTAATTCGGCACCGGCTTGCCGATGGTGACCGGCTTGTCCGAACCGCAATCGCCCCAGGTCGCGATGACGGTGGCTTCCGTGGGACCGTACGTGTTGACGATCCGCCGGCCCGGCCGCGACCAGCGTTTGACCAAATCGGGCGAAAGACTTTCGCCGCCCTGAATCAGCAAACGAATCGAGGGAACGTCGCGCTCGATCATCGTCAGCAGGGTGGGCACGCATGAAAGCACCGTTACGCCCGCTCCCGTCAACCAGCGGGCAAGATCGCCGCCACGCAAAGTGTCCTCTTCCGCGGCAACCAGCGTCGCGCCGGCGAAAAAGGCGAGCCAGATTTCCTCGATGGAAGCATCGAAGGCCGGCGACGCTCCCTGGAAAACCCGGTCCTCAGCCCGCAATTGAAAAATGGCGGCTTCCGCGCGAACGAGATGGCACGCACTCCGGTGCTCGATGGCCGCGCCCTTCGGCTTGCCCGTCGTGCCCGAAGTGTAAATGACGTAACATACGTCGGCCGGTTGGACGCCGGTATCGTCCGCGCGCAACCGTTCGCTCGATTCATTGGTGAGGTGGTCCGCTTCGGCATCGAGTACGATTACGCTCCCCTTGAAGCCACGGAGCCGCGTCGCAAATTTTTCTACGGTGACAATCGCGCGCGCCCGGCAATCGTCGCGGACAAATTGCGCGCGCTCATCGGGGAAATCCGGATCCAGCGGCACGTATGCCGCCCCGGCTTTGAGGATGCCAAGCATCGCCGCGTAGAGATCCACCGAGCGCGGCATCCAAATGGCGACACAATCGCCGCGACGGACCCCTTGCGAACGAAGCCGGCGACCGACGCGGTTGGCGCGGGTTTCGAGTTCACGATACGTCGAGCTCGCCGCGCCATGCTCCACGGCGACCCGGTCGGGATGCGAATCCACCCGTTCCTCAAACAAATGGTGAAGGCAGCCAGGCTTGAGCAGCGAATCGTCCTGCGGGTATTGGAAGTAGGAATCAGCCACCGGCCGTCGCCCCGGCCCCGGCGAGTCCGCTTTGAATTCCCGCGAAAGTCCGGCAAAAGAATCGCCGGCAAAACGAACTGAATATTCCTGGCGCCCGGGGAGGCATCGGGCTCTTAGACGGTGAAAGCAATTGTGTGGTTACGTTGGTTTGTAGCCAAGGGCACTCTCGCAACGGGGAAAAAATGGTGGGTTGGCTGGGACTCGAACCCAGGACCAACGGCTTAAAAGGCCGCTGCTCTACCGACTGAGCTACCAACCCGAAATTGTCCGGGGTTGCTCCACCGAACGCCGGCCCGCATCTTGCGATAATCCATCCGTGGATATTCCCCGGTGGGATAATCGGCAACTGACGAAGCCAGAGGTCAGCATATTAGCGTTCGGCCCGGTCGGGCGCAAGGAGATTGGGCAGGCTGCCCGGAGCCCGACTCATTCAGAATATACAAATTCCCCGCCGGCGGTGTCTGCATGGTTGAAAGCGGTTTATTGCCAGCCATGCCCGATATAAAAACTTCGAACAATTCAGAATCCGGCAAACCCGGATCCACTTCACCATTGCTGTGGTTTGCCATCGCGGGCTTCGGCGTCGTGCTGATCCTGGGGCTGATGTTCCGGCTGCTCGGAACGGCCGATGAACCGGGCGCACAAAACTCAGGGAAGCGGGCGGGCGCTCCCTCTTCCTCGACGGCCGGCGGCAACGGCCGCGATGGCCCCGGCTCGCGCCCGGGAAAACGCGACGGTCCGCCCGCCGAGGAAATTGTGGCGAAAAAGCTTTCAGAGTTTGCCAGTCACCGTCGCGACCTGGTGCGGCGGATGGCGGAAAAGTTCAAGACCGAAATTCCGCCCGGGTACGAGCGCTTCTTCGAACTCGCCCAGGCCGGCGATTGGGAAGCTGTTCACAAGCTTTACCAACAGTTGGAAAAGGAGCCGCGCGAGGACAAGCAACGGCTCATGTGGCAGGCTGTCCGCGAGACCCACGGCATCATGGAGGATGCCCGCAACTGGCCTGCCCAGCGGCTGCTGGATTACGGCACGGCTGTGCTCAATTCGCTGAAGCCGGACATGGTTTATGTCGGCGGCACCGACCCCGGCCGGTTCATTCCCACGCTGATGAACGAGACCGGCAGCGGGCCGTCGCACATCGTCCTCACCCAAAACGCCCTCGCCGACGGCACGTATCTGGAATATGTGAACTTCCTTTACGACGGCCAGTTGAACGGCCTGAGCGGCGATGACTCCCAGCGCAGCTTTCAAACTTATGTCGCAGATGCTCAACGCCGGTTACAGCATGACACCGATTTTCCCGACGAGCCCAAACAACTCCGCCGCGGTGAAGACATCCAGGTGACCGACGGTCGCGTGCAAGTGTCCGGCCAGGTCGCCGTGATGCTGATCAACGAATCCCTGCTCAACACGCTGATGCAGAAGAATCCGAACCTCTCCTTCGCGCTCGAGGAATCCTTTCCCCTGGTCTCCACCTACGCGAACGCCACGCCCCTCGGCCCGATCATGGAACTCGGCTCGGCCAATGGTTCCTCCGCATTGACTGCGGACACTGCCGCGCAATCGCTCGATTACTGGCGCTCCGCTGCGCAACAGCTCACCGCGGACACCACGCTGGGCGACGATTCCGAGACCCGCCGCGAGTGGGCGAAGATGGCTGCGTCGCAGGGAAACCTCTTTGCCAATCGCGGCCTGTCCGGCGAGGCCGAACAAGCCTACCAGATCGCCGCCGGTCTCGCGCCGAACATGCCGGAGCCGGTGAATGGACTAGCCGAACTGCTCGCGCGTTCCGGCCGGTTGACCGAAGCGAATCAATTGCTGGACAACTATTCGACCCGCAATCCCACCCAGGCCGCCGCGACGGCGCGGGAACGGCAGTATTTGACAACTTTGCCGGCCAAATAGGTGCTTACACGGCAGACCTGCGGAATTCCCTCAAGCGAGGAGCGCCCGTCTCTGAACGGGCGTGTTAACACCGGGCTGCGTGGACACGCCCGTTCAAAGACGGGCGCTCCGCCGGCGCCTAGTTGCCAACTTCTTCCCTGCGGTTTTCCCGGACACTTTTCTCAAATACAAAAAAACGAAAACAATTCTGTCGGATTTCCCCGGACGGTGGCGATAGTGTGGGAAAGATGACGGATTGGGACTTATTGCAAAGCTACCGGAACACGCGGTCGGATGACGCGTTTGCCGAGCTCGTGAAGCGGCACCTGGACCTGGTATATTCCGTGGCCCTGCGCCAGGTCCGCCAACCGCAACTCGCCGAGGAGGTGGCCCAATCCGTCTTCATTGATCTGGCCCGCGGCGTGGACCGGCTGGCGTCCGACACCGTGCTCGCGGCCTGGCTTTACCGGGTCGCGCGGCGCACCGCCGTGGATGTCATCCGCCGCGAGTCGCGCCGCCAGCTTCGCGAGTCCATGGCGCCGGAACTTACCTCCATGAATGCGACGTCCAATCCCTGGAGCCAGATCGAGCCGCTTCTCGACGAAGCGCTCGACACGCTCGAAGACACCGAGCGCAACGCCGTTCTCCTGCGGTTCTTCCAGGGTAAAAGCCTGCGCGAAGTCGGCAGCGCGCTCGGCACGTCGGAGGAGGCGGCGCAAAAGCGCGTCAGCCGCGCGGTGGACCGCCTGCGCGAATTCTTCTCAAAACAGGGAATCGCCGTGGGCTCGGGCGCCTTGGTGCTCGCCTTGACCGCCAACGCCACCACCGCCGCCCCGACGGGCCTGGGCGCATCCATAACCGCAGCGACGGCGCTGGCAGTTTCCGCGGCGGGACACGCAACCACGATTGGAATTACCAAAACCATCGCCATGACCACCTTGCAAAAAACTGTTATCGGCGCCGCGTTGATCGCGGCCGTCGGAGCCGGAGTTTACGAAGCGCAACGGGCCGCAAAACTGGAGAAGCAGTTGGACATTGCCGCCGCACAGACGCCCGCAACGGCGACGGATGAAGTGTCCCGCCTGCGCGCGGAGCATGCGGAGCTGACCAACCAACTCGCCGGCGCGAGCGAACAGATCGCGCAACTCCGCCGAGACACGGCCGAGCTGGCGAAGTTGCGCGGTGAATCCGCGCGCCTGCGCCGCGAGATGCAGTCGGCGGCCTCCACCACGGCTTTGGGTCACAGCAACGACACCACCGGTGCCGCCGCCCAGTCCTGGCTTGCCCGCAGCCAGCAACTCCGGCAACGCTTCGATGCCGCTCCCGATCAGAAAATCCCCGAATTCGCCTTCCTCACCGACGAGGACTGGCTCAGCGCGGCGCGCGGCAAACTCGAAAGCGAGAACGATTATCGCAGCGCCATGAGCGCCCTGCGCCACTCCGCGGAAAGTCATTTCGGCTCCATCCTTCGCCCCGCCCTTACCAAATTCGTCGAGCAAACGGGCCATTTTCCCACCGACCTTTCGCAATTGCAGACTTACTTCAAGACCCCCGTGGACGCCGCCGTTCTCGATCGTTATGCCATTCTCCCTGCCGGCGCGGTGCCGAATGTGCGGATGGGTGGCGAATGGATCGTGACCCAGAAAGGGCCGGTGGACGAGGAATACGACAGCCGCATTGTCCTCGGACCGAATGGCTACGGCAGCACGGATTTCAAGTCCTCCACCGTGGCCAGCCGGGCCGACATTGATCTGCTGGCGCCGGTGGTCAAGGCGTACGCGGCGGCCAATAATGGCCACGAACCGTCCGACGCCGCACAACTTCAACCTTACCTATCCACCCCGGAACAACAGGCCGCCTTCCAGCGCGTCGCGGAGAAGCTCAAGAAGCTCGGGAATGAATAATCGTCACTCGTGGCAGCCGACGTGAAAAGGCTCTGATATCGGCGGCGTTGCGGCAGGCGTAAAATTGGACCCTCCTCACGTCGGCTGCTACGGTAAGCGGGAATCCCCTCCCGCCACCATCCGCCGGATTTCCGCGATCACCAATTCCGGCTCCTCGAAAGGAATGCCGTGACCGCTCTTTTCAGTCACGACCAATTGGCCCTTCGGAAGCTTCTCCACCCATTCACGATGGAATTTTAATTTCATCGGCCAGAGGGTTTCCTGGTCTTTCATCAGCTCCGCTCTCTGTTTTGCGCTCACGAACCCGGGAATCTCCCGCGGACCCATGCCGCTGATGAGCGTCACGGGCAGACGCTCCGGTAGTCTGCTCTCACGCGCCTGCGCCAGCGCGGCGAACGCGCAGTCTCCTTCATCGTAGGGACGGTTTTGATTCTGGAACGTCTCGGACTTCCGCGCCTTCGCCCACTCAACCAGGTCCTCCTGTGTCGGGTCCACGAGAATCACACCGGCAACTTCGTCCGGGAACATTGCGGCAAATACGCGCAGGTAAGGCCCCCCCAAAGAGTGGCCGACCAGGACATACGGCGGAACCGCCTGCGCTGCCTGCAGATTCGCGTGCAGTTCGGCGGCGATGTTGCGTGCGTCGCGCGGCACTGCGCCTTGGGACGAAAGCCCCGTGCCCGCGCGATCGTATGAAATCGTCCGCGCGAAGCGGGCGACCTCCGGTTGGATCCGCACCCACGTCTCCAACGAACTTCCGGCGCCCGATTCAAAAACGACCGTCGGTCCGCGATCGCCGGCCAGCAGCATGCGCACCTCGCGGCCATCCACTTGCAGGCGACGGCATTGCCGCCCGCTCGCCGCCGCCAGCAGGATGGAACCGATGCCCGCCACGGTGGCAAATGCCACCAGCAATTTGTTCACGGCAGGCCGTTTCATTGCGCAATTCATTACCGGTGCCGGTTTCTCATCAGCGCCAATCGCGCCAGCCCGATCCGAGCCAGCGGAACGACGGTCAGCGCGAACAGCAGGAGCACGTTTCGCAAGCGATACGGATCCAGCGGCGTGGAACCCAGCACATTCATCAGCGCCAGGCTGAGCAGGCCGTGGGCCCAAAGCAAAAGCACCAGCGCCACCAGCCCTAGCGTCACCGCCGACCAGAGCCAGAGATAGTTGCGCACACGACGAGCCGAGATGCCCTGCCACAAAAACACTGCCAGCCACATCCGCAGGCACATGATGACGGCGAATCCCCAACCGGCCATTGCCAGGTAACGATCCGCGTTTTTGTGGAAAGCTTTGCCGACACCATCACCCTGGTTGAGGAGAACAATGAAACCGATGAGCGCTCCGAAGCCGACCAGGATTTGCGCAACGGTAACGCCAATTTGCAATCTGCGGTTGCCGCACAAACCCAACCACAGGCCGCACGCCAACAGTGCCCAGGTGAACAGCATCGCCGCCCCGATGAACAGAACCGCGATGGCGTACTGAGCCCAGACGGAATGATCGTAAACCATCCAGTAGGCCAGCCGGAGAAAGTTCAAATCGCTCGTGTCTGCCCACCCGAACAACCAAACGGCCAGGAACACGATCACCAATCCCCAACTGATTCCCACCGTCAGCGCCGCGACCCGCAGCCGGGCGATCACGAGTTCCCCGCACGAAATTGGACGCGCCGCCAGGAAGGGAGGCAGCATCGGGTCGGACGACCAGAGGTTGGGCCCGGTGAAGCCCTTGCTCACGAAACCGGTCAGTATGGGCGTGGTGATCAACGTCCAGAATAGAAGCCACAGCGTGGCTTCGTGATCTTCGCGCGTGAACCAGGAAATCGGAGTCACGATTGTGAGCAACACGAAAGCCACGCAGGCGGGCAGCAACCAGCCGATGCGCCGCCATTCAAACCACAATTGCGCCCCGGCGACCGAGCGAAACTCTGCCCGGCGTCGCGGCAGCAAATCCATGGCGCGATCCACGGCGATGCGCCACCACTTGATCCTCCGCCCGCCGCCGGAGCGTTGCCGCGCCATGACCCGCCAAGTCGCGAGAAAGGCGCAGACATCCACCGCCAGCAACGCGGGGATAAGCCCCTTCTCCGAGAACCATCGCGGGAACGTCGGAATGGCCGCGCTGACAAACGGCATAAAACCAATCGTGAACAGCCCAAAGCCCGTGAGGCTCAATACAACAATGCGCGTGATGCGCACCCCCGAGAGGCTCCAGATCACCGTCTGAAAAAGCACCAGCGCAGTGCCGATCAGAGTGGCAAACCAAAGGAGGTGCGGCACCTTGCCCTCCGCAAAAAAGAGTTTCGTACAAGCCAGGTAAATCAGCTCGACGGACACGAGACCAGAGAGCATCGGCACCGCCACCAGCGCCAGGGTCGTGACCGGCAGCGTGAACTGCCGCGCTGGAAAACCCTGCCAATCGCGACCGGCACTCGATTCGGTATAATGAAAAATGCAAAACCCCAGCAACACCGCGAAGACCAGGATCAGCCAGTTTAAGAAGGCCAGCCGCTCGCGCGCAGCTTCCGTGGCCCGGAAACCATCCGGCGCCAGGTGAACAAATGCCGCCCAGCCGATCACCAGGCCGATCACCAAGCCGACAAACAGCCGGTTGCGGCGGAAGATTTCCCAGGCCAGGATGGCAACCGGAGTGCGCATGCGATTAAACCACTACCGCCGCGTGGGCGGTGAAGATTTCGTTCAACGTCGGCAGTTGTTCATCCACAATTCTCGCCCCGACCTTCGCCGCCGCCTCCGGAAGTTGCGCGCGCGCGCCATTGCAGAGGACCGTCCACTCCCGGCCGCTGCCGCCGAGATTCAACGCGCCCGGGATCGCCGGCGCAGCCGGCTGTTCGGCATCGAAACGCAGCACCACCCGGCGATGCCGGTTCTTCACATCTTCCAGCGGACCGGAAAACGCGAGGTTCCCGCGATGCAACATGGCAATGTGGTCCGACACCCGCTCGATCTCCTCCAGCAAGTGCGATGAAAACAAAACCGTGCGCCCCTCGTCGGCGATCGTGCGTATGACCGCCTCCAGAATTTCGCGGCGCACCACCGGGTCGAGCCCGGAACTCGGCTCGTCGAGCAGCAGCAAATCCGGACGGTGCGCCTGCGCCAGCAACAAACCCACCTTTGCTTTCTGCCCCTTCGATAGCGTCCTCAGCCGCTGCGCCGAATCCAGTCCGAACTGCTTGCGCAACGCCTCGGCATATTCCGCGTCCCACTTCGGGTAAAACGGTTGCGTGTAGCGCAGGATCTCTCCCACCCGCATCCATTCCGGCAAATCCGGCTGCTCCGACAAGTAACCAATCCTCCCCAGCACACCCACCGGGTCCGCCACCGGATCACTGCCAAAGACGCGCACCGTGCCGGCTTCCGCGCGCAGCAGGCCGAGGATGTGCTTGATGAGCGTGGTCTTGCCCGCGCCGTTCTCGCCCACCAACCCAAAGACCTGTCCGCGCGGCACGTAAAGCGACACACCATTCAATGCCCTCCTCGAACCGAACTTGCGCGACAAATCCGCAATCGCCACCACTGCTTCCGCTGAGGAGGAAGAAGGAAAATTCATACCGCGGCCTCCTGTTTCAAAGCTGCGTGCCGCTCCCGCAACAGCGCGATTACTTCCTCCAGCTCGACATCCAGATGCCGCGCCTCCACCAGCAATGCGTCGGCGCGCGCCGTCATGGCTTTCGCTTTCTCGCGCCGCGGAAGCGCCGGCGGCTCGCTGGAAACATACGTGCCCGACCCATGCTTCTTCGTCACAATCCCGGCCCGCTCCAACTCCAGGTAGGCCCGCGCCACCGTGTTCGGATTCACCACGAGCTGTTCGGCCAGCGCGCGGATCGTCGGCAACTCCTCCCCCGGCGCCAGCCGCCCGGACGCCACGAGGTATTTGACCTGGTTCAGAATCTGCAGATAGATCGGAACCCCATCCGTCGAATTAAGTCGAAATTGCATATGCTCGATCCGGCCAAACGGCCACGGTCTTAAAGTGTATTAGTCTATTAATACACTGCTGTCAAGGATTTCCTGAAACATCTCTCCTGGTTCCCTCGGTCAGCCGATCCGCGCCCGCTGCTCCTGGGTTGAACTTCGCCCCCACCAGCTGGGCGGCGGGCCTGAAATCCGCTCGAAATCCCCGCAAATCGCAATTTTTGGCCGTTGTAGCGCAAAATTGTAACATAAGCCCGGCTTAAAAAATTCTTGTTTTTGCATTCCTTTTCCCTAGCCTCCCGGCCACATGAAAGTTGAATTCTACGGCCACGTTCGTCAGTACGAAAACATCAAGAGCGAGATTGATAACAACATGCGCGAGGTCATCATGTCCGGACAATACGTCCAGGGCCCGATGCTCAAGCGCTTCGAGGGCGAACTCGCCGCCTACCACGGCATGAAATACGCCGTCGGCCTCGCCAACGGCACCGACGCCATCTGGCTCGCGCTCATGGCGCTCGGCATCGGACCCGGTGACGAAGTCATCACCAACGCCAACACTTTCTTCGCGACCGCCGAGGCCATCTGGATCGCCGGCGCCACCGCGGTGCTCGTGGACTGCGAAAGCGACACCCGCTGCCTCTGCCCCAAGGCCACCGAAGCCGCCATCACGCCGAAGACCAAGGCCATCATCCCCGTCCATCTTTACGGCCAGTGCGCCGACATGCCGGCGTTCAAGAAAATCGCCGATAAGCACAAGCTCAAGCTCATCGAAGACAACGCCCAGGCCATCGGCGCGAGCGGCCCCGGTTTCAAGATCGGCCATCTGAGCGACGTCGCGACGACCAGCTTCATCATCCAGAAGAACCTCGGCACCTTCGGCGACGGCGGCGCGCTCGTCACGAACAACGCCAGCGTGGACGCCACGGTCCGCAAGCTGCGCAACCACGGCTCCACCGCCCGCAACGTCCACTCCTTCGGCTTCAACAGCCGCCTGGACGACATCCACGCCGGCATCCTGAGCGCGAAGCTCAAGCACATTGACGCCGGCAACGAGTCCCGCCGCAAGCTGGCCGCGCGTTACACCGCCGGCCTCAAAGGCACCAAGGCCATCACGCTCCCGACCGAACGCGCCGGCTACCGCCACGTGTTCCATCTCTACGTTGTGGAAACGAAGAAGCCCGCCCTGCGCGACGCGCTGGTGGATTTCCTCGTCAAGAACGGCGTGGACGCGAAGACCCATTACTCGATCGCCATTCATCAGCAGGCCGGTTATCCGTGGGGCAAGGACGCCCGCATCGTCGGCTCCGTCGCCCAGGCGGAAACCAACGCGGCTTCCTGCGTCAGCCTCCCGATGTTCCCCGAACTGCGCGAAGACGAAGTCGATTACGTCGTCGCCAAGGTCAAGGAATGGGACGCGCAAAACGCGTGATTCGCCCCCGGCGAAACAGGTAGTTCAATTATCCGCCGGCGGGCGAGCGTGGAAACGCAGCCCGCCGGCGTCTCGGTTTTTAGGAATCAATTATGAGCAAATACTCCGTCCTCATCGTCGGCATGGGCAAGCGCGGCATGCACCACGCCACCGCCTTCAACGCCAACCCCAGCTTCCAGGTCACCGGCATCTGCGACATCGATATGAAGCGCCTCGACGATGCCGCCCCGAAAATCGGCAATCCAAAGAAGGGCACCGACGCCGCCGGGCTCGCGAAGGAAATCAAGCCGGACGTATTTTGCTTCTGCACCCTGCCCAATCTGCGCGTGCCGATGATCGATGCCGCCCTCGCCGGCGGCGCGAAACTCATCGCCTTCGAAAAGCCCGTCTCGCTCACCAGCAACGAGCTCTTCACCATCCGCGAAAAGCTCAAGCAATCCGGCACCAAAGCCGTCGTCAGCCACCAGCACCGCTACGGCAAGCACTACCAGAAGGTGAAGGAAATCGCCGCCAGCGGCGCGCTCGGCCGCGTCCACACCGTTTACGGCTCCGCCACCGGCTGGATGACCCACATGCTTTCGCACCTGATCGATTACTCCTGCTGGTATAACGATTACTCCCCCGGCGCTTGGGTCATGGCCCAGGCCGCCGGCAAGGCGAAGTTCGCGGACAACCATCCCTCGCCCGACTACATCGGCGGCTTCGTTCAGTTCGCCAACGGCGTCCGCGGCATCTACGAATGCGGCGCCGGCGCGCCCGACCAGCCGGAAGTCGGCAAATGGTGGGGTAAGAATCGCATCGGCGTTCACGGCACCGAAGGCTTCGTCGAAGTCCTCACCAACGGCGGCTGGCGCGCGGTCACCAAATCCGGCGGCGCGCAAAGCGGCGAAGGCGTGATGAACTACGACGCCGACATGCCGCCCTACATCCAGGAAATGGCCGACTGGCTCGACGGCAAGAAAGTCCACCAGTGCAATTTCGATCACGCCGCCATTGGCGCCGAGATCATGCTGGCGATGCAGCAGAGCGCCGCCGGCGGCGGCCAGGTCGCCCTGCCACTCGCCTCCGGCGCGGATGAACAGGCCTTGTTGAAAGCGAAACTTTCCGACAAGCCCGTCCTCGTCTCCTGCGAGCAAAACAAAAAAGAATTCGGCCTCGCGTAACGGAGCGCCCGTCTCTGACTCGTCTCGCCGAAGTCAGACGAAGGCGGAACGGGCGCGTTGGGTTACGACCGCGTTAACACGCCCGATATCACGCGGGCGTTCCCTTACCCAATTCCAGAACCGTCCCTTCGCCAACACGAGCGTCCGAGTCGGCCAGTTCGAAATTCGTGCTTCGAGCTTCTTTCGGTCCCACTCAGCGGGATCATTCGCCCGCCAGCCGTAGCCTCGGCGAAGGCTGGTGCTTCGTCATTCCCACCCGCCGCCGCCCCAACCCGCCCCACGCCAGCAACACCGCTCCCGCCACCGCGGCGAGTTCCAAGCCCGTGGAAAAACTCGCCGGCTCGTATCTAAATTCAATCCGGCTCGTTCCCACCGGCACCGCCACTCCGCGTAGCGCGTGATTGACCCTCAAAATCGCGGTCGGCCGCCCATTCACAAACGCGCTCCACCCCTTGTCCCAGCGATCCGCCAGCACCACCAATCCCGGCGTGGTCATCTTCGCCTCCAGTTGAACATTCACCGGCGTTTCCGGCTTCAATAATTCCACCGTTCCCTGCACTGCGGCCGCCACATTCACTGGCGTCTCGACGTATGCAACCTCCGCCGGATCGAACGTCTTCGCCGCCATCTTCTCCAGGCGCGCTTTCGCCTCCGGCAACATCTCCACCCGCTTCGGCACCCACGCGCGCGGCATCGCCGCCGGGTTGGGAATCGCCCAGTAACCCGGCCCCGAAAAAGCGGTCTTCACAAACGGCGGCGGCGGATTGCGCGTGATGGCGTAATCAACCGCGAGCAGGTTGAGCACCGGCGCGAAATGAAAAACTCCATCCGGCGTCACCTCCGCCTTGGGCGTCATCCACTGCGTATACGCGTAATCGAAATCCAGCGATTCCGATCCCCGCACGATCGCCATGAGATCCATGTAGTCCTTCGGATCCACCGCGTCGTAGCCGCGGATGTCGCGCAACCCGTAAAGCTCATGCAGGTTCGCCGGCAGGCAATCCGCCGCCACGATTCGCGGCGGATTGGCCTTCGCCACCTGGTTGAGCGTGGCTATCGGCGGAAAATACAACTCCGGCTCGCACTGCACGATTTGCGCGCGGCCATACCAGATCAATTCGCCCGCCAGCAAAATCACCGCCAGCGCCGGCACGCGCTTCTGCCACCGCGGCTGAAGCCGCAACAGCAACCACACCACCACCCCCACCGCGCACCAGCCCGCCGACTTCCGGAAATACCCTTTCGTCCACTCCTGCACGGCATGCACCCCATTCACGGTGTGCACCCAGCCGAACCCGGTGCCCTTGCGCACCATGGCCTCGAATTGCGTCGCGATCGGCTCCGGCAAATGCGTCGACCGCCACCAGCACCACGCGCCCAGCATCACCAGCACAGCCGGCCCCAGCCAAAACCATTTGCGCCACGAAGCCTGCCCATTCATCACCGCCTCCAGCCCGATCGCCGCCAGCGCCAGCAGCGAAAATCCCGTCACAAACACCAGCCGGTTGTGCGACATCATGTTCAGCCCCGGCAGCCGCAGCAGTTGCACGATCCCCGGCACATTGATGCACCAACTCAATCCCACCACCGCCAGCCCCGCGAAAAAAATCGTCGCCCCGCGCTGCCGCCGGCTGCACCACGCCAGCGGCGCGAACACCAGCGTCGCCACCAGCCCCGCGTAACCGCCCGACGTGCTCTCGCACGGCACCGAACCGCCCCACGTGACCGTGTCCCCCGTCATCGCGCCGTTCATCCCGGGCAGCACCGTCTGCGGCAACGTGCTCGGTCCCAGCGGCGGACGTTCCTCCTTGCCGGCCTGCCGCCGCGCCATCCGCGCTCCACCCCGGGTGTATTCGATCACCGGCAGCGCATACGGTGCGGCCAGCAAAATTCCGAGCAACCATCCCGCAACCAATGTCACCAACGCCCGCCGAGCCCGAAGCCCAAAGCATTCCCTCCCGTACGCATCCCAAAGACACCACAACGCATACAACCCCGACGCCAGCAACACTTGCCCGGCCGTATCCAATTGCCCGCTCACCAACGCCAGCGCCGTCGCCAGCGCCAATCCCACCGGCGCCGCCCAACTCCCCCGCCGCACCGTCCGATCCACCGCCAGCAAAAGCCACGGCAGCCAGCACACCGCCAGCGGCACGCGATACCCCGTCCACAACACGAAGAAACCCGTCAGCGGATAACACCACCCCGCCACCGTCGCCGGCCAGAAACCCAGCCCCAGCGCCCGCCGACAAAACCGCCACGCCCCTCCCCCCGCCACCAGCGCCGCGAGCAATTGCACCCACGCCAGGATCCGTGGCGACTCCGTGCTCGCCGCCAGCAGCATGAACGGCGAAAACTTCGGCCAGATGAACGGCGTGCCCGCGAATATTCCCGGGTCCCACATCGGCAGCCGCACGGCCTTGAACTCCGCCGCCGCAAACCGCCGTGCCGGTTCCTCCGCGTAAATCAGGTCCGACAGCTGCACATCGTGGACCGCGTCGTCCACATTCGTGGCCGAAACCGAATCAGGCAACAACGTCAGCTTGAGAATATCCAGCGGCAGCAGGACCTTCTGTCCGGCCAATGACGGCCCGTAAAGCAGCGCCTGCCCCGCGACGATGCCGATCAGGACAATCAGCACGCAAATCGCCGGCCTCGTCGCTTTGGTCGTGGCAACCGCCTTCGCCTGCGCTGGTGATTTTGCGGGAGCGGATTTTTTTGCGGAGGCCATTGGCTCCCCGCGAGAGTTTCAAAGACCATCCGGTTCATCAAGCTTCGATCGCCTCACAACGAGGTCGATGCTTTTCAAACTATCTGCCCGCCAAGTATTCCACCAACTCCCCCCCCCGGCAGCCAGCAGCCGGCCGCACATAAGTGCCAGATCAACTCGCGAGAATCGGGATGGCAATTCCCGGCGCATCCATTTCCCAGACACCCGGGCATTGAGCCTATTGCATGCGGACACGATAAAATCGCCGCCCCGGACCGCCCGAGGTCGAATCCTGGAAGTAAACCGGCCCAGCACCAACCGAATTGGTCGTCACGGGAGCCCAGTTGAACAAATCAGTCCCGGCTTCAACCACCACCGTGTTGCCGAAACCGGAAAGGATTTCAAAACCAAATTGTCCCGAGTGGGCTCCCACCTCCCGCAGCAAAAGCATGGAGGGCGGCAGGGAAGTCACCGCCACACTGCTTTCAACAAACCAGGAGGAACCATTGCCGAAGCCGCCGCGCACACCGCCGCGGGCTCGCAAGGTTTCGCCCGGGATGGGCGAATTACCGATCAATGTCCAGTTGGCCCCCGCACGAGCGCCCTGCCCCAGCCCCTTCCAATCCACGCCATTGGTTGAGACATCGAAGGCAACGAACTCGAGATTGGGCAACGATCCGGAGCGCGACCACAAGACTCCGTAATTCTCAAGGGAAAGGCTTTCAGCGCCGGCACTGGTGTTGACCAATCGGGCGGCATAATTGCGAGATGCCCCGCTTACATTCGCAAATGCACCGCCGATGAGAATAGCTCCGTCGCTTTCGAGTGCCACCGTATTCACGTATTGGGAGGCCGAAGGATTGAAAGTGAGGTCCAGGCTTCCATCACTGCTCAGCCGACCCAGGTTCGTTCTGGCCTGGCCATTCAGGCTGCTAAAGTTTCCGCCGGCGATAATGCCGCCGTCCGCCTGTTCGCAAATGGAATTAATTGTGCCGCCCACTGAAGCGTTAAAAGCGGCCACCAGTTTCCCGGTCGCATCCAGAAGGCCGACGTTGGTTTTTGCCTGACCGGCCAGCGAGGTAAACGGGCCGGTCACAAGAATATTACCGTTCGTGAGGACATTAAGGGTGTAAACCGAACCGCCGGCTCCGGGATTGAATCCGGCATCCAGGGTTCCGTCTGCGTTCAGGCGGGCGAGACGCAACCGCGACTGCCCTCCCACACTGATAAAGTCTCCTCCCACCAAAATCCTGCCATCAGCCTGCGAAGCGATGCACCGGATGTTGCCGCTGAAACCAGGGTTGAACCCGGCATCCAACCCGCCATCGGAACGAACTCGCGCCAGGCAGTTTCGAGCAACGCCGCCCAGGGTTTGGAAAGCTCCGGCAACGAGAATTTTTCCGTCGGGCTGAATCGCCAGGGCGTTGACAGCGTCGGTCGTCGAACAGTCAAAACCGGCGTCCACCGATCCGTCGGCATTGAGTCGCCCGAAATTGGTGCGCGCCAGTCCTCCCAGGCTTGTGAAATAGCCACCAACAAGAATTCTCCCGTCGGCCTGGACCGCCAGGCAGGAAACACTGCCGGGGCCTCCCGGCACCGGATTAAATCCCGCGTCTGAAGTCCCGTCTTTGTTCAACCGGCCAAGGAAGTCCCCGGCAATCAAGATGCGCTCGTCCGGCATAATGGCGAAGGTCTTGATTTGATTGGCTGGCGCGGGCGTGGGATTGAAACTGGCAAGGGTTATGCCATTCACCGTCAGAGAAGCCCTCGTGCTGGTGACCGTGCCAAATTGATTCGAAACCACCACTTCATACACACCGGCGTTCGTTACCCAAGCCGGAATGAAAGCGAGTGTGCTCCCGGTGGCTCCGGGCACATCCAATCCGTTCCGGCGCCATTGGTATGCCAGGGGCCGGCTCCCGGCGACATTCACGAAAAAGCTCACGGCCTGTCCGGCCACGACCGCCTTGTCCACCGGCTGATTGGTGATGATCGGCTCGACGACCTGTAGATTCGCCACCAGGCTGGTAACCGCTCCATAGGCATTGGTAACCACCACCGAATACCCGCCCATATCGCCGCCCAGCAAATTGCCAAGCGTTAACGTGCCGGTTTGCGCACCGGAGATTTTCGCGGAATTCACCAGATTGGTGCCGTCCCGAAGCCATTGATAACCCAGCGTCGCGGACCCAACCGCGGTCACCCGGAAGGTCGCAACCGTTGCCGCATCATTCGTTTGGTTCAAGGGATGCGCATTGATCGCCGGTGGGCCCGAGCTTATTTCTTCAAACCAGCCTGCGGCATTGTAGCGGGCGGACACAAAATAACTGCGTGCCCGAATCGTGGCATTGGCAGGAATGTTGATTCCCGAAAGCGCCCAGCCGTTCGCATCACGCACCGGCACGCCGGCGCTGATCCAATCGAGGCCGTTGGTGGAGAGTTCCAACCGCACCGAGGAAGGTTCCGGACTCCCCCCGCTTCTTAACCAGGTCAGGCTCGTCGAGTCTGAAAAGAAATCATTCACGGCGGCATCGGTATTGTTCAGTCGGGCAATGCCACTCCGGGCCGTTCCCCGCAGGTTGGTGAAATTGCCTCCCACCAGGATTTTTCCGTCCGGTTGAATCGTCAGCCCATAAATGGTGTTATCGGCCCCGGGATTAAAATTCAAATCCAGGCTCCCATCGCTATTCAACCGGCCGATCCGGCTGCGACTGACATTGCACAGGCTGGAAAACTCTCCCGCGACCAGCAGCTTGCCGTTGGCTTGGAGAACGACCGAGCGCACCACACCGCCATCCGCGCCCGGATTGAACGCTTGGTCCAGCGAACCATTGGCATTCAGCCGGCCAATCCCTTTGCGACTGGCGCCGCCCAGGCTGGTGAAGCCGCCCACCACCAGGATTTGCCCGTTGGTCTGGACGCACATCGCCAGCGGAATGTCGTCGGCTCCCGGATTGAAGGAAGTGTCCAGGGTTCCATCCGCGTTCAGGCGGCCAATACGGCTGCGGGGCTGGCCGCACAGCGAGGTAAAGTCTCCCGCGACCAGTATCTTTCCATCCGGCTGCAACGTGATCGGATAAACCACGTCATTGGCACTGGCGCGAAAGGCGGTATCCAGCGTCCCGTCGGCATTGAGCCGCCCGATATTCGTGCAACTCCTTCCCGCCAGGTATCGAAAGCTTCCCCCAACCAGCGTCCGGCCGTCAGCCTCCCTCACGAGCGAGTAGATGCCCGGAAAGTTTACGCCTGCATTCGCGCCCGCCGCGAAATTCTTCTCCAGCGTTCCATCCGGGCCAAACAATGCCAGATTGGTCCGCCCGGCAGGGTAAACCGAGTCAAACCAGCCGGCCGTCAGGAACCTTCCGCCCTCGCGGACCAGCACCGAGAAGATCGAGTAATCAACCCCCGGAGGAATAAAGGAATTGTCCCACGTTCCGTCCCCGTTGAGCCTTCCGATTCGATGTGCCGACTTTCCGGCCAACGTCGTAAAATTGCCGCCCACCAGGATCTTTCCGTCCGGCTGCAGCAGCAGGGCATAAACAGAGAGGCTCGACGTGGGATTGAGAGAATCTATTGTCACCGTGTTGACACTCAGGATCGCAGGGTTGCTCGTCAGACTTCCGTACGCATTACTGACCACTACATCGAAGACTCCCGCATCGGATGCCAGCGTGCTGGCAAAATTGACCACGGAGTTGGTGGCTCCCGCGATGGCGACCCCCTCCTTCCGCCACTGGTACACGGGCGGCGCGCCGGTTGTCGTCACGCTGAGAGTCGTGGCCTCGCCGACGTTCACATACCGATTCGTCGGTTGAATCAGGACAATAGGGTCCCGAACCACCACGGTCGCCACGCTGCTTGTCGCTGTACCCGTGAAACTGCTGATCACGACGGAATACCCGCCGGCACTGGCTCCGCTCAAGGACTTCAGCGTGAGATTGGGCGTGGTTGCCCCGATTACATTTCCGTCGTTGGTTACCACGCTGCCGTTTCGATACCAGGTGTAGGTGACCGGGGCCTGCCCCTCACCCACGGTTCTCAGGATAAAGTTGGTGCCCGCATTGTTTGTAATGCCCGCGGGCTGCAGCAGGATCGCCGGCGAACCCGCGTAAGTCTGAAGCGTCCAGCAGGATCCGTTGAATCGTCCGCCAATCACCGTGCCATAGGCACGAATGGACGGGTTGGCTGGAAGGCCTGCCACAGGCAATTCCCACCCGCCGGCCACCCGCGCCGGGCTCGGGAGATTGGTCACCCAGACGTTGTTTGTGCAAATGTCGAAGTGCGCCCAGTAGGTGAGCGGCGCCGTTCCTCCAAAAACCCACGAAAGATTCGTTCCATTCGCACTCAGGATTTCCGTTGGCGGCCCGTTCGTAATTCTGCCGATGTTGTTCCGCGCTTTCGCACCGAGGTTCGTGAAAGTCCCCCCCGCCAGTACCCGGCCGTCCTGCTGGATCATGAGGGCCAGCGCGTTGCTGCTGGCGCCGGGATTGAAGCTGGCGTCAAATGTGCCGTCGGAATTCAACCGGCCGAGGTGATCGCACGCGGCCCCGGCCAGATTCGTAAACGCTCCGGCCACGATGATCCCACCGTCCGCTTGCAAAGCGAAGGAATGGACGCTGGCGCCGGCACCCGGGTCGAATCCCGGGTCCAGGCTTCCGTCCGGATTCAGGCGCGCCAGAAACTGCCGGCTGGTGGCATTGACACTCGTGAACTCACCGCCGACCAGAATCTTCCCGTCGGCCTGAAGCGCCACACACAGTACATTCGTATCCATCACCGGATTGAAATTGGTGTCGAGCAACCCCGAAGTGGAGAGCCGCCCGATATAGCTCCGCGAACCGCCTGCCAGCGAGGTAAACGCCCCGGCCACAACCATGCCGCCCCCTTCCTGCACCGCAATGGAGTTGACGGGACCGTTGGCGCCGGGATTGAAATTGGTATCCAGGATTCCCAGGGCATCCAACCGGCCGAGAAAGTTGCGTGGCTGCCCGCCCAGATTGGTTATGCTACCGCCCACCAGGACCATGCCGTCGGGCTGCAAAGCCAGACAATGAACGGCATTACTCGCCGCCGGATTAAACGTGTCCAGGGTTCCATTGGCATTGAATCTTCCGATGTTGTCGCGTGTCGCTCCTGCGAGCGAACGAAACTGTCCCCCGACAAGAATCCGGCCGTCGTTTTGAACCGCCAGGCAATTCACCGCCGACCCAATCACCCCGGGACTAAAAAGGCTGTCGAAACTTCCGTTCGTGGAAACGCGTCCGAGACAATTTCGCGCCTGCCCTCCTAGATTCTGAAATGCGCCCCCCAGGACCACATTGCCGTTTTTCAATACGGCCATGGTGTAAACCCCGCGATCCGCGTTGGGATTGAAAGTATCCGCCCCCTGCGCAAAAGCCACGCTCCCCGCGCAACCCAGGGAAAGCGCCGCGATTGCCAATCTTATCCCAGATGACCCAATCATGAGAACTCGACCCACCCCAAACCTCTTGGTTCAATGAAGTCCACCCCAGTAAAACAAAAAGATGCGAAACCTGCAACTGGCTCTTTCACAACCCAAGGCAGCCCAAGCCCCACCCGGAACGGCAGAAAACTCACGCATCAGCTCGAACCTGCTTCGACAGAACCCTCGAAATTTACTGGATGCCGCCGTTTTGATGCGTCTTCCCTGTTCACAACCGATTCATGCAAGTCTCAGCCATGACTATTTCTAAAACCGCCGAGGAACGAAGCCACCCGCCCCGCCCCGCCGCCATACCCGCCTCTGAACTCGTCCGTCTTGGCTCTGGAAACCAGCGCAACTTCAGTGATCATGCTCATAGCTTTAAGGCCGCGCCCAACGGCAGAAGATGGAGGCGGCTCAGTTCAGCAGTCATCTTCCATTCATCGTACGGCACACAGAAACGGACCACCATTTAGATTTCCTCCTGGCTGGGTTTGAGGTTTTGCCCTGCCACGGCCCTGCTCCGTGCGCCAGGATCGGAATGAAAGTCATGACGACCACCGCATGAAACATCCTGCGCCCGCCACTTTCGCTGCAGGGACTTTGTTAGCTGCGGCGAGTTTCACACGGGCCATACCTTTACACTTTCGCTCGGCGCACCCAACCCTTGCCGGGTTCCCTTGTTTCCAGAATCGCTAACACTCAGGGTCTCGCCCGTATCCTGGAGAACCCACGAAGTCCTGTTAAAACCCAGGCGAAACCAGCGATTTCGAACAATAGGGCGGCTCATCTCTCGTTCCAGCCAGTCGGCAGCGATGGCGGCCAACTCCTCCGGCGTCTTGCCGGTCATTACCGTAACACCCGCACGGCTGGCATCAAGGTCAGTTACGAACTGGCGCGTTTCATCAGGGCCAAATGCCAGGCGATCGCCATCGAAGTCCACGCGAAGCGATCGTAAGACGCAGTTACAGTCGGGATCACTAGGACAAACGCCAAGCACAACCCGGTCGTCCCAAATCCAAGCATCAGCATTCCAGCACCCTGCCTCCGCTCGTCGATTGAGGCACTCCAAAAATGCCTGTTCCCGCTCGTTTCTACACTCGTCGAGCGACAATCTTGGGGCGATGACCTTTACCATAGGCGAGCTCTTAGGGTATAAGGTCCCAACTGAGCCTCCGCCGCCTCGCGGCGCGAACAACGACAGCGGAGCAGCCAGCGCCAACGGCGGTTGGCTTCGGCGATTTGTCAGGTGTCAGCATTTAATCTCCTCCCACGTCATCTCCATCGCTTTCAACGGTCAGAACCTGCTTTGGCGTTTCGGCAATCCAAAACAAAATGCTCAACGCAATGAAAATAAGGTGCAATGCCCAAATCGTCACCGCGATCGTCACAATCATCCAGCGAAGGTCGGGGTCGCGATAATCTCGAAAGAAAAACACTCCCAACAGCGTGAACGCTGTCCAAATCGCCGAAAGCAAAGCAAATAGATGCGCCTTGCCTTTGATAACCACCGTCTTCGGCGCCAAATCCTCAACTATGTTATTGGATGGACGCATGGCTGATGACACCTAACGCGAAAGTGAGCGGTGGCAGCGGACCCAGAGCGACCGAATTCGAGAACAGAGGGCCCAGCCGCCATTAGCCGACAGTCTGTCAGGGCGTTCTTGGACTGGCGAACGGCTTGGCGGGCTTTCCATAAGGATGCTTGGACTAACGTGTGTGGTGGGGCGCGGCAGGCAACCGGTGTTCCGCGTGAAACAGGAGGCTCATCCCGCCGTCGCTTCTGGTACTCTGTTGGACCCCGCGCTCATTTTATCCGTTCGGCATAAAGTAGAACTGAAAGCCGGCCTCACGCAACGCCAGGAAGTGCTCTGCCCCCGACTCGTCGAACTCCCGTCGCAGAGCGCCCACGTCCGCCTTGGTCGCATCCAGAACGTGCCGCCCCAACTCCCACCGCCCAACTCCAAAACACTGTGAAAGCTTCTCGCTCTGCGTAGATCCAAATGCCTCGAAAACTGTGGTGACCACCGTTGCTCCCTCTTCAACCCCGCGATACTGCTCCGCAGGATAACCAAGAGCGGGGACAAGCCTTTTCGAGAACGGCCCAATGGCGATGATTTCTGCGTCGCAACCCATACTCGCTATGTGGTCCAACGACGCCCATCACTGGCGGCGGGCCATGGGCGTTGCGCATGGAACCGACGCGAATTCCCGCCGTCCAGTGCCTGAGCCGGGTTAGGCCACGTCGTTCTCATATCTCTTCCGGGCAAAAAACAATATGCAACGGCTGCCAGCGAAGCGACTCCGAACGTGACCATCCCGGAAAGAAGGACAAGGGCCAACGGAACCGTGAGGTTCAATTCAGGGTCTGGGTCAAGCCGGTGGTTCGGTGGCTTCCGACAATCGAGGATCGCCAACCGGGGAACCAACGCCAGGGGCGAAAGCCGCCAGGCCGCAATGGGTCGGAAAATCTTTCCTCGCGTCTTTGCGCCTTTCGCCCTTTGCGTTAAATCTTTGCCGGCTATTTCTCTCATTTCTGGTGCGGAAGAATCTCCGACTCTGGGCAGATTCCTTTCCTGCTTCTACGCTCCAATCGGTCCGGGAGACCCACCAAGCCATCGTGGGCGGGGCTATGAGCAATTTCTTCTGGTAGGGACGACCTGCCGGTCGTCCGAAACCGCAACGGTTCGCGTCGCCACCGATAATTTGTTTTGAGGGCGCGCTTCCTCTTCAACGGAATGCTCCCCCGCCTTCAAGCACACACTCGCCCACCACCTCCCGCGGCGGCCGCTTGACACCTCCGCCGCGCCGTGCAAAATATCTGGCGGTAGGAGGAAATGGTTCCCGATTTCGTCGGAACCCGTATCAAGAAAAAGTTGTTCTTTGACATTTGAATCGTCGCTCCCGGTTCAGCCGGAACCCACGCGGTTGCGACTCAATGCGTCCCCGTCGCCGGTGCCGGAGCCTGGGCAGACATGCATATCGCAAAAAAGCTGAACCGCATAACGCGTTTTATCGCCTCACCGCGCCAGCTTGTCGCGCCGACTTGTCTCGCCGTAGTCAGACGTAGGCGGAAGCGCCCTCGCGCAGGCTACAGGCTTGGCGAAGACGGGCCACCCTCCCTCGCCCCCTATTGCCAACCAAAAGCCACCTAATGCCAGCTATTGCCACGTATTGCCACTGCGGCAAATAAAAGGACGCCATAAGAATACGAAAAGACACCAAAGGACGGCAAAGGTACACTCAAAGTGCGCCAAAAGTCGCCAAAGGTACACTCCAAATACACGGAAAAACACCAAAGGACGCCTAAAGGCGCGAAAGGTACAACCTGCTTAAATAATTCTTTTTGCCCCGGCGCCTGGCCTTGGCGGACGAACTGCCCGGCCAGTTTGAGCGGAAATCACTTTTGACCTGTCTCATGCCATGGCTTAGAGTTGAGATGGTCAAATGAATCCGAGGTCCATAAGTCTCCCGGCTGTCTGCTGGTTGCTGGTGTCGCTGCTGACGTTGTCAGTCGCCGCGCCCAACGCGAATGCCGCTGACCGCCGCCATGGCAACGCCATCGAGTTCGCCGATCCCGGCAACGCCGAGGTCATCACGAACATGCAGAAGCTCAATACCCGTCGTGATGGCCTCAAGCTGCTGGAGGAAGACCTCGAACGCCCCCTCCAGGGATTCGTCCCCCGTAGTTCCATGGATGGCGTGCCTGCGGAATTACCGCGCTCCCCGACCCCGCCGGCCATCAACAGCAAGAAGGTCAAGGAGCTCCTCGAGAAACAAAAAAACTGGGTGTTGCTCAGCCCCGAGGATCTGTTCGACAACCCCTCCGCCGAAAGCTTTCTCAACCTGCCGGAGATCGGGCCCGACGGCCGCGAGAAAAAGACCCTCTCCGCGACGGAAGCTTTTTACGAGCGCATGAACCGCCGCTCCGCCGAGCGGGCCCGGATGCGCGAAACCGGGTTGTTCGGCCAGCCAAAATCGGGCACGGACGATTACCGCGATGGGTTCAACCGCCGGCCCGACGAAAAGCTGCCGGGTGAACTTGGCGCGCGCGCCAATGACCTGCGCAACATGATAAAGTCCGATTGGGATGGGACCAAGGCCGCTCCCGAGGTGAGCGACTCCATGACCCGGGACATGTTCAATCTCGACAACAAGCCCGACGCCGGCGAGGAGCGCAACAAAGAGCGCAAGACCATGATGGAGGAATATCGCCACATGCTCGGCATGCCCACCACCGCCTCCGAGTTGAGCGCGCAAACGCTTTATCCTCAGCCCGCCAGTCCGTTTGCCACCCCCGGTTTTGCCGAGGCCCCCAAGGCAGTTGCCAAACCCGCTGCCGCCGAGCCGGCCGCCAATCCCTTCTCCCTGCCGACGTTGCCCTCGCTCTTTCCTGAGAACAAGGAGCAGGCCGCTTTCACCATCCCGGGTGCGCCCAAGCCGCCCCCGCCGCCTCCGCCCAAGAGCATCACTCCATCCGGCCCCATCACTGAATTTCCGCGGCGCAAGTTTTAGCCCTCTCACCCCCAGCGCAATACCCTCACGCTGGTCCCCGCCGCCAACGTCGCCTTCGGCGGCACGTCCACGAATCCATTCGCCGCCGCGAGCGAACTCAGCGCGTGCGACGCCTGCAAGCCGGACGAAGCAGCCCGGCCCGATTCATCCACCCGCACCCGCATGAAGTGACGCCGCTCGCCCGAATTGCTCAAGGACTCGGAGAGCACCACCGTCTGACCCGGTTCCGAGACGTCCTTCGCCCCGGCCCACCGCCACAACGCGGGCCGCACCAGCAGCAGAAAGGTCACCACCGCCGAGACCGGATTGCCCGGCAATCCGAACAGAAATTTGTTTCCCCACCGCCCAAACACAAATGGCCGCCCCGGCCGCATCGCCACCTTCCAGAAACCCAATTCCCCGCCCACCGCGGCCATCGCCGGTTTCACAAAATCCTTGGCCCCCACGGAAACCCCACCCGACGTAATCAGCACATCGCACGCCGCCAATGCCTCTGCCAGCGCGCGCTTCGTGGCCTCCAGATCATCCGGCACCAGCGGCAGCACCTTCGGCTCGCCACCCGCCTGCTTCACCAGCGCGGCCAGCGCGACACGATTGCTTTCGTAAATCTGTCCTGCGCCCAGCGGCTGCCCCGCCTCGCGCAACTCCGATCCCGTGGCCAGCAAACCCACCACCGGCCTTCTCCCCACCTTCACCGAGCTGGCGCCCGTCGCCGCCAGCAACCCCACTCGCCCGGCATTGATGATTTCGCCCGGCTCGATCAGCACCGCGCCGCGCTTCACGTCCTCGCCGCGAAACCGGACATTCTCCCAAGGCTTGGCCGCGTCGAGCACGAAGACCTGATCCCCCTCGCTCCGCGTGTCCTCCTGCATCACCACCGCGTCAGCGCCCGCCGGCAAAGCCGATCCCGTGAAAACCCGCACCGTTTCGCCCTCGCTTAATTGCCCCGGGAACACCAGCCCCGCCGCCGCCTCACCCGCCAACCGCAGCTTCACCGGTCGCTCGCCGCTCGCGCCGGCCACGTCCCCGGCCCGCACCGCGTAACCGTCCATCGAGGAATTGTCGAACCCCGGCAAATCCACCGCCGCCTCGACCCGCTCCGCCGCCACGCGCTCGTGAGCCTGCGACAGGGGAACAGTTTCGCACGCCGGCGACGGAACGGCCGCCAGAATTTTTGCCTGGGCTTCTTCCAACGTGAGCATGCCGCAAATTGGCCCACCCCGCCCGGCTTGCAAATGAAATTCAGCGCGAAGAATCCAGGCGGTCAAAAGTATGCTGCGGCCATCCGCGAATCCTCAACGCCGCCGCGGACTCTGCAGGCATCGGCCCTGGCCGGCCCACTCTTTTTCCCCAAAAGAAAAATCGCCGCCTTCAGTTCCATCGCCTATAAGTATGCGGCGCCCAACCCCAGGCGCCGAACCGAATTACCACGTTCTCCCGGCGGCAACGCCTTCGAAGCAGGCGATGAGTTGGCTCAACAAATTCAAAGAACGCCTCGCCATCTGGCAGGGACGTCCCACCATGGACACCCTGCTTTCCCGCGCGAACCCCACTTTGCCCCTGTCGGCGCGGTTGGATTGGGCGGAAGACCTGCTGGCTTGGATTCGGCTCGATGTGCCGGCTACGCGCCTGCGGCTGCTCTTCAAACTGCTGGAACGCCAGCCGGGCACCCGGGAGCAGATCGGACGCACCTTGCGCTCCCTCGTGCGCGACACCCAGGCGCTGGATTTATTCACGGACACGGGCCTCCCCCGCGGCGCCGCGTTCTCGCACGAACTGATCTCTCGAATCTTCGCCCGCGTGCTGCCCGAACCGCCTGACTCCCGCAACCTCGATGACTTGTTCGACCGTCTCTTTCCGCACGCCTCGGATGCCGACTGGCTGGAACAGCTCGAACCTGAACTCGCCAGGCAGGTAGTGTCGATCTTCCAGGACGAGTACGCCGATGCCGCCGCCGACTGGAGCGGCATGCGCACGGACCTGGAGGATGCGCTCGGCCAACTGGCCGACCGGATCTGCGTGGCGGGCTCGCGGCGTGAAGTGCGGGGACGCCTGCCTGCGATGCACCTTCGTGATTTGCCGTTTCAAAAGCTGCCTCTCGCCCTCATGGCCCTGCTGGACACCTCGCGCAACGGCGGCGGGGCAGCGGACCAACGGGTCGCGGAACTGAACCGCGTGCACGTCCTGCTGGATGGCTGCGACGCCGCGCTCGACCAAGCCGCATCGCAACTCGAGCGCACCGGGGTCAACACGGCTCTGGTTTACGACCTGGCCCGGTTGCGCGGCCAGTTGCATCGCCTGGAATTGCTGCTCGAAATGTGGGCGGCACCCGAGCAAAACATCGCCCGGACGTTGACGCTGGTGGCGGACCTGGTGCGCCAAAACCACGCGCGCAAAAGCATCACGGAGCTGTTCCGCCAAAACCTGCACCTCCTCACGCGCCGGATCGTGGAGCGCAACGCCGAGACGGGCGAGCACTACGTGGCGCGCAATGGCCGGGAATACCTCGCCATGTTGCGCAGCGCCGCCGGGGGCGGAGCCATCACCGGTTTCACCACGCTGATCAAACTTCTCTGCGCCAAGCTGGCCCTGGCGGGATTTTTTCAAGGCGCGCTGTTCGGCCTCAACTACGCCACCAGCTTCGTCGCCATCCAGCTCTGTGGTTTTACCCTCGCGACCAAGCAGCCGGCCGCGACGGCCCCGGCCCTGGCGCGGCGCATGGAGGAACTGCGCACCCCCGCCCAACTGGAAGCCCTCGTGGACGAAGTCGTCTTCCTCATCCGCTCGCAGATCGCCGCGGTCATCGGCAATCTCGCGCTCGTCATTCCCGCCACCTGGCTGCTCGACTTCGCCCTCTTCGCGTGGCGCGGTCATCATGTCGTGGATACCCACAAGGCGGAGGTGATCCTCCAATCAGTTTCTCCGGCAAGTGCCGCGTGGATCTTCGCCATCCTGACTGGCGTCCTGCTCTGGGCCTCCAGCCTCGTGGCCGCGTGGGCCGACAACTGGTTTGTTCTGCATCAACTCGAGCCCGCGCTGGCCCACCATCGCCGGCTGCAACGCTGGCTCGGCCCCACTCGCGTGAAACACTGGGCCCATTGGCTTCGTCAAAATATCGCCGGCCTTGCCGGTAACATTTCGCTGGGCTTCATGCTCGGGCTGTTCCCATTCATCGCGGCTTTCTTTGGACTGCCGCTGGATGTCCGTCACGTCACCTTGTCCACCGGCCAGGTCACTGCCGCGTTTGCCGCCCTGGGGTCGGCGGAAATCGCTTATCATGCCTTCCTGGATATTGTCATCGGCATCCTCGGCATTGGAGCCCTGAATGTCACGGTGAGCTTCGCGCTTGCCTTGTTCGTCTCCCTGCGGGCGCGCAACGTCCGGGGCCCTCAACGCCGTCAGTTCTTCCTCGCTCTCGCCCGCCGCATCCTCCGCGCTCCCTGGACTTTCTTACTCCCGGCCGATGCGCCTGCCAGAATAATGCCTTGAGCGGGCAGCCGGGGCGCAACCCCATCGGGTGGGTCCTTGATGTGGATTTGAGGAATCGAATACTGATCCCACGGCTGGGGCGTCTGGGTTTCGCACAAAAAGGAGAACTTTGAGTTCTACTGTGAGCACTTCGACACGCCGGACATCGGGCCGTTCTTCGGCTGGCTCTGCATCAAACTGGATTTAAAAACCACGGCCCATTACCAGGGACAGGGTCTCCGTCCACGCATCGTGGTGGAACCGACCGACCACCCGCTCGCCCTCGAGCAGCGCAGCGGCATTTCACTGTCCGAGGGCTGGAGGATGGGGCACCACTACAAAGCTTAGTGCGACGAGGTAAGGACGAGGACCTGTTCTAGGGTGGAGACGCCTTCGCGCACGCGGTCGAGCGCCACCATGCGCAGCGTGCGCATGCCCTGGCCGATGGCGACCTTGCCCATTTCGCGCGTGTTGGCGCGGGCGATGACGAGCTTCCGGATTTCGTCAGATACCGTCATGGCCTCGATGATGGCCATACGGCCGGCGTAACCGGAGCCTTTGCAGCGTTCACAACCACGGCCGCGAAACAAGGTGGTGCCATCGAAGATGCTCGGGTCAATGTTCAGGTCCTGGTACATCTTCGGCGAGTAGGTCACGGGTTCCTTGCAATGCGAGCAGATGCGCCGCATGAGGCGTTGCGCGCAGGCGAGGATCACGGATGAGGAAATCAGGAAGGGCGCGATGCCCATGTCGTCGAGGCGCGCGATGGCGCCGGGGGCGTCATTACAGTGCATCGTGCTCAGCACCTGGTGACCGGTCAACGCAGATTCGACCGCAATTTCCGCGGTTTCCGTATCGCGAATTTCACCGATCATGATGATGTCCGGGTCCTGGCGCAGGATGGAGCGCAGGGCGCTCGCGAACGTCAGGCCTATTTCCTTCTTCACCGGCACCTGGTTGATGCCGGGCACCTGGAATTCGACGGGGTCTTCGACCGTGACGATATTGAAAATCGGATTGTTGAGTTCGTTGAGCGCGGAATAAAGCGTCGTGGTCTTGCCGGAGCCGGTGGGGCCGGTGACGAGAATCAACCCGTGCGGCGCGTCCACGGCGGCCTTCAACTGCTGGAGCGTGTCCGGGTCCAGACCCAGTTTGTCGATGCTCGCCGAGAGATTGGTCTTGTCCAGCACGCGGAGCACGACCTTTTCGCCGTGCACCGTCGGCATGATGGACACGCGCAAATCGTAGTCCTTGCCGCTCACGCGCACGCGCATGCGGCCGTCCTGCGGCAGCCGGCGTTCGGCGATGTCCAGGCTGGACATGATCTTGAAGCGGGAAATCAAAGCCATCTGCATCTGCTTCGGCGGCGGGGTGGCGTCGGTCAAAACACCGTCAATCCGGTAACGCAAACGCAGCGCCTTCTCGAAGGGCTCGATGTGCACGTCGCTCGCGCGGTCCTTGATGGCCTGCACGAGAATAAGGTTGGCCAGCTTGATGACGGGCGCTTCCTCGCTGGAGGCCGCGAGCTGGTCGAGGTTGACCTCTTCCGACGCGACCTTGGAAACTTCGATATTATCGGAGTCCTCTTCCTCGCCGCGCTTCTGGGCATCCTGAATGATGTCCTCCATGCTGCCGCTCTTCGCGGCATCGATGGCCTGGAGCTTGTCGAGGATCGCCTTTTCCGGCGCGATCATCGGCACCACTTCCATTTTGGTCGCCCGGCGCACGTCGTCGAGCGCCATGACGTTCAACGGGTCCGCCATCGCCAAATACAATTTGCTGTCGAGGCGGGAGACGGGAACGACCTTGTGATTGTGCGCCAGCTCGCGGGGCACCAGGTCGGCGGTGTCCATCGGCACCGTCAAACGGGCCAGGTGGATGGGCGGCACGTTGAGCACGCGGCCCATCGAGACCGCCATGTCTTCTTCGCTGACGAAAGCCTTGTCCAGGATCAACTTGAGCAGCCGGGTGCCTTCCTTCTTCTGCTGCTCGAGCAGTTCGCCCACCTGCTTCGCGGTAAGCAGCCCATCCTCTACGAGGGCTTCTGCGATGCGTTCGCCAAAGGTTTTTACGGGTGCGGCTGCCATAACGGTCTATCGGAATACCTTGCGCAGGTTGGTCACGAGATCGCTGGGCGGCACCAAGTACCACACGAGGCGGTGCGCGGTGCTTTCACCGAGTTCCTTCGCCGCTTGCTGGTTGAAAGGGTTCGCCGTCGCGACCATCACGGTCTTGCTCATGCGATCGAAAGGCAGGACGCACCAGCGCCGGCAGGTCTCCGCGGTGAATTTGCGCGCCAGATCCATTTCAATGTCATACTGCCCCAGCGGCAGATACGCGCAACGCGAGCGCTCGGCGAGCAACTTGATCGATTTTTCGATCGGCACGATGCCTTTGTCCGCCAGCAATTGAATGAACGGCTCGCTGACTCCGCTCGGCGGCGCCGTCAAGTCCGGCGTGGACCAGCACAAGTCAAAGTCACCCGCGGTGATGACTTTGCTGTCCACGAAAAGCTTGTGCACCATCGCGCGGCCGTCCTCGACGCCGACCCCTCCGTGCTTGAGCGGTTTACCCGCCGCGGAGGTTCCGCGCGCCGCAGTCGGCAGCGGTTCCGACACCGGCATCGGATCGGCCCCGATCGTCGTGGCTTTGCTCTCAATTTCCTTCAGCGCCTTCTGAACATCCGGGTCTCCAGGGAAACGCTGCAAAATGGTTTCGTATTCGAGGATCGCCGAGGACAACTGACCCATGTGCATGTAGGCCTGGGCGATGCGCTTGGATGTGCCGACGACGTCCTTCTCGCGGCCAAGTTTGGAATAGGCCTCCTTCAGGATCTCCAGCGACTGGTAGTCGGTGGGCTGTGACTGCGTGATGACCTCAAACATTTCGATTGTTTGAGCCAACTGCGCCTCTTCACCCGGATTTAATGTTGTCACCATTGCAAAATTCAGTACTGCCAAAAAAGCCAAACTACTGCCTGCGTATTTGCGTAACGACCGCAGGATGCTTTCCTTAAAGCAATCTGGTGGCCAGATTTTGCGATGCCTGCGGAACAGGCGATTTTTTTCCGGGAAAATGCCTTTTGGGGCATCGAACGCCATTTTTTTCACCAAACATGAGACACTCCTGCCTTATTCCCACACGGCGGAGGCGCCGGGACGGGAATCCAGGCTTGGCGCTTGCGACCCCGCCACCCATGAACTAGCCTGCGTAAATGGCGAAAGTACTCCTGGTGGACGACGATTTGACCATGGTCCAGATGGTCTCGGAGTTCCTTCGTCAGGACGGCCACGAAGTCCTGCCTTTCACCAGCGAACCGCCCGCGCTCGCCGCCCTGAGCAGCCAGTCGCCCGACCTGGTCATCACTGATCTTTACCTGGACAAAACCAAGCCGCACGGGCTGGAAATCCTCCAGAAAGCGCGGGAACTGATCCCACCCGCCGTGGTGATCGTCGTGACCGGCTACGGCACCATCGGAACCGCGGTCGAAGCGATGAAAAACGGCGCGTTCGACTACCTGGAAAAACCTTTCAAAATAGACCAGCTCAAGCTCGCGGTGCAGCGCGCGCTCTCCTACAACGCGGCCATCACCGAGACCGCCTACCTGCGCAAGCAGCTTAAAAAGAAGTACCAATTCAGCCAGATCATAGGCAATGCACAGCCCATGCAAGCTGTTTTCAAACTGATTGAGCGCGTGGCCGACACGGAGAGCACCATACTCGTGCTGGGCGAAAGCGGCACCGGCAAGGAACTGGTGGCCCGGGCGCTGCACTTCAACAGCCGCCGTCAGCACGCCCCCTTCGTCCCCATCAATTGCAGCGCGCTGCCGGAAAACCTGCTCGAATCGGAATTGTTCGGCCATCGCAAAGGTTCATTCACCGGCGCCATCAACGACAAGAAAGGCCTTTTTCAGGAAGCCGACGGCGGGACGATTTTCCTCGATGAAATCGGCTCGATGCCGCCCCTGCTGCAAAGCCGCCTGCTGCGCGTGCTCCAGGAGCGTGAGGTGCGTCGCGTGGGCGACAACGCCCCCGTCTATGTAAACGTGCGCGTGGTGGCCGCCACCAACGAACCGCTGGAAAAGAAAATCAAGACCGGCGACTTTCGCGAGGATCTCTACTACCGGCTCAATGTCATCCAGATCAAACTCCCCAGCGTTCGGGAACGGCGAGACGACATTCCCCTGCTGATCGCCCACTTTCTGCGCACCAAGATCGCGCCCGCCACGCATCGGCATTTCCAGGTATCCCGCCACACCATGGACATTCTGTGCGCGTACGATTGGCCCGGAAATGTGCGCGAATTGGAAAATGCCATGGAACGCGCCGTGACCCTGTGCGAGTCGGACCTTATCCAGGCCGGCGATTTGCCGCCCAGCCTGGTCGAACGAGTGGCCGCCACCCATCCAAATCTGGAAGTACGCAATACCCCTGCGGAACTGCCCACCTTGCCGGAATTGGATCATCCGCTCATTCCGCCCGTAGCCAGCTCAGGCGGCGCCACTATCACGCCGACTGCCTTCGCGCCCGGTGGCGCGGACATGCCGTCGCTCAAGTCCTTCCTGCGCCAGCAGGAACAGGCGTATCTGCAGCGCGCCATTGACCAAGCCGGCGGCGACAAGGAACAAGCCGCCATTACGTTGGGAGTCAGCCTGGCGACGCTTTATCGGAAATTGGCGGAAGAAGACAAGCCGGAGTAAAGGGTGTCAAATGAGGCTTCCGGGCCGCAAGTGGATGGGAATAATAATTCTTGGGGCTGTGGGAACTGCGTTTGTCGCCAGTCTCGCTTGGGGGCCATGGAAACCCAAGGTGATCGCATCACATACTGGCAATGCAAATGGGGATCGCCTCACGAGTTCTGTCGTGGAAATCCATCTCCCAGCTTGGTTGTGGCTGGGACTGGCTGGCGCAGGAGTCGCCGGCGCCGCGCTTTTCCTTTTGCCAGAAAATGAAAAAAGACGTGTGCCGCCGATACTCGGCAAGAGTTCGCCATGAATTATGGCGGGCACAATCCGCGTGAGGAACAATGCTTACAGTTGTCCGTCCATCAAGAGGCGGGCAGAATACAAAAATACAAAGGTGAACAAATGAACAAACTGAAAACGTTTCTTGGATTGGCAGGCATTTTGATTGTCCTCGCAACCGCCGGCTGCGCCACCACCCCCAAATCAGACCTGACCGCCCTCCAGGGAAAATGGACCGGACGCGAATTGGGGCAAAACACCGAAGGCACGCGGGAAATGATCTTCACCGGGAATATAATGGAATTCCGTGGCGGGAACGAGAATGACTGGGCCAAAGGTTCGTTCATCCTCCGGGAGGAAACCACGCCCCACCAGATTCAATACGTCATCATGGACTGCCCGGGACCCCGGATGATCGGGGCGAAAGGCACGGCCATCTACAAGCTGGAGGGAAACCGCCTCTCCTTGACCGGGTATGCGCCGGGAGACCCGACAATTCCCCCCGCGTTCGACGCCCCCGGCGCGCGGCATTTTGAGCTCAAAAAGAACTAGCCGGCGGGATTCAGGTGCGCCCCGGCAAAATATGATTTGACGGCTTTCGGCGCAGGGCGGACGTTGCTCGGAACAATCCGAGCGCGCATGGACCCCATCATGGCCAAGCTGCAGGTAAACCCTCGCGGGAAGGGCCATAAACGGTTTACCACCGTGGCCGTGTATGAGGACCAGTCCACCGAGGCGCGGGTCAACGAGTTCTGCCTGGGCCTCTCCCGCCATTTCGGCTCCGACTGCGAATGCATCAAACAGATGTGGCTCCTCACCGAATTGCGGCTGGCGCAGTTGCGTGCCGTGGCGGCCTCGGAAGCCGCCGCGGCGGACCTGGTGATTCTGTCCGTTCACCAGGGCGCTCTTTTGCCGACGGAAATCCAGCAGTGGCTGGCTACCTGGCTGGGACGCAAAGGACGCCAGGCCAAGACCTTGCTGGCGCTGTTTGATCCGTTGTATCGCGGCGATTGCACCGCCATGAAGGCGCACCTGACGGAAGTGACGAAAAAGGGAAAAGTGGAATTACTGGTTCAGACTGAAGACCGATTGGACGACCATTGAGGAAAAGCTCCAAGCACCAGATAAACTCCAAACTTCAAATTCCAAACTCCAGGGAAATTTCAAGCTCGAAGCATGCTTGGGCAACCCGGACGGGTGAACAAGTTGCCGCAGCAGGACTGCCAAGACCATAGTCTGACTCGCGGGCTGTGGCCGAAGCGAGGTTCAGGCAGCCGCACGGCGGCGGCGCAGGGTGGCGATGGTTTTGCGGGCGTAACCCAGCCAGAGGAGCGTCAATACGGCGATGATGACCACCTGGCCAATAACCGGAAAGCTGTAGGTAAGGAACGCCAACCCCCCGCAGAAGAGGGTCGCCTTGATAAGGTCGAGAATATTCATACAACACGAAAGTCCGTGGACCTTTCCCTGCGACCCGGCGCTTGCCCGCGGCACATTCCAATGAAAACTTTCGCATATGTTGTGCCAAATTCAATCCCGGGAAATTACGGAAGGGAGATAATGTCGAAGCACGAATGATCCCGCTGTGCGGGACCGAAAGAATGACGAAGAAAGAAAGGAGGCCTGGGTTTGGAGTGCCGACTTTAGCCCCATCCATGCAGTTGAAAAATTGGAACCCGGCACTCCCCTCGAAGCAGCCGAAGTAATTCGGCTCCATTTTTCCAACTACCCGCGGAAGTCGGCTTCACCAATCACCGACTCAAACGTAAGCCGTCCGAATGCCCTCCCTCCCCTTCGGGAGAGAGCCGGGGTGAGGGGGATTCTTGGTCCCAACGGCATGGATTGGGCACAAGCCGGAACTCCAAACCCAAACTCCTACAGCAATTCCTTAATCAGCGCCTGGGCGTCGTTCTGAGTGATGCCCAGCTTGCGGTAGGCCAGGGGGCCGTTACCGTCGTGTAGGACGGGTTCGAGGTCCTCGAGAGCGGGCAGATCGGTGCGTTTCCAGATGACGCCAACCGGGATTTCCTCGCCCCATTTGTAGCCGGTATCGAGGGCCTTGTGAAAATCGGTCGGGTCGTAGCCTTGCTCCTCCAGCACTTTGACGCGCGGATTGAACCACTGATAGGTGTTGTCCTTATTATAGGTCACGCAGGGACTGAAAACATCAACGAGCGCGAAGCCCTTGTGGGTGATGGCGCCTTTGAGAAGTTCCACGAGGTGCTTCTGTTTGCCGCTAAAACCGCGCGCAACGTAGGTGGCGCCGCCGACAATGGCCATCGGCATGGGATTGATGGGATTCTCCACGCTGCCGTGCGGCGAACTCTTGGTCTTCATGCCCTTGATGCTGGTGGGCGAGACCTGTCCCGTCGTGAGGCCGTAAATCTGGTTGTCCATAACCACGTAGGTCAGGTCCACATTGCGGCGCATGGTGTGCACGAAATGATTTCCGCCGATGCCGTAGCCGTCGCCGTCGCCGCCCACGCAAATCACCTTCAGCTCATGGTTGGCCAGTTTCATGCCGGTGCCCACCGCGAGGGAACGCCCGTGCAGCGTGTGCATGCCATAGGTGTTGATGTAGCCCGGAAGATTGGAAGAGCAACCAATCCCGCTGATGACCACCACCTGATGCGGCTTGAGTCCCAACTCGAACAAAGCCTGTTGCAGCGCCGAGAGCACGGAGAAATCGCCGCACCCGGGACACCAATCCGGATGGATTTTACCTTTGTAACTGTCCCGCACCAATTGGGCGGCGGACTTGATGGTTTCGGCGGGCGGAGCGGATTCAACCACGGTGTTCATAAATTAAACGGTGATTTCATGGACGGGCACGGAAAGCGTTGTGCTGCCGGCCAGCTGTTCCTTTACGGCGTTCACAATGTGGTGCGGCATGAAGGGCTCGCCATCGTACTTCCGAATGTGGCCGCGCGGGGTGAAACCGATCTCGGAGCGCAGGTAGCGCGCAAACTGTCCGCTGAAATTATTCTCCACGATGATCACGTGTTTGCTCCGGCCAAGGATCCGCGCGACCTCGTCGCTGTGAAACGGCACGATCCATTTGATCGGCAACTGGTTCGCCACGATCCCTTCCTCCGCGGCGAGTTTCTCCACCGCCTCGAGGATCACGCCTTCGGTGGAACCCCAGCCCACCAGCGTCACCGCGGCATTTTCCGGACCCACCAGCTTCGGTGGGGCTATTTCCTTCACCACTGGCTCCATCTTCCGCGCGCGCTTTTCGACCATCATCCGGCGCTTGATGGGATTCGTGAATTCGTCGCTGATCAGCGTGCCGTCCTCGTCGTGCTCATCCGTCGCCGCCACGTGAATATGGCCGGGCACACCCGGCACCGCGCGCGGTGAAATACCACTGGCCGTGTTCTTGTAGCGTAGATAGGCGTTGTCGTTGGCCCCGCCGAAGGGATTATCCGACTCGCCGTTCGGAAAAATCATGTCACCCCGGTCAATCTTTGCCTCGAAATTCAGATCATCGGGATCCACGCTGCACGTGCCCTCGGAAATCAGCAAATCCGCCAGCACCAGCCCGGGGCATTGATATTTGTCGGCCAGGTTGAACAACTCCGGGATCGTCCGAAACAAATCCAGCTGGCTCGACGGCGCGACAATGATTCGCGGATAGTCCCCCTGCCCCGCGCCCAGCATCTGCCAGAGGTCGCCCTGCTCGGTCTTCGTCGGCACGCCGGTCGCCGGACCGGCGCGCTGGACATCCACGCACACAATCGGCGTCTCGATCATGCCCGCCATCCCGACCGCTTCCGTCATCAAAGCGAAGCCACCACCGGAAGTCGCGCACATGGCGCGGCAGCCGGCCTGCGCCGCGCCGATGACCATGTTCATCACGCCAATCTCGTCTTCGACCTGCCGGACCATGATCCCCAATTGCCGTGCGTGCGCCGCCATCCACATCAACACCCCCGTGGACGGGCTCATGGGATACGCCGCGTAGAACTTCACCCCGGCCGCGACCCCACCCATGGCGGTCGCCTGGTTCCCCGTTACAATCCCCTTTGGCTTTGACGGCTTGGGCGCCTTGAAGGAGAACGTTTTGAAATTCTTCGCCGCATAATCATATCCGCCCCGCGCGATGCCGACATTTTCGGCGATCACCGCATCACCCTTTTTGCGAAACTGTTTCGTGATGGCCGCTTCGAGCGGCTCGGATTCAATGCCCAGCATTTGCAACACCGCGCCGAGCGCAGCGGTATTCGACGCAAGCTTGTTCGGCCCGCAAATCTGCTTCATCGGCATCGGACAGAGCTGAACGCCGGCCGCTGGCGTGCCGGGTTTCAATTTGTCCGCGTCGAACACCACGCTGGAACCGGCCGTCATCAGCTTCAGGTGCCGATCCATGGCGTCCTGGTTCAGCGGAATCAACGCATCCAGCCGGTCGCCCATGCTGCGCACCGGGTTCTCGCCGGCGCGAATGGTAAGAAACGTGTGTCCGCCGCGAATAATCGACTGGTAGGCATTGTAAGCGTTTAAGTGAAGGCCGCGGCGGGCAAAGATGCGGGCCAGAATGTCTCCGGTGCTCGCAATTCCCTGGCCGTTTTCACCCCCAATCCCGACGGCAAAATTAACTGCGCTCATACTTCATAAGTCGCTCGGGCCAACTATTCGATTTACTTAACCCATGAATTAGCCTGCGCAGGCACTTTAGGTTGGGGGGACAAATTCGTGCAAGCTTTTATTTGGCGGGACCGGGGATTCGGGCGCATCTCAGGTTTTGGCAGTCGGCCGATTCTTTGGGCGGGCAAGCGGAACGTCCTTCATCTGGTGTGCTTTCGTTTGTCCTGGTGGCAATACGTGGCATTAGGTGGCAATAGCTGGCTTTTGGCTGGCAATAGGTGGCTGGCTGGTTGGAGACGGGCTCCTTGGGGACAGAGGCACTCCATCCCGACAGGCAAGCTGGCCGCAATGCCGCGGGATGCCGGATGAAAAAATTTGAACAGGTTGTGGTTTAAGCGTGTTTAGGTGTTTTTTCGCGTTTTTTCGTGTTGTTTGAGTGTAGTTTTGGCGTGGTTTGGGTGTGGTTTTGGTGTTTTTTGGTGTTACTTGTTGCGTGACATTGCCTGGACGGAGCGCTGGCACGGCCTGCCGAGCCGGAGTCTTCAACTGGTTGGCCGCAGGTGGAAACCACCCTGTGGCGACGCGATTGTGCCGCCGGTTTTTCCGCGCCGGAGCCAGGAGCACCGGTCCACCGGCAACCTTTCGGCGTTCCGGCACCGCCGCCGGCCGCGGCCGTTTCATATGGTTTCGATCTTCACCCACCCGGGGAGCATTAAAGCACAGAAAGGTGAAAAATAATCGCCCACCGTGGGAGATTATTGAGCGCGGAAACGAGGCGCAAAAACCGCAAAGGAGCCAATGTTTACGGGGGTGGAAATGAGTCGAGCCGGAAACGGGCATCAAAAGAAGTTTGACTTTCGAAGCCGGAAACTGAGATGCGCCCTGGGGATTGGGTGCTTGCGGAGCGCCCGTCTCCGAACGGGCGCGGTACCGCGAGGCTGGCCCAACGCGCCCGATCAGAGACGGGCGCTCCGGCGGCGACATTCGTTCCGGGCGCTCCGATCAAGCCGGCACGGCGTCCGGGCGTTCCTTGGTCAGACGCCCCAAAGCCTCCCGCAGTTCCTTCGAACGCGGCGGCTTGCTCAGCACTCCATCCACTTGCGCCGGCGCGGAGCCGTCCTCCTTCATGAACACACCCCAGCCGGTGAGCATGACGATCGGCGTGTCCGGCGACTCTTCCTTGAGCGTCCGCACCACCTGGCGTCCGTCCACATAGGGCATTCCCAGGTCGGTGATGACGATGTCGAAAGGTTTGCCGCCGTGTTGCGCGCTACGGAAAGCTTCGATGCCCGCCTGCCCGCCGTCGCTCAGCTCCACCGTGTGGCCGTCCCGTACCAGCATTTCCCGGAGCAGATCGCGCAGTAACGGCTCGTCATCAATGCAAAGAATCTGCAATGGCTGGATGGGTTCGCCGACTTCCGGCGCGACCACGGCGGTCTGCGCTTCCTTGCGCACCGGGAATATGAGGCGGAACGTACTGCCCTTGCCGAGTTCGCTTTCGACCTCGACCTTGCCGTCGTGGCGTTCCATGACGCCGTAAACCATGGCGAGTCCCAGGCCCGTGCCGCGCTTGCCCTTGGTGGAGAAGAACGGCTCGAGACAGCGCCGGCGCGTTTCCTCGCTCATGCCGGTGCCGCTGTCCCCGACCTCGACTTCAACCCGCAGCGGCGGGGTGCCTCCGTCATCGACCACCGGTGCGCGGTTCACCCGCGTGCGCAACGTGATCTTGCCGCCGTTGGGCAGGGCATCCACGGCATTCAACACCAGGTTCGTAAGTGCCTCGCGGATTTCGCTTTCGATGCCGGGCAGGTCCGGCACATCCGGCGCGAGCTCGGTCTGGACGTTGATGGTGACACCGCGCGATTGCGGAATGTCGCGCCAGCGCGGCCGCGTCATGTCGACCACCTGTTCGGCGAGCGTGTTGAGATTCAGCTCCTGCAAGGTCTCCTGCTCGTCGCGTTGGCGGTAGAATTCGCGCAACCGCGCGACAATGTGCGCAATGTCCTCACCCGCGGTGCGGATGTGCTTGAGGTAGCGTTTCCCGTTGGGGGTCAGGGTTTCCGCGCGCATCATCAGGTCGGCAAAACCCACGACGGGCGAAAGCGCATTGTTCACGTCATGGGCGATGCCGCTGGCCATCTGACCGAGCGCCTTGAGGCGTTCCTGCTGCATGACCGTCGCCTGGGTCTGGCGCAATTCATTATACGCGCGCTCCAGTTCGCTGTGGAGGCGCGCCTGGTGGGCCGCCAACGCCACGTGCTCGCTCAACATTCGCAGGAACTCGCAATCGCCGCTGCGAAACCCGTTCGCCGCCAGCCGCACGGAAAGCAGCACGCCGAACAGCTTACCCTCCACCAACAACGGCACCGCCACGGCGGAACGCAATCCCGCGCCCGCCAGCCGTTCGGCCAGGGCCGTCGGATACTTGTAGGTGTCGGAAAGGTAAACCGTCTGCCCGTCACAACAATCGCGCAGGCCGGTTTCCGGCAGCGGCAACACCATTTTTTCGTGCAGATCCAGCTTCGGCGCCAGCAGCGCGTTCTTCACCCGCAAGGCGCCGATATTGAGCGTGTCAGCCTGTTCATCGAACAAAGCCACAAAACCCAGGTCCAGATTCAGGTTATCCTCCAACTGGCGCAGCACCACATGCAGAATGCTTTCGGTGTCCTGTCGCTCGGAAATGATCTGCGTGATCTGGTTGAGCAGGCTGATGCGGTTGAATTGCTCCTGCAAACCCGCCTCTGCCCGCTGGCGCTCGGTCACTTCCGCGCGCAACTCCCCGGTGCGTTCCTCGACGCGCTTTTCCAAAAGATCGTTGGATTCACTCAGGGCCGCGTCGCGCGACTGGATCCGCGTCAGCATTTCGTTGAAGTCGGCCGTGAGCTGGCCCAACTCGTCGTTACTCTGCTTCGCCACGCGCACGGAATAATCCTTGTTCACCGAGACCGCGCGGGCCGTCGTGGCGAGCTCAAAAATCGGCCGCGAAATGATCCGCTGCAACCACGCGGAGAAAAGATACGTCACCGCCGAGGAGGCCAGCAGAATCAACAGCACGATGACGGCGTAGCGATTGAAGCGCTCGTGCATCTCCCCGAGATCCGATTGCAGGCAGATGGTACCGAGCGGTTCGCCGCGCAGTTTGATGGCCTGGAAAACCACCAGCCGGTCCTTTTCAAAACGCGCGCCATCCTGCTCCGGCCACGCGGGAAAAGTCCCCGCCGGAGCCCGGTTCGCGGGATACGTGGCGAACAGCTTTCCTTCCTTGTACAACGCGGCCCCGGAAATATGCGACCGCGCCGCCAGCGCCCCGAGGGTTTCCTCCGCGTCCTCCTTGTTCTCAAAACTAAGGGCCGCCGTGCTACGGTCGCCGATGATCGCGGCGAGCGTCGTCAGGTCGCGCGTCATGGCATGCCGCCAGGTGATCATCTCGTACGCCACGAAGGCGCCGGCCACCAGCAGCAGCGCGAGCGTACTCGCGGCCATGATGATCAGCATCAGCTTGCGCTTGATTGAGATGTCCTGCAGCCGAACCATTTATTTCTATCCCACACCGCACGAACGCCCGGAGCATCCCGACGATGGATATGATTGCCCCGACGTTTGCTTACAGCCATGCAGGAGCGAATTCCATGCCGCTCGCACGGTTTCAACCCGCTTTCGCGCCGGGGTTTCATATTGCAATTTGCCTTGTCGAAAATGTGTCCCGTTTTCTTGGTACACCCCCAAATATTGATACATTAAAATTTCTTTACATTGAGATAGCATGCATCCATGGCTGTGCTCCTGGTGAGTTCTGCCGCCGGCAAAGTCACCCAACTTTACGGAAGCGCCGCCCCGAGGCGCAGCCGGCGGGCGATGCTGAAAACGCCTTCGGCGATGATGCAGAGCCGGGGTTCCCGTCCGTGAGAATCCTCCCGCCTCAATGCGTTGACCGCAGGGCGAGGCTCAGCAACTTCGAGCTGATTTTCAGATTCGCCGTTTTCGCGGCCTCGTCGTTGATTTGAAAGCGGATCTTGTTGCCTTCCGGCACGAACTGAATCATCCCGCCCGACTCGGTAAAGCGGTCCATTTCCGCGACCGTCAAAATGCTCGTGCCCTTTACCAAATGGATGATCTCCGCGAGACGATTCTGCTCGGATGCGCAGATGAAAAGGATGTGGCAATTAGTGGCTTCCACCAGCGATGAAATGGGCTTCACCGCCAGCGGATGATTGTTCAAGGACTTGCCCCGCAAGGTTTGTTCCAGCGTGTCGCCAAAGGGGTTTTCGCCCAGCACACCGATGACCATCGGAGCCTCCGGGGCGATAAACGATTTGGGCGGCCACTCGATGAATTTCGCGAAGTTGTAGAGAAACGCCGCCTTCAATTGATATTCGGAGGGTGGCGAATCCTGCGCGCGCGCGCCGCCCACGACGACGAGCAGGCCGGACAAAAGTCCGGCCAGCCCGGGCGATAAAGCCCGTTTTAATCGTCGCCATTTCATTGCCGCGTAATTGTTGACTGCCACCTGGGTTGCCAGTGCGGCGCCGGAAACACATGGTCTCACAGCGCCGCCTGAATCCCAAACGCTTCCGCAAACCGGCCAATGTGGCCGGAGTTGTCATCAAGTTTACCCAAGGGGGCAGGCCCCCTTACGCAGTCTGCGTGCCGTGCCCTGCCCGTGTCGGGTCGTGTCAATTTTTCGGGCGAAAGCCACCTGCTCCATCGGGCAGCTCCCCTCCGGGAATAAAAGCTGCTCAGCATCACCCGGCAATCACCACCGTTCCCGCGGTAACCATGAGTAGCGGATATCTTAGTGCCTGTGCGCGCGCTGTCGCGGCTGGCTTCGGACGCAAATGCGGCCGGAGCGCAGCCCTGATGGGCGCCCTGCTCCTTTTGGCCCTGGCGCCGGCGTACGGCCTGGCGGACACCGGCACCAATTCCAAATCCGCCGATCTCACCGAGTTGCCCCTCGAAGATTTGATGCAGGTGGAAGTCTCCACCGTTTACGGCGCCTCGCGCTTCGAACAAAAGATCACCGAAGCTCCCTCCTCCGTCACCATCGTTTACGCGGACGAAATCAAACGCTACGGCTATCGCAACCTCGCCGAGGTGCTGCGCAGCGTGCAGGGCTTCCAGGTTTCCAACGACCGCAATTATTCATTTCTGGGCGTGCGCGGCCTGAATCTGGGTGATTTCAACAGCCGCATCCTGCTCATGGTGGATGGCCATCGCGTGAACAACAACCTCACCGACGCCGCCTACATCGGCAACGAGTTCATCGTGGACATCGATCTCGTGGACCGCGTTGAAATCATCCGCGGCCCCGGCGCCGTCATCTACGGCAACAACGCCTTCTTCGGCGTCATCAATGTCATTACGCGCAAAGGCCGGCAATTGAATGGCGCCGAAGTCTCCGGCGAGTACGGCTCATATAATAGCTACAAGGGGCGGGCGACCTACGGGAAATCGTTGACCAACGGCGTGGAATTTTTGGTCTCCGGCACCTACTACTCCAGCGACGGCGCGCCCCATCTCTTTTTTCCTGCATATAATACCCACCAATATGACAACGGCGTTGCCAGCTATCTCGATGGCGAACAGCTCGCCAACACTTTCGCATCGATAAGTTACAAAGGCCTCACACTCGAAGGCGCCTTCAGCCATCGCGAAAAGGACAACCCGACCGCTCAATACTTCACTGTCTTCGACAAATCCGGCCTCTCCACCGTGGACCAGCAGTACTACGTCGATCTGAAATACGATCACAGTTTCCCCGGTATCGTGGACGTCAACGCCCAGGTCTATTATGACCGTAGCGATTTCACGATCGGCTATCCCGAGCCCACCACGCTTTACAAGGAGGAGCAGTCCGGCGAATGGTGGGGCGCGGAACTCCAGCTCACAAAGAAATTCTGGGACCGACACGTCCTCACCGTCGGGGGCGAGTATCGTGATGATTTCCGCCAAAGCGACCGCCTTTACGACGACCACACCGGCGAACTCTTCAGCAGCACCAACCGCAACCTCGTCAGCTACGGCGTCTACGCGCAGGCCGACATCGCGATCCGCACCAACCTCCATGCGGTGGGTGGCATTCGTTACGATCAGTACGGGGATTTCGACGGCGAGTGGAACCCGCGCATGGCCATGATTTACAATCCATTCACCTCCTCGACTTTGAAGGCCATTTACGGCACCGCCTTCCGCGCGCCCAACTTTCTCGAACTGAGCGACCCGCGTTTCCAAAACATCAGCCCCGAGCAGATCACCGCTTACGAACTCGTTTACGAACAGCAGATCGGCCCGCACTTCCGCTCTTCCGTTTCCGGCTTTTACAACAAGATGGACGACCTCATCGTCCTGCAAAACGGCTCCTTCACGAACCTCAACGCCAACGCCACGGGCATGGAACTCGCCCTCGAGGCCCTCTGGCCCAAGGGCATCCGTGGCCGCACTAGCTACACCCTCCAATTCGCGGAAGACCGCTCCGGCGGTAGCAGCAGCCTGCCTGATTCACCCGAGCAAATGTTCAAATTCAACCTCAGCGTGCCGCTCTACAAAGACAAGATCTACGCCGGCCTGGAGTACCAATACACCACCAGCCGCGACACCCTCTACACCACCACCACCGGCCAGACGGTGCCGGGCGTTCAGGTGGACGGCTACGGCGTGCTCAATTTCACGCTCTTTACCCAGAATCTCCTCAAAAACCTCGAATTCTCCGCCAGCGTTTACAATATCCTCAATACCAGTTACTCCGATCCTGCCACCCGCTTCCATTTGCAGGACCAGATCCCCCAGGACGGCCGGACCTTCCGAATAAAGCTCACCTACCGTTTCTAAAGGCGGGCTTGGCACACAACTGGCTTATTTCTGGATTGTGGGAGTTGTGAGAAACACCAATATGTGGCGACACCTGTTCGCTTTGAGTTTGCTGCTCGGCAGCATACTTTTACCCGCGGTTTCGCGGGCGGCGGGCCCACCGCCCCTGATTGCTGTCCAACCTCTGGACAATATTGTCCTGAAAGGAGGCACGGCCACGTTTATTGTCGTTGCCACCAGCGGAACCACGATGACTTATCAGTGGTATTTCGCAGGCGGCGCCATCAACGGCGCGACCGCCGCCACTCTCACCCGTAATAATGTAACCGCCTCGATGGCCGGGTCTTACTACGTCATTGTCAGAAATGCGAGCGGGCCGGTAACGAGCCGCACCGCTTCCCTGACCATTTTGAATTCTGCGCCGACCGCTTCGAACGACACCTACAACACGCCCGAAGATACTTTGCTGACCGTTTCGGCTCCTGGCGTTCTCGCCAACGACTCCGACCTCGATGGAGATACACTCAGTGCCCTGCTGGTTACCAATGTCGCCCACGGCACCCTCAGCCTGGCCACCAACGGCGCGTTTTACTATCTCCCGGCCACCAACTACAACGGCTCCGACAGCTTCTCCTATCGCGTCACCGACAGCTACGCGACCTCGGCGGTGGCCACGGTCACCCTGACGGTGACGCCGGTGAATGACCCGCCGACCGCGGTGGACGATAATACTTTCACCTTCAAAAATGTGAGCCTCACCATCCCCGTGCTGGCGAACGACTTCGACGTGGATGGCAATTCGCTTTCGATCACGGGTGCTTCCTCGACCAATGGCACGGTCGTGATCAGTGGCACCAATATTGTCTATACGCCCGCGCTCAATTTCGTCGGGACTTCCCTCTTCAGCTACACCATCTCGGACGGCAGCCTTTCGGATACCGGCCTGGTCATGGTCAGCGTCATGGATACCTCCTTTCAGTTGAATCAGGCGTGGACCACGAATTACGCTGGATCGGCCAATGCCGGGGACTACCTGCAAGCGACCGTGTTGGATGGGCAGGGCAACGTTTACGTGACTGGCTACGCGAAGGAATCCGCCAGCGGCAACTACGACTATGTGACGCTCAAATACAATTCGAGCGGGAACCGCCTCTGGCGCGCGGTTTATGACGGGCTTGGGGGCGACGATCAAGCCAAAGCCCTCGCCGTTGATGCGGCGGGAAATGTATATGTTACCGGGTCGTCCAAAAGCAACGGGTGGGATTACGCGACGGTTAAATACGACTCCAACGGCAATCAACTTTGGGTGGCGCGTTACAATGGCACCGCCAACAAGGATGACCAGGCCTGTGCCGTTGCCGTGGATGCATACGGCAACGTGGTCGTGACCGGTGCCTCCAAGGGTTCGGGTGACCACTACAACTATGTGACCATCAAGTATGACACGACCGGCAACCAACTCTGGTTGGCCCGCTACATCGGTCCGGGCAATGCCGAGGATGATGCCAAAGCCGTTGCCTTGGACCAGGCGGGGAATGTTTATGTGACCGGCCAATCCAAAGGCTCCGGCACGGATTTCGATTATGCCACGGTCAAGTACAGCAGCGCCGGAACGCAGCTTTGGGCCGCCCGCTATGACGGACCGTCCGGATCAGCCGACCACGCCACCGCGCTGGCATTGGATTCGGGCGGCAACGTTTTTGTCACGGGTGACTCCATTGACAAGAGCAGTGATTACGCCACGATCAAATACGACGCCTCCGGAAATCAATTGTGGGTCAGCCGCTACGACGGGCCGGCGGGCAAGAACGATTTCGCGGTTGCGCTCGCGCTGGATAAATCCGGCGATGTGTTCGTGACGGGCGCCTCCGAGGCCGGGGGAGGAAAATCCGACTACGCGACCATCAAGTACAGCCCGACGGGCACCCAACTTTGGGCGCAGCGCTACGACTTTGGTGATGACGATGAGGCAACCGCTATCGCACTGGATCCCTCCGACGACGTCTATGTCACGGGCGCTTCGAAGGCCTCCGCCACCGGTTATGATATTGCCACCGTCAAGTACCTCGGCACGGACGGCACCCAGAAAGCCGTCGCCCGCTACAACAGTTCCGGCAACGTGAATGACACCGGGATAAGCCTCGCCGTGGACACCAATTACAACGTCTATGTCGGCGGCCAGGGCTTCAATCCGCTCGACTTTGTGTTGGTGAAATACACTCCGACGTATTGGCTGCCGACGGTCGTCACGCTTCCCGCTTCAGCCGTCGGCGCAACCTCGGCCACGCTCAACGCCACGATTAATCCCCGGGGAGCATCAACGACCTGCTATTTTCAATATGGCGTCACGACCAATTACGACTCGGTGACCTCTTCAGGCGTATTCCCACCCGGCACCAATTCGCTGCCGGTTTCCGTCCAGCTCACCGGATTCCAACCCGGCACGGTCTACCACTATCGTGTCGTGGCCACCAATAACGCCGGCCTCGTCGTCAGTGCGGATGGAAGTTTCACAACCTCCTACCTGCCGCCCACCGCCACGACCCTCGGCGCTTCGAATATCAATTCGGCTTCCGCGGTGCTGAACGCCGATGTAAATCCGCAAGGAACCTCCACCGTTTACTGTTTCCAATACGGCTTCACCACAAATTACGGCTCCTGGTCCTCGACGAACTTCATCGTGGTTGCGGGCAATTCCCCTGCCCTGGTAAAAACCTCCGGCCTTGGATTGCCGATCACCGGTCTCGCGCCGGGGACGGTATACCACTACCGCATCGTGGCTGCGAATTCCGGCGGCTTTTCCGCCGGCGAAGATGCCACTTTCACCACCGCCAGCGCCCAACCGGTGCAATTCACCGGGGCCTTGAATCCCTCCCTTGGCAAAATGCAACTGGCTCTGACTGGAATCCCCGGAGTTGCTTACACCGTCGTCAGTGCCCCCGATTTGTCGATCCCAGTCGAGAATTGGACCAATCTCGGGACGATGCAGGAGGTTTCCTCCGGCCAGTATCAATTCACTGATAACCGTCCGGCCAGTCCGTCCTGCTTCTACAGAATCCGCACGCCGTGATCCGGTCCGGATCCGTTTTCTCTTTGCCCGCGCTTCCCGTCGGGTAAGTTTTCCTGTGTGCCCGCTCCACCCTGGCTCCGAGAAAGCCCCGAAGGCGTTCTCCTCTCCATCAAGCTCCAGCCCCGCGCCTCCCGCAACGAAATCACCGGCGCGGCGGGAGCGGAACTAAAAATCAAAGTCACCGCACCGCCCGTTGATTCCGCTGCCAACGAAGCCCTGATTGATTTGCTGGCGGAAACGTTGGGCTGCGGCCGCGGACGTATTGAGCTGGTGCGCGGCGCCACCTCGCGCCACAAAACGGTGCAACTACATGGATTGAAAGCCCCCGACGTCACCGCTCGACTCGCCCCTGGCAGCGCGGCCTGATCGCCAGGATTGAACCCTATGCCCGGCCGCAGGTCCAAGGATCGGGTGCTTCCTGAAGCGGTCCCGGAGCGCGGACATTCCTGTCCGCAGCAACGTCCGAACACGCCGCTTCCTGACGGTTCAAGCGTGGCAATCTTCAGATGCACCCAAAACAACGGACCGAACAATCGCGTTGTCCGGCCCTAAATTAGAGTGTAGATTGACCGAACGTATTGTGGCTGACACGCAAGCAACCCCCGACGACGGCATACTCGAGATATTCCGGATTGAATTCCGCGAATTCTGGGATCGTTTGCCGAACAAAACCCTCTTCTTCGTGCTGCTGGGAGCGTGGCTGTTTCTCTTTCACCTCCTCGGCAATTCCACCCTCGGCTACGTCCACACCCCCTCACTGCTCCGCTGGATGTACAACGCCTACCGTCCTGTCCAGGTCAACGAGATGTACGACGACAGCCACGGCCTCTGGGTGCCGTTGGTGGTGCTCGGCTTGTTGTGGTGGAAACACAAGGAACTAATGGCTGTGCCACAGCGTTCCTGGTGGCCGGCGATGCTGCTATTGGCCGGGGGTGTGCTCCTCCATCTGGTCGGCTACGGCGTACAACAACCGCGCGTTTCCATCCTCGGCATGCTGGTGGGGCTGTACGGTTTGATCGGCCTGGCCTGGGGACCGGAATTCATGCGCGCCTGTTTCTTTCCCTTCTTCCTTTTGATTTTCTGCATACCGTTTGGCTCGCAGGTGGACGTCATTACTTTTCCGTTGCGGATTCTGGTCTGCAAGATCGTCACGGCGGTCTCCAATAACATTCTCCAGATTGACGTGATCCGGCAGGGAACAGCGCTGTTTGATCCCGGCCACAAGTATAATTACGACGTGGCTCCCGCATGCAGCGGCATCCGTAGTCTCGTCGCAACCATTGGCCTGTCCACGCTGTACGGCTTCATGTTTTTCCGGCGTCCCTGGAAGCGTCTTCTGATGATGTCGTTGGCCGTCCCCTTTGCGGTCCTCGGCAACGTCCTCCGCATGATGTGCATCATCATCGCCGCTGAAATCCGCGGCCAGTCCTGGGGTGACTGGGTCCACGAGAATTTTTTCTTCAAGCTCGTGCCGTACATTCCCGCCTTTATCGGTCTGCTCCTCGTGGGCCGGTGGATCGGGGAAGACGTGCAGCCCGCCCCACCCGCCGACGAAGCGCCGGCCACCCCGGCCGCGCAGCCCGCCCCGGCCCGGCCATGAACCAGCCGGGGGCGCCGGCCGTAAAGTCTTCCTGCCCGCGCGCAGTCTGGTTTCTTCTCGTTGCCCTCGCGGTAACGTTCCTCGCCGTCAGCGGACGCAGCTTCTGGATCGACGAAACCCTCACCGGCATCAAAGCCACCCAGCCCAGTCCTTCCGCGTGGTGGTCGGAAATGGTCCGCGAAAAATCCTCCGACCTCCAAATGCCCTTTTACATGCTCTACGAATGGGCCGCCGCCAAAGTCCTGGGCGGTAGCGAATGGGCCTTGCGCGCGGCTTGCGCCCCCTGGTTCATCGCCGGCGCGATCGTCTTCGCGTCCGCGTTTCCCACCGGCGACCGCCGCCGCCTGCTCGCCATCGCGCTCGTGCTCACCTCTCCCTTCGCGTGGTACTACCTCGACGAAGCACGCCCCTACGCGATGCAACTGGGCGCCGCCCTGATGATCGTCGGCTCCCTCAATCTCCTAAAGACAGACGGATTTTCTCCCTCCTCTGGGGGAGAGGGCCGGGGTGAGGGCGGTCCTTCCTGTTCCAATTGGCCCCTCTTCACCTACCTTCTCGCCCTCGTCATCCTCTCCGGCAGCAGCTTACTCGGCATGATCTGGGCCGGCGCGGCGCTGATTGCTTTTCCGCTCGTCGTCCCGCGCGAACGCCTCCTCCAGATTCTCTGCCACAAAAAACTCTGGTTCGCCCTGACGATCGCGGCGCTTTCTATTCTCGGCAGCTATTACCTTTGGACGCTGAAAGTCGGCGCCCGCGCCACCGCCGCCGTAACCGCGGGTTGGGGCAACGTCCTCTTTATTCCATACGAACTCCTCGGCTTCACCGGCCTCGGCCCCGGCCGCCTCGAGCTGCGCACCACCGGCCTCGCGGCCATGAATTCCTTCGCGCTCCCGCTGGGGCTGTTCTTGGTGCTCGCGGCCATCGTGCTCATGGCCGGACTCCGCAATCTCCCTCAAAACCGCCGGCGCTCGCTTTCCATCCTGCTCCTCTGCGCCGCGCCTGCGCTCTTCATTCTCGCCGTCGGCGTCGTCACCCATTTCCGCGTCCTGGGCCGCCACTTCGCTCCGCTGCTGGCTCCCATTCTCCTGCTGCTGACTCTGGGCTGCGCCTCCTTGTGGAATCGCCACAGCGCAATGGCCCGCCTGGCCGTCGCCGCTTTCTTTATTGCGAGCGCCGCCTCCTGCCTGTGCGTCCGTTTCTCGGAGCGTCATGCCAAGGATGACTATCGCAGCGCCGCCGCGATCGCCCGCGCCGCGCTCGCCAGCCGCCAGGTCGTGTGGTGGAACGCCGCCGAGACCGGTGCCCGCTACTATCACGTTCGCCTCAACACCCAAACCAATCTCCCCACCAGCGCCACGCTCCTCGTCAACCCCGCTCCCTCCGACCTCCCCACCAACCGTCCGCCGCGCCTCGTCATCGTCTCCAAACCCGACATCTACGACCGCGAAGCCGCCGTCTCCTCCTACCTGCAAACCAATCGCTTCCGTGCCACCCGCCACTTCCCCGCGTTCACCATCTGGGAACGCTCCGAAGCTCCCTAACTGTTTTCAATCTTCGGGCTTCGATATTCGAGCTTCTTTCGGCATTCGGCATTCGTGCTTCGTCATTCCGTTAGCCCTTCGTTGCCCCTTGTCAGCCCCGCCCGACCGCCTATCATAACCCCGCGCCTTTACCCCCTGCCTCACGGCTGGCCGGCGCAAAGCAGTTCAACATATGCAGGTCATGATTCTATGCGGCGGCCTCGGCACGCGCTTGCGCGAGGAAACCGAATACCGGCCCAAACCGATGGTCGAAATCGGCGGCCGCCCCATCCTCTGGCACATCATGAAGATCTACGCCGCCCACGGCTTCCGGCACTTCGTGCTGTGCCTCGGCTACAAGGGCGCGATGATCAAGGATTACTTCCTCAACTACGAAACCTTCGCCAACGATTTCACGCTCACCCTCGGCGGGACGAAACGCGTCGAATTTCACAACGCCCACTCCGAAGAGGGCTGGCGCATCACCTTCGTGGAAACCGGCGCCGCCGCAATGACCGGCATGCGCGTGCTGCGCGCCCTGCCCTACATTGACTCCGAAGATTTTGCCCTCACCTACGGCGATGGCGTCGCGGACATGGACATCACCGCCGAAGTCGCCTTCCACCGCAAACACGGACGCCAGGCCACCGTCGCCGCCGTCCGCGCGCCGTCACGCTTTGGCGAGATGGTAATCCAATCCGGTTCGCGAGTGAGCGCCTTCCGCGAGAAACCCGAAGTCGGCGCCGGCCATATCAACGGCGGCTTCTTCATCCTCAAGCGCAAAGCCATCGAACGTTTTCTCAAACCCGCCGGCGAAGGTCTCATCTGGGAACGCCAGCCGCTGCAATCGCTGGCGAAGTCGGGTCAGTTGCGCGCGTACAACCATCCCGGTTTCTGGCAACCCATGGATACGTATCGCGAAGTGGAATTGTTGAACGACCTTTGGCGAAAGGACCAGGCGCCGTGGAAAACGTGGTGATGGAAAATGACGAAATCCGAATGACGAATATCGAAAGAAATCCGAAGCACGAAGTTCAGAGAACGCCTCGGGAATCCTTTTTCGGGCTTCGATATTCGGGCTTCTTTCGGTATTCGTCATTCGGATTTCGTCATTCCACCTCATTCGTCATTCGAGCTTTTACCCCCTGATGTTCAACCACGTCTTCAACGGCCGCACCGTCTGGCTCTCCGGTCACACCGGCTTCAAAGGCGCGTGGCTCGCCCACTGGCTCCTTGAGCTGGGCGCGGAAGTCCACGGCTTCGCACTGGCTCCCGCAACGAAGCCGGCTCTCTTCAATCAGCTTGGTCTCGCCAAACGCCTCCGGCACCAGGTCAGCGACCTTCGCGACGCGCGTGCCGTGGCGAAATCCATTCACGCCGCGAAACCCGATTTCGTTTTTCACCTCGGCGCCCAGGCCCTCGTCCGGCTCTCTTACGCCGAACCCGTCGAGACCTACGCGACCAACCTGATGGGCACCATCCACGTGATGGAAGCCATGCGCAGCCTGAAGAAACCCTGCGCGGCGGTGCTCATTACCACGGACAAATGTTACGAGAATCGCGAATGGGAACGCGGCTACCGCGAGACGGACATGCTCGGCGGCTACGATCCTTACAGCTCCAGCAAGGCGACCGCGGAGATCGCGATCGCGGCGTGGCGGCGTTCGTTCTTTGCCGATCATCCCGTGCGCTTCGCCAGCGCCCGCGCCGGCAATGTCATCGGTGGCGGTGACTGGGCGCTGGACCGTATCGTGCCGGACTGCGTTCGCGCGCTGCAAAAAGGCCAGCCCATCTCCGTGCGCAATCCCAAGTCCACGCGTCCCTGGCAGCATGTGCTCGAGCCGTTGAGCGGTTATCTCTGGCTCGCGGCGAAGCTGGCCGAAAACGGCAAAAATACTCACGAGCTGGCCTCTCCGTTCAATTTTGGCCCGGGCCCTGATGGCAATCACACCGTGAAAGAGCTCGTTGAAGAAGTGCTCCGCCACTGGCCCGGTCGCTGGAAACACAAGGGCGAAAAAGGCGCCGTCCACGAAGCCCGCCTGCTGCAACTCTCCATCGACAAGGCCCGCGCCGAATTGGGTTGGTTTCCCGCCTGGGATTTTTCCACCGCCGTCGGCCAGACCATCACCTGGTATCGCGATACCAATGCGGGCACGCATTCACCCGCCTTCCTCGCCTCCCAACAAATCAACGCCTACTCCATCGCCGCCATGCGCGCCCGCGCGCCCTGGTCAAAAGAGCGCTAAAACCGCCTCGCTCTTCAAACGGAGCGCGGCTCTGTGAGCCGCAGCGCATCCAACGGCAAAACTCCCCGCCAAATCAGTTCCCACCCCCATCACAAACCGTCCCCACTGCCGCTCCGAAACCGGCACTACAACAGCCCCAAACCAAGCACTGCGCATCCTCACTTGACCGCCTCCGCCTTGCTGACCAGCATACCCTCATGTCGAAATCAGCTTCCTTCGCGTTCACCCTGCTGGCCGGCACCAGCATCATCCTCCTCTCCGGTTGCCACACCACCGGCAAAGCCCAATCCAAAACCGAGACCTTCAAAAAAGTCCAGTGCACCGACCAGTTCTGGGCCGAGGGCGCGCACATCGGCGATTTCAATCACGACGGCAAAATGGACGTCGTCTCCGGCCCGTTCTGGTATGAAGGCCCGGATTTCAAAAAACGCCACGAGTACGCCCCTGCCGAAGCGAGCTTCAAGCTGAAGAAACCCGACGGCACCGAAGAGACCATTCCCGGTTTCGAAGGCGGCCTCGGCACCCACAACGCGTATTCGAAGTGTTTCCTTGTCTACACTTACGATTTCAACGGCGACGGCTGGACCGACATTCTCGTCTACGGTTTCCCGGGCGAGGAAGTCGCTTGGTACGAAAACCCGAAGGGCCGCGACGGCCACTGGCAGCGTCACGTCGTCTTTGATGTGCTGGACAATGAATCCCCCGGCTTCGCGGACATCAACGGCGACGACAAGCCGGAGATCCTCTGCTGCTCGCGCGGTTTCATGGGCTACGTGGAAGCGAACTGGAAACATCCCGAACTGCCCTGGACTTTTCATCCCATCACCCCCAAGGCCGACTATCAGAAATTCACGCACGGCATCGGCTCCGGTGACGTAAATGGCGACGGCCGCGTGGACATCATCGAAAACAACGGCTGGTGGGAGCAACCCGCCTCGCTCACCGGCGACCCCGTGTGGGTGAAGCATCCCTTCCACTTCGCCGATGCCGGCGCGCAAATGCTCGTTTACGACGTGAACGGAGACGGCTTGAACGACGTCATCTCCTGTTTCCATGCGCATCGCTTCGGCCTCTCCTGGTACGAACAGGTGCGCCACGGCGACAACATCACTTTCCGCGAACACGTCATCCTGAACAAAGACGGCTCCACCAATTCCGCCGGCGTCTCGTTTTCCCAACCGCACTCGCAGGTGCTCATCGATATGAACGGCGACGGACTGTTGGACATCGTCACCGGTAAACGCTTCTGGGCCCACGGCCCGCACGGTCCGGATCCCGAATCCGACGATCCCAACGTGGTCCTCTATTGGTTCGAACTGAAGCGCCCGGCCAAAGGCGAAGCCGAATTCATCCCGCATCTCGTGGACAGCAACTCCGGCGTCGGCACGCAGGTCACCGTCGGCTACGTCTCCAACAAAAAGAAACCCGACATCATCGTCGGAAACAAAAGAGGCGTCTTCGTCTTCGAGCATCAGTAAATCCTCAATTCAGTAGCACCCGAGGTGACGAGGCTCCAGCTAATCGAATGTGCGCACGCGTCCGAATAAATGGAGCCTCGTCACCCCGGCTGCTACGGGAAGGTCCATTACAAGATTGATATTCCCGCCATTTTCTAGTCTTTTACCGCCGTGAAATTATCTTTTCGGCGCGTCGAATTGCAGATGGCGAACCTGTGGGCGATTGCCCGCGGCAGCGGGACAAACGTATCCAAGGTAACCGTGGTGGAACTCACCGGCGCTGACGGCACCGTCGGTCTCGGCGAAGCCGCGCCCATCGCGCGCTACAAGGAATCACTCGACACCGTCGAAGCCTTCTTCAAAAAGGTGGACCCGCGCGGCCTCTCCTTCACCGACATCGAAGGCAGCATGACCTACCTCGACACCCTGTCGAAGCACGACATGGCCGCCAAGTGCGCGCTGAACATCGCCCTGCTCGATGGCGCCGGGAAGCGCGCCAAGAAACCCATTTACGATCTGCTCGGCCTGGGCTTTCGCGACAACCATCACATTACCTCCTTCACCATCGGCATCGACAAGCCGGACGTCATCAAGCGCAAGGTGCAGGAAGCGGATCGTTTTCCCATCCTGAAAATGAAAGTCGGCGCCCCCGGCGACAAAGAAAATTTCGAAGCCCTGCGCTCCGTTTCCCCCACCAAGACCGTCCGCGTGGACGCCAACGAAGGTTGGAAAACCAAAGAGCACGCGCTCGAAATGATCGAATTTGTGGCGCAGGACAAACACATCGAATACATCGAGCAACCCATGCCCGCCGCCACCCCGGCCAGGGATTGGGTGTGGTTGAAGGAGCGCTCGCCCCTGCCGATTTTCGCCGACGAATCCTATCACACCGCGAAGGACATCCCCGAAGTCTCGGAATGCTTCCACGGCGTGAACGTGAAGCTCGTCAAAACCGGCGGCATCAGCGGCGGTTACGAAGCCTTGAAAGCCGCGCGCAAAGCCGGCCTCAAGACCATGATCGGTTGCATGATTGAAACGAGCATCCTCATCAGCGCCGCCGCGAGCCTCGCGGAGCTCTGCGATCATCTCGACGTGGATGGCAACATCCTCTGCACCAACGATCCCTACGTCGGCGTCACCAGCGAAAACGGCATCCTGTCCTTCGCGAAAACCCCGGAAAAATACGGCCTCCGCGTCAGCCCGCGGGCTTAGGCAATCTTCCGCCAAAACGTAATCTTCGGTTCCTCGGCGACGAGGGCGGGAACTTTCGCGAACAGCGCCTGCACATGCGGCGTCTTCAAATGCTGATCCAGCAACGCCTGGCTGGCCCAGTTCTCGTGCAGAAAAAACGCCGCCGGATCGCTGGGTGATTCATGTAAATCATAATTGATGCACCCCGCATCCTTGCGACTCGGCTCGATCATTGCCAGCAACTCCCGCCGCAAATCCGCTTCCTTCCCCGGCTTGGCTTTGGCAAGGACAGCAATCGTAACAATCTCGGTGTTCATGCCCCGCATCTTCTCCGGAACCCGCGCCCCCTGGCAACCGGATACTGAACCCCGGAGCGCAGGCATTCCTGCCCGCAGCAACGTCCGCCAACTCCCGAGCTCGCGAACCCCATGACGTCAACCCATCCCCTGCGTCCTCTTCTCCCCCGCAATGAAGTCAGACTATCCGGATCGCGAACTAGTGATTACCGAATACAGATCACTTCCCCAAATTCTGAATTATGGAGCTTGGAGTTTGATGTTTATCTCGTCCTTGGTTCTTGGTCCTTGGAGCTTTCCCAACCGTCCTTGCCGTTTCCCCCAAATGCCCCTTAACTCTCCCCATGCAAAGATCGCTGCTCACCTTCGTGGAAGATATCTACGAAGACTTGGAACTCTGGTATCCCCTGCTCCGCCTGCAGGAAGCCGGATACTCCACGCGCCTCGCCGCGCCCGAAATCAAAACGTACGCCGCCAAGCACGGTTACCCCGCCACCAGCGACCTCCTCCTCAAAGACGCCCGCAGCCAGGACTTCTGCGGCCTCCTCATTCCCGGCGGCTTCATGCCTGACAAGCTCCGCCGCGACCCAAAAGTTCTCTCCCTCACCCGCGAATTCTTCGAGCAAGGCAAACTCGTCGCCTTCATCTGCCACGGCGGTTGGATCCCCATCTCCGCGAAAATCATCCACGGCAAAAAAGTCACCGGCTCCCTCGGCATCAAAGACGACCTCGAAAATGCCGGCGGCCTCTGGGTCAACGAACCCGTCGTCATCGACGGCAACCTCATCTCCAGCCGCACCCCCCGCGACCTCGCCCCCTTCGCCAAAGCCATGGTCGACTTCCTCCAATCTCACCCCGCTTAAACCTCCCCTCACTGACTCACTAATTCGCTCACTCACTGACTGCCTTCCATGTCTTCCGGATACCGAGTCGTAAAACTCGCGAGTGGCGCCCACAGCGTCCACTCGGTCGCCGAGGCCGAAACCTTCCATCCCGTCATCGGCCCCGCCGCCGAAGCCGAGGCCCTCTACGTCCGCCAACTCCGCCTCGCCGAACGCCTGCGCGACCACACCGGCGACTTCGTCATCTGGGACGTCGGCCTCGGCGCCGCCGCGAACCCCGTCGCCGCCCTGCGCGCCGTGCGCGACCTGCCCGCGTCCATCCGCATCTTCAGCTTCGATCACACCCTCGAACCTCTCACCTTCGCCCTGCAACATCCCGCCGAACTGGACTTTCTCGCCGGCTACGAAACCCACCTTGCCAACCTGCTCGCCACCCAACCAACGACTTCCGCCGACCGCCAACTCGCCTTCCAGGACGGCCAAGCGAAAGTGGACTGGGAAATCCACGTCGCCGACTTCCCGACCCTCCTCATGCAACCGGCGATGCAGCAGCTTCCCAAACCGCACGCCATCATGTTCGACGCCTTTTCCCCGGCCAAGAACCCGGCCATGTGGACCTTGCCGCTGTTTACGAACCTCTTCCGCCTCCTCGACCCTGCGCGCCCCTGCTCCCTGCCCACTTATTCCCGCAGCACCATCCTGCGCGTCACTCTCTTGCTTGCCGGCTTCCACGTCGGCGTCGGCCACGCCACCGGCGAAAAAGAAGAAACCACCCTCGCCGCCAACAACCCCGAATTGATCGCCCAACCCCTCGACCGCCGCTGGCTCGCCCGCGTCCGCCGCTCCACCAGCGCCGAACCGCTCCACCCCCCCCGCTGCCGCCAATCCCCCCTCACGGGAGCAAGCCTCGAAATTCGCAGCCGGCCTCCCCACTTTAGTTGAGTGAAGGGAG
>CAYUVH010000021.1:0-103286 GCA_964448135.1 uncultured Verrucomicrobiota bacterium | reverse complement strand
TGAACTGGGCCGTGTGGTTCATGTTCGATTGCGACGTGAACGAAAAGCTGAAGGTGGTCCCGGCTGAAAGCAGATTGGTCAGCCAGACCGCCTTGGGTCCCTGGGTAATGGTGACCGAGTCGAGGTCAATGCGCCGGACGTCGGTGGATGGGGTCGTTTGCACGCCAAAATGCAGGGCGGGGAAGCTGGCGGCGCTGGTATTCCGGAAATGGTGCGGCACGGAACTGGTAAAGGTGAGGCTGCTGGTCTGGTCCTCAATCACCGCCGAGTAGGTTTTCGCGATCGGGTTCACGAAGACTTGGAAGGAATAAATGTGGTCGGACTGCGCCTGGATACCGCTGCTGACGAGATTGGTCAGATTATAAGCGCCGGTGCCGTCCAGGTTGTCAAAGATATAGAAGTATTGGCCGGCGGAAATGCCCGAGCCCGGAGTCTGCTCCGCGCCGGTGGCGCTGATGGCCCAACTGTCGTTCGCGTCGGTGCTGCCACCTGGATTGGCGGTGGTGCGGCCAAAAAAGTGCACGCGATCGTTGAAGGAGGTGAAGGTCCCGGCGAAATTATCGTCCACGACGCGCGTTTTCCAGCGGATGTAATGTGGCTGGGAAATATCCACCGCCGAGGTCTGATAGGTGCGAATCAGGTTGCGAACAGTGACGTTGGTCACATCGAGGCGCAGGTAAGGAGTGCTGCCGTCGAGCGGAGTATCGGTCAGCAATTGCGGCTGTCCGGCGCTCCAGGTCCACGGTCCGGCCCAACCGGAGCTTGGATCGTAGAGCCACGCTTCGTCAGTGGCGATGAAGCTGTCCGAGCCCGTGCCGGTTCCGACGGCGTTGGTGGCGCTCACAACCGCGTTATAGTTGCCGTTGGTGGTCGCGGTATAGGTCACGAACACACGGTTGGCGGTCGAATTCGTAATCGTGGCCGGAAATTGGCTGCCGTTGATGGTGAGGCTGACGTTGGTGTTGTAGAGAACGCTTCCCGAATCCACCTGAAATTGAACGGTTACGGGTGCCTGGAGAATGGAATGATTGACGGGCGACAGCACGGTCACGGTCGGCCCCAGGGTGGCAGTATAATCTGTCGGGCCGGCCGTGATGGCGATGTTGTCCACTTCGCTGTATTCGAAAATGGGGTTGGTGTTCGCCGACTGGATGCGCAGCCGGCCGATGAGTGCGCCCGGGGCAAGATTGCGCCAGGGGAGGCGCTGGGCGATGACGGTGCCGTCCACAATCAGATCGAATTTCCCGGCTGCCGGCCCGCTCAGGTAAGTTATGATTTTGTAATGATGCCAGTCATTTTGGAAATCAGTGAAGGGAACCCAATTGACGTTATCAAAATAGGAAATCTTGCCGGCCGTATCGCCCCAGGAAAGGAATGTGGCCATGGCCGTGCTGGTCGAGCCGGGTTGTTGCAGACAAAGATCGAGCGTGCGGCCGAGGGTGGTGGATTCGGCGGCGTCAAACTCAACCGTGAGGGTGCCGGAGGAGATCGGTGGAAAATCCAGGTAATCCGGGCGCGTTGCGCCGGTGTTCTGCCGTTGTAAAACCTTGCCCTGCGGATCGCCGACGTCGGTGATCACGGCAGGCTCCAGGGCGTTGGGAGTCCAGACACCGTTGCCGTCGGTGACCGCCGTCAGGTTGCCCACGGGATAGATCGTGTCGTTGGTGAAGCTGTGGCAGTTGAAGAGCTCGAACGGGCTCGAGGCGGTGTAAAATGTCTGCGAGACCACGGTCAGGCCGGTGGAATTGCTCGCCGAGATGGTCATCACGTACTTTTGGTCGGGTGCCAGGTTGGTGTAGAGCAGGGCGCGGTTGGTGGAATTGCCGCCGATGGTCAACTGGCTGGCGACATTGGTGCCGTTCAGCGTCAGGATGATATTGGTGGGGTCGATGGAAATGTAGGAGCGGACATTAAATTGCAGATTGTTCGTCGCCGAAATAATTGCGTAATTGGTCGGATTCAGGTTTTCCACGACCGGTGCCGGCAGGATCGCGGTGGCGCGGGTGATAAACGAAAAGTCATCAATGGCAATGCGGTTTGCGACCGGCGTGCCGGTGCCGGTGACGAAACTTTGAAAACGCACGGAGCTGATCGCAAAATTGTCCGCCGCGGTGAAGCCGTAGAAGGTCTCGTCCGAGCCGCGCGGGTTGCCAATGGTGGCGGTGACCGATTGCGTGGAGCCGTCGTTGAAGGTGGCCGTAACGCGCAGATCGAGCGGATAGCCCGGGTCCGTGCGGGCGCAAATGACAAGGCCCAGGCTGTAAACCGACTGGGAGGTGATCAGGTTGCTGGTGGCGACGTCGAAGATCCCCGAAAAGGTAAAGGTGAAGTCGGCGTTGTTGGCCGAGGTGGTGGTGACGTTGGGATTGGAGATGGGGTAGATCGTGCCGCCGCCGGAGGTCGAGTTCTGCATGGACGCACTGGAGGTGACGTGCAACCGGTTGCTGCCCCCGGCATACGTGCCGCGATACAGGGTGGTGCCGGTCGCAACGGACGTGGGGAAGTCGAAGACCCCGCCGCTATTGGTGGCGTAGGCGGATTTCACCGCGTTGCTGAAAGTGACGTTATCGTTGGGCGACACGGTGGCGCTTTTCTTCACCACGTTGGTGCCGTTGGCAAAGACATTGGTGAGCGCCTGATTGTAGGTGGTTTGCGCGACCGCCGGACTGGCGAACGAGGCGGCCAGGATTATGAGGGGAAACAGGCAACGTCGGAGTGGGTGGTTCATGGGTTCGGGGGTGGGTTGGGTTGCGAAACTGCGGAAAATCAGCGGAGCACGTCGAGTTCGTTGTAGTAATTGATCTGTTGTGCCGGACTGGGGGCGGTCGAGGAAACCTGGCTGGTGAGCGGGCCGGGCCGGGTCCAACGGACGGAGCTGTCGCCAAAGAGGCGATTGTAGCCTTTGCCGTTGTGAACCGGGTAGATGTAGCCGATGTCAATGCCGCCGCCTTGGAAATTGGCCACCCCGATGAAATCGCTGTAAATGACGTTGGTGACGAAGTTCTGGAGCTTCCATTCGGTGGCGAGCGTGGTCAGGCCGCCCACGACCTCGGTGACGAGGCGGACGGGATAAGATGAACGGACGGAGGAGTTGGTCCATTCGTTGCCGGGGGCGTTGTAGGCGAGGACTTCGTTGGGGCGGACGCTCCCGGAGAGGCAATAGAAGGCCTTGGGGGTCGTGACGTAATTTCCGGCGACGAGGAACCCGAGATTTTTATATTCGGAGCCATAATGCAGCCAGTAGCCCGTAAACGTGGACGCCGTGCGGTAAATGGTCGGAAGACGTTCGGTATTGTCGTGAGCGTACATGGCCAGCCCGAGGCCCAGTTGATGCAGATTGCTGATGCAACTGGTGCGGTTGGCGTTTTCCTTGGCCTTGCTCAGGGCGGGCAGCAGCATCGCCGCGAGGATCGCGATAATGGCGATGACAACGAGCAGTTCAATTAGGGTGAACGCCCCGCGCGATGGCGGGGGAACGCTCCGGGATTTTGGGTCCCATACTTGACGGGGGGTCATGCGCTCGGGGGAGGGTTGGCCTACGTCGTTGAGAGATCAAAGTGCAATGCTTGGAAACTAATTCGAGCCACCGCATTGGTCCATAGCTCTTTAGAGCTAGTGTCGCCCCCTTTAATCTGGGCTATGCTGGGCGCGTTGAACGGCTGGAACACAATGCTGGGGCTGGTAATTGGCCTGATTGTCGGCGGAGCCATTCCGCCGTTGGCGGGCGCTGCCGACCATGCCGATACACCGCCGGCGGCAATCCTGACCAATGCCGCTCAACTCCGCGCCGTCTCCGCCGCCGATGCAGCGCGGCTCTTGCCGGTGAAAATGCGCGGCGTGGTCACCGCGGCCAGTCCAAATACAATTTTCCTGCAGGATGCAACCGGGGGCACGTTCATCAACGTTCCCGTCGAGCACCCGGCCGTGAACACGGGTGAGCTGCTCGAAGTCACCGGGGTCACTTATCCGGGGCGTTTCATCACGGGTATCAGCCCTGCGGCGTACAAAGTGATTGGCAACGGCGAGTTGCCCGTCGCGCCGGAAGTGGATTTTGACGAGCTGGTTTCGGCGCGGCGGCATTATGAACGCGTCCAGGTGCATGGCATCGTGCGTTCGGTGGCGCGCGCCACGAATAGCAATCGCTTGCTCCTCAACGTTGCGATGGGGTCGCGCAAACTGGAGGTCCAGATCATTGCCAACGGCCCCACGAACCTGCCGGCGCTCGTGGATGCGGAGGTCCGGATTGTGGGTCTGGCTGCCGGCTACATCAACAACTGGCGCCAGCTCATCTCACCGCAGCTCCTCGTCTCACGCAATGAAGACATCCATGTGGGGACTCCACCGCAGGCGGATCCGTTCAGCGAACCGTTGATCACTTCGAGCGCATTATTGAACTTTTCGCCGGAGGGCATTTCGAGTCACCGCGTCCGGGTGCAGGGCGTGGTAACTTTGCAGGAACCGTATACGGGACTTTACTTGCGCGACGGGGAGCGCGGCTTGCGCGTGCAAACCGACCAGCGCCAGGCGCTACACCCAGGAGATGTGGTGGAGGTGGCCGGATTTCCGGCGATGGGCCGCTTCAGCGCATTTCTCGAGAACGCGGAATTTCGCGTCACGGGAAAAGGGAGCGTTCCGGCTCCACTGGCGACCAGCATGTCGCAGGCGTTGACCGGCACAAATGAGGCCAACCTCATCACCTTGGAAGCCCAGGTGATCGAGGAATTGGAATCGAACGGCGAAACGATCGTCGTAGCGCGGGCGGCCGATACGGTTTTTCGGGCGAGAATACCGGGCGCGGCGCCGGGATTGCGCAAGGGCAGCCACGTGCGCATGACGGGTGTGTGCCGCGTGGAGGAATTCAACTCGCTGGGCGGAGGTTTTGGTGTGAATGCCCGCTCGATCGAACTGCTGCTGCGTTCACCCATGGATGTGTTGGTGAATTCGGCGCCGTCGTGGTGGACCGCGCGGCGGCTGGGATTCGCGGCGGCCATTGCACTGGGCATTGCGCTCGCGGCGTTCGTCTGGATTGCGATGCTGCGGCGTCGCATTTCGCAACAAACCGTCGTGATCCGGGAAAAGGTGCAGCGCGAAGCGGCACTGGAAGAACGCCACCGCATGGCGCGAGAGATGCACGATACGCTTGCGCAAAGTTTTAGTGGATTGGGTTTTCAACTGGACGCTTTGGGCGCGGGAATTCCCCAGGAAGCTGAAGGCACGCGCAACCAATTGGAGACGGCGCGGCAAATGGTCCGCGAAGGGCAGGAGGGTTTCCGCCGTTCACTCCTGAATCTGCGGGCGCAGGAACTGGAGCGCGGCAGTCTCGTGAAGGCACTCGGCGATCTCGCGCGCCAGATCACAAGTGGCACCGGCATCGAATTGCGTTGCGAACTCCGCAAGCCCGGGCCGGGTTTGTCCGAATCGGTTGAAGCGCATTTGTTGCGCATCGGTCAGGAGTGCCTCGCCAATGCCGTTCGTCACGGGCATCCGCGCAAAATTGAGCTCACGTTGGAACACGAGGAGCACCTGGTACGGCTTCAGATCGCCGACGACGGCGCCGGGTTTGACCCCGAACAATTAAACACCGCGAGCAACGGCCATTACGGCTGGCGGGGCATTCGCGAGCGCGCCGCGCAGATCGGCGCGAACGTGGATCTGAAGTCCGAACGCGGCTGCGGAACCATCATCATCGTGACACTTCCAGTCTGATATGGTGCGCCCTCGAATTCGACTGCTGCTCGTGGACGACCATCTCGTGGTTCGGATCGGGCTGCGCAGTTTGCTGGAGACGCAGGCGGACATGGTCGTGGTCGGCGAAGCCGCCGGGGGCAAGGCGGCGATCGAGGTGTACGCGAAGCATCAGCCGGATATCGTGCTGATGGATTTGCGTATGCCCGACCTGAGCGGGGCGGAGACGACTGCGGCAATTTGCGCCAAAGATCCGAAGGCGCGTGTCGTCGTCCTCACGACTTTTGACAACGAGGAAGATATCTATCGCGGGCTGGAGGCCGGAGCGGTGGGGTTTCTGGTGAAGAACACCGAGAGCGCGCCGTTGCTGGAGACAATTCGCGCGGTGCAGGCGGGCACTTACCAGCTTCCGGCCGCGGTCACGTTTCGTCTGGCGCACCGTCGCGCGGCGCCCGAACTTTCCCCGCGCGAGCTCGAAGTCCTGCGGCTCATCGTGAAAGGCCAGAGCAACAAGGAAATCGCTTACACGCTGAATCTCGCCGAGAACACGGTGAAGAACCACGTGAAGATGATCTTCGAAAAGCTCAAGGTGGCCGATCGGACGCAAGCGGCCACCACGGCCATCCAACGCGGTCTCGCGCGGCTTGATTAGCCCGAAAGAGCCATTGCCCCAAGGTGCAGGCCGACCTACCGTCCTTCCACCACCGTGGAGCGGCGGCTGAGCGTCGGATGGTCCGCCGCCGGCGACCCGTCCAATCACGTCGCAAATGAATTGTTGTTGGAAGCTAATCGGATGGGCGGGCCTGGCGGCGGGTTTTCTGCAGTTTCCGCTCCTGGGGCAAACCAATCAGCACCTCATCCTTGCCGACGTGGATGGGTATGAGGATAGCGACCTTTACCCGCCGGGCAACCTCCAAGCCGTGAATGATGGCGGCGCCATCTGGCAGCCCGCCGGTGCCACGCCCGGTCTCATCACGAACCTGAACGATGGGTTGCATAATACCGTCTTGCGTCGGAAACAGACCGGCGTGGACAATCTCGACTACCTCAAATTTCCGGCGATCTCCAATGGCGTCCTCTCGATTCAATTCGACGTCCGGGCTTCCACGCAAACCAACCGTACGCTGGACGTTTTCGTGCTCCCCACGACCGGCAATGAAACCGCGCTGCTCGGCTGGGGAACGGTGAGCAACAAGCTGGCTTACTTCGATGGCGCCAACTGGATCGCGATGATGAATCTCGATACGAACTGGCATCACATCGAGATGATCAGTTATTTGAGCGGAACGAATTTCGGGAGTTGGGACGCGAAGGTGGACAATGCGGTGGTGGGCACGCATTTGCCGTGGCGCAACAGCTATGCCCAGGGAACGCCGTTCAGCCGCGTGCGCTTTGGGGCCATTCGCGGGGCGGTGGGAACCTACGCCGACGTGGACAACATTGTCGTCAGCACGGACGTCATGGTCTCCACCAATTCCACCGACGGCTTGATCCTGACCAAGGCGGCGGCGGGCGCGCAGAAATTCGCCTTCTCCTTCCAGACCGCCAGTAACACGGAATACATGGTTGAGTCCACCGACCTGCCGCCCGGCGCTGACTGGCCCCCGCTCGCAATCGTCACAGGTGACGGACAGGAAGCCCGTTACACGAACAGTCCCACCACCAACGGCCTGCGCTTCTACCGCGTGAAACAATTGCCACCGCCCGGCTATGCGGACGGCTATCGTGGCATCTGGTTCACGCTCGGACAGTTTTCCACTTACGGCGACAAATATTCCGGCGGGCTGGGGACATACACCGCGAATCACATTCCGATCGCCATCTATGCTCCAGAAGTGAACAAAACGTTTTTCGTGTATGGTGGCACAATCAAAGACCAGCGGCACTTGCTCATCATGGCGTCGTATTACGACCACACCACGCAGCAGGTGCCGCGGCCCACGCTGGTGCTGGATAAACAGGGCGTGAACGATCCGCACGACAATGCGGCGCTGGCAATTGATTCGCAGGGGTATATTTGGGTGTTCGTGAGCGGGCGGGCCACGGCGCGGCCGGGATGGAAATTCCGCAGCAAGAAGCCCTACAGCGTCGCGGCGTTCGATTTCATCCGGCAGGACGAGATGACGTATCCGGAGCCGCGCTACATTCCGGGCTTTGGATTTTTCAACCTGTTCACCAAGTACACGAACGGCCGCGAACTCTACTGGGAGACCAGTACGAACGGGATCAATTGGAGCGCGCATCAGAAGCTGGCCGGCATTGGCGGTCACTACCAGGTCAGCAATGTGCGCAAGAGCGACAACATGATTGCTTCGTTTTTCAACCGCCATCCCGGCGGGGATGTAGACAAACGGACGGATGTCTATTACGTGCAGACGACGAACTACGGCGTGACTTGGACGACGGCGGCGGGTGTTCCGCTGACGATGCCGCTGACGACAACCAACAATCCCGCGAAGGTCTTCGACTATGCTTCGCAGGCAAAGTTGATCTATACGTGCGATCTGAATTTCGACACGAACGGAAATCCGGTGATGCTCTATGTGGTGAGCCGGCACTATCAACCAGGGCCGCAGGGTGACCCGCGCGAATGGACGATCGCGCGCTGGACGGGGACGAATTGGGTGAGTTCGGTCATCACGACCTCCGATCACAATTACGACATGGGCAGTCTATATATTTATCCGGATCGCTGGGTGGTGATTGGACCGACCGTGACCGGGCCGCAGGTCTGGCAGGCTGGGGGTGAAATGGCCCTCTGGACCAGCACAGACAAAGGGCAGACTTGGACCATGACGCGCCAAATCACGACCAACAGCGTTTATAACCACACCTATGCGCGCCGGCCCTTGAACGCGACCGATCCATTCTTTGTGTTCTGGGGCGATGGCGATCCCACACAGGTCACGCCTTCGCACCTGTATTTTGGCACGTCGGACGGCATGCACGTCCGGCAATTGCCGTACGACATGCCAACCCCGTTGGCAGTGCCGCAGGAAGTGATTTACTAGTCCGCGCTTAGACGCCAGCGATGCGCTTCTTGTACTCGGCAAGGGCTTCTTCCAAACGATCCTTGGCGGTGACGTCGCCGGGAACATTGTGGGAGGGGTGAATGTAGAGTTTGACGCCGCGGTCGGCCAGGATTTCGGCGACCGTGCAGACGGTCATCCAAACGCAAGTGACAAAAGCCATGGTGGAAACCGGGCCGACTTTGTCCTGGTGGTTTTTCAAGGGCACGGCCGAATCGCCGATGGGAGCGCAGGAGTCCACGACGAGGTCGGCGATCTCAAAGATGGTTTTGCCGGAGGAATGTCGGGTCTGTTTGCCTTTCGCCTCGGCGGCGGAGCCATAGGCGATCACTTTCATGCCGCGCTTCTTGGCTTCGAGCGCGATATCAATGTTCACGTTGTTGATGCCGGAGTGGGAGAAGAGCCACATCGTGTCCCGCGGATCGAAATTGTAGCCCTTCATGATCTGTACTCCGTAGCCTTCGACGCGCTCCAGGAAGACGAATTGGTGCACGCCCATTTCACCGACGATGCGGGTGAAAAAGGTCAGCGGCAGTTCGCACATCGGATGGAAGCCGACGAACCCGCCGATGCGCGGATACATTTCCTCAATGGGAATTGTCGCGTGACCGCAGCCGAACGTGTGCACCCAGCGGCCGGCCTGGATGGAGTCGGCCATGACCTCGGCGGCGCGCCGGATGTTGTCCATTTGAGTGTTTTCGATGCGATCCATGACGGAACGCGTTTCTTTGAGCCATTGTTGAGCGAGCATAGTTTTGATTAAAGATTCTGGGTTGAGACAGGTGCGGCAGCGGGCCGCCGCTGGCGCAGCACCCCGGCGATTAGGAGTGAGATGGCCACGAGACAGAGCAGCAGGACTTTGGGGAACTGATGGAGTCCGTAAGCCTGGGTCACGCCGCCGACGGTTTTGTTGATGATCATGTTGCCGACCAGCGCGAAAACAAAAGCGATGCTGAAGGCCGTGCCCGAAGCATTGGCGTAGCGGTCGGCGATGTAGCTCAGGACAATTGGAAAGCACGCGGCGTAACCGACCCCGAGCAGAATCATCCCGCCGGTGGCCAACGGCACGGCCGGCGCCAAGGCCAGCAGGGCAGCGCCGACGAGACCACAGCCGATGCTCGCCAACAGCACTGCCTCCGAGGAAGCGCGCTTCAGTACCAGGCCCAGCAGGAGACGCGTGGCGGTCATGGCGGCCACGTAAATCGTGAGCACATGCAGCGCGATTTTGTCGCCTGACTCGAGGTGACTCTTGAAAAAGCGCGGGCTCCAATCATTGGTGCTGCCTTCCAAGCCGCTCTGAAAGAAGAGCACCAGGCCGAGCAGCCACAGCCAGGGCTCACGGAGCATGGCGAGCACCGCGCCGCCCTGGTGGCCTTGCGACTGTTTGGGCGCGGGAAAACGAATCACGCAAAAATAGATCACCGGCACGATGACCAGAAATCCAACTCCGCTGACGATGGCTTCCTGGGAACAGTGTTCGGAGAGAATGCTCAGGATGCCCGGCATACCCAGTGCGCCGATACCGAAGAAGACGCCGAGCAAGCTGAGTTTCGCGCTGCGCTCGCCTTCGCTGACATCGGCCGCCAGGGCATTGGTCGCCCCGTTAAGCACGCCGCCGCCCAATCCGATCAGGACGATGCAGGCCTGCACCAGGCCGATGGTGGACGCGCGGGCGATGCCTTCGAGCCCGATCATCACCATGAGCGCGCAGACGATCAGCAGCGCCTTGTAGCCGTAGCGATCCACCACCGGACCGAAGATCAGCGAACCGGCGAGGATGCCGAGAGGGAGCAGGGCGGTGAGGGTGCCGATGCCATTGTTATCCAAATGGAACTTGGCTTGAAGCAGGTTGACGACCGAGCCGAGCGAGAGAAACACAATCCCGAAGAGCAACATGCCCAGGCAAGCCGCGCCGAAGACCAGATTGCGATTAAACATGGCGGCTCGTGGCGAGGGTGTTATTTCGTGGTGCGGTGATAAATCCGCCACTCGAATCCACTGAGCCGGAATAAGGGAAACCCGCTGCTGGCCGGCTCCGGCATGCCCGGAATCTTTTCCAGTTTGAATTCCGTGTCGTGTAGCACCTCGACGTAGCCCACCACCGGCCGGCTCGACAGGTTGACCACGACCACAAACTCCTCCTTCCCGTCCAATCGCATAAACGTCACGAGATTCGCTTCGTCCGAGTTTTTCAGCCAGATGACGCGCTCGGTGCGGAAGGCCGGATACTGCTTCCGGAGATCAATCAGTCCCCGGTAGATCTTCCGCAACTGCGGCCGGTCTTTGGGATGCCAGTAGATCGGGACCTTTTCGAACAGTGCCGGGTCACCCGATTCCGCGACGTCGCCGACTTCCATGCCGTTGTAAATGAGCGGCACGCCGTCCAGCGTGAACATTAGCGCGGATGCGGCCAGCGCGCCTTTCATCCCAAATCGCGCGATGGCCCGCGGTTCGTCGTGGTTATCAGTGAAACGCAAATGCAACGCGCCGCGCGGAAATTGCTGCCGGCTGTCGTCCCACGATTTTTTTAATTCGGAAGCCGGCGCGCCGTTCAGCATCACGTTGTTGAGCGCGGCGTGCAGCGGCCACGAGTAATCCATGTCGAAGGCACGCATCACCAACTCCGGTTTGCTCGCCTCGGCCAGCATCATGATGTCGGGCTTTACCTTGACGAGTTCGGTGCGCGCTTCCTCCCAGAAACTTGTCGGCACCATGTAGGCGACGTCGCAACGGAAGCCATCCAGATCGAACTTCGCCGGATCAATCCACTGTTTCATCATGGTGATCATGTATTCGCGCAGCTTCGGGTTCTCGTAATTGAGCCCGGCGACGTCGGTCCATTCCGGCACCGGCGGGATGACTTTTCCCGAAGCGTCCTGTTTGTAAAATTCTGGGTGCGCCATCATCACGCTGTCCCACGCCGTGTGATTCGCGACGAGGTCGATGATCACCTTCAAACCGCGCTTGTGCGCTTCGCTGATCAGCCGTTTAAAGTCGGCTTCTGTGCCGTAGTCCGGATTGATGGCGTAGTAGTCCTTGATGGCGTAGGGACTGCCGAATGCGCCTTTGCGCATTTTTTCGCCGATGGGATGAATTGGCATGAGCCAGATGACGTTGACACCCAGGTCTTTGAGCTCATCCAGTCGGGCGGTAATGCCGTTGAAGTTGCCTTCCGGGGAAAAATTGCGCGGGAAGATTTCATAAACCACTCCGTCCCGCAGCCAAGTCGGCGTCGCCGCGCTGGCGATTCCTGAATGGAGGAGCAGAGCGAGGAAAAGGAACCTGAAAATCCGGTGAGTGCGCCCCAAGAGTTTCATCGGCCCCAATGATGCCGGGAGAGCATCTGCGCTGCAAGCGTGGGGTTCGGGGTGGTTGGGCCGACGATTAAGATTAGGAGTAGGATTAGGATTAGGATTGGGAGCGGAAAGGGGAGGAGGCGCCGGTTTTGCACTTGAAAGGATTCTGGACGAGTTTACCCTTATTCTGTGGCATGGTTGACTGACCGGGAATTCTTCGTGGGAGCCGTGGCCGTGTATGGAATCTGCACGGTCTATTCCGTCCTGTTGTGGCGACGGGGCTTTCGTCGCGACGATTGGATAAACTATTTTCTCCTCCTCGGCGCGTTCGGCCTTCACACCACGGCCATGCTGCTTCGCGGTCTCTCGCTGCAGCAATGCCCGGTTCGCAATCTCTACGAAGCCACCGTTTTCGCCACGTGGACGATTGCGGGAGTGTACTTGATTATCGGGATCTGGTCGCGGTTGCGCTTTCTTGGCGCTTTCGCCGCGCCGGTCCTGTTCGGCACGGGGATCTTCGCCCTGATCAAGGGCCTCGACAGCTCCCACGGGACCGCGGCCTCGGGGCCCATCGGAACGCTGACCAGCATCCACGCTGCTTTGCTTTGCCTGGCATACGGCGCCTTCGGCCTGGGGTCGGTGGCGGCGTGCATGTATCTTTCGCAGGAACACAACTTGAAGCTGCACAAATTGCGGGCGTTGCTTTCGCGGCTGCCGCCCATCCAAAGACTCGAGGTCGTCATCAGCCGCCTGACCACCGCCGGGTTCATTCTTCTCACCGCCGGGTTGGCAGCCGGGGCATATGACCTGATCCAGTTGAGCGATCCCGCGAGCTATCGCGGGGATGCCAAGATCGTCTGGTCCGCCGTCGTCTGGTTCTTGTACCTGGCGCTGCTGGTGATGCGCTGGCGGTTCGCCCAAGGCGGGCGGCGATTCGCGCTGGGGGCCATCTTCAGTTTTGCGTTCGTGCTGTTGACTTTCTGGGGCAGCAATCTGCTTTCGCCGTTGCATCGTCCCTGAGCGCCCCTCGTCATGCCCATTGTCGTCATCGGCCTGAGCCATCACACGTCTCCCGTGGAGACGCGGGAGCGGTTTGCATTTGCCGAGGCGGCGGTGCCGGAGGCTCTGGGAAAACTGCGCGCTTCCGGCGTCGCGACCGAGGCGGTGATTCTTTCCACCTGCAACCGCGTGGAGATTTATGCCTACAGTGATGCCGAGGCCCGCGCGACGGCCATGGCGGTGCGTAGCTTCCTCGTGAAGGAAGGCCGGCAAACCGTGGGAGATGAGATTTACCAACTGGCCGAACCCCAGAGCGTGGAGCATCTATTCAAGGTCGCGTGTGGGCTGGACTCCATGGTCTTGGGAGAAACGGAAATCCTCGGACAGCTCAAGAAGGCCTACGACGTGGCGCTGCAGGCCGGATATACGGGGCCGAAGTTGAACAAGACTTTCCAGCGGGCGTTCCAGGTGGCGAAGCACATCCGGACGGACACGAACATCCAGCGGGGAAATGTTTCCGTGGGCTCGGTGGCAGTGGAACTGGCGGAAAAAATCTTCAGTCAGCCGGGCCAGCGGCAGGTTTTGATTTTAGGCGCGGGCGAGACCGGGGAAAAGACAGCGCGAGCATTTTTGTCGCGTGGCGCGCGGGGAATCGTGGTGGCGAACCGGTCGCCCGAACGGGCGGAAGCGCTGGCAAAGGAATTGGAGGGCCGGGCGGTGGCCTTTGAGGATTGGCCGACACAGGTGGAATCCATGGATATCCTGATCAGTTGCACCGCCGCGCCGAATTATATCCTGGACCGGGCGCGGCTTGAACCTTCCTTGAGACAGCGGCGAAACCGGCCGTTGCTGCTGATTGACCTGGCGGTGCCGCGCAATATTGATCCGGAAGTGAACTTTTTGGAGAATGTGTTCCTGTATAACATTGATCATTTGCAGTCGATCGCGAACGACTATCTTTCGCAGCGCCGCGAAGAAGCGGTCCGGTGCGAACAAATCATCCGGGAACGGGCGCGGGCGTTGTTGGAGGCCTTTGGTGGAGCGCCCGGGGGCAGGAACGTCGGGACGTCGCTGGGACAGGAGCAACAAGCGTAGGAAAGCTCCAAGGACCAAGTTCCAAGGTCCTGAGAAGCACCAAGCTCCAAATCCCAATCATGACGAGGTTGTTTCCAGTCCGGTGCCTCGCTAATTTGAATGGAGTTTTGTGAATCCGGAAAATCAGCAAATTGTTCTAGCGACGCGGGGCACCAAGTGCGATCTCCTTCGTAGCTTCGCCGGCGCGGCGGGCAGCCGGCAAGTCGCCGGTTCGGCAGGCGGTGGAACTGGGCGCAGAGGTCGCGGAAAGATTGAAGCTTTAATATGATACCGATTGTTGGAAAACTGGCCGGACAAAGAATCGTGGTGACGCGGGCGCGGGGCCAGGCGGGGGCGTTGACGCGGCGGTTGGTGGAGCACGGCGCGGAAGTGCTGGAGATACCGACGATTCGCATCGAAGCGCCGACGCATCGCGAACCGCTGGTGGACGCGCTGCTGGGACTGAACGAATACGACTGGCTGGTGTTCACCAGCGCCAACGGCGTGGATGCGTTCTTCGGCTACTTTTTCAAACGGTTCCAGGATTTGCGCGATATCGGCGGGGCGCGCATTGCGGCGGTGGGGCCGGCGACGGCCAGCCAGATTCGCGAGCTGCATTTGCAGGTGGATCTGATGCCGCGCGAGGCGACGGCGGCAAAAATGGCGAAGGAATTCCAACGCGAAGGGACCATCGAGAACCTGCGCATGTGCCTCTTCCGCGCGGAGAACGCGACGCCGGAGTTGCCGAAGGCACTGGAGGAGTGGGGCGCCATCGTGGACGACATCCCGTGTTATCGAACGGTGCCGGAGACGGCTGACACGAACGGCGCGGCGGCGCGGTTGCTGGCCGGCGGAGCCGAGTGGATCGCCTTCACCAGTGGTTCAACCGTGCGCTCGTTTCACGAGCGGTTCGATCTGCCGGCTTTGCTGAAAAAATTTCCGCAACTGCGGCTCGTGGCCATCGGGCCGGAGACGGCCAAGGCGATCAAGGAATTGAAATGCAAAGTCGCGGCCGAGGCGAAGGAGCACACCATGGAAGGCATGGTGAACGAAATTATCGAGGCGGTTTCGACCGAGGATATGGCGGAAGGGAAGTCGGCGGGAGTGGAGTAGGGAAACTTCAAATGCCGAACTTCAAACTTCAGGGAATGGAGAAGCACCAAGGGCCAAGCACCCGCCTTCGCGGGAACGCTTCGGCGCGGCAAGCCAGGGAAGCTTCAAACACCAACCGCTGGGTGCTGCCTGCGAAATAATCGCAGGTTAGAGTTTTTCCGGCTGGGCGAGGAGTTGGGCGACGCGGGAGAGGAGACGGCCGGCGGCGCCGCCGTCGAGGACGCGGTGGTCGAAACTGAGGGTGAGGTTGCCTTCGGTGACCGGCACGAACTGACCTTTCGCTTCGTCCCAGTGCGGAGCGGGACGACCGGCGCCCATGCCCAGGACGAGGGTTTGTTCGGGCAAAGGAATGGGAGTAGCCCACGTGAGCCCGAAGGTGCCAAAGTTCGTCACGGTGGCGATGGAACCCGAGGTTGCGTCCGGGGGCAGTTTCCGGCGGTGAGCCAGGTCAATGAGGTGATTGTAGTGCTGGACGAGATTCTTGAGTGACTGGGTGTCGGCGTTGCGAATCACGGGGACGAGCACGCCATCCTCGGCTTCCACGGCGAAACCGACATCAATGGCGGAGGGAAGCACGATCTGATTGCCAATGAGCCGGCCGGCGGGCGCGCTATTTTCGGCCAGCGCGATAGCGAGGGCGCGCAAGGCGTAGAGGGCGGGACCGGGCTTGGGATTGCTGGTTTTGCGATGCTTCAGCATCGGATCGTAGCAAACCGGCAGGCCGACGGTCGCGATCGGCCGCGTCCAACTGCGCCGCATGGCATCGGCGACGGCGACGCGCATCGAGGAAGCCTTGCCGCGTTTGTGCTGCTCCAGATGATCAATGAAGTCCTCGAAGTCCTTGATGGTGACGCGGCCGGCCGCGCCGCTGCCGGGCAAGCCCGCGAGGTCGGCGGCCCCGAGGCCGAGTTCGACCATGCGCGCCTTCATGCGCGGGGACATGTAGCTGGCGCCGGTGGCGCTGGCGGGTACGGGCAGGCCGCGCACGGTGGGGCGGACGGTTTTGCGAAAGTGTTCGGTCTGGCCGGCGGGAGCGGCTTCGAGCCCGCTGATGATCGGTTCGGCGTATTTCTCCGTCTGGGCAGCATCGAGGCCGAAGCGGGCGGCGTCTTCCTTGCTGGCCTCCAGATGGCCCAGAATCGCGCCGACGGGATAGCTCTCGGAAGCCTTCGCGACGATGTTCTCCACGCGCCCGGGGCAGGGCGAAGTGACGTTCATCGTGGCCTTGTTGGTTTCCACCTCGATGATTTCCTGGTCGGTGTCCACCTGGTCGCCGACTTTGACGAGCAGTTTCAACACGGTGGCTTCGGCGATGGATTCGCCGAGCTGCGGCATGATGATGGGAATGGAGGGCATGGCGTCAGTGGAAAGTCCGGGTCATGAACGAAGCAATGTCCGCGCGGCGGCCGCGATGCTGCGGGCTGTGGGACGATGGAGCGCCCAAAGGTCGGGATGATAGGGCACGGGTGTATCCTTGGCGTTCAGGCGCATGGGCGGCGCGTCGAGGAGTCCGAAGCCTTCGCAGGCGACGCGCGCAATGACCTCCGCCGTGACTCCGCCCCAGGGCCAGGCTTCACCTACGCAGAGCAAGCGGCCGGTGCGGGCCACCGAGGCGACGACGGTGTCAGTGTCGAGCGGTTTTACGGAACGCAGATCCACGACTTCGATTTCGTATTTCTCGGAGGCCAGTTCTTCGGCCGCCGCGAGCGCTTCGTGCACCATGGCGCTGTAGGCCACCAGGGTCATGTCGCGTCCGGCGCGGGCGATGCGGGCTTTGTTGACCGGCAGCGCCTCCTTCGGCAGCGCCTCCGCCTTAAGATGGTAATAGAGATACTTGTGCTCGCAAAAAATCACCGGGTCATCGATCGCGACGGCCTCGAGCAACATGCTGTAGGCATCTTCGACCGTCGCGGGCGTCATGACGATAATGCCGGGATAATGCGCGTAAATGGTCTCCAGGTTCTGACTGTGAAAAGGTCCGCTGCCGTGGGTGCCGCCGCAGGGCAGGCGGACGGTAATGGGGCAGGGGGTATTCGTGCGCCAATGCAGCGTGGCGGCCTGATTGACGATCTGATTAAAGGCGACGGTCGAAAAATCCGCGTACTGCATCTCCACGATGGGTCGCATGCCTTCCACCGCCGCGCCGACGGCGAGTCCGACGATGGCGTCTTCGCTGATCGGGGCGTCCAACACACGATCGGGATACTTAGCGGCGAGATTTTTGGTGGCTTTGAAGGCGCCGCCGAAATTCGCGATGTCCTGCCCGTAGAGAAACACGCGCGGGTCGGTCTCGAGCGCGTGGGCCTGGGCTTCGCGAATGGCTTCGAGATAGGTGATGCTCATACCACGGTCCCGGGGTTGTAGCCTTCGCTCAGATGCTTGGACGCCAGCGCGCACCAATCTTCGCGATAGGGGTCCGGGCCGGGCTCGCGCTGCACCTTGGCGACCGCTTCCTCGATTTTCTGCACGGCCTCGGCCCGCCAGGCGGCGATCTGCTGCGGCTCGACGAGTTTTTGTTCGAGAAGCTGCGCCTCGGCCACTTTCAGGCAGTCACGTCCGAGCGGTGAGGTTTTCAAATTGCGATCAACGTAATGCGCGTCGTCATGTTCGCCATGGCCGCAAAGGCGCAGCATATTGGCGACGATCATCTGCGGTCCGGCGCCGCTGCGCGCGTGCTGCACGGCTTCGCCGACCACTTTCAGGCACTCGGCCAGATCCGTTCCGTCCACGGTATGGCTGGCGACGCCATAACCGGCCCCGCGCTTGGCGAGCGAGCCGCAAATGAACTGGCGATTGTTCGGCGTGGAATAGGCGTATTGATTGTTCGCCACCACCAGCACCAAGGGCAGGCTCTCGATGGCAGCTTGATTGAGGGCTTCGTGAAAGGCGCCGGTGGACGTGCCGCCATCGCCGATCGATGCCGCGCCCACGGTCCCGGCAATTCCCTTGTGGCGGTGGGCAAAGAGCACGCCGTTTACCACGGAAATCATCGCACCCAGGTGGCTGATCATTGCCAGCAGACCTTCGCGCGGGCGGCCCCGGTGCACATTGCCATCGCGCCCGCGCATCGGGCCCAGTCGCGAGCCAAAATACGAGCGCACGGCGTCGAGGATCGGCTCGCCGAAGGCGATCCGCCCCGCGGCATCGCGAATCAGCGGCGCAAAAACATCGCCTTTGCGCAGCGAAAGTCCGACCGAGACGCTCAGCGCTTCCTGGCCGCGGCCAAGAAACACGCCGCCCTGGATCTTCCCCATCCGGTAAAGGCTGGCGAATTTGTCATCCAAAAGCCGCGCAAGCAGCATCAGTCGAAAGGCATGCACCTGCAACTCGCCGGTGGATTGGAGCCCATCAACTGAGGTGGGGTTCAGCCCAGTTTCAACCATGCCAGAATTTTATCTTTCCCGGCACGAATGATCAATCCTTCTTTAAATCAACTACTTGGGACGCGTGGCGTGGTCCTGCAGCCACGCCACGTCCACGTTCCCCGGCGTCGAGAGATAATCGTTCACGTTCTGGCTTTGCTGCAGCGGCGGCGTGGTGCTGCCGTCCCGCCAGCGACGAATCTCCGAGTGCCCGTCCGCAAAGGAAAACCCCGCCGCGAAGTGATGATAAAATCCCGGCAGGTCGTAAAAACCGTATTGCGAAGAATCGCCGCCCCAGCCGGACATGCGCGTGCAAAAGTTGCCGACGTCGATGCTGTCAGAGCGCATGTCGAGAAAAACAAATACTTTTGAAGGCCCGGGGTCGTTGAGCTCCGCCGCCTTGAAATAAAGTTTGTAGCCTCCCGTATCCAGCCACGGGCCGCCATCCCAGCCGCCGAACCCGCCAAGGTAAAAGTTCATGGACATGCTGCGCACCCGCGGCTTGCTGTCCGTCCCGACCGTCACCCGCGAAAGGTCCGCGGGACATCTCCAGATCGCGGCGTTGTTGGCGCAGTACGGCCACATCGGACTTTTGGTGATGTCGTGATTTATATCCCAATTGGCCGGGTCCGCCTGATTCCACCATTGGAGGTATCCAGTCACCCACGTGTACGGAATCGTTGACGGTTTGTTCGGATCATCGCTCGCAAACAACAGCCGGTCCTGGTTGTCTTCCGAATACATGCGCCACGCCAGGGCAAGCTGCCGGTGATTCGACATGCACTGGATGCCTTGCGCCTTGAGTTTGCTTTTGCCGAGGGCGGGAAGGAGCATCGCCGCGAGAATGGCGATGATCGCGATAACCACGAGCAACTCGATCAACGTGAAACCAGAACTAACAGAACAACGGCGCATACGGGCGCCCGCGGGTTGGGCCTGGGCGCTTCTGGTGTCACTATAACCCGAATCCCGCGGTCTTCAACCTGCCCCTCGGCTCAGGTGCTATTTATTTTCCGGGGCGGGATCCAAACGCCTGACCACCACATTGTCCAGCAGCAAAACCGAATCCACCGGCCGGTCCGACTGCAACGCCACGCTGAAGTATGCGGCCTGCTTGCCGGATTGCGGGTTGAAGGCCAGGGAGCCGAAGCGTTCGCCGTCCAGGAAAAAGGATGCCTGCCGCGCTTCAAGGTCCAGTTCGGCGCGCAGATGGTGAATCGTGTCGATGGCGACATTGCCGTAAACGGCCTGGTTCGGGCGGGCGAAATTCTGGCCAAACGCGCGACCCTGCCGGGTAATTCCCATGCTCACGAAAGGGACGATCTGTTCATCCTCCAGCATTAGCATGGCCGCCAGAAAACCGGCTTCGCGACCCGTCACGCCCGGATTGAAACGCAGGTCCGCGGTGATGCTCAGCTTTTTCGCGGAGTCGGCTTCGTTTCCGGTCGGCAGCGGGTGGCCAAACCGTGCGGAATACAGATTGGACGCCACCTGCTCCATGTCCGCGCCGGAGATGGACAACAGTTGTCCCGCGGCGGATGTAATAACCTGGCCGGCCTTAATGGAACTCCCACCCCGGGCGTTCCAGCCTTTTTGGCGGTCCAGCACGCCAAGGGTATAATTGGGAGCCTCGAAGCCGGAGGCAAACAGGATGCCATTTGTGTCCGGCCTTGGGGCGACCGGGAGAGGGATGTTGGTGCCCGCGGCTGCACTCGTCGCCGGGGCAGGGGCAGGACGCAAATGCCGCCAGGCCGCGATACCAACAAGTATGCACACCACGACGATTGCTGCCACCGCCATGCCGGTCCGTTTCGGCCTGGCGCGCGTGGTTTGCGGATTTTCCCACGGCATGACGACTCGGTGAACCACCACGGGCAACTGGATGTTCTTCAACTCCGCCGGTCCGACCTCGGCCATCGGATGCGGGACCTTGTTGCGAACCTGCTCCCATACCGCGCTCGAAATGCAGATGCCGCCGGGCGGCGCCAGCGGCTCCAGCCGTGCCGCAATGTTCACGCCGTCCCCATGGATGTCGCCCTCGTTCATCACTACATCGCCCACGTGCAGGCCGATGCGAATGTTGATCTGTCTTTCGGTCGGGCTGACCTGGTTGCGTTCGTGCATGGTGCGCTGAATCTCTACCGCCGCCTGTACGGCCGCCAGCGCACTGGGAAATTCAATCAGAAAACCGTCGCCCGTGGTCTTTACCTCGCGCCCGCCATGGCGGGGAATTACCTCGCGCACGGCCCGGCGATGTTCCTCCAGCAACTCCAATGCGAGCGCCTCATTGCGTTGCGCCAGCGCGCTATACCCCACCATGTCGGTAAACATAATGGCCGCGAGCTTCCGTTGTTCGGTGTTGGATTCCGGCATGTTGGATTATGGGTGCGAGACAGAATGTAATGTTTTGGTGTCGGCAACAAGCCGGAAGGTGGGATGCCCGGCGCCGCCGGCCGCTGCCGTTTCTCCTGAATCTCAATCGAATTTCGAATTATTTCTCTTTCAAAAAAACACCCGCTTCTTGACTTCGCCAATGCGCCTTTGGAAGCTGGCTCATGAGCAGTTCCCATCCGGAAGCAATCGCGATCATCGGCGGCGGCTTCAGTGGCGTGATGACCGGCGTCAACCTGGTGCGCCTCACCCAGCGCCCGCTTCACCTCACGTTGATCAATCATCACCGGCCGATGGGGCGCGGTGTCGCCTACGGCACGCGCCGGCCGGAACAACTGCTCAATGTCGCGGCGCGCAACATGTCCGCGTTCCCCGACCAGCCCGACCATTTCGTGCAATGGCTCCGCACCCGGGTGGATTACGATCACCTGCCGGACCCGGAACTGCGGGACCGCTTTGTCCCGCGCCAGGTATACGGGGATTATCTGCGCAGCCTCATGCATCACTATCTCCAGGCCCCCGCCAAATCGCCGCTCGAACAAACCGAGTTGGTCGAAGGCGAGGTCGTGGACATCACCACCGAGCGGCATCACGCCGAAGTGCATCTCGCCGGCGGTCGTAAAATCTGGACGGAAAAGGTCGTGCTCGCGACCGGGCACGAACCGCCCGCCGGCTTCCCGGGCAGCGCGGAATTGGACGGCCATCCGGCGTGGGTGGGCAATCCCTGGCACGTCTGGGATCACCGGCTCCCGGCCGCGGGTGGCACGGTCATTTTGCTCGGCGCGGGTCTCACCACCGTGGACGCCATCGTCACTCTGCGCGCGATGGGCTGGCAGGGCGTCGTGCACGTCGTTTCCCGCAACGGCTGGCTGCCGCATCCGCATTTTCGCGGCATCGAAAATCCCGAATTTCCTCCGGCGGGCGTGGACCTCACGAAACTCCGGCTCAAGGAATTGGTCGCGCTGCTCGAACACCACTGCGCCCGTTTGCGGGGCATGGGCGCGAATCCTGCCATCGTCGTCGACAAGTTGCGCCCGCACACCCAGCGCATCTGGCAAAACTTCACTGTCGAAGAACGCCGTGAATTTGTGCGCGAGCACGCCGCGCGCTGGAACATTCTTCGCCACCGCATCCCCGCGGAATTCCACGCCCACGTCACCGCTGCCAAAGACGCCGGGCACCTGCACATTCACGCCGCGCGCGTCAATGGGCTCGAACCCGACGGTAACCGCGTGCGTGTCCTGCTGGGCAATGGCAAGTCGCTCACCGGCGACCTCGTCATCAACGGCACCGGGCCCCACACCAAATTCAGCGCCACCAATTCGCTCCTCATGCAGAATCTGCTCAAGCGCGGCATGATCGTCGCCGACGACATGGAGATGGGCATCCGGGCCGATGAAGACCATACCGTCATTGACCGCGAAGGCAAACGTTCCAGCACTCTCCTGGCCATTGGTCCCCTGCTGCGCGGCACCCTCTGGGAAACCATTGCGGTGCCCGAACTCCGCGGGCAGGCCCGGCGGGTGGCGGAAACGATCCTGCATCAACCGCCGCTGTTCGACACCATGCCGCCGGAGTTCGTGATCGAATACTCGATCTGATCCGGTTGCCGGAAGATTCAGGCCTCCGTCCGCCTTTCGCCCCTCGCCAGGCTACTTGCCCTGATACAAGAGCACGCGTTTGCCGTCCGGCTGGATCAAATACAAATCCGTCGAAGCCTCGGCCAGTGAAAGTCCGGCGGCTTTTCCGTCATTAAGGCTGGCGGTGTCTACCAGGATTTCGATGTTGCTGCGATCACCGAGGCAGGACATCACCTGGGCGGCGCCGGTTTCATTCTTGCAGGGATTCTGGTCCGGGAACTTCACATACACATCCGCGGACACGTGATCGGTCGCCTTGTCATATTTCCAATGCTCGGAGTTGGGCTTCACTGGAACATAAACGCAATACACCAAAGCGGAGGCAGCCGGATTGATCCACTGATGATCTTTACCGCCGTATTCCCACGCGAGCGCGGGAATGACCGGCCGCTGGTCCGGACCACAGAGATCGAATAAGCGTTTGAGTTGGAGATCGGCGGCGATCTCGGCCGCGGTCTTGTTGTTGATGTCCCAATCCTTGCCGCCGTGCCCCGGATGCGCCGCCTTGTAATCGACCACCCACGCGGCCACTTCAGCCGATGTCGGATTTGCGCTCGTGCCGGGGTGGCCGACCTCGTCCGCTTTCTTCAAGGCCTCCTGCTCCCCGGCGGCCGGAGCGGCGGCGCGCTTGCCGGAAGCTTTTTGCGCTGGAGCGCCGTTATGGGAAATCAATTGTTCGTCGCCGTTGGACGGCATCTCCCGCACGGCGCCGATGCCTTTGGCATACCACTTGTACTCGATTGTGCCGTCGGCCAGCATCTCCTTCACCCGCAGACAATCCGAGAAAGTACCTGCGGGCACGGTTACCGTTTCGCCCACGCCGACAATTTCATCGCTTTCGTTGATGTCCTTGGACACATCCTCACATTTGAACTTGTCGCCCACCTTGGGGTTGGCCGGCATCACGACGCCGGGCACCTGGGTATCCACGCCCAGCATCCACGATTCCGCCTTTCCCGAAGGCAGCTCCTTGCCGCTCTCATCGTAATCAGTCACCTCCTCGCCGAGATAATAAACGGTGCCCGCGTCGTCCTGGGCGAAATAATCAATCGCCACTTCCTCCAGCTTGCCATTGATAAAAGCCCGATCCTCGTACACCAGGCTTTCGACGGCTTGCCCATTGATCGTGAAAGTTTTGTGTATGTCCGGTTTCAACGTGCGCTCCACCCGGACCTTCTTCCCTTCCTCCGTGCCCTCGATGATGTCCTGCTTCAAATTGGCGATGGGCAGATAGGGATGGTTGATCTCGCGCGGATGGCTGAACTTCACGCCCTCGAGAATCAACTTCGCTTGCGCGGCTTTTTCCGCGGAGGCATCGGCGGCGTCATCGCCCTTGATCTCAACCAGCTTGCCGTCCTCCGTGATCACCAAGTCCACCGATTTGCCGCTTTTGCCTTTCACCGGCGCTTCGTAAACGGTCTTCCCGCCGACGCTGTCGGCCGCGCCTTCCTTGTCCACGGATTGACCCGCCACGCCGCCGTTGGCCAGGACGGTGGCTTGTACCGCCTTGGGGACCTGTTCCCACTTCAGTGTATCGCCCGCCCAAGCCCGGCTCGCAGCCGCGCAGCTTATCGCGAATATCGCCAGGCCCGTCGTGATCCTCAGCCATTGGTTCCGATTTATCATAGGTGGTTGTTCGTTAAAGCTATTGCGGCTCCACTACAACAAGAACGCATGAAAGCCTGATGAACGGAAGATTACAATTTAGTCACGCAGTTCCGCTTACACGGATTGAGCCGTCGCCACTGAACTCATTACTCCCATCTTGAGGCGCGCAGGATGACACTTGGTGCGTGCGTGATTCGGTGAGGAAGTTCGTCGGGCGAGTCCTTTAGAATTCTAATCTGTGAAGGTGTAGTCGTATATTAAACCCGCAAAAGTTCTATGCCAACACCGCTCATCATTCTGTTCATAGTTGGTGCCTTCGTCGTCATTATTTATGGATTGTGGGTGTTTGACCGCCTCGTCCGATGGGAAAAAGAGCACCATCGTGAAGAGTGGGAGCGCGATGGTAAGCCAATCGGCATTTTCGGCGTTTTCGGGGGCGCTGGGCCGGCAGGCTCTTGGGCTGGCGACAGTGCAAATAAGCGAGTTCAAATCCGCTGGTTATTCAGGACACCGGGGTGGATCGCCGCCAGTCCAAAGTGTCGCGCCTGGCTTCTCCAAATGCGCTTGATTTCAGCAATTGGCTGTCTTGGCGTTTTGGCAGCGTGGATACGGCTGATATTTCGCTTGCTGTCGCGATAATCCCTACGCCTGATCGCAGGCATACTGAGCCGGGGTCGAGGTGGCTAAGACTTCACGTCTGAGCCGCCAGTTTCGCCGTCAGTTCCCCGACCTGCTTCTCCAGGTCACGGAGGCGGCGGACCATTTCCGGCAATTGCTGCACGGCGATCATTTGACGCTTGGCCTGTTTGTCCGGCGCCGCGGGCAGGCCCAGGACTTTTCCGCCGGCGGGTATGTCGCGCATCACGCCGGATTTGGCGCCGACCATGGCTTGATCGCCAAGTTTTAAATGCCCCGCTATGCCGGCCTGCGATGCGATGACCACATAGTCGCCGAGTTGCGTGCTGCCGGCGAAGCCGACCTGGCCCATCACCAGGCAATGGCGGCCCATCACCACGTTGTGCGCCACGTGCACGAGATTGTCTATCTTGGTTCCGGCGCCGATCACCGTGGACCGCAGCGCGGCGCGATCAATCGCCGAGTTGGCACCGATCTCGACGTCGTCGTGAATGACGACGTTGCCCACCTGCAGGACCTTGCAATGCCGGCCTTCGTCAAAAACATAACCGTAGCCGTCCGAGCCGATCACCGTGCCGGCGTGAATCACCACGCGATTGCCGATCACCGTCTGGTGGTAGAGGACGACGTTCGGAAACAAACGGACGTCCTCGCCGAGGCTGGTATCGCGCCCGATATAATTTCCGCCCATCAACACCGACCGCGCGCCGATTTGCACGCCGGCGCCGATCACGCAGTTGGGCCCGATATGCGCCGTCGCGTCAACCCGGGCCGACGGGTCAATGGTCGCGCTCGGATGAACGCCGGGCGGAAGCTGGTCCGGCGGATAAAAAACGGGCAGCAACCTTGCCACCGCGACGCGCGCGCTGGGCACGCGAATTACAACCTTCGTGCTGGAGGTGAAGCTGCCGGAAACCAGCACCGCCGAGGCCGCGCTCTGTTCGGCCGCCACAAAATATTCCGCCTTTTCGGCAAAGGTGAGATCGCCCGCCTGGGCATGGTCGGCGGATGCCACTCCCGAAAGCGGGATGGAGCCGTCGCCAAAGACTTCGCCCTGGACGCGTTCGGCGATTTGAGCCGCGGTGAAGGTTTGCATGTAATTGGGATTAAAGGAGGGGTGGTGATTAACTTCCGGCCGGGAGGCTGGCGCGCAGCTGGCGCAGGCCGATCATGCGTTGGGTTTCAACGTCCCAAACCTTCAACCGCAGGCAGCGGAGTATCTCCGCCGGTTTGAGCGAAGTCGTTTTCGCGGCCTGGAGTTCGGGCATGCCGCGCAGCGCTTCCGGCAGCCGGTAAAACGGGATGCGGGAATTCAGATGATGAATGTGATGATAGCCGATGTTGGCCGTAAACCACGCCATGATCGGATTGGTTTTCATGAAGCTTGAGGACTCCATCGCGGCCTTTTCATAAGTCCACCCGGACCGGTCGTTGAACGAAACGCCGGGGAAATTGTGCTGGGCGTAGAAGAGATACGAGCCGATGCCGCTGGCGATCAGCATCGGGATGGTCTGGGTCAGCAGCAGGGCCGGCCAGCCCCAGGCCAGCGTCAAGGCCACGCCGATGCCGGCGTGCAGCAGCAATGCGATCAGGCAATCGAAGTGTTTCCGGGGATCATTCAGGAAGGGCCGGAGGCACATTCCGTACATGAACATCACGAAGTAGCCGGCCATCATCGTCAGGGGGTGCCGCAGTGAGAGATACTTGAAACGCGTCCAGCCCGACGATCGGAGATACTGGCCCCGGGTCATGATCGGGTACGACCCGATATGGGAGCCGCGCAACTTGGAATTGTGATTGTGATGATGGCTGTGGGAGCTGCGCCAGATGCTGCTCGGGTTCAAGGTCAGAATGCCCACCCCCCGCATCAGGATTTCCGCGAGGCGCGATCGCGGCAGAATGGCGTGATGCTGTTGATCGTGATAAATCACGAACATCCGCAGGATCAACAGCCCGCTCAGCACGCTGCAGACTCCCGCAGTGACGGGGTGCAGGTTCCAATGCGTCCCCGCCAGGGCGACCAGGAGCAAAACGAGGGTGGACAGGATGCACCACCAGCTTTTCGCCGTAAAATCTTCAGCATATTGCTTGGTGGCAATAATCAGTTCCCGTCCGGTTCTCATCGTAAAATCGTAAAATATTTCAAATTTAAAAATGTGGACCCGCTGGTCGCCATTTTGGTCGACAGCTCATCCGACGCACCCCCGCCACTGTGCGTTTCCTTCCGCCAATCATACTTTGAATAGCAAACCCTCCTTCTTGTCTATGGGGTGAACAGCCCATAGACAAAAACCCGCCCGTACTACCGTCTGGCGTGGGGCCCATTTCCTTGCCTCCGTAAATCGCACCCCTTGATGTAGAACACACCCTCTAGTAAAACCACCCTCTGTGCGACACAAATCTGGAAATAGAAGCCGACTGGACCCAAGCCTCGTCCGGGGCAGTGTATGGTTTGGACAATCAATTGCCCCGCAGCGTTCAATGTTTTCGCATGGCAAACTGCAATCATCCCAACAGAGCAAAACACGCTGATTTTGGCGGCCATGGGCCCGTACAATGGGTTTGAATTCCCCGCAGCCCGCGTGTAACTTCAAGGCCCGTCAACGGGAAACGCTCGCTTGCAATTCCGGTTGATGACAATACCAGTGTCACCCCGCTCCATGTTTTTCCCACAACGACCGAGGCAGCGATCCCGGTCGAGGGTTGAGAAATGAAAAAACCCGCGACAAAGTCAGATGCTTCTCTTCCCGCCGACGATCTCCTGGCGCAGGCCGAGGCCCTGGCGCGGTCGTTCGAAGCGACGCTCTCGTCCATCACGGATCTGGCCTATACTTTTGATCTGGAAGGCAACTGGACCTACGCGAACAAACCGTTGCTCGATCTGTGGGGGAAATCCCTGGCGGAGATTGCCGGAAAGAGCTCGCTGGAACTCAACTATCCGCCGGAGCTCGCCGAGCGACTCAAGGCGCAGGTCAAGGAAGTGGTGGCCAGCCGGAAACCGATCCGTGGCGAAACCTATTTCAAGGACGCCCGCGGGGTTGAGGATTACCACGAGTATATTTTCAGCCCGGTCTTTGACGCGGACGGGAATGTGGCCGCGGTGTGCGGGACGACGCGGCTGACCACCGAGCGCAAGCGGGCGGAAGCGGCGTCCGAAAGCTACCGGCGCGTGCTCCAGTTGGTGGCCGAGGACGCTCCACTTGAGAACGTGCTTCGTGAGCTGGTCCGGAAGGTGGAGCTGGAATCGACCACCCAAACCTTTGCGTCCGTGCTTTTGTTGGATGCGGATGGAATTCATCTTCGGCACGCGGCGGCGCCGGGTTTGCCGGCGGCTTACGTGGCGGCCATTGACGGGCATGCGATAGGGGAGGGGACGGGATCCTGCGGGACGGCGGCGTTCCGCAAACAGGCGGTATTCGCCCATGACATTTCCGTGAACCCACTATGGGCGAATTATCGGGAAGTCGCGGTGGCGAACGGTTTGCGGGCCTGCTGGTCGGTTCCGATATTTTCCACGCGCCGGGAGGTATTGGGGACTTTCGCCATGTATTATCCCGAGCCGCGAGAAGCGAGCCCGAAGGACGTGGAACTGGCCGAATCGGCGGCGCGGCTCGCCGCCATCGCCATCGAACGTAAATTGAGCGACGCCGCTGTGCGGGAGAGCCAGCAGCGCTACAGCCAGTTGGTCAACTTCCTGCCGACCGCCGTCTACACCACCGATGCGGAGGGACGCGTGCTGCTCTACAACGAAGCGGCGACGACGTTGTGGGGGCGTCAGCCAAAGATTGGCAGCGATCTGGGCGATGGCGGTTGCCGCCTGTTTCGTCCGGATGGCTCGCCCCTTTCGATGGAACAAAGCCCGATGTCCCTGAGTTTAAAAGCGGGCCGGCCCTTGCGCGGAGAGGAAATAATCATCGAACGCGCCGACGGAACGCGGCGGATTGTGGCTCCCTTTCCCGAGCCGATTCGGGATGGCTCCGGGCGAATTGTGGGGGCGGTAAACATGCTTTTGGATGTCACCGAAGCCAAGCGCGCCGAGGAAGCCTCGCGCCGGCTGGCGGCCATCGTCGAGTCGTCGGATGACGCGATTATCAGCAAGGACCTCAATGGCGTCATCACCAGTTGGAATCAAGGGGCGTGCCGGCTTTTTGGATACCAGGCGGAGGAAGTGATCGGCAAACCGATCACCATTTTGCTGCCGCCGGAATACCTCAATATCGAGGGATCGATTCTGGAACGCATTCGTCGCGGCGAAGGTCTGGAGTCTCATGAGACCATCCGCCTGCACAAAGCTGGAACCCGGATGGAAGTTTCGCTCACGGTGTCGCCGATCAAGGACGCCAAAGGCAGGGTGATCGGCGCGTCAAAAATCGTTCGCGATATCACCAAACAAAAACAGGCGGAACGAAAACTGGAACGGGCGCACCATGAAGCCGTCCAGGCCTCACGGGCGAAAGACGATTTTCTGGCCGCCCTTTCGCATGAATTGCGCACGCCGCTGAATCCCGTGCTCCTGGAGGCCAGCGAGGCGGCCGAGGATCCGGCGCTGCCAGCGGAAATCCGGAAAAAGTTCGTCGCCATTCGCAACAATGTCGAGCTGGAGGCCCGGCTGATCGACGATCTGCTGGATATCACGCGGATTACGCACGGCAAGCTGGTGATGGACATGGCGATGGTGGACGCCCACGAGGCTTTGAACGACGCCATCGGCAAAGTGCAGGCCGAGGTCGTTCGCAAGGGGATCATTTTATCCCGCGAGTTTTCCGCCACGCTATCCACGGTCCGGGGGGATGTGGTTCGCCTGCAGCAGGTGCTTTGGAATGTGCTGATGAACGCGGTCAAGTTCACTCCCCCGGGCGGGAAGGTCGGCATCACGACCCGCACGGAACCCAGCGGCGAATTGCTGATTGAAATTGCCGACAGTGGAATTGGCATGACGGACCAGGAGCTGGGCCGCATTTTTGAGGCCTTTGCGCAAGGCGAACACAGCGCCTCGGGAAGGTCGCACCGGTTTGGAGGACTGGGGCTGGGACTGGCCATCACACGCAAGCTTTTGGAGGTGCATGCGGGTACCATTCAAGCCTGTAGCGCGGGACGAAATCAGGGCTCGATCTTTGTCATCCGGCTCCCGGCCATGCCCCCCGAAACCGCCGAGCGCCCACCTGTAAATGGCCAGGCTGCCCCGACCGCCGCGCCGGCCGGTCGCCGGGAAGCGATCCGAATACTTTTGGTCGAGGATCACGAGCCCACGCGCACCTCCCTGGCCCGCATGTTGACCAGCCGCGCGTATGCGGTGGAAACGGCCGGCTCCATGAAGGAAGCCCAGGCCCTGGCCAATTCCCGGCAGTTCCAGGTGCTGATTTCGGATATCGGGTTGCCCGATGGCACCGGCATAGAATTAATCAATGAACTTCGCCTCCGGAATCGCGAGTTAAAGGGAATCGCTTTGACCGGGTACGCCATGGAAGAGGACATCGCCAAAGGCGAAGCGGCCGGCTTTGTTTGCTATCTCACCAAACCCACCCGCATTCAATTGCTCGAAAATGCCCTGGCGAAAATCGCTGGGACCTCGCCGGCGTAAAGGGGGGAATTGAATCCCGGCTGGCTACCTGTAGTGGGTGATTATGTCCGCCCGCCCGATATTTCCCGGCAATTCCACCCACTCGCTATTGAATTTGCGCCACGGTTTTCCGTTCACGGTAACGGATTTGATCGGTGCCCCGGCGGGCTCGCGAAACCGGACCCGAATCGCCCCCGGTGGATTTCGCTTCGGACCGTCCAGCCGCGCGGTGATTTCACTTTTGCCGCCTTGGTAATGAATGTTCACCGGCCCGAAGTAAGTGGCCGCCCGTTCCATCCCGCACTCCTTGCCCTCGTGCAGCCACTCCCGCGGCACTGCCTGGCCAATCAGCAGATTCGTCTCGTCCTCGCGCACGAAAAGCTGCCGCAACCACCCGCACGCGTTCGCTTCATCCGAACTCTTGTAGTGGTCGCCGCGCCAGTCATCAAAATACGGCGCCGCATGCTCGGTGTTCATCCGGACATCGGGAAAGTAGCTGACCGCCTCCGCGTTGAACAATGCCCGTAACGCATTTTTCACGTCATCGCGATAGAGGTACGGTTCGACATCGAAAAGCAAACAAGCCTGCATGGACATCCCGCCGCGACTGAACCACTGCTCGTCGAAGTTTGGCACGGTGTAACCGTATTGGTTGGAGAGATACAAATTGTCCTCGTAATCCTTGATGATCCAATTCGCCTCGCGGGACCTGGCATCCAAGGCGCGCGTGATGAGCAAATGCATGGACCCCTCGAGCGTCTGGCAAATCCAACCGAAGCTGCGGCCACGGCGTTGCACATATGACGGAATCTGCGGCACCGCCGTGCCGTCGCGCAGTCGCACCACCGGCGCCCGCTCGGACGCTTTCTTGAAATTCGCGATCAGGTGCTCGTGAAAATCATCCGCCGCACGCCGGATGCGCGGCGCTTCCGGATTGTGGATTTGTTCCAACGCCCAGGCAGCGGAATCAAGACCACGCCACGTGTAGGAGCTCGTTGAAAGCCACGTCCACCAATCGCCGATGTCCTCGAGGCTGCCGGCGGGCAGCAGCCCGCGTTCGAGGTCGCTGCGGTTTTGTGTGCGTGCCGTTTGCCGAGCGACCCAATCACACGCGGCAATCATTCCCGGCGCGGCTTGGCGCAGCCACGTATCGTCACGCGTGAAACGGTAATGCTCCGCCAGCATCCACAAAATCCAGCCGTGGTGCTGGTTGTACCCGCCATCCTCGTAACCTCCCGCGCCGTAAAGTACGCCGGCCTTCGAATCAAAATCCCCCGGCAACGCCACCGTGCCCTGATACTTCAGCCAGCCATCCAGGCATTCCTGCGCCTCCTTGTGGTAGCTCCGCCTATCCAAATCCACCACCATCATGCACGACTCATTTCCATATGCGCCGTAGGCAAACGACCCAACCCTCGCAAACCGCAGCTCCGCACCCGGTTCCCGCTCGCAATTGATCAGCAAATGACCCGCGTGCGCGCGGTAGAATTCATTCAACATCGGTTCCGGCGTGATGAGCCTTGCGCTTTCGTCCAACCGGCGATGCCAATAGCTTTTGACGGCGCTCAGTTCCGCGTCGAAATCCAGCTTCGCGAGCGCGCCTTCTTCCATGGAGTTCGTCAAAACGACGTAGGGGATTTTCAACAGTACCGTTTTCGTCTCCCCGGGTTTCAGCGTCCAGCGCCAGACCGGCGAATTCTCTTCGATAACCGCTTCGCCCTCCGCACCAACCAGGATGCGCGCATGCCCGCCCAGCCGCCAGATGCCACCGGGGGAGGCCGTCAACCCGCCTTCCGTTTCCGCCGCCTTGTAGCGCACCGGCAACTCAGCCGTCTGCGGTGTCGCGGAGGCATTGGTAAAAACAATCCGCGCGAGAAACACCGCCGTCGCGTCCGCTGGTGGCGGCGGTCCATCCGCCTTGGTCCCGGCCAGTTGCGTCACGAACGCCGTCTCGGTCATCCGCACACCATTAATGCCCCAGGCCGCGTGGCAAATCGGCAGGCTTTCCTCCTCCAACGTGCGAAACGACGGCCGCCGTTCCGGGCCGAATCTAAACCGCACTGGCGCCGCTTCGAGCGCCAGCCGCGGAGTATCCTCACCCGGACGTGCCACGAGAAACCGGTCGTTGGTCCGCAGCCGCACCGTTCCATCCGGATCGAGCCGGAATCGCTGTCGCCCGCCGTCCAGCCCCAGTGGCAAATAAATGTCCGACTTCTTGCGCGGCAATCCCGCCCAAGCCGCCCGCCACGTTTGCTCGGGCAATTCTCTAACCCGGTCATACAGCGTCTTCAGTCCGGCCTTCACTTGAGCCGACGCCACGTCGGCGTAACTCCGCTGATCGCCATCCGGTAAAACCGCCACACCAAAGTCCGGCAGAAAGAGCGGCCCGGCTTTCAAATCCTCCCACGCAAAAGTGAACGTCTCCGGCCCGTTCTTCACCGTCACCAACGTCCGGTCAAACGTGTTCGGGTCTGCGTTCGTCGTGGCCACCACGGAAACCCGCGTCACCAGTCTGGAAATATTCTCCGTGCCCAGGACATAGCCGTTGAACGCCGTGTATTTCAGGTCGCCGGCCGGCCGTTGCTTCCACGCCAGCCTCACGGGCGCCGCCGGTTGCAATTCCGAGTCCGTGAACACCTCGAAATTCCGCAACTCTGGCAACTCGTTGCTGCTTACAATCCGTACCTTCAGGGTGTAACGGAAGTCGGCGGGATAATCCTTGAGGTTTGGATGCTCTTTCGCGTTCAGCGGCCGGAAGGTGAAGATCAGCTTGTCCCCGTCCATCCGCATCTCCGTATCCGCCGTGCGCCATTGATACGTGTACCAATTGCCCAGTTCCATCCACCCGACGTCCGCGCCGCCCGGCTGGCTGTTCTTGGGGAGCCGTTGTTCCGGCCAGCGGCTGCCCCAGTATTCGAGCCGGATCATGTCCGCGCGGAGTGGACCGCTCGGAAACTGCACCGCCACCTCGTGAATTTCCCGCGGATCATCCCAATAGACCCCCACCCAATTCGTCCCCGCGAACTTATTCCCGAACGGCACCGCATCAAAGGGCGCGGCCAGTAGCCGGGCGCAGCCGGCCAGGCAGAGCAGGGCGGTGGTCAGGAGGCGCGGAGGGTTCATGCGGTTCAAATGTGGTGGTTTGGCGCTAAAGCTCAATCGGAATCCGCCCGACCGCGTAAGTCAAATTATTTTACCAATCTTTTCACATGGACAGCCAATGTCCATGTGCCCGCCGTAAAGTTATTGAAAAAATTAAAAAAATATGATCAATCGTCAAATGGAACTCGGCCTGGAGACCACCCGCCGAAACTCGAACATGAACTCCCGGCACGGCCGCAAGAAGGCGAGCTGGTGGTTCGAGCAAATGCGCCGCGTCGTGGCCAGCGCCCCGGATTGGCAGGCCGAAACACAGGTCAATGCCGCCGGCCAGGGGCAGGGCGGCCAGGTGGGTTTCTCTGCCTAACGCGTTTTATCGCACTACTTCAAACCGATTCTCCCGACCCTTTTGCCAATGGACGTCGGCGCAATGCACCTTGCCATCGGGAAAGGTGACCGAAACCCGGTAGTCCCCGAAAAATGCTGTGACGGGAACGACCCCGTGCTCATCGGTCATCCCTTCATGGTTCGTCCACCACGCCTTCTTGATCAGTGAATACAACCGTTCATAAGCCGGTTTGGGGGTCATATCCGCTCGCAGCCATCCCGCGGGCGTGCCTTCCCACGCGCCCATGTCGGAAAAGTCCCACCACGTAATCGCCTCCACCTCCGAGGAACCGAACAGCATCGTATACAGTTTCTCGACCTGGTCCGCCTGCCGCGCCTCACCCTCCGCGTTCGTCGGTGGCCAGGCCGCCGCCCGGGCTTTCGGCGGCCCACTGATGAGGGTGCTTTCGGTGAAGTGCAGCGGCAGCCCCAAGCGTCCGAACGTGGCGCAAATCTTCTGAAACTTCGCCAACGGCCAAAGTCCCCCGCGCATATGACTCTGGATGCCGATGGCGTCAAACATGTGCGGTCCACTGGACGCAACCTGCTCGAGAATTTTGTAAAAAGCTTCATCCGCCCTGTAGTCGTTCACGACCAACTTCGCCGCCGGATTTGCCGCGCGCGCCGCTCGCAGGGGCCTGGTAATATATTGCACGGCGCCGAGCGCCTCTCCCCATTGGGCCATCCTGGTTTTGTTCTTTCGCTCCGCGAGATGCGTGGCCTCGTTCACCACGTCCCAGATATTGATGCGGCCGCGATACCGCTCCACAATTTCGCGCACCCGCGCCGTGGACAATCGCTCAATAGTCGCTTGATCGTCCGACAGCCACTCCGGTGAACTCACCGGGTGGTCCCACACCAGCGGATGCCCCTTGCACGTGATGCCATGCTTCGCCGTCCACTCCAACACCTGATCCGTATAGGCATAGCGCGGCTCGCCAGGCTTGCGTTCGTAATCCGCCCAATAAAAACCCAGCGTCGCATAATTCAGCAGGGCCGCGAATCGCTCCCGATACGCGGCTTCGAGGTCGGGACTGGGCGCATGGTTGAAAAGAAAAATATTCGCCCCGAAGAGAAAATCATGTCGGCGTTGTTCGAGCTTCACCGCGGCATGCCTCACCGGTTTCCCCTTTCCATCGCGCACGATTATCGAACCGCTGGACCGCCGATGTTTTAGCAGCCGCTCCCTCGCTTGCTGAAGCAGTTCCGCATCGCTCGATTCGGATCTCGTCGCCCCGGCGCACCACGCCACCGGCGCGGCGGAAAGCAGTGCTGAAGCCATGGAGGATTTCAAAAAACGCCGCCGGGTCACATTCACTTTGCGAAATTACCTGCGACGACCACGTGGGTCCAGAAGCTATGGCTTGGAATCTGCTCGATTCCTTCTTTGTCCTGTAATATCCGGCGCAGGAGCCCAAGTGTGACAAGCATTGTCCAAAAAAAAGACATCGAGAAGGGCGAGCGACTAGCTCGCATCGTCTCGTTGTCGGTTGTTTTGGGAGGCTTCCTGGTGTTGGTCGCGTGGGTGTTCGGCCTGGAGAGCGTGAAGAGCATCTTTCCAAAGCTGGCCACCATCAAGGTCAACACCGCCATTTGCTTCATACTCATCGGCAGCTCGTTGTGGCTGGCCCTGGCCGACCGGTTGGAAGCCACCTCCCTCTTGCGAAAGGGCACGATTTTCCTCGGGTGCGGGACGGTCCTGGCCATCTCGCTTGCCTCGGTCGGAGAGTATTGTTTCGGAATTGATCTTGGCATTGACCAGCTTCTGGTTCTCGACTCAGCCTCGCCCCCGACGGCGCCCCCCGGCCGCATGGCCATTCCGACTGCTTTTGCGCTGATCATATTTTCCGTCGCCGTGATGCTTCTCCTGCCCGCCGGCAATCGCACCTGGCGGCCGTTTACCGTGGGCACACTCAGCCTGTTTGGCATCGCGACCGGATTATTCACGCTCCTCGCTGGGGCGGCAGGCGTCGTCCCCGCCGGACGCAGCCTGCCCACCGTCGCGTTGCCCACTTCCTTGTTGATGATCGCGCTGGGTGCCGCGTTGACCATCCTCGTCTGGCAGGAAAGCGGATTGAAATGGCTGCTGAGCCGGCGGTTGACGGCTGGCGTGGGGGTGGCGGCAATTCTCACGCTGTCGCTAGGAGTGGCTTCCTACCGACTCGCTAGCCAACAGGCAGAATTGACCGGCTTTCGCCTGCGAACTCACAAGTTCGTCAACCTGGCGTGGACGGCGTATAACGGCATCCTGGAGATGGAGGATATCCAGCGGACTTATCTCCTTACATCCCAGGACCAGGATTGGAGGCGGGCTTGCGCCGCCATGGCTTCCACGACGGAGGCTTGTCACCACATGCGGAGCGCCGCCGGCTTGAGCGCTTCCCAGGCTCGTGAGATTGGCATTGTTACTGAACTCGTGCAGGGGCGGATCGAATTGGCGAAGCGAACCATCGAGGTCTATCGCCACGACGGCCCTGCCCCGGCTTTGCAATTGATAAAAAACGGCCACGGCAACCGATTGACCGCTGACATTGGCCGCCGGCTTTCCGTGGTTCGTGGCGAGGCCGAACTGGCGTTGGATACGCGCGAAGCGGCCACTGCCTCCAACATCGCCAGCCTGCAGGCGATGGTATTCGTCGGCACCTTGTTGGTGGCCGTGCTCTTCTCCGGCGTCCTGTGGTTGTTGAATCGCGAGATTTCCGAGCGGCGGCAGGCCGAGAACGAGTTGCGTTCCTCCGAAAGCCGGCTGCGCTCGATCTGGGAGAGGTCGGCCGATGGTATGCGCCTGACCGACGGGGAAGGGCGGATCCTGGCGGTCAACGAAGCTTACTGCCAGTTGGTAAAACTGCCGCGCGAGAAGCTCGAGGGACAGATCTTTTCGGTGGTTTACAAAGGCCACGGCCCCAGCGATGGAATCGATGTGTACCAACGGCGTTTTCAGACTGGCGAGATCGTGCCTCGCCTCAGCTCCCGGACGGAACTATGGAATTCTTCCGTGGTGGAATTGGAGATTGCCAATTCCTTTATCGAATTCGGTCACCAGAAACGGGCCTTATTAAGCGTGTTCCGGGACGTTACGCAACGCACGGCGCTGGAGGAACATTTGCGGCAGTCGCAGCGATTGGAATCCATCGGGCGCCTGGCTGGCGGCGTCGCTCACGATTTCAACAATCTCCTCGTGGTGATCGGCGGGCACGCGGAATTGATGCTGATGAATCCGCGCCAGCTCGGGCCCGGCATGTCGGAAGGTTTGCAACAAATCAAGGCGGCGGCGGAACGGGCGGCGAACCTCACCCGGCAGTTGCTGGCTTTCGGCCGCAAGCAGATGATGCAACCCAAGGCGCTGTTGCTCAATGATGTGATCAGTAACCTCACCAAGATGCTGCACCGCATCATTGGCGAGGATATCCAGCTTCAATGCCTTTACGGCGCCGGGCTGCCGCACGTGCTTGCCGATCCCGGCATGGTGGAACAGGTCCTGGTGAATCTCGTTGTGAATGCCCGCGATGCCATGCCCGGAGGGGGCCTGTTGTCCATCGCGACGACCAAAGTCACGCTCGATGAAACGAGCGCCAATCGGACCAGGGAAGCCCTTCCGGGTGAATATGTTTGCGTGACGGTGCAGGATTCCGGCGTCGGAATTGCGCCGGAGAATCTATCCAGAATCTTTGAGCCGTTCTTTACCACGAAGAAGGTCGGGCAGGGAACCGGCCTGGGGCTGGCGACAGTTTACGGAATTGCCAAACAACACCAGGGTTGGGTGGAGGTCACCAGCCAGCCAGGTGCTGGTGCTGCGTTCCGGGTCTATTTCCCCTGTGTGGCCGCGCCGGCGCAGGCGGCGGCGCCCGCCCCCGAGGACACACCGTTGCCGCGCGGCACGGAAACCATCCTGCTGGTCGAGGATGACGAGGCGGTGCGCGTGACCACCCGTTGCGCGCTCGAGAGATTTGGATATAAAGTCGAGGAAGCTGCCTGCGCGCGGGAAGCGCTGGAGCGATGGGAACATTGCAAGAACGACGTCGCGCTGTTGCTGACCGACATCGTCATGCCGGGCGGCTTGAACGGGCGCGAACTGGCGGAAAAGCTGCAGGCGGCGGAGCCCCGCTTGAAGGTTATTTTGATGAGTGGTTACAGCGAGGAAATCGCCGGAAAGGATACCGAATATTTCCGCCGCACGCGGATCCATTTCCTTACCAAACCCTGCTCGACGAAAAATTTAATCGAGACGATCCGGACGAGCCTGGATGCGGCGGCGCAGGCGGCGCGGAATTGAGCCGGGCCCGGCAAAATCATTTGCCGAAATTGAAATAAATAGTAATTTCTAAAGCTGAAAGTGCAGAGTACAAATGCGGGCGCGGTCTTCGCGGGAGGCTGTTATTGCACCATGATTTCATGAGGATTCAAACTATTCCCAATGTTCTAAAGATTTGCCTGTCGCTCATCCCTATGGTCGCCGTGTCTGCCGACCTGCCGGAGGCCTTGAAAAGTACCGCTCACCTGGACGGCCGGAGCACGCTGAAGCTGGTTTTTCCGGCGCCGAGTACCCTCGCGATGTCGAAAGGCTCCGCCGGCGCGGAAGAATTTCTCCGAGCGCATGCCGCGGAGTTCAAACTGCCGGCGGATTTGTCGAATCTCGAGCTGGTCAACAGTCGGGAGAGCCTGCTGGGCACACACTACCGCTATCGCCAGTTGTTGAACGGAATTCCGGTCGAGGGAGCGGATATAATCGTTTCTATCCGCCGCGACAGTGGCGAGGTTTACCAGGCATACAATAACACTTATCCGGCGAGCGCTTTTTCTGCGAAGGTATTGCCGGCGTTGACCAAATCCTCCGCCGAGGACGCGGCGTGGAACCATTTGCGAGTTCATGGCAAGCTGCTCGAATCGCTGCACAGCGAACTGGTTTACCTGCCGGAGAAGGGCGGGTTCATCCTTGCCTACAAGACTTACACGCCGGTGGAAGCCCCATTCGGTTACTGGGAACATAGGGTGGATGCGACGACGGGCCAGATTCTTTCCGTGCGCGATACCGCGGTGAACGAAAGCCGGAAATCCATGACGCTCCCCGACTTTGCGAGCTACACGGGGCCGGTTTGGTCGAAAGCTAAAACCGTGAGTGATTGGGAGTCGGCCAACGTGGTCCAGGTTCAACCCGCCGATACGGGGATTCACCCGCTGGCGTTTAGTGGTTCAGCAAAAGTATTCGACGGTGATCCTCGGACGTATCTGGCGAATGCTTCGCTTGTGGACTCTAGCGCGGCCTCGGCTTTTACGGCGGCGTACGTGACACGGACGTTGCAGGACATCGCCCTCTCCAACGGTTTATACCGGCTGACGGGCCCGTGGGTGAGCATCGCGAATTTCGAAACTCCCAACACGGTGCCGACCACCAGCGCCAATGGCACCTGGAATTTCGCGCGAGGGACGAATGCGTTCAACGACACGATGACGTATTTCCACATCGACCAGAGTCAGCGTTATCTCCAGTCGCTCGGTTACAGCGGAGCGACGGGTATTCAATATGGCCCGATTCTCACCGACACCGACGGGCTGCAGGGCGATGATAACTCGCACTATATTCCGGGGTCGAACCGCCTCGCCTTCGGCCACGGCGGCGTGGATGACAACGAGGACGCGGATGTCATCCTGCATGAGTATGGTCACGCCATTACGCAAAGCATCGTTCCTTCCTGGGGCGGCGGGGATACCGGCGCCATCGGTGAAGGATTCGGCGACTATTGGGGTGGCTCGTATAGCTCCACGACGACGAACGGCCTGACCTTCCATCCGGAGTGGGCCTTCAGCTGGGATGGGCACAGCGCTGATTCCTGGGCTGGCCGCTGGTTGAACATGACGAACCTGACGTACGATTCCAACCACACTTACGCTGCGCACGAAACCATCTCCGGGACAGCGAATTACTCAGACCAACTTTGGAGCGCGCCGATTTTCCAGGCGTTCCAGGATTTGCGGGCGATGGGATATCCGCGGACAAACATCGACAAGGTTGTGCTGGAGGGGTTCTTCGGCGTGGGGAGCAGTCCCAAGATGCGGGACCTGGCGCTGGGCACCGTGAATGCGGCGAACCAACTTTTCCCGGGCCAGCCGTACGCGAGCGTGTTTCTGCAAAGATTTGTCAATCAGCAGATCATCAGCGTCCCACCGCTACCTGCCCCGGTGGTGCTTTATCCCGCGGGTGGCGAATCCTTGCCGGCGGGATCCACAGCGCTCGTGCGTTGGAACCGGCAGGGCGCACCGACGAACGTCGCCGCCCGCCTGGAATACTCGTCCGGCGCGGCCTCCTTTCTGGAAACGGTGGAAAATGGGACCAATGGCTGGGTGATCAGCCACGGGGCCGGAACCACCAACTGGCTGATTTCCACGGCCGCAAGCCACAGCGCGACGCACAGTTGGTTCGGTCCGGATCCAGCTGCGAGCAGCGATTCGTATTTGCGAAGTCCGCTCATCAACGTCGCCGCCGGGGATACGCTGTCGTTCTGGCACATTTACACGATGGAAAGCGGCTACGACGGCGGCGTGGTCGAGGTTAGCACGAATGGAACGACCTGGACCGACCTCGGGAGTGCGAGCACACAAAACGGCTACAACGCCACCATATCCAGCAGCTTCGGGAGTGCGATTGCGGGGAGGCAGGCTTTTACCGGTGGCATCGCCAGTTACATTCAGACCGTCATCCCGCTGACGGCTTACGCGGGGAAAAGCATTTATGTGCGGTTCCGCGTGGCCAGTGATTCCAGCGTTGGTGCGACGGGATGGTACGTGGACGACATTGCGATATCGAAGTCGTGGACCAGCATCGGAACCACCGCGCTGGGAGCGACAAATTATCTCTGGACCGTGCCAGCGACGACCGGGACGAATTACCTCTTGCGGGTGCAACAGTTTGCATCTGGCTATGCCGATTCGCCCTGGGCGCAGAGTGCGTCATTCAAAGTGGTGAGCAATGCGGTTTCTCCGTCCATCCAATCATTGCGCGTTAGCAATGGAGCGGCGGTGTTGACTTGGAGTTCGGTCGCGGGAACCACTTATCGCGTCCAATACAAGACCAATGTGACCGATGCCGTCTGGCAGACGATCTCGCCGGATATTCTGGCGAGCGGGTCCACGCTTTCGGTCACGAATCAGCCGCTGGCGCAGCGAAGGTTCTTTCGCGTGACGATGCCGTGAGGAGCGCCCGTCTCTGAACGGGCGCGTTTAGTAAGTTGTGCGGCAGCTCGGAGGTTCAGAGACGGGCGCTCCATTATATCCACTCGCAGAGTTTTTCGACGTAAGCCGCCGAGCCGTCGCGCAGCCAGCCATCCAGTTGGGCCTGGTCCTTGAGTTGTTGGCCGCGGAAGCGCGGGACCGCAATATAGCGGCATTCGATTTCCGGCAGCGCCGTCATGTCCACCCAAAGCTTTTCGTATTGCGTGACCGGAAACACGTCTTCCTGCCCGTGACCCCACCGCTTCTTCACGTCCTTGAGAGTGATGTAAGTCGGCATCCGCGCGGCCATCCGGCGAATCGCTTCCGCCACCGCCGCTTCGTCCTTCAGATTCTCGCGCGAAAGGCCGAAGGCTGTGAGCAACCGATCAAGGTCGATCCAGCAGGTGTTGGAATTGTAATAGCTCAGGGCGAACTCGGTTTCTTCCCGCGGCAAGGCCAGGCCTTCAACGAGGCGAATGCGGCCATCCACCCGCGCCAGTCCGCCGCCGCGGTCTTCGATTTGCCGGGTGATGACTTCGAAGGTCAGCGTGGCTGAACTTTGGATGTGCGCGCCCAACAAAGCCGGATCCACGGTGGCGCCCAGCGTGTCTATGTTGTGGAGGAGCAGATATTTCAACTGTGGGCGCTCCGTCAACAAACGGCGCAGGACGCCGTTGCGAAACAAATTCGGGATTTCGTACCAATGGCCGACCGGATGCAGGCATTGCAGGGGAAGGTTGTCGGTGTAGTCCGCCGCCTCGCCTGCGCTCCGCGCCCAACCGATCAGCGCGTGTCGAAGGCTGTCGCGCACTTTTTGCTGCTGTTCGTCCAGGAGTTGTTGCGCCATCTCCTCCCACATGAAGCGAAGGTCCCGTACGGTGGGAATCAACCGCAGTCCCACCGACCTGCCTGGCGAGAGGAAGAGCGCACCCGGGTATCCATACTGTTTTTCCCGCGCCAGAAATTCTGAGATGGCTGCATGTGTGTGATAGCTGGTCGTGAAAATGTGCGGCAGCATGGCGCCGGCGTCGCGGGAAGTGCGCCGGCTCTTGGCGAGATGCGTCTCAATAAAAGTCCGGTGCTTGCCCGTCATCCGGCAAAATGGATGCAGTGCCTTCACCACACCGGCTCCCTGTGTCCAACGGCTGCCCGAACCGGCAGCAAGCGTGACCACGGCAACTTCGCCGCGTCTCAAAGCCTCCAGGCCAACCTGGTGCGACTCCGGTGCCGAAGTATTGGCCTCGGGAAATTCAGGGGATTCGCCTGGCTTTACATCGGTGATGGTCACACTGAGCGGCAACCGATTCTGCGCCAGTCCGATGCGGCCTTCCTTCAAATCACTGCGCACCTGCTCGTGCTGAAGTTCGTCGAAGCCATATTCCTTGAGGAGGGCACCAAGTGAATCCCCAGCCGACGACTCCGTCTTCCCCCGCGGGAGCATGGCGTCAAAGAGCGTCTGCACGACGTCGCGCAGTTCGGGCCGCGCGCGACAGGCGGCGCCGAACTTGTCGAGTTCCGCGCGACGCAACGGAGAAAGGGAATGCCGCTCCTGACGCAGAAGACCGGGCAGCAGCAGCGTGTAATAGCTCGAGGGCATCAAGGCCCTGGCATCGGTGAGCAGTTCCGCATGGGTGCCGCGCTCGTTGATGGCGAAATCATAAACGACCGGTTCCATCGCGAAAGACAGCGCCCGCTGAAGCTCCGCCTTGGCCGTGGACATGATCTCCTGAAGCCGCTGCTGCGCGAGGGCCTTCTTCTCCGGCGCAAAGATGAAACCCATGCCGCCACCGGACATGCCGCCGAGCATCCAGAAGCCCCAAAAGTCCTTCCCGAACTCCGCTTTGACGCGCTTGATCAGCGTCTCCGTGAAATAATTCGAAGCCCAGGGAATGATCGTTTGGATCGGTTCGCGAAAATTGTGCGTCGTCGCCGCGCCGATTTTCTTAACGTCGCCGGTTCGCAACGCGGACAGAATGTCCTCGAGAATGGCCAGCATGCTTTGGCGCGCCTGCCATTCCGGCCCGCAGCGCAGGAGATATTTCTCCGTGACCATTTCAAGAATCGGACCGACGTTCTGTGCCATGCCGCCGTGCACGAGCACCAGGCTCTCCTGCAACCGCCGGCGGGTTTGTTCCGAAGCTTCGTCAGCACTAAGGATTCGATGTTTCGGCAACAGGCGGCCGCGGCTGATGCCGGATTCGGCGTCGCCTTCACCAGCGGGCACGCCTTCGATGAGCTTGATGCCCGGCCAGACGCCGCCGGAATCCTGCCAGCCCCCGCCCGAGCCGCCGAGCCATTCGCCGAGGAGGGCGCGGGCCAGCACAATTCGCCGTTCATTTTCCTGCAACGGTCCGGTAAGGGAGGTCGCCTGGCCGGTGGCGCGCATGCAGACGCTGACCAGCCCCGCGAGCAGCGTGGTGGAAACAGCGAGACGCGAGCCTTTGGGAATGTCATTGACCGAGCTGACCAGTTCGATGCCCCGGCCGGGACCGACCATACGGGCCAGCAATTCAGCGAGGCTGTGGCCCGAACCTTCGATCCCGGGCGGAATCAGTCCCGCCGCGATGACCGCGGCTTTTAGGAGGCCCAGGTAATCGCGCGCGAAATCGAAAACTTCAGCGAGGCTGGTGATGTCGGCGGAAGCGCCGAGGTCCACGCTGACGAGCCGCAGCACCGGCGCTTCGATGACGCGGAAACAGGCTTGCACGGGAGGGCGGGGGGCGGCATCACGACCGTGGACGCCGAGGTCCACGGAAATATTGAGCACTTTCGCCGCCTCGGGATAGTCCATGCCGAGGAAAAAGATATCGCTCCAACCACAGTGCGTGAGGTCCATTCGGACCGGTGTGGACTCGCGCAGAATCGGGTAGCCACCATCCTCGCCGCTGGTTTGCAGCAGCTCGGGACGGATGCGCAGCGGATGGGCGGCGGGGTGGCCCATGCGAAACATCCATTGGTTGCCGGGCACGGAACGGACACTGCGACGGACCTGGTCGGCGAGGGTTTGAAAGGCTAGGCGATGGTAGGCGGTGGCAAGGGCGCTCGAAAGCGCGGGGCCGGGACCGGCGGATTGCTGCACTCCGAGGAAATGATCAATCGCTTCTTCGAATCGCCGCCGCAGCAAATGCTCGTAGCCGGAAAATGGAATTCGCGGCGCACCGGTGCCGGCAGCGGACTCCAATATTGGCGGGAGATAAAAGCGGTGAATCGCGTAGAGAAAAAACAGCGCCCGAACACGCTCATAAAGATTTTCGCTCTGACGGCGGAATGCATCAAGTCGTACGCACTCGGCGAGCAATTCGGCGGCGGACATTCCCGCGCAGGCCGCTTCGAGCGGTTGATTGCGCAGTGCCGGGTCCGTGGAAGTGATGAGCCGCAGTAAATCCGCCATGAGGAAGCAATACGGCTATTTGATCTGGCGGCGCGCGAGTAGTTCCACGAGGCCGCTGAGAACCTCGTCGCGATCGTTGCCTTCGAGCGCGAGCGCCAGTTGCGCGGTCAGAAGGCCGTATTTGACGCCGATGTCGTAGCGGCGCGAGGCGAGCTCGCAGGCCAGGTAACGCTCGCGCCGAGCGAGTCGGGCCAGTGCGCTTGTGAGGTGAATACTCCGGCCTTGAGCCGAAGCCAGTTCTTCAGCCAGCAGTTCCATCACGAGCGGAGTGAGCACGTGCATGCCGAAAAAACACAGGTAGTGGCCGACGCGCAGGCCCGGTACGACCAGCGATTGCTCCGCTTCGGTGGGCGTGGGCTTTTCGACGACTTGGGATATGTCATACAACCCTTGCCGGCCGGCAACCAAGTGTCCACCCACCGTCCCGTAATAGGGGAGGTTGCTCTCGTGCGTGGCCTGCACGGCGGAGACAGAACAGTTTTCGGCCCCGGCTACTTCGACCAATTGCTGCGCGGAGCGCTTTTGGCTGGCGCTGACGTAAAGGTGATCACCAACGAGAAGCAGAAACGGTTTGTTCTGTGCAAATTCACGCGCGCACAGTACGGCGTGTCCGTAACCGCGCGGGGTGGTTTGCTCGACGAAATGGAGACGATTGCCGTGACCGCCAGCCGCAGCAGCGTAAGGCGCCTGGTCGCCCGGAGACACCACGATGCAAATCTCCTCGATCCCGGCGGCGCGAATTTCCTCGATCAGGATCGACAGCGCGGATTTCTGAATGCCATCGCGGTCTACCAAAGTCTGCAGGGGGAGAGTGCGCTGGGCTTTGCCCGCGGCGGTGATGATCGCCTGTTTGATTTCCACAGTGTGCTTCTTTATTGTGCGGAGCGGCAGAAGCGTTGCAGAATGAAGCAAGCCCGTCAACTTCGCCGCGGAGCGGCGAAATGACGAAGCACGAATGCCGAAATCCGAAAGAATTCCAAAGTCCGAATGAGGAGAGGTCAGAAAGTCTGTTACATTCGATGGTTGCTCTTCATTCTCGCGCTGGCTGCCGCCGCGGGGAACTGCGCCGCTCAATCCACCAATGTTGAATACCTGGGCGATCAGCCGGAGTTGATTCTGTCGGCGACACCCGGCTGGGGTGAAATGGGATGGAATCTCGCGGCCCACGCGCCAGGGCAGACTGGTGCGCCCTTGCAAATCGGCAGCCGCACTTTCGCGAAGGGACTCGGGCATCACGCGAACGGAGATATCGTGGTGGACCTGGACGGCCGGTTCACTCGGTTCGAGGCGCTCGTGGGCTTGCAACCGTGTGGCTCCAGCGGGAGCCTGGTTTTCCGGGTGATTGTGGATGGAGCGGTGCGTTTCGATAGCGGCGTCATGAAGGCCGACAACGAGCCGAAACTGGCAGACGTGGATCTTTCCGGCGCCCAGGAACTGCAACTACAGGCGAGCGATGCCGGGGATGGCATTGCGTGCGACATGGCGAACTGGGTCGAAGCGCGTTTGACGCGCGCTACGGGCCAGGCTGTTGCGCCGAGGTCGGCGTCCGTAAATGTAGCCGACTTTGCGCGGGTATTGACCTGGGACCCGCAACGCGCGAATGGCGCGCACGCGGGCCGCCTCGAGGAATACCGCACGGAAGACATTCTGTTGGAGCGCCCGGTTGCCCGCGACGCCATGAACTATTGGCCGGTGCCGGTCTGGACGAATGAAGTCGGCTGCATTGGATTGCAATGGCTCAATCAGCGGTCATTGAGGGAGTTGGAACTTGAGTTCGCGGCCGGCGCGCCCATTCCGAAATCCGATCAAGTGGAACTGCAGGGCTGGTTCGGTGAGTCGCAGTGGCAGGGAACCTGGAAAACGCTCACGGGCGACTGGCACTCGGAAGGCGCGAAGCTGGTTTTTCATCCCACGGGTGTCAAAGGCGCGCCCGCCTCGCTGCTTACGCAAAAGGTGCGTTGGATTTTTCGCCCGGTCACCGGCCGTTTGCTGATAGCACGGCTTGCGGCTTTCACGCGGTCGCGCTGGGGAACCGCCAATATCATCTGCCAGGCCGAGCGACCGGAATACGAATCCCGCGGTTCCTATCGGATCATCAATGGCGGGATCGAGGGGGCCCCGGAAGCGTCCATCAGATTTGTGGACTGGCCCTTGGGCAAGCCGGTGCAACTCGCCGTCCGCTACAGCCTGCCTTCCGCGCTCAATACGGACCCCACGATGATTCAGTTCCGAATGCCGGCCGGCGCGTGCGCGGTTTCGCTGGCGGACGTGCTGACGAATCCGTGCGTTTACGTGCCTGTGTTGGGTTTGTATGTCGCGACCAATCCGCCCAGGCTGTCCTTTGCGCAATACAAGTTTGATATCAACACCCGCAAAACTGTGATTGAAGAAGTGCGGGCGCGACCCGATCAGACCTTCGCGCAGGCGATGCAACGCACCCATCACGCGGCGCAGGATGACGGGCCGGTGTTGCTTTCGCTGGCGTGCGATAGCACTAAATTCATCGTCGAACGCGATGGCACCGTGCGTTTTGGTTCCGAACCCAAACCGGGCAGGGGACGCGATGGTCTGGAACTGCATTCGCACTTTGATGGAAACTCCGATGTTAAACCCACGCGCCATCTCGACGGGGGCTGGCTGCCGGTTCCCGTCATGACGCGCGGAGAAGGCAGCGTTGACTGCATCGAAAAAGTTTTTGTAGCTCCGGCCGCAGAACCGGCGGGCCCGCCGCCGGCATGGTCGGCGCCCTCAGTGTGCGTTGTTGAGTTTCAGCTGACCAACCGTCAGGCCGCTGCCGCGCAGGTGCAATTCTCGTTTGACTGTGTGATAGCCGGTGGCGCGAAACCCGCGATCGAGATTCATCCACAATCCCAAGGTTTCGAACTTATTCGGGCGGCGAATTTGATCGGCCTCGTGGAAACCAATGGGTTGGGGCCGCTGCGATTGGAAATGGCGGACGGCCACGGGCAGATCAGCGGGTTGCTGCCTGGCGACAGCGCGGCCCGTTGCGTGATGCGATTTCCGGGCAATGGCGCCAAACCCGATCTCGCTTTGAACCGGACCGTTGCGGAATTGCTCACGGCCACCAAAGCCTACTGGCAGCGCGTGCTGGAGCCAGGGATTCACATCCAGACGCCGGAACCTCTTCTCGACGACATCATCCGCTCGTCCATCGTTCGCTGTTACATCGACGCGCGCGATGCGGACGGCGGCAAACATGTGGCCACGTGGATCGCTGCAATGAGCTACGGCCCCCTCGAAAGCGAGTCTCACTCGGTGATCCGCGGCATGGACTACATGGGCCAGGCGGAGTTCGGTCGCCGGAGCTTGGATTTCTTCGTGCGACGTTATAACACCAACGGTTTTCTCACCACCGGCTACACCACGTTTGGCACCGCATGGCATCTGTGGACGCTGGCGGAACACTACCGGCTTTATCGCGACAACGACTGGCTGCGGAACATCGCGCCCGAAGTCACCCGCGTATGCAACTGGGTCGTCACGCAACTCGGGAAGACAGCTGCGGCGGCACGGGTCAGCGCGGAGGAATCGATCGAGGGAGTCGATCCCTCGTTGGCGCCGCCGATCGGTGGGCTGATGCCTCCCGGTGTCCTGGCGGATTGGAATGCCTACGCCTGTTACTTTTCGATGAACGCCTATTATTTTGCGGCGCTCAACGAGGTGGGCGCGGTGCTGTCGGATGTGGCGAAATCAGAACTGCGCGCCGACGCGTCCGATCGAATGCTTTCAGGGCCCCGCACCGACCTTACTTCTGCGCGGGGCTTGCAGCCCGGTGATCTGGAGGCGCACGCGCCGGGAGGCGTCTCGACCAATGGCGAATACTTTGTTTCGTGCGCGCTGCAATTGAAGACCAACATCCTGCGCGCTTACGCCTGGACCCAGGCGCAGGCACCGGTCGTGCCGCTGCGCAACGGGCATTGGGTTCCCTACTATCCTTCGCAAGTCCACAGCCCGGGCAAACTGGCCGATTTCTTCCCGGGTCAGGATGGCGGTCGGAGTTGGTGTTACGACGTGGAACTGGGTGCGCACCAGATGGTCGCCGCGGGGGTGCTCCCGCCGGATGACGCCGAAGTCTCGCGCATGATGGATCATCTCGAGGACGCCCAATTCCTGGCGGACGGTTGGGGCGATTATCCCGCGACCGGCAACCGGCAGGATTGGTTCAGCCTGGGCGGATTTTCAAAGGTCCAGCCGTATTACACTCGCAACGTCGAAATTTACGGCCTACGCGATGACGTGCGGCCCTTCATTCGTTCCTACTTCAACACGCTTGCGGCGATGATCAGCCCCGAGGTGCTGACGTTTTGGGAGCATTTCAATCACGGTGGCGCGTGGGACAAAACGCACGAGACCGGCTATTTCCTCCAGCAAACGCGCACCATGTTTCTGACCGCGCGCGGGGATGAATTATGGATTGCCCCATTCGTCACCGCGAATTGGATGAAGGATGGTTTGAGCGTGAGTGTTTCGAACGCCCCGAGCCGCTTCGGACCGGTGACGTACCAACTTGTCTCGCACGCGAAAGAAGGTTTTCTGGAAGCCGCGATCCAGACGCCAACGCGCATCGTGCCGAAGTCCATCGTTCTGCGCCTCCGCCATCCCGATGGCCAGCGCATCCGGTTGGTGACCTTGGACGGCGAATCGCATGCCGACTTCGACCCCGCTCGCGACACGATCACCTTCGAACCGAGCGCCACGACCAACGCAGTCAGGAAAGTCGTGGCGAGATACTGACCTGCGGGGCAGTAATGGCGAGGCTCGAATGACGAATGCCGAAAGAGGCTCGAAGCACGAAATCCCAATCCGGCACCTATAGGTTCTTCAGTTCACGCGCTCCCAAATAGCTGCTCCGGATTCATCATTCTGCATTCGGGCTTCTTTCGACATTCGTCATTCGGATTTCGTCCTTCACACCTTGTTTCCCATTTGTTTCCTTTTGAACTCCATGCGTAAAACACGCCAAGGATTCGCCGTCTAAAATTATTCACCATACCCGGTGAACAACTTTTATTTCCCTCTCGGATAAAGACTTACACAGAAGTTCCACGGCTTGGCACGCACTGGGTACGGTTGTTGCGAAGCAGCGTGGCCAACGGACCGTCTTGGCCGCTTACCGAAAAGCTCGGGAGCGTGACGGTAAATCCGAAGACTGAGCGAACAGAAACTAACCCTAACAAATATGAAGAAGATAGAGGCGATCATCAAACCCTTCCGGCTGGAAGAGGTTAAGGATGCTCTTGGTGAGATCGGCATTCAGGGAATGACCGTCACGGAGGTCAAAGGCTTCGGGCGTCAGAAAGGCCATACGGAAATTTACCGGGGCAGTGAATACACCGTGGATTTTCTGCCGAAGATCAAACTCGAAATCGTCGTTGGCGACGCCCAGGCGGAAGCGGCCGTGGCCGCGATCGTGAAGGCGGCCAAGACCGGTAAAATTGGCGACGGCAAGGTCTTCGTTTCGGGCATCGAAGAAGCCGTGCGGATTCGGACGGAAGAAAAGGGAGAAGCGGCGGTATAGCCGTTCAGAAACTGAAAGTGTAACCCAACGAGCAGACTAAAAATGAAAAAAATATTCGCACTGATAGCACTGATGACCCTCGCGTTGGTCCCGGCTTCGATCGTCCGCGCCGCGGACGCGCCGGCGGCCACCAATGCGCCCGCCGCCGCCCCGGCAGCTCCCGCGGCTCCCGCTTTGAAGGATCCGAGTCTGGAAGAGCGCGTGGCTGACCTCGAAGCCTATATCAACAATGGTGCCCGCTCGATGGCGGCCAATACCAATATCACCAGCAAAATCACCGGCTCCGGCCCCGGCCATAACGGCTGGATGATGACCAGCTCCGCGCTGGTGCTCTTCATGACGCTGCCCGGCCTCGCGCTGTTCTACGGCGGCTTGGTGCGCAAAAAGAACGTTCTCTCCGTTATGGCCCAATGCCTGGGCATCGCCGGCCTAGTCACGATTCTCTGGTGGGCGTGCGGTTACACCATCGCATTTCACGCCGGCAAACCCTTCTGGGGAAGCATGGAATGGGCCTTCCTGAACGGCGTGGATTCGAACCCGAACACCGATTACGGCGCCTGGGTCTCGCACAACGTCTTCTCCATGTATCAATTGATGTTCGCCATCATCACACCGGCGCTGATCATCGGCGCCATCGCCGAACGCATGAAGTTCGCCGCCATCCTGGTATTTGTCGCGATCTGGATGTTTGTGATCTACTTCCCGCTCGCTCACATGGTCTGGGGCGTGGACGGTCTCATGAACGGTGTCTGGAACGCCAACGCCAAGATCAAGGCGATTGATTTCGCCGGCGGCACCGTGGTGCATATGTCCTCCGGTTGGTCGGCCCTGATCCTCTGCTTGATGCTAGGCAAGCGCCTCGGCTTCGGCAAGGAACCCATGCCGCCGCACAGCATGGTGCTTTGTATGGTCGGCACCGGCATGTTGTGGGTGGGTTGGTACGGATTCAACGCCGGAAGCGCCGTCGCCGCCGATGGCGTGGCCGCCAATGCTTTCATGACCACAACCCTGGCGACCGCGGTGGCCGCGTTCGTTTGGCCGATGGCCGAATGGATCACGCGCGGCAAACCAAGCGTGTTGGGATTCTGTTCCGGCGCGGTCGCCGGGTTGGTGGTCATCACGCCCGCTTGCGGGTTCGTGACCGCCTCGGGTGCCATTATTATCGGCATCCTGGCCGGTATCATTCCTTACTTCTTCTGCTGGAAGGTCAAGTCGATGTTCGGCTACGACGACGCGCTGGACACCTTCGGCGTGCACGCCGTGGGTGGGACGCTCGGCGCGCTGATGACGGGCATGCTGGCGCGAAACAGCGCCAACGCCAACCTGGCCCTCAACCTGAAGGACTATGTGAAGGACACCTGCTTGCAGCCGCTTTTGTTCGAGCAAATCAAGGCGATCGCCCTGACGCTCGCGATGGCAGTTGTCGGCACGCTGATCATCGGCGGCATCGTAAAAGCCGTGATCGGACTCCGGCCTTCGGCTGAGACGGAAAGCGCTGGTCTGGATGTCGCCGAACACGGCGAGGAAGGCTATCACGGTGCTGGACAGTAGTATTTAGCGGGGATATCAAATGACACGCCCGCGCGCGACGCCGGCCGGGCACAACACGGTCGGCGAAGCGCGGGGCGAACAAAAATAAGAACACAAACAAAGCATAAATGAGCACACCCAAGAGCGTAATAGATATGGCCTCAAAAAAGGGGGCCAAGATGGTGGATATCAAGTTCGTGGATACGTTCGGAACCTGGCAGCACTTCAGCTGCCCGATTCGCGAACTCACCGAGGAAGTCTTTGAAGAAGGTTTTGGCTTCGACGGTTCAAGCATCCGCGGCTGGAAGAGCATAGAAGCGAGCGACATGCTCGCCATGCCTGATCCGGCAACGGCTTTCATGGATCCGTTCTGTGAAGTGCCGACCCTGAGCCTGACCTGCACCATCGCGGAAACCGGCACCAAGGAAGCCTATATCCGCGACCCGCGCGGCATAGCGCAGCGCGCTGAAAAGCACCTCGCGAGCACCGGCCTGGCCGACACCGCGGTGTTCGGTCCCGAGGCGGAATTCTTCATCTTCGACAACGTGCAGTTCGACAGCAAGAGCAATGGCACGTTCTACACGGTGGATTCCGAGGAAGCCATTTGGAACACGGGTCGGGAGGAAGGTCCGAATCTTGGCTACAAAATCCGCCACAAGGAAGGTTACTTCCCGACGCAGCCCGCGGATACGCAGCAGGACATCCGCACCGAAATGGTGCTCGTGATGGAAGAGCTCGGCATCAAGATCGAGCGCCAGCACCACGAAGTCGCCACGGCCGGCCAGGCGGAAATCGACTACCGCTTTGACACCCTGGTCAAGGCCGCCGACATGATGATGGTTTACAAGCACGTTGTCCGCAACGTCGCCCGCCGTCACGGCAAGACCGCCTGCTTCATGCCCAAGCCGCTCTTCGGCGACAACGGCAGCGGCATGCACACCCATCAGAGCTTGTGGAAGAAGGGCAAGCCCCTCTTCGCCGGCAACGAATACGCCGGTCTCTCGCAGATGGCGCTCTACTACATCGGCGGTCTGCTCAAACACGCCCGCGCGCTGTGCGCGCTGTGCAATCCGACGACCAACAGCTACAAGCGCCTGGTGCCGGGCTACGAAGCCCCGGTGAACCTCGCCTACAGCTCGCGCAATCGCTCGGCGGCCATCCGCATCCCGACCTACAGCGAAAGCCCGAAGGCCAAGCGCATCGAGTATCGCCCGCCCGATCCGGCGGCGAACCCGTACATCGCCTTCGCCGCGCTGCTCATGGCCGGTTTGGACGGCATCCAGAACAAGATCGAACCCGGCGAACCGCTGGATAAGAACATCTACGAACTGCCGCCGGAAGAACTGAAGAAGGTTCCGAATGTGGCGGGCAGCCTCGGCGAAGCGATGGACTGCCTCGAGAAAGACCATCAGTTCCTCCTCAAGGGAGACGTCTTCACCAAGGACTTTATCGAAATGTGGATCGGTCACAAGCGCAAGGAGCACGACGCTCTGCGTTTGCGCCCGCATCCGTATGAGTTTTTCCTCTACTACGACGTGTAATAGAGGACGCTCGGGGGTTAGCGAACCAGCGGCGCAGGCGAAAGTCTGCGCCGCTGTTTATTTTGTGGCGGCTCACGCTGATGCACTTGTCTGGGCGGGAACGATGCAATGTTACCGTGAATTGCCACCGATTGCTACCGGTTCCGTGGCAGCGGAGAGGGCAAACGCATCAAAGCAGGCCGGAAAACCGGCACCGTGAGTTTGGATGAGTTTATCCTGAGCGTGGGAGGGGGGTATCTATGCCAAATCCGTGTTACACTGTTTACAAGGCGCATAAACATTGGGTGGAATAGGGTCATTTCGTGTTACGTCCGGCGTTACACTGTTAACACCATTACAAAATTTTCTTCGACTGAGCCGTTCTCGCAGTGAAAGCGGGCAGGGGCGAGTGGAATTTGCCTTCAGACCAAATCGTTCCACCAGGAAATCCAACATGGCGTCGCAGTTAGAAGTCGAACTTCGTCCGCGTTGAAAAAAAAACGCCACGCAAATTCAGTTTTCGCGAATTGTCGCCGCGAGCCGCTGCGCGCGCCATTTCCTCAAAACACCCAATAAAATCAGGGCAATTCTTAGCTGCTGCACGTTGAGCGCGCCCGGGAGAATGACATGGCACGCCTCCTGCTTTTTGATCAGACGCACGTCACAACCAGCGTGCTTATGACCGGGCCGAACAAATGAATTTTAAGAATCTCCTCTACTACGACGTGTAATAGAGGACGCTCGGGGGTTAGCGAAACAGCGGTGCGGGCGCAAGTCCGCACCGCTTGTTTTTTGGGCCTGAGGATTTGGCGTTGTGACCCGTCACCTTTTCGCCTTTCACGGCCCGCCTGCTTCACCTATAAACCACCGGGTGTCCGGGCCCCTGCCAAAAAGAATCGATGCCTCCACGCGCTACTGCGCCGTGTACGGCCATCCCGTGCGCCATTCCGCCTCGCCCGCCATGCAAAACGCCGGCATCGCCGCGCTTGGCCTCAACTGGCGATATTTAGCCTTCGAAGTCCACCCCGACAACCTCCGTAGCGCCATCGAAGGCGCGCAGCGGATGAATTTCATCGGGCTGAATCTCACCGTACCGCACAAACTTCTCGCCTTGGAGCTTATTGATGAAGTTGACCAAGCGGCTCGCCTCTGGGGCGCCGTTAACACCATCCGCTTCGAAGGCCGCGACGCTAACGGCGAATGGAAATCCCTGCGCGAGTTCACCGACTCCCCGCGCGAGACCCGCGCTCACGGTTTCAACACCGACGCAGACGCGATCACCCGCTCGCTGCGGGAAGATCTTGGCGTGCAAGTCGCCGGCTCAAGCGTCCTCCTCTTGGGAGCCGGGGGGGCAGGGCGGACCGCCGCATTGAAACTGGCCGCCGACGGTGTCGGTACGTTGTACTTGGTGAACCGCACGGCCGAAAAAGCCCAAGCGATTTCGGCTGAAATTCGCAAGCGTTGGCCGGATGTAAAGACGGTCGTCGGATATCCACCCGGCAAAGTGGACTTCGTTTTGAATGCCACATCGCTCGGATTAAAGCCGGGAGATTCACTTCCCTTTGACCAAAGCGGCATGTCGCTTGCTCGTACAGGCGCGGTGTACGACATGATTTACCGCCCCAGTGAAACTCCTCTCTTGCAGGCGGCGAAGGCTGCGGGCTGCCGTACCGCCAACGGCCTGGGAATGCTGCTGTATCAGGGCGCCAAAGCGCTCGAACTGTGGACCGGCCAGCCGGCGCCGGTGGAAGTCATGCGCAAAGCGCTCACCGCAAACATCTATGGCAACTAAGGCACGCCACGGGTGTTTATTCAGCCAAGGTTGACATGCTTTCGCGCACTTTTGATCCCGCCGTCTGGGCCGCCGTGCCGTTCCATTTTTGGTCGTTCGTGTTTTTTGTCTTCGGCTCGATGGTTGGCAGCTTCCTCAACGTGTGCATCCATCGCATGCCGCTGGAGCAGAGCGTGGTGTCGCCGCCGTCGCACTGCCCTTATTGCAAATACTCGATCCCCATGTGGCTGAACGTGCCGCTGATCACGTGGCTTTACCTGGGCGGGAAATGCAAAAATTGCGGTGCGCCGATTTCCATTCGTTACTTCCTGGTCGAATTGCTCACTGGAGTCACATTTCTGGCCTGCTGGCTGATCGCCGGCCACATCTCCGTTTTGCTCGCCCTGGCCTACGCCTTGTTCCTGTCGGGGTTGATCGCCGCCACCTTCATTGACTTCGAACACTTCATCATTCCCGACGAAATCACCATCGGCGGCATGGTCGTGGGTTTCATTTGTTCACTCGTTGTTCCGCAATTGCATGGCACCCTCGCCCCCGGCGTCGCCCTGAAGGCGAGCCTGCTCGGCATGGCGGCGGGGGCCGGGATCATTTACCTGATTCTCCGCGCGGGCAAATTGCTCTTCGGCCGGCAGAAGCTGGAATTTCCGCCGGACAGCACCATCGTCTTCACCGAGACGAGCATCCTCCTGCCGGGGGAGGAAGTGCCGTACTACGATGTGTTCTACCGCGATTCGGATGCCATCCTTCTGCGCGCGAGCCGCGTCGAAATGGTGGATCGCTGCTATCGCGACGTGGAACTCAAACTTACCACAAAAAAACTGCGCATCGGCGACGACGAGTTCGACCCGGCCGCGGTATTGCACATGGAGGCGATGACCGGCGAGATCGTATTGCCCCGCGAAGCGATGGGATTGGGCGACGTTAAATTCATGGGTGCCATCGGTGCCTTCCTGGGTTGGCAGGCCGTGATTTTTTCACTGTTTGTCAGCTCCCTGATTGGCTCGTTGGTTGGCTTGGGTTTGATTATCGCCAAACGCAAGGAGTGGTCCTCCCGTCTCCCGTACGGGCCCTATATCGCCGCCGCCGCCGCCCTTTGGGTTTTTGCCGGCCCGCAAATCGTGCGCTTTTGGTTCCTGATGGGCCAGCGGGTCTACGAACACCTGCACGGAGGTTGAAGTTTTGTTAATCCCCGCATTGCGCCCGCTGGCGCAATGCGTGATCCACCAGCACAAGCGCCGTCATTGCTTCCACCATCGGCACTGCCCGCGGCAATACACACGGATCATGCCGGCCGCGTCCGGTGAGCGTGGTGTTTTTGTAGTCCACGTCCACGGTGTCCTGCTCGTGCATCACGGTGGCCACCGGTTTGAAGGCCACGCGAAAGAAAATGGACTCTCCGTTGGAGATGCCGCCCTGGATTCCTCCCGAGCGATTAGAGGTGGTAAACACTTTCCCCGCTTTCGCCCGAAACGGATCGTTATGCTGCAGCCCCGTCATCAAAATGCCACCGAAGCCCGATCCCACATCAAAACCCTTCGATGCTGGCAGGCTCAGCATCGCCTTGGCCAAATCCGCTTCCAACCGATCGAACACCGGCTCGCCCCAGCCGGCTGGCACATTCCGCGCCACGCCTTCCACGATTCCGCCGACGGTATCACCCTGGCGCCGCATTTTTTCAATGAGCCGGATCATTTTGTCTGCCGTCTTGGCGTCCGGACACCGCACAATATTCGCCTCGATGTCGCGCGACTTCACGGTCTCCGGTTCGACCTTCGCGATGATTCGCTGAACCTGCTTCACATACGCCAGCACTTCGACGCCGAACATCTCGCGCAAAATCTTCTTCGCAATCGCCCCCGCCGCCACGCGGCCGATGGTCTCCCGCGCGCTCGTGCGCCCGCCGCCGGGCCAGGCGCGGATACCGTATTTCGCCTGATACGTATAATCCGCATGCGAAGGCCGGAATTTGACCGCCATCTCCGAATACGCCTCGGGCCGGAAATCCTGGTTCCGCACCATCATCGAAATCGGCGTGCCCAACGTTTTTCCCTCAAAAGTGCCGGAGAGAATCTGTACCTGATCGGCCTCTTTGCGCGGCGACACAATCTTGGACTGACCGGGCCGGCGGCGGTCGAGATCCGACTGGATGTCCGCCTCCGTCAGCTTCAGCCGCGGCGGGCAGCCATCCACCACGACGCCGACACCGCCCCCGTGGGATTCACCCCAGGTCGTGATGCGAAACAACTGGCCAAACGTATTGCCCATGCTGAAAAGAGTGCGGAAAGCGGGACGGTTGGTCAATCGCCGGGTATCGGTGCACTTCGCGATCGACGTTCCGCCGCGGCAATGTGACCCGACACCTTGTGAAAAATGGATAAGTGTGACGCCTATCAAGCTGCGTGCGCGTGTGGCGACCACTGTCTGGCTATGGCTTGGCGGTGGCACACCGCGTATCGGAAACGGACCGGTTTCCGGGTCTCGCACCATGGTGAACATTGGCGCGCCCGACAGCGCCGCCATTATTTCCGCGGATTGATCCAGTTGCCTTGATCCATGTGGATAGAGTGCTCTTCACCAATCCATTCCATTAGCTTCGGGCCGCAATAGCAAAGCTTGCTATCTAATGCTATTGACTTATCATGTCTTCATGAACGTTTCACTTACCCGTGAGCTGGAAACGCTGATCGAGAAGAAAGTCGAAAGCGGCATGTACAACAACGCCAGTGAGGTTGTGCGAGACGCGCTTCGGAGAACGTTTTGTCCAGTTTCCAGGCTGGATTTGGACAAGGATACTCCCGAATTGGCCGAATTGCTCAGAGAGGGAATCAACAGCAGTCACAAGGTCCATCGCAAAGGTGAGCTTCGGAGACTGGCACAGCGTACCCGGCGCCGCCTGCGCGTATGATCGTCAAGCGATCGTTGCGCTTTGATGCGGATTTTGAGGGTCACTTTGCCTGGTACCTGCTGGAGGCAGGCTTGGATTTGCATGACGCATTGGTGCTGGCAGAGCGTTTTACGGAGGCTGTTGAATTGACCTTGGAGACACTTGCGCAAAATCCTGGAATTGGCCGCCGACGCTTTGCCGGCCGACAGGAGCTTGCAGGCGTTCGCTCAAAGGGAGTGCAAAAGCCGTTCGGACGCTTTATTATCTTTTACCGTTGCGAGAGGGACGTGCTCTTCGCGGAGCGTTTGCTGGAAGGTCACAGCCGGTTGGCTGCTACTGGATAATCAACGACAAACACTTTAATCTCACTGGAGTGTGAAAATCACGCTGTTCATCCCGTGTTTCGTGGACATGATGTTTCCCCAGGTGGGAATCAGCATCGTGAAAATCCTCGAACGACTCGGGCACACCATCGAATGTCCCGAGGACGTGGCCTGCTGCGGGCAGCCGGCATTTAATTCGGGGTACTGGGATGAAGCCCGGCCGGTCACGCTTAGGGCGATCGAGCGATTTAAGGATTCCGAGGCGGTCGTGATCGCGTCGGGTTCCTGCACGGCCATGATGCGTGTGTTCTCCCCGCAACTGTTTGAAACGACGGCGCATGCGGAGGTTGCCAAGGCCGTGGCCGCCAAATGCTACGAGTTTTCCGATTTTCTTGTGACGCGTCTCGGCGTAACGGATTTGGGCGCCAAGTTTCCCGCGAAGGTCACGTTCCACGACGGCTGCCACGGATTGCGGGAACTCGGCACGTTTCGCCAGCCGCGCGCGTTGCTTGCCAAAGTGCAGGGACTGGAGTTGGTGGAATTCAGCGAGCGCATCTGTTGCGGCTTTGGCGGCACGTTCGCGGCGAAGTTTCCGACAATCTCGACGGCGATGGGTGACGTGCGGTTGGAGCAGGCGAAACAAACAGGCGCCGACTACATCGTTTCCAATGATTCGAGTTGCCTGATGCATTTGCAGGGGCTGATTGACCGGCAGGGCTTGAAGCAAAAGACCATCCATCTCGCGGAGATCCTCGCCAGCACGTGAGCATCGCCAGCCAATTCAAGACGCACGCCCGCGAGCTGACAGCCGATCTCCGGCATCGCACGATCATCCAGACTGCGCTCGGCAAATACGAGGTCGTGCGTGACCGGACGCGGGCGTCGTTCCAGGATTGGGAAGCCGCGCGACAGGCGGCGGCGGAGAGGAAATACGAGGCGATCTCGAAACTTGATAAACATCTGGAGATGTTTGTCGCGAAACTGGAAGCGCGCGGCACGAAGGTGCACTGGGCCAGCACCGGGGCCCAGGCGAAGGAGATTATTATCGGCATCATTCGGGAAAAGAAAGCGCGCTCGATTATCAAATCGAAGGCCATGACTTCGGAGGAGATTCACCTCAACGAAGCGGTTGAGGAAGCCGGCTGCGAGGTGATTGAATCGGACCTGGGCGAGTACATCGTGCAACTTCGCAAGGAACCGCCGTATCACATTATCTTTCCCGCGATGCACCTGACGCGCGGGGATATCAGCGATCTGTTTCATCGCGAATTGAAAAGCGAGCCGACGAACGATCCGGAAGAGCTGACGATGATCGCCCGCCGCGTACTGCGGCTCAAATACATCGAGGCCGACATTGGCTTTACCGGCGCAAACTTCGCTGTGGCCGAAACCGGCATGATTTCCATCACGGAGAATGAAGGCAACGCCCGGCTCAGCGCGGCTTTGCCCAAAACGATGATCACCCTGCTGGGTATCGAAAAGGTGGTGCCGCGGCTGGAGGACCTCGCGCTTTTTCTGCCCATGCTCGCCACCGTCGGGACCGGCCAAGGGTTGACCTGCTACAACTCCTTCTACGGTGGCCCGCGCCAGCCGGGGGAATCGGATGGCCCGGAGGAATTTCATGTGGTGTTGCTGGATAATCGCCGCACCACTTTGCTGGCGGACGCGGAGCAGCGTGATTCGCTGCACTGCATCCGCTGCGGCGGCTGCCTGAACGTCTGCCCCATTTTCCGCAATGTCGGCGGGCATACTTACGGGACCACGTATTCGGGGCCGATTGGCTCGGTCATCACGCCGCATTTGCGGGGATTGCAGGATTGGAAGCATCTTTCTTCGGCGAGTTCGTTGTGCGGCGCTTGCACCGAGATCTGTCCCGTGAAGATAGATCTTCACCATCATCTCCTGAGCAACCGGCGTAACGCGGCGAAGCAGAAGCCATCGTTCTTTGAGGGGATGGCGTTTCGGATTTTTGGATTCGTTATCTTGCGTCCGGGTTTATATGGCTTTGCCAAAAGGGCAGGGCGCGTGCTGCAAAAGTTGCATCCGCTGGTCAAAGGCACACCGCTGGATCCGGCTTACAGCTGGACGAAGACGCGCGAATTGGCGCCCGTCGCCAGGCAGACCTTCAAGGAATACTGGCGCAATCGAAAATGAACGAGCGCGAAGCCATACTCGGACGGATCCGCGAAGCGTTGAAAGTAGCCGCGCCTTTCCCGGGTCACGGCCATGGCGCGGCGCAGCACGCGCCTTCAACGAACTCCGCGGCCGAAGCGCGCCAGTGGCTGCCGCTGGTCGGACCCGCTTTTTCCGATCGCCTGGCGCTTTTTCAGAAAAATGCGGAGGCCTTGAAAGCCGATTTTCGCCTGCTGAGCGACGAGGCCGAATTGAGGCGTGCTTTGGCGGAGATTCGTGACCGTGAAGGTTGGAAAAGGATCGGGGCGCACTCGGGCGCGCTCGTGACTCCATTCACCAGGGAACTTGGGTTGCCGATTTGCGATACGACGACCGCGTATTCAGTGCACGAACTGGAGGCCTGTGACGCGGGCATTTCCGAATGCGACGCGCTGGTTGCACAAACCGGCAGTGTTCTGGTTACCAGTCGAAGCGCCGGAGGCCGGGCGCTATCAGTGCTGCCGCCACATCACGTTGTACTTGCCCGGCGCGAACAACTGGTTGGGGATTTGCCGGATGCGTTTGCTCTCTTGAAACAGAAATACAGCGCAAACTATCCAAGCCTGATTTCTTTTATTACCGGTCCGAGCCGGACCGGCGATATCGAGCGCATCCTTGTGCTCGGCGCGCATGGCCCCAAGAAGCTGACGATTTTGTGCGTGTGAGGTGGCTGAAGCCGCTCAGCCAAACTTCCTGCTCAATCTCCACTGATCGTAAGCAATCCGCTCGGAGGCCTTCATGCGGTCGAAATCCGGCCGGCCATCGGCTGCCACTGGCCACTTGGAATCTGTCTTCTCCGCCGATTGCGGCGCTGGTCTTCCGGCAGACGGTTTTGCAGGTACGGTGACGACACTTCGTGAACGACCACTGCCATCGTAGCTCATCGCCTGGTCCGTCAACTCGAGGTCCTTCTCCAAAGGCAACTTGGGTATGATATTTTTGCCCTGCAATACGCCGTGATAGGCGCGGACTGCTTCTTCGGGAGAAATCTTGCCATCCGTGATCAGCCGCAACATTTCGATAAACGCGAGCTGATGTTCCGCGTTGTTAATCTTGCGGCCGAACAATGCGACTCGCGCACCGTGCTTTTGCGCGTCGTGAATGAGCCGGAAGGCATCATAGGTCGTTCCGGCGCTGCCGCCCAAAATCCCCACCACAAGGTTCGGGTCATATTGGGCCAATTCTTCCATCGCGCGCGGGCCGTGATACACGATCTTCAGGAACGACGGCCTTCCGGACTCCGGCACGCCGGCCAGGCTGCGGATGATGTTGTCGTTGATGAACTCGCCCAGCTTTTCCGGCGGTATGCCGCTATCCACGTTGGGGTTGAACACCTCGAGGAAATAGCGGAAGCGTTTGCGTTCGGCTTCCTCCCTAAACGTTTTGAATGCCAGCAACGTCTCACGGTCTTGTTCCAGCTCGTTGACGAACGTCATCGAGTAAAGACCGAGATTGGCGCCCGGGAAATCGTCGCCCTCGCGATCGCACTCGATCTTGCCACATTGAATCTGGTCAATGGTAGCCGTGCGAAAAGGCTGCGCCGGTTCGTTCGTGTAGCACCCGTGCCGCACCGCCCACACGTCGGTCGTATCGTTGGCCCGGGCGGCCGGGGTGACGTGCGACTTCTGGAACAAGCCTTCTTTGATCGTGAGTTGCTCGCTCACGTAGGCGGACATCAGCATGATGTCCACAATTCCCTGGTGAACGACTTCACGGATGATGTCCAGAAACTCGGGCAGGTTGCGGTAGCCGTATTCGGCGCGGGTCCACACCTCGGGGGAAAACCGTGCCGGGCGTTCCCCGCGTCCCGACAGATAGGAGCGCAGCCCCGGTGCGCGAACCCCAAATGCCATGTCCGCGTCTTTGGCGTCCGCAATGGCGAACGACCTTGAATTGGGGTTGGCCTTTACCTCGGCCAGTTTGGCGTCGAGCGATTTCATTTCCGCCCGCCGCTGATGATTTGGTCGGTGATGGCCTGGATCAGCGCTTCGGCTTCGGCGTCAGGTGATGCGCCGGAGTGATCGGATGCGGTGGTCGAGCAGGTCACGCCTGGGCGCCACTCGGCGTTGTCACACAGCTCGCATTCCTTGAGCCCGATTCGCGGATCGGGAATGCCGAGGCTCTGTTTGATCTTCAGCAAATCCTGAAGCTGCGTCGGCGTCATGGTATTCGCCGGTTTGCCGAGTTGCGCGGCGACGAGCACCGTGCGGCAGTACGCCTCCAGAATCTCCATCTTGAAATATGCGTCTTCGACGTTGTTGTGGCTCCAGGAAACTACGCCGTGATTCGCCATCAAAATGGTGTTGTGCTTGTCCACCAGATCGGCGATGAGCTTGCCCATCTCGGGCGTGCCGGGGGTGCGATAGGGCGCGATGGCCACCGACGAAAACACTTCGTATTCGGGAATCATGCACGTGGGCGGTTCGATTCCCGCCACCGCAAACGCCGTGCTGTAAGGCGGATGACAATGCACCGTGGCGACCGCGCGCGGCTGCCGTTTCATGATTTGCAGGTGCATTAGGATTTCGCTCGTGCGCTTTTTCACGCCGGCAAGTTGATTGCCTTCCAGGTCCACGAGGCACATGTCCTCGGATTTCATGAAGCCCTTGGAAACCAGGGTCGGCGTGCAAAGCGCGATGTCGTCGCCCACGCGAATGGCGATGTTGCCGCCGTTGCCGTCCACGTAAGCGCGCTGCCAGAGACGGCGGCCCATCTCGCAAATTTGCTCCTTCAACTGCTCGATGTGCGGCAGCTTGAAGAACGCGGCAATGTCGGCCGGCGGACTCTTGGAGTTGACCGCCTTTGGCGCCGCGGTCGAAGCCGCCGGCGCGTTGATTGGCCGGCCGTTGCCATTCTCCAGGTCGCGAAGAAAATCACGGGCCGACGGAGTGAGCAGGGCATCGGCGGGCAGGGAATGGACGTCCTTGCCGCCACGCACCATATCTTCCAGATCTCGAACGCTGACTACAGCTCTCATGCGTAAAATGGTTTGTAAAAAATCTCGTCTACCAAAGCCGCGTTGATCGCATCCACAGGCGTGGGTTTGTCAAAAGGGCAGGCCGCCTCGCGGCCTTCCACAAAACCGATAATTTGGCCCACGCCGCCGCCCAAATTGTCATATACCACCAGGCTGGGTTCGCGATTTGGCGCAACGACCTGGTCGGCGCCCTGCGCGAAATTCTCGCGTGTGAACGGGGACACGATCAGCCAGCGCGCGCCGGTGAGTTCGGGTACGACACGGCTCAAAGTCACCCTGCCGATGACGCCACCCAGCCTCATACCGGCACCCCCGGTTCCTTTTCGTCCACGATGCCGGTGATCAACCACCGCGCGGGGCTCTTGTTGTCACCGACCAATTTGCGCGCAGCGAGGCCGTCGGAGGAAATCACCACGCGTTGGTGCATTCCGGCGCCGTGCGGATCGATCGCGATCTGCGGTGCTCCTTCGGGCTCGCCGGCGGCATTGATGGGCTGGCAGATGACAAACCGAAAGCCATCGAAACTCGGGTGCTTCCGGGTCGCCACCATGTTGCCTTCAACGCGTGCGAGCAGCATGACTCAATAAATTCTGAGGTTGTCCACCATGACGCAGCGGCGCACGCGGCAGAACGTTTTGGGATTAGTCACACCCTCACCGGTCGGCGTGGCGATCGAATAGCTGAGATAGCCTTCGCCGCCGAGTCCCAACCCCGCCATGCACGGTCCATTCTTGATGAAGAGGGTCGTGTCGAGTGCCCGCGCCATTGCGGTCATGTGCTCGACATCGTGCGAGTGAATGATGGAAGTGTGTTTGTAATTGTGCTCCGCCACTTTGGCGGCCTCGATGCCTTCCTCCACGCTGCGCACGCGGACGATCGGCACGAAGGGCATCATCTGCTCTTCCTTGACGAAGACATGATTCGCATCCGTCTCACCGAACAGGAGCTCGGTCTTGTCCGGCACATTCACGCCGGCCGCTTTCGCGAGCACGGTTGCGTCTTTGCCGATGAGCGCTTTGTTCACTACCGGCTCCGGACATCCGGCACCATGGCCTTCTTTGAAGGTAAACGCCGCTTTGGTAAGTGCATCGAGCTGCGCGCCTTTGAGCCGCACAGCGCCCGCCTTTTCCATCTGGGCTATCAATTCGTCTGCGACCTTGTCGAGCACGAAGACTTCCTTCTCGCCGATGCAGAGCAAATTATTGTCGTACGCCGCGCCCTGGATGATCGCGCGCGCGGCGCGCTTCATGCAGGCGGTGTCGTCCACGAGCACCGGCGGATTGCCCGGACCGGCACAAATCGCGCGCTTGCCCGTTTGCATTGCCGCGGCCACCACGCCGGGGCCTCCGGTCACACAGAGCAATCGCACCGCCTCGTGCGTGCAGATGGCCTTGAACGAATCCAGCGTCGGCTGCTCGACGATGGTGATGAGATTGGTAATTCCCAATTCGCGCTCAATCGCGCGATTGTATTCGCGCACGGCCATCGCTGCGCATTTCGCAGCCGAAGGGTGCGCATTAAATACAACGGCGTTTCCTGCGGCGACAATGTTCACGATGTTGCCGCTCAACGTTGGGATGGAATGCGTAGAAGGTGTAATCGCCGCCACCACGCCGAACGGCGTGTATTCTTCCAGCGTAATGCCATGATCGCCGCTCCGGCCATCCGGGCGCAGCCATTCGGTGCCGGGCACGAGTTTGATAATCTTCAGCTTTTCGATCTTGTGATCGAGCCGACCGATCTTTGATTCCTCCAATTCGATGCGGCCCCATTCGTTCGCGTTTGCGTCGGCCATCGTCTTTACGATGTCCACGACCTTGGCCCGTCCAGCCATGCCTTGTTTCGCCAACTGTAGAAAGCCGCTCTGCGCGGCAGCGCAGGCCTCACGCGCATCGGCAAAGACACCGAATTTATTGCCGCCACCTGATGAGCCATTCCGGCTCGGGGCGGATGCCGCGGGGGCAGGGGACGTTCTGGTCGAAGTCTGGCCCAGCCGGCCCAGGACTTCGGAAACCACATCTCGAATGAGATTCTCGTTTATGGTCGCGCTCACGATGAGAAGAAAGAATTACGATTGCTTCGTGTTGAAGATGGTTTTGCCGAGGACGTCTACGACGTCCACGATGCCGATGATGACCGCGTCCACCGGCGCTTCCTTGAGCCCGGCGGCGAGCCGCGCGGAGCTGCCCTGACAGAACAGGACCATTTCGCCAATGCCCGCCCCTACCGTGTCCACCGCCACAATTGTGTTGCTGCCGGGGCGGAATTTTTCCGGGTCTTTTTCGTCCACCAATTGCGGCCGCAGCAACAGCATCTTGCGCCCGCTCATGGCGGGATCCTTTTTGGTGGCGACCACGGCGCCTTCGACTTTGGCGAGGAACATAAGCGTTCAGTTTGGGGGCGTGAGCGTCCGCGAAAGGCAGGGCTTCCGCGTGATCAATCGCTGCGGCTGCTTACTTCGCCACCGGCTTCTTCGGCAGCACGGCTTCCACTTCCGGATGCGGCCGCGCGATCACGTGCACGCTCACCAGGTCACCCTTGATGGCCTTGATGGCTTGCGCGCCGGCGTCGGTGGCGGCCTTCACCGCCGCCACGTCGCCAACGACGACCGCCGTGACGAGCGCGTTGCCGACTTGCGTGGCCGGACCGGCCAACTCGACGTTGGCCGCTTTGAGCATCGCGTCCGTGCCCTCGACGAGAGCGACCAGGCCGCGCGTTTCGATCATTCCAATTGCTTGATGTGCCATAATATTTTCGATGGGTTAAAAGTGTCTGCGGAAATTCAATATCAATTCAGCGCGCCTTTGAGTTCGGGCTTTGTGGAGTGCACGGCCAGGAAGCGCTTCACTTCGCGCGCGACGACCAACTCTTCATTCGCGGGAATCACCAACACCTTCACACGCGAATCCGGTGCACTGATGATGCCTTCCTGCGCGCGCAGACTTTGATTCGCGGTGGGGTCGAGCTTGATTCCCAGTTGATCCAGATTCGCGCAGGCCGCGGCGCGAAAACCGGCCCGGTTCTCGCCAATTCCGGCGGTAAAGACCAGGGCATCCGCGCCGTTCATCTGCGCAAAGAACGCTCCAATCCAATGGCGCGTGTGATGCAAAAATACATCCAGCGCCAGGCGCGCCGCCGCGTTGCCTTCCGCGGCCTTGTCTTCGATATCCCGAAAATCATTATAGCCACCAGACAGCGCTTTCAAACCGGACTCCTTGCACAGGAGTTTCTCGGCGGCGTCGAGCGTCAGGCCTTTCGCGCGCATCAGGAAGGGCAGGGCAAAAGAATCCAAATCGCCCACGCGATTGTTTTGCGGCAAACCGGATTGCGGGCTGAGTCCCATGCTGGTTCCGATCGCCACGCCGTTTAAAATGCCCGTTATCGAAGAGCTGCCGCCCAGGTGACACGAGATGACGCGCAAGTCCTTTCCAGTCGTCGCGCCCTTGCCGCCTTTCACGTAAAGCATCCGTGCGCGCTCCGCGAGATCGTCGCGCCCCAGCAGTTCCGCTGATCGCTCCGCGATGAATTTGTGGCTTGCCCCGTGAAAACCCCAGCGCCGCAATCCCGCTTGGTGCCACTCATCGGGAACCGCATAGCGCGTCGCGGCCTCCGGCATCCACTGATAGAACGCTGTTTCGAACAGTCCCACCAACGGGACATTGGGCATCCGCTCCGCAAAGAGCCGAATGCCGGAGATGTAGGGCGGGTTGTGCGCGGGCGCAACGCCGTTGAATTCCTCCATCGCCGCCACCACCTTCTCGTCGAGTTGGACACAACCGTTGACGCCTTTGGCCATGATGGTTTTGAAACCAACCGCCGCCAGGTCGCCATCGCTGTGAATGTGTCCTGCCGCACGCAATTGTTCGAGGCAATCGCCAATCGCTTTGGGATAATCCGTCACGCGCTCAAACCCGCCCTTGTGCAGCATCTTCTCGCTGCCTTCGGCGAATTCATAGAGACGCCACTTCAACGAAGTGGATCCCAGATTGGCGATGAGGATTTTCATTTCCTGATTTGAAGCCGCCGGGCCAACGAGAATCACCTTTCTTCCCCGACTATCCGGCCACTCAAATGCTTCTCACTGCTGCAACCATTTGCCCAGCACGGCCAGGCTTTCATGCGGACGGGGGATCACCTGGACGCTGATGACCTGCCCAACCTGTGCCGCGGAAGCAGCGCCGGCATCGGTCGCGGCCTTCACGGCGGCGACGTCGCCCCGGAAAAAACCGGTCACGTAGCCGCTGCCGATCTTTTCCCAGCCGACCAGCGTTACGTTCGCCGCTTTGAGCGCGGCGTCGCAGGCTTCGAGCAGGGCACACAGTCCCTTGCACTCAATCATTCCAATAGCTTGTTGTACCATAAAATCTTTGGGTAATGCGTTTCGGGTTACTTGGGTTTGTTGTTCTCGCCGAGGAAGGACTTCAACAAGTCATCGTGCGGCCGTGCCAGGATGTGGGAACTCACGAGTTCGCCGACTTTAGCCGCCGCTTTGGAGCCGGCGTCCACGGCCGCCTTCACGCTGCCGACGTCGCCCTTGCACAACACGGTGATCAAGCCGCCGCCGATGGGAATGGTTTTGACCAGGGTTACATTGGCCGCCTTGACCATGGCATCGCTGGCCTCGACGCTGCCGATGTAGCCTTTCGTTTCGATCATGCCTAATGCTTCACTCATATACTATTTCGTTTTTAGTTAATTAATTTATTCACGCTCACGCAATCAGTTCGCAATCCGTATCGGGCTGGAGGTTGCACGCATTGCCCTCGTCGGTATCAATGTGCACCTCCAGTTTGAAGCTCTTGTCCACGCGCACCAGCATTTTGTCCAGCGTGATGCCGCACGGACCGCCGATGCGCAATTTCATTTCGCCGCCGGCTTTCACGCCGTAATGGTCCGCGTCCTGCGGCGACATGTGCACGTGCCGCAACGCCCTAATCACTCCCTCGTTCATCTCAAAAAATCCCGCCGGTCCCATCAGCATGCAACCGAGTGTGCCCTTGATGTCGCCGGAACTTCGCAACGGCAAATCGAAACCCAACGCGATGCCGTCGGTGTAAGACAACTCGATCTGATTCAGGTTGCGACACGGACCGAGAATTCTAAGATTCGAAATCACGCGGCTGCGAGGTCCGATCAGAGTCAGCGTTTCCTTCGCGGCAAATTGTCCCTCTTGATACAGCCACTTATGAACAGTCAACTGATGGCCCTTGCCGAACAACGTCTCCACTGCCTCGAGTGTGAGGTGGCAATGCCGTGCGCTTATATTGACCACCAAGGGATTGGGGGCCGAAGCAACACGGGGAAGCGGTTTGCCTAATCGCTGATACACCGCCTGTCGAACCATGTGTTCAACGACTGCACGATGCGGCATTGTTGCTGGCGCGCTCATTTCGAGATTATTTTGACGTATTTTGGCAGATTGTCAAATAAATCTTGCAAAAGACGTCAAAATACACCATATAACAGTCAAGTGCAGCCAGAAAAACGCCAGCATCTGATCAACGAGTATCTGCAAAAGGTCGAGTTTGCGTCGTTGGAAGCTATTGCAAATGAGGCGCATGCATCATTGTCCACCGTCCGCCGGGATCTAACGGCGCTCGAATCCGCCGGCTTAGTCCGCCGTACGCATGGTGGCGCCCGGATTGTCAGCCCCAAATCTGACGAATTCACGTTTTCGGCCCGCGACACACATCAACTTCCCGAAAAAGAAGCCATCGGCAAAGCCTGCGCCGAACTGATTCAGCCCAGTCAAAGCGTTATCCTGGATGCCGGCACCACCGTTTATCACGTCGCCCGTTATCTCGAAGGGAAGCTGCCGCAGATCATCACGAATTCGCTTCCTGTTGCGAATCTGTTCAACTCGGCAAATCGCCTGGAGGTCGTCGTCTCCGGCGGCGTGATTTACCCGCGGCTCGGTGTGCTCGTCGGCCCGCTCGCTGTTGAAGCGTTTCGGAAGATTCATGCCGACGTCGCGATCATGAGTGCCGGCGGCGTGACCCTCGATGGGATCACCAACTCCCACGGGCTCTTGATCGATATCCAGCACGCCATGATCGAAGGCGCGCAGAAGGTTATTTTCTGTTTCGACCACACCAAGCTTGGCCGCCAATCTGTGCTGCCGCTTTGCGGGCTCGATAGCGTGGACGTGATCGTGACGGATTCCGGCGCGCCGCCGGAATTGGTCGAAGGCCTCCGGGCAAAAGATGTGGAAGTGATCGTGGCGCCAAGCGCCGAATTGCCTGCGGTGCCGCAGGCGTAACTCGACAATCTTCAGGTCTGAACACACTGAGGCACCCGCTTCGATTTACGTGTTTGCTTGACTTTGAGTAGGGATTTGCATTGACGGTTTGTTACCCCTGCTATTAGGGTTGAGATACTTGGCACTTTGCTTCTTGTTGTCGCGGCGACTGGTGTTTAAAACCGGTGCAGGGGGTGTGTCAGGAGAGAAAAAACGTCGCGACATCAACCTCAATTGATTTCGGCTTTTGCGTATGATCCGAACTGCTTCACGTATTGAGTCCACGTTTCGTCCGGCTGCGCTTTTCGCGTTCCTGGCGGTTGGGCTGGTTACTATTTGCCCGAGTGCGTTCGCTCAACGCCCGCTGGGTATTGACGTCTCCAGCTACCAAGGGGGCAGCATCAACTGGACGAGCGTGAAAAATGCCGGCTTCGTCTTCGCATGGGCGAAGGCGAGCGAAGGGACCGGCCTGCATGACTCGACATACGTTGGCAATCAAAACAACGGCAAGGCGGCCGGTGTCATCATGGGTTCGTATCATTATGCGCACCCGGAAAACAACACCCCGGCCGCGGAAGCCGCTTACTTCTGGGCCACCATCAGCGCCTACACAAAGGCGGATGGCCTGACGCTGATGCCGATGCTCGACATTGAAGGCTCCGCATTCAGCGGTCATGTCGGCGCGAGCAGCCTCTCCGACTGGGTCAACCAGTGGTGTACGGACATCGTTCAGGACGCCGCCAACAACGGTGTCTCCGTCAAACCCTGCATCTACGTCAGTGCCTGCAACGCATGTAACTTCGATACGACGGTCAGCCAGTGGGGTTCGGACATTGCGAATTACAGCGGCAATGATCCGCAGACAAGCAATCCCTGGACGGCCTGCTCGGGTTGCAATCGCTGGGGCGGTTGGAATTTCTGGCAGTACACCAGTGGACTGACGGTCCCGGGTATCTCCGGCAATGTTGACCACGATGTTTTTAACGGCACCGCCGCGGGGCTCACCTCGACCATGGTCGCGACCGCCAGCACGAACTCGACGATCTATTATTGGGATCCGCAAGGGACTACCGGCGGCAACCCTTATACCGGTTCGATGGCGGGTACATGGGAGAATGCCAAGTGGAGCTACGGCTCGGCGGGGCTCGCTTCGCCGGTTAATTGGGTGAACGGCAAAGCGGTTTGCTTTGGCGTCCACACCGGTATCGGGACGCCGGCCTATACCGTAACCATGAATGCCAGCCACACCGTTGCCGGTTTCTTCAACGGCGCGCTGACGCCCAATTCCTGCGACGTCACCATCCAGGGTTCCGGTACGATCAACCTCGCCAGCGGCCCCCAAGCCCTCGACTCGGTCAATGCCAGCGACGGGTCACTGGCTTATTTGCGCATCGCTGTTCCCATCATAGGCAATGGCCAGCTCTATCCTGAAGGCAACGGCCAGAGCTTTCTGCGCGGCACCAACTTGTATACCGGCGGGACGACTTTCGGTTATCCGACCGTGGTCTTCAGCGGCACCGTGAATTTCAACAACGATTCCGCCTTCGGCACAGGTCCAATCGAATTCACGCGCTATGGAAACAACGGTGTCGTGGCAGTCGAAGGCACAAGCGCGGTGACGATCACCAATGCGGTCAAAGTCACCACGCCAGCCACGAATAACGTCACCGGCAATGCCGCCGGCCTGACCTTCACCGGCAATTGGAGCATCGGCGCCAACACTTTCGCGCTGGGGACCGGTTCCAGCGCCGCCAACAAGACCATCATTGCGGGCTCCATCAGCGGCACGGTCGGTCTCCGCATCTTCAACGCCGGCACCCTTGTCATGAGCGGAGTGAACACTTACTCCGGCACCACCACCATCTCCTCGCCAGCGGTCCTGACCATTGACGGCACGGGCCAGCTGGGGAGCGGCTCCTATGCGAACGCCATCGTGAATGGCGGAACATTCAATTACAGCAGCACGGCTACTCAGACTTTGTCGGGTATCATCTCCGGGGCAGGCCCGGTCAAGGTGCTGGACGCGGGCGTGCTCGCACTGACTGGTGTGAACACTTTCTCTGGCGGCACCACCGTAAGCGGCGGAGGCACGATCGGTTTGAATGCCGACTCCGGCTTGGGAACGGCGGCGGGCGCTCTAACACTCAACAACGGCTGCCTGAAAAATAACAATTCCGCGCCGATGGTGACTTCCATCCGCACGATTACTCTCGGAGCAGGTGGAGGTTATTTCGACGCCGGTTGGGCTCCTTCCAATCCGCTGACCATCAACTCGAAACTCACCGGTGCCGGTGCGTTGCTGGTGAATCTCGACGGCTCACCCGTGGTTCTGGGCAACACCGCCAACAACTACACCGGCAATACCATCATCGGCACCAACGGCCCCGGTTCCTTCGCCGGCGGCACCCAGGCCTGGCTGAAACTCGGCGCCTCCAGCGTCATCCCTGCCGGCGCGAGTGCGGGCAACGTCATCATCAACCAGGCGTACCTTGGCATGCTCGACCTCGCGGGATTCAATCAGGCCATCAACGGTTTGTTCGGTGACGGCATCGTGGACAATACCACCGGCAACGGTTCACTCGCCGTCGGCAGCAACGGAGTGAGTTGCGCCTTTAGCGGTGTCATTCAGAACACGACCGGCGCGCTCGCACTTACCAAGGTGGGGGCAGGCACGTTTACGCTTTCTGGCGCGAATACGTACACCGGCCTCACGGCGGTTAATGTCGGCAAACTGGCCCTGGGCGCGGGCGGCTCGATCGGAGCGTCTACCGTTACGGTCGCGTCCGCCGCCACGCTGCTCAACGCCACCACCAACCCAGCCGTCATCGGTGGCGCAACGACCTTCTCTCCCGGTGGCCTCGGTGGCTTCACTGCCGTGGGGGGAAGTCCCACGACCATCGGCAAGCTTACCGTGAACAGCAACCTTACGCTTAATGCCAACACGCTCACGATTACCGTGAGTGACGCTGCGCTGGCGGTTGGCAGTTACCGTCTGCTGGAATGCACGGGCACGCTAACCGGTTCTGCCAATTCCACTCCCACCATTTCCGGCATCGGTCTCGCCGGCGGTACGACTGCCACCGTGTTTACGACGACCGGCCCGGGAGGTCACGTGGATCTCGTGATCAAGGCCACGCCAGTGTTTTCGAATCTCACCACCAATCAATCGGTCATTTACGGAGCTCCAGGTGTCACGCTCGGTGGTACTATTTCAGCCAGCGGCCCGCTTTACCCGGCCAACGGCGAACCCGTTTCCGTTACCATCAATGGGATTGTCCAAACCACGACGATCAGCGACGCGACCGGTGATTTCTCCATCAACTACATCCTGACCAACGCGCCCGTGGGCGGCAGTCCTTACAACGTTGCCTACGGTTACGCCGGCGATGCGCCGCTTAATTCAGCCGGCGACTCCACGCGCACGCTCACGGTTGGCCCGCTGCCCGTGGTCCTGGGCGGGACGCGCGCGTACAACGGCACCAACGATGCCGCGGCTGCCATTCTCTCGGTCAGCAATGCGCTGCCCGGAGACGTCGTTAGCGTGGTCTCCGGCTCGGTCATTTTGGCCGGCTCGACTGCAGGCGTGCAGCCGATTACTTCCATGGGAACCCTCACGCTTGGTGGCGCTGCCTCCGGGAACTATACCTTGGTTGGCGCCAGCGGCTTTGTCACCATCACCGCGACTGGCTTCGCCATCACCGGCGAATACAAGGACAACACTGGCACGAACTTCATCATTACGTGGCAATCCACACCGGGCACGAGCTACCAGGTTGTGACCAGTTCCGATCCTTATTTGCCCGTGAACTCGTGGACGAATTCGGGCGATCCCATCACGGCCAGCGGCCCGGTGACCTCCTACACGAATTCGCTCGGGAATATCCAGAGCTTCTTCGGCGTCAAGAGCCTGCCCTGATTGTGGGGCAGTTGAAGGTCAGAGCGAATGGACGCCAACCATTGGGGCCCTTCGCTCACTGGCCACAAGGGGGTTTTGAGGTTAAGCTGCTTCCGTGCAAACGGGTCAGTCAGCAAACGCGAATACGCCCCGCCGCCCCAAAGTGATCATCGTGGGCGGCGGTTTCGGCGGATTGTACGCAGCCAAGGAATTGGCCAACCAACCGGTGGATGTCCTGCTGATTGACAAGAAGAACCACCATACCTTCCAACCGCTGCTCTATCAGGTCGCGCTGGCCGTGCTCACCCCAAGCGAAATCGCATCCCCGCTGCGTCGCATTGTCCGCAAGGCTGACAATGTCGAAACGCTGCTGGCGGAAGTGATCGGGTTCGATACGGCCGGCCGGCGCGTGAAATTGAGCGGGGGCACGGGACTTCCCTATGATTATTTGATTGTCGCGGCGGGCGCGCGCCATTCGTATTTCGGCCACGATGAATGGGAGCATCACGCCCCGGGTTTGAAAACCATCGAGGACGCCGTGGAGATTCGCCGGCGGTTGCTGAGTGCGTTCGAGGAAGCTGAACGCAAAGCGATTCTTACCGGTCACGATGAACCATTGACCTTTGTCATTGTTGGCGGGGGACCGACTGGAGTCGAGCTGGCTGGAGCCATTGCCGACTTGTCCCGGCGGGCATTGGCCAAAGACTTCAAGGCGATCGATACCACGAAGACCCGCGTTCGCCTCTATGAAGGTTCGCCGCGTGTTTTGGGAACTTTTGCCGAAGAATCCTCGCGCGAGGCGCAGAGACAATTGGAGGAACTTGGCGTCGAAGTCCTGACCAACAAACTCGTCACCGGCGTCGAAACCGGCCGCATCAAAGTGGGCGAGGAGTGGCTGCCGGTGAGTGTCACGCTTTGGGCCACGGGGGTGGCCGCTTCGCCGCTGGGCAGGCAACTGGGCGTGGAAACCGATCGAGCCGGCAGGGTGCCGATCGAAGCGGACTTGAGCCTCGCCGGCCATCGGGAAGTTTTTGTCATCGGTGACATGTCCTCGCTGACGGACGTCAGCGGAACAAAAGTGCCCGGCCTGGGAGCCGCCGCGATGCAGCAGGGACAACTCACCGCCGCAAATATTCTGCGCGATATGCGCGGTGAAAAGCGGAAGTTGTTCCGATACCACAACCGCGGAACCATGGCCACGATCGGCCACAATCGGGCGGTGGCCGAACTTGCCGGGCGCCGTTTTTCCGGATGGATTGCGTGGGTGCTTTGGCTGGGGGTCCACATCCTGCTGCTGATCGGTTTTCGCAATCGCGTGGCCGTCCTGAGTTCGTGGATCTGGGCTTACTTCAAACGCGAGGGGCCAAGCTCCCTGATCACGGAACATAGCGAGCGCGCCGACGAAATCCGGGAACCTTCCCGGTGACTCGTTGAGGTTACAAAACCGTCACGCAAAAAAAAATCGCCAATCATGTTTGCGCCACCTAATATCGTAGTATGAAAACGTGTGAAGCTCAGGGTTAAGACACTCTGCAAGAGTCTGGTTTGCCTGATCCTCGGTTTGGCCGCGCTGCTTGGGCTGCACGCCCTTTACCTGATCGTCTCGCATAATTTCCACGTGGTCGTTCCCGGGACCGTCTATCGCTCCAGGCAGATGGGTGGCTCCGCCCTCGAAGCCACCATGCGGAAATACGGCATCAGATCCGTCTTGAATCTGCGCGGCAAAAGTTTCACCCAATCCTGGTATAGTGAGGAGACCAACACGGTGGCTCTGCTCCAGGCGCAATACCTCGACATTCCGCTCTCCGCCGGTCGCGAAGTAACTGACGCAGAGATCGAACGCCTCCTGACAGCGATGCGCAATGCGCCCAAGCCTTTGCTGATTCATTGCAACGCCGGCGCGGATCGGACGGGTCTCGTCTCCGCGCTCTACCTCTACTCCATCGAAGGGCGGTCCTCCGAGGAGTCCGTTGGGCAACTATGCGCGTGGTATGGACATCTACCCTGTTTGCACTGGGACTACTCCATCGCGATGGATAACTCCTACTGGCGCTACGTGAGCAATCAGACCGCCCGCGCGGCGCAGGCCCCGCTCATCACCGAGAAGCCGTAGTCGAACGCGGAGTCACCTGCCGGTTTTTATCTTTCGAGGTCCTCCAGCAGAAAGGAACTGATCCGGGTCGTTGGGAGCCCGGAAGGCGAAGCGTGCGCACAATAGGCAAGGAGCACCCGATTTCCAGCAAATGCGATCGCTGTGTAGCAGTAACCGTGGCCGGGCTCATTTTCGAGCAGCTTGTGTTGCACCCACGTTTTGCCATCGTCGCGTGAGATTGCCGCGGCGAGAGGGTTGCGGGCCCGCGAAAGTTTGCCGTCAGTCACTTTGACAGCCTGATCCTGATCGTTCCAGACCACGAGTAGCTCTGTTGTCGAAGGGATACGTACCAGGGACGCCGGTGCTTCCGGCGAAAGCAAAGCCGACGGATGCGGTACGGTCCAGGTATCACCCCGGTCGGTTGATTCGCTCGTATACTGGCAGCCCTGGCGAGTCCGGATCAGCATCCGAAGCCGACCCGGCTGGCATTCGACCACACCCGGCTCCATGAAGTTCGTGCGCTTTCCCTCGTCGTCATTTTCCAGTATCCCCGGGCTGCGCCGCCACGACTTGCCCGAGTCATCGGATTGGTAAAGGACGATTCGACCCGGCTGCAAGGTGCGATCGATGAATTCGTGCTGTGCCAGCGGTAAAATGATGCGGCCATCCGCCAACTGAATGACCCGGCTGTTGTTGAGGACGTAATATCCGACCGAATCGGCGACGCATTCGACCGGCGCGCTCCAGCTCTGGCATTCATCGCGGGAGACACGCATTACCGGCCGGCAATCCTGCAATGAGTTCTTACGCAGATAGAACAAGGCGATTTCACCGGAGTGGAGTCGCAACAAGGAAACGGACATGACATTGCAGCCGCCTTCGTTTGTGATCACCAGCTGGTCCTGGCTGGACCATGTCTTGCCACCGTCGGCAGATTCGCGGGAAGCCAGAAACGCCGACGCATGATCGCCCCCGGCCTCGTTAAAGTGGGTGTAGATGAAAAGCCATCGGCCATCCTTGAGCCGGACAAAATCGCCCTCGCTGTTCCGGCTGTTCCCGGGCCCGGGAGCGAGTGTGAGATGATGCTCGAGCTGGAGTTTTGGATGAGCCGGCTGTGCCTGGGCCACGGCTTCACCAATAATGATGGCCGCGCCGAACGTGCTCAGGAAAATCCCAACCCTCGTCATGCTCCAAAGCGTTCCACCCGCTCCAATCCGTCGCGGTTTAACCGGTATCAGCAACACGCTTGGCAGGCTGGAGCCGGCTGACAAGACCGTCAACTGGTTTTGCGGGATGGTAGCCATGCGGTTATGAATCAGACTCCTTTGCCGCCGCGGAGATTGCACTTGCCCTGAGGTTGGCTGCTGAGGACGGTATGGCCTTGCCGTGAGTGCATTGAAGCTTTTAGACGCGATATACGATGACGACCAGAAGTCAGTGAAGGCGTTGCTTCGCGCCGATTCCCTGCTTGCGACTGCCTCGATCAAAAAGTCCAAACTTTATGAAGGCAAAATACTGCATTGGATTTACGCCGGAGACACCCCTTTGCATTTGGCTTCGGCCGGACATCGGTTTGAAATCGTCCGGTTGCTCCTGGCCAGAGGTGCCGATCCCAACGCCAATGGCAATCACAGACAGAGCGGTCCTCTGCACTATGCCGCCGATGCCCGCATCGGCCTGCCCGCTTTCGATGAGAAGCGGCAGCTCGAAACTATCAGTTGCCTGCTTGAAGCAGGTGCGAAGATCAATGCAACGGACAAGAATGGCGCCACGCCGCTGCATCGCGCCGTTCGCACGCGCGGCGCAGCGGCCGTACGATTTCTGCTGAAGTCCGGCGCCGATCCCCGGATCAGGAACCATCCCGGTTCCACCGCCTTCCACCTCGCGGTGCACAATACCGGAGCCAGCGGCAGCGGTTCGGAGGGCGCCAAAGCAGCACAACGCCGGATCATTGAGGCGTTTCTCACCTTTGGCATCAGCCTCCGTGAGAAGGACGGTCGTGGACAATCCGTGCTCGATTCCGCCCGAAGCGAATGGATCCGCGAGCTGCTCAAGCGCTGAAAAGCCACTTCAAATCCATGCGCATCAAAGTCCTGCTGTCTTGTTTTGTCGTTTGCGGAGCTTGCTGGTTGGCCGGCGCCGACTCAACCACGACGGCACCCCCTGGGTACGACGATCTGGCGCGGACACTCGCGCCGCGTCTTGCCAAAGCACGTTACCTGGAAATGAATCCCCGGCCGGTGGTGGTTCCCGGTTGGGAAGGTTTCCCCACCGTCCAATGTTCATACTCTGTTGCCGACCCCGCATTGCACACGAACAAAACCGCATCAGTGATTTTGCTGGATCCGGAAGCGTCGCTTCTAGCGCGGTGGATGGTGAATGCCTGTCTCACGGCCAAAGGCACGGTCACCACAAACGACCTGCAGAAACTGGCGAATCATATCATCGGCCAGTCGGGCGGGCAGTTCCCTGTCCGCGGAATTGTGTATGAAGACATCCTGCCGCCGAACGGAATTTCCGAAATCTACTGTTTTCGGGATGGAGTGACGGTGAAGATCGACGGCGTCGAACATCGCAGTGAACGCCAACCCACGCCGGCGGAGATCGAGAGGTCACTGACCGCATCCATCAATGAGGTGAGCTGGGTCGGGAAATATGCCCGAATACAAAGTACCACCCGCGAGCAATACCAGGCGGCCGGCGGAAAGGAAAATGTCGAAGGCGTCCACTGGCTCGATCTCAACCGGAAGCTGTATCAGAAGGCGTGGAACTCCGGGACGAACGAATTGATGAACGCGTGGGCAAAAGCAAACTTATGACGTCAGACGGAGAGTGGGCATGAAGAAGCTATTGGTTCCGTTCGCAGCCTTCCTGGCTTTGGCTTCGGTTGGTCCGGCCGCGACTAATGATGCGCGGATTTGGAATTTCAAGCGGGAGTTTCTGCCGGCCTTCGCGCGGGCCATTCCGGGGATCCTAAAGACACAGGACCCGGCCACGGGGCGGTTCGGTTCCGGCGTCTGGATTGCCGGCGACCAGACGGTGATTTATCCGCTGGCGGTCGCGTGGTCGCTGAACGACGCAAGCAATTCCTGGTATCATGATCCAAAATTGTTGGAGGCGATCATGCGGGGCGGTGAAGCGTTGGTGGAGGCCCAGGATAAGAAAGGCCAGTGGGTGTTTCGCAAAAAGGACAACTCCACCTGGGGCTTCCATTTCAACCCATGGGTATATTCGCGTTGGGTCAGGGCCTACAGCTTGATCGCCGAAGCGATGCCACCGGAGCGGCGGACGGTTTGGGAAAACGGGCTGGTGCTTGGCTTTACGGGGATCGAGAAATACGAGTTGTCCCGGGTCCACAATATTCCTGCGCACCAGGCGATGGGACTTTATATCGCCGGCAAGGCATTGAATCATCCCGAATGGTGCACGCGGGCCAGCACATTCCTCGCCGAGGTGGCCGAGGCGCAGGATGCGAACGGTTTCTGGTCCGAGCACGTCGGGCCCGTGGTCCTGTATAACCTGGTGTACGTGGATGCCCTCGGAACTTATTACAGCGTCTCTCACGATGAGAAGGTCCTGAAAGCCCTGGAGCGCGCAGCTCGCTTCCATGCCAACTTCACATATCCAGACGGGAGCCCGATCGAAACAATTGATGAACGGACGCCATATCATGGCGGCTCGCGTATGCCCGGTGTCGGGTTCTCATTCAGCCCGGAAGGCCGTGGCTATCTGCGGCAGCAATGGACGCTTCTGAAGGAAAAAGGAGCTTCGCCGGATCCTGACGCACTCGCGTCGCTGCTTCTTTACGGAGAGGAAGGCCCTGTGACGGACCCGCCCGGTGCGCGCCGTGAGAGCCTATTCGTGACCGGGGACGCAAAAGCGTCGGTGCTCCACCAGGGCGCCTGGTGCGCGTGTTTGTCGGCCTATGCCTGTCCCGTCTACTCGAGCCGATGGATCCAGGACCGCCAGAATCTCGTGAGTCTTTTCCATGAGGAGCGCGGATTGATTCTCGGCGGAGGTAACACGAAACTGCAACCACTTTGGAGCACATTCACCGTCGGGGACACTAGCCTCCTGAAATATCGGCCCGGCGACGAGAATCCAAAGTTCGCCCAACCGGCCGGTTTGATTCACATCCCTACCAAAGCCGTGATCGCAACGAACGGTCAGGCGTTGACCCTGGATTACGGAGAAGTGGCGTGCGGTGTCACATTTGAATTCACCGTGGATGACACGGTGCGTTTGAACTATGCGGCGAAGCCGCCGTCGAAATCCGCCGCGGTGGAAGCACACTTAACTTTCATGCCTTCGTTCGGCAAGCCCTGGAGCACCGCTTCGGGAAAAAGCGGCGAGGTCGGTTCCAAACCGTTCAAGCTCACGGCCCGGGAGGCTGGAGGGTGGTTTGAACACAACGGCTGGCGGGTTGTTCTGCCGGAGACTTCGTACATCACCTGGCCAATCCTGCCTCATAACCCGTATCGGAAAGATGGACGGGCCGAGCCTGCGGAAGGCCGGATCGTACTCTCGTTGCCATTCGCGAGGGATGTGACCAACCAGAGCGTGGAGGTGAAGCTCGTGAAACAGTAGCGGAAGAACTTCCTCCGCCTGAAAAAATACGCTTGGCGTCGCACCGGACAAATCGCAATCCTGACTCCGCGCAACGTGCCATCATCCATCAAAACCATTGAGCAGCTGGAGAACTTGTTGAGCGAGCCCACGTCCGGCGCAGTCGAGACGATGGCGCGCTTGGAGGGAGACATAATTTTGCTGGGGGTAGCCGGCAAAATGGGGCCGACGCTGGCGCGCATGGCGAAGCGTGCAACCGATTTGGCGGGTAGAAAGCGACGCGTTATCGGTGTTTCGCGATTCTCAACGGGTGATCAAGCAAGGGAATTGGAATCCCACGGCGTCGAAACCATTCGCTGCGATTTGCTCGACGAGAATGCAGTGGCGGCGCTTCCGGATGTCCCGAATGTCATTTACCTGGCGGGAATGAAATTCGGTTCCACCGGCCAGGAATCGTTGACTTGGGCGATGAACACTTATTTGCCGGCTGTCGTTTGCAAGAAATTCGCGCGTAGCCGAATCGTCGCGTTTTCCACCGGCAATGTTTACGGGCTCGTGCCAGTGCGGGGGAGCGGCTCGGTTGAAACCGACGCGCCCAATCCAGCGGGGGAATATGCGATGAGCTGCCTCGGGCGCGAACGGATGTTCGAACACTTCAGCCGGACGCAGAAAACTCCAATGGCTCTAATCCGGCTGAATTACGCGACGGAGATGCGTTACGGAGTTCCGGTTGATCTTGCGCGAAAAGTATTTGCGGGCGAGCCCATTAATCTGGCGATGGGCTGGTTCAATACCATCTGGCAAGCGGATGCCAATGCCATGGTGCTTCAATGCCTGGCTCACGTCGCTTCACCACCGCTGATGCTAAACGTTACCGGCCAGGAGAAGCTCGGCGTTCGCGCTGTGGGTGAGGAATTCGCGAAAAGAATGAATCGACCGGCTCGGTTTGTGGGCGAGGAATCGTCCACGGCTCTCCTTAATAACGCTCAGCGAGCCTTCTCTCTATTCGGCTCGCCGCGGATCGACGCAGCGCAATTGCTCGAATGGGTCGCCAATTGGACCATGCAGAGCAGGGCGACTTTGGGCAAACCGACTCACTTTGAATCTCGAGATGGCAAATTCTAGGGAAACAGCCGCGTTAAAGGCGTTGCGTCGCGGGTTGGTCATTCCGGCGAGTCCGCTCGCACTCACTGCCGAACGCAAACTGGATGAACGACGCCAGCGGGCGCTCTTTCGTTATTATGTTGCCGCCGGCTCCGGCGGACTCGCGGTCGGAGTACATACGACTCAATTCGCCATTCGTGATCCGAAAATCGGATTGTTTCAACCTGTCCTCGAAATTGCGCAGGAGGAGCTGGATTGCGGGGATGTCCGGCGGAACACGCCGCTGGTGCGAATAGCGGGGATTTGTGGAGACACACGTCAAGCCGAGCTTGAGGCTAGGCTGGTTCGCAAGCTGGGTTTTCATGCCGGACTGCTCAGCCTGGCGGCGATGAAGCGGGCAGGGGAGGGGGAATTGATCAACCATTGTCGTGCCATCGCGGACGTCATCCCGTTGGTGGGATTTTACCTGCAACCGGCGGTTGGTGGACGCGTATTGCCGTTCTCCTTCTGGCGGCGATTTGTAGAAATTCCAAATGTAGTCGCGATAAAGATCGCTCCGTTCAATCGCTATCAGACGTTGGAAGTGGTTCGGGCCGTGGCGGAGTCGGGCCGGGACGATATCGCGCTCTATACCGGCAACGACGACAACATCGTCATGGATTTGCTTGCGCCGTTTCGTTTCAAGGTTTCGGGCAAAATCGTCGAGCGAAGGATGGTTGGAGGGTTGTTGGGGCACTGGTCGGTGTGGACTCGCAAAGCTGTCGAATTGCTGGGCGCGTGCCACGCTGTCATCAAATCCGGTCGTCCCGTCTCGACGTCCCTGTTGCGGCTCGCCAATGAGGTGACTGACTGCAACGCGGCCTTCTTCGACGCCGGGAACGGCTTCGCTGGATGCATTGCGGGGCTGCACGAGGTATTGCGGCGACAGGGTCTGTTCGAAGGAATTTGGTGCTTGGACCGAAACGAGAAGTTAAGTCCGGGCCAGGCGGCCGAAATCGACCGTGTTTACCGGGATTATCCCCACCTCAACGACGATGCTTTCGTGAAGAAGCATCGGGATGCATGGCTGACAGAAGCATGAATTCTCGAAAGTATCGTCCAAGGCTCGTTGTTGTTGTTCCAGTGTTCCGTCATCCGGTGACAGAAGGTGCTTGGCGGAACCAGCCATCGAAGAGATGTCCCAGGCTTAAGCGCGGATGCTCCCAGATCATTTTTGGGCCAGCGTAGCGCATGACCCGCTTGATTTGTTCCCGTCGCGTTTTTTGGTAGCAGTGCACCGGGCAATGGGCGCACGTGGGCTTGTCTTTTCCGAACCGGCAACGTTCGAGGCGCAGGTGGGCGTAATCCGAAAGCGCCCGGCACTCCAAGCAAAGATCCCCTTGGTGATGATGGTCGCGGCAATAGATGCGCATCATTGCCGCGACGGTCTTCCACTCGCGGGAGAGGCGGCTATTCGAGAATGCCGTGACCACCGGCGCATCTGGCGGGGCGGCGAAGCAGGAACTTTGGGTTTGGACATCTCGATCCACATCCACATTCTAAGAGTCCAGCAGGGCTGAAACCTTGACCGAAGTCAAAAACTCAGTCGGATGCGCTTACTTTTTTCCGGTACGGGGCGGTACCCCGACGGTGACAAAGAAATCCCCGGCTGGGACGAGATGCCGATAAGCGAATGCCTGCATCATGTCTTCGGCCGGCAACGCGGCGTGGGTGATGGTTTTGCCGTCCACGAATGCGCGGCCTTCGATCTCGACGTGGACCGGACCCGCCGGCGATCGCCAGGGCGCGGTGAGGTTGAGCCGCACTTGCTCATTGGTGCCCGAGATGGTGCCGGTGCTGAGTTTGAAGCCGGGAGGCGCGTTCGCCAAAGCCACACGAATAGCGTTGGTGAGTCCGTCCTTGCGCACGGCGAATACCGTTACCGTGGTGCTGGCGCCGGGGCGGGCATTTACAGCGGACGGCGTGACGCGCAAGGCGAAGTCCGGTCGCGGCGCGCTCACACGCAGGCGGTAGGCGTATTCTTCACCGCCTTTGTGCTGGGTATCGCCGAGCCAGAGGAAATATGGACCATCAGAGGGAAGGGTCGCTTGTAAACAGGAGTCGGCATGATGCGTGTTGAGCCCGGAGGACTTGTCTTCGCAATCGTCGTTCAAGGCGATCTGCCTGCCGTTGGCGTCGGTAAGCTTGAGGATGGAGTCCAGGGAAGAATCCAGCCGGCGGGCCGAGACTTCCGCGACAATTTCCTCGCCGGCTTTGCCCTGGATGCGGAAGACGTCCCAATCATCCGGATGATTGATGCGGCCGTTAATGATGACCGGCAGCGAGACTGCCTGGGCAGTCTCGCGCTGGTCATTCGGTTCTTTCTCCCGTATTTCCGGCAAGGCGTTTACCTCGAAAGGAACGAGGTTGGAAAGGTGATTGCCGTTGGTGACGGACACCCATTTCACACCAGGAGTATCGAACTGTAAAAGCATCCGATTCGTCGGAAGATTCCAGCCGCTGAGTTCCACTGCGGTCGCCGCACCCGCCTTCGCACCGAGCGGATAAATGCTCGTTATAAAAGGCAGCTCGCCGATGGCGATGCGATACACAAAGTCTTCCCGCCCGCGATAAATGGCATCCATAATCTCGACGGTATATTCACCAGACTCGGGAATGCGGTAGTGAAGGACTGGATCGGGATGAAACCGAAAATCGTCGTCGTAGGCCACTTCGCGTCCCTTCGCATCGTGCAATGCCAGCGCAGCTTGAAACCAGCCAGGCACCGCATCCGCCAGATACGGCATGAGCGCGCGGGCCTGGGCGGCGATCACGAGCTCCTGTCCCTTGCGCGCGGTGAAGCGAACCCGGTCCACCTCGCCCGGGAGGATCTGGCCGTTCGCCACGGCAGGCAGGGTAACGTTAAGCGGCGAATTGGTAAGACTCCCGGGCGCAACCGCGCCGTACTGCTGACGCAAGCGCTCGATTTCCGGAGTAACGATAGCGGCTGCGGGTTTGCCGAACTCGGGCAGGGTGCCAATGCAGAACTTCAGCGGATTCGAGAGGCTATCCGGCGTTTGCAAGCGAAGTTCGCGTTCCCTGGGAACCGCGTTGGTCAGAACCTCGATCATCAGTGTCACGGTTTCGGCCAGAGCCGGGTTGCCTTGCCGATTCGGCGGATTCTTCAGGATTCGGGCACGGATCTCGTTGAACCGTTTTTCATCGACGGCGGTCCAGACGTTTGTGCTGGAACGATCCCGCGCCGAAGTGCGCTTTTCGCGCAGGCTTTGCAACTCTTCGCGCAGTTGATTGAATTCGTTTTGAGTAAGCGGCCGGTTGTACTCCACGAACCTGATTCGCATGCCGTCGTTGGACACAAAGCCATTCGTCACGCCGGCGAGATACTGTCCGCCAACCATCACGCGAAAATCCGTGTCCACCCGCCCCCCGGCCGGGTAGACATAACCGATGTGCGGCGTTCGTGGTTGTGCAACAGCTTCGGTCGCGAGGAGAAAAAGCGGCAGCGCGATGCTGCAGAATCGCGCGAGGAGCAGCGCAACCTGTTTGCGTGATTCCCGCCTGGATTGTGCTGGCCGGATTAGCATCACGTGATTTCCTTGAGGCGCCCGCTGGACTTTGAACCCTCCGCTGCGGCGGGCATGACGCGCGCATCCAATCCCTGTGGGTGAGGCAGCTTCGCATTCGTATCAATGCCCAATTGATCGTACATGCTGCCAAGCAAGTCCGACGGATAAACCGGTCGCTCCTTGACCTCCTCGCCTTTGCCGTCCGAAGCGCCAACCACCTGTCCTCCTTTGAAACCGCCGCCGGCCACGACGGCGGAGAATACCTTGCCCCAGTGGCCGCGTCCGCCGTTCCAGGGCGCCTCCCACATGACTTTGGGTGTGCGGCCAAATTCGCCGCTGCACCACACGATCGTGTTGTCCAGCAAACCGCGCTCGGACAAATCCTGCAGCAGTGCTGCGAAGCCACGGTCCAATTCGGGCAATTTGCGACGCATGGTCTGGAAGTGTTGCTTGTGGGTGTCCCAGCCTTTGTAATTGATCGTGATGTAAGGAACACCTTTTTCAACCAACCGTCGCGCCATCAGGCAGGATTGACCAAACGTGTTTCGACCATAGCGCTCCCGCACATCATCTTTTTCTTGCGCGAGGTCGAACAACTTGCCCGCGTCGCCCAATATCAATTCGTAGGCCTGGTCTTCGGAGTTGAACAACGCCTTCAATGCTTCGTCGCCGGGCATGGCGCCGCTGAGGGTGTCGAGCTTGTGAAGCAGATCGCGCCGGTTCCTCTGACGCTGATCGGAAATGCCCTGCGCGACGACGCCTTCGACCATGAAACGCGTGCCCCCGGGATCGCCGCCGGTGGCAAAAGGTTTGTAACGCGAACCAAGGAAGCCCGCTTCCGAGAAGCGCCCTTGCGGCTCGGTCAAAACAATGTACGGAGGAATCAATCCTTTGTAGCCGGCGTCATAACCGCGAAAAAGCGCCGTGACGGCCCCGGCTGAAGGATAGACGTCGCGTCCTCCGGCGGCGCGCCCGGTCTGGACCATGTATGCCGCGGTTTCGTGACCGTTGTTGCCGCGAGTCATGCCGCGTAAAATGGAGAATTTGTCCGCCTGCTTCGCGAGCAATGGCAGCGACTCACCGATTTGGATGCCATCCACGTTGGTGGCGATTGCTTTGTTGAGGGGACCGCAGTAGTCGTAGCCCGCGTCCGGCTTGGGATCAAAGGTGTCGATGTGGCAGGGCCCGCCCCACATCCAGACTTGAATGACCGATTTGGCCTTCGCCGGCTTGGTCGCGCACCAACCGCGCGCGCCCCAGCCGCCAGCCAGCCACAAACCGCCCACGCCAACGAGACAGCGACGCAACACCTCGCGTCGCGTTAGCACACTTCGAGCCTCGGTCGAATTGAATCCGGTTTCATCGTAGCGCTGCGAGCATAAGTGGTTTTTCATATGCATGACTCCCTAATGGCGATAAAGAAACTCCGAGGTGTTGATGAGCGCCCACGCCAGGTCGGCGGTTCCGTCGCGCGATTTGAGCCCGCCCGACTTCGAATAATCGGTCGCGATTTGGAACTCCGCCTCGGTCGGAAAGCGCGAGAGGATGCCCAGGTAAAGACCGTCAACGGTTTCGCGCTGGCTGGCGCGTGAGGAGAGGTATTGCACCATCCGGCAATCCTGGATCTTGCGCTGCACGTGGCTCGAGTTGAGCAGGTGGAGACATTGCGCGGCGGTGATGCGGCTATTGCGTTCTGTTTCCAGTCCCGTGTCACGCGCTGGGCGGCCGAATAATTCCAGAAACGGACTCGTGATGCTGCCGTCCGGCAGTGCGATGGAGCGCTCGTCTTCGGGAATGAAAGTGAACGGTTCCGGAATCGCGCTGGTGTATTTCTCGGTGGTGCCGGTGATTTGATTGAGCGCGTCGATCATGACTTCCGCGTCGAGCCGCCGAAGGGGGTAACTCGCAAAATTCGCGACGGCGCGGGGATCGCTGGATTTAGGGAGGGAACTGCGCTGATACGTCTGCGAGTTGAGGATCAGGCGGTATAGTGTCTTGAGAGCGTAATTGGATGAAGTGAATTCGGACTCGAGATAAGCGAGCAACTTCGGATTCACCGGTGGATTGTCGGGCCGGAGGTCGTCCGGTTCCACAATGATCCCGCGTCCCAGCAGCCAGGACCAGACGCGGTTGACGGCTGCACGGGCGAACCACGGATTCTTCGAGGTGATGAGCCAGTCTGAAAAGACCTCGCGCGGGTCCTTTCCCGCGGGAATCTTGATCTGTTTGCCATCGGGCAGCGTGGCGCATGTCACGGCGTTCGTGCTGTCGGGATCGAAGAAAACGATCTCCTCCTTCCATTCTCCGGTCTGCTTGTAACCGATTTCCGAGAAAAAAGCCGCCAAGCCGGCGAGTCGATTCGTCGGCCACTTATCGGCGCGGGTGCCCATGAAAGTGAGGGCCACAGTTTGCGCGATTCCCTGGGGGTCCCGGTTTTGCATCGCGCGGTAGAAATTCACTGGCGGGTCGCGGAAATTACTGCCGTTGGCGGTGAGCAATTCGCGCGCAAAGACGTTGTACGGTTTGTTTTCCTTGAGCGAGGTGCGAATCCAACGATGGTAGGCTTGAGCGGCATTTGGCCAGAGATTGACTGGAAATTCTGCCTTCACTCTGAGGATATCGCTCCATTTCATCGCGCAATAGTCCGCGAATTCGTCCCGCTCCAGCAGGCGGTCGATCAATGCGGCGCGCTTCCTGGGATTTGTGTCGAGCAGGAACTCCTTCGCTTCGTGACCGGAGGGCAGGGTGCCAATCGCATCCAGATAAACCCGCCGGACGAAAACCGCGTCCGAGCACAACGCCGCGGGCGGGAGCTTCAACGCGTCGAGTTGCCGCAACACCAGCTTGTCCAGCTCGCTTTCGCTGACCGGGGACGCACGATCTTCGTAAGGGTTCTGCGCCGCACGACTGCCCGCCGCACCACACATTACGAGTGCCGCCAGGGACAAAAAAAGTGCAGTCTTTCTCATGTCATTCGAGCTTGCGAACGCGCGTCACATCCAAGACCGACGGCGCATTGCGATACTTGGTTACATATTAATACACATTTATGTAACCGTCGGTTATATTCCATGCTCTAATGATCTGAAATGGATCGGCAGTCGTGAAACTTCAGGTTGCCAAACTGGGTCGGACGGCTCGCTCACATGGAGGATCCGAGTCCGGCGGGGTTTCTCCGTCCTGGCGATTGCCTTTCCTTCCTTTCCTTCAACATGCGCTCATCACTCACAAATCCTCTCTCGCTCCCCAAGGCTGACGAACCCCGTGCCCGCGTTGAGCGTGAGTATGCGGCGGGCATGGAAGGCGTGCGCGTCGATGCCGGAGGCAGCTCGGAATTTCATTTTACCGTGCGGCCGCTGCCGGGCGAAACCGGTGCCGCCATGGTCAAGCGCCTCGCCAGGAAGCTGAATGCGGCCGAGGCTTCCGTGGTTCGGTTGCTGGCGTTCGGATGCCTCAAGGAATTTCGCGCGACCGATGCCGCGCTGAAACAGGCGCTTGATGATCCGGATCTGCCGGTCACCTGGGTTGAGGGTGCGGCGCGTGACCGACAATCCATTGCCGGGCTCCAGGTTCATGCCGTGTCCGGACTGCAGGTATCGACGCTCGAAATGGACGGCCAGGTGGTGGGGCGGCTTTGGGAAGACACGGTGGCTCGGCATTGTGTGCTGGGCGGCATAACTTCGCCCTATCGCAGCACCGATCCTGCCCGTCAGACGTCGGACGCCTTCCTTAAGATCTGTCAGTGCCTGACGGGTACCGGCATGAATCCGAAGCATATCGCCCGCACGTGGTGTTTTCTTGATGGCATTCTCGAGTGGTATGGCGATTTCAACCTGGTGAGAAACGATTTTTTCGCGCGAAACGAATTGCGCGCCGGCTCGGTCCCGGCCAGCACGGGCGTCGGGGGCAGCAACCCCCGGGGCAGCGCCCTGTCGCTCGCTGCCTGGGCCATCGTTCCGCATGATGAATCGGTCAAACTGGTCGAGGTGGTGCCCTCTCCGCGCCAATGCCCCGCGCCCCGCTATGGCAGCGCTTTCAGTCGCGCGGTGGAAATCCATTCGGCCGGCTTCCGCCAGTTGCTTGTCTCCGGCACCGCGAGCATTGCGCCGGGAGGCGAGACGGCCCATGTCGGCGACATCGCGGCCCAGATCCAGCTTTCGATGGAGGTGGTTGGGGAAATCCTGGCTGCGCGCGGCATGAGCTTCGCCGACGTGTCGCGCGCGACCGCCTATTTCAAGTCCCTCGATCACGCGCCGCAATTCGATGCCTGGCTGGCCCAGCATCGACTCGACTCCCTGCCGCTGATCCAGACCCGCTGCGACGTCTGCCGGGATGACTTGCTGTTCGAAATCGAAGTGGATGCCTTGAAAGCCGGAAACTGAGATCGTCCTCGCATTTCCGCCGGCGCAGGCGGGCGCCTCGGATGGGATGGACTTCAGAGAGCATATTTCCCCGCCAGGGATTCGTTCAACGCAATACCGCAGCCAGGGCGGGTGGATACGGCGATTTGGCCCTCCGTGAAAACCTCTGCCGGGGTGACGAGCTCGCCGCGCCAGGGGACCTCGCCCCATTGCAGTTCGAGGGTGCGGAAATTGGGGAGGGCGGCGCAGACTTGGGCGGAGATGGCGGTCGAAACCGGGCCGCTGGGGTTGTGCGGCGCCACGGCCACGCCATCCATGGCGGCGAGGGCGGCGATGTGGGTGAGTTCGAGCACACCGCCGCAATGTTTCACGTCCGGCATGATGACGCTTACGGCCTGGCTGCGGCAGAGCTCGGCAAAGCCGCGCATCTGAAAGAGAGTTTCTCCGGCGGCCATCGGTTGTTGAATGGCGCGATGGATCGCCAGGGTCTCGGCGGTTTTTTCCGGCGCAATGGGTTCCTCGTACCAGGTTAGTTTCAACGGTTCGAGCCGGTGTGCCACTTCGATCGCGAGCGGCACGTCGAAGAGACTGTGCGCGTCCACCATCACCTGCACTGTATCACCCACTGCCTCACGTACGGCGGCGATGCAGGCGATGCCATCGGTGACAGGCTGTGCTTTCGCGGGATCGGAGAAATCGCCGCGCTTGAAGCCGTCGAACGGTGCGAGCTTCACGGCGCGAAATCCTTCAGCCACCGCACGCCTGGCGGTGGCGGCAAATCCTTCCCGCGTGCGTGGCTTGGATGCGCGGTTGATGTTGGCATAGACCGGAAGCCGTTCGCGCAGTCCTCCGCCGAGCAGCACGTGAATGGGCTGATTGAGGAGTTGGCCGGCAAGATCCCAAAGCGCCTGCTCGATGGCGCTGTAGGCGGTGGCGCTCACCAGTCCGCCGGTGGCAGCGCGCGGCGCGGCCTGTTCGCGGAACCACGCGATGTCCAACGGCGAACGGCCTTGCATGAGACTGAACAAACTGTTGAGTTCGTCCGTCATCTGCGCCGCCTGCGCTTTGGTAGTGTTGAGGTATCCGAAGGCATCGGAGGCCTCGCCCAAGCCGATCAACCCCGTGTTGGTGTGCAGGCGGACGAAGAGCCAGACGGTGCGTTCCGTGGCGCGCACGGGCAGGAGTTCGAGTCGGGTGAGTTTCAGATTGGAAGTGCGGCCCGCGTCCGCGCCGAGAGCAGCCGGTATGGTCGCGGAGGACATCACACCCAGTCCCGTGCCCAAAAAGTGGCGGCGTGAAAGATCATTCATGGCAGGCAATTGGCAGAAACCCGGTTCGGTTCAAACACCTAAACCGCGAATACTTTTTCCAGTTCGATGATATGGTTTCCGGATTTGAGGATCTTGGGGGCTTTGGCGAGCTTTTCCGCAAGGATCGAAGTGGGTAAGGGCCGGAATCGTTTGATCAGGCCCAGAGAATTCAAGAGCTTCAAGCCCATTGCCGTGATGCGCTCCACGAATCGGTCTGTATCTTTGCGGAGTAAAAAGCCCGGTCGCAAGATGATGCATTGTTCGAACTTGAGGCCGAGGATGTGCTCGTCGAGCGTGCCTTTCAAGCGGGAGTAAAACACCTTGCTGGTGGCGGAAGCACCATAGGCGGATACCACGACGGCGCGGGAAACTCCGTTTCGCCGCGCGATGCCGGCAAATGCGGCGGGGATATCGTAGTCAATGTGCCACTGCTTTTCCTTGGATCCGGCCGCGCTTAGAGTGGTTCCGAAACAGGAAAACCACACGTCGCCGGTGATGGCGCCGGCCACGGCTTCGAGTTTCTCGAAATCGGTGACGATTTCCACCAGCTTGGGATGGACCGGCTTGCCGGGACGGCGGACGAACGTCGTGACTTGCGTATAGTCCGGATCCTGCAACAGGACGTTCACCAGATCTTTTCCGGTGGCCCCGGTAGCGCCGATGATCAACGCTTTCATTTATGGACGCATGGTCATGTGCGCTCCGGCGCGGGAACGTCGAAGCCATTGAGAACCACGGCGATGAGGCAATAGCCGCCGATGAGGAAGAACAGTTCCGCCACGCCGTCACGCCCCAGCACCCGCACCGCCTGCGCGTAGGTTGACTCGGGAACCACATGGCCGGTGGCTAACACTCGGGCGATGTCATGGGCAATGGCTTGCGGTTCGCTCAAGCCATCAGGGCGGCCGCCGGCTGCCAGGGTGGCGATCGCCGCTGATGAAAGCCCGAAGGCCGCCGCCATGATTTCATGTGCATACAGCTCGAAGCGCGCCCCAAAATGGCCCCCGACGGTGAGGATGGCCACTTCCCGCACGGCCTTGTCGAGCTTGGCGTGGGCGTCCAGCGAACGAAGAAACGTCAATGCCGGGATGCCAAACTGGGGATGGTGCAGCATGGCTGGGAACGGCCCGGTCAAGGCCCCCTGGGCATCGAGCATGTTCACCTGCTTCTGGCTGCGCCCGATGAGACCGGCGATTTCGTCATGCACCTGGCGCAGGGCAGGGGCAAGCTGGTCGGGTGGAATAGGTGGAGCCCGCATGGTTTGTCCTTACCTTGAGGAAACGATTTCGTTGGTGAACTGGCCGGCAATCAGGATGAAGGCCATGCGGCAAGGTTTGCCCGAACGGTTGGCCCAGGCGTGGTTGGTGCCGTTTTGGATGACGATGTCACCCGCCCGGATGGTGGTCTCACCCCGATCCAGGATCATCGTGATCTCGCCCTCGAGCACGAGGCCGTAGTCCACCGTTTGCGTCCGGTGCATCAAGGGATGGGGTGCGCCCTCTTTGGCAGTCGAGGCGTGCCCGCCGCTCATGGACTGGAACTTCGCCTGCGCGTCGGCTCCGGTCAGCTTGCGAATTTCCTCCCCTTCGGGAGGAAACTCAATGACTCGCAGCCGCGTTCCGTTCGCCGGCGGACCCAGCACCAAGCCGGACCCTGACTCCGGTTCGACGGGCTGTGCCTGAATGGGGGCGGGCGTCGCCAGCGTCTGCCAGACTTCGAAAAAAGTCGGCCCGCCCGGCCCGCCCACCAGCTGCGCCCGCGTCGGCGGCGCCTCCGATACAATGACCGCTTTGCCTTCGGCGTCGTGACCCGTTACGACGCGTTTGAACGCTGGTTGTTGATTCATGGTTTGTCGTGGAATTGTGGTTGCCGTTTCAGTTTATAGAAATGATCAATCACGGGTTCAAGCAATGTCTCAGATTTGTTCAGCTCAATCTCCTGGAGGGCAGCGCCGGAGAGGAGATATCGGACGCGGGCACCCATTCCTTCGGCCCGTGCAAGGCACACGCGGGATTTTCGCAGCGCCGGGGGATGCCTTTCAGTCGGGAGGGGAGGTGCATCGTGGAGAAGTGATGGGGCCCCCTTTTTTCAACTTTGACATACTATGACGAACTATGATTGCTGGGGTTTTTACTATGACGGGAGGTATGACGGGAGGTATGACATAGTGTGACAAGGTATGACATGGCGTGATCGGTCTCGAAGCAGGGGCGACGGATTTTCGAGTGGAACGGGGGCCGCAGCGGGGTGCGGAGGCAGGGTGGATGGAGTGGAAGAAGTCTCCGCAGACTGATCGGCGCGATCATGCATATTTTTACACTCCCATTTTACGGGTAACCGGGGGTTATCGTCCCATACCCGACAATGTTAAGGTGGCCACTTGGACAACGGCTGTCCAAGTTAAAAAATCGAGGGCAGCCCCGAAAGGATTCGGGGCGGGCACGAAAAGCGCCACCCCGCTGGCAGGCTGGAGAGGTCGGAACTGCGCGCGGCATAGGGTGGGGCCGGGCCGCGGCGTTGTCACGGAGGGACGATTTCCCCGCGGCTACGCGACGGCGCGCAAGGGATTGCGCGCCCTACCTGGGGCGGCGAAGATCGACGGTTACTTCGACGATTCCGACCGGCCTTTGAGTTGGGCGGCGACGGTGGCAGCCATCAGGCGCGCGCCCTCGGCATTCGGATGGACCCCGTCCCAGAACTTCCCGGGATTGCCGTCCAGCGCCGCATAAAGATCAATCACGGGCAGATGATTCTGCTTCGCGATCGCATTGATTTTGGGAATCACTTCTTCCGTCAGAATTTTGTCCGTATCGTAAGCTTTTCCGCGATCGCGAAAGAGCGGCACGGGGCGGCAGAGATAAATTCGTGGCCGGGTCGACAGCGCCTGAAAACGCCGGACGATGCCCAGGTAATCCGTGGTGAATTGTTGCTGGTGGGTGGGCCAGGTTTTAGCGTTGGTATCGTTCGTGCCGAGTTGAATGATGACAACGTCCGGTTCAAACGCGAGCGCCTCCTCAAAGATCGGCAGCAGGGGATAGGGCTTGGGACCGTAAGCGATCGCGGTGGCGCCGCTGAACCCGAAGTTTCGCACTTCCCAGCGATTGCCGAGGAGTGTTTCCAGTTGCGCGGGATAGGAATTGCAATCGCGATCCGGAATGCCGAGGCCGTAGGTGATGCTGTCGCCGACGCAAGCCACCCGGATCCGCGCGGGGTAATCGGACTCGCGGATGGAGCGATTCGGCTGGGGCGCTTTGCAGGAAACCAGAAAGCAGAGGGTCACGGCAAAAAAAGTGAGCGCGGCGATTTTGCGTGGGAGCATAATTGGTGAAGGGAGAATACAATCAACCGAACAACCGCTGAAACATCCAAAACGCCGCAAGGAGCATAATCAAAGCTGAGCCGAACTTCAGGATAACCCGGTCGTAAAACCACGAGGCGCGCAACACATAGGCCAGCGGTAGAAAACAGGCGACGATGGCCAATTGCCCGGTCTCAACGCCAACATTAAAACCAACCAATGGCACCGCCAACCGCCCAGGCGCCAGACCGAGCTCTTTTAAACCGCTGGCGAAGCCGAATCCGTGCACCAGGCCAAATACGAACGCCACCAGCCAGCCTCGTTCGGCGAAGAATGGACGGAGATTGTTGGCCGCCGCCAGGATTATCGAGCCGGCGATGCACGATTCCACCAAGCGCGAGGGCAACTGCGCCCAGCCCAGCGTTGCGATCGTCAGAGTGATCGAGTGGGCCACGGTGAAGGCAGTGACAATTTTCAACACGCTGAGACATGCCGGGCGAAATCCGGTTACGGCCTGCCACTTACCGTCCTTGCGATGGACGACCGAGGGCAGCAGTAGCGCGAGGAGAAAAAGGATGTGGTCGAAGCCATGCCAGATATGCCAGATGCCTTCGTGGCAGAAGGTGGCAAACTGCCGGCGGATCGAAGGCTTTGCCAAGCGGAACTGTTGAACCGGATTCTCCGCATTAAAGAGCGCGGTTTGCTGCTTGCCATCGGCATTCAGCACAAAAATGCCGCGATGTTTGGGATTCAGATCAAAAAACAAACGGTATTCGATTTCCAGCAGTTCCGGCTGCGCGGGGTTTTCCAGTTCCAAAGGCAGGGCAAAATAGGTCTCGCCGGAATGTTCCGTGAACTCAACTCCCTTCACGCGCAATTTCCGCTCCACGCCGTCGCAACGTACGTGGAGCCGCGCGAGCAGGTAATCAATCTGAGCCTGGCGATGCCGGGCCGTCTCCTCGGCGCTCAGGATGCCGTCGTGATTGTCGTCCAACCCGCCAACCACCGTGTCCATGTCGATAGGCGAAACGTCCCATTGGCCTTCGAAACCGTTGGTGCCGAAGGAAAAGGAAATCATGCTTTCGCTCAATTGATGAGCGCGTGCGGCCGGAAGGAGCGACACCAGCCCCAACCAAACGAACAAAACGATTTTTGCGACTGAATTCAAAGGTGGAATATCAAAGCGCACCACCACGAAGGGAAGTCTATTTGTTGCGCTAGGAGGAGGGGGGACTGCTGGTCAGGCGTTTAATCCTTCGAACTTCACGAACACGGGACGCTATTCCTTGCGAGCGCGGTAAAACGCAGGACTGTTCGAGGGCGTTTCGCTGAATTGGATCGCCCCGCTGCCATCCGCCGTGTTCGTGAAAATGCCGGTCCAATCGATCAGATTCTGGGAACGCTCGATAACGTATGACTGACCGGCAGTTCCTTGAAAACTCAGATTCACATTTCCCCCGTTTTTGCCGATCGAAAGCAGTCCGCCATTGGAGATGTTCGTGACCACCACATTGATGAAATTGGTCGCCGTGCGCACGGTATCGAACGCCCGGTAAGCGCGAACATCTTTGACAATGTAAGCAATGCTTTCAGTGGAGGCATTAGTTGAGAATATGATGATATTCGTCGCGTTGGTGCTGACCGCGGCGTTCGTGCTGACCAGCCCCACGAGGGCACGGGCATCGCCATCAGGATCACTGGTCAAATTCGCGAGCAGCGCGGCGATTGAGAACTCAAACGGTGTGCCGGCCGCGAAGGTGAAGTTGGTGGCGGCGGCCAGGGGCGGACGATTGTTCGCGAAGCGAACATTCAAGCTGCTGCCGGTGTTTTCCACGGAAAAAATTCCACCGCCGATATCATTTGTGAATGCGGTGTTGTCGATGGTGAATTTATCCGCTGAAAAATTCTGCACCGATCCTGCTATCGCCGGCCAGGAGTAGGTTAGATCGTTATTGAAAGCGTCGCCACCCCCGGTCTCGAATTCATCGGGAGGAATGGACTTCAACTTGAAAATGAACGGCGCAACGCTGGTGGCTTGCACATTGATGGTGCTCAATCCGGCGTCCACGAAATCCCAGTTCTCACCGGGAATGCCCGTGGCGCTGGTGATCTCGAAGAGATTTGTGCCGGAACTATTCAAGGTCAGCGCGCCGGTGGTCAATTTGCCGACTTCGGTTCCACCGGAAATCGTACCGGTAACGCTCACCGGACCACCCACGGTGCCGATTCCGTTCAGAGTTCCCGCCGCGGCAATGGACACGGCGCTGTTCGAGGCAATGGAGCCGTTTACCTCCAAGGTCCCGGCACTGATTGTCGTGGGCCCTGTGTAAGTGTTCGCGCCGTCGAGAATCCATTTCCCGGCGTCATTTTTTGTCAGCGAAGTGATGTTGGTGGCGGAATTGTTCACGATGGCTCCGCCAATGTCATTGTCCGCCGTGCTGGTTCCGCGCAACGTCAACACCTTGCTGCCGGCGCCAGTGGTGGGGAAATCGCTGGTGAAAATCAGCGGCCCCGTCCCCGAAGCATAGATCGAAGCTCCGCCCGTCGTGCTCGACAAATTGATGATTCGATCGGTGATATCCCCAGCACCGGTGTAGCGCAAAGATGACGCGGTCGTTCCGGAGCCCAAGTTGATGGTTCCATTGGTGACGCTAGTTGGCACCCCCAGGGCGGTGGGTCCGTCGCCCACGTTGCCGATGGAATTAAAGAAAATGGTCCCCCGGGTGATCGTGGTTTTGCCGGAATAACTGTTCATGCCGCTCAAGATGAGACTTCCGGTTTGAGCCTTGGTGATGCCACCCGCGCCACTGATGTCGCCGGACAGGGTAAGCGCGCCGCTGGGCGTGGTAATCGTGCGAGTCGCGTCCATGGAAATGGATGTGCCGATTGTCTGCGCGCTGGCGGAATTCTGCGTAATGTCACCACCCAGCAACAACACGTTGTCCGTGGTCGAGCCGATGTTGAATGCGCCGGCCAATGCGAAAAAGGTCAGGGCGCCGACCGCATAATCACTCTCCATGAAGGGCGTCAGACGGTTTGTGCCTCCGAAATACAACGCATCTCCGATGCCCGGAGTTCCGCCATTCCAGTTGGTGCCGGTGGACCAGTTGTTGTCTGCGCCTTTGCCGTTCCAGGTTGGCAGGAGTTTGACCGAGAATTCATCATAATACACATCGGCGGATGAGTTGCCGGCGATGTCGAAGAGAAATACGCGGCCCGGGCCGTCGAACCGCCAGCCGTTGGGCAGTTCCGTGGTGTCCGTATCGGTGTCAAAAATCCAGGAGCTTCCGTTATTGATCGAGATTTGCGCGCGCGAATTGTAATTGGTGCCGCTCTCGGTCCCGGCGTCAGTAATGCGAATCAGAATGGGTAGGAAGGTGGCCACGGTGTTTGCCGCAGCGGTTGCGGTGAGAGTCGTGAGGCCGAAATCAGCCACCCCCGAGGAGCCCGTATCAACGCGCTCGGCCAGGGTATAAAAGTTGTCCCCGGAAGCGTTGCGATACACCTGGACGCAACAGTCCATCCCGTTGACGTCGCCTTCCGCCGTCGAAATGCCAAAGGAAAACCGCGACGCCGTGATGGAAACATTCCTCATGCTGATCCGGATGTCATAGACGACGGGGCTGGCCGGGGAAGCAGTGGCGCTTCCCAACGCCGACGAAAAATCGAACGGCGTGAGCCCATCCGCGGAGATCGTGAATCGTCCGATATTGGCGTTGGTCTGAATCCGCAACAGGTTGTTGGTAATGCTATAGACGGAGCCCGGTTTGGTGGTGACCGTCTGAAGATAGCGAAGGTTGGCCACCGCGGTGCCGATGAGTCGGGTCGTAGGGGGATTGATGCCCAGGTTGGCTCCACTACCGAGGGCAAAACCGCTGCTGCTGCTGTTGCCGTTGAAACTGTCGTTGATGACCAGTTGCGTGGTGACCGCGGGCGCTGCATTCACAAATAAAACCGCATTGGCACTGGTCTTACTGCCCAAAATGTTCGTGACGACCACGGAATAATTGCCGGCATTGGTGCTTTGGACATTCGTTTTCGTATAGGTCGACGCCGTGGCGCCGGCGATGTTCGTGCCTTTGAACTTCCATTGATAGCTCAGTGGATCCGTGCCGGTGGCCGTGACACTGAAAATCGCCGCGGCACCGGGAGTCACGGTCTGGCTTGCGGGTTGCGTCGTGATGGACGGTGCCGCTAACGCGGGCCAGAGGGGAGGTTCGCCCTCCACCCAGTCCGCGACGCCATCCGTGCTGAGCCAGGCATAGCCATCGCCGGAACCCGTGGACCAATAATGAATGTTTCTGGCCTGTAACCGGCTTTTGATCGTGGAATCCATGGTCCGATCACCGTTGGTGATCAGCGCTTTTTTGACCCCCGCGGCATCCAGGTAAGCTTCCCGGCAGGAAATGGCGCCATTGGCACTGAGGCCGTGGTGCCCGGCTTTGAGTACCTGGCAATTGTTGATCTCGGAGGCAAAAGGACCCGCCAGGATGCTCAATTCCACTGAACCATAGGCATCGGCCTGCATGAGAATGGATTTGGTGCCGTAGGTGATCTTCAAGACGATGGAGGCTTCATTTTCGGAACCCCAATCATCGCTGCCACCGTTCACCTTGCCATTCTCCGGGCTTAGAACGAGCACCTTCAAGGGCTTGCCGTCATAGTTGGTGTTGACGATGTAGTCCCCGGCGACGAGTTTCGTGACGGCCAGACCGCGGGCGGTGGCCGCGTTGACCAGGTTATTGTAGTGCGACGCATTGGCATTAACCGAGCCCTTCGGGTAATACACTTGCGTGTTGTTGATGGTGAATCCGCTGCTGAGAAAAGAGTCCATCCCGCCAATGTGATCCACGTGCTCATGCGAACCCACCAGGTATTTGATGTTGCTGATCCCCAATGCGCTCAGTTTGGTTCGCAAGTCGCTGGCCCAGCCGTCGGGAATGTCCACGATCATCCGGGTGTTGTCCGGCAGTTCGAGGATGTGACAATCACCCCGCCCATCGACGGCGGCGAACATGTGTATTTTCAGAATTCCAGCGGCGGCGTGAACGGAGGTAATGGCGGTCAGCGAGCATGCCATCATGACCGATAGAAGCCTGAGTGCTTTTTTCATGAATGATCGTTTGAAGCCAGCGCGCTGCCGTAAGGGTTGCAATTTTACGGAAAATGACATGTCCCTTATAGCAGAATTACGACCAGATCGAATACCCCAAAATTGAGGTATTGCCCGAACGCCGTTCGCTGCATGATATCGGCAGACAACATGCGTTTTTCTCCCATAAATCTGAGATCCATGGCGGCAGGGGGCATTCTCCTCGTCACTAGCATGCTCCCGGCTTCGGCGGCGGCGCTGGTCGAAGGAAGCCCCGCGCCCCCATTGACTGTTTCCAAGTGGATCCAGGGCGAACCGGTGAAAGCTTTTGAACCGGGGACCGCTTACCTTGTGGAGTTCTGGTCCAGTTGGTGGTTCCCCAGCAAACAAGCTTTTCCGCACATCAATCATCTGCATCAAAAGTACCAGAGCAAGGGGCTGGTCGTGATTGGCCAAAACGTGAAAGAGTCACCGGATACTGATCTGGCGCCGTTGATCAAGCGCATGGGCAACTTGATTACCTATCGCATTGCGCTGGATGCCTGCGCAACGAATCGGCTCTCCGGCGCCATGCTGAAGAATTGGTTGTCTGCGGCTGGGGCAGGGATTCCGACGGCCTTTATCGTCGATAAAAAAGGTACTGTCTGTTTTATCGGTCAGCCGGACGAAATTGACGACGCTCTCATCGAACAAATACTGGCGGGGACCTTTGCTCCCCAGCGGCGGGCTCTTGCCCGAAAAAACGCCGCCAGCCGGGCCGATGCGTGGGAGAAACACAGCGAAGCCGGCAGGTTGGCATGGAAGGCCAAACAATGGGATCGGGCCATGAGTGAGATTGATCAGTTGGAGAAACTCTTCCCTGAAAAAAAGGCCCTCACGCAATGCCTTCGCATTACCGTGTTCATCCGCAAGGACGATCTCGAAGGCGCCAGCAAATTGGCGTTGCAAATCAGTGCGGAAAACCCGGACGATCCCTTTCTGCAACATCGCGTCGCCCGAACCATCGCCATCCAGGCGCGCGCCAAATATCGGCTGCCGGGTGCTGAACGCGATTTGCTTCTCGAGGGCGTCAAAAACAACGCTGCTCTTCAAACCGCGGATCGCCTCATGGAACGGGCGGTGAAATTGCTGAACGGGCCGGAACCTGAATTCCTCCATACCCAGGCCCAACTCGCCTTCCTGCAAGGCAACCGGGAACGAGCGATCCAGTTAGCCACCGAAGCGCTGACCCTAGCCGAGCCGGGATTCAACGACCCATTCTCCGAAGCCTTGGAAAGCTTCAAGAACGGCAGGCTTCCGCCCTGATTTGGGCAACCGTAGGTAATTACTGGACTGGCGGAAGAATCCTTAAAAATTAGTGGAGCGGGTGAAGGGAATCGCAGCTCCACCCCGCCGTGATTGTTACCAAAGCGGCTTTGGGCGACAATCCCATAGATCATTCCTGAAATTCCACTGAACGCCAGGATCCAGCACCACTCTTTACCGCTCTCCAACTGTCCCGACCACGGTCAACTTTTGGAAACCGATGTGGTCGATTGAGATTGGATAGCCGTTTTATTCTGGACGCCTGTTGTTCAACGATGTGGCTCGCTGCTCGTGATAAGCTGGGCGGCTTCGGCTTTTGTTTATTGGTCCGGCGTACCGCCAGCCTTCCCTGCTCGGCGCTCCTTCCAAACCGAAAAAGCAGTGAGCAATGCCAGGAGGAGAACGACAACGGGAATTACAGGTGGCTTGATACCGAGAGGAAGAACGCCAGCGGGCACCCCAGGCTGTAGGTGGACATAGATCGCCACGAGCATCTGAGAAACGAGCATCGAACACGCGATCAGGAGGAGTGGTTCTTTGTATCTGGCGGTCCACGGTCGCCGAAGCCACGGCAGTATGAACAGGCAACCGGTGATCATTTCTCCCAGTTTGCCCGCGAGAATCGCCTCGTGCGGCAGATGGCTCTCTTGAATCTGGACGTCAAACCACCCGCGGATTGGCTGGAAGAATTTGAGGATTCCGAACATGAGCATGAGAATGCCCAGGCAGAGCGATAAGGATTTGATGAGTGGGTTGGTCTTCATATTCTGCCCGCGCGGCGTTTGAGTTCGCGGACGAGGTTCAAAACCTCGAGCGGTTCGGCTCGCTGCATGAAGTCGGTATCGACGTGCGCATAGGCGACGGTGCGGTCGCTGCGAATGACGAAGGTCGCAGGCATGGGCAAGCGGGTGCTGCCTTCGGCGCCGTTGAAGTCTTCGAGCGGAACCTCAAAGTCGCGATGGAGGTCGAGCAAAGCCCGCGGCAATTCATACGCGACACCGAAAGCCTGCGCGGTGTGCAGACCGACATCACTCAGCACAGGGAAGGCGAGTTCATCTTTCTCCTTGGTGGTCAGCGATTGATCCGGCAACTGTGGCGAAATGGCGATGACCTGTGCGCCAGCCGCTTCGAAGTCCGCGAGCGACTTCTGAAAGCCACGCAAATGGAGGCTGCAAAATGGACACCAGCCGCCGCGATAAAACACCAGCACCACCGGTCCCCGTTGCAGTTCCGTGTAAAGCCGCACGCTGCGGCCATCCACGTTGGGCAGGATAATATCCGGCGCGGTGGCTCCGGCCTGGAGCGCGTGACTGGCGGCGGCGCTGCGTTCGAGCTCCGCCCTGGCGGCGTCGAAGATTTCCACCGCCGGCTTCGGGAGTTTGTCGTTACGAAAAAGATTACGGGTTGCCTCCAGTTCCTGCGTGGTCGTGAGGGTGTTCATTTGGTCTGTCGCTTTATTGTTGGTTTATTGTCGCGCCGACCTTCGGACGACGTGCTGAGACTAGCTTTCGTGCGATAATAGCGGAAATAGCACTTTCCTCTAGTGATGATAAGTTTTAACGATTACTAATTGCGGCATGGAACTGCGCCATTTGCGATACTTCGTGACCGTGGCGGAGCGGCAAAACTTCACCCGGGCCGCCGGGGAGTTGCACGTCGCTCAGCCCGCCATCAGCCAGCAAATCAAGGCATTGGAGGAAGAACTTGGCGTGTGTTTGCTGCACCGCACCAAGCGCAGCGTTAACCTCACGGCTGCGGGCCATGCGTTTCTGCGCGAAGCCGGGGAAATTCTCGCTCATGCGGAACTCTCCAAACAGGTCGCCCGCCGCGCCGCCCGCGGCGAAACCGGGTCGCTCGCCATCGGCTGTGTCAGTGCGTCGGTGTCCGGTTTCCTGCCGGAATTGATCCGGTCATACCGCAAACGTTTTCCCGCTGTGCGCGTGCATTTGTTTGAGCTGACGCCCGAGCAACAATTGCAGGCCTTTGACCGCGGGAAAATTGACGTCGGTTTCACTCGCCCGCTGGCCGCCTCCGTCGAAATGAATTTCACGCAAGAACGGATTTACCGCGACCGCCTGATGCTCGCCGTGCCGGAAACCCATTCACTCGCCAAGGCTGGCCGGGTTCGGTTAGAGCAATTCGCCAGAGAGGATTTTGTGATGTTAAAACGCAGCGAAGCGCCCGAACTGGTTGACCAGATGACGCAACTTTGCGTCCAGGCTGGCTTCACTCCGCAAGTCGTCAGCGAGCCGCCCATGATATATACCGTGATGATGGCAGTGGCCGCTGGTATTGGCGTGGCAATCGTGCCCGGATGTCTGCGCCGATCACGGCAATCGGGCGTGAGGATTCTGCCTGTCAGCCCCGCATCACCCACTATTGATCTTGTGCTTGCCCGGCCCAAAGGCGAGTCCCCTCCGACGGTTGCCGCCTGGCTGGAATTGCTGCGGGAACGCCTGCCAGCCGTTCGCCGGCAAATGGAGACAAGCATTTGATGCAAGTGATTGTCTGAATCCATTCATGCCGTGGAACTGCGGAGGCCCGAACGACGGCCACACGCTTTGCGCTGGTTGGTCGGAGCACTCGGCCAATCTTTACACTTTCTTACGTAAGGTCTTGCCGCTTGGTCCGACACAAAACGGGCTATGACATTTACGATTAGACCAGCCCTCGCGGCCGACGCCCATGCCATTGGTGCCCTGGCCCGGCAGTTCGCCGACTATCTTCGGAGTCTTGGCGACCACACGGATTTCAAACTGACGTCCGAAGCATATTTGCGCGACGGATTCGGCGCTCAGCCGGCTTTCTCGGGAATTGTGGCCGAGGACAAAGGCACGGTGGTCGGTTATTTGATCTACCACTTTGGCTACGACTCGGACGCTGCCGCCCGTATTCTGCATGTCGCCGATTTGTATGTGGATGCCAACGCGCGAAAGCTCGGCGTTGGGCGCGCCCTTATGGCCCGAGCGGCAAGCCTCGCACGCGACGCGGGCGCAAACGAGATGATCTGGTCGGTCTACTCTCCTGAGTCATAAATAACTTGCATAAATGTCAGCGGGTGTTATCGTGGGCCATGCCTTCAGCCAATTCTCCAGGTCGCCGCCCGAAACTTCAACTCAAGGTGACGGAGTCCCAGTTGCAGGAACTCCGCAAGTTGGTCCAGGGTCGAAAGCATCGCGCCTTGGTTTTTCGCGCCAAAATCATACTCAAGTGCGCCTCGGGCCTGAGCAACAGCGCGGTAGCCGC
>CAYUVH010000020.1:0-67532 GCA_964448135.1 uncultured Verrucomicrobiota bacterium | reverse complement strand
CCAAATGCCTCGGCGGCACCACGGTTGAAAAGCTGGCGGACGTTGGGGCAGTGCGGTACGGAGTGAGAGGCACCTGACAGTCCTCAGATCCGGCGTACATGGTATTGCGTCCGGTTGAGAAGGGTGGTTGGAAAGAATGAGCCTCGTTACCTCGGCTGCTACGGAAGGGTGGTGAATTCGGTTGCGGTGGGGAGGGGGACGCGGCAGGTTTGGGCAGGATGTTTGAAGCCAGCTTTTTATCGGGTCGAGTGGTGAAGCGAACGTTGCCGGTGGTTGCCATGCCTGTCCCCGTTGACGCGCCGACGGTGAAATTGCTCAAGTTGCCGCAGGGAGATCTGGCGCAGTTTTTCAATGGCGAACCGGCGATGCACTACATCGCTGCGATCGCTTTGAGGCCCGGCTCACTGCGCGGCAACCACTACCATCTCGCAAAAGAAGAGTGGGTCTATTTGATTCGTGGAGTGGTGGAGTTGGTGGTGGAGGACATTAGGACGAAGGAGCGAGCGTCCGTGGAATTGCAGGCGGGCGATCTGGCGATCATTCACACGGGGATCGCTCATGCATTGCGTCCGTCGCAGGACGGGGAAGCGATTGAATTTTCCCCGGCGCCGTTCGACGCGGGGGATATTCACCGGTATCCGTTGGGCTGAAGGGGGAGGCTCAGAGCCCGATCACCACGGCCTTTGTCTGCGTATATGCGTCGAGTACCTCGTGGCCCATTTCGCGGCCCCAGCCGGATTGCTTGTAGCCGCCGAAGGGCAGGGCGGAGTCGAAGATGTTGTAACAGTTGATCCACACGGTGCCGGCTTTCAAGGCGGCGGCGATGCGATGGGCCTTCGAGATGTCTTTAGTCCAAATGCCGGCGGCGAGGCCGTATGGGCTGTTATTGGCGCGCGGGATCAGTTCTTCCGCTTTCGTGAAGGGCTCGGCGACGACGACGGGGCCGAAGATTTCCTCGCGCACGACGCTCATCTTCGGATGCACGTCCTTGAGGACGGTGGGTTGGACGTAGTAGCCGTGTTGACCGTGGCGGTTGCCGCCGGTGACGCAGCACGCGCCTTCCTGTTTGCCTTGGTGGAGGAAGTTGGTGACGCGCACGAGCTGCTCGGAGGAAACGAGCGGGCCCATCTGGGTGTCCGGGTGCAGTCCGGGGCCGAGCTTGATTTTCTTCGCGTGGGCGGCGACGCCATTGACGACTTCGTTGAAGATATCCTTTTCCACCATCAGACGGGAACCCGCGCAACAGCATTGGCCGTGATTGTAAAAGATTGCGCTGGCGGCACCGGCGATAGCCGCGTCGAGGTCTCCGGCATCCTTGAAGATAATGTTCGGGGATTTGCCGCCGAGTTCGAGGCTCACTTTTTTGAGATTTCCGGAAGCGGCGCGGAGGATGATTTTGCCGACCTCCGTCGAGCCGGTGAAGGCAACCTTGTCCACGTCGGGATGCTCGGCCAGCGCGGCGCCCGCGGTTTCGCCGAAGCCGTTCAAGATGTTGATTACGCCCTCGGGCACGCCGGCTTCCAGCATGATTTCGCCGAGGCGGATGGCGGAGAGCGGAGTTTGTTCGGCCGGCTTCAGGATGACGCAATTGCCGCAGGTGAGGGCGGGCCCCAGTTTCCACGCGGCCATCAGGAGCGGAAAATTCCAGGGGATGATTTGCGCGACGACGCCGACGGGTTCGCGCAAGGTAAAGGCGTGAAACTGCGAGCCAGGCGCGTAAAGCACGCTCACGGGAATAGTGTGGCCTTCGATCTTGGTCGCCCAGCCGGCCATGTAATGAAACAGATCGGCCGACAGGGGAACATCACCGCCGCGGGCCATTGCGATCGGTTTGCCGTTGTCGAGGGACTCGAGTTCGGCGAGCTCGTCGGCGTATTTGAGGATCATGTCGCCGACTTTCCAAAGGAGCTTGCCGCGCTCGGCGGGCGTCATGCGGCGCCACGGACCAGCTTCGAAGGCTTTTCGCGCGGCGGCGACGGCGCGGTCGACGTCCTCCTTCTCGCTTTCGGGGACGTGGGCGATGACCGAGCCGTCGGCGGGATTGAAGACTTCGAACGTGCGGCCGATGATCGAGGGCAGCCATTGGCCGCCGATGAGATTGTGTTTCGGTTTGCGCAACCACGCCTGGACGTTGCGGCTGACGGCGGGGCTGTGGCCGTTGCCGGAATGTTGGCCATTGCCATTGGCGCGGGAGGCGGCGGCGCGGGCGGGCTTCGTGCCGCGGGAGACGTTGGTTTTCATGGGATCAAGGGGTTAATGGTTCAGCACTTGGGCCTGTCACATTAAAACCTACTCCCGGCAATGAGCGAAGCAACTGAAAAGGATTAGCAAATGGCGTGGCGGGGCCTGACGCTACGGACCGATCCGGTATAAATGAACGACCCAAGGGCCGAAGTGGTCGGTGAATGAGCCGTCGCGAATGGTCAGCGTTCGCTTTTCGCCGAGGACTTCGGCGGATGTGGAGGCGGGGAGATCCTTGATGGTGAAGGAGGCGTCGGTGTTGCCGTCGCGCATGGCGACGGCGAAGAGGTAGGTGGCGCCGCCGAGGCGTTTGACCATGGTGGCGATGGGCACGTTGCGATTGGTCGAGATCACCGTGATGGCGTTCGCGAGCGTGGGGCTGTTCAGGACGGGAGCGAGTTCGGTGATCTGCTGGTTGAGCGCGGTGACGGCGGCGAGCATTTCGGCGTCGTCGAGGAGGGCGGGTTCGCGGAATTTGGGTTTGAATTGGTGGACAAACCAGATCAGCCCTTGCGACCCGTGGATGAGGGACATCCAGGCTTCGCAGCGGACTTGATGTGGCGTGGCTTTGCGGTCGGCGTTTTCAATGTGGGTGCACTCGAGGCAATTCCACACGATCTTTTTGCCGTCGCTCCATTTCACCAACCGCTCGACTCCCTGCGGCACGAACCAAAGCTTGCCGGCGACTTCTTTGCGCGGGTGGACGACGGGATAGATGTCGAAGGAAACGATGTCGCCGCCGGCGATGTATTTTGGGTAATCCTCGGGATGATTGCTGCGGGACCCGCGGCCGTACCAACCGTCCCACGCAACGCCCTGGCCGAGATTCAGAAGCACGGGACGCGAAGGATCGGCTTTGCGCATGCGTTCGTATTGCTCGACTACCTTGGCGGGTTCGATCGGCGAACTCCAGCCGAAGCGCGCGCCGATGGATTGGGCGTTGTCGGGTTCATCGCCGTGCATCCAGCCGATGATGGTGGGATCGTCGAGGTGCCGCAGGCTGACTTCGTTTTGTTCGCAGATGACTTTCATGCCGGCTTGCTTGAGGCCGGCGAGTTGCGCTTCGGTCGGTCCTTCCCAGAGGCCGACGTAGGTGTTGATGCCGGCGGCGCGATACCGGGCTGCATTCGAAGGATCCTGGAGCCAGACCGCGATAGGGAAGAAGTTCGTATCCGTGGATGGGCCGTGCGGCCAGGCGGAGTAGGACGCCGCAGGAGCGGCGAAGGACCAAGCACCAAGGACCAAGGACCAGATAAGGACCAAGCTCCAAATTCCAATCTTCAGGCGGCTGGTCGGTTTGAGGAAGCTCGCTCGCATTCCAATCACAGATAAGCGGAAATGGACTTGAACGACAACTTTCTTCCCTCGAATGACGCTTCTATCCGTGATCAATAACTTCCCGTCATCCCGGCGTCGACCTTCGACCGAAAGTTTTTGAAGCTTGGAGCTTGGTGTTTATCTGGTCCTTGGTGGTTGGTTCTTGGAGCTTTTCGCAACGTTGGTCATTGGCAGCCGCCCGCCCGCTCTGTATGCTCCGCGCAATGGAAAAACCTGACATGCTGCGGGAGCTGTTCCGCATGCAAACCGCATTGAACGAACGGATCGGCGTCCATATGGAAGGCATGGACGAAGCCACGAAGACCAAGTGGCTGCTCAACTATTCCCGCGCGATGACGCAGGAGCTCGCCGAACTCACGGACAGCGTGCCGTGGAAGTGGTGGGCGAAGTACCAGAAGTTCGATGAGCAGAACGCGCGCGTGGAGGTGGTGGACCTCTTCCATTTTCTCATCAGCGCGGCGCAGGTGCTCGGCATGAGCGCGGAGGATGTGTTCCAGGCGTATTGCCGGAAGAACGAGGTGAATTTCAAGCGGCAGGAGAGCGGCTACGCCACCAAGGACGAGCACGACTCCAAACACATTTGACACCATGCGCTCGCGACCGCCCGTGATCACTTCTCGAGCCACCCGGCGCGCGCCGGCGCATTGGCGGAGGGAAATCTCGCCGCTGCTGATTGACGAGGAGGAAATCGCGAAGCGGATTCGCGCGATGTCCCGCGAAATCGAAAAGGATTTCAAGGGGCACGAGATGGTGGTGGTCTCGCTGCTCAACGGCACGGTGATGTTTCTCGCGGATTTGATCCGTAATTTGTCGTTGCCGCTGCGACTGGATTTCATTGGCGTGTCGAGCTACGGCAGTGGGACGGAATCCGGGGAATTGGTTTTCACGAAGGAACTGCGGCTCGATGTGATGGGACGCGATGTATTGCTGGTGGACGACATCCTCGATACGGGCAAAACCATCTCCCGCGTCCTCACGAAGTTGCGCGCGCTCAAGCCGCGGCGGATTCAGACGTGTGTGCTGCTGAACAAAGCGGCGCGGCGGGTGGAGCCGGTGGAGGCGGATTACGTGGGCTTTGAGATACCCGATGTGTTTGTGGTGGGGTATGGGTTGGATTACGCGGAGAAGTATCGGAATCTGCCGTTTGTAGGTGTGCTGCGGCCGGAAATTTATCGGGACTAGCGGAAATGACGAAGCACGAATGACGTATGACGAAAGAATGACGAAGTCCGAAGCACGAAAGATGGGGCATGGTGATTTCGGGCTTTGTAATTCGGGCTTCTTTCGTTCCCGCTCAGCGGGATCATTGGCGCTTCGGAATTCCTGAGCATCATGATTGTTCGCGTCACGTTTTATTCCTACTTCAAGGAATTAGCCGGCTGTTCGGAGACGTCAGAGGAAATGGCGGAAGCTTCCACGCTGAATCAACTTTCCGACGCTGTCCTCATTCGCTTTCCCCGCCTGGCCGGCGCCCGGAAGTCCATGTTGATGGCGGTAGGCGTGGATTATCAGACGCGGGACTATATTTTGAAGGAAGGTGACGTGGTTTCATTCTTCCCGCCAGTCCAGGGAGGTTAAAGGTTGAAAGTTGCAGGTTACAAGTTGCAGGTTAAGCAAGCCGAAGATTGCGGTTTTTCGCGCTGACTGATGAGGCGGATACTACAGTTTACGGAAGGGCCGATTGATGAGGCGGCGTTGATCGCCGGGCGGAAGATGTCCGCCGGGATGGGGGCGGTGGTGAACTTTTTGGGAGTGGTGCGGGAGAGCGAAGGGGAAGCGAAAATTACCGCGATTGAGTATGAAGCTTTCCAGGCCATGGCGGAGAAGCAGTTTCATTTGCTCTTCGACGAAATGGAAAGACGCTGGCCGATTGAATCCGTTCACCTCGTGCATCGCCTCGGTGTTGTGAAAGTGAACGAACCGTCGCTGTGGGTCGAAGTGATCGCGCCGCACCGCAAGGAAGCCTTCGTCGCCTGCCAATGGCTCATTGACGAAATGAAACGCGTCGTGCCGATCTGGAAGAAGCCCATCGAAAATCCCGGCGTTGAAGGTTGAGGGTTTTAAGGAGTTGCTGAGATTCCTCGGTGCAAACGAAACGGAATTAACCACGGAGACACGGAGGCACAGAGAAGGAAATATTTAACCACGGATGAACACAGATGAACACGGATAGGGCAAACCCGGACTCCGCGGGGCGGTTTGCCTTAGTGGCGCTGGGGCTTGTCTTGGTGCTGATGAGCTTGCCAGCGGCCGGTGCGGCGGGATTGCTTTTCTGGCAGGCGGAGACGTGGCAGGGACGGGTGTTTGCGTTCGCGTTTCTGGCGTTGTTTGTTGGGCTTTGTTTGTTTTGCCGGTGGCTGGCGCGTCGGAGTCGGCGACTGGTCATGGCCATGAGTGTGTGCGGGACGCTGGCTTTCATTGGCGTTGGCATCTGCTACGCGGTTTCACCTGTGGGGCGGACGCCGGCGGGTTCGAAATTGTCCTCCGTCTGGGCGAACGGAAACTATTGCCGCTGGTCGCCCGTCAATCTCGTCCCGGAAATAGATCAGGCCCGCCTCGGCGTGATCATGTCTCCGTTTGCTGACGCGATCATGACCCGCGAAAAGGCGAACATCATGAACGGGCTGTTCATGAAGGCTTATCGCGAGATGCGGTCGGACCCGGAATTTGTCGCGGTGGGTTCTGTGATGAATACCGCCTACCGCGACCTCTTCAATCTTCCGTTTGATCAACGCCATCTTTTTGCGTATGTGCCGGCGCATGCGCCCGGCGAAAAACTCCCGGTGCTGCTATTCCTCCACGGCAGTGCGGGGAATTTCAAAGTCTTCATCTGGACGCTGAAAGCCTTTGCCGATGCGCACAAATTTGCCGTGGTGGCGCCCACCTTCGGCTTTGGCAACTGGCACGCACCGGGTGGGATGGAAGCGATCGAAAGCGCGTATAATTATTGCCGCGAAAATCCGGACATGGATGCGAAACGGATCTTCCTCGCTGGCCTCTCGAACGGAGCCCTGGGCGTTTCACGCGCGGCCTTGAAGCACCCGGATTATTTTCGCGGGATTGTTTATATTTCCGGGGTGCTGGAGCCGGGCTTGATCAAGGGCATCAAGGGGCTGCCGATCCTGCTCATTCATGGGGGCGAAGATGAACGGATTCCCGTGGACTACGTGGACGCCGTCCTGGCGAAAGTCCCTCCAACTGCTCCCATCGAAAAGCACATCTACCCCGACGCCGACCATTTCCTGATGCTCTCCAAAAGCTCCGAAGTCTTCGAAGAGCTCCACCGCTGGACCCAGCGCATCCTGTCCGCAACAGCCAGATAAAACCCTTCACGCCTGCAAAACCCCACTGCGGGCAAGTTGGCGCATGCCCAATCGGAACAGGGCTGGGTGACGTGCGAGGATTGGCCCGCGGCCCGGCAAAGAACGTTTGAGGTGTGTTGCTAATATGCACCAATAGTATGAGGCGTGAAATTAATCAACCCGTGTGCCAATGAAGACGACCCGCAAGACGATCACCCTTTCCGAGCAGCAGGACGCGTGGGTGAAGGCAAGAATTGACAGTGGTGACTATACCAATGACAGCGAATACTTCCGTGATATGATCCGGCGCGATCAGCGGGAAAACCGTGAGATGCTGGGGCTAAAAGGCGCCATCCAGGAAGGTCTCAACGGCGGCATCAGCAAACGGAGCGTGAGGGCGATCTGGCGGGAAGCGGAGCGCCGGCATAAGGCGTAAGCTGCATAAGTCGCGCCTGTCAAAACGGGCCGATTCAGACATCGCCGGGATCGCCGCCTACACCATCAAGCGATTTGGCGTCAAACAGGCGAGACGCCACCGGGACAGTTTGGAAAAAAACATTCCACCGGCTCGCGGAGTATCCAAACAGTGGTCGAAGCGCCGGGCACCCCGCCCCCGGACTAAGGCGGATGAACTTCGCATCCCATGTGATTTTCTTTCTGCGCGATGAGCACGGTGTGCTGATCGTGCGGATATTGGATCAACGCATGGCTTTCGAAGGCCACTCCCTGATGGACCCTGAGCCCGGCACCGGAATGGATCAAGGGAAATTCAACCGGTAAAACCGCTGCGCTCCGGGCCCGGCATTGGTGTCGATGAAGGAGTATCGGGGAATGGCCGCGCCGAGCGTCTGCCAGCTCGTCAGGTTTGTGGAGTATTGCACGCTGTAAGCGCCCGCGTTCGAATTCGTGAGGGCAAAGGTGACGTTGCTGCCGCCGAGACCGGCCACATTGGTCATGGCCAGCAACAGCCGGTTGGGCCAGTAATTCGAGAGCACTGCGCTCACCGCCGCCTGATCCACGGTGCTGCTGTAGTTGGTTAGCAGCACGGTCAAGTCCGCAAGATTCACGAGACCGTCGTTATTGATGTCGCCGGGAATCTGCCGTTCATAGCAGCCGAGGTCGATTTTGCGGAACATGCGCGGCAGGCCATCCAGGTCCGTGAAGCCGGGCACGATATCCGCTCCCACGTCCGTGCACGGGGAAAAAGGCCCGAGCCGGAAATTGTTGGAAGAGACAAAGATCGGCGCGTTGCTGAAATTTCCCGTGCCGGGAAACAGCGGCGTCGAACACGTGTAGGACACTTCGCAATTGGTGTCCATCTGCGCGGTTGTTGGGGGGATATGAGAATTCGTATTATAGTAGACGATGCAGTTGACCAGGGTGGACGCCTCAATGACGACATTCGTCGATGTGTTGGCGGTGACGGTGCAATTGTACAAGGCGGAGTCCGGGCCGACGGCGCTTGCCTCGCCGCCCCAGTTGTTGTTCAACAGGCAATTGTTCAGTCCGCTGCTGACCACACCGCCCACTCCGGGGACCCAGCCGAACCCGGGATGAAAAAAGCCCGTGCCCACATTGCGGGAAATAATGCAGTTGTTGAGTGTGCCGCCATAGCAGCCGCCGTTTTGCGCCCCCGAATTGCCAGTGATGATGCAGTTTTCAACCACCCCGTCGTTCAAGACCCCGCCGCCGGTCCGGTCAACGAACATATCGGCGCCATCGAAACCGTGCGTGGCCCCGCCGGTGAGGGTGAAGCCCGAGAGGGTGGCACCTCCGCCCACATACGCACAACGCATAGCCAGAGGTCCGTTCGTGGAGCCCGCCTGTTGCAGCCCCATTATGGTGGTGACCAGCGGTCCGTTCACGCTGCGGACGGTGACCGGCTTGGTGATCGCGACGCGGTTCGTCAGATTGTTATAAGGCGTGCCGCCCGTGGCATAGAGTCCGTTGGTGACGACAATCAGGTCATTGTTCGTCGCCGCCGTGATCGCGGCTTGAATGGTTGCCTTGGCGCTGGCCCAGTTCGTCCCTACATTTTTGTCCTGGCCGGCGGGGGAAACGTAATACATGGTCGCTCCCGCTTTGAACGTGGCGAAGCTCATCGCGCCGAGAACGAGAGCTTTGCAAAACAGCGAACGGATATCGTCAAACATTGACATGATGCGATTAGGCAGCAAGAGAGGTGCCGGTTTTGGGTTGATAATCAGGGCAGGGAACGGAAGGATTATTTCGGGCGAAACGGAGACAACCGGAGGAGATGACGACCGAATTTGCTTTTTGAAAAGTTGACTTGTTTCCGACTTATCCGGTCGCTTGCCAGACGTAGAACCATCGGAAACGTCCGATCATGAATATTTTTCTGCCCCTATCTTTTCAACAAATCCTCCTGCCGCTACTTTTCTGTCAACGCGGCATTGTTCGGGTCTCTTTCCTCCGCAAAAGGATTTAAACGCCACGGAAAGTGATTCATTCAAGTGTCCGCCTCAAGGTGATCTCACGCCATAGTATCCTCGCAAACGGTTCGTTATTTGAGGATCGGTGAATTGGAAATGGCCAGGCGAGATTTCCGTGGCCGCGCCCAGGATTGTCCAGTTGCTCGGAGTCAGTGCGATATTGGTGCTGCCGATGATGGTGAAAGCCGCACCCGGGGTATTGGTGAAACTCAATTGGAACGCGCCGTTGCCAGCACTTTGCAACCCGGCCGAAAGGATTGGTGCGCTGGCGAATTGCACTTCGAACGCGCCGATGTCGCTGCCATCGCCACCGCTCGCATTCGTAATGGAACCCGCATCATAGGGGCGCAACTGGCCGCGCTGGTCGGTCGCCAAACCGAAGCTTTTGCTTTTGTCAATCGCAGGGCTGTTCGCGAGGAGCGCATGAGTGAACGTGGATCCGCCGTTGTTTTGCAGCGGGCCGAGCATGGGGTTGGCGTTAAGCTGGTCGGTGACGTTGGTCAACCGGCCGCCGCCGCCATCGCTGCTAAGGTTGCAGCCCAACGAGGTGATCGAGCCGGACGAGTGGAGGATATTGGTGCCCGCAGCGCCGGCATTCAGGATCGTGCCGCCCAACTGGACATTCCCGATATAATTGTAAATGCCGCCCGCGCTGAAACTGTTCGTGGCGGAGTTGCCGCTCATCGTGCTGGCGATCATCGTCAGCATCGTGGTGCCGGGAGTGCCGTTGTTGAGAATACCGCCGACGCTAAACATGGCGCGGGCGGAATTGCTGCTGATGGTGCAATTGGTGAGGGAAAGATTGGCGTTGTTGAAAATGGCGCCGGCGCTGAAAAGATTGCTGCCCGCGGAGTTGCCGCTGACGGTGCAGGCGTGGAGATTCATCATCGCATGGCCGTTGTTGCCGCCGTCATTGTAGATGCAACCGGTGGAAGGGGATGAATTCCCGCTCAAAGAGCAACTGGCCATGGTTAGAATTCCGGTGCTGCCGCTTCCAGTACCGTCATTGTAGATGCCGCCGGCGGTATAGTCAGCCCAGTTGCCATAGAGGATACAGTTGCTGACGGTCAACGTCGCGCCACCGGCAAATTCGGCGTTGTTGTAAATGGCCCCGCCGGTGGCAAACGGGCCATAGCAGGCGTTGCTGCCCAAGGTACAGCCGGCGACCGTCCCGATGGCATTCCCGGATTCCCGGCTATCATTATTGATGCCGCCGCCGACGTTGGCCGAGTTGTTGTTGAACGTGCTTCCGCTGACCGTCATCGTCACATGGCCGGCATGTTCGCCGTTGTTGTGGATGCCGCCGCCGAACTGGCCGGCGGAGTTGCTGTTTACGGTGCTGGCGATCACCGTCAGCGTCGCGAAGCCGGTGGTCCAATTTCGGTTGTCAATCCCTCCGCCACTGTTGCCGGCCGCGTTCCGGTTGAAGACACAGTTGCTGACGGTCAACGTCGCGCCCCCGGAGTCACCGACGTTATAGATGCCCCCGCCATAACCGTCGGCCGAATTGCTGCTGATGAGGCTGTTGACCACCGTCAAGGTGGCGCTGTTGGTATTGCGACCGTCGTTGAAGATGGCGCCGCCGTAGGCGGCCGAGTTGCCGCTGAGGATACAGTTGCTCAGTGCCAGCGTCGAGTGGTCGTTGAAAATGCCGCCTCCGCCGAGGGCGCCGCCAGCGCCGTTGGTAAGGGTGAGGCTGGCGAACGTGACCGTGTTGGAGGGTCGGATGTAGAACACGCGATTGGCCGCGTTGCCGTTGATGGCAAGGTTGCCGGGACCGGGGCCCAGGATGCTGACACTATTCGAAACGTACAGTTGATCCGTCGTCAGCGTGATCGTGGCTGGAGTGGCCAGCGAGAAATTTATGGTATCCCCGTTGCTTGCGCTCGCCAGGGCCGCGCGCAACGTGCCGGCTCCACTATTGGCCGTGCTGGTGACCGTTATGGTCGCTGCGTGTCCCATGGTTGCCATTCCGCACAGCAGCAGCAAACCGAAAGCGGCGAGGTGCAAGTTGAATGAATCGCGGATCGGCTGATGGCGTAGGTTCATGGAGCCTCCTTCTGGGAAAAGCCGCAGGCTATTTCAAAGCGCGGTTGCATCTGGATCGGAAACGAGGCCGATGGTACCTGAACGAACCCGACGCTCAAGACGAATCCCAAGCGCGGGAAGTAGTTTTATTAGTGGGTTGGAATCGGCGAGGAGCCAGCAGAGAGCATTCACAAGCTCAGAACGTTTGGGGGTACGGGACTTTTTGAGCACCAAGGAAACGAAGGAAACGAAGGTAGGGAAAAGAGGAGTGAACCGCAGAGAGCGCAAAAAACTCAAAGGGGGTTTTAGCCACAGAGGCACGGGGGAAGAATTTGACCACGGATGGACTCAGATGGACACGGATTCGGGAAAGGTGTTGAACAGGAGAAAGCGGAGAGAGCGGAGGAGGAAAATGACGGATGAGGTCCAGGTTTTGGGAAGCATGAATTCGTTCGGGTTTCGATATTCGTCATTCGAAATTCCGCGAACCGGGGATGGTGGGCGCTGAGGGATTCGAACCCCCGACCTACTCGGTGTAAACGAGACGCGCTAACCGCTGCGCCAAGCGCCCAACCCGTCGCGCATGCAAACACGCGTGGTTTGAGAAGGGTGTACTATTGCGGGATTCGTAGCAAACAAAAGTCCAACTTGGCGAGTGGGCCGTGAGCTCCAATTTGACACCCCGGCTTGAAGGCCCGAGCAGGTGCAATCCCCCCAGCTCTCAAGGTCTGCCAGGCTGCCCCATCATCCTCAAACCGCGCTAGTGGACTCCCGGCAAGAAGTAAAACAGGATTGCCAGGATTACGTAAACGGACAGGAGTTGGACGCCTTCCAACCAATTCGTTCGGCCGTCTTTGCTGATTTCGTTCACGATGAAAACGGCGAATACCACGGCGGCGACTTCGGGGAGGGTGAATTCGAGGTCCATGGGGTGGCCCATAAACCAGGAGGTGAAGACCAATACCGGGGCGACGAATAATGCGATCTGGAGGCTGGAGCCGACGGCGATGCCGAGGCTGAGGTCCAGTTTGTTCTTCATCGCCACCGCGACGGCGGTCGAATGCTCGGCGGCGTTGCCGACGATTGCCACGACGATGACGCCGATGAAGACTTCGGTCACGCCAAGTTGCGTGCGGGCCGATTCCACGGAGGCCACCAGGAATTCCGACAGCCAGGCCACGAAGACCGTGGCGACAAACAGCACCAGGATCGCCTTCTTCTTGGACCAGGTCGGGTGATGTCCAGCGGAGGCGGGCGCGGCGTCTTCCGATTTGCCTGACACCAGGTCCTTGTGGGTCACGAGCGAAAAGACCAGCGTGCAGATATAGGTGAGGAAAAGCACGCAGGCGATGGCCAGCGATAGTTTTTGACCTACGTAGGGGTGCCAGCCGCCACTCGCGGCCGCGCTGTGATGGAAAATGGTCGGCACGAGGAGCCCGATGGCCGCGAGCACGAGCGAGGCGCTCGAAGCCTGCATCGCCGACCGGTTAAAGCGTTGCTCGCTATATTTCAGGCCACCGGCGGTCAAGGCCGCGCCCAGCACGAGTAATACGTTGCCGATGATCGAACCCGTGATGGAGGCTTTGACAACGCCGATCAGCCCTTTGTTTAAGGCCATGAGCGCAATGATCAGTTCGGCCGCATTTCCAAAGGTTGCATTCAGGAGGCCGCCGACACCCTGTCCAAGATGTTCCGCCAGATGTTCGGTCGCGCGACCCATGATCCCCGCGAGCGGTATGATCGCGAGACTCGAGCAAATGAACAACGCGGTCGGATTATGCCAGGCGGGCACGTATTCGAGCAGGAACGAGACCGGCACGAAAATCAAAAACCAGTCGAGTGAGAATTTGGGTTTCATGAGTGCTTATCCGGTTCGTTACGCGCTGCCGTGCATCGGCTGACGCCAATTCCTCCCGGTAAAGAGAAGGTGCTCCATACTCAATTCAAGATGGATTTCCTGAAAGGGCTCGCGAGGACGCCCGCCCCACCCATCGGGCCAGGAATGGGTTTGGCAATCGGTCCAGGACGTTGGACGAGGAGGCGACCTCTCACGAATGACATGCGCTTAGAATACTTTTCTTCACTGCTTGCGCCCAGGGGATAAGGCTGGCCAGCAAACAAACGGTGGGCGCGAAGAGCATCATCTGAAAGTACCAGGGCAGCCCGGCGGTCACGCCTTTTGCGGCCAGATACATTCCCGCGTGCAGGACGAGGAATGTGAAAGTTACGCAAAGCGCGGCGAGACCGGCAAAGCCCTTGGTCAATTCGAAGACGGGCGCCTGTTGCTCTCTGGTCAGTTGCAGGAAGCGTTCTTTTTCCGGGATGTTCCACGTCTTGCAATTCGCCGGCGACGAGAGCAGGCGGATCAACAGTTGAACTCCGAGTGAGACGAGCGGCAGGACAAACCAGGTCAGCAGGGAACGAGTATCCCACGCATCCGCGCGACCTTGCAGGTTGAAGTGCGTCGGGATGCGCGCGGGCACGGTAAACCAGACAAAGGTCGCGAGCAGGAAGTGGAATGCCAATAGTCCGCTCGCCAATCGCCAGCCATTTTTCAAGAGAGCATTCATCCTGAGGAAAGGATGAATGTGCGGATGTTTTTCGACAAGAATTTAAGTGGTTTTAAAGATCGTGAGGGAAGCGAAAAACCGCTGAAGCGGTTTCCAACGGTTCCGGGAATTCAACCGCACCCTGCTGAAGCAGGGTATTAATGAGACTGGGACATGCGTATCGGCGTTATGCTTAAGGGCTCGACAATCGGAAGTATTGATTTCGGACGCTCCAGGGAACGGTGACGGTGAATGCGCCGTTGTTGCTGGTGGCGGTGTAGCTGAGGAGGGACCAGTTGATCGGTTGCGTGAGGTTGGTGGCGGTGTAGAGCTTCCAATCGGTCGCCCATCCCGGCCAGGTCATGGTGAAGCCATTGGAGTTCGCGCCGTAGGTGATGGCGGGGAGCGGGAGCAGGACGCTGGATGCGGTTGAGAGGGTGCCGGCGCCGCACACGCTGGACCCGGATACTTTGTAAAAGTTGACGCTGCCATTTACGGCGGAGGTATCCACGAAACTGGTGGTGGGAAGGGAGGTGGCCACGAGGTCGTAGGAGGCACCGGAGTTGGTGGACCGCCAGACGTTGTAGGTCGAGGCGCCGGCGAGGGCGGGCCAGTTAAGGGAAACGCGGCGGTTGCCAACGGTGAGAGTGGGCGCCGCGGGAGCGCTGGGGACGGAGGAGCCGGGCAGGCCGTATTTGCATTTCAACGCGCGTTCGTAGCCGGGTCGGTCGGTGTCGTTGATGGCCGAGTTGTAGATCTGGATCTCGGCGATGTCGCCGGTGAAGAAATTATTCAGGACCTGCTGCGCGCCGAGGGTGAGCCGGGCGGGGGCGGTGAGGGATTGATTGTTACCCGAAGCGGTGGCGGCGAGGTTGCCGTCCAGGTAGAGCGTGATCGAGCCGCTGCTTTTGACCCGCTTGAACGTGAGGATATGGGGCGCGCCGTTGTTGTAACCGCCGGCAGAGTTTGCGCCGACGTCGCTATTGCCGGTGCCGGCGCAGACGGAACCATTGGCAAAAAGGCAGGTACCGAAGTCATTGACGACGCCGTTGACTTCGCCGCTCAGCAAACCTGCGCCCTGGTAATACAGGCTGCCGGAGTTGAGTCCCTGAGTGCTTTGAAAGAAGCAGATGATGGTGAAGTCGTCCGCGATCGGGCGCATGAACCAGAGATGGCTGTTGTTGGCGGCGTTGAAACGGACGGCGGGCTGGCCGTTGATGGCGGTTGCGGCGAAGGTGGGTTGATTGGCAGGCGTGGCCTGGACCGCGTTGTAGCCGCTGCCGGTCGCGTCAGTCCAGACGCCGACGCCGGCTCCGTTGGAGACGTTGGTGATCGTCCCGGCGTTGAACCACGCGACCAGGCCCACCGGCGTGGCCGCAGCTTCGGATGAGTTCGGACCTTCGCCTGCGAGGTCCACGGGCGAAACGACGTAGTAATAGGTGCGGCCGTTGTTCAATCCGGTATCGGTGATCGCTGTGGAGGCGACATTGGTGATCGTGACGTAAGGTCCACCGGTCACCAGCGAGCGCTTCACATTGTAGCCGGTGGCGAACGGCGCCTCGGCCCAGCGCAAAGCGATTTGCCCATTTGCAGGGACGGCGACGAGATTCGAGGAAGCGCCGGGCGGCAGGGCGATGCTGTTGGAATACAACGCGGCAATTTCGGCGGCGTTCAAAGCGCGGTCGTAGATTTTGATGTCGTCGAGGCTGCCGTTGAAGAACGGACCGCCCGAGGCGCTATCGCCGAAGAGCAAACGCGCGGAAGCATTCAGCGTATTCCGGTTGCCGATGCCGGTGCCGGAAAGGACGCCATCCACGTAAACGGCCAGCGCGCCCGTGTAAAGTTGCCTGGTCGCGACGCAGTGATGCCAGGCGCCGTTGTTGATGGTGGCCGAAGACAAGACCGTGATATCGGGATTGCCCACGCCGAACGCGAATTTATTGCCCACCAGTGCGGTGCCGAAATCGTTGTTATTGAAAGGCATGTCGCCGTCCACGAGGCCAGGGCCGTTGTACCAGTGAGGCGTGCCGCCGGTCTGCGAGGTCCTCACCCAGAAGGAAATCGTAAAATCATTGCCGACCTTGTTGGAGATTTGGACGAAACTGCTGGAACCATTGAAGTTGAGGCAGCCGCCGAAATTACCGCCGGCGTTCCAGGTCGCGTTCGTGATGAGCCCGTTGTTGCCGCTGCCGGTGCTGTCCGCAGCGATGGCGCCGTTGGTGGCATCGAGCGGAAAATAGCCGATGTAATTTCCCGGAACGGCGAGCGCGGTGGTGTCGGTGGTGGGGTCGGCGGCTTGGAGGATGGATAGTGACGACAGGCAATCCCAGGACTCGAAATTCGTTCCCGCGGGAGTCGGCTGCCGCCATTGGCACCAGGAAAGGTTGTCGCTGGTGCGGCGAAGGTTCCACGCCGCGACGGCGTTGGTTTGCAACCAGGGACCGTAGAGGTTTTGCAGCTTGCGGTCCTTCATGAACCGCACGAGCCACCGCAAAAAAATCGCATTGAAGCCGGAGTTATTATTCGCGATGCCGTATTCGGGAAGGATGCCGCCGGTGGTCATGCTCATCATGACCTGGTTGGCGGCGAGACGCGCGTCGTTGGTCTGGCCAAGGAAATGCGCGGCGCCGAGGAAGGTACCCTGATTGTAGGTGGTCGCGCCGCCATTCACCTTGCCATCAATCGTCATGTTATCCGCCACCACGCCGTTGTTCGTGTTGAACAGCTTCGCGCGCTCCCAGGCAAAAATGTTCGTGGCCTTGCTGTAGTAATTCGTGTCGCCGTAAATCTGGTAGAGCAAATACGCGGCGATGGACGCGGGGCCGTTGATGCAGGCGTTCTTTGAAGCGTTGTCCGGGTACAGCCAATACAACCCGCCTCCCAGATTCGTGTCATACGCGCGCGCGTAACAGGCATCGAAGTTTACCTTTGCCAGATTGCAGTAGTTGGACTTGCCCGTATCCACCCCTCCACGCGCAAAGGCGATCACCGCCCACATCACGTCGTCGTTGTAAGGTGTGTAACTTGTCCAATTCGCGGTGTTCACGGTCAGGAAGCCGTTCAGCAAGTTGGTGATCTGCGCGAGATGAACGGAGTTCGAACTCCATTCGTAAGCATCAATGATGGTTTCGATTTCCTCGGCCTGTCCCCAAAAATAAGTGATGCCGCTGGTCTGATTGTTTTTAAACCATCCGTTGGTTCCGTTTTGGTAATAGAAAGTCGAGTTGAACGAATTGAAGACCGTGGCCGCATCTTTGGCGGTGAAGGCGGAGGCAAAAAATGGTGCGAAGAGCAAAGGAAGGAGGAGTAAAGCGATGAGGCGGCGGATCGAGCGCGTGACCTGGGGCGGAATCATCGAGATGGGGGGGCGTTTTTTTCAAAATAATCCGCTGCCAATGAATCATACCAATATACCAAACGTCTTAAGAAAGTCGTGTGGCATGAATCGGCCACGGCGAAAAATGGGTCAGGACAGTGCTTTCGCGTCGCGTCGACGCGGGGCTGTTTGGTAAGGTCAACAAGCGATGAAAACAAATGAAGCGTGGGCGCGGTACGGTGCGGAACTCGGGCGGATTGGTTTCGAAGCGGGCAGGCTGTTTTTGTGCGGCGTGATGGCGCTGGCGGTCACGCAAGCGGTCGGAGCGGCGGCTTACAAGAATCCCGTAATTGCCGGCGATCATCCGGACCCGTCGGTGATCCGCGTGGGGAAGGATTACTGGGCGACAGCCACTTCGTCGGCGTGGGGGCCGTTGTTTCCGTTGTTACATTCGACGGATTTGGTGAATTGGGAGCAAACGGGCGCGGTACTCCCGCATCGGCCGGATTGGGCGATCGGGGATTTCTGGGCGCCGGAGATTTCGGAGTTCAAGGGGAAGTATTTCGTCTATTACGTCGCGCGGCAGGAAAACCGCCGCTTATCCATCGCGGTGGCGACGGCGGACAAGCCGGGCGGACCGTACACGGACCACGGGCCGTTCATCGCGCAGGAAGATGGCTCGATTGATCCGGTGCCATTCGTGGACACGAATGGCGTGCGTTACCTGGTGTGGAAGGAAGACGGCAACAGCCGGAAGCTGCCGACGCCGATTTGGATTCAGCGCTTGAGTGAGGACGGGACGAAGTTGGTGGGGGAGATGCGCGAGTTGATCCGGAACGATGCCGATTGGGAAGGCAATCTCGTCGAAGGACCGTTCTTGCTGCTTCGAAACGGGTGGTACTACATGTTCTATTCCGGCAACGGTTGCTGCGGTTCCGGTTGCAATTATGCATTGGGCGTGGCGCGGTCGCGGTCGTTGATGGGCCCGTGGGAGAAGAATCCCGCGAATCCGATTCTCGCCGGCAACCAGACCTGGAAGTGTCCCGGCCACGGGAGCATCGTGCAGGACGAGCAGGGGAGATACTTTTTGCTCTATCACGCGTATTCGGCCAACGGCACCGTTTTCACCGGGCGCGAAGGCATGCTGGACGAAGTGAAGTTTGGCGCGGACGATTGGCCCACTATCAACCAGGGAAAAGGGCCCAGCGTTGAAGCGGCGTCACCGGCTGGAGCGAAACAACGGGTTTCGGCCGCGGGCTACATGGATGAGTTCGAGGGCCAGAATCTCGAGAGCGGCTGGCAATGGCCCCAGCATCACGAGCCAAAGATCCAATTGACTGATGGCGTTTTGTTTCTTTCGGCGACGCGCCCCAGCACGAATCTCGTGGCCGCGGTGCTGGCGCGCTCGACGACCACGCCGGATTACGTCGCCACGGCCGTCATCGAGACCCGCTGGCTCAAAGCCGGCGCCGCCGCGGGAATTTGCGCCTTCGGCGACATGGATAACGCGGTGGGAGCGGTTTTGCAGAACGGGCAGGTCATCGTGTGGCGCCGTGAGCGCGGAGAAAGGCGAGAGCTTGGCCGGCAACCCGCGCCCAAAGGCGCCAAGCTGTCCCTGCGCCTGACCGCGGAACGGGGTTACCATTTCGAAATTGCCGCCAGCGCGGATGGAAAGAAGTGGGTGCCGTGCGCGGCTGCCGCCGACGCAAAAAATCTGCCGCCGTGGGATCGCAGCGTGCGGGTGGCGTTGACGGTGGGCGGTGGCGTGGAGGCGGAAGGAGTATTTGATTCCTTTTCAATCAAGCCACTTTGATTGGCGCAGTTCCTTCTGGCTACCGCGCGCGGACGGGCCTAGTTTGAGGCATGACGAATAATTTGCCGCGGCCGGAAGTCATCCTCACCCACGAGAGCGATCTCGATGGGTTGGTGGCGGGCGTGCTCCTGCAACGGCTGGCGCGCAAGCTGTTCGGCGCGGAGGTGCGGCTGGAGGCCTGCAATTACAATTATTGGAAGCAGCGGGAATTGCGGGAGAAGTCGGCCTGGGTCACCGACCTGACTTTTGATGCGCGCCTGGACCGCCCAAACTGGGCGATCATTGATCACCATGTCACTGACGTTGCCCCGAAGAATGCGCTGTTGATCAACGATGTTACCAAGTCCGCTGGCCGACTTTGCTACGAATTATGCCAGGAGGTCGGGCTGGGATCGCCCGCGTTGGACCGGCTGGTTCGCCTGAACGATGTAGCGGATCTGTTTCAGGAGAACGATCCTGATTTTGTGATCGCGGGCGATTACGCGAACCTCGTGAAGTGCTACCAGTTCTGGAATCTGCACACGCTGGTGGACGGAGAAATTGAGAAACTTTTGGATCATCCCTTGCTCGAAGTGATGGCGGTGAAGCGCAAGGTCGAGGATCCCATTGGGCTGGCATGGAGCCGGAAGAATATCACGGAGATCAGTCCGGAGGTGGGGTTGGTCGATACGGTGGTCGGAAACAACAACCTGATCGTACACCAACTTCTGGAGCAGCAGACCACGAGATATCCGGTGCTGTTGACGCTGTTCAAGCGCGCCACCGGGGTGGTCATTGCGAGCCTGCGCAGCCGTAACGGCGAGGCGCGGAAGGTCGCGGAGCGATTGCAGGGCGGGGGCCACGCCAATGCCTCGGGAGCGACGCTGCCGCGGTCAGTGAAGCACATCCCCGATGCGGTGGAGTATTTGCGGCAGGTGCTCAATCCGGCGCCGGAAACTCCGTTGAGCCGTCTAGAGGATGCGTTCGCCGCGCTCGAAAAACCGAGGCGATAGGCGGCGTTACCGCTGAATGCGCGCGGAGCCCCCGGCGGCAAAGGCCTGCACTTGTTCGAGTGTGGCCATGGTTGTATCGCCCGGGAACGTCGTCAAAAGCGCGCCGTGGGCCCAGCCGAGGTTTACGGCTTCGGCTTCCGAGGCTCCGCTGAGCAGGCCATAGAACAAGCCCGACGCAAAACCATCTCCGCCGCCCACGCGGTCGATTACGTCGAGTTCGCACACCGGCGACATCACCGTCTGACCGTTCATCCAGGCCACCGCGCCCCAACTGTGGCGGGAAGTGGAATGGACTTCGCGCAAGGTGGTGGCGACAACCCGGATTTGCGGATGCTTTTTGACGACGTTGTCCATCATGCCGATGAAGGCGCGATGATCCAGTTTCGACTCCGCGGCGACTTCCGGACCTGGTATGCCAAGTCCGAGTTGCAGATCCTCTTCGTTGCCGACCAGGACGTCCACGTGTTTCACGATGCGGTCGAGGACTTTGACCGCGCGTTCCTGTCCACCGGAGATGTTCCACAGTTTGGCGCGATAATTGAGGTCGAAGGAAACGATGGCTCCGGCAGCCTTCGCCGCTTCCATGCCTTCGATGATGACTTCGGCGGTGGTGGGTGAGAGCGCGGCGAAGATGCCGCCGCTGTGAAACCAGCGGACGCCGGAGGCAAAAATCGCCTTCCAATCGAAATCACCGGGCTTGAGCTGCGCGGCGGCCTCGTTGCAGCGATTGTAAAACACGATGGGAGCGCGCACGCCGTGGCCACGATCGCTGTAAACCGTGGCCATGTTGGGGCCGTGGACGCCGTCGTGCTTGAAGCGTTTGTAAAACGGCCGTACTCCCATCGCGCGCACGCGTTCGGCGATGAGTTCGCCGATGGGATAATCGACCATCGCGGTCGCGATGCCCGTTTGCAGGCGGAAACAGTCAGCGAGATTGGCGGCGACATTGAACTCGCCGCCGCTGACATGGATTTCGCACTGATGGGCTTTGCGGAAGGGGAGCAGACCGGGATCGAGCCGGTGAATCAAGGCACCGAGGGAGAGCACATCGAGACCGCCCGTCGGTGGGATTTTTAAACCGTGTTTAGCACCAGTTGCTGGCTTTTTCATAAGGCTTGGATGGCACACTCGTAAATGCGATAGGTTTTATAAGGCTTTCCGCCGATGGCTTCGAGAACTTTGCGCATGGCCAGGTTGTCCTCCAAAATCCAGGACGCTTCGGATTCCCGCACGCCGGCGTTGAACCCGACCTTCAATCCCTCGATCAGCAGGGCGGATTCAAGGCCTTTGTTGCGATACTTTTCCTTCATGCCGAGGGTGAGCACGCGGGTGCGGGTCGGGCGCTTCCAGCCCAACAGATAAGGCACAAAGCCCAAAAGCTTCGGCGTGAGGAGTTTTCCCTTCAGCGGCTGAAGGGCAGGGTTGAAGTCCGGCAGCGCCAGTAGAAAACCCACCGGCTCGGAGCCCACTTCCGCCAGCCAGATCAGGCCTTCCATCAGCAGCGGCTTCAGGCGCTCGGCCATGAAATCAATTTCCGCGTCGGTCATGGGGGTGAAGCCCCAATTGTCCTGCCAGGCGGCGTTGTAGACTTCCTTTATCTGTCCCAAATCCTGCTTGAGCGTGCGCTTCAGGACCGGGCGGAAGCTCAGACTCGGATTGCGTTGTTTGATTTTGTCGGCGATGCGCTGCAAGCGATCCAGGGGAATGACGCTCAGGTCGTAGTGATACGCCAACAGGTCCTTGGTCTTGCGGTATCCGGCGGCCTCGGTAAGCCGCACGTAATAACGCGGATTGTACGTCATCATGAACACCGGCGGCGTGTCAAATCCTTCGATCAGCAGACCGCACTCGTCGTTCGTCGTCGGGTTCATCGGGCCGAGGACGCGCTTCATGCCGCGCTGGCGCGCCCAGGCGTGCACCGTGTCGAACAGCGCGGAGCTGATTTGATCGTCCTCGATGGTTTCGTAAAAACCATAAAACGCCGCCGGCGGGCCGCCATCCTGGTGATTACGATCGATGAGGGCGGAGATGCGCCCCACGTCGCGCCCGTCGCGGCACGCCACCCAGAGCTGCATCTCGGCGTGTTCGAACAGGGGATTGGCGCTGGTGAACACCTTCGCGAGATCCATCAAAAGCGGCGCGACCCAGTTGGGATCATTTCGATAAATCTCGTAACTGACCTTGAGGAAACGGTCCACATCCCGCGCGCCGCGTGACAGAGGCTGGATTTGCAGGTCGCTTTTCATGGCTGATGACTCAAGCGCGGCGAAGGGTAGGGCAACGCCGCCTCGCATTGAAGTGCAAAAGCGTTCAATCTTGGATTGAAGATCATTGCGTCAAGCCAAAGGTCTTTTTTGCATTCCGCACAGGGATGGTGTTAAGTTCAGGCGTGAGCCGATTGCGTGAAGTCGTCAGCCGACTCTGGTCCGGTCTCCGCCTGCGGTTGCTGTTTTTGCTGCTGCTGGCGTGTGCCCCACTGCTTGTGCTGACATTGCATAGCGCCTCCGAGAACCGGCGGCGTGAGCTCGCGGAGTGGGAGCAGCGTGCGCAAAACCTGGCGCAGCAGACCGTGCGCGAGGAGGGTTCTGCCGTGGATGCGACGCGGCAATTGCTGCTGGCGTTGTCCGAATCCGCGCCGGTTAAGTCCGGGAATTGGGGCAATTCGCGGCAGGTGTTGATGGAGGCGCTGGCCAATTATCCACGTTACGCGAATATCGGCATCATCTCGACCAACGGGGACGTGGTCACCAGCGCGGTGCCGACCCCGGACACGGGTGGTTGGGCGAACCGGCCGATCTTCCTGCGGGTTTTGCAGGCACGCGAATTTACCGTGGGCAAGTTCCCCCTGGGGCAGAACTGGAGCCGACCGCTCGTCCGGTTTGGCTATCCGATCATGGACAACGACGGACAGACGATCGGCGTGCTGTTCGCGTCGCTGAACATGGATTGGTTCAACCGCTCGGTTTCGGATTTGTCGTCGCGCCTGCCGCCCGGGGCTACGTGGTCGCGCGTGGATCGGAACGGACTGGTGCTGGCGCGATTTCCGACGCCGTCACGCTGGGTGGGATACCAGTTTCCGGACAAGGACTTGCTGCAAAAAATGTTCGCGCACTCCAGCGGGCTGTTGCAGGAGAAGGACACCAACAACGTCACCCGGGTCTATGCTTTCCTGAACACGCCCAGCCCGCTGCTGACCGGGCGGATTGCGAGCATCCTGGAAATTCCGCGCGGCACACTATTCGCCGAAGCCGACCAGACGCTCGTCAACAATTTGACGCTGGTGGGCATCGCCACGACGCTGACCCTGCTCCTGGGGTGGATTGGCAGCAGCATCCTGGTGTTGCGGCCGGTCAAGGCGCTGGTGAAGTCCACGGCGCGCCTGGCGTCGGGTGATCTGAGCGCGCGCACGGGCCTGGTGTATGGTGGCGACGAATTGGGCCAGTTGACGAAGACGTTTGACGAAATGGCCCAGGCGCTGGAACAGCGCGAAGTTCAGCGGCGCCGCGCGGAGGAAACGCTGCAGACGCGCGACAATATGATTCGCGAGCTGCCGGTGCTGCCGGCGGCGATGTATGTCTGCAACATGGACGGGGTCATCGAACTTTACAATCGCACGGCGGTGGAACTATGGGGCTACGAGCCGGCGGACCGTTACGCCTCGCGGAGGTATTGCGGCTCCTACCGGCTTTTCACCGATGACAATCAACCCATGTCGCAAAACGACTCGCCCATGGCCGAGGTTTTGCGGACGGGCATTCCCGTGCGAAACCGGGAACTGGCGGTCGGCCGGCCGGACGGCACGCGGGTTTCCGTGCTGGCCAACGTGGTGCCGATCAAGGACGCGCGCGGTCTGATGATTGGCGCGGTGAGCTGCCTGCAGGACATTACGGAGCGCAAGATCAGCGAGGAGCGCCTGAAGGAAACCAACGAACAATTGCAGGCCATGTCGAGGCGACTGGTCGAGGCCCAGGAAACCGAGCGGCGGCACATCGCGCGCGAATTGCACGACGAGATCGGTCAGACCCTGACTGTGGCGGAGATGAATCTGCAGGCGGTATTGAAGACCGCCAACGGGTCGCAATATGCCAAACGCTTGAAGGACAGCCTGGATGCAGTGGAGAAAGTGTCCGAGCAGGTGCATGATCTCTCGTTGAACCTGCGTCCCTCCATGCTGGACGACCTGGGCCTGGAGCCGGCTTTGCGCTGGTATTTGAACCGGCAGGCCGCGCTGGCCGGACTGCGCGCGGAATTCCACGCGGAGCGCCTCGACGGCCGGCTGGATCCGCTGATCGAGACGGAGTGCTTCCGTATTGCGCAGGAAGCGTTGACGAATATTGTACGTCATGCGCAGGCGCATTCGATCAGCATGGAGCTGGTCCGGAAGAATGGATCGCTGCACCTTTACGTGAAGGACGATGGCGTTGGTTTTGATGTGCCTGCGGTGCGCGACCAGGCGGTGCAGGGGACCAGCCTCGGCCTACTGAGCATGGAAGAGCGGGCGTCCGTCGCGGGCGGCGGCCTGGAATACCGCTCGGCTCCCACCGAGGGAACCACGGTGCATGCGTGGTTCCCCTTGAAGTGGCAGACCCACGACAGCAAGAAAAAGATTTATGCCTCCATCCGGTAAAACCATTCGGGTCATCCTGGCGGATGACCATCCCATTGTGCGCGCTGGTGTACGCGCCGAACTGGAACGGCTCCCCGGCATCGAAGTCGTGGGGGAAGCCGTGGACGGCCGGGAGATTCTCGAGCTGGCCAAAACAACGAACCCCGATGTGGTGTTCATGGACATTTCCATGCCAGCGCTGAACGGGCTCGAAGCCACGGAGCGCCTGGTGAAGGACATGCCCGGAGTGCGCGTCGTTTTGTTGAGCCGGCACGACAACGAGGAATACTTCTGGCAGGCGTTGCGCGCGGGAGCGAGCGGTTATCTGCTCAAGAAGGCGGCTGTCGCAGAGATCAGCGCTGCCGTCCATCGTGTGGCGGGCGGGGAGATTTATTTGAGCAAGGAGATCTCGCGCCGATTGCTGAAGAAATTTCCCTCCCAACAAATCGCGCAACGGCCCAGCCCGCTCGCCCAACTCTCCGAGCGTCAGCGCGAAATCCTGCAACTCATCGCCGAGGGCCAGACGACCAAGGGCATCGCCCTGACACTCAAGCTCAGCCCGAAAACCGTCGAATATCACCGCGCCCGCCTGATGGAACGCCTCAACATCTTCGACATCCCCGGGCTCGTCCGCTTCGCCTTGCGTGTTGGTTTGATCACGTCGGATTCGTGAGGTGGGATTGCGGAGGACTGCCAGGCAATCCTTGCCGCCTGCTTCAAGGCAGCTCGCCATGACTTCCAGGCAAAGGCAGCTGTTCCACTCCTGCTTCGGATTCCTCGGTAATCTCTCCCTGTGCCGCCGTAACTCCGTGGTGTAAGCCGTCCTGGATTACTCGTTTAAGCGGGCCGTGCCAGCCAAGGCTGTTCGAGTTGTGGGGATTGCCTCTTCGCTTTTTCCTCCTCGAAAGCCGCAATGATGTAACCCGTTCCGGCTCCTCCTCGTTCAAATTTCCAACCAAGGGAAAACCTTGCCGGGGTCGGGAACACTCCAGTAGCAGACCATGCGCGTTGCAGGCGACAGTGGCTGTGCATGTCAGTCATTGCTCAAAGACAAAACGGCGGCCGGGCCAAGCGGAACGGCCGATTCCACCAGTGTTTGAATAACCTCCGTCGCGCGAGGCACCACCGCGCGCGAAAAGGCCGGGCGTTTCGCCGAACATTGATCGGCAGTCTCCTTGCCTTTGCCGCGTTTCATCCCGCCGCGCATGCTCAGACCACGAGCGTGACGCTGGGTTGGGACGCGAGCCAATCCGCCGGCTTGGCCGGTTACAACCTCTATTACGGAGGCGTGTCCCGCGACTATACGAACCTCGTCGCCACGGGAAAAACCCCGACCGGCACCATCACCGGGTTGCGCCGCGGGTCCACTTACTACTTCGCGGTGACGGCGGTCAGCAGCAACAGTGTCGAAAGCATGTTCTCCTCCGAGATCAGCTATACGATTCCGCCCGCGGTCGTAAGCGGAGCCACGTTGAGTCTGCAATATAAAACAAATCGCCAGGTCGTGTTGAGCGGCACCGCGCCGGCGAATTACGGTTACGATGTATTGGCCGCCACCGCGCCGAACGGGCCCACCTGGACCAAGCTTGGCAGCGTGACCTCTCTGGTATCGGGCACCTTCAGCTATACGGTGCCGGCCGCCACCAACAAAGCGCGCTTCTTCCGGCTCCGCCAGAACTCTCCGTAACGAACGGCCACTGACATCGGCCCGCCGCGGGTGCGGCGGGCCGCGTCAGCGGCGGTCAGTTCGCAAAAGCGGCAAACAAGGCGCGCAATTCCTCCTGCGCCTGCGCCGGGTCGGAAATGGTCTGGCGGATCTCTTCTCGCATCAACTGCCGGTAGCGCTTGCGCAGCCGGTGCACCGCGACGCGGGCGGCTTCCTTCGTCAGCCGCAAATTCGCCACGACCTCGTCGTAGGAAACCGCTTCCTTGTCCATCGTCAGGAATGGCTTGAGTCCCTCGAAAAGTTCCGGCCGGCCTTCCAGCGCAAACTCCTCGCGCAGCCGGCACATGGCGCGCTCGAGCAACAGGACGGCCCACGCGCGGTCAAAGAGTTTGTCCGGGCTTAGCTCGTCAAGCGGTTCGACCCGGTAGCGGTTGTCCGCTTCCTGCCAGTCCAATGACAGGAGCGCCTGACCACCACCGCGTTTGAGCCGGTTCGCGCGGTCGCGTTCATTGGATAAGTAATGCTTGAGCGCGGCGAGCAGGAAGGCCCGGAACTTTCCCCGTTCACTGTTGAGATTGTCCAGATAGTTGCGTTCCAGAAAACGGGCGAAAAATCCCTGCACCAGGTCTTCGGCGTCTTCGGGTGAATGGCCGCGGCGGCGCGTGTAGGCATACAGCGGATACCAGTACAGCCGGCACAACTCCTCCAGCGCCAGGTTGGCCTGGACTGTGTTCCGATTGCCCGCGGCAATGACCAGCGTCCACCGCGTCGTGGCAAAGACTTCGCGCGCGGGCGGCGTGGCGGATTGGGTGTTGGGCGAATTCAATTCAGTCGTTTGAGTTGGAGGAACTGTTCCCGGCGGAACTTGCGGCTCTTGAGTTCGTGGAAACGACTGCCTCGACACGCGAGCGCCATTGGTAAGTCAGTTTTTGCGCATGCTCACGCACCTTTTCGGTGGATTCCTGCAATCGTTCCATTTGCTCGGCGAGCTGGTCTTCGGTTCGTTTGGCCGGGAGCTGCTTGCGGAGCTTTTGGGGCAGCCGCCGTTTCACTTCCTCGGGCGGGAATTCGGTCAAGGCACTCAGCGCCGTGGTCGTCCCGTTGGTCGGGGTTGCTTTCAGCAGCCAGAAGCCATTGCCGCCGTCAAAAGCCCATACGCGTTGGTCCTTGCCAACATACGCAAACCAGCCGGGTTGTGCCCTCCATTGCTTGAGTTCCGCCGCGCCGCGTGCGGTGCCATCGGTGGACCGCAAGCGAAACGCCCGCGGCGCGGCGGTAACGGTGGTGACGACATTGTCATTGGTAAGTTTGCGCGCGGTGAACGCCGTGAGCAGCCAGGGGGTGTTGGTAGCGGGACGCGGGTTCATGAAGTCCTCATAAACCAATCCTTTTGCGGCCGCTTCATCCAGTATTTCGGATTGCGCCGGGCCCGGGTTGAACAGGCTCGTCACGGCTTCGGCCACGGGGCGCGTCACTCCCACTATGGGCATCGCCAGCAATAGGACGCCCAACATGGCCGCCCACTCAATCCACATCCACCGGAAGCTGCCCGGAACGCGCATGAATTGGGCCCGGATTTCCGCCCGGGTAAGGACACGGTACGCCAGGATCAAGGCGGCGAATCCCACCAGCCCCGCCAACGAACTGGCCAGCAAAACGCTGCCGCCCTGGATGGAGTGGCCGAAGAATTTTCCCGGTGCATGGCGGAACACCAGGCCCAGCAAAAAGAAAACCATCACGATGCCGGTGACCCAGATGGTGAGCAGGGTGAATTTCCGCCAGCCGGGACGCCGGCGCAGGAGGCCGACGCCCATGGCGACGCAGATCACCGTCGTGTTAATGCTGATGGTATTTCGGTAGCGGGCATTGACCATCTCAAACGCGGCCCAAACGCCATAGGCCAGATAGACCAGCGCGACGATGGTCAGCGCCCGGGGTTGCCACGAGAACCGGGCAAAGGGAGCGGTATCCACGGGCTCGGGTTTTTCCGACAAGCCGGCCGCCAGTGTTTCGACCTGGGTTTTGAGCAGCTCCGCGGTGGGATAACGCCGCTGCGGATCCTTCTCCAAGGCGCGCAGGACGATTTCATCGAGGCGCACGTCTATCTGAACTTTTCGCGAAGGCGGCTCGATTTTTTGTGATGGTATTTCGCCGGTGAGCATTTGGTAGAAGACGACGCCCACCGCGTAGATGTCCGCCCGGTGATCCACGGCTTCCGGGCGGTCGAATTGTTCCGGGGCCATGTACTTCGGCGTGCCCACGACTTTGCCGTCCTCGGTCAACGAAGGCTGGCCGGTGGACGCGGGTTGACTCGCGGGCTCGCTGCCGTTGCCGATCAATTTGGCGAGGCCGAAATCGGCTACTTTTACGCTGCCCTTGCGATCCAGGAGAATGTTCTCCGGCTTGATGTCGCGGTGAACGATGCCTTCGTCGTGGGCGTACTGCAGGGCGTCACAAATCTGCGGCACAATGGCGAGGGCTTCGCGGGGCGATACGCGTCCGGTTTCCAGCAGGCGACGCAGATTCACACCGGCCACATACTGCATGAGGAAATAGTAGAGGGGCCGGCTTTCGGTCTCGGGCGAACCGGCGGCGGGCGGCGCGGCCACCTGTCCGAATTCATAAAGGGTGACGATCCCGGGGTGGCTCAGCCTGGCCAGTGCCTTGGCCTCCCGGGTGAATCTTTCCGCGAAGCCGGCGTCGGGGCCGGAGCGGGGCGGCAGGATCTTCAGCGCGACGAACCGGTCCAGTTGCTTCTGGCGGGCTTTATAAACGGCGCCCATGCCGCCCCGGCCCAGCAGTTCGATGATTTCGAGCTGCGGGAAGAGAGGGGCTAACTCCTCAACCGACGGCGGCTCAAAGGGTTGGGTGGAGGCGTGGGTCTCCGTGTCGCCCGAGGCCGCCTGCTTCAGGAGGCACGCCGGACAGAGGCCGCCTAATGCCCTGGCAGGCAGGGCTGAACCGCAGTTGGGGCAACGCTCGGTCATGTTTCGATTCGCTTCGGATTCATCCATACACCATCCTCAGAAGCAAGACCTTGAAATTGTTACAGGATTTCTTTCGAAAAGGCCATTTCGAGGATTCCCGCACGCTGGGCTGGTGGGTGGGCGGGCTCTTGCTGCTGGTCCTCACTTTCGCGGCCTATTGGCCGGCGGTGGGAGCGGGCTTCATCTGGGACGACGAAGACATTCTCACCGCCAATCCGCTCGTCACCGGGCCAGGTGGAATGAAGGACATTTGGAGGGGAAAGGACTTCTACGATTTCTGGCCGCTTACGCTGACGTCGTTCTGGGTCGAATGGCGTCTCTGGGGGATGAACGCAATGGGTTACCACGTCACGAACATCCTGCTGCACGTGGGCGCGGCGGTATTGTTTTGGCGGGTGATGGCGCGGCTGCGAATCCCGGGCGCCTGGCTTGCGGCGGCGGTATTTGCACTGCACCCAATCAATGTGCAATCGGTCGCCTGGATCACGGAGAGAAAGAACACGCTGTCGCTTTTCTTTGCTGCCACCGCGCTCTGGTGGTATCTGCGGTTTGATTCCGGTGAGGGGCGCAAGTGGCTGTCGTTGTCATTCGCGGCTTTCGTCCTGGCGCTGTTGAGCAAGACCTCGGTGGTGATGCTGCCGTTCCTGCTGCTGGTTTGCGCCTGGTGGCAAGGGGGGAAAATCCAGAAGCGCGATGCCTTCGCGTGCGCGCCGTTTTTTGCGGCGGGATTGGTTCTGGGGCTGGTTACGATCTGGTTTCAGTATCATCGCAGTATCAGCACCGACATCGTGAATGAATCCAACTTCGCGCAACGGCTCGCAGGCGCGGGATTGGGCGCGTGGTATTACGCGGCGCACATTTTCTGGCCGGTGCATTTGGTGTTCGTGTATCCGCGCTGGCAAATCGTCGCCGGGGATTGGAACAGCTACGTTCCCGGGGTGGTCTTGCTGACCCTGTGGTGGCTTTGCTGGTACGCGAGGAAAAGTTGGGGCCGGCCGGGTTTCTTCGCGCTGAGCTGGTTTCTAATCATGCTTTTTCCCGTGATGGGATTCTTCAACATCTACTTTCAGAAATACTCGTTCATTGCGGATCATTGGGTTTACCCGGCGATGATTGGGCTCGCGGCGCTGGCCGTCGGTTCGGTGACGAAGTGGCTGGAACGTCCGCCGGCGAAGATCGAACCGAAGCCCGCCCGGAAGAAGTTGGAAAGATCGGCCTCGGAAAAATCTTCCGGCCCGGTGCTTCATCCTTCGTGGGCGGTGATCGCCGGAGCTTTGGTCGTAACGCTGGCTTCACTCACGTGGGCACAATGCAGCACATATCGGGATGAGGAAACGCTTTGGCGCGCCACGCTGAAACGAAACCCATCCTGCTGGCTGGCCTGGCACAACCTGGCCGGGATCATCGTCACCGCCACCCGGCCCGACCCTGCCGCCGGCGGCTTGTCGCCCGGGCAGCGCGCGCAGCTTGCCGAGGCGCTGTTCGATGAGCAGCGTGCCGTGGGCCTCAATCCCAACCACGCCGCGGCGAACTACGGGGCGGGGATGATTCTTTCCATGCTGGGGCAGGTGGAGGATGCGATTCCATATCATCGGCGGGCCATTGAAATTCAGCCGGACAACCTCGCGGCGCTGGATGCGCTGGCTTGGATTCTGGCCATGCACGAAAATCCAAAAGTGCGCGATCCAGCAGAGGCGGTCCGGCTGGCACGACGCGCGGCGGAAATCAGTGGGGAAGGCGATCCCAAAGTTTTGGAAACTCTGGCGATGACGCTGGCTGTGACAAAGGACTTCGCGGGAGCGGCGCGGGCAATTGATAAAGCTCAGAAACTGGCCACGGCAGCCGGACAAAAACAATACGCCGCGCAGCTTGAGTCGCAATTTCAGGGTTACTGGCGGCAGATTCGCTCGCCAGAACGCTAGGCGCCGCCGGCGTCATCAGATTCGTAGCAGCCGAGGTAACGAGGCTCCATCTAATCGAACGCGAGCTGGCTTCCGAAAAAATTGAGCCTCGTCATCTCGGCTGCCATCCGATGAGCTGGCCGCGAATACGGACTCCAAGTGCGTGTCTCATTTTGCTGGATGGAATTCAGGGGCAGGTTACAATACAGCCATGTTGAGTCAAAGATGGAGGCCGGTCTTCCTGTGCGGGGTAGCCGTGCTTGCGGTTTGGCTGGTGGCCGCGATTGGCTACATCGTCGTCAAGAACTCCGCGATGTCGGCAGCCAAGGTGCGCGACTACGTCGCTTCCGTCGACCTGAGCAAACTTTCCGGTGATGCCCGCGCGCGGGCGCTCAAACAACTGGCCGACATGCTGAATGCGCTGTCGCCGGAGGAACGCCAGAAACTTCGTCTGATGCGGCCGGCGGGCAAGTGGTTTGACCAGATGACGGAGGAAGAGAAGGGCGCCTTCATCGAAGCCACCATGCCGACCGGTTTCAAGAACATGCTCACTGCGTTCGAGCAGTTACCGGAGGAGAAGCGCAAGCGCGCCGTGGAAGACGCCATGCGGCGGATGAAGGAATCGCAGACGAAGGCGCAGGCGGGAGCGGCGGTGGTGGACCCCGGCAACACGAATCAGCCGCCGCCCTTGAGCGATGAATTACAGGCGAAGATTCGCACGATCGGCTTGAAGACTTTCTACAGCCAAAGCTCGGCGCAAACCAAGGCGGAACTCGCTCCGGTGTTGGAGGAGTTGCAGAAGGTCATGGAAAGCGGCCGCCCCTTCCGGGGACGATAAGCGTGGCTGACCGGCGGGATGATGAATCGCTTGCGGCAGCTTCGGGGTGGGTTTCAGGCAGAGGAAGCCGCGTTTACCCTGATCGAGTTGTTAGTGGTCATAGCCATCATCGGGATTCTCGCCGCGCTGCTACTGCCCATGATGGGGCGCGCCAGGGAGTCTGGCAAAGCCACGGCCTGCCTGAGCAATCTTCACCAGATCGGCATCGCCTTGCAGCTTTACGTCCAGGAAAACCAGAACAAACTGCCGACGATGCGCGATCGTTCGCTGACCACAAGCAATGATTTGCCGTCGCCCGACATGGTTTTGACGAATCAATATCTCGGCACGGTTCGCATTCTCCGGTGTGTATCGGACACGCAACAGTTGTTCGAGACGACGGGGTCCAGCTATGCCTGGAACAGCCTGTTGAACGGGCAGGACGCGGATCATCTCAAGGTGATGGGCATGGATTTTGATCCCCACGCGATTCCGCTCATGTATGACAAGGACAAGTTCCACGCGGCGCGCGGGGTGAACAAGGAACGGAACTTCCTCTATGCCGACGGGCACATAAAGAATCTGCTGACGATTGCGGGGAGCATTAAATAGGCTCACGGAGACCGCATGATCCAACTCACCAACATCAGCAAGCAATTCGCGCAGCGACCCGCGCTCGTTGACCTGAGTCTTTCCGTCCCGAGGGGCGAGATCTACGGCCTGCTCGGTCACAACGGCGCCGGGAAGAGCACCGCCATCGGCATCATGCTCGGCCAGGTCTGGCCCAGCAGCGGGGAAGTGCGCGTGTGTGGTCACGATGTGACTGCGCACCGCGGCAAGGCGCTGGCAAAAGTCGGCGCGATCTTCGAGAGCCCGGCCTTTTACGATTATCTGAGCGGACGCCGGAATTTGGAAATCCTCAGCGCTTATACCGCCGCTACTTCGCGGCAGCGTATTAACGAAGTCATCGAATGGGTGGGTTTGAGTGGGCGGGAAGGTTCCAAGGTGAGAACTTATTCACACGGTATGCGGGCGAGGCTGGCGCTGGCGCAGGCGTTGTTGCCGGGGCCGGAACTCCTGATCCTCGATGAGCCCAGCGATGGTCTTGATCCCGAAGGCATTCACGAAATGCGAGCGACGATTCTACGCCTGCAACGCGAACTGAAGCTCACAATTTTGCTTTCGTCGCATCTGCTGAGTGAGGTGGAGCAAATCTGCACCCGCATTGCGGTCGTCAGCCAGGGTCGTAAGGTTTTCGAGGGAACCCTCGCCGAGACGAAACGCTCCGGGAACTGGGTGAGACTGAAGACCAGCGACTTCGCCGCCGCCGTCAGATTGCTGCGCAGCGAGGGGTTGGTCACCACGGATCGAGAGGGTTGCCTGCTTGAGCTGGCGGATGGGGTGGGGGCTGACAAGCTGGTGCGGAGGCTGGTGGAGGCATCGTTTCCGGTATTTGAAATCGCACCGAACCACGAAACGCTGGAAGATTTTTATTTGCGATTGATGCAACCCAAACCAGCAGGCGGTCGCGCGGAGATGCCGGACTCCTCAACCGGGAAGAGCGCATGATGTTTATTCGCCAGCTTCAGAATGAGTTGTCGAAACTGTTCGGCAAGAAACGGACCTATATCGGCTTCGGTGCATTCCTGGTCACGCAAAGCCTGATCATGGTGCTCTTCCGCTACACCAACTGGCACAAGCAGGTTGAACGGTTGCTGGCCGGGAACGGTTATCTCGCGCAGGATTACATCACCGCCCTGACCGTCGCGTTCATCATGTTGATCCCGCAGGTCATGTTTTTGATGCCGTTGTACGCCGCGCTGGTGGGGGGCGACCTGGTGGCGAAGGAAGCCGAGGACGGCACGCTGCGAATGATTCTCGCGCGTCCCATTTCACGATTTCGGCTGCTGCTGGTGAAGTTCCTGGCTGGTATTGTGTTTGCGACGGTCCTCGTGCTGGCGTTGGGGGCCACCGCGCTGCTCGTGGCGCGCATCATGTTTCCGTGGGGCGGAATGTTCGCGGTGCCGCTATTTCCCGAAAACATTTTCAGCGTCCTGACCGCGAGCCAGGGACTCCAGCTTTACATCGGGGCCCATCTCCTCATGGCGGTCAATGCCAGTGTGATTGTGGCGCTGGCGTTCATGTTCTCCTGCTTCAACATGAAGCCGGCCGCCGCCACGGTGCTGGCGCTTACGCTCCTCTTCGTGAACCTCGTCATGGAATTCATTCCTTTCTTCGAAGACTACCATCATTTTTTCCTCGTCTATCATTTTCGTGCCTGGCAGCTCATTTTTGCCGACCCGATTCCGTGGGCGCGCGTGTTGTCGTCCCTGTGTATTCTCGTGGCGGTTCAAATCACGGCTTTTCTCATCGGCGTGGCGGGATTCCAAGCCCGCGATATCAAGTCCTGAGCTGCCCGTTTTCGGACAAACAGTTGCCGCATTTTGAGCTCTTTTGGGGTGTTTTCGCATTTTTTGCCTACCACAACCGGTTGGATTTGAAGCCTTTTCGAACCACTATTCATAGCGGTTTTTTACGTAAAAATACGTAAATAGAGGGTTGTGTTTGGATGTCAATTTTTGTAGATTATTCAGTACAGGTTGCACCATCCCTGGGGATTGGTTTGTGACCTATTTTATGGCCGAAAACGAAGTCCTGGAAGCAGAGCAAAAGTTCAATACCGCCCCCGACGCAGCCGAGAAATACGATGCGTCAAAGATCGATAAACTTGAGGGGTTGGAGGCGGTGCGCAAGCGCCCGGGCATGTATATCGGCGACCCCGACGAACGCGGTCTGCATCATACGGTTTTCGAAGTCCTCGACAATTCCATCGACGAACACCTCGCCGGGCACTGCGATAAAATCGAAGTGACGGTCCATGTGGACGGCTCGGTTTCCATTCGCGACAACGGCCGCGGCATCCCGGTGGACATGCATCCGAAGTTCAACATGCCCGCCGTCGAATTAGTCCTCACCAATCTGCACGCGGGCGGAAAGTTCGGACAGGGCGCCTATAAATACTCCGGCGGTCTGCACGGCGTCGGCGCCAAGTGCGTCAACGCGCTCTCCGATTGGTTCAAGGTGGAGGTCTCGCGCGACAACAAAGTCTATTCCATGGAATTCGCCCGCGGCGTCACCATGGAGAAGCTCAAGGTAATTGGCAGCTCCAAGGCCACCGGCACCCTGATCACTTTCAAGCCGGACCCGACGATCTTCACGATCACGACGGAATTCAAATTTGAGATCCTGGCGAATCGTTTGCGGGAACTGGCCTTCCTGAATCCCGGCGTAACCATCGTTCTCACGGACGAGCGCTCGGAGAAGGCCGAGACGTTTTATTACAAAGACGGCATCGAGCAGTTCGTGAAGCAGCTCGGTCGCAACAAGCAGATCATTCATCCCAAGCCGATCGTCATTGGCCGGCAGAAGGACGAGGTTTTCGTGGACTGCGTCATGCAGTACAACGACAGCTACAACGACCAGATTCTTTGCTTCGCAAACTCGATTCCCAATCCCGACGGTGGCACGCACCTGACCGGGTTTCGTTCGGCCCTGACGCGGGCGATCAATCAGTATGCGAAGGCGAACGAAATCCTGAAGGAAAAGGATCCCACGATTTCCGGCGACGATGTGCGCGAAGGCCTCGTGTGCGTGCTGAGCGTCAAGCTGCCGAACCCGCGCTTTGAATCCCAGACCAAGGTCAAACTCGTCAACACGGAGATAGACGGCATCGTCTCCTCGATCGTGTACGACGGCTTGATGACCTATTTCGACGCGAATCCTTCGTTGGCCAAGAAAGTCATCGAAAAGGGATTGCTCGCCGCCCGCGCGCGCGAAGCCGCACGCAAGGCCCGTGAAACCGTTCGCAAAGGCGCGCTTACCGGCGGCGGACTGCCGGGCAAGCTGGCCGACTGTTCCGATCGCGATCCCCAGAATACGGAGTTGTACATCGTCGAAGGTGACTCCGCAGGTGGCTCGGCAAAGCAGGGTCGGGACCGGAAGTTCCAAGCGATCCTCCCGATTCGCGGCAAGCTGATCAACGTCGAGAAAGCCCGGCTGGACAAAGTCCTCCAGAATACCGAAATCCGCACCATGATCACCGCCGTCGGCACCGGCATCGGTGAAGGTGATGGCGAAGGCGCTTTCAATCTGGAGAAGCTGCGCTACCACAAAATCATCATCATGACCGATGCCGATGTGGACGGGTCGCACATCCGCACGTTGTTGCTGACGTTCTTCTACCGCCAGATGCCGGAATTGATCCGCCGCGGATACGTCTATATCGCCCAGCCGCCGCTCTACCAGATCTCCCGCAAAAAACGCGTCGAGTACGTCGAAGACGACGCCCAATTGAATCGGATTCTGATCCAGCTCGGCACCGAGGAAGTCCGTTTGCGCCATATCCAGACGGAAAAGGAACTTTCTGAAAAGCAACTGAGCGAGGTTCTGGAACTCCTGGAGGCGCTCGACAAATACGCCGTCGGCTTGCGTCGCAAGGGTGGCGACTTTGCCGCCTATCTGGAGAAGCGTCACCCGAAGACCCACGAGCTTCCGCATCACCTCGTGAAGATCCGGTCAGGGAATGAAGAGACCGTCCAATACTTCCACGACCGCGAAGACCTGGTTAAGTTCCACGCCGAAAATCCCGATCTGAACCTCGGTTTGTCCGGCGAGAAGGAATCCGATACTTCCATCGTCGAAAAAAGCAAGAATGGCGCCCCCACGCGCCGCGCGCGCCACGAGGAACTTTACGAAAGCAGCGCCATCCAGGACCTGCTCGAAAAGCTCTCGAAGAAGGGCTTCAGCGTCGAGCATTACTCCGCCCAGGATAAGCCGCTTTTCGAAGTCATCGAAGGAGAGGGGGAGAAACACCAGACCAAGCCGCTGTTCGCCATCCCCGAAATCCTTGCCAGCATCAAGGAAGTCGGCCGGCGCGGTCTGCAGGTCAAGCGCTTCAAGGGTCTGGGTGAAATGAATCCCAAGGAGCTTTTCGAGACCACCATGAATCCGGAGCGCCGTAAACTCCTGCGCATTGACCTCACCGACGCCATCGAAGCCGAGGAAATGTTCACCAAACTGATGGGCGAGGAAGTCGAACCCCGCCGCCAGTTCATCGAGGACAACGCCCTCAACGTCCGCAACCTGGATGTTTGAGCGGGCGAATTGTTGGAAATGACTTTGTGCGAACTGTGAACCGGGGATGCCAACCCTCTACATCATCGCCGGGCCAAACGGTGTGGGGAAGACAACGTTCGCCGATCGCTATCTGCCCGACCACGTCAAACAATTGGAATTCGTGAATGCAGACCTGATAGCGCGCGGGTTGTCTCCCTATGACCCTGATTCTGCGGCAATCCAGGCTGGGCGCATCGCGCTCACGCGCATTCGTGAGCTTATTCGTTTGGGTGTGGGTTTTACTTGGGAAACGACCATGAGCGGAAAAACTGCGGTTGGCTGGCTGCGAGAAGCGCGCTCTGCCGGCTTCATCTTGAAAGCATATTTTCTGTGGGTCAAGGCCCCGGAAGTGACAATTTCGAGAATTCGCCAACGCGTTGTCGAAGGAGGCCACGATATTTCCGAGGAGATTTCCCGCCGGCGTTTCACCAAAACCATTCATAACTTCTTCCAGGTTTACCGTCCGCTTTTTCACACTTGGAAACTATTTGAAAACGATCTGTCCGGACCCCGCTTGATCGCGGCTTTGAAAGACGGCCGGGAGGTGGTCAGGGATCGCGCTCGTTTTCGTGCTGCGTTGGCGGACGCGAATATCCCGTTATGAAATTCGATTTTGAAGATTGGGACGAGTCTTTCATGGACGTGGAAGACTATCAGGTTGAGCAGGCGCTGACACAGGCGGCGCTCGACGCGATTCATCGCGCCCGGCGTTTTGGCACCAAATATGTCATCTGGGAAGATGAGAAAGTAAAATGTCTTGGCCCCGACGAGACGGGTCCCTATGAGGATCGCCTGTGCAAACAGGTGGAAGAACTCGCCCGGAAGATAGCTGAATTGCAGAAACACAGCCCTGCTGCGCTAGCCTTAAACGATCGTCCCAAGAAATAATTTAGTGATTTAAACTCGCGAAAGAATCCCTGGTTTTCCGCAACCCCTTTTCCCATGCCCGACGAAACTGAAAATAATACGCCGAATACGCCGGACGAACCGGTCCCGCCCACGCCTCCCGCCAGGGAAGGCGGCACGCCTTTTTTTGCGCAAAATGAGGTCATCGCCAAGATCAACGTGGCCGACGAGATCAAGAATTCGTTCCTCGATTACTCGATGTCGGTCATCATTTCCCGCGCGCTGCCCGACGTGCGCGACGGATTGAAGCCTTCGCAGCGGCGCATTCTCTTTGCGATGCACGAGCTGGGCCTTTACGCGCCCAAGAAGCACATGAAGTGCGCCAAGATTTGCGGCGATACTTCCGGCAATTACCATCCGCACGGCGAAGCGGTGATTTATCCCACCCTCGTCCACATGGCCCAGCCCTGGGCGATGCGCGAGCGGCTCGTGGATTCCCAGGGGAATTTCGGTTCCGTCGAAGGCGACCCACCCGCGGCCATGCGTTATACCGAAGCCCGCCTGAGCCCCCTCGGCGGCACGTTGATGGACGACATGGAGAAGGACACGGTGGACTTCGTCCCCAATTACGACGAACGCCTCACCGAACCCGTCGTTTTTCCCTCCGCGTTTCCGAATCTCCTCATCAATGGCGGCACCGGCATCGCCGTCGGCATGGCCACGAACATGGCCCCCCACAACCTGGGCGAAGTCATTGATGGCATTTGCGCGCAGATCGATAATCCGGCCATCACACTCAAGGAGCTGATGGTCCACGTCAAAGGTCCGGACTTCCCGACCGGTTGCATGGTCTGCGGCCTCGAAGGCGTGAAGCAATATTTCGCCACCGGCCGCGGTAGCTTGAAAGTCCGCGGCAAGGTTGGCCTCGAACAGCTCAAGGGCGGCCGTGAGCAAATCGTCATCACCGAAATTCCGTACAACGTAAACCGCGCCGTCCTCGTCGAGCGCATCGCTGATCTCGTGAATGAGAAGATCATCACCGACATCACCGGCGTCCGCGACGAATCCGACGAAAATACGCGCGTGGTCATCGAGATCAAGCGCGACGCCATCGCCAAGGTGGTGATCAACAATCTCTACAAGTTCACCGCGCTCGAAAGCAGCTTCGCCGTGAACGCCCTGGCGATTGACCGCGGTCGTCCCAAAACGCTCCCGCTCAAAGACCTCATCGCGTGCTACATCGAGCACCGCCGTGAGGTCGTCCTGCGCCGCACCCGTTACGAGTTGCGCAAAGCCGAGGAACGCGCCGAGCAGTTGGAGGGTTTCCTCATCGCACTCTCGAATCTGGACGAGTTCATCCGCATCATCCGCAGTTCCTCCAATCGCGAAGAGGCCAAAATCAAGCTGCTCGCGTTCGAGTTCGGCCGCGCCCAGGTCGAAAAGCTGGGGATTCTCATCCGCTCCGAAGCCCGGCTCATCAACGGCCGCTACTGCTTCAGCGAGGCCCAGGCCAATGCCATCCTGGAAATGCGCCTCTACCAGTTGACCGGACTGGAAATTGACAAAGTCCGCGCGGAATATGAAACGCTGGTGGCGCGCATCAAGGATCTGCTCGACATTCTGGCCAAGGAATCCCGGGTGCTGGCCATCATTAAAGCCGAGTTGCTGGCGATCAAAGAAAAATACGCCACCCCCCGGCTCACGGACCTCGTGCCGGACGAAGGCGAGATCGCCATCGAGGATTTGATCGCCAATGAAGGCGTCATCATCACCCTCAGCCACAACGGCCTGATCAAGCGCACGAACATCAATTCGTACCGCGCGCAACGCCGTGGCGGCAAGGGCGTCATTGGCATGGCGACGCGCGAGGGTGGCGCCGAAGAGGACAAGGATTTCATTGAACACCTGTTCACCGCCGGCACGCACGATTACCTGATGTTCTTCACGAACACCGGCCGGGTGTACGTGGAGCGCGTGCACGAGATTCCGGACATGGGCCGCGCCGCGAAAGGGCGGAGCATCGCCAATTTGCTGGAGTTGAAGACCGGGGAGACCATTGCCGCCCTCATTCGCATCGTGGCCAAGACCGGACCGAACAAGGAAGACACGACCTGGCAGCAGCCCGGCTTCCTGTTCTTTTGCACCCGCCAGGGCACCGTCAAGAAGACTCCCTTGGAGGACTTCGGAAACGTTCGCAAAGGTGGCATCATCGCGATCGGCATCGAGCCAAATGATGCGCTCATTGACGTGAAGCTGACGTCCGGCGCCGACCAGGTGGTCATCATTACCACCGAGGGCATGAGCATTCGCTTCTCGGAGGAGGACGTGCGCGCGATGGGACGCCCCGCGGCCGGTGTGCGCGGCATCAATCTGGAGAGCACGGACGCGGTCGTGGCGGTGAGCATTGTCGTCAAGGACACGACGTTGCTCGTCGTCGGGGAAAACGGCATCGGCAAACGCACGCCGTTCGACCAGGTCCTGGAAGATGGCACGACCGAACAGGTCTATCGACTGCAATCACGCGGCGGCAAAGGCATCATCACGATGAAGACGACCGACAAGACTGGTCGCGTCGTGGGCGCTTTGCCCGTGCGGGAAACCGACGAGATCATGATCATCACCACGGGCGGCCAGATGGTGCGGACATTTGTGAAGGACATTCGCGAAGCCGGCCGCAACACGCAGGGCGTGAAAGTGATCGGTCTCGCCGAAGGCGACAAACTTCAAGCCATCGCCCCGGTGATCAGCGAACAGCAGCAACAGGAAGCCGTGGGCGACGAAGCGGAAAAACCGGCTTAATGGAATGAACGGGGCGGTTGCGTCCGCTGGCTGATGATCGCCTCCAGCACCCCGGTCATTTGTCCGGCGCGTTCGGCGCACCATTCCACGGTGTCGGGAATCAAATGCTGCAGGCTCTCGGGCAGCCGCGTAAGGTAGTCGGCGCCCAGCCGGCGGGCGGTCGTGCGCAGGAATTGGTGTTTGGCGCTCAAACCGCCGCCCCATTCCGGGGACAATTCCAGCAGGTTGATCAGCGTGCCCTCGCGGCCGGAACGCAGGCCGATCCAGCTTTCCATCCAGCGGCTTACCTCCGCCGGAAATTCGCCTTCCGGTCGGACGGCGAACAGCAGGAGCCGGGCTTCGGCGGCGCGCTGGGCGGCCTCCGTGGCGCTGAGAGAGGCCATCAAATGATCAAATGACCACCAGGAGAACTCGAACCCGTGTTTGCTGTCGAAATGTCGTTCCAATTGATCGCACAGCCGCGCCGCTTGTTCGCGCATGACGCGATCCTCATAGATGACCAGCACTAGGCAGGGCGTGTCGGTGGTTGAAGGGTTTGATAATGTTCCGCGTTTGTCCATAACCGTGTCTCCGATTCAACAGGGAACAACGCGCTCGACATTGGGGCGGGCCACCCTGTCTGCACTGTGTGTATTAAAATCCCGCGCGGGCGCGCCAAGTTCAACAAAAGAAACTGATGAAGAGCAGATAATATTTTGGGTCAATCCAGCGGATTGGCCGAGTCCATGCTGAGGCTCAGGGCATCAGCCGTTCGATCTGCCACTGACCATCCGGCATGCGCGTGTAGCTGAACCGGTCGTGAAGCCGGCTGGGACGGCCCTGCCAGAATTCCATCCGCCGCGGGTTTAACGCATAACCTCCCCAATGCGCGGGCCGTTTGGGCCGCGTACCCTTGTCCCCGTGGTGTTGGTTCGCTGTTTCATCGAAGCGCGCCTCGAGTTCTGCGCGGTCCTTGATGGGGGTGCTTTGCCGGGAGGCGATGGCGGCCACCCGGCTCATGATCGGCCGGCTGTTGAAATAAGCCTCCGATTCGCTTTCGGGCAGCTTGCTGACTTCGCCCGCAACGCAGACCTGGCGTTCGAGGTCGGCCCAATAGAAGACGAGCGCAGCGTTTGGATTCTGAGCGAGTTCGCGGCCCTTACGGCTGTCGTAGTTGGTGAAAAAGAGGAAGCCCCGCTCATCCACGCCTTTGAGCAGGACGGTGCGCGCGGAGGGGCGACCGTCGGCATCGACCGTGGCCAGCGTCATGGCACTGAAATCCACCGGTCCTGAACCGCCGGGCAACAGGAAAGCCTTGTAAACCCGGATGAGGAAACGGCGGAGCTTTCCACCGGCACGAACTCCCTGGACCTGTTCGATCCAGCGCTTGAACTGCGCGATGGGGTCCGGATCGAGGTCCGCGCGGCGAAGCGACGCCACGTGATAATCACGACGTTCGTCGGCAAGGGACATACGTCAGGCGGCGGCTGGAAGATTCGTGACGGGTTTCACTTTTGCGACGTCCGGTGGGAAATGCAGCGCGGCCCGCCGATAATCGTGAATTCTCCAGCGCAGGAACGGCGCCGATGTGTCGGCGGTCCCTTTGTTGCGAATGGACCAATTGTCGCGGAAGTCCATGTCGATGCTCCTCAGTTCGCGAATCCCGGCGTCGGCCAGGCGTCGGGCGTCGGCGGTCTTGCCGGCGGCCAACGCTTGTTGCCAGAGCATGATCCGGCAGGAGGAAGCCGCCATGCGAGCGGCCAGATCCAGATCAATCGCATGCAGCAGGCCGCTCTGCGTTGCCGGCCTGGCCTGAGCCAGCACTTTGCGTTGGGCTTCGACTTCAGCGAGAGCGGCGCGGATGTTTTTCGCGGGGATGCGCGCGTAATACTTCAACCCGTCGCGGCACATGAGTTCACGCGTGCGCGGGATGGGCGCGGCAACGACGGTGCCGAAGGGGGTGACGTTCGGCGCGTAGTAATCGAACTTGCGATGAGCGAAACCGAGCGCAACGGCGGCGCGGGCGATGTGGCCGGCGGGTTCGTGAAAGACATCGCGGCTCAGCACGGGCACCAGCAACTTCTCCAGCGACTTCGGATCCTTGCCCGCGCACCAGCTCAACGCGGCGCCCAGCAGATAGGGCGCCCAGCTTACGACGAGCGGTTGGGGATGCCCGCCGTCACCCCAATCGGTATTGAGGAAACCCATCGCCCCATGCTTGCGTCCGGCCTCCGCGCCCAGACGCAGGTTGGCGAACCCGTTGTCGTGGCGGCCAATGAGCGTCATCCAGGTGGAGGTGCCGGGGCACACGTAAAACGGCACGCCTGAGCGCGCGAAGTGCGCGGCTTCCTTCTGGAAGGGATGATTCGTTTCGTAACCCCAGTTCAGCGCAATGACGTCCTTCGGCAGCTCGCGAATCAGTTCCGGATGGTGGAGAATAATGTCGCCCCAGAACATCATCTTGTGCTTCCGCTGCCTGACCTCGCGGTGGATCTTTTTGAGGAAATCGAGATAGACCTGTGTCTTGCCACGCTTCTCACAAAGTGCCTTGGTCTGGCCGCGGCCCAGGTCCCAGGTTTCGTCGCAACCAACGTTGAAGTATTTGCTGGTGAAATGCGGCAGCAGTTCGTCAAACCATTCGCGCAGCAGCGGCAGCGTGCCCGGATGATTGGGCGCCAGCGTGGTCGGATACCGCAGAAACGTTCCGCCCGCACCCTCGTAGGGCTTGTCGATTTCGCCAAGTTTGGTGAGCGGCGGATATTCGAGCCAGTAACGGAGGTGACCGAAGGAGTTCTGGTTCGGCACCAGATCAATGCCGAGCCGGCGGCACCGGGCGTCGAGGCGGAGAATCTCCTCACCCGTGAGGGCGCCCCAGCCGCGCCAGACCGCTTCGTAGTTGCGATAGGCGAAGGTGTGCTCCGTGTAGAGCTGAAACTCGTTGATTTTGAAATCGGCAAGTTGTTCGACAAGTTCGAGCAGCGTTTCGAGTTTCGGAACCCGGCCGCGAGAAATGTCGAGCATCACTCCGCGGCGGGAGAAGTCCGGGTAATCCGTGATTCGCAGGCAGGGCAGCTTGCGCCCGAATTCACGGATGAGCTGCCGCAGCGTCGCGGCGGCCGCGCGAAGACCACCGTCGTCGCGATAAGTGATGGCAATGCCTTGGGAAGAGACCGAAAGCGTGTACCCTTCGCTTTGGCGCGGTGCGGAGGCGCTTTGGCGCGCCGAAATTGCGAGGGCAGGGTGTTTTGCCGGACCGGTGGCCAGTTCCAGTTTGCAGCCCGCTTCCCCGGCGGCGGCAACCAGGCGTTCAGCCACGGGCAACATCACCGTGTCGCGTGGCAGATTGGGTTCAAGATACAGCGTGCCCTGGGCGGGCAGCACGTAATGTCCGGCAGAGCGCTTGAGCGAGCGGGGATAAGGTAACAGGTTCACGGGCAGCCTTCCGATTCAAGGTTGAACTATCCGCGCGACCCGGCGGCATTGCGGCTCGCCCGCCGCGCTAACATTTTACAAACTGGTGGTAATCATCCCGGTCTTCCGGGCGTAATTGAACAAGCCGCCGGCGTCCACCACGGGACGCACATCGCCGAGCGATTTGAAATGATGCACTTCGCCGGTTGCCTTCACGGTCAGGGTGCTCGCGTCGAGGTCCACGGTGACGACATCGCCGGTCTTCAATTTGTCGCAGACGCGCTCGATGGCTTCGCAGGGATAAAGCTCGCCGGTGGCGACGCAATTCCGGAAAAAGATGCGCGCGAAACTCTCGGCCAGAACGACTTTACAGCCGGCCGAACCCATGGCGATGGGGGCGTGTTCACGGGAGCTGCCGCAGCCGAAATTGCGGCCGCCGACCACGATCGTGTATTCACTGTCGAGATTGCCTTCCTTCACGTAACGCACCGGATACAGCGATTCCGGCAGCCCACACAGCGCGTAGGCGCCGAGCTTCTCATATTCCTCGGGGATCGTCGGCACGAGATTCAGGTACTGCGCCGGAATGATCTGGTCGGTGTCTATATTATCCTTCACCACATACACCGGACCTGTAAATACAGATTGCATCCTTACAAATTGGGGTTGAAGCACCGTGTTTTCAATCACAAACCGTAATGCTGCGTGGGCTGAAAGAATCTTGATGTCCGGTGCGGTGGCGGCGTTGACAAGCAGGCGGAGCAGGGGGAGAGTGGCGGCACAGCATCCAACGCATGAAATTTCGCGGCATGTTAGTTTTGCTGGGCGCGGGTATTGCTTTTCCGGCATTGGCCGTCGTGGATCGGAATGGCAACGGGTTCAGTGACCTCTGGGAAATGCAGTATAACGTTTCCGGCCTTTCACCCAATGTGGACACGGACGGCGACGGATTTTCCAACGCGGCGGAGGCGCTCGCCGGGACGAATCCTTACGACGTAAATTCATTTCCGCTGTTCAGCATGAGCTTTCCCGCGCCGGGACAAGCCCAGTTCATGTGGAGCAGCATTCCCGGAAAGCGGTACACGATCCAATCGCGTACGAACATGCTGGCGGGTGGGTGGAGCAACGAGGTGGCGTTGACGGCGACAGGTTCAGTATCGCAGACGATTCTGCCGGCGGCAGGCGCAACGAAATTCTTTCGGTTGTCGGTGACGGACACGGACGCCGACGCGGACGGCGTGTCGGATTACGAGGAAACGGTGATCGGTTTCAATCCGCAGACGAGCCACACGGATCGTTACGATACGCCGGATGGCCAACGCGTCACCAACGGTTTGGCAGCCGCAAGCGTCATCAATGTTTCGGCCCTTGATCCGAATATCTATGAACGGTGGCCGGATCCGGGTTTGGTGGCGATTCGGCGTAGCGGAGGATTGGCGCCGGTCACTGTAAACTTCACCCTGGGTGGGACTGCCACGCTCGGCGCGGATTATATTCCCACCGCCACCAACAGCATTTACATACCGGCCGGCAAACGGGAGGTGTGGGTTGAATTTAAACCCGTGGCGGATGCCGACGACGCGGAACCGACCGAAACGATCCTGCTGACGATCACTGCGGGCACCGGTTACACGCTGGGGACGAACAAGGTCGCCAATCTCTCGCTCTTTAATGAGACGGCGACCAGTCTGCCGAATCCAAAGTCAGCCGCGCGGTTTTTGTTGCAGGCAGGCTTCGGTCCGGACAGCGCGCCAACGAACGGTTTGCCGCCCAATGTGGTGGAAGTGATGAACCTGGGTTTCAGCGGCTGGATTGACGACCAATTCACGCGGCCGATCGGCTACCTCCAGCCGTGGGTGGATTGGGCGACTGCGAATGCGGACAGTCTCGGCCTTTACGGCAATTGGAAGGAATTCTCGTGGTGGAGCCGGGCCATGGGATATCCAAAGCTGCGGCCCGATTCGGTGACGACGCAGTTGCCGGATCCCTTGCGGCAGCGGGTGGCCTTCGCGCTCAGCGAAATTCTGGTGGTCTCTGACCGGCCGGAGCAACTCGCGGTGGAACAGGTCGGCATGGCGAATTATTACGACCTGATGGTCAAACACGCTTTCGGGAACTACCGGAACCTGCTCTACGATGTCGCCCTGCATCCGGCCATGGGAATTTTTCTCAGCCACTTGGGAAACCAGAAAGCCGACCCGGTGAACCATGTTTATCCCGACGAGAATTTCGCGCGCGAGATCATGCAGTTGTTCAGCATCGGCCTCTGGCAGCTCAATCCGGACGGGACGCGCCTGCTGGATCTCAACGGCCAGCCCATCCCGACGTACAACAACACTAATATCACGGAGCACGCGCGCGTATTTACCGGGCTGTCTTTTGGAAACAATTCGACCTTCTCGGATTATCCCCGCGACTTTACGCAACCCATGAAGTGCTGGGACGCGTATCACGATTGCGCCGCGAAGACTCTGATCGGCGGGCTGCAGTTACCCGCGCGCTCGCCGAGCGCGGGCAACACGGGAACCGCAGGCTTGGCTGATGTGGACGCCGCAGTCAGCAATCTGTTTGTGCACCCGAACGTCGGGCCGTTCGTCGGACGGCTGCTCATCCAACGATTGGTGACTTCGAATCCCAGCACCGGGTATGTGGCCCGCGTCGCGGCGGCGTTCGCGAACAACGGCAGCGGGGTGCGGGGTGACATGCAGGCCGTGGTGAAGGCCATCCTGCTCGATCCCGAAGCGCGCGATCCAGCGATGATGTCGCAACCGGGCTGGGGCAAACTGCGCGAGCCATTTTTGCGCGTCGTCAATTTCGCCCGCGCCTTCAACGCCGCTTCCGTCGCGGGCTATTATCCGCTCGACCAGTTCTCGCTCGATCATGCCCAGGACCCGATGGATGCGGCGAGCGTGTTCAACTTTTTCCTCCCCGGGTACAGTCCGCCCGGGCCGGTGACTGAAGCGGGGTTGGTGGCGCCGGAATTCCAGATCATCAATGCGAGCACGGCGGTCACCGGGCCAAATTACTTCTGGAACGCGATTCTGAACGATCTGCATCATTACGGTGTGGGCAATCCGAATTACGGCGTGCGACTCAATCTCACCAACGAATTCTCCTTCATCATACCCGTCAGCCAGATCGGTCAGGATACGCCGGCGGATCCCGCTTACGATCCGGATCCCTTGCTCCGGCGATTGGACCTGGCGCTTACGGGCGGGACGTTGTCGCCGCAGCAGTTTCAGATCATCCGCGAGGCCATGCTCCGCATCGGCTCTCCGAGCTGGCAATGGCACCGGGAGCGGTTGCGGCTGGCCATTTATCTCATTGTGACCTCGCCGGATTTCAACGTGCTGCGATGAAAAAAGAAGCCATGAATGCGAAGTCTTCCGTTTCCCGGCGTTCGTTCCTGAAGCAGGCCGGTTGCGCCGGCATGAGCGCGCTGCCGTTGCTGAACACGCTGTTGAATTTGCGCCTGATGGAAGGCGTCGCGTCCGCGGATACCCCACCGGCAAATGGCGAGTATCGCGCCATTGTCTGCATCCTGCTCGCGGGCGGAAATGATTCGTTCAACATGCTCATCCCGCAGGATCCGGCCGCCTATGCGACGTATCAGACTTCGCGTTCCAACCTGGCGCTGACTTCAAGCGAGATCATCAAAATCAATCCGATCGGTCTGCCGCAGTATGGCGTGCACTACCTGATGCCGGAACTGGCGAACCTCTTCGAAACCGGCAAGGCGGCGTTCATTGCCAACGTTGGCTCACTCATCGAACCGGTGCAGAACCGAACGCAGGTCGCTCAGAATTCAAAGCGGCTGCCGCTCGGGCTTTATTCGCATTCCGACCAGATCGAACAATGGCAGACGAGAATACCGCATTCGCGCAGCGGCATCGGCTGGGGCGGCCGCCTGGCCGACCTCATCAAGGACCTGAACGCGAACCAGACCGTGCCGATGAACATTTCGCTGGATGGCAGCAACGTGTTCCAGACGGGCAACACCGTGGCGGAATATTCCATCACACCTTCCGGCGCGGTGGCCCTGGGCGGCTACAACGCGGGCTGGCAGCAGTACCAGGATTTGCAGAATGCGCTCAGCGCGGCCGTGGACAGCCAGCTCACCCTGCAATACAGCAACTTGCTCTCGCAGACGTTTACCAATCGCAAAAAGGCCGCGATGGACGCCTACAGCATTTTTGCCAATGCCACGTCAGGCACCCTGCCAGGCAATGTCACCTTTCCCAACACCTACGTTGGCCAGCGGCTACAAATGATCGCCAAAGCAATTCAGGGCCGGGCGGGAATCGGCGCAACGCGTCAAACATTTTTTGTCCAATGGGGCGGCTGGGACCATCATAGCGAAGTCCTTGCCAATCAGGCCACTATGCTGCCGCAGGTCAGCCAGGCCGTCGGCGCGTTCTACCAGCAATTGGTCGCGTTGGGCGTCGAAAATAAAATAACATTATTCACCATATCGGATTTTGGCCGCACTCTGACCAGCAACAGTCGCGGTTCCGATCATGCCTGGGGCGGAAACCATTTCGTCGTCGGCGGCGCCGTCGCGGGCAAGAAAATCTACGGCTCGTATCCATCGCTTGTCCTGAATCCGGACGTGGGTTCGGAAACAAATCCGCTGGATACCGGCCGCGGCCGGTTTATTCCGACGACGAGCTGCGATCAATTCTTCGCCGAACTGGCGCTGTGGCTCGGAGTCAGCAAAAGCAACCTGCCGCTGATTTTCCCGAACATCGGAAATTTCTACAGCACGGGCAGTAGCGCGCCGCCGATTGGATTCCTTCTTTAGGCTTTCAGCCCCTTAAGATCGGGTTCGAGATGCTCGCGTTTGCGCATCATTTCATCCCACGTGACCATCGAATTGTTGTAGGCGGCGGTGCGGCCGAGGATGGTGGTCAGATTGCTGCGGACGCTGGGAGTGACGGTGGGATTCGTGTGGTCACCTTTCAGAATGCTGTCGTGGAAGGTGGCGATATTGGCGATGGCGCCGTCGGCGTAGAGACCGGGAGAATTTCCATCGGTGTGGACCTCTTTGGCCAGGACGGCGACGCGGCCGGCATAGTGCGTATCCACGGTTCCCTGGAGGCCGAAGACGCGGCACATGATGTCGTCCCAGCCGTAGCCGGATTGGTGCGAATTGAAACTGAGGATGACGTCATTCGGAAAGTAGTAGATGACGGCGAAGTGGTCGTAACAATTGCCGTAGTAATCGCGTTTGCGGCCGCCAGTGCCGACGGCGCGCACGGGGTGGCCGTCGAGAATCCAACAGGCGACGTCAATCGCGTGGATATTTTGCTCGGTGATGATGTCGCCGGACAGGGTGCGGTCCGAGCCCCAGGAACGGAGGCGCAATTCGGGATTCTTGGGGTCTTTGCGCCAGGCGGCGTCGGTGTTTTCAAAGACGAGGCCGCAATGATAGGCGGCTTCGGCGGAGACAATCTGGCCGATCTCACCATCGCGGACCTTTTGGACCGCGTCCTGGTAAAGCTTGCTGGTGCGGGTTTGGAAATCCACGAGGAAACACAGTTTCTTTTCCGTGGCCTTTTTGGCGGAAGCTTCGACGGTCTGGCAGCCAGGCACGTCCACGGCGGCGGGTTTGGCCATGTAAACATGCTTGCCGGCCTCGACGGCCGCGGCGGCTTGGATTGGGTGAAAATAGGGAGGCGATTCGATGACGACGGCGTCCAGGTTTTGCTCGAGGAGTTTCTGGTAAGCATTCAATCCGGTGAAGCGGCCGCTCTCGGGGACTGTGAGTTTTTCACCGGCTTCGTTGACGCGATCGGGGAAGTAGTCGGCGAGGGCTACGAGATCGTAGCCGCCGTGTTTTTTGAAGAGGTTCGCGATCCACTTGCCACGGCCGCCGCAACCGACAAGGCCGATTTTGATTTTGGTGTTCGCCTCGGCACCGCGGACGAGGTGGGGTTGCAGGAAAGTGAGGGCGGCGACGGAGGCGCCGGTGTGGGCGAGGAAACGGCGGCGGGTCGTGGGGGTGATGTCGTTCGTCATGGGACAGGAGCGAAGCAAGCAGGACAGGGGGTGTCAAGCAAAGGGCGGCCGATGCTGGCATCCCGGCACCAGGCCCACCCCTGGCCCAAATGACCCGTAACACCGGTAACACCGGTAACAAGGCCGGTAAACATTGGTCAAAATGAACTTTTTGAACAGTTACGGACCCGTAACAAGCCGTAACAAATTCACAACTGCCGCGTAGGTCGGCTCAGTCCTTGAGTCCTCCCAGGAGTCCCTTGATGCGGTCACGCTTGGTGTGCCAGTCCACGAGGCGAGCGCGTTGCTCTTCCTGGACGGCGGCAGGGGCTTTGGCGAAGTTCGGATTCGCCAGCTTCTGCTCGGCCTTGGTGATCTCGGCTTCGATTTTTTCGATTTCCTTGGTGAGGCGCGTTTTTTCGGCGGCCATGTCCACCAGGCCTTCGAGGGGAAGGAACAATTCACCCAAAGGGGATTGCACGGAGGGCGTGCCTTTGGGTGCCTGGTATTCAGCGACAAGGTCGAGGGACTCGGCGTTGAGGAGGAGTTTCAGGACGGCGACGTCGTACAGCGAGATCGGATTATCCGGCGCGGGCTGGAGGATATACTTCACCTTTTTGCCGGCGGGCAGGTTGGCTTCGCGGCGCAGGTTGCGGCCGAGGGTGACCAGGTTGTATTTGGTGTCCACCATTTCGAGGTAGCAATCGTCCAGGCCGTAGTGGCCGCGGAGATCCTCGTCGAAGGTTTTCGGCCACGGCGCGAACATGATGGTTTTGCCACCCTGATGAGCGGGCATGTCGGCGCTGTAACCCATACCGTGCCACAATTCCTCGGAGATGAACGGCAGAAATGGATGAAAGAGACGAAGCGTGTGCGAGAGCACGAAATCAATCACGGCAAGAGTGTTGGCCTTGCGTGCATTCGCGGTCTCGGCAGCCTTTTCGGTCAGCGTCTCGCCGGGCTTGTTCGCGGACAGCACCGCCTTGCTGGCTTCGACATACCAATCGCAATATTCGCTCCAGAAGAAACGGTAGAGCGTCTGGGTGGCTTCGTTGAACTTGTATTCGGCGAGAGCGTCGGTGATTTCGTCAATGGCCTGGTCAAGCTTGAGCAGGATCCATTTGTCGTCCGGCGCGAGGAGGGTGCGCTCGATCTCGCCCTGGATTTCTCCGCCCTGCATCTGGCGGAAACGGCAGGCGTTCCACAGTTTGTTGCAGAAGTTGCGGCCCAGCTCGACGTCCTTTTCATCGAAAAGCACGTCCTGGCCGAGCGGGGCGCTGCGCATGGTCCCGAAGCGAAGTGCATCGGCGCCGTAGCGCGAGATCAGCTCAAGCGTGTCGGGCGAATTGCCCAGCATCTTGCTCATTTTCCGTCCCTGCTTGTCGCGGACGATGCCGGTGAAATACACGTTATGGAACGGCAATTCGCCCATGTACTCATAACCGGCCATGATCATGCGGGCCACCCAGAAGAAAATGATGTCCGGGCCCGTGACGAGATCGGTCGTGGGATAAAACTTTTTCAGCGTGGCGGTCTGTTCTGGCCAACCCATCGTGGCGAAGGGCCAAAGCCAGGAGCTGGCCCAGGTATCGAGGACGTCGGAGTCCTGCTCCCAGGCGAATCGCTTTTCAAGTTCTTTGGCGACTGATTCCGCCTCCGGACCGATGCAAGCCTCAACGCGTTCAGTCCCTTGCGGGGAGGGAATGCGGCGGACCTCGATGTAGTTGCCGAGCCGCGCTTTTTCCGCTTCGAGGAAGGAAACGGCTTCGGCGCTCGCGGTGTGATTTGCCTTTGCGCCGGGGCTCCATACCGGTACTTGATGCCCCCACCAGAGCTGGCGGCTGATGCACCAGTCGCGGAGGTTGTGCATCCAGTGCGAGTAGGTCTTGCTCCAGCGTTCGGGGTGGAACCTGATTTTTCCTTCCTCCACGGCGCGTGTCGAAGCCTCCACGCTGGGATACTTCATGAACCATTGTTCGCTGAGGTAAGGCTCGATGGGCACGTGGCTGCGCTGGCTGTAGCCGACGTTGTGCGTGTAGTCTTCGATCTTTTCGACCAGACCTTGTTCGCTGAGTTCCTCGACGACGGCCGCGCGCGCCTCCATGCGGTCCAGTTCATCGAAATCCTCGCCGGCAGCTTCGGTCATGCGGCCATCAGGGCCGATGACGGTGGTGATGGGCAGCTTATGGCGAAGTCCCATTTCGTAATCGTTCGGGTCGTGTGCGGGCGTGACTTTCACGCAGCCCGTGCCGAATTTCGGGTCCACGAAATCATCCGAAATGATGGGGATCGATTTGTTTTGCAGGGGCAACAAACAGCGGGTCCCGATGAGTTTTGTGTAGCGCGGATCACTGGGATTTACGGCCACGGCTTCGTCGCCGAGCATGGTCTCGGGGCGCGTGGTGGCGACGATGAGATACTCGGCGGTCGGTTTACCGGCTGAGTCGAGCAAGGGATACTTCAGGTGCCAAAGTTTTCCCTTCTCTTCGATCATGTCCACTTCCTCGTCTGAAAGCGCGGTGCGGGCGGCTGGGTCCCAATTGACCATGCGCTTGCCGCGATAAATCATGCCTTTCTTGTAGAGGTCCACGAACACGCGCTGGATGCAGCGGGAGTATTCGGGGTCCATCGTGAAGCGTTCGCGGCTCCAATCGCAGGAACAGCCCAATTTCTTGAGTTGTTGAATGATGATGCCGCCGTGCTTTTCCTTCCAGGTCCAGACGTGCTCGAGAAACTTTTCGCGGCCGAGGTCGTCGCGATGTTTCATTAGGCCCTGTTTGCGCAGGGACTTTTCCACCATCGCCTGCGTGGCGATGCCAGCGTGGTCGGTGCCGGGAAGCCAGAGGACTTCCTTGCCTTCCATGCGCGCTTTGCGGGCGAGGATGTCCTGGATCGTGTTGTTCAGGACGTGGCCCATGTGCAATACGCCAGTGACGTTGGGTGGCGGAATGACGATGGAGTAGCCGGGCTTCGGGGAGTCGGGATTGGCGGTGAAGCACTGCTCCTGCTCCCAGAAGGCGTACCATTTTTCTTCTACGGCTTGGGGTTCGTAGGCTTTGGAAATCTCAGACATGATATTTTTGACCACGGAGGGGGAGATTAAGGACCAAGCACCAAGCACCAAGAACCAGAGAAGCTCCAAACTCCAAGCTCCAAGGGGTGGTGTTGGTTATCAAATTTGAGCGGTATAAAGTTTCTCTCATCTTCGCCAGAGGAATTCGTTTCTTATTTCGACTCAAGGTCAGCAGGTTTTTTGCCCGGGATAAACTTTCCAAAGCCGAAGTAGCTGGGCTTGTATTCGCCGATGATTGCGACGTCGGCGCTGACCGGGACAGGGAGGCCGGTGAGCCAGTAGGAGGCGTTGATGATCAGGCGGCGGAGGTCTTCGGATTGCATGTCCACGGCGGCGCCGATGGTGGAGGTGAGGGCGCGGCTTTTGACGCCGTTATCCCAGGTGTAATCGCGAATCCAGATGAGCGGCATGAGCGATTTGTTCAGATTCGGCGCGTCGTCGGGATTCATGCCTTTGAGCACCTGACCGTGCATGAGGATCGTGTCGGTTGGTTTCACGTGCGCGATAGCGTAAACGTCGGTGGGACCCCAGATGTTGGTGACGCCGTTCAGGACCGGATGGTGGGAATTCAGACCGTCGATAACCGCGCGAGTGCTTTCGAAGCCGTGTTTACCGTGGTGGGCGACCCAGGTTTCGCCGAGGACCTGCTGGCCGAAACCGCCGGGCCAGCTGGCGCTGCTCCAGCTATAATTTGCGTACGGGCTATTGGTGTTGCGCGCGTAATTGAACGGATGCGTCGCGGTGCGTAGCGCGATCATCGGTTTGCCGGAGCGGGCGTAGTCCACGAAATGTTTCATGTCGGCGTCGGGCAGTTCGCGCCAGCGGAACTGGCAGATGACCAGGTCGGCTTTGTCGAGGGCGGCCATGCCGGGGACATTCGTAACGGCGGTGGGATCAATGGTGCCGTCGGCCGGGTTGACCGAGAAAAGGACCGTGCAATTGAAGCCGTGCTTTTCGGAAAGGATTTTTGCGAGCATCGGCAGGCTTTCTTCGGAGCGATATTCTTCGTCGGCGGCGAGGAGGATGATGTTTTTGCCCTGGCCCGGGCCGCCGGGTTTAGCGGGAAAGGTGGACCAGTCGGCCGCCGGGGCGGTGATTGCCAGGGCCAACAGTATCAAGGTGAGCAGAAGGGGTTTCATTTTGAGGGCAATACCAGGCGGCCGTTCCTAAAGCTCGTAGCAGCCGAGGTAACGGGGCTCCATCATTTCGGACGTCGTGGGTGGTTCGAAATTCAGAGCCTCGTTACCTCGGCTGCTACAATCGGATAAGCTATTTGCGCATGAGCACATATTCCATGCTGTCCACGAGGGCCTGGAGGCTGGCGGTGATGATATTTTCGCTCACGCCAACGGTGCCCCAATTGCGTTTGCCGTCGGTGGACTGGATCAGCACGCGGGTGCGCGCGGCGGTGCCGGCCACGCCGTCCAGGATGCGGACTTTGTAGTCGGTCAACTGGATGCGCTTAAGCACCGGAAAGAATTTGGCGAGCGCCTGGCGGAGGGCGCCATCCAGCGCATTCACCGGGCCGTCACCTTCGGCGACGGTGTGAGCGGTTTTTTTGCCGACGCGCACCTTGACGGTCGCCTCGCAGATGGAGGCGCTGCCATGACTGCGGATGGAGACGTGATAGTCGTCCACGGTGAACGGCAATTCGCGATGCGCCAGGGCCTTGCGGATCAGCAAAGCGAGCGAAGCTTCGGCGGCTTCGTACTCGAAGCCGTCATTCTCGCGGCGCTTCACCTCGGCGGTGATCTCGCGGGTTTCCTTCGCGTCGGCCGACAGCTTGATGCCGAGCTCCGCCGCCTTCATGAGAATGTTCGTGCGGCCCGACATGTCGCTCACGAGCACCCGGCGATGGTTGCCGATGGCTTCGGGGTTGATGTGTTCGTAGCTGCTGGAGAGGCGGTCCACGGCGTGGACGTGCATCCCGCCCTTGTGGGCGAAGGCGGTCTCACCCACCCAGGGCTGGCGCGAGTCGTGACGCAGATTCGCGATCTCGTCCACGAACTCCGAAAGCTCTTTCAGCTTCGGCAGGGATTTCGCCGGCACGCCGCGTCGTCCCATCTTGAAATGCACCACCGGCATCACGCTCGTGAGATTGCAATTGCCCGTTCGTTCGCCGTAGCCGTTGATCGTGCCCTGGATGTGGCTGGCGCCGGCTTCCAACGCCGCCACGCCGTTCGCCACGCCGAGGCCGATGTCGTTGTGGGTATGAATGCCGATGCGCGTTGAAAGCTTGCCCTTCGCGGCGCTCACAATCTTGGTGATTTCGCCGGGCAGGCAGCCGCCGTTTGTGTCGCAGAGCACGATGCACTGCGCGCCGGCTTTTTCCGCCGCCTGCCACGTGGCCATGGTGTAATCGGGATCGCTCTTGAAACCATCGAACGCATGTTCCGCGTCGTAGATCACCGTTTTGCCGTGATCCCGCAGATAGCGGATTGTGTCGCCGATCATCGCCAGATTTTCATCCGGCTTCGCGCGCAATATCTCCGTCACGTGCAACAGCCAGCTTTTGCCCACGATGGTCACCACCGGCGTCCCGGCCTCGAGGATCATGTGCATCAACTCGTCGGACTCCACCGCCTTGTCCTTGCGGCGGGTCATGCTGAAGGCGGCGATCCGGGCGTGCTTCCACTTGCGTTTCGACGCCTGCTTGAAGAATTCGAGGTCCTTGGGATTGGAGCCCGGCCAGCCACCTTCGATGTAGTGAACGCCGAAATTGTCGAGCTTCTCGGCGATGCGCAGCTTGTCGAGCGCGGAGAAATTTATGCCTTCACCCTGGCTGCCATCGCGCAGGGTGGTATCGTAGATCTCGACATCGGGTTTCATCGCCGTTCCCGCCGTTGGCGGGACAGGAGTGATACGGGAAAAAACGCGGGAATGCAAAGCGGAAGTGACGGAAGGCAAAAGCTCCCAGGACTAAGAACCTGGAACTTGAAAAGCTCCAAGAACCAAGGACCAAGAACCAGATAAACTCCAAACATCAAAATTCAAACTTCAGAGAAGCTCCAAACTACCAATGACGAAAGGCAGCGCCACGGTCAGGAAACAAAACCGTTGGCCTGCGCGGCGTGGGCTCGGAGGGCGGTCTCGAATGCGGCGAAGTCCGGCGGGGAGATGCCGCGTCGAGGGACTTGATAGGATTTCATTTCGCCGATGTAAATGTAGAGGTAGCCCCACAGGGAAACGATGCGACGGACAGAGCCCCAGTCGTGGGTGGTGTCGTTGATCTCGGTTCTCTCGCGCAGCCCCTCTTTGGTTATCTCCAGCACGTGCCGGCCAACCATGCCTTTGTTGCTGAGCAACAGTGTTAGGAGCGCCGACACTATTGAAACGCCGAGGATGACCGCCAGTGTCAGGCGCAGCGCCCAGAATATTCCGATCGAAACCGTGGTTGCGAGAGGCCGGAGGCTGAGGCCTGGAATCAGGACTATGAATTCAATGAGAATCAGTCCCACGGGAAACAACAGCCGCGTGATCCGGTTGCGCAGGATGACCGTCAGTTGAAAGATCAAGAGGTCCCAACGCGTGAGCCGGTAGGTGATGGATTTGTCCACGAGCGGGGGTGGGCTCGCGGCCATTGCGGCGGTGGCGCGCGCACGCGGCGTTTCGAGCGGAGGAGGGGCAGGATTTGCATCCCCCGGGTCCCAGAAACGCACCAGGAAAAACACAACGACGATGATTACGAGCGTCCACATCGGGCTCAATTATCAGACAAGCTCAGTTGGTCGTGATGTCGGGAAAACTTCGTGCAGCGACAATATTTCTTCAAGCGAACGGCGTCAATTGGCTGAACTTCGACCATCGACTGTCCTCAAGCAACGCGCTCAAGAGCCGGCGAGGAGAGAGTTGAGAAACAAATTCACACGATTTAATCTCAAGCGAGTTTTCCCATGACTGACGTGGCACCCGAGAAATGCGACTATTGTGGCAAGCCGAACCCGGATCGGTTCGCCACCTGCGTGAATTGCGGCACCGTGCTGGCGACTCCAGCCCCGGGGGATGCGCCACAGCCTGGAAAGAAATCCCGGCTGCTGGCGGTGAGCCTGGCAATTCTGTTTGGGCCTCTGGGGCTTATATACGTGCGCGCCTGGGTGCCGGCCGCAGTGATGCTTCTGATCTCGTTTCTGGTTTTGCTCACCCGCCACGGAGCCCTCTGGGTGGTGATCGGTGTGCGAATTCTCGCAGCCTTGTGGGCGTATTGCGCGGTCAGCGAACAGGATGAGGCGCCCAACGCCCAGCGTGACTCCAAGCGCCTGCTGGACCAGGCAGCCCGATTGGAGAGCACCGACAAAATCCAGGCGATGGCCGTATACGAGCAGACTATCCGGGAGTATCCGGACACCTCCGCCAGCCGTGAAGCAGCGCGGAACATCGAGGCTCTGGGAAGTCAAAAGCCGTCCTGAACGCAGGCGGATGTGGATTCGTTCCGCGGTTGAAATCTTACGGGATTCCGGCTATATTGTGCCACGTTTGATGAAATCACTTTCTTTGCGCGGGTGTTGTATCTCGCCGGCCCGCGCCGCCGGTCTTCTTTTGGCGCCAACCGCATTTCTGTCGGGGGTCTCGTCGGCCCAGGCGCAACCGGATTATGCTCCCGCCCATTGGGTCCCGCCGGCTTCCTGCAACAAGTACTACACCTCAGGCAATGGCCATTCCCTGATCGTGATCCACGACATGGAGGGGTATTACCAGTCGAGCGTTTCGTATTTGAACCGGTGCGACCTGAATACGAACGGGAATTACAATGTCTCGGCGAGCGTCCAATACCTCGTCAACGGCCTGAAGCACGGCAACGACGAGGACGGCCATACCGGCGATGACAATCCTGACGCTCCCGGCGGGGACGTCACCCAATCGGTGCGCGACGCCAATTACGCCTGGCATGCCGTGTGCCTGAATACGTGGAGCACGGGCACGGAGCACGAGGGCTTTGTCAGCAGCCCGGCTTGGTATACAGAGACGATGTATGTGGCTTCCGCCGCCTTGCAGCGTTACGTGGCGAATAAATTCCACGTGTTGCGGGACCGCAACCACATCGTCGGCCACGGCGAATGGCAAAACGCGACCTGGGTCAGTTGGATGAGCACGAACTACCCGTCGATTAATCCGATGTGCAACACGCACACCGATCCGGGCATCTACTGGAATTGGTCGCATTTCATGAACCTGATCACAGGGGTGCCGGCCATCGTGGCGGATCCCTGGAGCCAGGTGGTGCAAACGGGATCGAACGCCACCTTCACAGTGACGGCCGCGTCCACCAACGCGTTGAAATATCAATGGCGAAAGAACGGAGCGTTCATTGCCGGGGCGACGAACAGCGCGTACTCGCTGGCGAACGTGCAGTCCGCCGACGCGGCCGGATATTCCGTCAGCGCGAGCAATTCGCTGGGCATGGTGACGAGCCGGGTCGCGACGTTGACGGTGGCGCCGGTGTGGGTGCTCGCATTTGCGGATGATTTTGAAACGAACAGCGCGGCCCGGTGGAACATGTTCTGGGGCGCGGCCAATGGCATCGCGGATTACACGACGAACTGGGCCTTCGACTACAGCGCCCAGGCCTATACCACCAACGACGTCACGAACTTCATTCCCTCGGCGCCCAATTCCGGCGGGAGCACGAGGGGTCTCAAGGTGACCGTGAACAAAAACGACGCCACCGCATCGGTGGTGGGACTGAGTTTTTATCCCAAGAATTTCACGTTCAGCAACAATTACTGCCTGAAATTCGATGCCTGGATCAATTATCCGGGTGTGTCCGGCGGGGGCACCGGCTCGACCGAATACCAGACCTGCGGCATCAATCATACCGGCACGCGCGTGAATTGGTCCACCACGGGCACTTCCAGCGACGGATTGTGGTTTGCCATGGACGGCGAGGGGGGCAGCGGCGGGAGCGATTATCGCGCGTATCAAGGCAACGGCGCCGCGGCGCCGACGCAGTTAACTTTCGCCAACAGCGGCCTCGGGGCGAGTGGCGCGACGCGAGATCACTACTCGGACACGCCATGGCAGACGATGTTCCCGTACCCGGCGTATGAGACGCAGGGCGCGCCCGGCAAACGCTGGGTCCAGGTGGAGCTCAGCCAGATCGGCTCGCTCATCACCTGGCAGGTCAACGGCATCGTCATGGCCCAGCGCACCAACACGTCTGCTTACACGAGCGGCAACGTCATGATCGGTTATTTCGATGGCTTCAATTCCATTGCGAGCCCGGCGGCGGACAGCTTTGCGATCTTCGACAATGTGCGAGTTTACACTGGCGCCGTTGCACCGGTCATCACGAACCAGCCCATCAGTCTGACAGTGACGCAGGGCGTGAGCGCTGCGTTTTCAGTGAAAGCCGGCGGCACGTCACCACTTACTTACCAATGGCGACTTAACGGCACGAACATCGGCGGAGCCACCGCAAGCAGCTATACGCGCATCGCCGCGACCACCAACGACGCCGGAAATTATTCCGTGGGCATCACGAATGCAGGCGGCGGCTTGCTTTCGTCGAACGCCCTGCTCACGGTGCTGGTTCCCCCAGGCATAACGTTGCAGCCGCTCGGCCGGGTGGTGAAAGTGGGCAGCAATGTGACGTTCACAGTGAATGCCACCGGGACGGCTCCGCTGGGATACCAATGGAAGTTCAACACCGGCGATCTTCCCGGCGCGACGAACTCTACTTACACGCGCGTGAACGCCCAGACGAACGACAGCGGAAATTACAGCGTGGTGATCACCAATTTGGCCGGCACGGCGATCAGTTCCAACGCGGTGCTCACGGTGAACCCGCTGGTGCCGCCGCAGTTCAATTCCGTCGTCAAGCTCGCCGGCGGCCAGATCCAGATGTCCGTCAGCGGTGATCCGGGAAATTATTCGGTGCTGTGGGGAAGCAACTTTGTGGATTGGCAGTTGCTGACGAACCTCGTCATTGGCGGAAGTCCGGTGCAGTTCACGGACGCCACGACCAATCAGCCGCAGCGATTCTACAAGGTGATGACGAGCCCCTGAATTCGTAGCAGCCGAGCTTCTCAATCGCGTGCGCTTGGTGGATTAGGATACGGCCCCGCACGCACAAAGGCTGTCCGAAGTCCGCCAGGTTTTGGAGTGCGGCAGTCCTCTGCCGCTTTTCGCTCAATATCCTCAACGGTATTGAGTTACCGCGCGCACGCAATCTCTGTATCTTGGAAAGTGACGAGGCTCCATCTGATCGAAAGCCTCGACGCTATCGGAAATATGGAGCCTCGTTATCTCAGCTGATACGGCGGAGATTATACTCCCAACACCTTCAAAAGGCGCACGAAACCGTAGGCCAGACCCGCGGCAACCGGGATCGTGCAAATCCACGCCCAGACCATTCGTTCCACGACCGTCCACTTGATCGCGCTAAACCGGCGGGCGGCGCCCACGCCCATGATCGCGGCCGAAATGTTGTGAGTGGTGGAGACCGGAATCCCCAGCGACGTGGCGGCGCCGATCACGAGCGCGGAACTGGCCTCCGCGGCGAAGCCGTTGATGGGGTGAAGCTTTACCATCTTGTGGCCAAGGGTCTTGATGATGCGCCAGCCGCCAACAGCGGTGCCGGCCGCCATCACGAGCGCGCACGTGATCTTGATCCACATGGCGATCTTGAAGGGCTCGTTGCCTGTGGGTTGCGGCGTATGCAGGAAGGACAGCCAGGCGGGGAGGCCTTCGAGTTTGCCCGCCTGCGTCGCCGCGAGCAGGGTCAGCGCGATAATGCCCATGGTTTTTTGCGCGTCATTCGTGCCGTGCATGATGCCCATGCCGCCGGCGCTGAAGATTTGAGCGACGCCGAAGAATCGGTTCACTTTCGTCGGGCGGGCGTTGCGCAGGATCAGGTAGAGGAAGCCCATCAGCAGAAAGCCCAGTATCAGGCCGGCGAGCGGCGAGGTAATCATGGGCACGACCACTTTCCACAGCAGTCCCTTGCCCTTGTACCAGTGTTCCGCGTTCGGCTGGGACCAGATGATGACGTCCCAATTGTTGTTCGAGGCCGCGAGCGCGGCGCCGCACAGACCGCCGATCAGCGCATGACTGGAGCTGGACGGCAAGCCGAACCACCACGTGACCAGATTCCAGATGATCGCGCCGGCCAGCGCACAAATGATTACCTGCGAATCCATCGAGACCAGTTTGGCGTCCACCAACCCGGAGGAAATCGTCTGCGCCACACCCGTCCCCATGAGCGCGCCGAACAGATTGGTGCACGCCGCGAGAATGACCGCCTGGCGCGGGGTCAGGACTTTGGTGGAGACGACCGTCGCGATGGAATTCGCGGTGTCGTGGAAGCCATTGATATACTCAAAGGCCAGGGCCACCAGGATGACGGTGAGAAGCAGCCCCATGGCCTTTACGAGTTCTTCAGGACGATATTCGCAATCACATTGCCCGCGTCACGGCAGCGATCCACTCCGCGCTCGAGCAATTCATAAAGATCTTTGACGGCCACGACCTGCAACGCCTGGTATTTGCCGCTGAAAAGGTCCTCGTAAAGCTTCATCATTTTCTTGTCGGCTTCGCCTTCCAGATTTTGGAGGCGGTCATTGAGGTCCTTGATTTTTTCGAGGTCCATGCCCGCGCGGAGTGACTGCACCATTTCGAGCACGACCGAGGCGGCCATTTCCAGCAGCCCGATTTGCGTGGAGAAGTCCACGCCGTGCAGCAGTTGTGGCGAGAGCCGGGCGCGCTCGGAGAACTTCTGGATGATCTTGGGAATCTTATAGAGCGCGGTGGAGAGCGTCTGGATGTCCTCCCGCTCCAGCGCCGTTACGAAAGTGGTGTAAATCGCCGAGGTGATCTCCCGGGTGATCTCCTTGTCCTTGCTGCGCGAGCGCATGAACTCGTCCAGGACGGCGGGCTGGTCAAGCGATTTGCTCAGCTTCAGCAACGCCTGCGCGCTGGAGTGCGCTTCTTTCGCGCTGGCCTCCAGAAGAGTGAAAAACTTGTCTTCCTTTCCGAGCAGCCTTTGGAGTGAAAACATATCGCCCCAGTGCTCTCACAATCGGGGCAAACGCGCACGCAAATAATCGGTTTGTCACAGAATTGTAACAGAGCAAATTGCGCGGCGGCACCGGTTTGCAAAACCGAGAAGCGGCTGAGTTTGAAGCCTGCGCTCAGCGATGCCGGGCTTCAGTCCACAAATTGCCAGATCGAACCCACCATCATCATGCCCAGGACCCAGGCGGCCATGAACGCGAAGATGCCGAGGATGGTAAAGATGATTTTTCGTTCGAGGTTTTGCGGGTACCAAAGCGGCGTCGCGGCGCAGCCCAGCAAGCCGGCCAGCATAAAGGCGAAAGCCAGGGGCCAGTACCAGCGGCCTTCTGGCCCGTCAGCCATGCCGCGCGCATCCGGCCGGCTCACAAATCCGCCGACAAATGACCAGAGCGGCGCGAGGGAAACCGCAATGCCAAACGCGACCTGTACCTGTAGTTTGCGCGCGCGAAACGGGGACCGCATAGCAGGAATTGCCTCCCCCACGCGACGCCCTTAGTAAGCCGGGCTGGGGACGGTGGCGTCCCGCAGGCTGGAGAGTCCGTTGGCCAGCGCGAAGCGGGTGAGGCCCGCCACGCTGTGGATGCCCAGCTTGCGCATGATGCGCTCGCGATGGGTTTCCACCGTGCGCACGCCCACGCCCAGCAGGCTGGCAATTTGCTTGTTGCTGAGACCTTCGGCGATCTGGATGAGCACTTCCCGCTCGCGATGGGTCAAAGTGCTCGCACTGGGTCCGGATTGGCAGCCGCGGACAAATTGATTGAGCGCCACGCGGGCCACTTCGGGGCTGAAATAGGATTCGCCATTCCGAACGGCGCTGATGGCGGAGAGGAGTTGGTCGAGGGGGGCGTCTTTGAGGACGTAACCATGTGCACCTGACTGCACAATGCGCAATACGTGCTCGGTCTGGTTGAAGCCGGAAAGGATGATGATTTTGAGCTGGGGCAGGTCTTTGCGCAAGATCTCGGTGGCCGTGAGCCCGCTCATCTGGGGCATCTCGATGTCCATGAGCACGACATCGGGCTGGAGTTCCCGGGCCTTGCGAACCGCCGCCTGGCCGTCGCCGGCCTCGCCGACGATTTCCAGTTCCGGGCGGTTGCTGAGGCAAAGGGCAATGCCTTTGCGGACGACCGGATGGTCATCCACGAGCAGTAGCCGCAGGGCAGGGGCCTTGCGGGCGGTGGCGACGCTTTCCGCCGGGGCGGTCCCGGTGGTAGTATTGCCGGCCGGAGCCGGTAGGCCCGTGAAGGGCACTGATGCGACTGAGAATCCCATATTTTTTCTGTTTTGGATGGACCGCGTTTGGCGGAGCGTGGCGCGGTTCGTCCCCTCTAGTGTCGTAGCTGCCGAAGGCATCTTTCTTGACGTCAGAGTAATCCCAACCACTTACGTGAACAACCGGGAGAGGGAGGGACTTTGGCCCGGTCGAAGTCTGAATGGTACCCCGGGCGTTCCCCGGGGTGGAGGTTCAGGTCGGGTCTTTGCGTTCGACCCAGGAGGTGGCGTACTGGGTGAGTTCGCCGGCGGTGGTGACGTTGAGCTTCCGCTTGATCTGCTCGCGGTAGTATTCAATCGTCTTCACGCTGAGGTGCAGCGAACTGGCGATTTCCTTGGTCTTTTTCCACTGGCCGATGAGCTGGAAGACCTCCATCTCGCGGTCGCTCAAGGTGGCCACCGGAGACTCGCGCATGTCCCGATTGCCGCGAACCTGCTGCTCCAGCATGCGGGCAGCGAGGCTGTCGCTGACGTAGATGGCGCCTTCGAGCACGCGCCGGATGGCCGGCACGACGCGTTCGAGGGAGTGGGACTTCATCAAGTAACCGAGCGCGCCGGCGCGGAAGGCGATTTCGGCGTAAATGTTTTCGTCATGAGCGCTCACGACGAGGACGGGCAGGCCCTTGTACTGCGCCTTGATGTTTCGCATCAGCTCCAGGCCGCTGCTTTCCTTGAGGGAAATGTCCGCCACCACCAGGTCGGGGGAGAGTTTTCCAATGGCGGCGAGCGCGTTGCCGGCGTCTTCCTCCTCGCCGCACACGATCAGGTCGCTTTCGCGGTTGATCAATTGCGCGAGGCCGTAGCGCACCACGGCGTGGTCATCCACCAGGAGGATCCGGGTCTTTTTATCTCCTTTGAAGTTGGATGGTTTTGGTTGGGCCACGGTGCGGTGGAGTGTTCAAGGCGAGCGCTGGTTCACGACAGGCGTTGCCAGGTTGCTCATGAGGTCGTTAACGAAACGCTCGAATGCGGGATGGTAGCGCGGGTGAGTTTTGAAGGCAATCGCAAACGGGAAAGTGACAATGTCGCACAAAATCAGGCGCAAAATCGGCCTGCGGGCCCTACAAATCCCGACCGGGATTATGCGCCAAGCGACGCCAGTTTTTTCCGTATTTTTACGTGGCCGCCCTTGACTCTCGCAATAGTGAACGTAAGGTTTTTTCAATGGCCCTTTTGATGCGCGGACTCGCGCCGAACGGAATTGCGATGGTTTTCACGTGTCCGGATTGTAATTCAGTTCGCGCTTTCTGTTTTTGTGAAATGATTTCCTTCCGGTACTCCTGCCGCGCCAATTGACATTTTCGAAGCCGGGCAATTACCGAACAACTACCCCAACCGCGACCCATGAAACGACTCCTTGCACTCCTGTTTACGCTCAGCGCATTCGGCAATTTCGCCCGCGCCGCCGTCACGCTGCCCACCTACGATGGCTTCACCGCTTATGCCGATGCTTTTGACATCGGCAGCACGGGCACGAACGTGTCGAGCGGTTTCAAGTGGACCTATCTGCATCCCAACGCCAGCGCAACCGTGCCCACCCTCGTCACCAACGTGGGCCTGAACTATCCCGGGCTTGCGCTCTCGGCGAGCAATTCGCTCGCGTTTTATACGACGAACACCACCTGGGGTCTGCGTTATCACTCGCAGGGCACCAGCCTCATGCAGAACAACGCTATTTACTACTCGGTGTTGTTCCGCGTTCTCGACATGGGGAATCTCGCGGCCGTGGGGAGCAATTACATTTTCTGCCTGAATAATACCTCGACGACCAATCAGAACGCGATGCCGACGACGATCCCGGCGCGGATTTATGTGCGGGCGGGCGCGGTCAACACCAACAAGTTCAATGTGGGTATCGCCAGCGGTTATTTCTCCAGCAACGGAACCCAGGTGCCGGCGACCTACTCTGCAACCGAGTTCAGTCCTGGCGACACCGTTATGGTGGTGGTCAAATATGTCTTTGTCAGTGCGTCCGTGGTCATCGGTTACGCGGTCGTAAACCCGTCGCCGAACGATCTCAACAGCGCGACGATCGACCTGGGCGATGCCGCCAACCGGCCCGCGGCCACGTTGAGCAACAGTGTCGGCAACGCGACTTTCAACACCACCATTCAGAGCCTGCTGGTCGCGCCGCAGGCTAATTCGGGGGTGTCCTTCCTCGCCGACGAAATACGCATCGGCACCAACTGGTCGAACGTCACGCCGGGCGGACCACCGGGTTTCACCAACACCTATGCCGCCAGCCAAAGCGTCAATTACGGAGCCAGCCTCGTATTGGATCCGGGCGCTGCCGGCCCGGGCGTGCTCAGCTTTGCCTGGAAATCGAACGGGGTCGCGATCACCGCAGACGGTCATGGCATTTCCGGTTCGGCCACGGGAATCCTGACACTGACCAATGCCTCGACCGCGTTGGCCGGCATCTATTCGCTATCGGTCACCAGCAACCCGTACGGTAGCTCCGTGAGCACGGCGTCCATTACGGTCTCAGTTTCGGATCCCATCATCACCAACCAGCCGGTTTCGCAGACGCTGGCCCCCGGCGCCAATGCCACCTTTACGGTGGGCGCGGCGGGCTCGGGCACGCTCACTTATCTTTGGAGCAAGGACACCATACCGTTGTCGAACGGCGGCCAGATTACCGGCGCCAGCTCCGCCACATTGCATGTGAACAACATCAACGCAGGCAATGTCGGCCAGTATGCCGTGACGGTCGGCGGCACCGGACCTTCGGTGCTGAGCTCGAACGCAGCGCTCAGCGTGATTGATCCCGCCGTAACCTCGGGACCGAACGACACCACCGTCAATAACAGCTCGAATGCGCAGTTCAGCGTGACGGTCAGCGGTACCGGGCCGTTCAAATACCAATGGCTGACGAATGGTGTGGCGTTGACGGACAACAGCAAATTTCCCGGCAATCAAAGCGCCACGCTCACGGTCGCGGCCGCAACGTGCCTCGACGCAGCGGGTGGCTATTCCGTCCTCGTGACGAACAACCTCGGCGCGTGGACCACCAGCAGCGTGGCCACGCTCACGGTGAATGATCCGTTCTTCATTGCGCAGCCCGTGGCCAGCCAGACCAACGCCGCGGGGGCTTCCGTAACGCTGTCGGTCAACGTTTCCGCCAGCGGTTCGCCGAGCTTCCAATGGTATCACGTTTCCAACAGCCATACGAACGCCCTGACCGATGGCGCCAACACCAACAACTCAGCCACCGCCAGCGTCACAATCAACAACCTGGTCACCAACGATACCGGCAGTTACTTCGTGGTCGTGAGCGGTTGCCAGACCATCACCAGCTCCGCCGGCAGCCTCACGGTGGTGGACCCGCCGAGCATCACCTGGCCGATGTATTCGCGCACCGTCGCCGCGGGCACGCGCGTGGCCTTCGCGCCGGGAATTGCCGGCACGCCGCCTTTCACTTATGTCTGGCGGAAAAATGGCGGCAGCGCGCTGGCGGTTCCCAATGCCGGTTCGCTTAACCTGACGAACGTCAGCACGGGCGACTCCGGCACTTATACGCTCGAGGTCAGCAACTTCTCTGGCAGCGCGACCAACAGCGCCTCGCTGACGGTGTCGAATTCCGCCATCGCGCTGATGGGCGGAAATCTTGCGGTGCTGCGTGTCGGCGATGGCATCCAGACCCTCTCAGCCAACGGCAACTCGGTTTACATTGATGCCTTCAACCTGGTCGGCACCAACGTTAGCACGCTGGCCATTCCCGAAGACGGCGGCAGCGCGCTGGTGATGGTGGGCAACGCCACGACGGATTGCCAGATGACCCGCGCGGGCGACGGCTCGGTCCTGGTGCTGGCGGGTTACGCGACGAACCTCAACGCCGGCTTTTCGGTGCAAGGCGCCTCGGCGACCCAGGTGCCCCGTGGCATCTACACGGTTGATGGCGGGGCCAACGTTTCGCTCGTGAAAACTTCGAAGACCGCGTACGGGCTGGTCACGTTCCGCTC
>CAYUVH010000019.1:0-128693 GCA_964448135.1 uncultured Verrucomicrobiota bacterium | reverse complement strand
ATGGCTCATTCGCAGGTTCCCACCTGCGAAAACAATCTTCGGCAAATGTGGCTGGACGCCCGAACCTGGACGTTGGATCGTACGAATTCCGCTCTGCCAGCAGATATGATTACCTTTTCCAATGTGTCCTACGGCCCAATGCTGTTTCACTGTCCGGCGGATAATTCGCGGCCACGATTGACGAATTGGATGGAGCTTTCACCCACAAACAGCAGCTACACCCTCGCCACCGGTCCGCTCTACGATGGAGACACCAACGAGTATATCCGCTGCCAAGTCCACGGCCACGTCTGCTTCGCCAATGGAAAGCTCAAACTTATCGAGACCTCGGCCAAGTGACGCAAACGCCAGCTTGATTGGCACGCATGCCAGAATTGCTTAAATGCCGGTTCGGTCAATGTCCATTCTCGCCCCATGGAGGCCGGCACCGGCGTCCCCGGTTTTCAGTCGCAGGCCTTTTCCTGCTGAGTTAATGTTGCCGTTATGGACCCGCCTCCCGGGTGGAAGCAGGTCAGCCCCAGCCTTCGGCCAAAGAATGAAGCACGCACAGGATCACTTTTCAGCCATCGCTTCCGAATATGCGGTGGGTCGCCTCGCCTCTACTTCCGCCGCTTGCGGTCGCCCGGCTTTTGGTCCTGCGGATTCACGCTGAATTTCACGGTGGGATGGCGCGATTTGGAGACGATGGGACTGTGGCTTTTCCGGCGCCGACGGCTCAGGCGAGTCGTATAAAAACGCATGGCCAACCAGGCAAGCATCACCACGCCGAAGGCGGCGAGCAGCAACCAACCGAAATTTCCGTCACCTAGCACAATCCTCTTTAGGCCGGGAGAGCCCTTCTGTAAAGAGAGGAAATCTCAGCGCCCCTGGGTAAGCTGCTTCCAACGGCTTGAAGGGAACTCGCGGGTGTGACCATTTTCGACGACGAAGATGAGCGCGCCGGTGCCGCTCAGCGAGTCCACCAGGGCCAGCCCGCGTTTCACTCCCATGATGCTCACCGTCGTGTCGAGGCTGTCGGTGGTCGTGGCATTGGGCGCGACGATCGTCACCTGAATTCGATTGGTCAGACCCAAGCCGGTGGCCGGATCAATGATGTGCGAGTAGCGTACGCCGCCGATGTCGACGAATTGTTCGGTATCCCCCGAGGTGGAGACCCCGGCGTTGTGCAGCAGAAAGGTCAGGCCGTTGGTTCCGCCGGCCAGACCGCCGATGGCCACTTTCCACCCCGGCTGCCCGGGAGGCGGATCACCCAGCGCGATGTCGCCGCTGGCGGCCACGAGTGCGCGGTTGAATCCCTTGCTCCGCAGCACCTTCAACGCGGCGTCGGCGGCGTAGCCCTTGCCGATACCGCCCAGGTCGAGACGCATGTTGGGCTCAAGGAGAGTGACGGTCCGGTTCTTCGTGTCGAGGCGCAGGTTCTTCCAGCCTACCGAAGCCCGGGCTTCGGCGAGTTCCTGTTCTGTGGGCAGCACTTTGCGTTTGCGGGCGAAGCGCCACAACCTCACATAGGGGCCAACGGTCACATCGTAGGCGCCGTCGGATTCTTGGGAGACCTTTTCGGAAATCTCCAGTGCGGCGAACAAATCGGCACTGACGCGCACCGGTCTACCGTAGACGCCGTCGCACAACTGCATGAGCTCACTGTCCGCCTGATAATCGCTCATGATCCCTTCCAGATCGGCGACGCGTTGAAAAGCCGCCTCGACGGCTGCGCGCGCGTCGGTACGCGTCGGAGCATACAAGGCGATGCGGAATTCCGTGCCCATGGCGGGCGCGGTGAATTCGTAACGGCGAAGCGCCACTTCGGGCGTGTGACAGCCAACGGCAAAAGCCGTCAGCAGGAGCAAACCCACGAAGTACACTAAAACCGGGCCGCTGCGGCGCAGCGGCCCGGTCGTGAAAATGGAGACCTTCCTCAAGCCTTCGCGACCTGGATCAGGGCCGGGTTCTTCCGGATGTCATGCAGGCTCGGCATGGGCGGCATCAACACGCGGCTTTCGCCCCAAGCCATCTTGGAGGAATCCTTGTAGAGCTGATCCGGGCCGTAGGCGAATTTCGAATTCACAATCGTTTCCCAATCCATCGCCGCGCCGGTATAGGCGGCTTCACGGCCCATGATGGCGGTGACGGTGCTGTCGGTCACCTGCTTAGCTTCGTTCAACGGCAAGTCCTTTTGGATGGCCGTGATGAGATCGATGTGCTCCTGCACATAAGGATCCACATTGTTGTTCTTGATCCGGATTAACTCCCCTCCCTTGGGGCGAATCATTCCGCCAGCCCCTCCGGATAAAGCAGCGGTGCCCTTTGATCCTTCGGCATCTTCGCTGACAGAGGACCACTCCCGTTTGATCTGGCCGCAGTAACTGAACAGGCGCACGCCGTTCGCGTACTCGTATTCGACCGCGAAATTGTCCCAGATCTCACCGCTCTTGTCGCCCAACTGCTGGCGCGCGCCCATGCCCCAGCACTTCACCGGGTGATCGTTCATGATCCAATTGCAGACGTCGAGATTGTGCACGTGCTGCTCGCAAATATGATCGCCGCACAGCCAGATGTAGTGGTACCAGTTGTGAACCTGACGTTCCAACTCGGTGTCCCCTTTGTCGCCGCGATGCCAGATCGGGCCGCCGTTCACCCAATACGCGCGCAGCGTGACAATATCGCCAATCGAGCCGTCCTGGATTCGTTTGATGGTATCGATGTAAGCAGCCTGATGGCGGCGCTGCGTGCCGGCGGCGACCTTGAGTCCCTTCTGCTTCGCCATTTCGGCGGACTCATACATCATGCGCGCGCCCGGGCCATCGACGCAGACCGGCTTTTCGGTGAAGACGTTTTTGCCGGCTTCCACGCACGCGCGGAAGTGTGACGCGCGAAAACCCGGCGGCGTCGCCAGGATGCAATAATTCACCCCCGGCTCCGCGAGCGCCTTGCGGTAACCGTCAAAACCCGAGAAGCACTTTTCCGCCGGCACGCCAAAGTGTTCGGTCCCCTTGTTGGCCGCTTCGGGGAACACATCGGCGACGGCGACGATCTTCGCGTCGCAACCGACTTCCTTGGCGGCATCCAGGAAATTCCGGCCCGCGCCACCCCCGCGACCACCCACGCCGATGATAATGGCGTTGATGGGTTGCTTGGTATCGGCGCTGACGACGGCGGGAAAACTCACCGCGGCCGCGGCGGCGGCGACCGTGGAACTCTTCAGGAACTGACGGCGTGAGACCGCGTGGGAGGGGGTACCGGATTGATCTTGCATAAGGCTTCTGGAGGTTTGTTTAGATGGCGAAATTGAATTGCAGCGTGCCTATGGATGGACGAAAGCGCAAGGGAGGAAATTCAGAGGATTTGGGTCCCCTTTTTTTGCCTGGACCGGTTTGACGAGGGTTGATTGCTGGGGTTTTTGGGTTGACTGAGGGGTTGACCAGAGCCTTGACAGGGCTTGACTGAGGGTTGACTCGGGGGCGACTGGCGACTTGACGGAATCCCTTTGGACGGAGACTGAGGCTCCCAACTCCAAGCGCGGAGCGGCAAGCTGGCTTGACGAGTGTCCAAAAGGCCAGGTGGACACCCCGAACCGACCGAATTCCGCCAAACTGTGTACATCATTTGCACCATCCGGGAAGGAATCTACTGTGGGCACATGGACAAAGGCGGTCCAAGTGAAGAAAATAATTACTGGAACAAGAGTCGGGTTTTGCCCTTACCCTGCGGCTGAAGGCGCAATGCCCATCATGGCAAGACGTGAACGCGATAGAAGCGCCGGCCTAGTCTGGATGAATCGAGTTTGCTGGCTGCGTTTCCCTGGCTCGTGACGTCTCCAGGCACGGGAGTCCAGTGGGCAGGATCCAGATCCGGATTGTATTCCAGCCGATACGTCGTGTTGGAGACGGCAGACCAAGTCAGGAGGATGTTCGTGCCGGACATGACCGGCGGAAGCAAGACCGGCGGCGGGACGGCTCCGGAATACTTGATCGTGATGTAATCATACGAAGCACCTCCATTCAAGGTACTGCCGGTGACACTCACACCACCCGCTCGATCCACCGCCAAGGCATTGGGCAGACTCGCCTGGCCCTTGCCGTCGCACGCATTCAGCCAAATCGGCACACCCGCACTCGAATACTTGATCGTCACTATCGCGGCGAGAGCAAAAACGCTCGGCCCTTTGGCCGATGACCCCATGACGATCACATTGTCACTGCCATCCACCACCACGCCACAAGCCCGGTCATCGCCGTCGGCCGCGCCGTTGAACTTGTTGGTCCACAAGGGGACACCGGCGCTGGAATACTTGATCGTCCCGTAATCAAAACTCGGGTTGGAAAACTCGACGAGCTTGGCGACCGTACGGCCGGTGACAATCGCATTGCCGGCGCTGTCCACCGCCAGGCCGGTGGGAAAGTCATCATGAGCCCCAGTGCCGTTGAAAATGTTCGTCCACAACGGCACACCGGTGCTGGAATATTTGACCGTCATGTAATTCTGAGTCTGGTTATCAGCCGGCTTCGAAATGCCCATGATAACCACATTATTACTGGCATCCACCGCCACGGCGTTGGCTACGGCGTTATAACTGTTGCTGGTCGTGCCGCTGCAGAGGTTGGTCCACAAGGGCACGCCGGCACCCGAGTACTTGATCGTCCCACCCGTCATCGCCAGCGAACCGGCGACAATCACGTCGCCGTTATGGTCCACCACTATGGCATTCCCAATTTCCGTGAAGACACCCAGGCCGCCGGAGAAATTGGTCCACAATGGCACGCCGGCACCTGAATACTTGATGGTCGCGACTTTGGAAACGTTCGCGCTGGCGGTCGTCCAGCCAGTCACAAAGACATTGCCGCTTCCGTCCAACGCCAAGGCGCGCCCCATATCCTGCCCTCCGGCCGGGCCATCGAAAAGGTTGGTCCAGAGCGGCACGCCGGCACTGGAATACTTGATCGTCACGTAATCCGAGAAGCCGCCCGCGACAATGACATCGCCACTGCCATCCACGACTACGGCGTTGGGTTGGTCCGCGCAAAAATTGGTCCATAACGGCACCCCCGCACTCGAGTATTTGATCGTCGTGCGCCCCGAACCGATCACGATCACATTGCCATTGGTGTCCACCGCGACGGACATTGCCTGGTCCATGGAATTGCCTGGGAGACCGTAATAGTTGGTCCACACCGGCGTTCCATCCGCCGCGCGGGCAGCCGCGATCACAAAAAGCACCAACCCGAAAACGCAGGACCGCACAGTCCGGAAGGATTTCTGAAATACGCTAGTCATATTCCTTGCCTGGTATGAATGGTTGCTGATTGCCTTGATACCTCTTAAAACCCTGTGCTTACCAAGACACAGAGTAGCTTAGGGTATAGCACCCGTCCAGCCGTACAATTACGGTAAGGCCGCGCTAGATCATCCTATGGCGGCTTATGTGATTCCATGGTCAGGTCGCCACGAAGCGGCGACCTCGCAGAAGCGCATCCCTACCATGAGTAGAGACAATGTCGGTTACAACTCGATTGAGGCGGAGCGTCGGCCAGCAGTAAGTAGGGCGATGTCCGAGAGGTGCTTTGAATAGCTTTAACATTCCAAACCCGCCCTGTTGTTGACTCTCCATGGATCGGGCCTTCAGCCCTCCCAAGTCCTTTCAGGCGCACCTACCCAGCCCGTTGGGCTGGGCTGGTATGGGACGGGCCTTTGGCCCTCAGTCGCGTTCGTTTGCGCTGGTACGCGCTTGGTCGCTTAACGCGGTTTGGGACGGGCGGCGGGACGCTGCCCGAACCCGCGGGCGAGGACGCCCGCGCTACAGGGACTAGTCGCGTTCAGTGCCGCTGGACCAGTATTTTTGCATCTCTTCCGGCGGGGGGACTTTGAGGGGGCGGATGACGCGGAAGCCGACCCATTGGGCGTCCGAAAGGAACCAGATGCTCTTGGGGAGCTGGGGATCGGTCATCTTCCAGGCGCGCTCGGAACCGCGGCGGGCGGCGCTGCGGCAGCTTGCGGCATCATCATCCCAGGAACCACCCTTGACCGCGTGCGGATAGGGCTTGGTGGCTTTGTTCCAGGGTTCGGTGACGGTGCCCAGGGCGGCTTCTTTTTTGTACCAGTCCGGGTCGTATTGGTCCAAGACCCATTCCGTGACGTTGCCGTAGATATCGTAGAGGCCCCAGGGACTGGCCTGCTTCTTGCCAACCTTTTGATACTTGAAGTCGCTATTCTCTTCGAACCACGCGTATTTAGGCAGCTCCTTGGAATCGTTGCCGAAGAAGTAGGCGTTCGTGGTGCCGGCGCGGGCGGCGTATTCCCATTCGGCTTCGGTCGGCAGACGATAGAACTGCCCGGTCTTGGCGCTCAGCCACTGGCAATACTTGTTCGCCGCGTGATGGGTCATGCAAATCGCGGGGAAATAATCCTTGCCCATGCCGAAGCTCATTTCGACATACGGATGCGACGGATGCGTGACTGCGTCGGCAAGCTTGTCGCCTTCCTTGTCGGTGGGAGAAGTTTCGCGCAGGCGCTTCTCCTCGTCCGGATACATGAAGAGTTCGTATTCGTTCCAGGTGACTTCGCAGGCGCCCATCCAAAACGGATCGATCTTCACCTTGTGCTGCGGCGCTTCGTCGGCCTTGTGGCCCTTTTCGCTGTCGGGGCTGCCCATCACATATTCACCGCCGGGGATCGGCACCATCGCGAAGGTGATGGGAGTGCCCGGAATCGTGTTGGTGTAGGGCCGCATTCCGGCGGCGTCTTTGACGTCGAGCTTGGAAACCACGCGGTCATGGATGTCGGGGATGGTGACATTGTCATTGTCCGCCAGGCTGGGAAGACTGCCGAAGGGACCGCCAGCGTATTTGTTGCCGGCTTCGCTCCAAACGTGGTAGTGGATGGAGGATTTATCCGCAGCCATCTGGGCGAAGATGATGAGCCCCTTGGGCAACCCGGCGGCGCCGGTGAAGTACTCGTTCGTCGCCATGAGCGTATCCAAAAGTTCCGGCGCCTTGGCGGCGTCGAAATTGAAGATGCCGGCCTTCTCACCCTGGCCGAAAATTGCCAGCAGGCGCCTGCCTTTGTCGGGATCGAGCACGACCAATCCGCGCACCGGTGCGCCGAGATCAAAATCCTTCGCCGCGCCCACCGTGGGAGCGCCGGAAGCGGACGCCTCCAGCGGGCGCACCGTGATCTTGCTTTCGCCGGGCTTGTAAAGAATCAGCTCCGGGGACGGGCTGCCGCGAAAATGGCCAAAGACATAGTCGGATCCGGCCGGCAGACCTTCCAACTTGATGCCGGCGACCGGCTTGCCCCCGCTGAGATCCTCGGTGGTCAGGGTCACGCCTTTGTCTCCGTTCAGAAGGAGGCATAGGGAATTCGGTTTGCCGGGCGCAAGCGACACCTGGTTGACGCGGGTGGGCACGCCGGTGAGGACTTCCTCAGCAATCGTCGCGAAGGCGGAGCCGTCGTTTTTCACGAACGTGCCCTGGTTGGGGTCGGGTGAATTGTAGATGCTGCCCACGAACAGATCATCCAGGCCGCCAACGGGTCCTACATGCACCGCCCCCACCACGCTGGGTCCGAGCGCGGCGCTGAACGGAATGTTCACCGGCTTGGCGGCGGTGTTGGGGTTGCTCGCGGAGGCCGCGGTGACCAGGTTACCTTCCGCGGAGGCAAAAGCGAGTCCGGGCAACTTGGGATCGATCACCCGGCCGATGGTGAAGCCGGAGAGACCCTTCAACGAAGAATAGCGGCAGTCCACCCAGGTCAGGGCGTCATCGGTGAGTTGATAGCCGATGCGGTACTTGCCAGTCTGCTTGTCCACGATGACAACGTCGGTGCGCCCGTCGCCGTCGAAATCGCCGGAACTGAAAAATTCGCGGGGGGTTTCGGAGATGAAGGACGGGGCGTCGGCGGCGGAAAGCAGGGGCAGAACGCTGAGGAATCCAAGGGAGACGAGAACCGATTTTAGTTTCATGTGTCGCTCGAAAAAGCGAAGGAAGTTTGGGGAACGGGAGTGGTAAAGTCAAATCTGGAGGGAGGGAAGGGGGAATGACGAAGCACAACGGGGGGGGGGGGAAATGACGAAGCACGAATGACGAAATCCGAAAGAAGCACGAATGACGAAGGAGGAGTATTGCGCACTGCGGTGGCGGAGCGAAGCGGCGCGGTCCAAAATCTGATCAGGACCTGGGCAAACGGTAAATGGTCATGGCGCCGTCGGCGCCCAGGACGCCAAATTCCCCGTAGTTAGACGTTGCACAAACGCCGACCGGACGCTGGCCCTGCAGGTCCATGCGCGCAACCTTGCGGACGCCGTCCGAATCCATGTCCAGCAGGACGAGACGATAACCGGAGAGCAAAACCAGCGGGCCGCCGGGGACGAACGTGCCCGTGGGTGATTCCAGGTCGCGCTCCAGTTCGAAGGGATTCGCCGTGCCCAGCCAATAGTGCAGCGCGCCGTGTTCGAGCATGATCGCCACGCCCGCGCGCACGCTGGAAATGGTGGGCAGCAGCCCGGTGACCTGGCCGGCCAATTCGACACGCGCCAGACCGCCGTCACCGCCGGTGTAAACCAGCCGGTTGCCAAACGCCACGACGGCGGAATCGCGCACCGCCGCCAGCGAGAGCTTCGTTCCCTCTTTGCGCTCGGTGTCTTCCAGCAATTCCTTGGTGATATCCCGGGAACTTTGCAGGACGCCGGAACGTTTGCTGTATATGGAGAGAATCACGCCGTCGTCGGTCAGGTGCACCGTCCACGCGCAGGTGTCACCAAACGCAACCGCCGAGGCATTGGTGGGCAGCCACGGTGGCGTGCCGGCGAGGCAGGATTTGTTGAAGAACAGATCGGACGCGGGGAAGGACTTCCGGACCAGCGCCTCGCCGCCGCCGAAGCTCATCACGGCCAAGGCCGTGCCCTGCTCTTCCGTTGGCAAGAGGCGGAGGGCGTGATGTTGCAAACTCCAGTCCCAGGAAAGGCTCTGAAATTGACCTTCCCACACGCCGCGCACCACGGTCACCCGGCCGGCGGACAAACCCAGGGCGTAAAACCACTGCCACTCACGGCGAAGCTCATACCAGCGGGTTTGCCGCGGCAGATCGAAGCGGTGATGCACCACCGGCAGGGCCCCGGCCCGGGGCGCGGGAGCCGGCGGCAGCATCGCCGAGCGCACGCGGCGATCCGCCAGGTGGCGCGTCGCGTCCCGCGACAGCAAGCGATCCTGCGGCGCCAGCCGGACAAATTGATCGAGCAGACGCACGGCGGCGTCGTCAGGCAGTTCAGTTCGCGAGAGCTGCCGCGAAACCAGCACCCGCGCGAAGTCCGCGCCGCGGTGGCGGAACACCTCGTGGGGATAGTCCTGCGCCAATTCGCGCAGGGTCGAAACGAGCGGCAGAGCGAGCGAGTTGGGAATCCGCTCACGCGCCAGTGTGCCGAGCCTTTCGAGAGAAACTTCGTGCCGGCCCAGGCGGGACAACAACCGGAACCCGGCGCCCAGGCAACTGACCGCCTGCGAGGAGTCCGGCCAGGCGCCGAGCAGCATCTCCAGTGCTTCATCGGGCGCCTGCAGGCGCTCCTCGACGAGCCGCGCCGCGCCGAGAATGTCCCTAGACTCAAGCCGCTCCGCCACGACGCGGCGAATGGCAGCGTGGGCGGCAGGGATATTCCCCAGCCGTTCCTGCAAGCCGGCGACCTCCAGCCATTGGCCAAGTCGTTCGTAGCGTTCGATAGCTTCAAGCAGCAGACCGCCATCCGCCAGGCAGCGCGCGGCGGCCATGGGATTGTTCAGCCGCTCTTCGTAAAGAATCGCCGCCTCGCGATAGTGGCCGCCCTGCTTGAGCGCGTTCGCGGCGGAGACGAGGTCGCCGAGCAGCTCCGCGTAGATGTAAGCGGCGCGCTGGAAACGGCCGAGATGCATTTCCTGTTCGGCCATCTCGCGATAGCGGCGGCGCAAACGCTCCTGCAAGTCGTGCGGGACATTCCAGTAATCCGCCGCCTGCCCGCCCATGCGGCGCGGGTCGAATTTCAAATCGCGCCGGCCAAGCCGTCCGCCCGGGGCGCCCCGCCCGCGATGGGCAAGGCCGCTCAGCGGAATGGCGTGGCGCAGACCTTCGTCGGGGTCCCGATCCAACATGCTGAGCAGCCGATGCAATTCCTTGTTGCGAAGTTGCTCGAGTTCCTTCGAGACACCGGCGATCCGACCCTGCACCCATGCTTCCGCCCGGTTCAACCAATTGGGCTTCGAGCCCAGGTGCGGCAGGCGACGCATGGCGCCGCGCGCGCCTTCGAGGAAGCGGCGGCGCAATTCGCGACCGGCCTTGGCAGCGGGGTTTTCGCGCGGTTCGTCCGGCTCGGGCGCGAGGTCGTCGGGAGATTCGGTTCCAATTTCGGAAGGCGCATCGCCAAACACATCTCCGATGGAGGGCGGCTGCAAAAGCTCCACGCCATTTAATGCCGGCAGCTCGGCGGCCCCGGCGCGGGCATGGTTCCAGTCCTCGGTCCGTTCCTCGGGCGGCTCGATCAAATCGCTTACGCGGATGGTATCCCTTTCCTCAAACGCGCTCAGGCCAAACACCGGATGAAAGAACGCGGTCGGAAACCCGCACAGCTTCTGCATTTCCAAGTCGGTGACCGGCGGATGCAGCACCGCGTCCGTGGGAACGAACAAACGGCCGGCCACCCGCCGGCACGCCGCGCCCGCCGGTGAATGGCCGGTGCCGTTCGTTCCGAAAACCACCAGCAGACCCGCGCAACGGGATTCGTCCGGCGACCCGGCAATCACCGCCAGTTTCGTGGCCGCGTTCGCCAGCCCGCAACGCGCCAAATCCTCGAGCCAGCGCTCCGCCGAGTCGCCGGGCAAAAACCAGGCATCGGGAGCAGCCTCCTGCGCGGAAACATAACGAAGTTGGAGCGGTTGATTCACAGCGAGTGCAACACTTTCATCATCCGGTCGAAGACGCGCGCCGGGTCGGAATGAAACGGCCCGTCAAAAAAGAAATCCAGCCCGCAGACGTAGCCATCCGACGTCCAGCCGGCTACTTCGCCCGAAGCGAGCACCAGCGAGACTTCGGGCAGCTTGGGGTCGGAGCTTTTGAGATGCAGCAGCCCGCGGCTGTCGAGGAACACGGTGCCGCCGTTGGGGCCATGGGCCGATTCAAGCGTGCAGCCGTCCATTTTTCGGATCGGCCCCACGAGCGATATTTTTTGCTCCGCGCGCAAATCCTCGTCCTTGCCAATGACCAGCCGGCGCTCCGCATCCAGGGAAATTTTCCGCCAGGTGTTCTTACGGCCGCAGAAAGCCAGGCCGTCGGGCACCGGGGCGACGAATTCGACCACGCGATAAAGGTTGCGGTACGGCAGGATCGGCGCCTGATCGAGCGACTGGATCACCGTGGGCGCCAAAGCCTGCAACCGGGGCTCGTGACGCTTCAAATCGAAACTCAGATCGAGGGCTGGTTTTTCGGCCGTGACCTTGAGCCGATGCCCATCGGCCGAGACCTTCAACTGGTATTGATTTGGGGTGAGGCCGGGCACGGTGGCGAGCCGAATCCGTTCCTGAGACGCCGTGGAAATCACCTCCGCCTTGGTGTTGAACGCCCAGGGACCTTCCGTCCCTTCGCGGTCGAAGATCGTTACGATTTCGTGGAACGCCCAACCGGAAGGCATCGTGACCACCTCGAAGCTGATGCGCTCGCCATTCCAGGCGGCGAAATAAAAACGGGCATTGCCCTGGAAGAAACGACCGCGCAGCCATTTCGCGGGATGCCGCGTCTGGCCCAGGAGCCGTCCGTCCAGCAACGAATACGCGCGTACGTCATGCATACGAACCGCGAGAATGACCTCGCCGTAACGATGCACCGCCAGCAACTCGGGCCCGGTGCTCAAATCGAAAACCCGCACCTGGGGATCCGGCAGGGCGATCGAGACCAGCCGCGCGGGGCGCTGGCTGGTGGCCTGCTTGACGACGTGGACCACTTCATTTGCGTCACCCAAATGGTCGCAATCCATCCACACGGTTTCGCCCGAGGGAAGCTCCGGCATCACGACGCGCGCGCCGCGAGTCGCATCACGGAATCGCAGCAAACGACGGTCGTTGAGGGTGGCAAAAGTGACGCCGTCACCGAGGGTTTTCCAGCAATCAATCTTGCCGCCCGCGGGAAGCAGAAATGGAAATGGCGAAACGCCGAATATCAAGGGCAGGTCCGGCGCCACCACTTTGCGAATCCGCGGCAGCACGGCCGGTCCATTGAACACGGCATCCAAATCCAGGTCGGCGGCGCACACCGCCCTGCCCCGCGCGAGCGGCAGGGAATACAACTCGAAACGGCCATGGCGATCCACGGCGGCGATGAAGCCCAAGCCGCTGGCATTCTCCGCCAGCGCGCGACGGAATTCGGGATCGTCCAGCGAATCAATATGCGTGATGAGGACGCTGCGATTGCGCGATTCCTCCGGCACCGCCTCGACGAAGGCGGCCAACGCCGCGCCTGGATGCGCTTCCGTTTCGAGCACGCCGAGATGCTGCGTCAGCCCCTGCCGCGAGAGCAAATCCACGGACGCCAGTTTCCGCCCCTGTGCCCGCCAGGAGATCACCTCGGCGGGACGCTTTTCCCGCGCGATGAACGCCAGCGCCACAGCGGTGGCAATCACCCGGGGCATGCCCCAAAGGCGGATGCCGGAATCGAGCAGGAACGCGAGCGTGCCCGGCGGCTCGCGACGCGGAGGCTCGCGGCGGAGGTAGAGCGCTTCGTTGAGCGCAACGCGCACCGAAAGGGTGAGATCGTCGTGCGCGAGTTCGCTCAGCAGCAATCGGTCGAGCGGCCCGCGATTCGTGATGTCGGCGACGCCGCCAACAGCCAGCTCTTCACGAATTCCCAATCGGCGCGGCAAACGGACGGCAGCCATTAATTCACGCGCGGCGCGTCCCACGGCACCGTGCTCGCGATCGCGGCTGAGCTCTTCAATCAGACGCCGGGCGCGTTCGGCGCTCGGCAGATTCTGGTCAATCTCCCCTGGCAGTTGGTCGAGCCCCGTCCGCAGGCGCAGTGCGAGCGACTCCGCCGTGTGGCGTTTCAGCCCCTGGCAGATCATGTGCACGTGCCGGATACGATGCGAATAAACGGAAGTCTGCTCGGCGTCGAACAACTCCGTGTCGTTCAGGTTGTCCCGCAATCCGACGACCACAGCGCGAGCGTCCACATGGCGTTCGGCCCTCGCGAGTTCGAACACAGCCTCAGCGAGGAGACATTTCGCCTGGATCGGAGCGCGCACTTCCGCCGGCAATTTCTGGACCGCCGCCAACTCCACCAGCGCGGCACTGAGCTGCACTTTTAATTGTTTGCGCGCGGAGAGCAGGAGTGCCGGATCTTTGCCGATGCGCGTGGGCAGTGGCGTTTTCGGTTCGACATAAACGTCGTTCAAGTGTGGAACCTTGCCCCGGCACGCCGCCAATAGGAGCACGATCGCTCCAAACGGCGGCAAGCCGTCCGGCGCGAGCCGATCGAGAATGGAAATGATTTCCTCTTTGAACGCCACCGTGCTGCCGTCGCGCCAGACGACGACCTTGCCGTCCTCCGCCCAGCGCCACAACCCGTCGCCGGGCGCACGCAGATAATTGACCGCCAGTTGGCGCTCGGGATTCACGAATCCTTCTCCTCCAGCGCCGCAAGCGTGGCGCGGATGGCGCCGCGTTTCGCGGGAACAAATTGCTCGCTGTGCATCCGAACCAGCGCGCCGTCTTCGCTCCAAATAACCAGACTCTCGCCGCTGGCGCGAAACGCGCGGGCCAGGACGTCCTCGCCCACGGCCGGTTGCCAGCCGAAGCCGGAAGGCACAGCCACACCCGCGCGTATGACGAATCGTTTGCCCGGCAACGAGGGCAACGGCGTGCCGCGCACGAGCACTTGTCCGTCGCCGTTCGCGGCGAAGCGCAGCCGTTGCAAACGCACCTCGGCGGCGTGTTCGGCGAATTGCCGGAAATCTTCGAGCCGGGCCAGCAAAAGGTCCGCCTCGCGCTCCTCATTGGAACGGACCAGCCGCAGCCGCACGCGCGCGCCGATATCCCCAGGCAACGCCGCGGCGGGAAGTTCAACCTGCAGCCAGGACGCGAGCGGCTGCCATTGGACGTGCGGCAGGAGGGTCGAAGGAATCAGGTTGCCCACGGGACGCAACTGGCCGGTCGGCAGCCAATCGTAGCGCCCGCGCGCCGGCAGGCCGCTGAGTTTCGTTTCCAGAGCCGCCTCAGATTCCCGGCCGCGCAACCAGATTTGCCCGCCCACTTCGCTGACCTCGATCCCCGGCACCAGCCGCAAGCCGGCGAGCGCCGCAGCGTCGCTCTTCGACAGACTGATGGCCCAAGGTTTGTTCATTCTCAAGCGGCCGGAGTTTCAGCCGGCTTCAACGCGGTCCACAATTCGCCCGCCCGCTTGATCAGCCAGTCGCGTTTCACGCTGTCTTTGACCCATTGGCAGCGGCCTTCCAAAATGCCGAGACGGTCGCGAAGATAAGCTTTCTCCACCTCCGGCAAACCACCGTTCTTCAGCGACGCCTCGATGGCTTCCAGATCGCGCGCCAACGTTTCGCCATCCGGGCCCTCGGAAGGATGCGCACGCGGGTGATCACCGGCTGCGGACGGTTCCTTGCCGATCGCCTGCTCCACGAGACTGGCGAGCACCTCCTGCTGTTCCTCGGTGTCCCAAATATGCCGCACGACCCAAAGATCACTCAAACGCGCGTCCATGCGGCTGGAAAGCAAGGCGCTGGCAGCGATGACCCGCTGCAATTTCACCGCGCGCCGGTCGCTCACCGGAATGCCTGCGTGGCGAATGCGATGCACCAATTCGGAAAACGGCTGGCGAACGGTGCCGAGTTCGACGTTGGCGAGCGCCGACTGCAAACCGCGGAGTTCATCGAACTTCAAAGTCGATTTCGCCGGCCCGCCCGCCGCCAGTTTCCAACCCGCGGTGAGCACTTCGGGCAGCCGCTCGCCGGGAACATTTTCACAATGAGCGCGCAGGAGAAAGCGATCGAAGAGCGCATTGAGCGCGTCGTCCTCGGGCAGATGATTGCTCGCGCCGACGAACATGAGCGCGGCGAGCGGGCGGGTTTCTTTTCCGCGCCGGAAGAGTCTTTCGTTCAGCGCCACCAGCAGCGAATTCAAGATGGCACTGTTCGCGTTCAGCAATTCATCCAGAAACACGAGGGAGGCCTCGGGCAGCATGCCTTCGGTATTCGTCAGCAACTCGCCATCGCGGAGCTTGCGGATGTCGAAGGGGCCGAAGAGTTCGTTCGGCTCGGTGAAACGGGTGAGCAGGTAGTCGAACGTCTTGCCCTGCAGGCGCGCGGCGAGATGGTGCACGAGCGCGGTTTTGGCCGTGCCGGGCGGGCCGAGGATGAAAAGATTCTCGCCGCCAACGAGTCCGATGCCGAGCAGATCGATGATTTCGTCCTTGCCTACGAAATCGCGTTTCATCGGTTGGAGAACTTCGGCGGTGAGCCGTCCGGTGATTTCAATGGGTGTCATGGGTCGCGGAAAAAAGTTTGGCGGCAAGTTGCGGCGCGAGTTCGCGGTGCAAGCCGAGGTCGGTGCGAAGAAGTTGATCCACCTCGGCATGGCCAAGGCGGCTGGCATCGCCCGCCGCAATGATCCGGTCGGCGTACAGCCGGCGCAAAGCCGCATTGCCGGCGAAGGTCTCAATATTCAAGTTTTCAACTCCCTGAATTCCGACGGAGGAAAGCGGCCACGCAGCCGCGATGTTTTTCAACTTTTCGACCAGGGGATCGCCATTGCTCAGATGCCGCGCGAATTGCCAGATGCGCGGCAGGTGCCGCAGCATCAGATCAACCGACCAATCCGTCCGCGGGCGGCGCGGCTCCGGACAGGGGTCCGCGTCGATCGCGCTGACCTCCGCTTCGCCCAGGTCACGGCAAACCAGCACCCGGCACAACCGATAGAACAGGCGCGCCCCCCACAGGGCTGAAGGCGCGGAGAATTCCGGGATGCCCGGCGCGAGCTCCAGGACGGCGCTCGAGTGAATTTGCTGCAGCAAAGGCAGCGCGTCGTCGTCGTCCGGCGTTGGGGGATTCGCGGAAACCCTGGCGCGGCCTTCGGTTGTCATTGCCAGCAGACAAACCGCAAGGTCCGAGCCTGAACCGGTCAGGGATTCTCCTTGAGCGCGCATCTTCCAATAAGGAGTAAGCCACGACGCCGTTTCGCGCAAGCGGCGTCCGGTGAAAGCCGGCCAGTCCTGGTTCCTTTGCCCGGCAGGCCGGGCCGAAACAGCCTAGAGCCGCGGGCGCGACCCAAGCTTCAGCTCGACGGTCTTGCCATCGGCGACGATCAGGACGGAAGTATCTTTGATCTCTTTGACGGTGACTTCCACTGTGTTGTTGTGCGCCTTCACCATGGCGGTCTCGCCTTGCATCAGAGTCTCATTGTTGATGAGCACCACCCGGCGGGTCGGGGAACCGGAAATGCCCTTTAGCTTCAGGTCCCCGTATTCCGCAACCACGAGCGGAATGCCGTCGGCGGTCTTCGCCTGGGCCGGGGCTCCAGCGGGTGCGTTCGCCGCCGCGCCTGGAGCCGCCGGTTTTGCTGCCGCCGCCGCCACCGCCGCCGGAGCTGCGGGCGCAGCCGCGTTATCCGGCATGCCGGGAAAGCTCTTCAGGTGATCGATGTAAGGCTTGGGTCCACCCGCCTGGTACCCCGACTTGCCGATCTGTTGACCAGCGGAATTCAGCAGGATGATCGTCGGGTAGCCTTCGACGCCGTATTTGGAAGCCAGATTTTCGTTGGCCGCAAGCTGGGCGGCGCTGATGGACTTGTGCCGCGGAAAATCCACCTCGACCATGATAAGGTTCGCGTTGGCGTAAGGAGCAAATTCGAAATTATCGAACACCTCTGCTTTCAGCTTCTTGCACCAGCCGCACCAATCCGAGCCCGTGAAATCCAGCAGCACGGCCTTGTGCTCGGTGCGCGCGCGCGCCAGCGCGGCATCCACGTCGGTCAGCCATTCCAGGGCGGAAACGCGCGGGGCCATCACCATCACCAAACCCAGACAGAGCAACAATCGTTTCATAAAACAGCCTTCACTTCGCCGGACGTGCAGGAGCAATGCTCCAAAACAGGACACCACCTTCCCGGGAGCGGCCACGCGCGTGGTCGTTCCAGTAAAAAATCCTGCTATGGGGAAACAAGCGGCTTTCATGCCAGCGCCGCTGAAGGCCCGAAACCGCTGCGGCCTCCCGGGCAAACCGTCCGAAGAATCGCCCTCTCGCGCTCAGCGAGCCTGCTGATCCGGCGGGTTTTGCGGCACCGCAGCGCCGTCTTTGCGGGGATCGGACGCACCGTAGTTGACGCCGCCCTTGAAATCGCGCATTACCGCCTGCCCGCCCCCCATGGCGCTGCTGAAGTCGCCACGCATTTCGAGCTTGTGCCCTTTCTTGACCAACTCCGCGCGCGTGGTCAGGGGAATGCGCCCTTCCAACTCCACGTCACAGCCTTCGAACGTCATCTTCGTGAAACGCGGCGCTTCCAGGGCGGCCTGCGGATTCATGCGATGATCGGCGATATTGGCAACGAATTGCGCATGGGCCTGCGACTGATTCCAACCGCCCATGATTCCGAAAGCGATCCGCAAGTCTTCGCGCTCCATCATCGCGGGAATAATCGTGTGCAACGGACGCTTGTGACCGGCCAGCACGTTCGGACTCTCCGGATCCAGGCTGAATAACGCGCCGCGATTCTGCAGCGCAAAACCGGTGCCCTTCGCCACGACGCCGGAGCCGAAATTCAGGTAGTTGCTTTGGATGTATGACACCATGTTGCCCTCGGCATCCACGACGCAGAGATACGTCGTATCGGTGCCCGCTTTCGGCGGATTCCCCGCCGGCACGTTGCAATTGGCCTGGTCCAGGTCAATGAGCTTCGCCCGCTCGCGCGCATAATCCTTCGAGAGCAAGCCACTGACCGGGATGCTGTGCGAGTGCGGATCAGCTGCGTAGCGCAACAAATCCGCGTAGGCGAGTTTCTTTGCCTCGATCATGATGTGCAAAGCCTCCGTGGAATTCGCGCCCATTCTCCGCAAAGGAAATACCTCCATCAGGTTCAACATGATCAGCGCGGCCAATCCCTGGCCGTTGGGCGGCAGTTCATAAACAGTCCAACCGCGGTAAGTGGTGCTGATCGGCTCCACCCATTCCCCGGTGTAATCGCGAAAATCCTCCGCCGTCAGTATGCCACCCTGCTCGCGCGAACATCGCAACAACCGGCCGGTGATTTCGCCGTCATAGAAAGCCTTCTTCCCGTGCTCCGCGATCTGGCGCAGCGACCACGCCAGGTCTGGATTTCGGAATATCTCGCCGGTTTGGGGCGCGCGTCCCTTTGGCAGATAGACCGCCGCCGCGTTGGAATCCCGCCGCAATTTTCGAACGCTCTCCGCCCAATAATCCGCAAAGATCTCGGTGACCGGGAACCCTTCGTCCGCGTAGCGAATCGCCGGGGCCAGCAATTCTCCCAGCTGCTTCTTCCCGAAACGCGAAACCAATTTGTCCCAGCCATCCACCACACCGGGAACCGTGACCGATTTGATTCCGCTCTGCGGCATCTCCTTGAGGCCTTCCTGCTTCAAATACTCCAACGTCAACCCCGCTGGCGACCAACCGCTCGCGTTCAGTCCATACAACTTGCCGCTCTTCGCTTCATAGACCAGCGCGAACAAATCGCCGCCCGGTCCATTCGCCATCGGCGCCACCACCCCCATCACGGCATTCGCCGCCACGGCCGCGTCCACTGCGTTGCCCCCCTGCTCCAGCACGGCCACGCCCGCCTGCGCCGCCAGCGGTTGTTCCGCCGCGACAATCCCGTAACGCGTGATGACCAGCGACCGCGCCTGCGAGCGGTCGGCGCCCTGCCCGGTGGAAAGCAGTGTGTGCAACATGAATCCAATCCCAACCCAAACGGCGGCGCGGCCACGCCACGTTCGCCGTTCAGTCCTCATGAGCATGACGATCCAAAAACTCCAGCGCGAGATTGCAGAGCGTCTTTGTCCCCACGACCAGGCAATCCTCATCGATGTCAAAATCCGCCGTATGCGCCTCGGCCGTGATGCCATTTGCCGCGTTGCCTGAGCCGAGCCGCAAAAAGAATCCGGGCACTTCCCTTGCGTAGTAGGAAAAATCCTCCCCGCCCATCCGTTGCGGCACTTCCACCGTGTTGGTTTTTCCTACTGCCTGCCACACCGAAGGCAGGCTTTCATCCACCAGCTTCGGATTATTGTAAACGACGAGCGTGATGGCTTTGTAATCCATTTCGTACGTCGCCCCGTAGGCCGAGGTCACACCCGCGAGCGTCTCGCGCATCAGCTTCTCGACCTGGTTGCGCGTTTCGTCCGTGAACGACCGCACTGTGCCCTCCAGTTTTATTTCTTCTGGAATGATATTGGGCCGGGTGCCGCCGTGAATGGTGCCAATTGTCAAAATGATCGGCTCGAACGTATCCATCCGCCGGCTTTTGATCGTCTGCAATGCGGAAATACATTCCGCGGCAACCACCACCGTATCAATGCCACGCTGGGGCATGGCCGCGTGCCCCATCTTGCCGCGCAGCGTGATCGTGAAAATCACGGTCGAAGCCTGCGCCGGTCCCGAACGCCAGCCCACCTGCCCCACCGGAACTTCCACCGACGTGTGCAGTCCGTAAATCGCCGCCGGTTTGGGATTCGCCAACGCGCCTTCCTTGATCATCAAGGGTGCGCCGCCCTCTTCGCCAGCAGGCACACCTTCCTCAGCGGGCTGAAATAAAAACTTTACGGAGCCCTGAATCTGGTCGCGCATCTTGCTCAAGACTTCCGCGGCACCCAACGCCGCCGTCGTATGCGCGTCATGGCCGCAGGCGTGTTTTACGCCGGCCACCAGTGACTTGTACGGCACGTCCAGCGTCTCGTTGATCGGCAGCGCGTCGAGGTCCGCGCGAATCGCGACGCAGGGCCCGGGTCGGGTGCCTTTCAACAATCCGACCACTCCCGTATGCGCGACATTTGTCCGCACCTCATCAAAACCCAGCGCCCGCAACCGATCCGCCACCAGCCGCGAAGTGCGCTCCTCGCGATTACCCAGTTCCGGGTGCTGATGGATGTCCCGCCGTGTGGCGACCAGCGACGGCCGCAACGCTTCCGCCGCCTTGGCGATTTCCTGCGAGCGGCTCGCCGCCGCGTCGTTCGCGATGACGGTCCCCGCGCACCAAAAGAAAACGCCCGCTGCGAGCAATCTGCTGCAGCGGGCGTACGCTTGCGTCATACTGGACGTCACGTTTGGAGTTCCGGCCCCTGGCCGGTCCCTTGACTCCAAACGAAAGGCTTACTTGCCCATTTCCATCTTTTCGCCGGCGTCCTTCCAGCCGGAGATGCCGGCCTTCATGTGCTTGACGTTGGTGTAGCCGAGCTTCTCAGCAGCCGCAGCCGCGGCCTTGTAGGCCTGGCACTTCGGGCCGCCGCAATAGGCGACGATCAGCGCGTTCTTGTCCTTCGGCAGGACGCTGGCCAGCTTGGCCTTGTTGGCGGAGTAATCCACCGCGCCAGGGATATGGCCTTCCTTGAACGAGTCGCTGCCGTTGGCGTCCAGCAAGGTGACCTTGCCGGAGGCGACCGCGGCCTTCACATCGCTGATGCTGACATCGGGGAATTCAGCGGCGTAAGCAGCCGACGCAACCAGCAAGACGGCACACAGGGTGGAGAGGAGTTTTTTCATACAATAATTTAGATCTGCGTTTGTTTCGGTTATCGGACTCTTGTGCCGCCGGGGACCACCGGCGACTCAAATAACATGCCAGATTTTCGCGTTTCGTCCAGTGGCAGCAGGGCCTATCCCAGCTTGGGCACCACCGTGTCATACGTCAGCGCGGGCACAACCTTGCCATCACCCGTGGTGATGACGCGCGTATCTGGATTGTAAAACAGCGCCAGGCCCAGCCGCTCGGACATTTCCGCGAGGCACAGCACCGTCTGCGCGCGAATGGCCAGCTCCACGTTCGGAATCGGCGTCTTGCCGCTGCGAATGCAATCGAAGAAATGCTTTTCCAGGCTCTCGATGCTCTCGGTCGGTTTTGCATCGCTGAACTCCAGCGGCTCGATCTCGTCCACGAAAATCGTTTCCGGCTTCAATTCCACCCGGTTCTGGGAGGAGGCGAAATGCAGCGTGCCTTTGCGGCCGCGCAGCATGTCGGGCAGGCCCTGTTCGTTCACGGTCGAACCGGCCACCACCAGCGTCAGCCCGCTCGGGAACTCCGCCAGCAAATGCGTCGTGTCCGTGATCTCGCGATCCGTGGACACCATCCGCGTGCCGGTGCAAACCACGCGGCGCGGAAATTCGGGATTCCCCGTCGCCAGCATCATGGGCTGGAAACGGTGCGGCAAAAGATTGCCGATGATGCCGGAGTTGTAGGCGTAGTACTTGTGCCACGAGAAATAACGCGCCGGATCAAACGGCACCTTGGCCGCCTTGCCCTGCCAGCGCACCCAGTCCACGCTCTTTTCGCTGAAATCCCGGTCCGGCTGAAAAGTCCACTCGCTGTTGTTCTTGTTGTTGCGGCAGTAGGAACCCTGGCCCCACACCAAGGGTCCGAGCTTGCCCTCCTTGATCCACTTGGCCGCCTGATGCCATTTCGGATCCATGCAGCCCTGCGAGCCGATGACGTACGTCTTCCCGGTGCGCTTCACCGTTTCGTACACCTGCTGCGCTTCCGGCAAATACCGCGACATCGGCTTCTCGCAATACACATGCTTGCCGGCTTCCAACGCATCCATCGTCACCTGCGCATGCCAGACATCCGTCGGCGCCGCGATGATGGCGTCAATATCCTTGTTCTCGAGCAGCTTGCGGTGGTCGGTGTAACCCGCGCTGGCCGGCAGCCCCACCTTCTCGAGGGCGTCATGTAAATGTTTGTCATACAGATCGCACATGGCGACCTGCGCAATGTTGTTATCCTGCGCGTGTTCCTTCTCCAGCACCACGTGCACCGTGCCCTGCTTGCCCACGCCGACGTAGGCCACGTTGATGCGATCATTCGCCCCGATCACCTTGCCGGGCGAGGGCGCCTGGTTCTGGCCATAGACCGGCGTCTTGAAAATGTTTACGGCGCTCACCGCGGCTGCCGCCGTGGCGGTCTTCTTGATGAACGAACGCCGGGTTTCGGATTGCTTTCCGGCGCTGCTGGAATTCGATGTCATAATGTGATTCGCGACCTGAATGATTTCTGACTGGCAGGCCAGTTTACCGAACAATAGACGCCCGGGCAATGCGGCAAATTCAACCTTCCGCTCCCCTTAAATGGGGAGGAATTCGTGCCGGATTTCGCCCTTATCCACGGTCAGCAACGCCACACTTCGCTCCAGCCCAAACCGCGGCTTCCCGGCGTAGCCTGGATTAAAGTAAAACACCCCGTTAATCGTTTCAGCAAAGGGCTTGTGCGTATGTCCAAATACCACCACATCCGGTCGTTCCCGGTTGATGCGGGCTTTGACGGTGTCGCCGAGTTCCCGTGGATTGACGATGTGATGCACGAGAAACTTCTTCCCACCCAGGGCGACAACCTCCGTCGGCCGATAGTTGATCCGCGAATCGTCGGTGTTCCCGAGCACGGCGGTGACCGGCGCAATTTCCTCCAAATCCAGAATCAACCATGGCAGGCCGATGTCGCCCGCGTGCAGAATGTGATCCACACCGACCAGCCGATCGACGGCCTTCGGATCCAGATAATCGTGGGTGTCGGAGATGACTCCGACCTTCATGCCTTGGCCTCGTCGGCTGCGGGTTCGGCCTCGGGATCCACCTCGGCAGGTTCGGGAGCTTCCTTCTCCGCGGCGGACTCACCGGCTTCGGCAATCTTCAACGCCCCCGCGAACAACCCGGTAAACAAGCCGCCGCTCAACAGCGTGCGCAGGAAGAAGTCTATCGTCGACGGGTAGTTCCCCACGCCTTTGGTCATCGCGATGATCCAGCCCATCAGCGTCTTCGTGTATTCGACATTGCCGTAGGGATTGAAAAACCACGAGGCGGTATTGGTGATCAAATAAAACAGGAACGCGCCCAGCACGCCTCCGGACACCAGCTTGAGCCATGAGCTGCGCGAGTTGAACCGGGTACCCAGCGCGATGACCGCGAGGAAGGCAACGTAGTTCACCAATTGCTCCGTACCGAAGCACTGGATAAACGTGAGTTTGTAATAAAAAATATCCAGCACCAGGTCGCTGACGAACAACGTCACAATCGGCAGCCACCACTTGATCTGCTTCGGAAAAAAAGCGCCGGCGCAAAACGCCAGACCGTAAAACGCGCTGAAGTTCGCCGGAAAAAAGTTCGGCCACCGCGAAATCGCGGCTACGACCATGAACACAAACGGCAGCACGTAATGCCACTTCTTACTCACCCAACCACGATATCAAGCCACGGGCCAATTACAAGATCGCGCAATGGTAGGGACGACCTGCCGGTCGTCCGAAGCCGTGCTCAATTGCCAATCAGGCGGAAGAATTGTTGCCCGCCGGTGACACCGTTCGTAAACGGGCTCTTGGCTCCGGCAACATTGGTGAACGTGCCCGCAGGGCTGGACGCGGACTGCAGGGTAAAAGCGGAATTCGTCCAACTCAGCACCGGCTTGTTATTCATCCTTTGGATTTTGAGCGGAGGTCGCAGGCTCGAAGCGTATTTGATCGTCGAGTAATTTTCGGTGGCGCCGCTTCCGTAACTCCCCGTCACATAAACATTGCCCACGGCATCCACCGCGATGGCGGGGCCCGCTATGGGAGGTCCGAAGGAAAACCCGGAAGGTGTTGGCCCATCGGAACGATTGGTCCAGAGAGCCACGCCGGCACCTGAATAGGCAACTGTTGCGAACTCGTAAAAATTGCCGCTTCCCTGTGAGTATCCGGTGACAAATACGTTGCCGGCGGAATCCACCGCCAGGGCGTAGGGATAGTCATTGGTTTGCGCCGGTCCATTGTAGCGCTTTGTCCACAAGGTCGCGCCCGTGCCCGAATAAGCAATGGTGGCATAATCGCAGCCCCCACTTGTGAAGGGAGCTTTCGCCATCACAGAATCCCCCGTCACAAATACCCTGCCGCCGGCATCCACCGCCACAGCGGTGGCGTGGTCGGCAAAACCTCCGGGGCTGTTGTTGTAGCGGTTCGTCCACGCCGCAATTCCCCCGCTGGAATATTTGATCGTCGCAAAGTCGTTGGTCGTGCTGGCCCCGGTGTAGGTAAACCCTGTGACAAAAACATTACTGGTGCTGTCCACCGACAAAGCGGCGGGAATGTCCACGTTGTTCCCCGTTCCGCTAAATCGATTCGTCCAAAGTGGCACCCCGGCGCCCGAATATTTGATCGTAACCCAATCAACGTCGTTGATGCCCAAGGTGACCCCCCCGGTCACATAAACGTTGCCGCCCGCATCCACCGCCAGGGCGACAGAGGCGTCCACTGCCAAACGATTGGTCCACAGCAGCGCTCCAGTGGGAGAATATTTGAGGATCACCGGCGTCCCCGCGACGAAAACGCTGCCCGTGCCGTCTATGGCCAGCGCGACGGAAGAAATCTGGATCGATATCGGCCAGGCAAAACGGTTCGTCCACATTCCCGGACCCGCGCTCGAATATTTAATGGTCGCCAAATCAGAGGGCCCGAACGCTGAATTCTCGGAACTTCCCGCGACCACCACGGAACCAGCAGGGTCCACCGCGACTGCCCAGGCGTGCTCATTATTGTGTGCCGGTCCGTCATAACGATTGGTCCATAGGGCGACCCCGGCTCTGGAGTACTTGATCGTCGCGTAATCGTAGCCCCCAACGGTGCCCGTTGAATCCCCCGTGACAAACACGTTGCCGTTGGTATCCACCGCTATGGCACGGGCGCGGTCAAAACTGTTCCCCGGCCCATTATAGCGATTGGTCCATACGGGCATCCCGCCATCCGCATGTGCTTGCAAACCTGACGCCCCCAAGGCAAATGCCAGGCAAAGAACCCACAACGTTGTTGCTTTCATCCCTTTGACCCTCTTTGTCGCTTATTGGCATTATGTGTTGACACGCCATTAACTGTAAAGCGTTCTGCAGCCACTTTGATGCTTCCGCCATTGGCATCGCTGTACCAATCCTTGGTTAACCCTAGTTGCCGCAAACCAGACAAGCACACCCCGCGTTTCCCCATGCCCGGACCACTTTTAGCGTTTATACCCGGACAAAGTCCGGTTCGCCAAAGCGGCCCTTTCATGCTAGCGTCACAGCGCATGGGTCGCTATGCCAGCAACTGGCGAAGAATCGTCGGCGCGGTCGCTCTGACCGGCGCGATCCTGCTGCTCGTTCTCGGAGAGACCGTTCTCAAGCATCGACTAGGCGGCCCCAAGACCTTTCTCGGCTACTGGCTCGCGTGCTTCCTGCTCACGTTCGTTGCCATGATCGTCGCCCTGCGCGAGTTGGGAGCCGTTCGAAGGCTCGGACGCCGGGACCAGCACGAGCTGCTGGAAAAAGTTCTGGAGGACGTGCAAGCCGAAGCCCGCTCCCGGCAGCAGGATGCGCGGTCTTCAAGAACCCGGCGAAACTAAAACGCGCCGCGCCGGTCAAATTTTCTTGAAATCAAAAGTAATTTCGGTTCTGCTATGTCAGGAGCACGATTGAATGGAAGCCGCCGATGTCAGCCGAACGCAGCCGAAGCTATCCGACAGCCAGCGTACGGCCCTGGTCAGCCTCCTCGCCGATGAGGACCGGCCCGTTTACCAATCCGTCCGCGAGAAATTGATTTCCTTCGGTCCCCAGGCCGCCGAGTGGCTGCGGCCGCATTTCCTCAGCAACGATCCCCTGCTCCGCCGCCGCGCCCAGGAAATCGTCCGCCATTTCGAACGCCAATCGGCCGATGATCAATTCCTTTCCTTCTGCCTCAAGTCCGGCGAATTCTTCGATCTGGAACAGGCCGCCTGGCTGCTCGCCCAGACGCGCTACCCGGAGATCAACGTCGAGGCTTATCGAGCGATGCTCGACGCCTACGCGCTCAATCTCAAGGAACCCATTCAGGCGTTGCAGGAGTCCAAGGAAATCCTCGGCGCCATCAACCGGTATCTGTTCGAGATCCTCGAGTTCAGCGGCAACGAAGCCGAGTATTACGATCCGCAAAACAGCTACCTGAACCGCGTGCTCGACCGCCGCACCGGCAACCCCATCAGCCTCTGCACCGTTTACCTGCTGCTCGCCCGCCGACTGCAATTACCCATCGCCGGCATCGGCCTGCCCGGCCATTTTATCTGCCGCTACCAGACCGCCGCCGACGAAATTTACTTTGATCCCTTCAATCGCGGGCGCTTCCTCACCAAGGCCGACTGCCTGCAATACCTCGCTCGCGGCAATTTCAGCCTGCGCGAGGAGCACATCGCGCCGGTCACCTCCCGCGAGATCATGATCCGTGCATGCGGCAACCTCCACAACATCCACAATCAGGTGGAAGACGTAAACGAAGCCACGCGTTTCCAGCGCTACCTTGTGGCCCTCCGGCGCTGTTAATCCGGCAGCCTCCGCCACTGCCTCCGCGCAATCCACGGGTCCAGGTGCACCAGCACGAAGTAGGCCCAGCGGTGCTTCATCCGTCTCCAGAACGACCGTGATTTCCGCCAGCCCTCCGGGGTGATTGCCTCGCTCTGCGCGAGCGCTTTCTCGAATGTCTCCCGCGCCGAGGCCGCCAGCGCCTGGTCTTCGATTCTCACCAGCAGCTCGTAATTGATGTGCAGGCTGCGCTGGTCGAGGTTCGCCGACCCCAGGTAAACGATGTCATCAATGATCACCATCTTCGCGTGCAGCACCTGCGGCTGATATTCGAAGATGGCCAACCCCGCGTTGAGCAATCGCCGATACAAACTCCGGCCCGCGAATTGCGAAAGCGCCACATCCGATTTGCCCGGCACGATCAATCGCACCCGGCCGCCGCGCCGTGCCACCTGCGCCAACTGCCGCCGCAGCCGCCACGTGGGCAGAAAATACGCCACCATGATGGCCACATCCCGCCCGCTCTTCAGGTCCTTGCGCAGCGAACGCTTGATCGGGTTCGGCCCGCGCCCCGGCCCGCTGAACAGCAGCTGCTCGCCGCCTGACGACACCATGCGCTTGGCCGACAATTTGCGAAAGAGCGGAAAGCGTTTGTGTTTGAATTCCGCGCGCGCAAACATCTCCTCAAACGAATCGACCAGCCGCGGCACCAGTGGGCCTTCCAACCGCACCCCGAGGTCGCACCACCCTTTTTGCACGCCGTCGCCCTCGTATTCCGGCGCCACGTTGAACCCGCCCACGAACGCCACCTGCCCGTCGCACACGAGCAATTTGCGATGGTTGCGAATCCCAAAAAAGCGGATCGCCAGGGGATTGAACATTCTCACCTCGCCGCCGGCCGCCTTGAGCGGGTCCCAAAAATTGCCGGGGAGCGTTACCGAACCAAAGCTGTCAATCAGCACCCGGACCCGCAGCCCCCGCTTGCGCGCCTGTACCAACGCCCCCCGAAACCGCTCGCCAATCGGGCTCGCCTCGTAAATATACATTTCGAAGCAGACGCTTTCCCGCGCGGCTTCGATCGCTTCGAGCATCGCGGGAAATATCTCGTCTCCGGTGCGCATCAAAGCGTAGCGGGGTTTGGCGGCGGCGGGCGGCATCTCCGTCAGACTAGTACGAGCCCGAGCGGTTGGCAACCGCGCGGCGGGAACGAAAAACGGAATTAGTTTCTAACTCTTTCCGGGTTTGGGTATCTATATCCCCATGCGAGTGTGGATGCGCCTTTTCACCGCAACGTTCCTGTGCCTGGCCTGCCTGACTGCCCGGGCTGCCAACACCCATGTCAGCCTCATCCTCGCCAACCCCGCCCCCAAACCCGGTGACACCGTTCTCATCGGGGTGCGTCTCCAGATAGACCCGGACTGGCATATCTACTGGTCCAATCCCGGCGATTCCGGCACTCCCACCAAAATCGCCTGGGAACTCCCGCCCGGCATCACCGCCGGCGACATCCAATGGCCCTTGCCCGAGAAGGCCACCGAAGGCGAACCTCCCACCGTTTTCACGACCTACGTTTACGTCAAAGAAGTCGTGCTCGTCGTGCCATTGAAACTCGCTGCCGATGTCGCCACCAGCCCGCTCGAAATCAAAGCCAACGTTTCCTGGCTCGAATGCAAAACGCAGTGCATTCCGGGCAAGCAATCCGCGACGATCACCATCCACCCCGGCGGAAACGAAACGCCATCCCCCGAGGCAAGCCTCATCGCCGATTGGCAAAGCAAGGTCCCCCGGGAGAATGCGAAACTGAATCCCCGCGCCCATTGGGAAGCTTCGACTAACGCTGAATCACGGACGCTGATCCTGGAGTGGGACATGCCGGTGACCGGTGACCACCCCGACTTTTTCCCCGACGCTTACGAGAAATTTGAAATCGGCAATCTGACTGACGATCTGCACGCGACGCCGCCCAAGGTGACCCTGCGCAAGCAGGTGAAAAAGTTCGAAGGCGACTGGCCCACGGAAGTCGCCGGCGTGTCCGTGCTGAAAACCGGCAGCGGCGAGACCGGCTACCTCTTCAAGTCGAAGATCGCCGACGGCCCCGCGCAGCCGCCGGGCAAAGCCGCAACCCCGTTAAAGCTGTCAACCCCGGCCACGTCCTTTTGGACCATGCTCTTCTACGCCTTCCTCGGCGGACTCATCCTGAATGGAATGCCCTGCGTGCTCCCTGTGATCGCACTGAAAATTCTCGGCTTTGTAAACGAAGCCCAGAGCCATCCGTCTCGCGTGCGCAATCTCGGCTTGGTTTACGCCCTCGGCGTGCTGGCGTCATTCGGTGCGCTGGCGGGCCTGGTTATCGGCGTCAAGGCTGCGGGCCATGCCGCCGGCTGGGGCATGCAATTCAGCGACCCGAAATTCATCGTCGTGCTCTCCTTGCTCGTAACCCTGGTGGCCCTGAACCTCTTCGGCGTATTCGAGGTCACGTTGAGCGGCCGCGTGATGAACACCGCCGACACCCTATCCCGCGGTTCCGGCGCCGGCGGCGCGTTTTTCAACGGCGTGCTGGCGACCATCCTCGCCACTCCCTGCAGCGCGGCGTTTTTGGGAACCGCGCTCGGCTACGCGTTCACGCAATCGAGCGCTGTGATTCTCCTCATGCTGCTGATGGTGGGCGTTGGGCTGGCGTTCCCTTACGTGGTGCTAAGCTGGCATCCGGCCTGGCTGAAATTCCTCCCCAAGCCGGGAGCCTGGATGGAAAAATTCAAAATCGCGATGGGATTCCCCATGCTCGCGACGGTCTTCTGGCTGCTCAACCTCTCGCCCATCCATTATGGAACTCGTTCGTGGTGGCTGGGAATGTTTCTGGTCATCGTGGCGCTGGCCGCATGGATCTACGGCGAATTTGTCCAACGCGGGCGTTCCCGTCGCGGATTGGCGGTGGCCATTTGCCTGACGCTCCTTGTGGGAGGCTACGTCTGGGCTTTGGAAGGCAATCTCCAGTGGCGCAATCCCGAGTCCGAAGCTCCCGCTTCATTGGCACGCAACGACCCGGGGGGCCTGGACTGGCAACCCTGGAGTCCCGAAGCAGTGGCGGCGGCTCAGAAGGAAGGACGCCCAGTGGTGATTGATTTCACGGCCCAGTGGTGCGCCACTTGCAATGCCATCGTAAAACCCGCCATCGAAAGCAATTCAGTTCGGGAAAAACTTAAGACCATGAATGCCGTGACCTTGCTCGCGGACTACACGAAGACGCCGGAGAACATCACGCGCGAACTCCAGCGCTTCGGGCGCGCCGCCGTCCCGTTGGTGGTGATTCACCCCGCGAATCCGCAAACTGCCGCCGTTGTCCTCCCCGAGCCATCTCTGTTGATGCTGCCCTCCCAATACGCGCGCATCATATTGGATGGCCTCAACCAGGCAGCCAGGTAAGCGTTTCCGGTTAGCTACCCGGCCGCCCTCAAGTAGTGCGCCAGCAACTCCGCGAGCTCCTTCGGCAATCGCCGGGGCTTTCCTTCAATAAACGCGCAGATATGCAGCGTCTCGCACTCCACCAAACACCGGCCGTCCTGCGAAAGTATGCGCTGCAAAAATCCGACGCGCACCCCCTGTGCCACCTTCACACCAATCTCGATCCTCACCAAATCATCGTATCGCGCCGGCGCGTGGTATCTGACCTGGCACTCCAGCACCGGAAAGGTGATGTCCTCCTGCTGCAAAATCGTCAGGGGTTTCCCGATGTGCCGGAAGAATTCACCGCGCGCCCGCTCCAAAAGGTCGAGATATCGCGAATAGTACACGTGATTACCCACCGTGCATTCGGCGTAGCTAATCCGGTAATCCCAGCGAAAGATGTTCTCGGCCATGCGTGCGTTTCGAAGCGATCGGGATTCAGATTTTGGAAGACTTTCTCAGTGATGCCGCATTGCCGCGCGCAATCGCGGAAAGTTGCTCCGCACTGAGTTCCGATTCGTGCAGCTTTAATTTCGCGGACTCAAAGTAGAAAAACGGCGCATGCGAGCCGAACACGACCCGACTGAGCGGCACCTGCTTCAGCAGTTTCCCCACGCCCCCAACCTCTTCAACCGTCGCAATGTCAAAAGAACAATTACCCGCTTCCGCAACGCGCGTGATAAGTGGTCCCTTGGCGGAGCGGAACCAATTGAGCAACACGACGCGGGCATTCGGACACGCCTTAAGCTGATCGATCAACGGGGCCACTTCGAAACCAGTGCTGCGCAAAAGCGGGTGCATCATCCGCTCATCCTCGATAGCCACGACAATCTGCGTGATCAGTCCCAACTCCGCGCAGATGGCCAGCAGCTTCGCAAAATTCTTGTCCGCAAGATTATAGCCGTGGTACCCGGGAAAAAGGCGCACCCCCGGCATTTTGTATTCCGCCTGGCAACGGCGCAATTCGGCTTCCCACTCCGGTGCTGCCGGATTAACCGTGCCGAACGGAACCAACAAACCGCGCCCATTTCGACGGGACTCCTCAGCCAGACGCGTATTTGCCGCGGCCAAGTCCTTATAAAAAATCCCGTCGAAACTTCCGGCCCAGGCTTGCACCACTCCCTGCCCTTTCAGCCTGGCAACCAATGACGAAGTTTCGTCGAGCGGCAGCCGCCGTGCCGGCCACCGGGAGAGACTGACGTTCACGTCAATCAAGCCGTCAGTCGCCGATTTGGCGGCCAACGCGGGAAGCGCACCGAGTCCTACAGCCACAGCACCGGTCGCACAAATGAATTCCCGGCGATTCATACCGTTACTCCCTTCCGCTTCAGAATCGGCGTCAGCATCCGCTTCAAGTTCTCGCCCAGAATGAGTCGCCGCGCGGATTCAGGAATCTCCGCCCCCACCACCTTTCCCAACTGCGACGCAAAGCTGCGCCCTCCTGCATCACTGCCAAACAGCACACGCTCCGCGCCCAATTCACGCACCGCCATCTCCGTGATGCCGGCAGTCGGATCCGAGCCACTCAATTCGACGCATACATTCTTGCAGTCTTTCACCGCGCGAATGCCTGTCTCCCAATCCGATCCCGTGTGCCCGCAAATGAGCGGTGCGGTCGGATGCCGCCGCGCCAGTTCCGCCAGTTCCATCGGCGTGGATTCACCGGGCAAATTGCCGCCAATCTTCATGTAAGTGTGCTGCAAAACCGGCGCCTGCATCGCCGTCGCGCGTTCCACGATCGGATCCAGTTCCGGCGTATTGCAATGCCGCGCCACCCAAAGCTTCACGCCCACCATCGGGCCATCGCGAACGCAGCGGTCAAATTCATCGAGACTTTCCTGCAGGTGATTGGGATTGAGATAAACGAAGCCAAACGCGCGATTGGGATACCGCTTGATCGCGGCGAGTACCTCGTCGTTTTGCTTCCGCATGTCCGCGGGCGCCGGGTCGTAGGACCACTGCATTCCCATGAACAGGCAGATGCGCTCGATGCCCATCCGATCCGCGAACACCAGCAATTCACCCAACCGCTCCTCCGGCGTGCGACCGGTCACGCCCGAGAGATGGCAATGCACATCCCAAATCATCACGCGAGCATTTAGAAGCCGTCACGCCTCGAAGTCAATGCGGGGTGATCCAGTATTCGTAGCGGACGAGATAACGAGGCTCCATCTAATCGGATGCGAGGTGGCATTCGAATAAGCTGGAGCCTCGTTACCTCGGCTGCTAAGGACGCACCACAAAGGTCTTGCCACCACACTCACCGAAGCTTAAGAACCACCCATGCGCAGAAAGCACCCCCCCGCTCCCCTGACCCGCCGCCAATTCATTTACCGCACCAGCCTGGCCACCGGAACCGTCGCGGCCATCCCCGTCTCGGGACTGGCCCGGGCCCGCCATGTTTCTCCTAACGAAAAACTAAATCTCGCCCTCATCGGCACCGGCGGACGCGGCGCGACCGATCTCCGGGAAGTCTCGAGCGAAAACATCGTCGCCCTCTGCGACGTAAATGCGAAGAACCTCGAGGCGGCCGCTAAAAAACATCCCAACGCCCGCAAATACGAAGACTTCCGCAAACTCTACGACAAAGCCGACGACATCGACGCTGTCGTCGTCGCCACGACCGAGCACACGCACGCCTTCGCCGTCCTCCCCGCTCTTAAATCAGGCAAGCACGTCTATTGCGAAAAACCCCTCGCACACGACGTCTGGCAATGCCGCTTGCTCGCGGAAACAGCCGCGAAGGCCAAAGTCGCCACGCAAATGGGCACCCAGATTCACGCGGAAAACAATTATCGGCGCGTGGTCGAACTCGTACATGCCAACGCAGTGGGCCCCATCAAGGAAGTGCACGTGTGGGTTTCGCGCGCCTGGGGCGATGGCGGCCGGCCCACAGAAGTCACGCCCGTGCCGGCCTGGCTGAATTGGGAACTCTGGCTCGGCCCCGCGCCCGAACGCCCTTTCAACCTCACCTACATCGAGGGCCAGCCCCGCTGGTACAAGTATTGGGATTTCGGCGGCGGCACGTTGCCCGACCTCGGCAGCCATTGGAACGACCTGCCGTTCTGGGCGCTGGACCTGAAGTATCCCCTCACCATCGAAGCCCACGGCCCCCCGCCGAATCCCGAGACCGCGCCCGCTTCGTATCGCGTCGTTTACGAATACGGCGCGCGCGGCCGGATGCCACCCCTCAAGCTCACCTGGTATCAGGGCGAAGACAAACCGCCGCAATACACCGAAAAGCAAATCCCCCAATGGGACAGCGGCGTACTCTTCGTCGGCTCCGAGGGAATGCTGCTGTCGAATTACAACAAATACCTCCTGCTCCCCGAAACGAAGTTCGCCGATTTCAAACCGCCGGCGCAATCCATCCCGCCTTCCCTCGGTCACTGGAAGGAATGGATCAACGCCTGCAAAACCGGGGCGCCCACCACCTGCAATTTCACCTATTCCGGCGCACTTACCGAGGCCAACCAGCTCGGCAATGTCGCCTACCGCTGCGGCCAAAAAATCGAATGGGACCCCGTCAAAATGCAGGCGACCAACTGCCCCGCCGCCGCGCAATACATCCGCAAGCCCTGCCGCAAAGGTTGGGAGCTGGCATAATCGTCCGAAACAAAACGGCCGCCGCAGTGTTAAAACCATGGTGACGAGGCTTCGCGCTTCCAACCCGACTCTTTTGTTTAAATTTCCCCTTGTGAGACTCCTGCCGCTCCTTTTCCTCTGTTCCACTTGGTCGCTGGCTGACGCCGCCGAATCCCCGCTGGCCTCGCCGGCGCCGGAACTCGACGCGCAATTTCAGACGACCTCCGGCTGGATCGGCGCTGACGGCGCCTATTCCATCCCGCTCGGCCCAAATCGCATACTCTGGCTCTTCGGCAACAGCCTGGTCGGTCGCATCGAACAGGGCAAACGCACCTCCCTGCAAATGATCAACAACTCCATCGCCCTGCAATCCGGCACCAACCGCCCGTCGTTCTATTATGGCCGGGCCGAGGATGATACTCCCGACGCGTTCATCTCGCCCAAAAATAACAAGGGTTACTATTGGCTGTATCACGGAATCCGGACGACGAACGGGCTCTACTTCTTCATGAACCATATGGTCCCCGGCAAGGCCGGTTTGCAGTCCAGCTTCAAAATCGCCGACGCGTGGCTCGCGGAAGTTTCAAATCCGGAAGCGTCGCCGCACCACTGGAAAATAAAACAGGAACGCTTTCCGTTTACCGACGTCACTCCCAACGGCTCGCTCATCTTTGGCGGCGCCGTCATGCGCCGCAACGGTTTCATTTATATCTATGGCACCGACACTCGGGCCGATTCCCGCCCCGGTGCGACCCAGGCCGACACCGTGCTCGCGCGGGTGCCCGAAGGTGAATTCGCCAATTTCAAAAAGTGGACATTCTACGGCAACGGCGCCTGGCAATCGAAGGTATCCAAACTGGGCTCCGTCGGCCCGGCTTTCGGCAGTGAATTCTCCGTTTCCTGGGTGCCGGGGCGCAGCCAGTATGTGGCGATCTATACCGTCGGCGTCACGGGGAACATTCGCTTGCGCCACGCCCCCTCGCCGGAGGGACCGTGGAGCGAACCGCAACATATATTCCTCGCGCCCGAGATGAAAACGCAGGAACACGTCTTTAGCTACGGCGGCAAGGCCCATCCCGAACTCACCTCAAACCCGAACGAACTGATCATCACCTACGCCGCCAGCTCGCTCACTCCCTTTGAGCTGGCCGAGGACCCCCGGCTCTATTGGCCCCGCTTCGTGCGGGTGGATTTGGGCAGTCTTCACAGCAACTAACCGGGCGCACTACAGCGATTTCACTGAAACTGTGGCGCCGAAAGGTAGGACCGGCAGTCCCCTGGGGGGCCGCAGCGTCGCTACCCGCGGCCACGAAATAATTTGATTCACTCCCGCCCGCCAGGGCGAAAGCGAACAGCCCACCGACCTGCTCGCGAAAGCTTTCGGAGTTTATCGGTGGGGACGAGGCACGGCGAATTATCGCAAATCCGCTTGGGACGAAAGCCAGGCTGCAACGCAATTCGCGCCCCTTTTCGCCAAGCTATCTCCCGCCCGTTTTACGCTCCAAACCCCATTTTCCGGCATTAAAGCTGCTTTTTATGCCTCTCGCATGCGGTTTCCAATCACACTTTCAGGGCTGAAGTCTGCCTTGCGCCCGCGCGCCGGCAGGCCAAAGGGTATTGCGTCGTTTGGGCTGCTGCTAAGCGCCCTGCTTGTTGCGCTGTCTCCGAGCTCCACGCTCGCTCAGCCACTCACCAACGCCGGCGTTTTCCAGTTCAACGTTTTTTACAACGGTCTGCTTGAGTTGACCTGGGCCGCGCCCACTACCTTCAGCGGCCGCATCCACGCCAATGGCAACATGTACGTCGGCACCGCGTGGTCTAACGTCTTTGGCTCCACCGTAAGTCTCCAAGGGAATATCCAGTCGCCGGCGTGGGACGGGCACATAACCAACGAATACACCGTACCCCCTCAGTTCAAAGGCATCCCCCCCTACATCACAAATTTTCCTCCGTATACCATTGCGGGTCTCACCAACACCCCTGCGGCGCTGCACGCGATCATCGAGATCCCTCCGCCCGGGAGGATCCACTCTCTCCCCTCGGGCAACAACGCTACTTTAACAAAGCCACTTTGCTCCTGCTGGTCAGTAATTCGGTCGTCAGCCTGACCCTGAGAACCGGTCCGGGAGATCCCAGCCCGGTGATTTTTTCAGCCAGCTATGATGCAACCAATATCCTCGCCACCAATTTCACGGCTATTACTGCCACTTTGCCTTTCCTTAGTTTGACGAACGGCAACACCACCAACGCTCCACTGGCTTTCTACGACGCGCGCGAAGTCAAAAATGTTCGCGTCACGCAAGTGGACATGGGCCGGCTGACGCGCTGGCTCGCCACCAATTCCCTGGTCCTCGCCAAATTCCCATATGGGTCGGGAATCTGCCCGAGCATTCTCTACGTCGCGGACAATCGCACCAATGCCAATACCGAAGCGGGCGCCGAATTGACCGTCGTCCGATTGATGAATGGGCCGGTGATTCCGACCAACGCCACACCTTCCGGGCAGCCCGCCGGATTCACCATCGCGACCGCAAACCCTCTCTATGTCTGGAGGAACTACAATACGACGACCAGGTTGCCGGCTTCGCTCGTTTCCGATGCGCTGACCGTTCTCTCTCCCAACTGGCTCGATTCACGCAGCACAAGCAATCTTGCCCTGCGTCTGGCGACGGACACCACGATCAATGCCGCGATCATGACCGGCCTGGTTCCCTCGACCGGTTCGGACACCAACAGCTTCAGCGGAGGATTGCATAATTTCATCCGCCTCCTCGAGGACTGGAGCAAAGGTACCCCGCAGAAGACGCTTTTCCTTTTTACTTCGCTGGTCAATCTCTACCCGAGCAAGAGTGCCACCGGGCCCTTTAAGAACCCCGGACAGTATTATTTCGCCCCCTTTCGCAATTATCTATTCGAGACGAATTTCGTGGCTGCTTCCCAGCTTCCGCCCGGTACTCCGCTCGTAACCTCACTTGCGTACCCGGCTTTCTATGTGCAACCCACCGGTGCCACCATCCTCAAGGGCCAAACCAAAACTTTCACAAACGGGGCGACTGGTCTCACGCCTTTGCACTATCAATGGCAATTCAACGGAACAAACATCGCCGGCGCAACCGGGGTGACCTTGACGGTTAGCAACGCCACTTCGGCAAGCGCAGGAGCCTACTCCGTGGTCGTTACCAACCAACTCGGCGCGGTCACCAGCACCAACGCCACGCTTACCGTGAATTATCCGGCCACCATCCTCGCCCAACCGCTGAGTCAGGCCACGCAACCAGGCTCCAATGCCGTTTTCGCGGTCACCGCCGCCGGCACTGAACCGCTTACCTATCGCTGGACTTTGAACGGCACCAACGTCCCCAATGGCTCAAGCAACCAATTGTTTCTTGCCTCCGTCCAGTCGAATCAACTCGGATCATATCGGGTCGTTGTGACCAATCTCTATGGCTCAACCTCCAGCGCCCCGGCTACACTTTACCTGATCTCCTCGCCGGATTTCATGTGGGTGCAGAGTTGCACCAACCCGTCTCCCAACCCTTCGTTAACGTACGCTAAATCGTATGCCAACAGCCTGGCTCTCAATGGCGATGGTGGTTTCTACGCCGCCGGCACCTTCAGCGGCACCCAGGATTTTGGTGGCATCATTCTTAGCAACAATTCCATCTATTCCGCAAACTTCCTCGCCAATTACAATTCGTCCGGCAGCCTGCTCTGGGCGTGTATGCTGGGCACGAATGGCCGAAGTCCGCAGGTGGCAACCGATTCGGCCCATAACGCTTACGTCGCTGGATCCTTCTCGGGATCGGTTCAGCTCGGCAATAACCAGTTCACCAGCGTGGGAACTTGCGACACCTTCATCGCCAAGTTCGATCCGCTGGGGAAGGTTTTGTGGGCCCGCCATATTCCCGTCATCTCCTCGTTTGTCGGTCTGGCTCCCTCGCTCGCCGTGGACAATTCCGACCACGTGGTCATCGCCAATTACGACGGAACCAATTACGATTTCGGGACCGTCATCATCAGCAACAACCTTCCCTGCCTCGCCAGATACGATTCTGACGGCAACCTACTCTGGGCGCGTGAAGCCCTTTCCACCGGTAACTTTAATCAACCGGGGCTCGCCACCGGCACGAACGGCGCCATATTCCTTACTGGCACCCGCGGCTGGCTCGCTAAATACGACGACGCCGGCTCGCTCGTCTGGTCCAATTACTTTCCTCGTGGCACGGCGTTGACCGTGGATAGCCGTGAGAATTTGTATGTAACCGGATTTGCATACCCCGGAAGTTATGGTGGTTTCGTGATCACCAATTCAGCCCCCGGTAGTTACCACGACTTCATTATTGCCAAATGCGATTCCGAAGGCCGCATCCTCTGGCTGCGCCAGATCGGAAGCGGGAACGACGCTCAGCAGATGGGGAGTGGCATAAAGCTGGATGCTTTCGGGAATGCCTATGTGGCCTCTATCGCAGCCACTTTGAATCCGGATCCCGTTCTTTATATCGGTAAATCCACCCTCACCAACGTCTATTCCTTTCTAGCCAAGTACGATCCCTCCGGAAATCCGTTGTGGGCGCGAGCCAGCGTCGGCTCCGGAATGGGTACCTTGAGCGCCCTGGCCGTTCCCAACCCACAAACTGTGGTTGTCGCCGGCGGATATTCGGGCTCGGTCAAGTTTGGCAGTTTCCCCATGAACTTTTCCAACCCCTACAACGTTCGCGCCATGTTGCTGGCGCGGTTGGATACGACCGAGCCTCCCGTCGCGCCGCAATTCGCCACCCAACCCCAAAACCAAATCGTGCCCGTCGGTGCCAATCCCACTTTTTCCGTCAATGTCCCCAGCGGCATCCCGCTCACCTACCAATGGTATTTCAACCAGTCCAACGCCATCCCCGATGCCACCAATTCATTCTGCATCGTATCCAACGCGCAGACCGCAGACTCCGGCAGCTATTCAGTCTTGGTCGCAAACGACTACGGCTCGACGAGCAGCGCACCCGCCACTCTCACCGTCCTGCTCCCCCCTGCGCTGAGCGCTTCGCCGCAGGGTACGGTTGTCCTTCCGGGGCAGCCTGCTTATTTTGCGTGCGCCGCCACCGGCTCGGCTCCCCTCGCCTTCCAGTGGAAGTTCAATGGCGCCGACATCATCGGCGCCACGTCGAATTACCTTTCCGTTGCGAATGTGAGTTCGAATAGCACCGGCCCTTACACGGTAGTCGTGACGAACCTGGTCGGCTCGATCACCAGCGGCCCGGCGCTGTTGAGCCTCCCCGCGCCCCAGAGCTTCCTCTGGGCGGTGGACACCGGCAGGCCGACCAATTCACCTCCCCCACCCGGGCAATGGAGCGCGGTGACTTCCGTCGCATCCGATTCCTCCCGAAATGTCTATGCGGTAGGAACCTTCGTGGGACCGAAAGACTTCGGCGGCATCCTCCTCACCAACTCAGCCGCATACACCTGGTGCAACTTCGTGGCCAAGTATGACTCAAATGGGAATTTGGTCTGGGTACAGCAGGCGGGCACGAACGGCTGGGCGATGAAAGTCGTCACGGACACTGCCGGAAACGCCTACGCGTTCGGCCACTTCAGCGGAACCGTGGTGTTCGGCACCAATGTTCTAATCGGTGGGGATCTGTTCCTCGTAAAATATTCCGGCACAGGCGAGATACAATGGGCAAGGCAGGTGGGCGCGAACGGCAACAACCTGACCCAGATTCTGGCGCTGGCCATTGACGCTTCGAACAACGTCATTATCCACGATTACGATGGTGGCACCGTCAAGTTCGACGGTGTAACCCTCATTCACGGCCAGCCGTTCCTCGCGAAGTACGACTCGGATGGCAACCTTTTGTGGGCCAAACCATCGGCTGCCGGCAGAGCCATCGCCACCGGCACCAACGGCGCCATCTACCTGGGCAGCGTTCCCGGTGGGCTGGTGAAATACGATTCCGGCGGCAACCTCGTCTGGTCGAACGCCTTCGCGCAAGGTTGGGCCATTACTCTCGATGCCAATGAAAACATCTACTCGACTGGCTGGGCGGTGCCCGGGCTCTATGACGGTTTTGCCATTACCAATGTGCCGGGTGGTTCGACTCCTTTTTGGGATTTCTATGTCGCGAAATGCGACTCCACGGGCCACGCGATCTGGTTGCGCCAGGGAGGGAGCATCTCGAACAACGTCGGCCAGAGCATCGTGGTGGATGCCTTCGGAAACTGCCTCGTGGCCGCCACCAGCCCGAGCCGGCTCAAAGATCCCCAGCTCACCTTTGGCCAATCCGTTATCACGAACGCCAGTTGCTTCGTGGCCAAATACGATGCCAATGGTTTTCCGCTCTGGGCCAAAACCACGTCCGGTCCCGGGCTCGCACTGATCTGGAGCATGACCGCCCTTGACGCCCAAACTGTCGTGGTCGGGGGCGCGTACACTCGTTCGATTCAGGCCGGCGATTTTGCGTTGTCTTATCCGGGTTCATTGCCAACCCAACAGAATGGGTGGCTGGCCGGATTTTACGCCGTCGAGGATCCGGCGCTCCCCTTGATTCTCGTCCAGCCGGCAGGCCGGACCGCGCCAATCGGTTCAAACGTCGTGTTCACCGTCGCCGCCGCCAGCCCGTTACCCCTCTCCTATCAGTGGTATTTCAATCAAACCAACCTGATTTCCTCTGCCACCAATTCATTCTGCGTTATTCCCAGCGTGCAGGCCGGGGATTCGGGTGCCTACTCCGTCACGGTCTCCAGCGACTACGGATCAACCAACAGTGCGCTCGCCACCCTGACCGTCCTGCTTCCGCCCGTAATAACGCTTTCGCCGCACGATATCACCGCCATCGTCGGACCAGCCCTGCAATTCACCTGTGCAGCCTCGGGTACCGCTCCCCTCGCCTTCCAATGGCAATTCAACGGAACGAACCTGCCTGGAGCAACCGATTCCACCCTGCTCCTGAATCCAGTAACCCTCGATCAAACCGGACTCTACCGCGTGCTCGTCACTAACCTCCTCGGCTCCGCAACCAGCAGCAACGCGCTGCTCTCGATTTACGCCACGGCGGCCGCCACGCTTGGCACCCTGCAATTCTCCGGCGGCGATCAGCTTCAAATGCAAATCGCCGGCGTCCCCGGCTACACCTACGTGATCGAAGGTTCCACCAATCTCCTGGATTGGGACCCGCTCCTGACCAACACCTCCCCCTTCACCTTCTCCGAGACCAATCTGTCCGCCTGGCCCCAAAAATTCTACCGCTCCGTCTGGGTTCCCTGACCCTCCCTCGGCCCCACCATGGATTTCTCACGGTACGCGCACCTCAATCCGTTGTGATTTGGGTGCGCTTGCCCTGATCGAATACGCGTTTTCCGTTCCCGCCTCGTTCTCGGGGGGGATCAAGAGAAAAAAAGAATTATTTATTTATCAAAACCCGCAAATCACACGCCACCAGCCACTTGCCAATTTCCGAATCTCCCACGGTGGGAGATTATTTTTGCCTCACATGCTTTATCCTGCTCGCGGTGAATGTGAATAAACACAGTTCCGCGACGCACGACCGGCTGCCGGGCAGACTCGTCTTCCCGCAGTCAATGCCGCACCGGCGTACACCCGTCCCTATTTGTCCTCATACCTCTGCTTCCCCCTTTGAAATTTGCTTCCGCGCCAGGCCTGCCGGGTCAAAGCTCGCCCAGCGGGAAAACGACTGGCAGTCTGGCGTCAAAGTATGTCAAGGTATGTCAAAGTATAAATGGGGCCCCACGTTGAACCGCTTTATCCCGCAACCCCGCCCCGTTCCCGACCACCATTCGCCCGCCGGTCGCAAAACTGCTTGTCGAACCCGCCTCGCCCGTTAACGTAGCCATTATGCCGATACATCTTCCGCCGCTCTCGAGAAGGCAGTTCCTCGCGCGCACGCTCGCCGCGGGCGCCGGCCTCGCGCTGGCCCCCGGTTGCGCCACCAACCGCCCGACCGATAACAACTCCTACGCCCTTCTGTCCGACATCCATATCCCCGCCGACCGCAAGACGTCGGCGCGCGGCATCAACATGGCGGACCATCTGGAAACCGTTTCCGCGGAAGTGATCGCCCTGCCTAAAAAGCCCGCCTGCGTCTTCATCAATGGCGATTGCGCATACAACCGCGGTGAGATGGCGGATTACGCCACCATGACCACGCTCCTCGCCCCCATGCGCGCGAACGGTCTCACCGTCCATCTCGCCCTCGGCAACCACGACAACCGCGAACGTTTCTGGGCCGCGCTGGTAACCGAGAGCACTCTGCGACGCCCCTTGGCGGACCGCCAGGTCGCGCTGATCTCCGAGCCGCTGGTGAACTGGATCATCCTCGACTCCCTCGAAACCACGCTCTCCACCCCGGGCCTGCTTGGCCAGCAGCAATTGGAGTGGCTCGCCAAGGCGTTGGATGCCAACCCGGACAAGCCTGCCATTATCATGGTCCATCACAACCCGGGTACCATCCGCAGCGTCGGCGGTATCAAGGACACCGACGCGCTTTACGCCGTCATACGGCCGCGGAAGCAGGTCAAGGCGCTCATCTTTGGGCATACGCACTATTGGAGCATCGAGCAGGATTCCAGCGGTCTCCACCTCATCAATCTTCCCCCGGTGGCCTACGTCTTCCACGAAGGCGACCCCGCCGGCTGGGTGCTCGCCACGGTGTCCCCGCATGGCCTGACGCTCAGTTTCTCCTGCCTCGACAAAGCGCACGCCGCGCACGCCAAGGTGCGCGAGCTCGAGTGGCGCTCCGCCTGATCAACCGGAATGCGACTCATCGGCCATCTCCGGGATGAATCCCAGGCCCGGACGTTCGGGGACTATCTCTACGTCCAGGGAATGCAGAACGAACTCCAGCACGACCGCGACGACGGCTGGGAAATCTGGATCAGTGACGAGGACAAACTCGCCGAAGCTGCCCAACACCTGAAGGAATTTCAGGCCAATCCGGCTGATCCAAAATACCGCGCCAAAGCCACCGCCGCCCCGCAACTGCGCGAAGCCGAGGAAAAGGAACAGGAAAAATGGCGCCAGCGCCTGCGCAACCGCCGCCAACTCTTCCGACCGTTAACCGGTTACGGTTTCGGCCCGCTGACCTTCATCCTGATTGCCATCAGCGTGCTCGTCACGCTGTACTCCAACTTCGGCCAGGGCCAGCTCGCCACCAAGTGGCTTTCCATCACCGATGTCAGTTCGGGCTATTGGACCCCCGGGTACCTGGCGGAAATTCTACACGGCCAGGTGTGGCGCCTCATCACTCCGATTTTCATTCACTTCGACATAGCCCACTTGCTCTTCGATATGATGTTCCTGCAGAGCATCGGCAGCATGATCGAAGGCCGCCAATCATCCTGGGTGCTTCTCTTCCTTGTGATCCTGACCGCGGTTGGTTCGAACCTCGCCGAAGTGTACATCGGTCGCGTTCCGAATTTCGGCGGCATGTCGGGCGTGGATTACGGGCTGGCGGGATACGTCTGGATGCGCGGCAAGCGCGACCCTGCCTCGGGCCTGTTCTTGGAGCCAACCACGATGACCATGCTGATCATCTGGTTTTTCGTTTGCCTGTTCGGCCTCGTCGGCCCCATTGCCAACGCCGCCCACGCAGGGGGATTTGTTATCGGCGTAGCCTGGGGCTACCTGTCTTCCTGGCGCAAGCTGCGCTAACACCTATGGCGCCAACCAGCGGGCTATTTTTCGACCTCCGGCATCAGGTCTTCGTCCAATTGCAGGACCTCGGTAAAATTGCCACTGCGTTCCAGAATGTTCCGGATATGCGGCGCGATCCATTTCTGCGGCTTCTTCGGTTTCTCACGCGGGATCAGGCGAAAATGATTCGACCCATCCGACTCAAGGACACCACGATCCAGCAGCCGACCCGTCGGGGCTATCGCCCACTCTGGATCGCGCTGGTATCGTTTTCTGCCCGCCGCCCGCTTGGAAATCTCTCTGATCGAAATGAATTGGTTTTGGCAGGTCTGAAGATATTTGCAAATAGTGCGTTCGTCTGCGTCCATAATTGCGTTTCCCTACTATCCCTGATTCTGAGATAGCAGCTTCAGTGCCCAAAAACGAATTTGAGAACCCACAAACGGAATCATAATTTGCTTTGACGCTTTTTAACAGAATCGGTAAGTGAAACTCTACCAATAACTTACGAGCGATATCCACGTCGTAAAGACACGCCTGATTATGACAGAACCGTCATCCAGGAACGCAAGCCAACCCACGTGCAGCGTCACTCGCTCAGTTCCAGCAGCGTCTTCTCCTTGGGAAAGTGGACACTAACACGGCTGTTTGTTGTGAAATCCCACAGGCTTCGCTGCTCGATTCGCAAACCAAGCACCGCCGCCGTCCAGGATTGTCCCCAACCCGCTTCGAGCGACCAGGCACCCCACCCTGCATCCGCCGAACTCGCCCACGCCTCCCACCGCGCATCGTCAAATGCCCGGAACCACGTGCCATCCAGATATGCAAAGCGACTCGACCGCGTCTGGATGCGGCAAAGATACTCGGCCAGTTTGTCTTCCGCGTCTTTGAACTTCGAATCACCCGTGGCCGCGTACGCCTCGTGCAGCCCCAGCAACGCAAACCCAGTCGTATAGAGTTGGTCGCTCACCGGATCACCATTCTGCTGGAGCAACGGCGTCTCCGTCGTTCCGTAATCCTCATTTCGCATCGGCACCCGGTAATGTCCTCCCGGCCCGGTGCCCAGACGCTCATGAATCGAACCGGTAGCCGTCTGGTCCTTTAGGAGGTCGCTCGCCACCTGGTCCAGCCAGGCGCGATGCTGCGGCGTGTCGTCCACCCGCACCAGCCACGCGAGACTCAACAGGATATGCGCGCGTTCCAGATTGTCCTGCCAGCGCCATTTCTCTGGATAAACCTTCATCATCATTTCCATCCCCGTGCGCGTGCGCTCGAGGAACGGTTTGAATCCCGTCTGCCGGTAACCCCACAGATAACAAGCCCACAGCAGCGATTCAAAGTGTGGCGAGTAATTGATCGTCCCGGCATCGTAAAAATGCCGCCAGCCGTTTTGCGCGAGCACCGGCAAATCCAACCGGTCGCCGCGAAAACCAAACTTCCCCGTCGTCCGAAAATTGGCCAGCAACGCGCGCATCAGCACACCATCCCACCGGTCAGTCTTGAGAGCGGCGCCCGCCGTCATCGTCGCCAGCATGGCGCAGGCGTTGTCGTCTCCATAGTTTGCCACCAACCACGCCGGCGCGAGATCGCCCCAGCCAATCAGCCCGAACGCCGCCTGCTTGGGATCGCCGCGCACTCCCTTGCACATGCCGGAATTGAAATACACGAAGTCCAGCAGGTTGCTCGCGATGTTCGCATTGGCGGCTCGTCCATTGATCGTGCTGTCGAGCGCCAGGACCATGGCCGACTCGCAATTGCAATCCGCGCGCAACGGCAGCCGCCGCTTCTGGCTTCCGTCCGGCGCAATTCCAGACTCGTATCCTTCCAGGATGCCGAGCGAACCATCACCTTCCCAAATGCCGGCTGGCGGAGGGGCCGTCGTTTCCGTCCCGGCGGCGATCGCGCGATACATTCCCGCTTTGTCCGCTGGATGCACCAGCAGACCGGCATGCGTAAACCAATCGGCGGCACGCGTAAACGCCTCCTTCTCAAATTTCCGCGGCAGGCGTGCATCGCGCGCATATACCGGTTGGACCACATCCTTGAACCTCACGGAGAAGGTTTCCTGGGGTGCCAGCGACGCCAGAATTTTCGTCCACAGCAACTGCCAATCCATGGCTGGCGCAAAACGCCCTCTCACAAAATCGCTGAGCCGGGTGGTCGCCACCAACACGTGCGAATCCGGCAGTTCGAACAAAATCGGCCATACATTTGTCATCGGAAGGCCGAACACCGCCGTGTCATAACCGGCGACCCGTGCAATCACGATGTCCGATTGCCCGGTGAAATTCACCGGCAGAAACTCGCATTCGTGAGCCATCAATATGCGGAGTTTCTGGAGTTCCGGCGAAAAACGGTCCGACGCCAAAACCAGCCGTTCCCATGCAGCCGTCCGCGGTTTGCCAAATTCCAATCCGGGCAACGCCTCCGGATACTCGACGTACAAACCAAGCTTTCGGCTTGCCGCCAACGCAAGCTGCGCGGGAGTGATCTTCGTGCGCTGCACCGGATAGCCGTCTGCCAGCACCAACACCACCGAATTGGTCGGCACGGTTTCGAAAGCTTTCTGCACGTCCTCGAATCGGGGATGCTTCCCCACCGCGCGATACAAGTCATTGTCCTCGGCACAGACGAAGTTCAGCCAGGACTTCCCAGCGGCCGCATCAGTCGCAAAAACCAGGAAGAGCAATGCCGGAATGATAAGCCGAAACACTTTACGGGACTGGTCCATATCGGCGCGAATGAAGTCAGAATATTGGAGCGATTACAAGGCGTGCGTTCGTTCGTGCTTCGTCATTCCCTTGCGAGCGGTTGCGAAGTGCGCAACCATTCGCAGGTGAGTCAGGCAAATCTTGCAAATGCTGCAATCATTATACTGGGGCACGGATCGAGTTTTGATCCCGCCGCCGGCGCGCCGGCCTATCAGCATGCGGCTGAATTGCGGCGACAATTTGGCGGTGTGGAAGTCCGCGAGGCGTTTTGGAAACAAGAGCCGCAGATTGAGAAGGTGCTGGCGGAGATCAAGGCCGCGCGCGTTTTGATCGTGCCGCTGTTCATCAGCGAAGGTTACTTCAGCGAGCAGGTGATCCCGCAGAGACTGGGATTCTCCCTTTCCGGGACCGGAGAGGCAGGACGAGTCCAACGCAAGGATTCGCGTGTTTGGGTTTATTGCCACGTGGTCGGCACTCATCCCCTGATGACGGAAGTTCTGCTCTCCCGCGCGAGCGAAGTGGTGAAGCGATTCCCGTTTCCGCGCGCGCCCAAGCCGGCAAGCACCACCCTCGTCATTGCCGGGCACGGCACGGAGCAGAATGCGAACTCGCGCATGGCGATTGAACGGCAGATTGAGTTGTTGCGAGAACGCGGAGTTTACGCGGCGGTGGAGGCGGTGTTCCTGGATGAGGAGCCGAAAGTTGCGAGGTATCACGAGTTGGCCAAGACGGACAACGTGGTGGTGGTGCCGTTCTTCATCAGCGAAGGTCCGCATGTGGCGGAGGACATCCCCATGGCGTTGGGCACGCCGGAGCGGATGGTGAAACAGCGACGCGAGGCCGGCCAGCCGGCGTGGCGCAATCCGACGGAGAAGCAGGGAAAGCGGGTGTGGTACGCCGAGCCGGTCGGCACTGACAAACGAGTGGCCGATATCATACTGGCGCGCGCTGCCGAAGGATTGGAGTGGAGCGAAGGCTAGGTTGCTTTCAGTTCCAGCACGAGCACCCAATCGTGATCAGTGGCGGGAGGCGGAAACTCGGCGGTGTCCGCGGGCGCCACCCAGGGAGTGGGTTCCTCGAAGCGTTTGCCGGTGGCCGGGTCGAAGTGGGTGACGCGATATTGCGCGCGCGGCTGCAGGCGGGTCACGCGAACGGGGCGCGGATCGCACGCGTAGATGATTTGAAAGCGGTCAGCGATCCCGGCGGCGTAAGGCGCGGCGGGGTTGTCCATTGAACCGATCCGGCCCCACGGCGCCTCGCCATACTTGCCCAGAGCCAGGGCGCTTTGCCATCCGGATTCGTCGGAACCAGGCTTCGTCCAATCCGCCGTCTCGGCCTTGGAGGATTTCCACTTGGCATCGGAACCCACGAAAACCTTTTTGCCATCCTTGAATTCGACACTCAGCCCGACAATCAGGCCCGCCGGATTTGCGCCGGCGGCGGGAGCGTTGACCGCGCGCACCGAGACTACATTCGTCCCCGAGAACAGCAGTTTGGTCACGTCGTATTGACCGGGATCGCGCCAGTCGGAGCCGCCGCCGATTTCATTGCCATTAAGCCAGACCTTGAAAGCGTCATCCGCCGAAATGTTCAGCGTGGCATGTTTGACTTCGCTATCCTGCGATAGCGCAAAAGCCCGGCGGAAGTATCGGGCCTCGGCGGGCGCGTCGGCTTTGGGATTTCCTTCCGGATACCAAATCCACTGGCCCCACACCGGCCGCTCACGCGTGGAGACCCAACTTACCGTCTCGGATTGCGGTTCGAGCTTCGTCCAATCGAAAGTTTCCAGAAAGCCCTTCGCCTGGCCCAACTGGTCTGAACCCGGCAGTTTCATCGCCTCGTTCCAGGGGATACTGCCGTAATTACCGCCGTGCGGCGAGGCTCCGTGGGGCTGGCCAGAACGATTGCATTGCCAGATGCCGTTTGCACCGTAGGTATGGCCGGCGGCGCCGTTTAGCATACAGGCCCAGAACATCAGTCGCACAACATCCGCTGGAATCCGGTCACTGAGCATTTCGTACGCAACTTCGCTATCAACGACCGGCATCATTGGCCGGTCCTGCCACGAAGCGCGCACTGTCGCGACGGTGGGTCCCAGCACCTCGCGCAAGCCGTGGCCGGTTTGCAGCATGTCGAAATCGAGGACGGACTGATCATTCACGGAACCGCGCGCGCTCAACTTGCCCAGGCCGGTGGGATGAATACTCAAGGGGCGATGGAACGGGTCCGTCTTGCGAATGCTCTCCATGACCTGCGTCCAATCGGCCACTTGTTTGCGGTCGTCGAAGGGAAATCCCTTCACAAGATAATAGGGCAAATTCGCCTCGCCCGCCGCACACCAGAACATCGGATACGCGCCGTAGCGCGCGACGAGATAGCGCCAATGCTGCCTGGCTTTCTCGACGCCCATCCACGGAATGAAATATCCCCACGCGCCAACCAGGCACGGCGTGATGCCGGAGTCCACCAGGTGGTTCAGCCGGTGATCGGCCTCGTCGAAATACTCAGGCCGGATGCGGGCGTAATTTGTCTCCCACGGAAAACCCGCTTCATTCGCGCCACGCGGATCGAACGGCGGCATGTCCGGATACAAACCCGCCACGATTTGCACCACAGTAAAACCCTTGGCGACGCGATCGGAGGTCAGGATTTGAAATTCGCCGGGCCATTCGATGCGCTTGCAGAGTCCCATCCACCACGTGTCGCCGAGCCAAAAAAACGGCGTGCCGTCGGCGTAGGCAAAATGACGATGATCCTCTGCCACCCGTACCGGGCCGTGCAGGTAGAGCGCATTCGTCCCCGTGTAAGGCCGAATCTCGACATCGCCTTCGACGCCGTTGAGGCCGGTGTCGTCCTTTAGATTACACTCGGTTTTGTATTGATGTTTGCCCGTGATCGGAGATGAGTAACGAACCTTCCAGGCACTCTTGCCGGCCCAGAACGCCGGGACACGCATCTCTTTGCCGGCGGGATCGGTGAATACGACGTCGAGGATGATTTCGTTGAACGGATCCTCGTGCGGCATTCCGGCGAGGAAAGTGATTTCGGCGGGGCGGTTGGCTTCGGTTTGGATTGCTTCGGCAGCGTGGAGGTGGACCGCCAAAAGCGCCGACGTGAAGGAGGCCAGTAGTATTCGGTTCCGCATAATCAATAATTCAAAGTTATGGTTCGGGCCTTCAGCCCTTGAGTTGCGTTTGGGGCTTGGTCCTGGGCCGTTGGCCCAGGCTGGTATGGGGCGGGCCTTTGGCCCTCAAACAAATTTCCAGGCTGCTCACACCTTCAATACTCCACGAAACCCTCGCGCCGCATAGTAGGATTGCGCCCCGTTGTGGCCGACGAAGACGCGGCCGTAGCGGCGATCGCAGTAGAGCGCACCGCCGAGTTTCCGGATATCGGGGGGCGTGGCGACCCAGCTCGAGGTCTTGGTGTCGAAGTCGCCCAGCTTTTGAAGATCAAAATACTGCTCCTCGGTCAACAGCTCGATGCCCAATTCCGCCGCCATGTCCATGGCGCTGTTTTTTGGGCGGTGCTCCTTGCGGGACTCCCAGCCCTCGCGGTCGAAGCAAACACTGACGCGGCCTTTGGGTGTTTCTGCGGAGCAATCATAGAAAACGAATTCGCCGGTCTTTTTATCGTGGCCAACTACATCCGGCTCGCCGCCGGTTTTTTCCATCTCACTCAGGGACCACAGTTTTTCAGGACTGACTTCCAACCTGGACTGAACTTTGGTCCACTCGACACCTTTGTGACGGTTTGGGTTTTTCTCGAAGCGGGTTTTCAATGCTTTGAGCAGGTCTTCGCGTTGTTTTAAGGACAATTCCTTTTTCATATATCAACGGCTAATTATGGCGAATTCGCCATAATTGGCCAATTATCTCATAAAAGATGCTCACGATTCAATTCTTCTGCGGATCTTCCAGGCCGCCGGCGAGGTGGAAGCGGGCGACGTCGCCTTCGCCGCGGACGCCCGGGATCAACATCATCATGCCGGTGTCGTCGTCCTGAAAATAAAAGAACAGGACGATGCGGCCGTCCACCTGGGCGTTGCCATGGACGAACTTGTGCGCTCGCAGGTAGGACACCCGTGCACCCGAGAGTTCAACGCGGCGACCGACGGCTCCGGAGGCTACGCGTCCCAGCACGGCGACGAGGTGCGGCATGGGGTCATCCACATCCGACGCGCGGACGAATTCCTTATCGCCGCAAAACTCCTCCAGGAAATAATGCACCGCCTTCTCGTAATCGTTCGGATGCAACATCCGCTCGCGCAAAATGCCGAGGTGACGTGGAAAATCCTGGGATGCGGAGTTCATGGAAAACTACAGCGTCGCGCAAACCTGCGCGCCATTCTTCACAGATTCTTTGGCTTTCTGTTCCGTCGCGTATTTGCCTCGGCGGTTTTCATCTGGGGTGGCGCAGTTTCTCCAATTCCGCTTTGAGCGGCAACCAGTATTCCCGGTCCCGCGCGCGTTCGACGGATTCCTCGGCCAGCAAGGCTTCCTCCAGCTTCGCGGTGTCGCCAGACATTGCATGAGCCAGCAGGGGTCGTTTCGAGTCCAGGCGCCGGCACATTGGGGCGTAACGTCGAGCGAGTTCAAAAAGGATTTCAGGTGTGCGGAATTCCTCCAGCCAGAAACGGATTCGGTCCGGGTTGGGTTTGGCGCGGTATTGAAAATAATGAGCCTCAAGCAGCCGTCGGATCATCGGCCAGTCTTTGTCGCGCTGCGTTTTCTTGGCTTGCACCAGATCCGGCAGCGAAAGCAAATCGCACTCTGTCCCGTCCGGCAATTTAATGGTCGTGCGCCGCCGCCAGAGTTTGTCGAAGGAATCCACTCCCCGCATTTTGGACATCACGTCCACGCGCATTCGCAACGCTTCAGGATGTTGACAACGAAAATGGATGGCATGTCCGCGCCGGAGAAATTTCACCGCGAACGGCGGCACGGCGATTGTACCGGCTTGCAACTCAGCCAGCGCCCGGCGCAACCGCGCGAGATTGACCGCGTCGGCGACGATGGCGAGGTCCGTGTCGCGGCTAAACTCGGCCGCGCCGTAGAACACGCACGCCTGTCCGCCCATGAGCAGAGCGCGGACGCGGTGCGCACGCATCGAAGAAAGGACTTTGCGTATCGGGTTCGGGATCAAGTGAGCCTCCGAGGGCGAGATAAGTCTGCCAGAGTTTCTCGCTTTCCAGCCAGCGTTGCACCGGCGTGAGCCGATACCACTCGGCCCATTCCGCTTCAACCAATTGCTCCGGCTGAATCATGTAAAACGGGTAGCAAAGTTAAGCCGGACTGTAAACCTCCGCGCCCTTCTCCACAAATTCCTTCGCTTTCGCTTCCATTCCCTTTTTCAAGGCTTCTTCCTCAGCGATACCCTGCTCTTCGGCGTATTTGCGAACGTCTTCGGTGATCTTCATGGAACAGAAGTGCGGGCCGCACATGGAGCAGAAGTGAGCGGTTTTCGCTCCATCCTGGGGAAGCGTTTCGTCGTGGAATTCGCGGGCAGTGACGGGGTCGAGGGAGAGGTTGAACTGATCCTCCCACCTAAACTCAAACCTCGCCTTTGAGAGGGCGTTGTCGCGGTATTGGGCGCCGGGGTGGCCTTTGGCGAGGTCGGCGGCGTGGGCGGCGATTTTGTAGGCGATGACGCCGTCTTTGACGTCTTTTTTGTTCGGGAGGCCAAGGTGTTCCTTCGGGGTGACGTAGCAGAGCATGGCGCAGCCGTACCAGCCGATCATGGCGGCGCCGATGCCGCTGGTGAGGTGGTCGTAGCCGGGGGCGATGTCGGTGGTGAGGGGGCCGAGGGTGTAGAACGGGGCTTCGTGGCACCATTCGAGTTGCTTGGCCATGTTTTCCTCGATCATGTGCATGGGGACGTGGCCGGGGCCTTCGTTCATGACTTGCACGCCTTTGGCCCAGGCGCGGGTGGTGAGTTCGCCCTGGACTTTGAGTTCGCCGAATTGGGCTTCGTCGTTGGCGTCGGCGATGCTGCCGGGGCGGAGGCCGTCGCCAATGCTGAAGCTGACGTCGTAGGCGGCCATGATGTCGCAGATGTCGTCCCAGTGGGTGTAGAGGAAGCTTTCCTGGTGATGGGCGAGGCACCATTTGGCCATGATGCTGCCGCCGCGGCTGACGATGCCGGTCATGCGGCGCGCGGTGAGGGGGATGAAGCGCAGGAGGACGCCGGCGTGCACGGTGAAATAATCCACGCCCTGCTCGGCCTGCTCGATGAGGGTGTCGCGGTAAATCTCCCAGGTGAGTTCCTCGGCCTTGCCGCCGACTTTTTCAAGCGCCTGGTAAATCGGCACGGTGCCGATGGGCACGGGCGAATTGCGCAGGATCCATTCGCGCGTGGCGTGGATGTTCTTGCCGGTGGAAAGGTCCATCACAGTGTCCGCGCCCCACTTCGTGGCCCAGCGCATTTTTTCGACTTCCTCCTCGATGCTGGAAGCCACGGCGCTGTTGCCGATGTTGGCGTTGATCTTCACGAGGAAGTTCCGGCCGATGATCATGGGCTCGGACTCGGGATGATTGACGTTGGCCGGGATGATCGCGCGACCGGCGGCGACTTCGGCGCGGACGAATTCGGGCGTGATCTCGGCGGGGATGCGTTGGGGGAAGCGGCGGAAGATGCCGGGCGTGGTTGAGAGTTGAGGGTTGAGGGTTGAGAGTTGGGAACTGCCGGCGTGTTGCTTTTCCAAATCGTTGCGGGTGTTGTCTTTGGCAAGGTCGGCGATTTTGGCGCGGCCGAGGTTTTCGCGGATGGCGATGAATTCCATCTCGGGGGTGATGATGCCCTGCTTCGCGTACCAATACTGGGTGACGGGGTGGCCTTTGCTGGCGCGGAGCGGGCGGCGGCGCTCGCTGGTGAGGCCGGGGAATTCGATGAGGCGATTGCGCTCGGCTTTGCTGGCGAACTCGGCGTGCTTGCCGGAGAGGTAGCCGTTGTCCATGGGCTTGACCTCGCGGCCGGCGTGTTCCTCGACGTCGCCGCGTTTGAGGATCCATTCGCGGCGGAGGGCGGGCAGGCCTTCCTCGACCTTGCCGGTGAAATTGGGATCGCCCCACGGGCCGGAGCAATCATAGACGCGGACGGGGGCGTTCGGCGTGGTGGCGCCGGTGTAAGACTTCGTGTCGCTGACGGCGATCTCGCGCATGGGGACGCGGACATCGGGGTGGAAGGTGCCCGGGATGAGGACCTTCTTGCTGGCGGGGAGTTGGTCGCCGCTGCTGGGTTCGAACGAGTCTTTGCTTGCGATCATAATCAGTATCGGGTTGCGGGCACCAGGGCTGGAGGAGGAAGGCGGAACACCGACAGATTTCCTACGCCAGCATTACCTGGATCAGGTTCGTGGGTCGGCAGCGCTCCCGCGTTGCCCTCTCAGCCTTCGCGCCGGAAACTGCCCGGCGCCGGTCGGCTCCCCGAATGGGGTTAAATATGCGACCGGGCGGGGTTGGCGTCAAGGAAGGGCGGTTGAGGTTAAAAGGTTAAAAGTTGCCCCGGGTAAAGGCCCTCGGGGTGGGCAGGTTGCAGGTTTAGGTTCCGTATTTTTTTTGGCCGGATTTACCCGGATTTACCCGGATCAGGCCGGATTTACCCGGATCGGGGGACCAGCGCACGAGAACAGGGCGAAGGCGGAAGATCTGGGATGAATTCGGATTCGAGATTTGATGCTGGTTAGACCGCGACCGGGATTTCATATTACCATTATCCACGGAGCGAAATTAATGGAGGCACCTGGACAAGGGCTGTCCAAGTGAAACATTTAGTATCCTCTACAGTGCCATTATGTGCCAAAATCGGGCAACCATCCTGAAGGGAGTGTAGTGCATCCGGGGTGATTTTCAAATGATGCGCGTGAGAAAAATCGATTAGATGGAAATAGGAGTTTATGGGGCGGGCCTTCAGCCCTTTGGAATTATTCTTCGGGCACGTGTCCTGGGCCGTTGGCCCAGGCTGGTATGGGACGGGCCTTTGGCCCTCAAGACGAGCGGAAGCTTTTGCGGGTAAGTTCACAATCCCAAATTTGATATTTGAATTTTGAACGAAGACAACGGAATGAACCGCCAAGCCATGCACAACGTCGTAAGTCTCAGCGGGCGGGACGCCCGTTGAACTCGCAGCCCCGAAAGCTTTCGGGGCTGCGCTACGAGTTTGCGGGATCGCTCGTGACAAGTTTGCGTTCGGGGTTATTGTGCGAAGATGACGACGACCAAAGCACACGCTTACGCGGCGAAGTCCGCGAGTTCGGCCCTGGCTCCGCTGGATATCAACCGTCGGGAGCCGGGGGCAATGGACGTGGAGATGGCGATCCTGTTTTGCGGGGTCTGCCACTCGGATTTGCACCAGGCCCGCGATGAATGGCATAACACTGTTTATCCGTGCGTACCGGGGCATGAGATTGTCGGCAAGGTGACGCGGGTCGGGCCGAAGGTGACGAAGTTCAAGGTGGGCGATTTGAGCGCGGTGGGGTGCATGGTGGATTCGTGCCGGCAGTGTTCAAGCTGCCGGGCGGGGCTGGAACAATACTGCACGCAATTTCCCACGTGGACTTACAATGGGGATGACAAGTTTCTCGGCGGCAAGACGCTCGGCGGATATTCGACGAGCATCGTGGTGGACGAGGCGTTCGTGCTGCGTGTGCCGCAGGGGATGGATTTGGCGGCGACCGCTCCCCTACTCTGTGCGGGGATCACGACGTACTCGCCGCTGCGGCATTGGAAGGTCGGACCGGGACAGAAGGTGGGTATCGTGGGGCTTGGCGGGCTCGGGCACATGGGCGTGAAGTTTGCGCGAGCGTTCGGAGCGCATGTGGTGTTGTTCACGACGTCGCCGAACAAAACGGCCGACGGGCTGCGGCTCGGCGCGCATGAAGTGGTGGTGTCGAAGGACGCCAACGCGATGAAGAAGCATGAATCGAGTTTCAATTTCATTCTCGATGCGGTTTCGGCGCAGCACGATATCAATGCGTATCTGAAGTTGTTGAAGCTGGACGGCACGTTGACGCTGGTCGGCGCGCCCGAGCATCCGCTGCCCGTGAATGCGTTCGACCTGCTGCTGCCGCGCCGGCGTTTTGCCGGATCCGGGATCGGGGGAATTGCCGAGACGCAGGAGATGCTGGATTTCTGCGCGAAGAATAAAATCGGCTGCGACATCGAAATCATTCCAATACAGAAGATCAACGAGGCGTGGGACCGGTTGCTAAAACAGGACGTGCGATACCGGTTCGTGATTGATATGGCATCGCTCAAGGCTTGAAGCAGAATCAGGACACTGAGAACACAAATGGACATCCAACGCAGCAACGTGCGCCCGATCCGCCCGGCGGAGCCGGAATATTTCACCGGCGGCGCGCACATCGAGATATTGTTCAACCATCGTCCGCCCGCGCGGGGATTCGGCGTGAATGTGACCTTCCCCGCCGGCGCGCGCACGGTGTGGCATTCGCATCCGCTGGGGCAGACATTGATTGTCACGGCGGGGCGCGGACGGGCGCAACGCTGGGGCGGACCGGTCGAGGAAATCCGGCCGGGCGACGTGGTGTGGATTTCACCGGGGGAAAAGCACTGGCACGGCGCAGCGCCGGACGAGGCGATGACGCATATTGCGATTGTGGAGAACCTCGATGGGAAAGTGGTGGAGTGGATGGAGGAAGTGAGTGAAGAGCAGTATCGCGCAACGGTGACGTGATGGGATCGGCGCTGGTTTGAGCGGAGGAAAATCCCTGCCGCTCGCGATTTGGCTGGAAATTCGGGCGGGAGTTAGCGCGTAATGGCGGCTCTTAAAACCGATGAACGGCTTTTTCAGCGCGGGCGACTGGGCAGTCATACTGTTCTATTTGCTGGGAATTATCGGGCTGGGCGTGTGGTTCGGGAAGGACCAGCAAAACACGCGCGATTATTTTCTCGGCAGCCGAAACATACCATGGTGGGGAATTGGCATGTCCATCGTGGCGGCGGAGACGAGCGCGCTGACCATCATCGGCGTGCCGGCGACGGCGTACGGAGGAAACATCGCGTTCCTGCAGATGATCATCGGCTACGTGATCGCGCGGATCATTCTCGCGGTGGTGATGGTGCCGCATTATTTCAAGGGGGAGATTTATTCGCCATACCAGCTTTTCGCGAACACGTTTGGCGCGGCCGGGCGGAAGACGGCGGGGGGGTTCTTTCTGATCAGCGAGACGCTGGCGGCGGGTGTGCGCGTGTATGTGGCGAGCATCCCGGTGCAGTTGATTCTGGGAGAAAAGATCGCGGGCATGGGGACGGGGCAGCCGATTCTTGGGTCCATCTTCATCTTTGTCGTGTTGTCGCTGGTATATACCTACATCGGCGGGGTGAAGGCCGTGATCTGGACGGATGCCGTGCAGTTTGTGCTGTTCCTGTTGGGCGGCGTGTTTGCGCTGTGCTACATCCCCAGCCTGATGGAGGGAGGCGCGAGCGCGCTGTTTGCGAAGGCATCCGACGCCGGCAAACTGCACTGGCTCTCGATCGCACCACCGCCCGGCGTGAGCTGGATCAAGTTTCTGCTCGGCGCGCCCTATAATATCTGGATGGGCGTTCTCGGCGGTACGGTGCTGGTGATGTCCACGCACGGCGCGGAACAACTCATCGTGCAACGCGTGCTGGCGTGCAAATCCGTGAAAGACGGCCGAAAGGCGCTCGTCTTGAGCGCAGTGGTAATCCTGCCGCTGTTCCTGATCTTTCTGCTGACCGGGGTGATGCTGTGGGCTTTCTATCAATCCCACGCATTCCAGATTCCGCTGCCCGAGCCCAAACCCGGGTCGGGCATCAAGGCCAATGATTTTGTGTTTCCAATTTTCATGATGAGCGAGGTGCCGCACCTGCTGCGCGGGTTTTTGATTGTGGCGATTTTGTCGGCGGCGATGTCGTCGGTGAGTTCGGCGCTGACGTCGCTGTCTTCGGTCTCGACGATGGATTTCGTGAAGCACGCGATCAAAGATCGGAGCGAGGTGTTCTATCTGAAGTTCAGCAAGATTTCGACGATCGGGTGGGCGGTGGCGCTCACGGGCATTGCTTACCTGAGCCGGGATGTGCCGTTCGTGCTGGATGCGGCCTTTGCTTTGCGCGGGCTCACGGGCGGAGCGTTGCTGGGTGGGTTATTGCTCGCGGTGTTTTGGAAACAGGGCCGGGCACTGCCGGTGGTGACGGGAATGTTTACTTCGCTCGTGGTGATGACGGTGATTCAATTCGTGCCGAAACTCGTCAAAGGCAATGATGCCTATCCGGACTGGATGAAGTTCGAAATCTTCTGGCCGTGGTACACCTTGATTGGCGTGGTCATCACGCTGGGCACGGCTTGGGCGGTGAGGAAGGCGACGGAAAAGAGCGCATAGGCGAGGGAGTCTGGGTGGGAGAAAGGGCGGTTTGCAATCGAGCGTTTTTCCGCCGGGCAGGATGCCCGGCTCTACGGCAGGCGGGACGCTTGGCCGCGACGGAAACTAGGAATTTCCCGGGGATTTTGAGGGCCTAAAGGAGGCAAAAACTGGCCCGGAGCGTGCTATAATTCTTAGAATTGTTGTGCAAAGCGACGGGTGTCCGTCCTGCCTGGCACCCGGTTACTAAAAACGCTTGAAAGTGCATTTGATGAAAGATTGGTTCCCCGGTGTTACCCGCGCGCTGTCTGTCGCCGCGGCCTTGATCATTGCCGCGCCCGCCATGGCGCAAATTGAATTGGGCGAAGCGCCAGTGGCACCCACGGATGTATCGGGCTTGCCGGGCAAAGGACCGCGGAAGCTGGATCTGACGGGCGGCTTCGGCGTAAATGCGGATTCGCGGGAGGACGTGCGGCAGTTCTACAATGCGGTCTACCCTTCCTCGGATAACGTGGCGATCAATTCCTCGGCGGTGACGGCCAGTTGCGTCCCCGGCACGAATGCGACCGCGTTTCAGAACGCGGTGTTGCGCCGCCTCAACTGGTTGCGCGCGATGGCCGGTGTGCCGGCGAACCTCACCTTCGACGCTGCGGAGGGAACCCAGGACCAGGCTGCCGCGCTCATGATGTCGCGGAACAACAAACTTCAGCACACGCTGATTTCCAACACGTGGAGCTGCTTCACCGTGTCCGGCACGAATGCCGCGGCGCATTCTAATCTGGCACTGGGTTACAACGGCGCGGACGCCATGACGGGCTATGTCTGGGATTACGGTCCGAACAATTACGAAGTCGGCCATCGCCGCTGGGTCTTGTATCCGCAAAGCCAGGTGCTGGCGACCGGCGACGTCCCGACGCAAAGCCCCTATCTGGCGGCCAACGCCCTGTGGGCATGGGACGCAAACTTCGGCGGACCGCGCCCGGCCACTCGCAAGCCGTACGTTTCGTGGCCGCCCTCCGGCTACGTGCCTTACCAACTGGTCTATCCCCAATGGTCGTTTGCGCTTTCGAACGCCGACCTTAGCACGGCCAGCGTCTCGATGAAGAGTAACGGGGTGAGTATTTCGGTGAGCCTGCAGCCCTACCTCACGGGGTATGGAGAAAACACGTTGGTCTGGGTTCCGATGGGCCTGGCGTGGACGAACGCGACCACGTTCCCATTTGGAGGGACCGACACGGTTTACAGCGTCACGGTCACGAACATCACCATCACCGGTGGCAGCAAGATTGCGCTCTCCTACAATGTCACCTTGTTCGATCCGCAGGTGCCGGGGACCGGTTATGTGGCCACGGCGGTGAGCGGCCCCGCCAATCCTTTCGTCAATACTCCGAATTCCTACACGTGCACTCCGTCCGCCAATACCAACGTCACTGGCTACCAATGGCTGACGACCACCATGAGCCCGGGCGGCGTGGCGGATTACGCGACGAACGGCCTCACGAATTTCACGGCCACGACGTCGCCGCTCTATTCCGTGATCGCGACCCCGCCGGTAGGGTCGGGAAAATGTTTCCATCTTTGCCATACCAACGCGTCGTCGCAGTTGCTGCAGTTTAATGGGACGTTTCTGGCCGCGAGCAATTCCTCGCTTTCCTTCAGCAATTTTCTCGGGTGGTCGGCGAGCGGCGAGTCAGGCCGCGTGCAAGTCTCCGCGGATGGCGGGGTGAACTGGCAGGATCTCCTGGTGCGCACCGGCACGGGCGCTCAAGTGGATTCTTCCTTCAGCTTCCAATCGCTTTCCCTTTCCAACTACAACGGCCAGCAAATCCTCCTGCGCTTCAATTATTATTTCGGGGGCGGCAGTTACTTTCCACAAACCAACAGCATCATTGGCTGGTGCCTGGAAAACATCATTCTGACGAACGTGTTAAAGGTGGGAACGTCGGCCACGAACACGACGGCCTCAACCAATTTCACGTTTACCCCCACGCTGGCCACGACGTATTCCATCTCGGCGGCGGCCGTTCTGTTTACGGAGTTCCCCCTGCCCTACGGGCCCGTAAAGCAAGTCACGGCCATCAGCAATCCGTCCACGACGATCTCACTGAGCAAGCCGGTGCTGTCGGGCAAACAGGTACTGATGGATTTCGCGGTGAGCGGCGCGGCGAGCACGTTCCACCTGCTGCAAGCGACGAACATCAAGGGCACCTGGTCCACGAACGCCAGCGCGAAGCTGACGACCAATGTGCCGGGTAGTTCGTATCGTTACACGGTGACGAATAATCTGCCCGCGAACTTCTTCAAAGTGCAGACGCCGTAGTAGGAAAATTCGAAACTCGAAATCCGAATTCCGAATTCCGAAACAAATCCGAATTCCAAAATTCGAAACGCTGAGTCGGCGCGGACAGTGAACCGCACGGTTCGTCACTTCGAGGCGAGGTCTTTGGACTTGATGGGTTCCCCAAGGAAGAACTGAATCCCGCCGTTATTCCACCGGGCGAACAGCAGGTAATCACCGGCTTGCGCGGTAAAGCCGTAAAGGTCGCCGCCCAGGTCGGGAGCGGAGGTTTCGGAGCCATCGATTTGAACCGGGGTGGTGAGGAAGAGGCTGGTCACGCGGGCGGATATGCCGTCCAGTGCAATGGTGTCGCCCACTTGACGCGTGGCGGCCTGCGTGGCGGTGATTGGGGCGGAGGGATGCAGCGGGGTTAACAGCATCCAGTCCCCCGCTCCCGGGCGATAACCATACAACAAGATCGCGCTTTTCCCGTGCTCGTCAGCCAGCGCGTACTCATGGCGCATGAAGTTGAGACCCACCTGCCTGATCTCAACTTTTGAATGCGGCCCGATGCGCCACGCTGTGCCGTCCGCCTTGAGAATATTGCCGGGCTGCAGGAGCTCCGGAGGCGCAACGGCATTGATCAATTGCAGTGGACGAGCGCTATGGCGAAAACCGCCAAAAAAGAAAAACGCCAGAACTCCGATGAACGCCAGGAAAATGAGCAAGGGAAGAACTCGATAGCGGGACGGCGCGCCTTGCGGCGTAAGGCCGCTTCTTAAATTGGGGGCAACGTCGCTGGCCAGCTTGAAGGCCGTGCGCACCATGTTCCGGGGGATGTCGAACCCGCGATAGACTTCAACCTCGTCCCCGGTCCAACTGACCACGAACTTGTTGTTACTTCCTTCGGCATTGAAATATCGGGCGACATCGCCGACGTCTTCGCCTTCGGCGCCCTGCCCTTCGATATGATAGATGCGCGATTCACCGATGAACGTCACCCGCACATCGGTGCCGTCGAAGTTGAGCACACTGCCCAGCACCTTGCCGGCGGCATCCCCGGGGGAGATCGGATACTCGGGCTCGAACATGGCGAACAACCGCCATTGCGGCCCGGCTTCCGCCTCCTCGAAAACGAGGATCGCGGTGGCGCCTGACGGTGTGACGAGGTTGAACTCGTTCCAATAATACACCGTCCCGCTTTCCTTTTCGCCGAGGACGACGCGGCCCACGATGCGGTAGTCGATGCCCTGCAAATTTGCGGACATGCCGACTCGCAACGAGGTGGGATTTTCGAAATTCACGGAATCAGTGGCGAAAGTAGTGCGGCACGAACCGGCTGAGATTGGTGGTGATGCGGCGGGTGTCCTCGCGGATGCCCAGTCCGGCGGCTTCGTGGTCCACCATCCAAACGCCAAAGACCGGGTGGTTGCCCGCGAATGCCGGCAGCGAGGCGGGCGCCTGGAAAACGTGGCCCTCCTCGCCGTAATCGCCACCAGTTTCCTCCAGCGCGACACCCTGCTCGAACCACGAAATATTGCTGCCTTCACGGCTCAGCTTGGGTTTGCGCACAAATTTCCCGCCGAGCGGCGCGGCCGATTCGAACGCCGGCAGGAGATTCGGATGATCAGGAAAAAGTTCCCACAGGACGGACAGCAGGCCTTTGTTGCTCAACAACATTTTCCACGCCGGCTCAATGAACTGCACCCCGGCATGCGGCAGGTGTGAACTGAACTCCTCGTGCCAGAGCCATTCCCACGGATAGAGCTTGAAACAAGGCTCGATCACTTTCGCGTCGAGATCCACGAAACGCTTCCGGTTCAGATCCCAACCGATGTCCTCGATATAGACCGATTCGGTTTGCACCCCCGCCTGCTCGCAGGTGTCACGCAGGTAGAGCACGGTTTGCTCGTCCTCCGGGTGATTTTTCACGCTGCTGAAATGAATCACCCGGCCCTGCCAGCGGCGCCAGGCTTCGATGAGCCGCTCGTGGATCGAATTGAACTGGTCGGCCTCCGGTTGAATTTCATTCAGCCAGAACCATTGCACGACGGAAGCTTCGAGGAGCGCCGTGGGAGTGTCGGCGTTGTATTCGAGCAATTTCGGCGGTGACGCGCCGTCGTAGGCGAGATCGAACCGTCCATACAGGCTGAAATCGTCGCGTTCCCAGGACTGCACGATGCTGGAGACCGCCAGCTCGGGAATGGCGAGTCGCTGCCACCAACCGCGTTCAATCACGGCTTCGGCGGCTTCGATGCACAGCAGGTGCAGCGTGTTGGCCGCGGTCTCCAATTCATCCACTTCCGGCGAGGTGAGTTCGTAACACGCGGATTCGTCCCAATAAGGGCCGGTCTCGTGCGAATGGTAGCTGAAGCCGAGCTCCTCGGCTTTCTCACGCCAGTCGCCGCGGGGCTGGAGGCAGTGGCGTTTCATGAGGAACTGAACCAGGTATGGCCGACGGACGTTCCGCCGAAGCCGCCCCGCGAAATGTCCGTGCGAGCCAGCTGCACGGTGTTCGCCGCCGTGCCGGTCGGCGGAGAAATGTTGGTAATGCTCTGGTGCGGAGCGGCGCCCCACTGGCCGCCGTAAAAATAGCGCTGGAGCTGCGGGTCGAAATGATTGTAGGGCAGATAATACCACGCGCGAAACGGCGCATGATAATAGCCGGCGCCCGGCAGGTAATAGTTGTTCGTGTAAACGTTGTTCTCGGTGACGGGCTGCTGCTTCACGTCCGGACCGCATCCGACCAGCGTGCCGGCGGACACGCCGGTCAGCAGGATCAGCTTGATGGTGCGGCTCCGTTTCATTGCAACCGACAACAATCCTGAAACCTCGCGCCCGTTTAGCCGAGCATGGCGACCGCAATGATCAACGATACGCCCAGAATCACCGCCGCGGCGACGATCGCGGCGGCAATGTTTTTATTCTGGATGATTTCCTTGTTCAGATCGCCGGGAGTGCATTTGTCGAACAGCCAGTATCCGGCGATTGCGGCGGCGATGCCCACCCCCGCAAAGATCAACATATTCGCGAGGGCCTGGCCCAAGGTCTGGGCGTGCCATGTCGGCGCGGACTCAGCCGAGGCGGCCAGCAACGGCGGCACGTTCAGGAAAAGTGCCAGTCCCGCGAGAACCAGAAGTTTGCGTGTCATGAGCGCAAGTAACTCCAATATGGGCCGCCGCGACAATTACAAATTCAACCCGGGATTCCTCCCTGCCACTCGCCACCCATGGCACACCGGGATGAACCCTACTCAGCCGCAAAGACGCGGCGCATGATCCGGCGGGTGAAACGATCCTGGCAAAGTTGCAACTCGCGCTTCAGGGCTTTACCGTCATCGTTTGCCCACTCCACAAAGCGCTTCGATTGGCTGCGGTGCCGGGCGAAGTCATGGAAAATCTCCCGGTTGTGAGCGAGGTCGATCACGGTGACCCACAGATCGGCTTCGACGCGATACGGATTATGCCAGCCGGGAGTTTCTTCAAAACTTCCGCCCGCGGAGATTTCGATGACCGTGTCGAAGCCCTGGGCCCGCAGGTCGTGATAGCGATTTTCAAGGGTCGGCCGCACGTAAGCGGCATCGGCGGAAGCTACCAACGCCTGCGTGGCCTGACAGGACGTCTTCGATTGGATGGCTTGCAAGAGTTGGGCGCGCAAAGCGTCCTCGAAATCCAGGGAGCGAAGCGTCTGCGCCACCACCGGCTCGGCCTTGCGCAATTTGCGGCCGCTGTCGTTGAAGACCGCATCGTGCATTGCGCCCACCGCCGCGACGGGTGGGGCGAGAGCAAGGCCCACCGCGCCGCCGACCAAAGCGCCGGCTCCGCCGGCTTGCGCCAGGGCGGGCTTCATTTGCTCACTGGACACCAAGTCGCCGGAAGCTCCTCCCATCATGGCGCCGACCTCGGCGCCGGCCACCAAGGTCCCCAAGCCGGCCATGGCGCCGGCAGCACCGGTCACCGCCGAACCAGTCGCGACGCCGCTGGCAAGCGTATCGCGGCGGACATGGGTGTTCGGAAAATCGTACGCGAATTCACGCTTCCAATCGCGCTGAACGATGGCAATGCGGCCGAGACCGGCGCGATGCTCGGCGCTCATCGGAGGCTGTGGGACCGGCTTGCTGGCGCAACCCGCAACCATGAGGCCCAGGCCCATGGCGGAGAAAACTGCCGCTCCATTACGAAAATCGATTCGCCTCATCATACGTGCTCCTGCGCATCGTTTTAGCCCGGATCCGCGCGCAGTGTCAATCCCCCGCCATTTTCGATTTTACTTCCCGCCCCCGGCACTTATATTGCGCGGACAATAGGGCCGATGTGGCGGAATTGGCAGACGCGCTAGACTCAAAATCTGGTATCCTCACGGATGTGTGGGTTCGACCCCCTCCATCGGCACCAATGTTATTTTCGCGGTAACGGGGCTTTTACCATGATCACTTTCATTGCGCTGTTCGTGCTGGGAGCGGCGTGCGTGGCGGCGACGTGGGCGCTGGTGCATCGCGTCAGGCCGGACGGCGAACAAGCCACGCTGCTAAAAACACTGCGGCCCTGGATCATCAAAGGTCTCCTCCTGCCGGTGTTGTTCTGGGCGCTGATGAACGTCGGTCTCTCCTATCAGCTCCAGCCTTTCATGCCGCAGGTTCAATGGGCGAAGAACAACGGCTCGGTCTATGTCTGGGCCTCCACGTTTCTGGCCGCCGTGGGCCAGGGATTGTTCATCATCTGCACGTACTGGGGAGCAGTGACGCTGGCCTGGGAATTGACGCGCTCCGCCGGCCGGCTGGCTGAACCACAACGCGGCGAATTCCGCGCGCTGTGCCGCAGCTGTCTGCTGGTGATGGCCATTCCGGCGCTCGTTGTTGCGTTCAAGGGCGGCTGGCAGACCTTTGGCCTCGCCGGGATGCTGCTGGCCGCGCCGATCGCCGGCTATTCGCGGGGCATTCTGCGTCCCAAGCCGGCGCGGCCCATGTACGCGCGCGCCATCGCCCGGCTGAAATTCGGAAAATACACCGAGGCCGAACAGGAAGTGATCCGCGAATTGGAAAAGCGGGAGGACGACTTTGACGGCTGGATGATGCTGGCCGAATTGTACGCGGTGCAATTCAAGGACATCGCGCTCGCGGAACAAACCGTCCTGGAGATTTGCGACCAGCCGAGGACCGCGCCTTCGCAACTCTACAACGCCTTGCACAAGCTCGCGGACTGGCACTTGAAGATAGCGGGAAATCCGGACGCGGCGCGGCGCGCGCTGCAACTGGTGTGCGACCGCCTGCCGGGCTCCCACCTCGCCAACATGACGCGCCTGCAGATGAATCAGCTGCCGACCTCCGCGCAAGAACTGCGCGAGAAGCGCAACCCGCCGCGCATTCCCATGCCGGCCATCGGCGATCAGATGGACATCACGCCGCGGCGGGCGGAGACCGCGCTCGAACGCAAGGAGGCCCTGGCCTCGGCCCAGGCGTGTGTCACGCATTTGAAGCACGATCCGAATCACGTTCCTTCCCGCGAAAAACTTGCCCGGCTGCTGGCCGAGCAACTCGGTGACGTCAAGCAGGGCCTGGAACAAATTGATGCCTTGCTCGACATGGATGAGCAACCGGACCTCAAGCGCGCCGAATGGATGGGTCTCGCCGCGGCGTGGCACTTGCGGTACCTGCAGGATACCAATACGGCCCGCGCGCTCCTGAACCGGATTGTGGAGCAGTTTCCCCAGACCCCGCAGGCCCTCTCCGCGCGGCGCCGGTTGGAATTGATGAACCGCGAGGCGCGCGGACAGGCCTGATAATTTGCCGCTTGCACGCGCGGCGGATTTGTCGTCTAAACAACGGATGCCGCATGCGCTGATCGTCATCATTCTCGGAATAATTGAAGGAATCACGGAGTTCCTGCCGGTCTCCTCCACCGGCCATCTGCTCATCGCCGAGGAATGGCTGGGGATGCGCGAAAGCGATTTGTTCAACATCGTGATCCAATGCGGCGCGGTCATCGCCGTCCTGCCGTTGTTCCCCGAACGCCTGCATCAGTTCTTTTTTCGCTGGCGCGAAAAAGCGACCCAGCAATACCTCGGGAAGATCCTGCTGGCCTTTGGCATCACCGGCGCGGTCGGTTTCATTTTGGATAAAAAGGGCCTCAAGCTTCCGGAAAACCTTGCGCCCGTCGCGTGGGCGCTGTTGATCGGCGGCATTGCGTTCGTCGTCGTCGAAGCCTGGCTGCGAGGCAAGCCCATGAGCAACGAAGTAACCTGGACGATTGCTCTCGCCGTCGCCTTCGGTCAGTTGATCGCGGCGGTTTTTCCCGGAGCTTCACGGTCCGGTTCGACCATCATCCTGGCGTTGGTGCTCGGCTTGAGCCGGCCGGCGGCCACGGAGTTCACGTTCTTGGTTGGCATCCCGACCATGCTGGCGGTCGGGGCGTGGAAAATTTTCAAGGCCCTGCACCATCCTCCTCCCAACGCGCCCCACGAAAACTGGGGAATGGTGGCCCTGGGCACAATTGTGGCGGCGGTGGTTTCGTTTGTGGTTGTGAAATGGCTGCTACGCTATGTCCGCAGCCACACCTTTGTGGTCTTTGGCTGGTATCGTATCGCCCTGGCTGTGGTAATTCTGGTCCTGCTGTTCGCCCGGCCCAAAGCCCAACCGCATTCGCCTTCGTCCACGACGGTCCAACACGCGCCGGCTGCAGCGGCGCAGACCGTTACTTCCAGTAAAAGTTAAGCACCGCCACGTCGCGCGGACTGTTCCGCGCAAGGAGCGCTACGAACTTTCGGTGATAGCCGTTCACCTGCGCGTCCACTTCCACCTGGAACGTCTTGCTCCGGACGTCGCAAAATTGCTGCACCTGTCGCGCCATTTCGAGGCGCAGTCCCGGCACTCGGCTCCATAGATAATTCGGGTCCACGCTCCGAAACGGCCCCGACGCCGGCGTGCCGTCGTCCTCGCCACCCCGCGCGCCCACGATGGCGTCGGCGGACAAATTATCCATGCCGGGGATGAGTTGCAGCACCCCGGACGAGGCGGTGTTGATGTTGATCTTGCCGCTGGAAACCGGCGTGAACAGGTCCGCCAGGCCGCCGGCGAAAAGCGGTTGCGTGGTCGGCTGGGAGCCGAAACGATTGCCGCCCCCACCGCGCTGGAAGCCGCCGCTCGGATGGTTCGTCGCCACGCCGCCCCAGTAAACATCCGGCGTTATTCCCTTGATCAGCAGCGCTTCGGACATGTCGTCAATGGGCCCGTTCTTGGCCTCGTACGGGGGCGAGAGATTTTCGTAGTAATCCGTTTCCGCGCCTTCCAGGTGGGTCGTGTTATCCGGATCAATCCAATCCAGGATCGAGCCCGTGATGACCGGGACTTCGCCCGCATCCACCCCCATCTGGATCAACGCCTGCTGCAGCAGCGGCTCGGGCGCCGTGTTGATGTTCAGCTTGCTTTCCAGGTCGGTAATCTTCCAGGTGAAAGAGGAATTCTCCCCCATCTTGACTTCCTTCTGTACATCCGCCAACGGGCTGTTGGAAGTCCCTGCCCCGCCCGGTCCGCCGGCCCAGACCTGGTTCAGCGCGTCGTACGGTTCGTTTTGAATGGTCATTTGCTGCGCCAGGATCCAGCGCGCGTACTCCACGCCCGAGCGGCCGAGCCATTCGAGTTCGGTTTCGCTGTTGGCGTTGCGGGCCAGCTTCGTCTCGATCTTCATCGACAGCGCAAAGCCCGCCGCCAGCATGGCAAGGACGAATATCGAAATCATCACGATCACCAGCGCGATCGCGCGTTCCGCGGGCCTGGTAGTCCAACGGTAAAAACTCCCGCCCCCTTGGGCGCGCATTCTCGCCGGCCGCGAATCGGATTCTGGCCGCAAAAACTTCATTGCAACCGAACCCCTTTCTGCCCGTTATTCAGGCCGCCGCCCGGAGGATTCAAGCTGCCGGGTGGGTTCTGACTTCCCGGCGGTCCCTGCCCACCCGGCGCTCCCGTATTGGGCGGCACCTGGTAGCCGGGCGGAACCGTCGTGGCGAGGATGCCCACAATGCGCGTGATCTCCTCGGGAGGCGCCAGCGAATGCGGCTTGTCTTCCAGCTTCAGCGTCACGCGCACCACCTTCGGAAGCGAATTCGTTTGGGTCCATTCATCCAGCCAATCCTGTTTTTTCTGGTCCCAAAACTCGACCCCGAACCCTTTGACATTCTTCGCGATCACCAGGGGATGCTCTTTTTCATCCTTGTCCATTTCCATGAGCACCGGGCATTGCCGCAAAACCAATTGCCGCCCGCCGTCCGGGTCGGATTCGACCGAATAGGTCAACCGGCGGACGTCGAGGTCGCCAAATTTTCCGCCGCGCGGAAAGGACTTCGCCAGACGCGCGACGAAACTCAATGAACCTTCGTCCCCATTTTCGGCCATGAAGGCGTAATACCGCTGGTTCTGCGCGAAGGCCTGCGCCGAGCCCAGGGAATCCTCCAGCATCCGCAGCGCAATGCGCGCGCGCTGGACTTTGGCGGTCGCCTCATTGCCGACGCGGGTCGCCCGGAGAATCGAGGTCCACGTCGAGAAAATCGCCGCCAGCACGAGGCTGAAAATGCCGATGGCGATCAGGATCTCGACCATCGTGAACGCCGCGCCGGCGCGGGCGCGACGAGGCGACCCGGTCCCAAGGTGATTGCCAGCAGCGGTTTTCATCGGATGGTCGGCGCCCCGAACGCGCTCGATTTTGAATCCGGTGAGTAGAGCCAGACTGTCATTTTATCCACCGGTTCATGCACGCCGCGTTTGCGGACCACGATATCCACCTGCCAGAGGCCGTTGGAGGCGATTTGCTGCGAATCCGTGGTCCACGAATAATCGCGATAGTATTTGTCGAAATCGCCCGAATCGGTGCCTTCCGTCAGCCGGTTGGTTTTGTAGAGCTGGGCGGCAACCATGCCCGCATCCACCTCGATCTTCTGCAGCGCGCGCGCATTGCGCAATGAGCGCGAGACCAGCGCCAGGATCGAAAAGGTGGCCATGAAGAAAATGCCCAGCGCGATCATCACCTCGATGAGGGTGAAGGCCTGCACCAGCCGCGCGCGCAGCGTTCTCCGGGTCAGGCCGTGGCCATGGGCGGCGGGCAGTTTCATTCGCTTTATCGAAACTTGGAGACTTCCGACACGACGTTCACCAACGCCGTCGTCACCTCCAGGGTGATCTCGCGCCGCTGATTCTTGTCATCCACCAGGATGACGGTCATTTCGTCGCAGGTGCCATTCGGATAGAAACGCACCCGGGCCGTGTCCTCGTCCTTGTACTCCGAGAGGTTGACGTCCAGCATTTCGAACTGAACGCTATCGGCCAGTTGCACGGAGGCGCCGCCCGAGGGTGCCGCCACCGCGCCCGCGTCACTGTTCGCCGCGGGAGCGCCGGAAAGCTCCACGCGCCTTTCCTTCGGGTGAAAAATCAGTTCGGTCATCGCGCCCCGCAGGATGGCATTCGCGCGCGCGTTGCTGCAGATGGCCTGCAAATCCCGCACGGCCGAGATCATCGCTTCCTTGTGCCACATGCGGTAAACAATCGGCACGCCCATCGTCAGCACAATACCCATGATCGCCACGACGATCATGATTTCGATCAAGGTGAAGGCTCGGCTCGCTTTGGAAATAATCGCGAACCTATTTCGTTCCCTTGGAGCGCGGCTGTCCTCAGCCGCAGCGCACAGAAATGCATTGCCCGCCGGGCAATCATGTGTCGCAGACTTTTCCAATTCCTTCCGTTTCGGCTGGACACAGCCGCGCTCCATTTGCGGGGCGTGGTTGACCGCGGACCCATTCATTACCGGGCAATGTTGGAGGTTAACGCGAACATGGCCGAGAGCACGCTCAGCAGCAGGAAGCCCACGCCCAACGCCATCACGACGATGAGGACCGGCTCGATCATGTTCGTCATGACGCGCAACGCAATCGAGAGTTCGTTCTCGTAGGTATCCGCCACGTTCGCCAGCGCGCCGGGCACGTCGCCGGTGTCCTCGCCGATTTTGACGAGGTCCACCATCAGCTGCGGGAAAACTTTGCTGCGCGCGAGCGGTTGCGCGATGGTCTTGCCGTCGGTGACTTCCTCGCGCGTCTTGGCGATGGCTTCCTTGACGATGACGTTGGGAATGATCTGCTCGGTGATCTTGAGCGCGGTCAGCACGGGCACGCCGTTCTCCAGCAACGTCGCCAGCGTGCGGGCGAATTGACCGAACAAATTCAACTTCACCACTTTGCCAAAGACGGGCGCGCTCATGCGCCATTGGTCAATGCGCCGCTGGCCGTGCTCGGTTCCCTGGAATCGTTTGAAGAAAATCACGGCCGCGATGACGATCATCAACATCAGCCACCAATAAGCCGCAAACACATGGCTGATGCCGATGAGGATCTGCGTCATCATCGGGAGCTCGACGTTCATGCCCTGAAAGATGGTCATGAACTTCGGCAGCATGTAGGTCATGAAAAAGAACATGATGCCGATGCCCACCACCGCCACGAAGGCGGGATAAACCAGCGCCGAAGACAATTTCGACTGGACCTGGGCGAAGCGTTCGAAATGGTCCGCCATGCGCCGCAGCACCTCGACCAGCGCCCCGCTGGATTCGCCGGCCTTGACCATGTTCACATACAAATCCGAGAAAATGCGCGGCTGCTTGGCCATCGCGTCCGAAAGGCTGCGCCCTTCCATCACGTCCTGGCGCAACTCCTTGCTGACGTCCGCGGAGATGCCTTTGGACTCCAGGTGGGTCATGCTGTTCAAGGCCACCGTGAGCGGCATGCCGGACTTCAGCAGGTTGGCCATCTGCTGGGTGAAGGTGGCCAGTTCCTGGAGCTTGGGTTTGCGCTTTTTGGCGAGGAAGGCCTGGAGGGTGGGCGGCAGCATCGCCTTCCAGTTGGTGCGCACCACCACACCGCCCTGACTCTGACTGGCGGCTAGGGCGGCGGCTCCGCCCCGGGCGGCATCCACCGCCACGGGAAACAGCCCGAGTCGCTCGATTTGGAGCAGGGCGGCCGAACGGTCGGCAGCTTCGAGCACGGATTCCACGACTTCACCGCTTCGGCGGCGGGCCTTGTATGAAAATTGCGGCATACAGCTAACGTAACCTACTGCCCTTAAACCCCGAATTTAAGCAAAAGTTGCTCCAATCCAAACAACAAAAACGGTCTTTCAGCGCTTTTGACGCTGAAGACCGGAGAAAGAACGGCCGGGCGCGGGAGGCGCCCGAGATGCCTGCCCCGCTTTAAACCGCGGTGAGCGCAATCGCCAGAGCGATCGGGCGGGGGAAACTACTTCGACGGCGCGGCGGGCGGCGGCGTGTTGGTGGGGGCGGGACCAGGCGCGGGAGGCGGGCTGCTGGAGTCCTTGCATCCGGTCACAAACGCCCCGGCCATAAGTCCCAACAGGAGAAGGAGTGCAATATTGATTTTCATGGTAGGGAAACCTTGGTCTTCCTCGTGCAAAAGACAAGCAAAAGTTAAAATCCGGATTTTCAATTTTGTTGCATTGCAAAATGCCTTTCGTACCCTTGGGGCGGAAATTCAACCACTCACCACTGGATCCTGATTTATGAACTCGAATCATCGTTGGAGCTTCTTTCGCGCTGGAGGTTTTGACCAGGTTAAGCTCGAAACGGGTGCGGATTTGATGGCCTTGGACGAGCTCGACAAAAAGCTTTGGGTGGCCCTGGCTTGTCCCACCGCCGGACTGCACTTCGACCAACGCACCCTTGCCTTGATCGATACCGACAAGGACGGCCGCGTGCGGGCATCGGAATTAATTGCGGCCGTCAAATGGGCGGGTGGCCTGTTGAAAACTCCCGACACGCTGGTCAAGGCGCCCTCCCCTTTGCCGCTGGACGCCATCAGCACCGATGTTGCGGAAGGCGCCCAGATCCAGGCCTCCGCCAGGCAGATTCTCGCCAACCTCGGCAAAGCTGACGCCCTGGCCATCAGCGTGGAAGACACGCTCGACACGGTGAAGATTTTTGCCGCAACCGCGTTCAACGGCGACGGCATCATCGTGGAAGACTCCGCGTCGGACGCCGCGATGAAGAGCGTGATCAAGGATATCGCCGCCTGTTTCGGCACCGAAACCGATCGCAGCGGCAAGCCGGGCATTTCCCAGGCGAAGGTGGACCAGTTTTTCGCGGATGCGACAGCGCATTCGGATTGGTGGAAACAGGCGGAAGGCAATAAAATAACCATGCCTTTGGGTGATGCGACCGTGGCCGCCGCCGCGGCGGTCCGCGCCGTCAAGGGCAAGGTCGATGACTATTTTGCGCGGTGCCGGCTGGCGGCGTTTGACCCGCGGGCGGTGGGTGCGCTGAATCGCGAGGAAAAGGAATTCCTCGCCATGGGCGCGAAGGATCTGCATACGAGCTGCGCCGAAATTGCCGGCCTGCCGCTGGCTCGTGTCGAGGCGAACAAACCCCTGCCCTTGCGCGATGGCCTCAACCCTGCCTGGTCCACGGCCATGGCTCAATTCACCGATGCAGCCGTCAAACCATTGCTCGGCGAAAAAGCCGCGCTCACAGAAAGTGATTGGGCGGCGCTCCTCGGCAAATTTGCGGCATTCGAAACCTGGCACCAGGCCAAAGCCGGCGTGACCGTTGAGAAACTCGGGCTCGCCCGCGTGCGGGAAATTCTCGGCGGCAAAGCCAAAGATGAACTCGCCGCCATGATCGCCAAAGACAAGGCCGAGGAAGGCAACGCAAATTCCATCGCCGCCGTCGAGAAGCTCGTCCGTTACGTGCGCGATTTGCACCTGCTCTGCATCAACTTCGTCAGCTTCAAGGATTTCTACGATCGCGGTGAGCCGGCGATTTTCCAGGCGGGCACTCTGTATCTGGACCAGCGCAGTTGCGACCTGGTGCTTACGGTGGAAGATCCGGCCAAACACGCCGTGATGGCCGGGCTGGCCGGCGCCTACCTCGCCTATTGCGATTGCACGCGCAAAGGCACGAACGAAAAATTCACCATCGCCGCCATGTTCTCCCAGGGCGATGACGACAATCTCATGGTCGGCCGCAACGGCATTTTCTACGATCGCAAAGGCCGGGACTGGGATGCCACCATCACCAAGATCGTTTCCAACCCGATCAGCATCCGCCAGGCCTTCTGGCTCCCGTACAAAAAGTTTGCGCGTTTCCTGGAAGAGCAGGCCGCCAAGCGAGCCGCCGCCGCGGACAGCGCCGCGACTGACCGCCTGCAAAAAGCCGCCGAAGCGACCGCGAAGGCGGAGCAGACCGCCGCCAAGACTCCGGAGAAGCCAAAGGTGGACGTGGGCATGGTCGCCGCAATGGGCGTGGCCTTCGGCAGCTTGGGCACGGGCCTGGCCTATGCGATGGGCCTGCTGAAAAACATCACGATCTTTCAGCTCATCCTGGGGTTCGTCGGCCTTATTCTCGTTATCTCGCTGCCGTCAATGTTCCTGGCCTATCTCAAACTCCGCAAACGCAACCTCGGTCCGGTGCTGGATGCCAATGGCTGGGCGGTCAACGCGCGAGCGCGGATCAATGTGCCGTTCGGCACCAGCCTGACGGACATCGCCAAACTCCCGCCTGGTTCTCAGCGGGATACGTTTGACCCCTACGCCGAAAAGAAGAGCCCGTGGCCGAAGGTCATCATCTTTGTCATCGTGCTCTGCCTCATCTACTCGGCCCTGAGCAAGTTGGGCTACATTTACGAGTGGACCAACGGCCGCATGGGCGCCGAACCGCGCGCCAGGACCGTAAAAGTCGAGGCTCCCGAAAGCACCGTAACCGTCGCGCCCCCCGCCAAACCAGCCGACGCGCCCAAATAGCCCGGCTTTAGCCGCCTCCGCTTACGCCTGCCCCGCCGCCATCGGCCGGGCAGGCGCTTTGGTTGTTACCGGGCGGTTACCAGGTTGTTACCGGGTTTGTTACCGGGTTGACCCCACTTTTAGCCAATGTTTATGCGGTTTGTTACCGTGTTACCGGGTTTTCCGGTGGTGCCTGCCCGGGACCACCCAAAATCCAACTTTCCGCCCACCCCATTTTCGCTTACCTTCCCACGGTGAATTTAAATGAGGCAATGACCGGGTTGGCACGGAAGGCGAAAGCCGCTTCCCGCCAGCTCGCGACGCTGGCCACGGCGGACAAAAATGCCTGCCTGCTGGCCATGGCCGACGCCCTCGAAGCCGCCACCACCCGGCTCCAGGAAGCCAACGCCCTCGACATGGAGACCGGCAAAAAGATGGGCCTGTCCGCGGCCATGCTCGACCGTCTCAAGCTCGACCCGAAGCGCATCAGCGGAATGGCCACGGGATTGCGCGAAGTGGCCGCCCTGCCCGACCCGGTCGGTGTCCTTCTCGATGAGCGCATCCGGCCCAATGGCCTCAAGCTGCAAAAGATTTCAACGCCCATCGGCGTGGTCGTGATCATTTATGAATCGCGCCCGAATGTCACCGCCGACGCCGCCGCCCTCTGCTTCAAATCAGGAAACGCCACCATCCTGCGAGGCGGCAAGGAAGCGCTCAATTCAAACCTTGCCATCGCCCAAGTCATGATCGAAGCCGCGCGAGCCAAGCTGCCCGCGTTCCCCGAGTTCGCGATCCAGGTGGTACCCGTCCCCGACCGCGAAGCGATCAAGGAATTGCTCTCCCTCACCCAATACGTGGACCTCTGCATGCCGCGCGGCGGCGAAGGCCTCATCCGCGCCGTGGCTGAAGTATCCAAGGTTCCCGTGATCAAACATTACAAAGGCGTTTGCCACGTTTTTGTCGACGCCGAAGCCGATTTGAAAATGGCCGAGGAGATCGCCATGAATGCGAAGGTGCAGCGCCCGGCCGTCTGTAACTCCATGGAAACGTTGCTGGTGGACCGCCACGTCGCGAAGACCTTTTTACCGGCGGTCGGCGGCAGGCTCGCCGACAAGCACGTGCAATTGCGCGTGGACCCCGAAACGGAATCCATTTTCAAAGCGCAATCAGCGCCGTTGAAATCGGAGGTCCGCCTCGCGACCGATCAGGATTGGTTTACCGAATACAGCGACCTCATTCTCAATGTCCGCGTGGTGGACGGCGTGCAGCAGGCAATTGACCACATCAATCACTATGGCTCCGCCCACTCGGATGCCATCGTCACCCGCAACGAATCGCACGCGAAGAAATTCCTGCACGAGGTGGACTCGGCCGCGGTGTATTGGAACGCTTCCACGCGCTTCACTGACGGCGGCGAATTCGGGATGGGCGCGGAAATCGGGATCAGCACCGACAAAATCGGCGCCCGCGGCCCCATGGGTCTGCCCGAACTCACCAGCTACAAGTGGATTGGCACCGGCAACGGGCAGCTTCGCGGTTAGCCGGATACCGTGCAGCCAACCGAATCCATAACTTCGCCCGAAAAGAGCTACGCCGCTGCGGTGCGCGACGCGCAGCCGGCGGAAGGACTTTTTGCCGGCCACACCTGGCGCACCTCCCCCGCTCCGTTCCCGCTCGAGCCCAAACTGGCTGCCGAGCTGGATTCGCTCGGCCGGGTCCTGCTGCAATTCTATCGCGCGATCAACCTGCTCTATCGCAAGAGCGTCACCGGCAAAATGCCGGAGTGGATCGCCCGCTGGCTGGACCAGGGCAAGCCCGCCGAACTCATCGCGCTCCAGCGTTCGAACACCTTCAAGAACGACGTCCCCCGCGTCATCCGCCCGGATCTGCTTATCACGCACGACGGATTCAGTGTCACCGAACTCGATTCCGTTCCCGGCGGCATCGGCCTCACGGCGTGGCTGAACCAGACTTACGCGGGGCTGGGCCACTCAGTGATCGGTGGCGCGAACGGCATGACGCAAGGTTTCGCCGGCATTTTTGGATCAGCCGCGAATGCGCACATCATCGTTTCCGCCGAAGCAGACACTTACCGGCCGGAAATGACCTGGCTCGCGAAGCAGATGGGTGCGGAGCGATTCAAAGTCCAGAATGCCGACTTTACCGGCTTCGCCGATGGCGATGCCGTCTATCGTTTCTTCGAGTTGTTTGATCTGGCCAACGTCCCCAATTCCGCGACCATTCTGAAACTCGCCGATGAGGGCCGAATCCGGCTGACACCGCCGCCCAAACCGATGTTCGAGGAGAAGATGCTCTTCGCCCTGCTCTGGAACCGGCATCTCGCCGATTTCTGGCGGCAGGAACTCGGCGGCGGCTTCTTCGATCGCCTGAAGCGCCTCACGCCCTACACGTGGCTCGTGGATCCCACGCCACTCCCGGCCCATGCCGCATTGCCGGAGCTGAATCTCACCGATTGGCTCCAACTCAAGGCCCTCTCGCAGAAAGAGCGCGAGTTGATCCTGAAAGTCTCCGGCTTTTCCCCGCAAGCCTGGGGCGCGCGCGGAGTCTATCTCGGCAGCGACCTCTCGCACGCCGATTGGTCCGCCGCCGTGGACAAGGCGATCGCCAGTTTCGACCAGTCCCCTTTTGTTCTCCAGCGCTACCACAAACCCGGCCTCGTCGCCGCCCATTGGTTCGACTTCGATAATGACCGCGCCGTGGAAATGCAGGGCCGTGTCCGCCTCTGTCCTTACTATTTCGTGACGGGGGACGCCGAGGCCGCCCGCGCCAACCTGGGTGGCGTCCTCGCAACCATTTGCCCCGCCGACAAAAAAATCATCCACGGCATGACCGACGCCATCTTTGCGCCCTGCTCGGTCGCCGAGGCACCTCCGAAGGCCGGGGATTAACATTTTTACATGCAATCTCTCTCTACTGTCATCCTGAAGCCCGGCGAAGCCGATCGCGTCGTCGCGGGCCATCCCTGGATTTACCACGGCTCCATCATTCGCCTGACCCAGCCAGCCGCGGACGGCGATCTGGTCCAGGTCAAGGACCACCGCCAGCGCCTGATCGGCGTCGGCTTTTACAACTCGCGCTCCAAGATCAATGTCCGTGTGCTGGACCCGGAGCGCATCGAAACGAATGGCGCGTTTTTCGCGGAACGAATCCGCGCCGCGCTTGCCGTCCGCAAAAAGCATCTGCCCAACGCCACTTCCTACCGGCTCGTGAACGCCGAGAGCGATTTCCTCAGCGGTCTCGTGGTGGATAAATACGAAGACGTGCTCGCCATTCAGATCTCCGCGCTCGGCATGGAAAAGCGCAAGCACCTGATCGTCGCCGCCCTCCAGGAAATCATGTCGCCGCGCGCCATCGTCGAACGCAGCGACGTTGCCTCCCGCAAGTTCGAAGGGCTCGAAGAAGCCAACGGTCCGGTTTCGGGAGAAGTCGGCGGCCCGGTCACGGTGAATCTCAACGGCATCAAATTCCAGGCCGACCTGATGACGGGACACAAAACCGGGATGTATTTGGACCAGCAGGCAAACTACCAGCTCGTCTCCCAGTTCGCAGCCGGCGCGCAGGTCCTTGACGCCTTCAGCTTCGCCGGTGGCTTTGGCCTTCACGCCGCTCGCGCGGGCGCGAAGCACGTTCATTTGATTGACCAAAGCGAGGAGGCCATCGCCGCTTCACAGCGCAACGCCGAAGCCAATTCCCTGGCCGATCGTTGTTCCTTCGAGGCCGCCAATGTATTCGACTGGCTCAAAGCCCAGACCAAGACCGGTCCGCACGAGCGGCCCGTGCCCAAATTCGATCTGATCATCCTCGATCCGCCCTCCTTCACTCGCAGCCGCGCGACCGTTCCCGATGCCTTGCGCGGCTACAAGGAAATCCATCTCCGCGCGCTAAAGCTCCTGAAGCCCGGCGGCACGCTCGCGACTTTCTGCTGTTCGCATCACGTCTCGGCAGGCTTGTTTGAGGACACCGTCCTTTCCGCCGCCTATGATGCCCGGAAGATCCTGCGGCGGGTTGCCTTGTATTCCCAGGGACCGGATCATCCGATCATCCCGATGATCCCCGAAACGGAATACCTCAAGGGATTTGCTTACGAGCTGGTGCGCTGAGTCAGGCCTCCAATAACGCCCGCTGCCACTTCATCAACTCGGGCGCATATTTGTCCCAGTCCTGCGCCAGTTGCGAAAGGGTGGACCGACTGGCGATGAGCGTGGGATCAATCTCCAGCTTGTGGGCCTGCGCATCGCGTTTGTCCTGCAATTCCAGGGTGCGCTTCCGCTCGGCTTCGCTGGGGCGCCGGCTCGTGTAGCGCGGGATGCCGGGAAATAATTTCGGCGGCACCGCCAGGCCCCGCTCCACGGCGTGCTTCAACCCGCTGCGCCGTCGCTCGGGCAGGTGCCGCGGCAGCATGCCTTCGAAAGGGCGACTGGACGACGCCGCGGCAGCCACGCTCACCAGCGTCTCATGGCTGAGCACAAAAAACGGCGGCCGGTTCGCCGAGATGGCTTCTTCTTCACGCCAGCGCCAGAGCTCGCGCAACACCGCCAGCGCCGGACGCCCCAGCGCGTGACTGCCTTTCACCCGCCAGACGCTGTCTTCGTCTATGACGATTTGCTGGGACGCATCCGTGATCAGCCGTGCGCAAGTCTCCTGATGCCACGCCAGCCGGCCCTTCTCGATCAACGCGGCCCGCAACCGGTCGGCCACGGGTTTCAGGTAATGCGTGTCATTGCGCGCGTATTTTTCCATGCGCTCGGTAAGCGGGCGCAACGCCCAGTTCGCCTTTTGCGCGCCCTTCTCCAAGGTCACGCCCAGGTAGGCCTGGACCAAATGGCTCAGGCCGAATTGCCGCAGCCCAAGGAGCCGCGCGGCGAGCATGGTGTCAAAAATGGTCTTGGGCACGAACTCGTGGTGTTTGCGGAAAAGGCGGAGGTCGTAATCCGCGCCGTGCATGATCAGTTCGTGGGCGGACACCGCTTCGAGCAACGGGTCCACGTCTATCGGGGCCAGCGGGTCAACGAGGTAGTCGTTCGCCGCCGTGCTGATCTGGATGAGGCAGACTTTTTCGGGGTAGGCATGCAAGCTGTCGGCCTCCGTGTCGAGGGCCACCCATTCGGCTTTGGCCAGCTCCGCCAGAAACGCCGTCAACTTCGATTCCGTATCAATCACGCTGGGAAGATATGAAATTTCCAGCGAACGGGAAGGCGGAAAGGACCCGACGCCGGGTCACTGCTTTTCCCGCCTCCGCTTGTATTCGGCCGTCAGGGCCGCGGCAAACTGCTTCAAATAAGCATTCAAATCCGTTTGCATCAGATTGGGGTCCACCGAGGCCCGCGCCACTTCTTCCGGCGTTGGCTCCCGCGCGGCGGGATCTTCCGGCGGTGCATTGGGATCTCGCAACTTGATGATGCCTTTATCCACACAGTATTTCCAGACCCGCGGAAAGCGCCGCTCGATTTCGGCAAATTCCACGTCTCCCATTCTCCGAAATACGGTGCTGAGATTCAGGCTACCGGTACCTGAAAGATCCCTCGTTTCGGGCCTGATCCATTCACCGCCGCTGGGCTCCTTGGGGCGCGGAATCCGATCCTCCGGCCATTCCTCGGTGACCCGCTCGCCGTAGCACTTGCTGAGGACGTAGGCGAATGTCTCAAATCCCGGATCATCCGTCTGCGTAATCTCCTCCACCAGCGCATCCGGCTCGCGCACGGCCGTCTCATACACCGCCCGGCCACGGGAAATCAACCAGCGACGAAAATACTCAAAGCCATCATCCGAGCACATGCCGCCCTGAAGCAGCCACGCCACCGTCCAAAGGTCCCAATTGTACGAGGCGTAGTGCAGCTCGCCGAAAAGTCTTCCGAACGCCGTCAGTTCCGGAACAGAAAGCTGCTGCAGCTCGAACTTGAATCGCTCCAGTTGCTCTTCCTGCGTCGGCGCTGCCGTTGCTTCGATGATTTGCCAGAATTGGTCGCGAGTCATGCGGTTGGGAGGGATGCTGCCGGCGGGCAGCCACCCAGGCAAGGGTCTGCGACTCCGGGCGGCGCGATCAGCCACCGCCCGGAATCGCAAACGTCCGCCAATCGTCTACTTGTTGTCCCCCGGCATGGCATTGAGGACCGAGACGTCGCCCCACTGCACCAATGAATTGGAGCGGAAATACAAATACAGCGGGCCCTTTTTCTTCTGATCGTATTGGATGACCTTGATGGGCACGTTTTGCGGATCCATGCGGGCGGCGGCCACGGTGTAATCAGAGCCAACGAGATCGGTCGCCTGCTGGAAGGTCATGCCCAAGTGCAGTTTCTGCGAGCGGCTTTCCACCGAGGAACAGCCGGCGGCAATAAACAGGAGGGCGACGATGGTGAGAGACAGGAGTTTTTTCATAAGTTGTTTCGTTTCGTTCTGGTTGTAGTGCTTGTATCGAAAAATCTGACTTGGCGCGAGCGATCTTTACCGGCGGAAACCGCCAAAGCCGCCACCCCGGAAGCCGCCAAATCCGCCGCCCCCACCGAAGCCGCTAAAGCCACCACCACCACCGCCGAACGAGCGACCTCCGCCGCCCCAGCCACCGCCGCTACTTCCGCCCCAAGAACGGTCGGCACCACCCCACCCTCCGCCGCCGCCCCACGAGCGATCCCCCCAGCCGCCGCTGTCCTGCCAGCCATGGCTGAACCAGCCACTCGAGCGCTGCGATCCAAAATCCTGTGAACCAAAGGAACTCGAGAGTGAACGGTTCTGAGCAAGACTGTTCTCATGATCCCAACTACCGCTCGAGTTGTATTTCTCCCAGCCGCCACTGGAACTGGGACGATAAATATTGCCGTCGTCTGAGGCGAAGGCGTGTCCACCGACGTCGTACATTCCTCCGGAGGTGCCGTGAATACCGCTGACAGAAGTGCTACGCCCACCGGGACCGGTGACTTCACCGCGAGCAGCCGTGGCCTGTCGGCCACTGTAGGCATTGCCGACCGTGTAGCGGCTGCCGGCGGCGGACATGCCGGTGCGGGGATTGTAGGCAACGCCACGCGCGCCGTAGGCGTAGTTGCCAGTGCGGACATTTTGCACGGCACCGCGTTCCCCCGCGGCCATGGTTCCGGTCACAGAATTATAGGCATGGCCGTATTGGTAAGCGTAACCGCGTCCGGTGTACGCATTGTAGCCCGCGCCACCATGCCAGGAGGCCGACCAATTTCCCCAGTGCGAATACATGTTCCCGGTTGTCGCGGCCCATCCGCCCGGGCCCCAGGCGGTCATGCCGCCGTAGCCATTGTAGTAGGCGCCGTGGCACCAGCCGTAGTATCCACCCCAGTACGGCGCACAGGGACAGCCGCACCAATATCCCCAACTCGCGCCCCACGCCCAACCCGCGGCAAAGCCGAAGCCCCATCCTGTCCAAGGAGTCCAGGCGAGCGACGCGTAATAGCCGTACGTGATTGGCGGCGCGATATAGACGCTGCCAATCCACGGCGTGTAATAGTAGCCGGTTCCGTAAACCACGAGGCCGCCCGGCGCGTAAACCGTCCCGTAATAGCCCGGGGTGTAACCGGTCCAGACGTAAGTGGTGTCGTAGCTGTAAATGCGCACGTACGTCGCGTAGTAGATTGGGGAACTCGGCGGGATCGAATATATCACCGGCGGCACCGAAGCTGCGACCGCCCACGGCCCGTTGACTGACGAGCCGACGAACCAGACGCAATTGTCCAACGCGTACCATGTCTGCTCATCCACCTTGATTACCGGCGTGGCGGTGTTCTCCACGTACGACAAAGGCGTCTCGAGGATCGGTTGCAATGAGGGCGCGCCATCGAATTCAGGGGCCGCCATGTGTGTGGAAGCGCGATCCACTTTTGCGGTATGGGGAATTCCGTTCTCAATGATCGCTTGCTGCGCCTGCGGCGTGCCGGGCACCGAAGCGAGGACATTTTCCTTCACACTGGTGTCCGGGATTTTAGCGAATTCCTTGGGTAGTTCATCGCCGGGCACGAACGACCACGGTCCGGCGAAACCGGGCGCGCGAAACCAGCGGCCTGAAACCAGCACGTAGGTCTGCTGGTCCGCCAGGTTTTTGAAAACGTTGGCCACCGTGTTGGTGACGTAAAGCAAGTCCGTCCCGGCGATGGGCAGCCAATCCGCCGGCCCTTCGAACACGATGAGTTCGGTGGGATCGGTGGCCACGTGAATCGTGGGTAGCGGGGTTGTTTTGACAGACGGCGGTTTTCCCGTTTCGGGGTTGGCCTGGCCGCCGAGTAAATCCACAGCTTTCGCTTTGACGGCCGCCTCCTCGGCTTTGCGAACCTCTTTTGGCACATCCTGCGCCACGCTCCACGGGCCCGTAAGCGCTGTGGCCGTGACGTAACCGTCCCAAAGGTGCAGATAAAGCTGTCCGGAAGCAACGCGCGCGATGAATGCACGGGTGTTTAGCAAGCGTTCGGCTTCAGTACCTGCAACTTTCTTAAAGACCGGCTGACCCTGAACCTGAATCAACATCTCGGGAGTGGTCGAGAAGATGAATATGGGAACGGGGTTTTGAATGGGAACGGCCTTCGCCTTTTTCTCGGCGCCTTGCAGCGCGAGGTCCGCGGAGATACGGTCGAGCGCAATCGAGTTTACGTTTTCTTTGATCAAGGCCAGCCACATCGCCGAATACTCGGCCTTCTTCGCGGCCGCCGAGGGAAATTCCGCGTTGGTGATCTGGATGTCCTCGAAATATACGAGGCGCTCCACCTTGTCCACGCGTGCCAGCGCCTTCAGCGTCAAAATGCCGAATACGGGATCGGCTTTGCCCGCCGCCTGAATGGACACCGCCGCCCGCGCGGTCAACACCATACCGTCCCACGATATGATCTGCGGCTGGTAAAGCGTATTGGTGGAGTTATCCGAATAATAGGTACGCGGCCAGCCAAAGTCGTATTGCGCATTCGGGGGCTTCGTTTCGACCGGGCTGCCAATGTTGGCAATGGCCGGTGTCATCGTGTTGGCAGGCGCGACCGGCAGGGGCGCCGGCGCGGGTGTGGGAGCAGAGGCGGTGACAGACGTCGTCGGGCTGGCATTCTGCCAGACCGGGCCATAATCGGAAACGGGAGGCAGCGCGGACGGAGTGCTCGAATTGAGGGAGGCGCAACCGGCCAATGCCAGCGAAACGGCAGCGGCGGTCAGAAACGGATATATGGGCTTAACTTTCATGGCGCGACGATTTGGCAGTTTTGCTACGACGACAGCGTTCGGTTCAAGGCTCGAAGGAGAAAATGCGCTGCCAGTCATTCTTCATGCTGATGACGGTCCAGCCACTCTTTTTTGCCTCGTCGTATAGGGCCTGCGTAAAGGTGCCGACTTTGGCCTCCGGCAATCCCTGCGCGGGACCGTAGGCGTATTCGCGTTTCGCGTCGTCGTGCAATACGAGCATGGCGAGACGGGCGCCGTCGCCGGCTTTGGTGTATTCGAGCATCTGCTGGTCGCCGGTGGAATTGCCGAACGCCGCGTGCGGACGCCGGCCGATCATCATGTGGATGCCTTCGGGCTTGCCGCCGTCGTTGTCGTTCAGGATCAACTTCGGTTCCTTGGTCAGCATCGGTTTGCCATTCTTGTCATAGCCATATTTAGTGGCACCGGCGGTGCCGACGACCTGCTCGGGCGGAATGCCGTAAGTTTTCTCGGCGTAGGTACGCACAAAATCCTGGCCACCGCCGGTCACGATGTAGGTCTTGTAGCCATTGGCGCGCAGGTACTGCATGACTTCCTGCATCGGCAGATAAGTGAGTTCCGTGAAGGGCCGCTTCCAACGCGGGTCCTTTGCTTTGGCGAGCCATGGCTTCACTTCGGCGGCAAACTGTTCCGTGGACATGCCGGTGGAGGTGGCGGCGAGAATTTTCATGAGGTCGTCCATGGTGAGCTTTTCCATGGCGGCGCGGTCGCCGTGGAGCAATTCCAGAACGGCGTTGAATGGGGCGACCTTGGCGAGTTCGGGTTTGGCTTTGACCAGGTCCGGCACCCGTTCCAGGCAGTACATCACCTGCGTGTACATCGGATACTCGACCCAAAGGGTGCCATCCTGGTCGAAGGTGGCGATGCGTTCCTCCACCGGCACGAAATCGGTCGAACCGGTTTTGGTGGTTTTATTGACGAACTCGACGATGGCCTTTTTCGCGGGGCCGTCATTCCACGATGGCAATGCATCGGACGAAGTTTGGGCGGTGGCACACCCTGCTCCCACCGCCAGGAATGCCGCCAGGAACAGGATCTGCTGGAAAGGTGCGGTTCGATTTTTCATGGTCTGCAGCGTTTGATTCTAAGATTACCGTCCGAAACTATGCCTACTCCAGGCATAACAAATCCCCGTCTCGTCGGAGATTGTCGCAGGATTTTATGCCATTCGCGGAAGGAACGGAATCTGTCAATTTTGACAGGCTGCCAGAAATCGCAGGCTCGTCGGTGGAAACTCTCTTTTTATCAGACTTCATTGCGTCACCTGAGGCGCGAAAGTTGCGAATGCGGTGGAACGTCAGAAAATTCGCGTCATGTGCCCGATGGGCGCCGTCCGCATCATCGTCGAATGCCGTACGACAAACCGCGATGATATCCTCCCCTTCGAATAACCAATCCACGTATTGGAAGCCGTGCCGGGCCTGATCAGGGTGCTGTATTAAAATGGCGCGCACCGTCCACGCCTTCAGATCCTTCGACGACATGAGGGCCAGGGTATTTCTCACACTACTGGGCTTGGCCCTGGTTTGCTGATCCGCAGGCACGATAGTTGCCAACGTCCAATAGCAGGCGCTGGTGGAATCATAACGGATGGTGAATTTCTTCGCTCCGCCAGGAAAGTCCACGAAACCGGTTTGCGGATCAAACGACGCCGTCTTTCCATCTCCGCTGATTTCCACCCGAGCCGCCTTCTCCGGATAACCGGTGGTATCCACCCGCAGCACATCAATCAAACGCCCGTCGCGCGAAACCACGGCGTTGCCCTCAAGCCAGCCTCCAAATGTACCGCCCAGCCATTCGCTTTTGCCGTGCAGGAGATTACTCAACGTCCACGCAGAAGCGTCGAGCAAATCAGCGTTGGTGGCCACCGAAATCATTCCCGCGCAAAAGTTCTTCCCCCAGGCACTGGGAGGATCGCGCCGCTCCGTGCCACGCCACAATCTGCCCGCGTGCTCGATTAGCGGCGTGGGCGCGCAGTGATACTGCCCGTCGGCGCGCAGCAGCCCATTTGTTGCGGAGTTCGGCACCGTCCAGGTTCGTCCGCCATCTATTGAACGCCGGATGACGAGGTTGCCATACTCCGTCGTCGTGCCCAAAACATATAGCGCGTCCGCATGGCAAAATAACGTGGACCACCACTGCCCTTCCATTTCCGTAAGCTTTTGCCAATTCGTCCCGCGATCGGTGGACTTAAACACCACCGTGCGATTGTTGGCTGTTCCCGGTCCAAAGAAGTCGTGCGAAACGATATAAGCGCCGTTCGTCCAAACTGCGAGGCTCGGCGATCCAATGTAAGCCCGGGAGGACGCCGGGCTGTGATCAATCACCACTCCGGGAGGCCCCGCATTTGTCCCCGCGAGGCAAATCGTTGTCACCCCGGAAAACAGACCCAGCAAAGTTACCAAGGCTGATCGCGACATGCATTCAGCGTAACCACCGATCCCAGTTTTGTCTCGCGCCAATGGTGGGGAATGGGTTAACCAACTGAGAATGTGAGCCCCAAAACGCTTCGAGGGATCATTGCGGCAACCATGCTTTTGGTAGTGCTGCTGGCCTGGGCGCTGATCGCAACGGCGCCGAAAAATCCGGAGGCCGTGATCCGGGTGGTGGATGGGGCGGGCAAACCGATCGCTGGCGCGACAATCCTTCCCGAGGGCATGCGCACAAAGCCCGGTCCATACGTCTCCGGCTGGTATGGCTGGAAGGCCGAAAAAAACAAAGTGCCCAACGCGCCGGTTACCACCGACCGGGATGGTTACGCGCGAATTCCTTATCCCAAATATGTGTTCGAGCGCATCGAGACGGGCACACTCTGCCTGATGGTGAATCATCCGGATTATGTGTCCGACCGCCCCGAACGCGTCGTCGCCACCGCGCTGCCGGCGGGAGCACCGTGGCGGGAACGATTCGATGACCTGCTGGACCGGATCCGGCACAAGACGCTGGTGACCCATGCCGATCCGATTGTGCTGCAGCAGGGCGCAGCGTTGAACATAACGGTCCGTTCTGATGCAACGATTCCCGCGCACGCACAATTGTTCGCGCAGATTTCCGGCGAGCCGTACGGCGACACGAGCTTTTGGATTCGTCCCGCGTCGAACATGATCGCAACGCGCCGTTTGAGCTCGGGACTGCACACGGTCCGGGCTCTCCGGCTGGATACCAATGGCGGCGCCTGGTTCAGCGAGGTAACCAACATCACAGCCACGATCGGGCAGACGAATGAATTGGAGCTGACGTTGAAGGCAGGGCACGACCTCCGCGGTCAATTGGACGCCAGCGTGCCGCGACCGGTGAAACGGGGGCGGGCGATCGTGCAGGTGACGCCCGCCGGATTCAACCTAAAGGATAATCCGCCCGGCTGGCATGCGTGGAGCCCGGTGCAGGAGGACGGCACATTTGCGCTCCGCTCCCTGCCCTCGGGAGATTTGGAAATTGTCACCCTGACGGAGGGCTTCGTCAGCACCAATGGTCCTGGCCAGTTTCACATGCGTTATCCGCAAAAGCATGTGCTCGGCAGTAACGACCTGGACATCACCATCGGCATGGAGCGGACCGCGCGTCTCGAAGTCAAGGTGACCGATCATCAGGGCCAGCCGTTGAAAGATGTGCGCGTAGTGACCTGGCCGAACGTGCGGTACGGCGAATGGTCCGCCACCATCCTGGGCAGCGATTGTTACAACACCTCGGACGGCTTGCTGGCGAAAGTGGACAAGCCATCGCTCCGGCCGCGGCAGCTCACAGAATTCCAGGCGCTTAGCAACGATGAAGGATGGGCAATACTTTCAAACCTTCCCTCCGACGTGACTGAGCTGGCGGTGGAACATGCGCAGTATGCCTTGCCCATCGTCACCAGCCCGGATGGCCGGAAACAGCGGCAGGCGGCTTTCACCCTGACCGCCGGCCAGACCAATCACACGTCGCTTCAACTCGAACCCCGTGAACGAGAGGCCATCACTCACTACTAGGCTCCGCGCGACGTGACCGCCTCCTTTTAGTGCCGTGCCGGCTCCGTGGGCACGGGACCGAAGAACATCTGCCGGGCCCTTTCCTTTCCGATCACGCGGACCAATTCGTGCATCGTGCAGTAAGCCGCGATCAGGATGAACAGCAGAATCTGGACGGCCCAGAAATGCGGCCAGATGATCTCGGCAAACAACTTCCGATTCCCCGCCGCCACGCCGCCGGCCGCGCGCGAGAAATCATAAAGTCGTTCGAGATAGTGAACGACTGCCGAAACGCAAAGATAAATGAGCGTCTTCCAGGCGATATTGTGGATAAGGGGCTTGTGGGGGAAGGCGTTTATCACGGGCATCAAGTCGGCGAGCAATACGGATTTGCCGAGGATGAGGGCGGCGATCGTCACCGACATGGTTGTCCAGGGAGATATGCCCGTCTCCTTCACCATAAGCAGGCGAATGAACGCCACCAGGTGCAGCGCCACGAAAAAATAAATCGTCGGCGGCAGTAGCGCCAGGAACTCTTCCTTCAGCTTGTGGGTCAGCTTGCTCATATGATAAAGCACGGGCGGCCCTGACGAGCCGCCCGCGCTGCGTGGAGATGAGACTAATTAGCCTGGGAATTCTTGATCTGCTCCATCTTCTTTTCCAGTTCGGCTTTGAGGGCTGACATGTTGAAGCTGGCACCGGCCTGCATGGGCGGGTATTCGAGGAAGGTTTGGGCCGCTTTGCCGACTTCCTGCTGGACGAAGGTGAAGCGCCAAAACTCAAACACGAACCAGTTGTAGTAGGCGAGAGAGCCCTTGTCCTTGCCGTTGAACATGCCGGTTCGCTCGAAGGGGTCGAGGCGGAGGTTGACCAGGATCGGCCAATCCACTTTTTCCGTCGCCCCGAGCCAGCCGCCGGGCTGGTCGGTGAACCGATACTTATAATCGTTGATACGCACCGCGCCGAGCGTGCTTTCGGTGAAGTAGAAGATTTCCTTGCGGGCGGAGGGCGCAGTCTCGCTGGTGATCGCGGCCATCTGGTTGTAGCCGTCGAGGTGGACCTTGTAGCTCTTACCGCCGAGGTCTTTGCCCTTCAGCAATTCGTCGGCGATGTTGGGATTGCCCGCCGCGGCGACGAAGGTGGGGAACCAATCGAGGCCGGAGAAAATCCCATTCTGGACCGAGTTGGCCGGAATGTGGCCGGGCCAACTGGCGATGCAAGGCGCGCGGAAACCGCCTTCGAGGGCCGTGCCTTTGCCGCCGGCAAAAGGAGTCTGTCCGCCGTCGGGCCAGGTGAAGTTCTCCGTGCCGTTGTCGGTGGTGAAGACGACGATGGTGTTGTCATCAATACTCTTGTCCTTGAGGTATTTCATAACGGAACCAACGATGTCGTCGAGTTGCGCCATGCCGGCTTCTTCCATGGACCAGCCGTTTTCGGGCGTGCGCATGGCTTCGTACTTGTCCGAGAGATGCGTCACGACGTGCATGCGGGTGGGGTTCAGCCAAAGGAAGAACGGCTTGCCGTCGGACTGGGCCTTGTCGGTGAATTTGAGCGCGAGGTCGAGGATTTCGTCGTCCACGGTCTTCATGCGTTCCGGATAAAGCGTCCCGGCGTCCTCGATCCTCTGCTTGCCGATTTTGCCCCAGCGCGGCTGGACGGTTTCGTCGTCCTTGTCGGTCGCCCAGGAGTGAACCATGTTGCGCGGGCCAACGGTGTCCTTGAGCGCCGGCGGATAATTGCGGTGGGAAGGATCTTCCATGGCGTCCAAGTGATACAGGTAGCCGAAGAATTCGTCGAACCCGTGCACGGTGGGAAGGAATTTATTGAGGTCGCCCAGGTGGTTCTTGCCGAACTGTCCCGTGGCGTAACCCATGGACTTCAGCGCGGTGGCGATGGTCGGCGCCTGCTCGGGCATGCCGATGGGCGAACCCGCCTGGCCGACCGTGGTTAGCCCGGTGCGGATGGGCAACTCGCCGGTGACGAAGTTAGCGCGACCCGCCGTGCAACTCGCTTCGGCGTAGTAATCCGTGAAAAGCATGCCGCCTTTGGCGAGCTTGTCGAGGTGGGGCGTGCGGCCGGCCATCATGCCGCGATGGTAAGCGCCGATGTTCCAGATGCCGATGTCATCGCCCATGATGCATATGATGTTGGGCTTTTTGTCCGCCGCCTGCGCCAGACTGGCGGGCAGCAGCAGCGCCGTCAGCGCGACCAGGGTCGCGGCGAGGCCGGGTTTGAGGATTGAACGTTTCATGGTTTGTCGCTTTTGGTTTTGGTTTTGTTTTGTTGTCCCTTGCCGGGCCAATTCGCCTGGGCCATTTCCGATCACCACAGTTGCGTGGATGCGGGACGCCGCCGACGGGGACATCTATTCGGCGTGCGAACCAGGCGCGGTTTAGGGGAAAGATTGGGCGGGGATGATCCCGATCAGTATGTGGGTGCTGCCAAGTGTGAGATCAGCATGCGCACGATCATGGCGCCGGCGCAATGAAATATACTTCGCCCCGGCGAGGCCTGCCGGGTCGAATGTAATCACACGAACGCGTGCGAAATCAGCTCGATGATTTTATCGAGCGGCATGATGGTCAGCAGCAAAGGAGCCATCGGAACAAGCGCGGCGAGAGCGAGCGAGATCGCGTCCTTGACATCGAAAGGAATCGGCCGCATGCGATCAAGGACATCGTAAGCGTTGCTGAGATCGGCGAGGGAGGAGATTTCCGGGGTGCCGAGGAGCGAATCGCCTTTGGGGTTGTTGCCCTGCACCCACTTGTCGTCAAACAATCGGTTGTGAGTAATGGCGAGCGCGGCGTATTGGTGCTGCGCTTTGACTTTCGCTTCCACGAGCTTCGGCATGTACATCAGGAGCGGTCCCAAAAAGACCAGAAGCACCATCAGGACATAGATGACAATGGGAACTTCGTAGCCCTGGAGCGGACGGCCCGCGTAAACGACCTCGTCGGCCAGCGCGCCGGAGAGGGTGGCGGAAAAGGCGACCACGATGCCCCAAAAGTACGCCTGGGTCTCGCCGAGAAAACCGAGGCCCGCGGCGCGATCGGGATGCGTGGGAATGAGTTGAAGATCGAGCTTCGAGATGCGCCAGAGCGCCCAATACCAGATGAACATCCGCCAGAGCCAGCGGACGCCGAGAAAGAAAAAGAGGCCGCGGCCCACGATCAGCTCCCACCAACCGGCCCAGGTGTGCAAGCCCCCGGTGCTGGAATAAGTGGAATGCCACGTGGGAAAATCAAAGGGGAGCGCGTGTTTCGCGATCACCACGCACAGAGCGGCCAGCGCCAGGGCGGCGAGTTCGGCGAGGCCGGAGTCACGCATCCCTCTTCCGCGGGCGAGAATGGCGTCGAAGTGGGCAAGCTGGCGGGAGGTAATCAGGCCCGAGTTCACAAACTGATGGATCGCCTGCGCCACCCGATGTCCAATCAGACCTTCGGCGAAGATGAGCAGCGGAATGGCAACGAAGTAACGCGCGTAAGCAGCGTAATCGCCGAGAAAAGGAATGCGTACGTTGTGCCCGACAGCGGCGCCCTGGACAGCGGAGAGAATCAGGAGCGGAACCCAGGTGATGAGAATCGCCAACCCGGCCCGCAACGGCAGATTGTCGTCCTCGGGGCGAACCAATCCCAGCCATTCCTGCAAACGGTGCGCGGGGCCTCCCCGCACCAGCGATACATCGCTTCGCGACAGCGGCACAGCTTCCATGTCAAAACCCGTACGGAAAGGTCATGTGCGAATTGTCGCCGAAGGATTCCAAAGCGCGAAACAAAAAAGCAGCGCGGCGGCCGGCACGATGAGCCGGCACGCCGCGCTGGCGACGTTTGAGAGTTACTTGATTGCCGTGAACTCGAATTTCTGGCCCCCGATCGCGGCCGCGACCATCGCGCCGCTCTTGGGCAGGGTGAACACGGCGACGCCCTGCTGATACTTCGCGCCCGCAGCCGCGCCCGACGCGGCCATGGTCGCCTTCACGCCGGCCGCCATGCCCCACTTGGCTTGCTTGAAAGCCTTCAGCGCCGCTTCGGTTTCGAAGAAGATGATCTCCGAAAACTTGGTGTCGCCCGCCTGCGCGCCGATGCTGTACTCGGTCAGCTTCACCCGGCCGGTCAGCTTGTCCTTTTCATAAACCAGGCCGTCACCCTTTTCGCCCGCGAAGATGAACCCCGCCTCGCCGACCGACGGGAAAATCGCGTAGCCCGCGCATTTGGAGAAGAAGTTGGTCAGGCCGGGATCGGCCTGCTTGAAGTTTTCAATCGCGTCCGTGGATTTTTCCTTCAGGTCTTCGGCGCGAACGCTGGTGGTGGTGGAGGCGAGCGCCGCGACGAGCAGCGACGCCACGATGGTGGATCGAATATATTGTTTCATGCTTTTCATTTTCTATTTCGGTTTGTTCTTTGTGGTTGGGTTTGGCTCAGTTGGCCGGAGCCGAGAGACTCTCCAATTGATGCAGCCGTTTCATGGCTTCCATCGCCTGGAGCGAGTTGTAATTGATGCCGGCGGCGTTCAGGCTGCTGCCCTGGCTGAAAGGATATTCGGGCAGCGTTACCAGGAACTCCTTGAGCTTTTGTTGGACGGGGATAAAAAGCCAGATATTGTCGCCGTACCAGCGGATATACATGCCCGATTCCCGGGGCGCCTTTTCGTAGGGGTCAGCGCGGAGGTTGACGATTTCCGGCCAACCCGGGATGTCGCGGGTAGCGGTCGCGATATTGCCGTTCAGCAGGGCAAAAGAGACCTTCCAGTCGTTCCAGCGGATGGCGTTCAATTCGCCGCCCTGGCCGAAGTAATAGATTTCCTCACGCGGACCTTTTTTCGCCTCGCCTTTGAGGAATGGCACAAAATTGTAGCCGTCCGCATGCACCTTGAACGTCTTGCCATTCGCCGCGTATCCTTTCTTCAACTTCTCCACGATTTCCGGCTCGCCCGCCGCCGCCAGCAAAGTCGGCATCCAGTCTTCCTGCGAGAAAATGTCGTTGATGATCGTGCCCGGTTTGATCACGCCCGGCCAGCGGACGAGCATGGGGACGCGGAAGCCGCCCTCCCACGTGGTGCCCTTTTCACCATGAAAAGGCGTCGTACCGCCGTCGGGCCAGGTGACCGTCTCGGCGCCGTTGTCGGTGCCGTAAACCACGATGGTGTTGTCGGCGATGCCCAGTTCATCGAGCTGCTTCAACACTTCGCCGACCATGTTGTCGTGCTCGACCATGCCGTCGGGATAAAGGCCGATGCCGGTCACGCCCTGGGAGGCCTTCTTCAAATGCGTCCACACATGCATGCGGGTGGTATTGAACCAGACGAAGAATGGTTTCTTGTCGTCCGCGGCCTTCTTCACGAACTTCTGTTCGGCGTCGAAGATTTCCATGTCCACGGTCGGCATGCGCTCGCGCGTGAGCGGGCCGGTGTCCTCGATCTTCTGCCCGCCCTTCCCGTCCGACCACGTGTGCAGTACGCCGCGCGGGCCGTACTTCTTTTTGAACTCCGGATCCTTCGGATAGTAATAGCCTTCCGGTTCCTCTTCCGCGTTCAGGTGATACAGGTTGCCCAGGAATTCGTCGAAACCGTGTACCGTGGGCAGATGCGAATCCCGGTCGCCGAGATGGTTTTTTCCGAACTGGCCGGTCGTGTAGCCCTGCTGCTTCAGCAAGTCGGCAATCGTCGGCGACCATTCGGGAATGCCCTGCGGCGAACCCGGCATGCCAATGGTCAGCAGCCCCGTGCGGAACGGGTGCTGGCCGAGAATGAAGGAGGCGCGGCCGGCGGTGCAACTTTGCTGCGAATAGGCGTCGGTAAACAGCGCGCCTTCCTTCGCGATCCGGTCAATGTTCGGCGTCTTGTAGCCCATGACACCCAGGCTGTAGGCGCTGATGTTGTGAATGCCGATGTCATCGCCCCAAATGACCAGAATGTTGGGTTTCTTGTCGGCGGCATGGATCGAAGCAACGGCGCCAAGTGTCGCCGCGCCCACGACCAGGAGTGCCAGGCCATCGCGGAAGAATTTATTTCGTTTCATAATTTTTATTTCAACGCCTTTATTTCGCTGGCGAAGTCGCGGACCGGCCCGAACCGGACCGGCCCGCGGGTTTCACTATCGAAGAAGTGTGCGTAGTTTCGTCTACTGGCTCGGGTTCTTCTGGCCCATCTCGCGCACTTCCTGGAGGACCTGTTCGAGGTTGTAGCTGGCCGCCAACTGGAGCGGCGGGAAGTCCACGTAGGACATCAGTTCCTTCTCCCACAGGAGCTGGCCGATGGGCAGGAGGTTCCAGTCATAGATGTACGCGGTGCTCGGCGAGGCGAGCGCACCCGCCACGGAGAACGCGCCCTTTTGCTCGGCGCCGACGTTGTTCTCGAACGGATCGCGCATGATGTTCTGGAGCTGGGTCCAGTGATACGTCGTGGGAGCATTGAGCGCATCCACACCCATGGAACCCATCATGGTGTAGTAAAACTTCCAGTTCTTGTAGCGGACAGCCGAAGGGAGGCGGCCTTGGTAATAAAAGAAGGTGTCGCGCGCCGACGCCTCCGATTTGCCGGTGAGGTAGTCAATCTGATTGAAACCGTCGAGCTTGGTCTTGACGATGCCCGGGTATTTGCCGGCCATGATTTCCTTGTTCAGGTCATTGCCCTTCGCGCCACCGGCGATTTCCACAAACGTGGGCAGCCAGTCCAGCGACGAGAACATTTCCTTGTAGATCGTGCCCGGCTTGATGGTGCCCGGCCAGCGGATGACGCACGGAGCGCGCATGCCGCCCTCCCACGTGCTCAGCTTTCCGGCTTTGAACGGGGTGACGCCGCCGTCGGGGAAGGTTTGCACCTCCGCGCCATTGTCGGTGGTGAAAACAACGATGGTATTGTCGAGTTCGCCCATGTCCTCGAGCTTCTTGAGCACGTAGCCGATATTGTCGTCCATCTGCTTCATGCCGGCTTCATTGGCGCCCCAATCCTTGCCGCCCTTGGTGCCGATCATGTCTTCATACTTTTTCGAGAGCACCGTGGTGACGTGCATGCGGGCCGGGTTGTCCCAGCAGAAGAACGGCTTGCTGGTTTTCTTCGGGTCGTTGCGATCCAGCCAGTCAATCACGTGGGAGGAGATTTCCTCGTCCACCGTCTTCGAGCGCTCCAGCGTGAGCGGACCTTCATCCTTGCCGGATTGATTCTTCGCCGTGCCGTCGGAGGACTTCATCCAAATGACAGGGCGCGGCGGGGTCATGCAAGTGCCGGTTTTGGGGTCAATGCCGCCCGGGGGATTCGCAATTCCCGGAATCGGAATCGTTTCGCACGGCGGACAAACGGCCTGCACGGTCGGGCTGCTGTTGATGTCCGGGAAGCTCACCTGCTGCATGGCGTCCAGGTGATACAGGTAGCCCCAATACTCCTGGAAGCCGTGCGCGGTGGGCAGGGAGTCGGGATGGTCGCCAAGGTGGTTCTTGCCGAATTCACCAGTGGTGTATCCCTGATCGATCATGAACTTCGCCAGCGCCGGAGTGCCTGGACGCAGATAGGAAATCGCACCGGGCAACTGCGGCAGGACCATGCCCGCGCGATACGGATGCATGCCCGTGAAGAAGGCACAGCGTCCGGCTGTGCAGCTCGACTCGGCGTAATAATGCATGAACATGCCGCCTTCTTTTGCGAGCCGGTCAATGTTCGGGGTTTCCCCGACCATCAAACCGCGATGATAACAACTCGGCTGCATCCAGCCGATGTCGTCACCCATGATAAAAAGGATGTTGGGTTTCTTGTCCGCCGCCTGCGCTGCGACCGCGATCATCGCGGCGCCAAGACCGGCAGCCCATTTCAGGTACTTACTGTTCATTGCTCACCTTTCTGGTTATTGGTTGATTGCTGGGTGATTCAAGTCAACGAGGGATGGAATCACGTCATCCGTTAAAATCGCGGAGCCCGTTCCACGGCGAGATAAAGCGGCGGCCTTCCAAGGCCGCGCGCAACGCCGGGACCAGGTCGCTCGCCAGCCGCTGTTTCACCACATAGCCGGTCGCGCCCGTGGCCAATGCCGCCCGTACATAATCGGGATCGGCATGCACCGTGAGAAAAACGATTTTGCATTCGGGATTCGAGGCCCGGAGCTCGGTCGCCAGTTCAATCCCGCTCGCGCCCGGCAGCGTAATGTCGAGCACCACGAGGTCGGGCCGGTGCTCCGCAACTGCCGCCGCGAGACCGGCGCCATCCTGAAGCATTGCCGCCACCTGAAACTCCCCCGACAGCAACGAAGCCACCTGCCGCAGGACGGCGGGATGATCGTCCACCAACAGGAGACGGACAGCTAGGGCGCTGGAGTTCAAGGGCGAAGGGAGGATGCCCTTTGGCGGCGGCAAAGCGCTACTGTCAGAACTTACAGGCGGGGGAAATGACGAGGCTCGAAGGCCGAATGACGAAGGAATTTCGAATGACCGAATGACGAAGGACCGGGAGTTAGGCCCTCGCTGAAGAACCACCCGATACCAATCCCAGCTTCACCGCGTGCTGAACCAGCTCCGCGCCGTTCGCCAGGCCGAGCTGCTCGATCATGGCATATTTGTGGAAGGCGATGGTGCGGGTGGCGACGCCGAGAACGTCCGCGGCCTCTTTCATGGATTTTCCTTCGGCCAGCAACTGAAGAACCTCGCGCTGGCGCAGGCTCAGGGAGCGCGCCGGACCGGCCTTGCGTGCCTCCGCGACGAAAACCGCGGTGGGCACCTTCGTGACTGCCCGCGTGACAAACACTTTCCCGTCCAATACCTGCCGGATGGCCTCGAACAATTCGGCAGAGGCGGATTTTTTCAATAGGTAACCTGCCGCCCCTCGCCGAATCGCTTCCGCCGCCAGCTCCGGGTCTTCGTTCGCCGTCAAAATCAAAAATCTCGTGTCTGGCCATCGCGTCAGCAAGCGTTCCGCCGCATCCAATCCATTCAACCGCGGCATGGAAAGATCAGCGAGTATCACATCGGGCTTCAGCGCCTCGGCCATCTTCACCAAAGCCTGGCCGTCGGTCACCGTCCCCACCACTTCAAACTCCGACTCCAGCAATCGCTTGAACGCATCCAGCAACAGCGCGTGATCGTCCGCGATCAAAACCCGGGCGCGGTTCATACGGCCACCTCCTTCGTCACGAGGGGAACGCTCAACTCCACGCGCGTCCCCTGCCCCGGCCGCGAATGCACTGCAATCTCGCCGTGCACCAAGCGCAGCCGCTCCTGCATGCTCAGCATCCCCAGGCCGCCGTTCCGCCGCGCGTGCTCGACTTCGAAGCCCTTCCCATCGTCGCTCACCTCCAGCCGAATCTCCTCCGTCCGCGCCACCAGCTTTACCCGCGCGTCTTTGGCGCCGCTGTGCTTGACCATATTGTGCAACGCTTCCTGCAGGATCCGGAACAGGCAGAGCGCAATTTCCGCGGGCAAATTCCGGGGCACGTTCTCGTGGGTGAATTCGATTTTCACGCCCGACTGCTGCGCCAGCTCCCGGCAACAACTCCCCGCGGCCGCCACCAGCCCCAGTTGATCCAGCTTCGCCGGATGCAATTGATACGCGAGCTTGTGGACATCCGAGGACAATTCGCGTACCTGCGCGCTGATCTGGCCGATCCGGCTATTAGCGTGACCGTTCATTCCCTCCTGCCCCAGGAGTTCCAAATCCACCGAGAGCAACGCCAACCGCTGATTCAAATCGTCGTGCAGCTCGCGCGCGATCCGCCGGCGTTCCTCTTCCTGCGCGTGAATCAGCCGGCCGCTCAATTGCCGCATTTCTTCATCCGCCTGCCGCCGCGCCGTGATGTCCATGCTCGCCCCCAAAGTCCGTTCGGGCGCGCCGTTGCCATTGCCATTGCGCGACATCGCCGCTCCACGCGACGCAATCCACCGCACCGAATTGTCCGGCAGCACGATGCGATGTTCCAATTCATATCCGCTGCGCTGCTCGAGCGCGCGCTGGACAATCCCCCGCACGCGCTCGCGATCCTCCGGATGCAGGCGCCCGAGGAATTTCTGAAACGTGATCGCTTCGTCCGGCAGGAAGCCAAACAACTGCCGCCACCGTTCCGTCGCCCAGATGTTGTCCTGCTTTACATCCCGCGCCCAAATTCCCAGTCGCGCCGATTCCGCGGCCAGTTTCATGCGTGCCTCATTCTCTCGAGCGGACATCTCCGCCCGCTTTCGCCGCCCGCGTTGCGCCACCAGCCCGGCGATGGTCACCGTCTGCCCCACCATCACGGCCAGTGCGCCGATAATCAGCCATTTGTGCTGGCTCCACAGACTCGGCGGCTTGAAAAGCACCGTGGTCCCGGGCGGGAGACGGTCTTCGCTGATCCCCCACTTCTGCAACAGCCGCCAGTCCACCACGGGTGCGCTGGCCGTGGACATTGTTACCGGACCGACGCCGGCCTTTCCGCCCGCCAGAACCCGCAACGCCTCCTCCCCCGCCTGGCGGCCGTGCTCCGCAAAACTCGCCACCATGCCTCCGACCACGCCGTGATCCAACAACGTTTCGTAAACCCCGTACATCGGCGCGCCCGACGCAGCCGCCAGCTTTTCGGCCGCGTCGCGTGGAACGTACCGTCGCCCGGCCGCGTCGGCGACCAGCCCCGGATAAAACACGATGTTGTCGCGCCGCAGTCCGCCCAACTCCTTCTCCAGTTGCGGCATCGTATGATTGGTCAGGTAGGTCACCGGCAGCCCGGAGTGGTGCGCTCGCAAATGATCCTGAATGATTGGCAGCCAGTAATGGTCCGCCTCCGAAGCACCCGTCACCACCACGATTTGAGGCGCACCGGGCTGGAGGCGCACCGCCAGATCAAGCGTCGCCCCCAGATCGAATTTCATCGTCACACCCGTGATCCCCGGCGCGAACTTCCGGTCGCGCGCCGTGGCTTCGCCCACGCTGGTGAACACCACCGGCGCTTCCGGCCAGAATTCCGCGCGATTCCGGTCCACAAAATTCAGCGCCGCCGTGCCGCCCGTGATGATGAGATCAATTTTATGTCCCGCGTATTTCTGCCGCGTGAATTTCGCGAACTCCCCGTCGAAGCCGGTCGCCGAAATGGTATTGGCGTGCAGGGTTTCCAGGAAATAGGTGATCGTCCGTCCGCTCCCGGCGTTGATGGTCTCGCGCATCGCCCGGTCCTGCGCCATGCCGCCGGGTGTGAAATAATCCCCCGAGCAAAGCAGCAGGATATTCAACGGCGCGCTCTCGGACTCCGCGCCGGGGCACGCCAACCCGCCGAAGGCCAGCAGCAGCACCAACCCCAGTTCCGCGCGCGTAAAACGATTCTTCTTCACGGCTGCAAATCCACCGCGCCCTCGCGCCACCAGTTTTGCCGGGCATCATCCTGCAGCGTGACCGACGGCCCGCCCGGACGATTGAACTCCGCCGGCTTCACATAGCGCGCGCTGCCGTCCGCCAGCGCAATATTGAGACCGCCGCGATGCAGTGCCACGGGCGTTACCGGGATGGACGACACGGAGCTGCGTGCGGTCACCTGAATGGATACCCCCTGCCAGTTCGCGCCATTGTCCACGAACAATTTCGCCAGGCTCGGCTTGAGCAATTGCGACTGCTTCTTGGGCATCGTCTCCGCCACACCCGACACCGTCACTCCAACCGCGTAAACATTTCCCAGGTAACCCAGCAACGGACTCGTATTGCCCGCCACCGTCAGCGACTTGTCTTCGTACGCCGACGGACAATACCAAAATCCATCGTTCTCTCCCACATACGCCCGTAGCTGCGCGTAAAAATTCTGATGAAAGGTCGCCGACGTCGGATCCGTGTAATTGAAATTCTGGTTCGACGGCGCGGTCCAATACTTTTCCGACCACGGCAGCGCCTGTCCTTCATCCTGCACGTAAAGGTGCGCCGCCAGCGAAAGCTGTTTCAGGTTCGAAAGGCACCGGACGGATTTCGCCTGCTCCTTCGACTTCGCCAGCGCCGGCAGCAGCATGGCCGCCAGGATCGCGATGATGGCAATGACCACCAGCAACTCAATGAGCGTAAATCCCATTGCGCCTGATCCCCGTCCCCGTCCTGTCCAAGTTCTCTTCATCTACCCGATGCCCGAAAGCAAAAATGCCGCCGCCGTTTGGCTCACCAATGATTTCCCGTTGGAACTCCCAAGAATACCTCTCCCGTTGCGTAAATTCAAGCTGGTCAATGGGTCAGGTCAGACTCCATTCCTCTGGCGATTCTGCACGCCGCCCCCTAACGTGTCGCCTAAATGAAACGCTTCGCCCCCTTCGTTGCATATCTGTTCCTCCTGCTCTGGCTCACCTCCCTCCCCGCCGCCCAAGCCGCCCCAAGCCAACCCAATTTCATCGTCATCCTCGCCGACGACCTCGGCTACAACGACCTCGGTTGCTTCGGCAGCCCGCTCATCAAAACGCCCAACCTCGATCAGCTCGCCCGCGAAGGCGCGCGTTTCACCAGCTTCTACGTCGGCGCGCCCGTCTGCACGCCCAGCCGTGCCGCGTTTCTCACCGGCTGTTACCCCGCCCGCGTCGGCATGGGCGACGACCTCGTCAACCAACCCGAGTACGGCGGCACCACGAACAAATCCTACGTCAAAGTCATCCACGCCGGTTCCAAGCTCGGCCTGAACCCCGACGAATCCATCATCCCCGAAATCCTCAAACCCGCCGGCTACTACTCCGGCATCATCGGCAAATGGCACCTCGGCGACGCCCCCGAATTCAACCCCATCCGCCAGGGCTTCGACTACTATTTCGGCGTCCCCTACAGCAACGACATGAAACCCTTCTATTTCATCAGCCAGACCAATCGCCTGGAAAAGAAGCCCGTCATGGACGAACTCACCGCCACCTACACCGACAAAGCCACCGCCTTCATCCGCGACCACCGCGAGCAACCCTTCTTCCTCTACCTCGCCCACAACATGCCCCACACCCCGCTCACCCCCGGCAAACGCTTCGCCGGCCACTCCCCCCGCGGACTCTACGGCGACGCCGTTGAAGAAATCGACTGGAGCGTGGGCGAAATCGTGAAGACCCTCAAAGAAACCAGGCTCGACGACCACACCCTCCTCATCTTCTTCTCCGACAACGGCCCCTGGCTCGTCAAAGGTCGCGACGGCGGCTCCGCCTTCCCCCTGCGCAACGGCAAGACCAGCACCTACGAAGGCGGCTTCCGCGTTCCCTGCGTCATCTGGGGCCCCGGCCTCCTCCAAAATCCCGGCCGCGTCAGCGACGAAATCCTCACCGCCATGGACCTCCTTCCCACTTTCGCCGCCCTCGCCGGCATCGAACTCCACCCCACCAAACCCATTGACGGCCACGACGCCGTCGCCCTCATCACCGGCGCACCCGGCGCCAAATCCCCCTGGCCCCACTTTTACTACTACTTCGGCACCGAACTCCACGCCGTCCGCGAAAACAATTACAAACTCCGCGCCCAAAACATCCTCCAAAACGAAGACATCTACCGCCGCGACGCCTTCGCCCAAGTTCCCATGCCCGAAGCCCTCTACGATCTGACTCTCGACCTCCCCGAACAAAAATCCGTCCTCAAAGACGAACCCGCTGTCCAAAAACACCTCGAAGACCTCCTCCAGCGCGAACGCCAAACCCTCGGCGACACCCTCACCGCCACCCCCGGCACCGAGAACCGCCCGCCCGGCTACTCCGAGCACCCCGTCAATCCGAAGGGGAAATAGCCGAAGTGCAAGTTAAAGCCAGGACTCATCCGGAATTTGACCGATTTCACGCGACTCATCAAAAATGATATACCTGCAAAATCGAGCGAGGTAGTGATCCTCAGCAAACTGGCGAGCCTCCGCTTCGCTATCGAAGATACACACCTCGGGAGTTAGATCCGGATCACCCATCATTTCCGCCGTGTATTCGTAAAGCACGAATTTGCCCTTGGGTGCATAAAGCAATTCGCGCTTACCTAATCTTTTTCCAGCGGCCTTCCGTGGTGCGTTCATTGTCGCGACTTCGAGAGTATTGTGTGGACCTGCTCATTTCGCTCATTGGCGAACCAAACCTAACTACCCACCAACCGGCGCCCGGTTATTCACCACTCTTTGCCTGCAAAAACTGCGGATCGCTACTCCCACTGGATGGCACAAAACCCACCCAGACTTTTCCCGTCACCGTGTCGAGCACCAAACCATGGCTGCCGCCCTGGCCGCCAGGGCAATCAAAACGCCCATTCCCAAACCGATCACTGCGCTTTTGGTGTCTAACTTTGTTTTCATGAATCGTGGAGGTTTATTACGAATATTGGATAAGTGTGTTCCTTCAGAAATGGCCGGGCAAGCGCGCGCTAAAATAGCGACATCGGACAAAAGGCCGGGTTCCGCGAAGTGTCACCACGCGGGGCCTCCCCTCCCTGCTACTCCTCCCCACCCAGCTCCCGTTTGATTTCCTTCGCCATCTTTTTCGTCGCCCCCATCCGGCGCAATTCTTCCTCCGTCGCATAACCGATCGATTTCCGATACGCGGATTTGGCCGCGTGCATGCGATGCTGCATTGCGAGCGCCTCTTCGTAATTGTTGAGGGGTGTCGCTGCAACGCCGGGATTCGCCGCGAGATACTTCTGCAATCGCTCGACGTGAGCCTGGAACACCGCAAGATGATCCGTGTTCGCCGGGAAATATTGCATATCGAAACCCGGCGGCGTGTTCATCTTCCCGGCTAGCGCCGCGTTGCTGGTGACAATATAAATCCCGTTTGAACATTCCGTCTCGCAATCAATCGTACGGCCCACCTTCGCGCGCAGCACCCACAGCAGCAGGCGGATCCACCACTTCGGCTTGGGATGGAAGAGCCCGATCGCCACGGTCTTTTCCGGCGAAGTCATCATGCGAATGAACGTCCGCAGATCAAACGCCATCCCCTTGATCGTCACGTCCTCCACATCCGCAAGCCAGGTGCAACCCAGGGCGATCAGTGCATCACGCGTCCGATCGTAGAAGCCCAGGTCGAGATGTTGGAATGTTTGCGCATCCACCTCGCGATACTCGTGAGGTTGCCCGTAAAGGCGCTCGTTCGTTTCCCGGAGATCGCGCGCCGCATCCTCAATGCCTTCCATGGTGTTAACCGATTAAATGGCAATCAGTCGCCGATTTCAAGCGCGAACACCAGAGCCCGACCTCCAGCTTGTCGCGCCGCGGGATTTCGCTTAAGCCTGAGCGCGCCCGTGAAATGTCCCACCTGCCATCATGAGTTTGCGCTGACGTGGAGCCGCTACCTCCAACTGGTCCGCCGTAAATTCCCCTGCCCGCGCTGCGCCACGCGGCTCGGATTCGCCACGGACATCGCATTGTTCATTGTCAGTCTGACGATCATCACGGTTCTGCTGCACATTTGCATGCACTTCGCGCGGCAATGGATTCCCTGGCCGTGGTTTGGCGTGGTGGGACTGTTGTTCGGTGTAAGTCTGATCCTTCCCGTCGGAAAACTTCTCTACAGCCGAAGAGGCAGATTGGATGCCCTTGGAGAACCGGTGCCCGCGGCAATTGCCTTCTGCGCCGAATGCAAATCGGAATTTCCAATCGGAGAGATGATAATGCACAACGGCGCTTACTGTTGCGGCAGCTGCAAATCCGCCTTTCTGCAAAAGCTCGTCGAAGGCGCCGTCGCCGCGCCGCGCCGCCGACAACGTCATCCATTACTCTCCTGGTGGTTTTGGCTCTGGTTCGTTCTCGCCTGTCTGATCACAGTAAAAATCGCCCTCTCCTGGCGTTAACACTCAACATCCACATTCAATCGGATCACTGACCACTGACCACTGATTACTACCCTCACGCCAAAGCCGTCGAATGACAATCCAGGCGTCGCGTTAACCTGCAACTTCCCCTCCGTTCGCTTGTTCCTTGCCGCCCTTCGCCTCAACCCCTAATTTTCTGTCCGTCATGATTTTCGCTGCATGAACCTGTCCACCGCCTTTGCCGCCTCGGCCACCCGGCAACCCGACAAAATCGCCCTCTACTGGGGCGACCGCGAGTATCCGTACACCGAACTGCTCAATCTCTCCGCCTTCACCGCCAATCGCCTCCGCGAAGGCTTCGACGTCAAACCCGGCGACCGCGTCGGCATCTGGCTGAAGAATTGTCCCGAGTTTATCCCCGCCCTGTTCGGCACCTGGCAGGCCGGCGCCGTCGTCGTCCCCATCAACAACTTTCTCAAACCGCCCGAAGTCATCCACATCCTCAACGACGCCGGCATCGACATCCTCATCACCGACGAAGACCTCGGCCCCCACTTCACCACGCTCAAGGGATTACGACCGACGCTGCAATTATTTCCTACTTCCGCCATCGAATCCGTGCCCGCCTCCCCCAAAACCCTCAACTCTCAACCTTCAACCCTCAACTCCCATTTAGGCTCCGACCTCGCCGTCATCATCTACACCTCCGGCACCACCGGCAAACCCAAGGGCGCGATGCTCTCGCACGCGAACCTGCTTCACAACGTCGAGAGCTGCCGCCTCGTCCTGCAAACCGTCCAAACCGATCGTTTCGCCGTGATGCTGCCGATGTTTCACAGCTACATGCTCACCGTCGGACTGCTTCTGCCTCTGGTCGTCGGTGGCTCGGTCGTCCTCGTGAAATCGCTCAGCCCCGTCCGCAACGCCCTCGCCGAAATCTACGCCCGCCAGGCCAGCGTCATCCCGAACATCCCGCCTTTTTATCGCAGCCTCGTCAGCGCGCCGCTCCCCGGCCCGCTGCCGTTTCGCCTGTGCGTCAGCGGCGCCGCGCCTTTGCCCACCCAAATCCTCGCCGACTTCGAAGCCAAATTCCATATCCCGCTGATCGAAGGCTACGGTCTTTCCGAAGCCAGCCCTGTTGTCACCAAAAATCCGCTCGATGGCCGACGCAAACCCGGCTCCATCGGCCTCGCGATCCCGCACGTCGAAGTCACCATCCAGGACGACTCCGGCAATATTCTGCCCACCGGCGAAATCGGCGAACTCTGCGTCCGCGGCGGCAACGTCATGATGGGCTACTGGCAGCGCCCCGAAGAAACGAAGCGCGCAATGCGCAACGACTGGCTGCTCACCGGCGATGTCGGTTACCAGGACGCTCAAGGGTATTTTTTCATCACCGACCGCAAGAAGGACATGCTCCTCGTCAACGGCATCAACGTTTACCCGCGCGAGGTGGAGGAAATTCTCTATCAATATCCAGGAGTAAAAGAAGCCGCGGTCATCGGCGTGCCCGATCTCCGCAAAGGTGAGAAGCCGATTGCCTTCGTCTCCCTCGACTCTGGCGATACCTCCCTCGCCCCCGCCCTGCGTGCCTTCGTTCGCGAACGCCTGGCCGATTACAAAGTCCCTACCCGCATCACCATCCTCCCCGCCCTCCCTCGCAACGCCACCGGCAAAATCCTCAAGACCGCCCTCCGCGAACTCGCTGCCAGTCAACAGCCCGTGGCAGATTCACAGTAGCCATCCAGACTGTAACGGACGGCGGTTGTGGCGAAGCCCAGCCGCAGCGCGGGAAAACTTTTGAAGTGGTCCGAATACCTGAAACTCCGGCTAGAGTTAAACGAACAAGGAAGCTGTGCTTCGGAATCTCTCCCTTTATTGTTCGCGTGCGCCGAAATTGCGCGCGCTGCGGCTGGGCTTCGCCACAGCCGCCGTCCGAAGCAGCCTGAGCGCCTAACAACCCTTCCCCAACACCGTGTGCCGCCCAACCCGCACATGCCCGCGAATCGCCCGCGTGATATACTCCTTCGCCGATCCCACCGCCTCAATCATCCGCGAGCCACGCGCCAAAAACGCCGCGATCGCCGCCGAATACGTGCAGCCCGTCCCATGCAAATGCAGCCCGCGAACATACGGCGCCGCCAGGCTGACCTCCCGCCGCCCATCGAAAAACACATCCACCGCTTCCTTTGCACCCGGCAAATGCCCGCCCTTCAACAACACCGCGCACCCAAACCGCGCCTGCAATTCCCGCGCCGCCTGCCGCACCTCATCCAGCGACCCCAACTCAAGTCCCAACAAACACTCCGCTTCCGGAATATTCGGGGTGATCAGATCTGCTTGCGGCAGCAAATCCGAACACAGCGCTTTGATCGCCGCTGGTTGCAAAAGCTTCGCCCCGCTGGTCGCCACCATCACGGGGTCCACCACCACTGGAACGCGCGCATGCTTCCGTCGCCATGCAGCCACGACCTGGATGATCTCCATCGAAAAAAGCATCCCCGTCTTCACGGCCTTCGGTGGCAATTCCTCAAACACCGCCTCAATCTGCGCGCGCACCATCGCTGGTGAAGCTGCCTGGATTTTCGTCACCCGCTGCGGATTCTGTGCCGTGAGACAAGTGATGGCCGAAGTCCCATGCACTCCCAGCGCCACAAACGTTTTGAGGTCTGCCTGAATTCCCGCGCCTCCTCCACTATCGGAGCCGGCAACGGTCAGGGCCGTCGGCAGATGTTTCACCTTCCCTGCGAACCTCATTTCTTTACGGTCGTATGATCCTGCAACCACAGGAGGTCGCGGTTGTTTGGGTTCACAAAAGCGAAATGGTGCCCGTCACCCGCTCCGCCATCCCGGGCAAAGGTGTAGGTGTCCTGCTCGAGCCATTTATGTGCTTCCACATGCCCGTCCGCAAACGCCATCGTGCCGCTATAGTCGTGCTCGATGGTCGGGCGATGAAAGAACCATCCCGAATTTCCCATGAACACCACGAAAGCGGCGAAGCAGACATTCGGCGGCGCTGTGTCCATGAAAGTGTAGATCTTGCTGCTATCGATTCCCGCCAGGTCCGCCACCTTGTAGAAACTGTAATAATTGGGATCGTTGTTGTTGTCGTAATCCGGATAAGTCCATCCGAAGTAACTGTTCAGTGCATAGTTCCTGACCCTCGGCAGATCTCCGCCGTTGACGGTCCCTCGATCCGCCGGACACTTGTACACCTTGGCGGCCTGCAGGTAATCGCCGAAAAGCGCGTAGCGGGGGCTGATGGTATACTGCGGATCGGTGAACACCTGGTAAGCCTGGGGAACCACATGTTCGTCGCCCACCACCCATGTGCGATTGCTGCCCGGCAATCGTTCGGTGCCGTACCCGTTCAACGCCACGCGACCGTTGTAATCGTCCGTATAAACATGCCACGTCAATCCCAGTTGGTGCATGTTGTTGAGGCAAGTCGCCCGCCAGGCCTTGCTTTTGGCCTTGTTCAAAACGGGCAGCAATATCGCCGCCAGGATGGCGATGATCGCGATTACCACCAACAGCTCGATCAGCGTAAATGCTTTTCCTGGAACCTGAAGCCGCCTCGATCGGGCGCCCCAAGCCTCCTGCGGTTGAGTTCGCATACAGCCAGCGTTTGTCCCCTAACATTAACACAGCTCCCTCCCGGCGCGAACAAAATTACAATTGCAGCTGGGGAGTGCACCTGTCCCGGGCAGAGCAACGTACCAACGCGTCAACCCGTCCTGACTCAACAGCCTTCGGACAGCGAACCTCTTGGCAACTCTCGAAGCGCAACGGCTTTACTTCATTGCTGCGACCGGGTACCGCCGCGCACCGCCACAACAAGCTCCCCACCGGATATCCTTGCCACCGGCGCCGCTTTCGGGCGGGATTACGCGATGGGGTTTGTGACTCCCTGATTCATGCAATTCGAGAACGCCGCCATTGAAGCCGCCACCCGGCAGCAAGCCATGGATTGGAGTCTGGCCCTCACCAGCCAGGGCATCGAAACCATCATCGAACACAATCCGGGGGACCGGCGCTGGCACCTTCTCGTATCCCAAGCCGACGAAGAGCGCGCCCGTGAAACCATCCGCCTTTACCAACTCGAAAATCATCGTTGGCCCTGGCGTCGCGAAATCATGCAGCCGGGGTTGCTCTTCGACTGGGTTAGCATCATCTGGGCTCTCCTGACCGCGGCATTTTTCTGGCTAAGCACCCAAACCGCCCCGAGCGAAGCCGGCCGGGTGGATCCCGACGCGCTGGCGCACGGTCAATGGTGGCGTCTCTTCACCGCCGTCTGGCTGCACGCCGATCTGGGCCACCTCGCCGCCAATCTCACGTTCGGCGTCGTGCTGCTCGGCTTCGTCATGGGTTACTATGGCACAGGCATCGGTTTGCTCGCGGCCTATCTCGCCGGCGCGATCGGCAACATCATATCGTGGAAGCTTTCCTCGCCTCCGCACGCCAGCCTGGGAGCGTCGGGCCTCGTCATGGGTTGCCTTGGACTGCTCGCCGCTCATTCCGTGCTGCTGTGGCGCAAAACGCCCAGCGCCGGCAAAACCGCCCTGCGCGCCCTCGCTGCGGGCATCATGCTGTTCGTCCTGGTTGGTCTTACGCCCGGCACGGACATCCTCGCCCACAGCGGCGGCTTCGTTGCCGGCCTCTTCCTCGGCACGATACTCACCTTCTTCCCGATGCTGGCCCGCAAGCCCGGCCTGAATCTCGTCGCCGGAGTTGTTTTCGCCGGCCTGACCATAGTCTGCTGGTGGCTGGCCTCGAAAGGTTTCAGGCAAACTTGAAATCATGGAATCTTTGAGTGGTGCCCTATTTGGGTGGTAGGGACGACCTGCCGGTCGTCCGAAGCCGTGCGACGTCACGGCGCCGTCGGAAATTTTTGCGAAGCAGCCCACTACCGGGCGTTGTGCTGGATTGCGTTCGGTGCCCGGTCGATTAGATTTATCCCATGAAGCTGCGTGGACTCCGCCTCCCGATCGGGCTGCTCACCCTTCTGTGCGTCGTCCTGCTTACCGGTTGCGCGCATCAGATCGATTGGGCCCCGCGCGTGGGCCATTACTCCTACGACCAGGCCATCAACGAACTCGGTCCCCCCGACAAATCCGCCACCACCACTGACGGCAAGATGGTCTGCGACTGGCTCATGGTTCGCGGTTCAGCCAACACCTACGCCATCGGCACCGGCTTTTACGGCCCCGATTACCTCGGCCCCATCCAATTCTATACCCCGCCGGACGCCTGGCTTCGGCTCACCTTCGGCACCAACGACCTGCTCGAAGCGTGGAAGCAATTTTACAAATAATCGTTTCCCTTTTGGGTCGTCACTTTTTTCTTTTCCAAAGCATCCCTTCATGTTTCAGTTTGCGCAATGAACGTTGACCTCGGCATCTGGAACAAGCTCACGCGCCTGGTCATCTTTCTGTTCTTTGTTGCCGGTCTCCTGTTGGTCGCCGTCTGGTATTTGCCCTTGATTCGCCAAAACGAGCGCATGCGGAAGGAAGTCCTCCGCCTCGACTCCCAGATTCAGCGCGAGGAAGAAACCAGCCGCCAACTCCGCGCCTCCATCGACGCTCTCCAGCACGATCCGAAAGCCTTGGAACGCCTCGCCCGGGACACCCTCGGCTACGCCAAGCCTGGCGAAACCGTCATCCGCTTCGACTCCTCCGCCAAATCCACACCCACCCGCCGGCTGTGACCTTCCGGAAGCGCAGGTTTCCAACATGCTGTATCACCGACTTCCAGTCGGCAGGCATCGGACTGCGTGCTCGCTGAAGTAGCCGAACTCTCTGCGGATTGGAAATCCGCGACACAGTAGGTTGGAAACCTGCGCCACAAAATCTGTTCGGCCGCGGGTTGTTAGCATCTCCTGCTTGCGGACTGCCGAGATGCGGCGGTAACTTGGCGTGATGGCGCACGCTGACTTCGTCCACCTGCATCTGCACACCGAGTACTCGCTGCTCGATGGCGCCTGCCGTCTGGACACCCTGATGGAGCGCGCCCACGCCTTGAAATTCCCCGCCCTCAGCATCACCGATCACGGCGTGATGTGCGGCGCGATTGAGTTTTACCAGGCGGCACAGGAAAAGGGCATCAAGCCGATCATCGGCTGCGAAGTTTACGTGGCCCCCGGCAAGCGCACCGACAAAAAAGCCGGCAGCGGCGGTCGCGACGTGTACAACCACCTAGTCCTCCTGGCCAAGGACGACGCCGGCTACAAAAACCTGATCAAGCTCACCACCGCCGCGCACCTCGAGGGCTACTACTACAAACCGCGCATAGACAAGGAACTCCTCGCCCAACATCGCGAAGGCCTCATCGCCCTCTCCGGCTGCCTGGCCAGCGAGATTCCCGAATGGATCCTTAAAGACCAGCCAAATAAGGCGCGGGATACGATCGACTGGTTCAAACAAACGCTGGGCGCGGAGAATTTTTACCTCGAGCTCCAAAACCACGGCCTTCCGGAGCAGGCCAAGGTAAATCGTCAACTCATCGCCTGGGCCAGGGAATTCGGCCTGAAACTCGTGGCGACGAACGACGTGCATTACGTTGAAGAGGAGCATTCGCACGCGCATGACTGCCTCGTGTGCATCGGCACGCAGTCGCTTCTCAGCGATCCCAAGCGCATGAGCGCTGGCTATCCCGAGAAGCAATTCTTCCTGCGCTCGCCGGAGGAAATGAAGGCGCGGTTCGCGGAAGTGCCGGAAGCGATCCGCAACACGCTGGAAGTCGCCGAAAAGTGCAACGTCGAAATCGAATTCGGCAAGCTGCACTACCCGGTCTTTCATCCGCCCGCGCCGCATTCGCGCGAAGGCTTTTTGCGGGATTGGCTGGCGGAGGGATTGGGGCGTCGCTACGGCATTCGGGCGAAAGCAGATGGCGCGGAATTTGTTATTGATGGAATCGAGGAGGCAAAACGACTGCCCGTCGCCGTGACTGCCGCCGCCGCCGCCAAACCCAGTGGCGAGATCGATGTCCAAGCCGCCACCAAGGCCATCATCGACCGCCTCCAATTGGAGCTCCGCGTCATCGAAAAGACCGGCTTCGTCAGCTACTTCCTGATCGTCGGCGATTTCGTGCGCAAAGGCCGCGAAATGGGCGTCACCTGCTGGGCGCGCGGTTCCGCCGCCGGCTCGTTGGTGACTTACCTCCTCGAGATTTCGAATGTCTGCCCCATCCGCTACGGACTGCTCTTCGAGCGCTTCCTGAATCCCGAACGCATCAGCCCACCCGATCTGGATATTGATTTCGCGGACGATCGGCGTGCCGACGTGATCGAATACGTCCGCCAAAAATACGGGACCGACGCCGTGGCGCAGATCGTGACCTTCGGCACGCTGGGGGCGAAGTCAGTGGTGCGCGACGTGGGCCGCGTCATGGGCCTCGACTACGGCGAATGCGACCGCCTCGCGAAGATGGTACCGGGCGACCTAAAAATGACGCTCGAAAAAGCGCTCAAACAGTCGCCCGACCTCGCGAAAGCCTACGCAGAGGAGGAAGTCACGCACGAACTGCTCGACACGGCGATGGTGCTCGAGGGCATGTCGCGCAACGCCAGCGTTCATGCGGCCGGCGTGGTGATCGGCGACCAACCGTTGGTCAATCTTCTGCCCCTCAAGACCGACGAGGACGGCGCGATCGTCACCCAATACGCGATGGGACCCGTGGGCGACCTGGGTCTCCTCAAGATGGACTTCCTGGGCCTGAAGACGCTCACGGTCATCCGCAATACGTGCGAGTTGGTGAAGAAGACGCGCGGCATCACCGTGCCGATTGATAATCTGCCACTCGATGACGCGAAGACTTACGACCTCCTGAACAAGGCGAACACGCTGGGAGTGTTCCAATTGGAATCCGGGGGCATGCGCGACTTGTGCCGGAAGTTCGAGATCAGTTCCGTCGAACACATCACCGCGCTCATCGCACTTTATCGCCCGGGTCCGATGGACCTGATTCCGGAATTCATCAAACGCCGCCAGGGCGAAGTGAAGATCGAATACGAGCATCCCCTGCTGGAGCCAATTTGCCGTGAGACGTACGGCATCATGGTCTATCAGGAGCAGGTCATGCAGGCGGCGCAGGCGCTCGGCGGCTACACGCTGGGCGGCGCGGATATTCTGCGCCGCGCGATGGGCAAGAAGAAACCTGAGGAAATGGCCAAGCAGCGCAAGATTTTCGTCGAAGGTTGCGCGCGCGTAAATCACATCCCCGCGGGGAAAGCCAACCAGATCTTCGATTTGCTCGAAAAATTCGCGGGTTACGGCTTCAACAAATCGCACGCGGCCGCATACGCCATCGGCGCATATCAGACGGCGTATCTCAAGGCCAATTATCCCGTCGAATTCTTCTGCGCCATGATGACGAACGACATGAGCGACACGGAGAAGCTCAGCGAATACATCGCCGAGGCGAAGCAGATGGGCATCGAAGTGCTGCCGCCGGACGTGAACGAAAGCGACATCTATTTCGCGCCGAGTGTTGGCTCCCCTGCCACGGGCGCGCACAAAAGCAACGGAAATGGCAACGGCACTAACGGGAGCAATGGCCATGAACAACCCGAACAGGGTGCGATTCGCTTTGGCCTGGCGGCCATCAAGGGCGTCGGCGAGGTGGCCGTGAAATCAGTGCTGGATGCCCGCGGCGGCGGCGCACGGTTTTCGTCGCTTTCGGATCTGTGCGAGCGCGTGGATGGCCGCGCGCTCAACCGCAAGATGGTGGAAGCGCTCATCAAATCGGGAGCGTGCGATTGCTTCAAGCGCACCCGCGCCACCCTTACGGCCACGCTCGAACGCACCTTGCAACGTGCCGCCGGCATCGCGTCCGACCGTCAGCGCGGGCAGGCTTCCCTGTTCGGCGCGATGGAAGATCGCGCGGCCAATCTCCCAGAAACGGCCGCGAACCTTCCCGAATGGCCCGACCATGAACTGCTCGCCGGTGAAAAGGAATTGCTCGGCTTCTACATCTCGGGCCATCCGCTCACACCTTACGTGCCGATTCTCGAGGCGTTCTCGCTCACCAACAGTCGGACCATTGCCCAGCTCGCCAATCGCACGATGACCCGGATGGGTGGCATGATCGTGGCGGTCCAGCACGGCATTTCGAAGAAAAGCCAGAAGCCCTACGCGATGATGACGTTGGAGGACCTGGAAGGTTCGGTGCAGGTCCTCTGCATCAATGACAGCTACGACAAGTACCGGCATCTTTTGCAGCCGCGCAACGCAGTCCTTGTCGTCGGCGAAGTTAGCACCGGCGACGAAAGTCCCAAATTATTTCCGCAGGAAATCATGCTGCTGGACGACGTACCGATGCGCTACACCAAGCAGGTGCATCTGCGCTTGCAGATGGCTCATGTGCACGTCGAACAATTGGAGGCCATTCGCGGCATCGTCGAAGCGCATCCCGGCAAGTGTCCCCTGTTCCTCTGCTTCGTGAAATCGACCGGGGAGGTTGCCTTCGCCGATACCCATGATCGTTACCGCGTCTGCCCCTCAGCGGCATTTCGAAATGCGGTGGACGAGTTGCTCGGCAAAGGAACTTACTACGCCAAAGTGGACAGCAGCCTTCCGGAAAAGCAGCGACGCTGGGGCAATAAATCGGGCGGCGGAGATTCCGGGGAGTGATGCCCATGCGGATGCGCCGGGCCGCGGCCACGAACTGTGCGCTCTGCACGCTTGGTCTGTTGCTTTCTTCCTCAACGCGCGCGGCTGCTCCCGCAGTTGATTATTGGGCGGTGGAAGATGCGGCGGCACGGGCGAAGTTGCCGTTATTCGAAGTCATTCCCGCAGCGAAGCCCGACGAACTGACGCCCGCCAACGGCTATCCTAAACGTGAAGAGTTTCTCGGCTGGCCGCGCTCGCACGGCGGCAACCACGGCATGCGCTATTCCGCACTGGACCAAATCAACACGCGCAACGTCACCAATTTGCAGGTTGCCTGGACCTATCATTCCGGCGACGGCTCCAACAATATCCAGTGCAATCCGATCGTCGTGAACGGTCTGATGTTCGCGCCCACGCCGGGTAAATATATCGTCGCCATCAACGCGACCAACGGCGCTGAAGTCTGGAGATTTCGCCCGGAGGGCAGGCCGGCATTTCGCGGCCTGGTCTATCGCCCCGCGAGCAAGGACATCAGTGAGCGGCTGTTCTTCTGTGCCGGACCTTATCTCCATGCGCTTGACCCCGTGACCGGCAAATCGCGCGAGGACTTTGGCGACCAGGGCAAAGTGAAACTCCCTGGTCGCGCTCAGGGTGACTTCGGCACGGCCACGGCGGCGCCCGCAATCTTCCGGCGCACCATTGTCGTACCCGGCTTCGAGAAAGACGTCTGGGCATTCGATGTGCAGACAGGCGCCCACGTATGGACGTTCCACACCGTGCCGCACGCAGGCGAGTTTGGTTACGACACCTGGGATCACACCGAAGAATACGCGGCGAACGCCTGGGGCGGCATGGCCCTGGACGAATCACGCGGTATCGCCTACATCACCACGGGATCGCCGAAGCCCAACTTCATCGGCGTGCGGCATCATGGCGACAACCTTTTCGCCAATTGCCTGATCGCCATTGACGTCAAGACCGGCAAACGCTTGTGGCATTTCCAGGAAATCCGCCACGACATCTGGGACCTCGATCTGCCGGCGCCACCCGTTCTCGCCACCATCGCACGCGAAGGACGGAAAGTGGACGTCGTTGCCGCGGTGACCAAAATCGGCAATACGCTGCTATTGGACCGCGTCAGTGGCAAACCGATCTTTCCTTTTCGCCTGCGCCGCGTTCCCACGAGCGATCTGCCCGGCGAAGTTACTTCCCCGTATCAGCCCGACGTCGAATTGCCGGAGCCATTTTCCAGATTGGAGTTCAAGCAATCGGACCTCACTGACCGCACGCCCGAAGCGGCGGAGTTCGCCCTCACCCAATTCAAAAGCGCCACCACCGGTTTCTTCCGCCCTTGCAGCGAAGCCAAACCAAATCTGTACCTCGGCATTGATGGCGGCGCCGAATGGACCGGCGCCTGCGTGGACGCCCCGACCGGCCGGCTTTACGTGACGGCGAACCACATGGGCTGGATCATCTCGCTGTTCCGGGACGATGACCCTCCTGACGATCCGAGGTTACCGCCGACCGCGGGTCGTTTGGTATTCGAAAAGAACTGCGCGCAATGTCACGGGGCAAATCGCGCCGGGATCGGCGTCGCCCCACCCTTGCGCGGATTGCGACATCGAATGGGGGAAGAGCAAATCATCCAGCAGGTGCGTCAGGGAAAGAACGGCATGCCCGCGCGCAAAGACTTGAGCGATTCCGACCTGAAAGCGGTCGCGGATTATCTGCTCCTGAAAGACCGCACTTTACCAGTTGCGAAAGGAAAGCCGGAGCGGCCGGAGTACGGCTTCAATGGCTACCCGAAGTTTTTCGACCAGGAAGGTTATCCCGCGAACAAGCCACCCTGGGGCACACTCAATTGCATCGACCTGAACAGCGGGAAACTCCTTTGGAAAGTTCCCTTGGGTGAATACCCCGCCCTCCGGGCACAAGGCGCGGAGAAAACCGGCACCGAGAATTACGGCGGGCCGATTGTGACCGCCGGCGGACTGGTGTTCTGCGCCGGCACGCGCGATAACCTGATCCGCGCCTTCGACAAGGCAACCGGCGCGGAACTCTGGTCCGCGCAATTGCCGTGGACCGGCAGCGCGCCGCCGACCACGTACGAAGTAAACGGCCGGCAATATCTCGTCATCGCCTCGACTGGCGGCAACAAATTAGGCACTCCCTACGGGGATGCTTACGTGGCGTTTGCCTTGCCGGTGGCCAGCAGCACGGGAAAAAAGTAAACGCGAGCCAAACCAAACCGCTTACTGCATTCCGGAGCCGCCCAGCGGGACTGCGCTCTTGATCGAAAAATCCGCCTTCACTGATTCACGCATCAAAACAATGATTGTGAATATCCCGAGCACCGTCCCGAATGGCACGAACATGCATTGAACGCCCGCCATCGCCAGGCAGAACGTGTACCGGGTTTGCTTCGCCAGGAATCGTCCGGCCAAAAAAACCAGCACGGCAAAGCTCCAGCCGGCCAGGACCAGTGCGGCACCCACACACGCAAACAGCCACCCGAAGATGGCCGGCGGCGCACTGTTTCCACCATCGAGTTTCCCCGGCGCAAAAACCAGCATCAGGCCGATTACGATATGAAAAATGGGCAAGCACGAGAACAGGGCGGCGAATCCCGCTACGACGTAGTGGAATATCGAGAGCAACCTCAACTGATCTTCATCCTCGCGTTTCATGCGATCTCTCTTTCCCGACAGGTGTAGCAGCCCAGCCCGCCTTCGGCTACTACCATCCCAATAATTTCACGCCGATGGACTGCCTCGGCTGGAAGAATTGAAACCGCTGTCAGTCGTCAGCCGGCAGCATCCCGAAGCGCGTGGCGATGAGCTTTTGGCCTCGCAGCAGCGATTCTCCCGCATCCATAGTGACGATTCGTGTATGCGGTCGCAGGACACGAAGCGCGGTTTCGTAGAGCGTTCGGAATTCCGGACTGCTGATCAGCAGAATCGTCCGTGATCTCAATTTCCCCAGCTCGGCTCCAATCAACAAGCCCGACAACCGGTGAAAGTTGGAAGCTTTGCTGGCGCCTCGCAGCACATTCGAAGCCCGGATGGAAAAGCAGTCGCGCAACGAGTTGCCGCGGGCGCCGTCGCGGACTCCCCGCACGAAAGCGGCTCGAGCCTTCGCCCCGCTCAGTGCGCGTTCGGTGGCAAGGCTCTGGCTGAGAATACTATGTTGCGAAAGGAGCGCGAAGAATTCCCCGGTCATGTATGTGGAGAACTTTGTGATTTCCCCGCCCCGAATCCACGCGTGCTTGGAATGCGTCCCCGGAAGGATGGCTACGCAATCACGCACCCGTTTCCCGACTCCGGCCAATGCGCCCACCAACATCGTTTCTTCGCCGCGCATGATATCCGAATCCGTACAGACGCCGGAAATCATCAGCAGCGGATGCGGGAAATCCTTCGAAACACCGATTCGTTTGGTGACGAGGCGGGCGCTGCTCACGGCAATTGGGAGCTTGCGATACGGCAGTTCCCCGATGCCAACTGTCGACGACGCCATTCCCGAAACGACGACCGGAATTCCCGCGAGCGAAGCGCGATGTTTCCGCTGGAGACGAACGACGTGCTCCCGGATGATCCGCGCGTAAAAGCGCAGCCGGTTTCGGACCGGTTGCCTCGAGGAGTTCCACCGGCGATAAGTCGTCAGGATGCCGCGATTATCGTTGCTCGAAGCGATCACACGCAGTGTGCGGGCATCCACCAACCGCAGGCGAAATGCGCTGGTTCCCCAATCGCAGCTCAGAAAGAGACTCGAGACGGGTGACCTCATCGGCAAACCAGGTGGCTGCCATTCCAAACACGGCGTTTCACGTTCCGGCATCATGGCTGGTGCCGGGCAGAATGCTCAACCAGTTTTTGGCGAAGGTTACGGCAGGCTGCCCAACAGAAACTCCGTGGCGTGCGCAACGTCCCGGTCGAGTCGGGCAAGTTCGTCAGACAAAGGCGCCAGGGCGGTGGCCGGCACTTCCCGCGCCATTTGCGCGCCGGAATCCAGGGTGGAGGTCGCAACTGCAAGGGAGTTTTCTTTGGGTGCCGAGTCCCATGCCCCGACGCGATACATCACGGCGGTTGCCAGGACTATGGAAGCGGCCAGCGCGGCGAAGGCCAGCGGCGAGGGATAAGCGGCCACTGGAGCCTGGCGTCCAGCCGCCCTCACCGAGCGCATGATGGACTGGTGAAGATTCGCTGGCACCTGCGCCTTGGTTACTCCGCCCCTCAACTCCGAATCCAATTCACGCAGCTGCGATTCAAACTGATCTGCTTTTTTCGCGGCTGGTGGGGTCGTCCTGGCCTCGTCCAGCGCGCAGGAACAGCGGAATTTGGCGAACCAGGTTTTCATACGAGTTTCTCCTTCATGACGGAAATGCGGGTGGCCGGAACCGGTGAGGCAGGCGACGCTTTGGGATTTAAACTTTGCAGCTCGTGGAGCAGCCGCTGCCGGGCGCGGAAAAGCAGCACTTTGGCATGAGTCACTGTCTTTCCCAGCGCGCCGGCCACGTCCACCACGTCCATCTCCTCGGCGTATCTTAGCCACAGGGCTTGAAATTGATCGACGGACAGGCTTTCGCGTGCCGTTCGCCAAAGCTGCTCGCGATCCTCGGCGCGCGCGAGCAGCTCCGCCGGATCGTCCGCGTCAACTCCTTCCGGCACTTCGCCGGCGGTATCTGCGTGCGGCGGGGCGGCCCGGAAGTGATCCAGCGTCTTGCGCCGCGCTATGGTAAAAAGCCACGGGGCAAACTTCCGGCCCGGATCAAACTGCCCGATGGCATTGAAGGCGCGCACGAAGGTCTCCTGGACAATCTCAACCGCATCGGCCTGGTTGCGACAGCAATAAAACACGAAGCGGTAGATGGAAGCCTCATGGCGGCTGACCAGCGCCTCAAAAGAATCCAGGCAGCCCGCCTGAGCCCGGCGGGCCAGTTCTTCATCAGGTATTAGTTCGGGCGCGTGAGCCATTTCGCCGCGCTGGTTGCGCAAATCAGTTCGCCGACTCTTTTGCCTTTTTCTGCGCCTTGCGGGCGGCGACGGCCTTCATATGTTCAACCACAGCATCCGCCGGAAGGGTCAGGCTCACAACCACATTCGCATCGGTTTGTTGAATGGAAACCGCATCCGCCAGCTTGGCGGCCTCCGGCTTGTCTTCCTGCAGCCTGGCCAGCGATTGCAGCCCCTGCACCACCGAGAGGATTTGCGCCGCCACGTCTTTGCTCGTGGTTTCCAGATTAATCTCGGCGTTTACCTGCCCTTGCGACTCGCCCACCTGCAATTGAATCACCTTCGCCAGCTTCAACACCGTGGCGCTCGGATCACCTTGCGCCACGTCCAGCTTGCGGATGCCACCTTCCAGAAAGTCCGGGGATCCGCTCACTCCCAATCGCGGGAAATCCTTGGTCGAGGCGAGATTGGCGGTGGTCCCAACCAACACATCCAGCGCCTGGCCCACCTTCTCCGCGTTTTGGCCAAAGATAATCACGCGATTACCGTAAATCGCGGCGTAGGTGCGCTTGGACTCGCCTTTTTTCGGCTTCTTGTTTTTGTCTACCCAACTATGAATCGTCATCGTGCTGTGCGTGCTGGATTCGTAATCATCCGCCGCCTTCGCCAAAGTCACCAGCCGTTCTGTGTCAAAATCGGCGTAAATGAGCGCGACTCCATTGCTCGGCGCGCTGCTGGCCCCGTAAAGAGTCACGCCGTGGAGTTGGGTGCGGAGGTCCACGTTAAACACCGTCTGGAACGCCGTCAGTTTTGCTTCCGCCTTGGGGTCGGCCATCTGCTTCAAAATATACTGGCCGATCGCCGTCGGACGAAGTTTGTCGCAATCCACATGCAGCAGCCACGCCGGGTCGGCCGGCAAGTCGGCCCGGAGCAGCGGCCCGGCCTGTGCGTCGAGACTGGCGATGGCAACAAACAGGCCACAAATTGCAGACTTCATGATCGTTGGCTTCATATTTCCAAATGTTCTTTTTGAGTTCGCTCTTGGTCGCCATGCGACCGTCCATAATGAATTACGGAGAAGGAAGACAAAGGGTTACAAAAAAATCCCCCGGCGGTTTGCCGGGGGATTTTGCAGAAAATCCGAGTCCAGCCGGGCCCGTGGCCCGGCCGACACCTATTTCTTGAAGAAATCCTTGATGACCGAAGCGACGCGCTGAATCTTCGCGTCCTCCAGTTCGGGATAAATCGGCAGGCTCAGGCACTCGCGCGCCGCCTTTTCAGCGACCGGGAAGGCGCCCTCCTTGTGGCCGAGGTACGCGTAGGCCTTCTGCAAGTGCAAGGGCAGCGGATAGTGCAGCGCGCAGCCGACCTTGTTCGCCTCGAGATGCTTCTTCAGATCGCCGCGCTTCGGATGCCGCACCACGTAGAGGTGATACGCGCTCTCCGCCCAATCCGCTTCGCGCGGCAATTGCAACGGCGTGTCCTTCAGCAATTCATGATACCGGCGGCCGACCCGCTGGCGTTCGCGCGTCCAATCGGCCAGGTGCTTCAGCTTCACGCCGAGCACCGCGCCCTGGATGCCTTCCATGCGGTAGTTGTAGCCGACTTCGTCGTGGTAATAACGCTGCGCCGAGCCGTGCTCGCGCAACGAACGCGCGCGCGCGGCCAGGGCCGCGTCGTTCGTCACCAGGCCGCCGCCTTCGCCGTAAGCGCCGAGGTTTTTGCCCGGATAAAAACTGAAACAGGACATCACGCCGAACGTGCCGATCGTCTTGCCGCGATACTTCGCGGCATGAGCCTGCGCCGCATCTTCAACCAACGGAATGTTATGCTTTTTCGCGATGGCCAGGATGGGATCAATGTCGAAGGGATGTCCGTAAAGGTGAACCGGCAGAATCGCTTTCGTGCGGGGTGTGATCGCCTTCTCGATCTGCTTCGGGTCCAGATTGAAAGTCGCGTCGTCAATGTCCACGTACACCGGCTTGGCATTGACGTAGGAAATGCCCCAGCTCGTCGCCACGAAGGTGCACGGCGTGGTGATGACTTCATCGCCCTCCCCGATGCCCAGGAGTTTCATGGCGATGTGCAGGGCCGACGTGCCGGTATTAAAGGCTACGCAATGCTCTGCGCCACAAAACTTGGCAAAGTCTTTCTCAAATTGGACAACGTCTGGTCCCAGGCAGAAGGAGCAATTGTCGAGCGTGCGGGCAATCGCCGCATCGATTTCCTTCCGTAACGGCTTCATTTGAGCCGCCAGATCCAAGTACGCTACCGCGTCATTCGTATCAGATTTGGTCGTCATTCGAGGCCAAAGTAAGCACTATTTATGCCTTATTACAAATGGGAAATAAAATTAGTTCGTCTATCTGTAATGGCTAAATCCCTTACCCGACCAGCCTTGCGACGCCGATTACCGTAATCCACCCGATACCACTACGGATTCTCCGGTAATCCAGCGCGAATCCTCCGACGCATAAAACGCCACCACGTCGGCAATGTCATCCGGCTGTCCGATTCTTCCCAGCGGCGTCAACTTCTCCATGTTCCTCTTCAAATCACTGTCTGAAAGTCCGGCCGCCCGGAACCCCTCCGTCTCGACCATACCCGGCTTGATGGAATTCACGCGAATTTTCCGGGCTCCCAATTCCTTGGCGAAGGTCAGCGTGATCGTGTCCAGGGCCGCCTTCGTCGCCGAATAAACCGAATACCCCGGCGGCGTCACGACCGTCGCGAGCGACCCAATATTGATCACGCTTCCCCCCTCCGGGCCCATTTTCTTTACCGCCGACTGCGTCATCAGCATCAACCCCAGCACATTCACGTCGAAAATCCGGCGATAGTGTGCCTCCGTCAAATCACCCAGCTTCACCTCCTCGTACACTCCCGCATTGTTCACGAGAATATCCAGCCGGCCAAAGGCCTTGAGCGTCTCCGCCACGATGCGTTCGGTGTCGCCCGCGGAAGCTACATTCCCCTGCACCGCCACCGCCTTGCCGCCGGCGGCCGTGATGTCGCTCACCACCTGGTCTGCCCCGCTCCGGCTGCTCGCGTAATTCACAGCCACCGCAGCACCATCCGCCCCCAGCCGCCGCGCGATTGCCGCCCCAATGCCCTTCGAGGCGCCCGTCACGATCGCCGCTTTACCTGCCAGTTTCTTGTCGCTCATGATTTCGTCCCTTTCATTGTGCTCGCTGAACTTTCGTCCAACGTGCCGGTTCATGTCCTACCGCATCCCACCGGCAACATTTATGGTCTCGCCGGTAATCCAACGCGAGTCTTCCGACGCATAAAACGCCGCGACCATCGCAATGTCCTCGGGTTGCCCGATGCGCCCCAGCGGCGTCTTTTGCTCCACCTCCTTGCGCATGTCGCTCTCGGCGATTCCCGCCGCGCGAAAGCCTTCCGTATCCACCATGCCGGGCTTGATCGAATTGACGCGAATCTTGCGCGCCCCCAGCTCCTTCGCCAGCACTTGCGTCACCACATCCACCGCCGCCTTCGTGCCCGTATACACCGCCGACGCCGGCGGCGTCGCCGTCGTCACCACCGACCCGATGTTCACAATGCTACCGCCTTCCGCCCCAAAACGCTTCACCGCCGATTGTGTCATCAGAATCAGCCCCAGCACATTCGTGTCGAATTGCTTGTGGAAGTGCATCTCGTTGATTTCCTCCAATGGCGCAAACTCGTAAATACCCGCGTTGTTGACCAGGATATCGAGTTTGCCAAAGGCCTTCACCGCCTCGGAGGCCAGCCGCTCGGTGTCACTCTTAAGCGCCACGTTCCCCTGCGCCGCCACGGCCTTGCCTCCCGCCGCCGCAATATCCGACACCACCTGGTCGGCCCCTTTCCGGCTGGTTGAGTAATTCACCACCACCGCCGCCCCTTCCGCCGCCAGTTGCTTCGCGATCGCCGCCCCAATCCCCTTGGACGCCCCCGTCACAATCGCCACTTTCCCTTCAAGTCGTTTATTTGTTGTCGTAGTTTTCATAATTTGAATTTTCCAATTCGGATTTGTTTCGGATTTCGATATTCGGATTTCTTTCGACATTCGTCATTCGTGCTTCGTCATTTCCTGCTCGCCAACTTCGGCAGCACCGTCTCCCCCCACCCACCTCCCAGCGCCTTCACAATCTGCACACTCGTGATCATCCGCGCTCCTGTCAAACGGGCCGATTGCCGTTCCGCCGACAGGGCCGTGCGTTCACTGTCCACCACATCGAGATAGCTCACCAATCCGGATATATAGCGCGTATTGGAAAGCTCCGCAGACTTTCGTGCGCTGGCGAGGCTCAGATTCTGCGCCGCCGCTTGCTGGCTCAGCAGCCTCGCCGCCGTGAGGGCATCCTGCGTTTCCTTGAAGGCCACGAGGATTTGCTGCCGGTATACCGCTACATTTTCCTCGTACACCGCCCAGGCTTTTTTCAAGTTCGCGCGATTCCGCCCGCCCTCGAAAATCGGAAAGGTTATGCTCGGTCCGAGGCTCCACACCCGGCTTTGCCACGTGAACAACGTCTCCACATCCGCGCTCTCGAATCCCGCGATCCCCGTCAATCGCACGACCGGGAAGAACGCCGCTTTCGCCACGCCAATCCGCGCGTTGGCCGCCGCCAGCCGCCGCTCCGCCTCCGCAATGTCTGGACGACGTTCCAACAATTCACTCGGCAATCCCGCCGGAATGATGGGCGGCAACGCATTCGTCGCCAGCGGCATTTCCGCCAGCATGAACTCCGCCGTCGGCTTGCCCAATAACAACGCCAGCGCATTCTGCGCCTCCGAACGACGACGCTCCACGGCAACCAGTTCCGCTTCGGCATCGTGCAATTCCGTATCCGCGCGCGATACATCCAACTCGCTGCTCGCGCCGCCCTTGAACCGCGACTGCACCAGGTCCAATGCTTCGCGCCGCAGCACGATCGTCCGCCGCAATATCACGCGCTCCGAGTCCAGCGTCCGCAACGCATAATACCCGCTGCCCACATCCGCCTTGAGGAGCAACCACGCATTCTCAAACGCCGCCATGGTCGCCTGTGCGTCCATGGTCGCGCCCTCGAAACTCCGCCGCACCTTGCCCCAAACGTCTAGCTCATAAGTCAGGTCGAATGGGACAGCCATGTCGTTGCCAAGCTGGTTAATCGGCGGATTCAGTGAATTTCCCGAGAAGCTCGAACGCGCCCAGAACGCTCCGCCGTTGATGTTCGGAAAGAATTCCGACTTGGCGTTCCTCGCCAGCGCCTGGGCCTGCGCGACCCGTGCCACCGCCGCCTTCAGGTCCTGGTTGTTCTCGGCCGCCTGCCGCTCCAAATCATCCAGCGTCGGATCACCGAACACCGCCCACCAATTTCCCCGCGCAATCGCATCCCCCGGCACCGCCACCTTCCAAGTCCCCTGCTCCGCGTCCGCATACTGCTCCATCCCCGGCGTCGCCGGCCGCTTATAATTCGGCCCCACCGCCGCGAACAAACAAAGCGAAGGTACGCTCAGCGCTCCCATCACCAGCCACAGCTTCCAGCTTTTCATAATACTTTCCCTTGCCGCTGCATTTTAACGTTTTAACCTTTTAACCCTGTAACCTCCTCACCGCTTCGCAAGTTTTGGCGCTGCCACCACCCCTGTCGCCTCCCCCGCCACTCTCACCTGCATCCCCTCCGCCAGCGTATCCATCGGGTGCGTTACAATGCGCGAGCCTTCCTCCAAGCCCTCGACCACTTCCACATTCCGGCCCAAATCCCGCCCCAGTCGCACTTTGTTCAACCGGATCGCGTTATCCTTGTCGACCGTCGCGATCGACGTCCCGTCGCTGCGCGTGATCACACTCGTCGAGGGCGCGACTACCGGTGGGTTCACCTGCGCCAACGCGAGCTCGGCGTCCACATGAATACCCGGGAACAACGCGCCGTCTGTGTTCGCTACTTCGATTTCCGTAACCAGCGTGCGGGTCGTTGGATCAAACGCCCCACTCGTCCGCGCCACCGTGCCGGTGAATACCCGGCCCGGATATTCCGCCACCCGCAACTGGGCCTTCGTTCCCTCGCCCACATCGCGCAAATACGCCTGCGGCACATTTACGCGCACGCGCAGCCGGTCAATCTGCGCCAGTTTGAACAAGGCGCTGGCGTTCCCGCCTGCCCGGATCAACGCGCCGGCGTCCACGCTGCGGCGGGTGATGGTCCCCGCAAACGGTGCGCGCACCTCCTTGAAGCTGGCCAGCTTCTCCAGCCGCGACACCGCCGCTTCCGCCGCGCTCATGTCGGCCTCGCGGGCCGCCAGCGCGCCGGTTTTCTCATCCACCTCTTGCTCACTCACCGCGTGCGTCTTGAGGAGCCCTTGCCACCGCTCGGCACTGCTGCGAGCCAGAATCAAATTGGCGCGCGCCTGCCCGAGCGAAGCTTTCGCCTGGTTCAACTCCTGGTCCAACTCCGGCGTATCAATCTCCGCCAGCAGATCGCCCGCCTTCACATGCGATCCGATGTCCTTGCTCCAGCGCAGCAGATAACCATCTGCGCGGGCGTAAATCTCGGTCTCTTCATAAGCGCGGACTTCGCCCGGCAGCGACAACGTCACCGCCTGCCCCGCGCGCACCGCATTCGTCACCGCCACCGTGGGCACCGTCAGTTCGTTCGCGCCGGCATTCAGCGCCGAAGTCGCACGGAGCCGCGGTGCAATTCCCGCCGCCAATCCCACGACCACTACCACCGCCGTCACGCCCATCACCGCCCATCGGTTTCTCCGCGGCGCCTTGGCCTGCTGCGCCAACTCATCCCTATCTGGCACCGCCGTCGCCGCGCCACTTAATTCAATTTTTTCGTTCTGGGTATTCATGGTCTGCTTCTTTCCGAGTTGTTGGGGTTGGAAAATAAATCTCTCACGCATGAGCAGCTACGGCACCCGCCGCCACTCCGGCCGTTTCCGCTTTCTGAATCTCCTCTTCCTCATTGCGCGCCGCGCCTTTCGAGCGCAGGTAGCTGAAGATCACGGGCACCAGAAACAGCGTCGCCAGCGTCGCCACCACCAGTCCGCCAATCACCGCGCGTCCCAGCGGTGCGTTCTGTTCGCCGCCTTCACCCAGTCCCAGCGCCATCGGGAACATGCCGATGATCATCGCGCCGGCTGTCATTAGCACCGGACGCAACCGCGTGGCCCCGGCCTGGAACGCCGCTTCCAGCGAGTTCATGCCCGCGCGCAATTGGTCATTCGCAAAAGTCACCATCAGGATGCTGTTCGCCGTCGCCACACCGATCGTCATGATCGCGCCCATCAGGCTCGGCACGCTGAAGGTGGTCTGCGTGAGAAATAATCCCCAAACTATCCCAACAAACGCTCCCGGCAGCGCCGTAATGATGATGAACGGGTCCTTCCAGCTCTGGAAATTCACCACCATCAGGAAATACACCAGCAACGCGCTCACGATGAGCCCCAGGCCCATCCGTTGAAACGCCGTATTCATGCTGTCCACCTGCCCACGCACAAAAACCGTGTTACCGGGCGCGAGCTTCTTGCTTGCATCTGCCACGATGCGATTCACCTCATCCGCCACTGCTCCGAGGTCGCGACCTTCGACATTTGCGAAGATGTCGAACACCGGCTGGATGTTGTAATGATTCACCACGCTCGCCGAGGTCCCGCGCGAAATGCCCGAAAGGTTCGCCAGCAACTGGCTTTCGGTCGCCTGCGTTCCCACCACGCGCGGCGACACCGGCGTGTTCATCAACGAGTTCACCGAATCCAGCAACCGCGGCGGCGTCTGCACCACCACGAGGAACGGAATCCCGTAAGCCGAATCCACCCAGTAATTGGGCGTCACCTGCGCGCTGCCGCTCAAACCCACCAAAACGTCCTGCGCGACATCGCGCTGATTCAACCCCTCTTTCGCCAGCAATGTGCGGTTCACGTCCAGGTTCAACGTCGGCGAATCAAAGGACTGATGAATGAACACGTCCGCCGCGCCCGGGATCTTCGCAATGCGGTCGCGGATTTCCTTCGCCACCGCGTAATTCGCATCCCGATTGTAGCCCGACACCTTCACGTCAATCGGCGCGGGCAATCCAAAGTTCAGGATCTGCGACACGATGTCCGCCGGCTGGAAAAAGAACGTCAGCTCCGGGAACTTTTCATGCAGATGCTTGCGCACCACCGCGGCATACTCCGGTGTCGGCCGGCGATGATGCGGTTTCAATTGCACCAAAATTTCCCCGTCGTGGCTCCCGATGGTCGCGTTGTCACCGAACGCCAGGCTGTATTTCTCCGATACCACGCCAAAGTTATCGAGGATCAGATTGATTTCATCCGCCGGCACCACGCGGCGAATCTCATCCTCCACCGCGCTGAAGATTTGCTCGGTCGTCTCGATGCGCGTGCCCGTCGCGGCGCGCACATGCAACCGGAACTGTCCCGCATCCACCGTCGGGAAGAAATCGCGTCCCACCCACGGCAAGGCCAGGAACGCACTGCCCAGCAGCAGTGCAAACACCACCAGCACCGTCGGCCGGTTCACCAGCGCCCAGCGCAACCCCACCAGATACTTCGAGCGCAGTTTTTCAAATCCGCGCGCATAACCCTGTTGAAACCGCTCGAACCAATTCGGATTCGCCGGGACTCCATGCCCGACCTTCTCATTGCGCAGGAGAATGCTCACCAGCACCGGCACCAGGGTCCGGCTCAGCAGGTAGCTCGCAAGAATCGCGAACACGACCGCCAGCGCCATTGGTGTGAAAAGAAACTTCGCCGGTCCGACCAGGAACACCACCGGCACGAACACGATGCTGATCGCCAGCGCCGACACCAATGCCGGCACTGCAATTTCATACGACCCTGCCAGGATCGAATTCCGCAGATTCTGCCCCTGCTCCATGTGCCGGTGAATGTTCTCGATTGTAATCGTCGCCTCATCCACCAGGATGCCGATCGCCAGCGCGAGCCCGCCCAGCGTCATCACGTTCATCGAATACCCGAGTGCGCTCAACGCGCTCAACGACGCCAGCACGCTCAGCGGAATCGAAATCGCCACGATCAGCGTGCTCCGCCAGCTCCCAAGGAACAACAGAATGAACGTCGCAGTCAGGGCGGCCGCAATCACTCCCTCGCGCAGCACCCCATCCAGCGCCGCCTCCACGAACAAGGATTGGTCCGCCAGCAGATCAATCTTCAATCCGGGCGGCGCCGCCGCCTGCATTTGCGGCAGCTTTTCCTTCACCGCCTTGATGATATCCAGCGTCGAGCTGTGGCCGTTCTTCAAAATCTGGAGCAGCACCGCCCGCTTGCCATCCGCGCGCACGATATTCGGCTGCACTTCATAACCATCATGCACATGCGCCACGTCCCGCACATACGTCACCACTCCCCCCGAAACCTTCACCGGCAGATTGTTCAATTCATTCAGCGCGTCCGGCGAATTGTTGATCTTCACCTTGTATTGGAAATCTCCGATCTTCGCGGTACCGCTCGGCAGCGTAAGATTCTGCGCGTTGATCGCATCGTTCACATCGCGCGGCGAAAGTCCTTTCGCCTGCAGCCGCGCCGGATCGAGATCCACCATGATCTGCCGCACCTTGCCGCCAAAGGGCGCCGGCAACGTGAGCCCGTTGATCGTCGCCAGTTGCTGCCGGATCCGGAAGATGCCGTAAGTATAAAGCTCCGACTCGCTCAACGTGTCGCTGCTCAAGCTCATCTGGATGATCGGCACCGAATCCGCCGCGTAGCGCAGAATGATCGGCGGCTGCACGCCCGGCGGCATGCGGCGCAAAATCGCCTGGCTCACCGCCGTCGCCTGCGCCAGCCCGCGCTCCACGTTCGCGCCCGGATGAAAGAACAACTTCACAATCCCCACCCCATCCAGCGTCTGCGATTCAATCCGCTCGACGTCATTCACGTTCGCCGAAAGCGAAAACTCGGAATACACCGTAAGCTGCTTCTCAAATTCCTCGGCGCTCAGCCCGTTGTAAGTCCAAATGACGCTGACCACCGGAATATTGATCTCCGGAAAAATATCCTTCGGCGTACGGCTGAACGCCGCAAACCCCGCGATCAGGATGACAATCGCCGCCACCGCAAAGGTATACGGCCGGCGCAGAGCAAGTCTTACAATCCACATAGTCTCGTCCTCACTTGAATTGAGCGGTTTTCCTGAATCTCACTTCCGCACCGTTGGTCTCGGACTTCGGTAATTCGGGCTTCCTTCGTCATTCGTCATTCGTGCTTCGTCATTTCGCGACTCACGCGGCCAGCACGAGCGACCGCTCCCTAATCGCCCGCTGCCGCAACTGCCAGTTCGAGGCCGCCAGCACCTTCTCCTCCGCCAGCGTCGGCAGAAAGAGCGCCGGAAAACCGGTGGTCGCCGCCAACGAATCCGCTTCGCTCACCATCTGCCGCACCTGGTTCTCGCTCAGGATGCCAAAAAATCCCGCCGCGAGTTCCCGCGTAAGCCGGCTTTTCAGATTTTGCAGGAATTGCGCGCATTTGCCGGAGATCCGGCGAAACCCGCTCGCTTCCGCCCCCGCGTCCGAACAGTCATGAGCCCCGGTCTGCTCCAATGACCCCTGGTTTGCCCACGACGAACCGCTCACCGTCCATCGTTCCTTCGCTTCAGGGTTGATGTTTCCGTAACGATTGAAGTTTGGATTTTGAAATTTCATATTCGCGTCTTTCTAATTGTTATCTAACTGGTCAACTATAATTTGGGCATGGTTCAGCCCGATAAGTGTCTAAGATTGTTTATGTTACGCCGCTACCGGAGCCCGGGCGCCGATGATTGCCATCACTGTCGGCTCCAGATGGCGGAGTTGTTCTACGTCGTTGCGAACCTTTGCCTGCAGCAGTGCGCCCAACACGAAAGCGTGCACCATCTGCGCCGCCTGCTTCGGATCCTCTACGGCAATCTGCCCCTCGCGCTTCGCATCAGAAATCGCGCACTCCAGGTACTTCGTGCTCCGCATCATCAACTCCTCGGCCTTCTCGCGAATCTTACCGTCCTGGCTCGCCACTTCGCCGCCCACACTCGCATACGGACACCCGCACACGTGGCCGATCTCATCGGCCTTGGCCTTCTGCTTTTGATAAATCGCCTCGCACCACTTCGAAAGCCGCTCCAATGGCGGCGTTTGTGATGAAAAAATCCGGTCGAGGTCGGGCTGCTTGCAGCGCCAATGTTCCTCGTATGCCGCCACCACCAGATCAGCCTTTGTTTCGAAGTAATAGTAAAAGCTGCCTTTGTTCACCTTCGCCCGCTCACAGATCTGGTCCACGCTCACGCTGCCATAACTCTGATCCCAGATCAGTTCGAAAGCCACGTCGAGCAGCTTTTCTTTGGCATCACTGGTGCGGCCCATATGATTGTTTCTCCGGGGGTATCGGGTTGCGTTAGTTCAGGTGAACGTCAAGTTTCGCCGCCAGCGCCGACTTCGGCGTCAGGCCGACGACCTTCTCCACCATCTTGCCGTCCTTGAAAATAATCAAGGTCGGAATGCTGCGAATCTGGTAGCGCACGGCCGTCTCGGGATTGGTGTCCACGTCCAATTTGGCGATTTTTGCGCGCCCCGCGTAGTCCGCCGCCAACGATTCCACCTCGGGCCCCTGCCGGCGGCACGGTCCGCACCAGGCGGCCCAAAAGTCCACCAGCACCGGCTGGCTGGAGCCGAGCACCTGCTCCTGAAAATTCGCATCGGTCACTTCCAAGTGGCTCGCGTCATTTCGATTCAGTTCCACATTTGTCATATCGAATCTTTCTTCTTCGTTACGCAAACACCATAAACCTTGTTAACTAACCAGTCAACTACAATGTAAAAAGAATTTTTGCGAGTATATAGCCCTAGTGATCAGCATGTTACGTGATATTGCTTCACACATGGCGAAAAACACGGTTTGGTCCGAAATAATTTTAGACCTTCTCTTTGTCGGAACGATTCAATTGAAACCCGGGTTGTCCCCACGCTGCCCGACCCCGCCCGCTTCACGAAGCTCATTCTTGCCAACTACCCTGTGTGGATGAAAGCGACTTAACGGTACTATTCTGTGCGGCCACCGAACCGCTCTCCCTCTCCTGGGGGAGAGGGTTGGGGT
>CAYUVH010000018.1:0-140024 GCA_964448135.1 uncultured Verrucomicrobiota bacterium | reverse complement strand
GCGGTTTCGCCAGGCAATGTGTGAACGGCAAATGAAATTATTATAACCCGCCTGGTGATGCGTTCACGCCGCTGTGCAGAAAGGTAGTGTAATCAATATGACAATTAAGACCTCCCGCAAGTCCGGTTTCACGCTGGTTGAAATCATGATCGTGGTGGCCATCATCGGCCTGCTCGCCGCGATCGCCATCCCCAACTTCGTGCGCGCCCGCACGCAGTCGCAAAAGAACGCCTGCATCAACAATCTGCGCCAGATCAACGGTGCGATTCAGCAGTGGGCGCTCGAAAACAAGAAAGGCCCGACGGCCACCGTCGCCTTCACCGACATCTCTCCCTATTTGAAGAGCGCCGTGGTGTGCCCCTCCGGCGGCACCACCTTCGCCGACAGCTATACGGTTGTGGACGCCCAGACCTCGCCGGTCTGCCAGCAGGACGCCACCGCGCACGTGTTGCCGGCTGACACCACAGGCTAGTCTTTAGCCTAGCAGGTTTTCGCGCGAAGCCTGGGAAGCAATTCCCGGGCTTTGTCTTGTACGGTTGGGCAGCGGCCGTCAGGCGTCCGCCCCATTGGGCAGTCTCGGAAATGAGACTTGGCACCTTGGCTGCTTTATTTGGTGGAGCGGTTTCGCCAGGCAATGTGTGAACGGCAAATGAAATTATTATAACCCGCCTGGTGATGCGTTCACGCCGCTGTGCAGAAAGGTAGTGTAATCAATATGACAATTAAGACCTCCCGCAGGGCGGGCTTTACCCTGGTGGAAATCATGATTGTGGTGGCCATCATCGGATTGCTGGCCGCCATCGCCGTTCCCAATTTCGTGCGCGCGCGCACGCAGTCGCAGCAGAATGCCTGCATCAACAATCTTCGCCAGATTGACGGCGCGATCCAGCAGTGGGCGTTGGAAACCAAGCAGGACGCCTCGGCCACCGTGGCCTATACGGATATCTCGGTGTATATGCGCAGCGCCTGCGTCTGCCCGTCGGGCGGCAGCTCGTTCGCCAACAGCTATACCATTTCGAACGTTTCGACGCAGCCCTCGTGCAAAAAGTCCACCACGCACATCCTGCCGACCCAGACCACCGGCTAGTCTGGTTCACGCCGAATTCTCAGAAAATCCGGGAAGCAATTCCTGGATTTTTTTTTGTACTTATGGCCCGACTTTTGCGATGAAATCCAGCGTCACTGATTCCACGGACCGGCTGGCCCCGGGTCCGGTTGGAAAATATTTGTCCGATTCTGCTCCGGCTTATATATAGTCGCGCACAGACTGCGGGCTTGGACAGGCATGGAAACCATACTTGAACTTAGAGATTTGCGTGTCGAATACCGACCCTCCGGCGGCGAGGGGCGGAAGGTTGCCGTTGACGGCCTGAACCTGAAGGTGCAGGCCGGGGAAGTGTTCGGGTTCCTCGGGCCCAACGGCGCCGGGAAGACAACCACGATGAACGTGCTGCTGGGGTTCGTTAACGCCACCGCGGGCGACGCCTATCTCTTTGGCGTGAATGTTCGGGAGCCCATCGCGCGGCAGCGCATCGGTTATCTCCCGGAGCTGACGTATTACTATAAATTTCTGACCGCGGAGGAGCTGCTGCGCTTCTACGCGAAGGTCTTCAAAATTCCGCCCGCGGAGACCGAGCGCCGGATCGACGAGCTCATCTCACTCGTCGAACTTGGACACGCCCGCAAGCGGTTGATCAAAACCTACTCCAAGGGCATGCAACAACGAGTCGGCCTCGCGCAGGCGCTGATCAACGACCCGGACCTGCTCATCCTCGACGAGCCCACCAGCGGCCTGGATCCGCTCGGGCGCATGAAAGTCCGGGAGATCATCCAACGGCTCAAGGAAAAGGGGAAGACGGTCTTTTTCTCCTCGCATGAACTGGGCGAAGTGGAAACGGTCTGCGATCGCGTGGCGATTATTGCCGGCGGCCAGTTGAAGGTCGAAGGGCGCGTGAGCGACCTGACGCGGCAATACCAGGCGAACCTGGAGCAGATCTTCCTGCAGCTCATCGGGTATCAACCTCAACCCCAGGCCACGACATGAACATCATTCTGGCGCTGGCCGGTGTCGTCATCAAGGAGCTGTACCGGCGGAAAGATTTCTATGTGCTCCTGGTGCTGACCGCCCTGATCACCCTGGCGGTGGGCTCGGTAAGCTTTTTCAACGATCCCACGATCGTGCGGCACATCAAGGACCTGTGTCTCCTGCTGATTTGGATCTCCTCCCTGATCATCGCGGTCGGCACCACGGCGCGGCAGTTGCCGGCGGAGCGCGAGAATCGCACGATTTTCCCCCTGCTGGCCAAGCCGGTCACCCGCGCGCACGTGATCCTGGGCAAGTTTTTCGGCTGCTGGTTTGCCTGCGGCATCGGGCTGGTGGTGTTTTACGTTTTCTTCGTGCTGGTGAGCGGATCGCGCGACGGCCAGTGGCCGATCATCCAATACGTGCAGGCGCTTTGGCTGCATTGGATGGCGCTGGGCGTGGTGACCGCGCTCGTGCTCCTGGGCTCGGTGGTATTTGCCGCGCCCTCCTCGAACGCGACGATTTCAGTGATCATCGTGGTGGGAATCTTCATGCTGGGCGGCCATTTGAACCAGGTCGCGTCGCGGATGCCCCAGCCCGCCGGGTCTTTGCTCTCATTCGTGTACTACGTGATTCCGCACTTGGAATGGAATTATAACGTCCGTGAGCGGATGGTTTACGCTCAACCCGTATTAGCCTGGCTTGATTGCGCGCTGGCCACCCTTTATGCGGCGGTCTATTCGGCGCTGCTCCTGTTTGGTGCCTGGTTCATGTTCCGTCGCAAGCCGCTGAACCTGTGAAGAATTCGACCGCCATTCTGATTATGGTTTTGCTGGCGGTGTCGGCGTTCACCCTGGGCACCGTGCTGGAGCCCCGCGCGCTGGCGTGGAGTCCGCGCGCGCAATCCGCGAACCTCCTCACCATGTTGATGGGGGACAGCCGGCGGCTGTTCGCCAACCACTTTTTCGTGCAGGCCGACGTTTCTTTTCACAGCGGATATTATCCCTCGATCTTCGACCGGCCCCAAGGTTCGAAGGAAAGCATCCACATCAAGGAACAAGGCCATGAGGATCACGGGGACGAGGATCACGAGAAGGAGGAGGCGTTTCTCGGCCCGCCCCGGGACTGGATCGAGGCATTCGGCCGGCGCTTTCTCGTCACCGAGCACACGCATCTGGCCGGTGGCAATGAGCGCGAGACGCTGCCCTGGCTGCGCCTGGCCGCCGACCTGGATCCCCAGCAGGTGGAAACCTATACGACCGGCGCGTACATGTTGCGGGCTCATTTGCACAAACCGAAAGAGGCGGAGCAATTTCTGCGCGAGGGGCTCCGGGCGAACCCGGACAGCTACGAGATTCTTTTCGACCTGGGCCGGCTCTACGAGACGGATTATCACGACAAGGAACGCGCGCGCAATCTGTGGCAATTGGCGCTGGCCAAGTGGGAGCAGCGCGAAAAGAGCAAGCAGGAACCGGATTTTCACGCCCTCGAGGAAATCGCCGTCAACCTGTCGCGGGTGGAGGAAGCGCAGGGCAATCTGCAGGGAGCCGCGTTTCTTTTGCGCCTGGCCGCCTCGCAATCGCCGCACCAGGACGAATTGTTGCGTCAGGCGGCGGAGTTGGAGCAAAAGTTAAAGCCAGCCGCGCCCAAACCTTGAGGACGCGCGCCATCATCGGGGGCGTTTGCGGGCTGCTCGTGGGCATCACGCTGCTCTGTTTCTGGCCCATTGCCAGCCATCCATTCGTGGATTTCGATGATCACGAATACATTTACGAAAACTGGCATGTGCAGGCCGGTTTGACGCCACAAGGCGTGGCGTGGGCCTTCACTTCCGGCGACGCGAGCAACTGGCATCCGCTGACCTGGCTGTCGCACATGCTGGATTGCCAGCTCTTTGGCTTGCATGCGGGCTGGCATCACGTGACCAACCTGCTGCTGCACACGGCGGACACCATGCTGTTGTTTTTCTTTCTGCGGCAGCTCACCGGTTCGCTTTGGCGTAGCGCCTTTGTGGCCGCATTATTTGCATGGCATCCGCTCCACGTGGAATCGGTGGCCTGGGCCTCCGAGCGCAAGGACGTGCTCAGCACGCTGTTCTTTTTGCTTACTTTGATGGCATACGTCCGCTACGTACGATCCCATGGCGATTTTCAACGACGAAAACGCCACTACTGGATCACGCTGGCGCTCTTCGCCTGCGGGCTGATGAGCAAGCCAATGCTCGTTACGCTGCCCTGTGTGCTGCTGCTGCTGGACTATTGGCCGCTGGGAAGATTTATTGCCAGCGGCGCCTCCACTGCGGAGAACACTAATCAAGGTGCACCTCCCTTCTCACTGGCTGCCGCCCGCCCGCTGCTCCTCGAGAAAGTACCTTTCTTCGTTCTCGCGGTTATTTCCAGTGTCATCACCCTCGTGGTTCAGCGCGGTGCCGCCATGTCGCTGGCAGGCTTGTCGGTGTCCGATCGCGCCGCGAACGCCCTGATCAGTTACCTGCGCTACGTGGGCAAGACATTTGCTCCTGCGAATTTGTGCGCGCTGTATCCCTACACCCAACTTCATCTTGGCCTGGCGATTGTTGGCGTCGCCGTGTTACTGGTGACGGTTTCGATTTTTTTCGTGTGGCGCGCCCGGACCTGGCCGTGGCTGGCTGTCGGATGGTTCTGGTTTCTGGGCACGCTGGTTCCGGTGATTGGGATGGTGCAGGTGGGCTCGCAGTCCATCGCGGATCGCTACATGTATATTCCCGGCATTGGTTTGTTCATCATGGTGGTCTGGAGTGCGGGAGCGCTCGCGAGATTCGGGCTCGGCGCCCGGGTTGTCACCGCCACCGCGGGCGCCGCGGCTCTGGCAGGCTGCGTGGTGTTGACACACCGCCAGGTGCAATCGTGGGCCAGCAGTGAGGCGTTATACCAATGGGCCATCAAGGCGGATCCGCAAAATTATCTCGCGTACGAAGGCCTCGGCGGGGTTCTGAATGAAGCCGGACGCCATGAGGACGCGTTCACCGCCTACCATACGTCCTTGAAAATCAATTCCCGTTATCCGGAAGCCCACTACGGATTGGGGATGACACTTTTAGGCCTCGGAAAAGTAGAGGACGCGGTGCAGCAACTTGAAGCTTCGCTGGAAGCGGCGCCGGGTTTCGCGGCCGCCCACGGCGCGTTGGGGAAAGTGTTCCTTGAGAAGGGAGATTTCGACCAGGCCGCCGTCCATTTCTTTCGCGCGGCCGAGCTCGCGCCGCATGATTCGCGAAATCAGTACAACCTGGGCACGCTGTTTCTTTATCAGGCGAAACTGGACCGGGCCGCCGTGTACTTTAAGGAGGCGCTGCGATTGGATCCGCGCCACGTGGATGCCCACGCAAACTACGGCGTGACGCTGATGCGCCTCGGCAGCGTGCAGGACGGCGCGGTCGAGATGGCTGAGGTGGTGAAATACCGGCCCGCCAGCGCGGACGCCCATGTGAATCTGGGCCTGGCGTTTCTGGACATAGGCCGGCCCGATGGCGCTGTGCAGGAGTTTACCAGGGCCGTCCAGCTGGATCCAAAATCCGCCCGCGCCGAGTATTACCTGGCGCTGGCCTTGGCGCGCACCCCGCTAGCCACCCAAGCTCCCTCGCACGCGGAACAGGCGCGCAAGCTGGCTGAAGCCGCCGGCGATGCCGCCCTCGCCGAACAAGCCGTGGATTTTCTGAAGCAAAACTCCAGCGTTTCACCCAGCAAAGCCAACTGACTCGCCTGGTCAGCGCGTCATTTGGAGGACGCCGAGCGTGATCGCAGTCAGGATGAGCATCATTCCGCTCGGCATGAATTTGTGGGTTTTGGCCAGTCGGATGGCGAAGACGACAATCAGCGCAATGAGCAGAGCATCCTGTACTAGTCGCGCAAAACCGGGCTGGAACACGTGTGGCAGGAGCGTGATCGCCAGGAGTGCCGCGAAAACCGAGGAGGCAATCAGCGATACTTTGCTTTTGGCCTTGAGAAAGCCGATCAATCCTCCCGCCAGCAGGAGAAAAATGTAGATCCAGAGCAGTGTTTGGGCACTCATATCGCTGCAAGGCTAGCGGCCAATTCCGGCCAATAACAGCCAAAACCGATCCGCGCCCCTTTCCACCCACCATCCTTTGGGCCACCGCCTCCGATCTCTGATTACTGATCACTGCCCCTTGCGTTCTCTCCTCTCCGCACAATCCATTACTTAGCATCCGTAATCCGCCGAGTCCCGCTTTAGGGAAATTCCCACGCTCTCCCGCGTTTGACAGAATGGCGTTCCGGGATGAGTTTTTCTTGGCCGCGAGGCAGCAAGAAATGTGGTTCCTCTGTCACGGGCCTGCGTTGTATGTCAGTTCCGCTTCGTTTGTTGTTGCTGGAGGATTCCGAAAAAGAGTGTCTCCGAATCGTCGAGGTCCTGAGGGCGGGAGGATTTGATCCGGTGTTTGAACGCGTGGACAGCCTCGCCATGCTCGCGCCGCATCTGGATCTTCACCTTTGGGACGTTATCATCGGCCGTGATCCTCTGCCGAAACTTCATCCCGCGCAGGCATTGTCGCTTTGTCACGAGAGCGGGGTGGCGACGCCGTTCATCGTGGTGTCCTCCTCTTCCGGCCCGGCGCGCGCTGTCGAGATCATGAAAGCGGGCGCGGACGATTACATCTTGTGGCGGAATCTGGACCAACTTCCCGTGTCCGTATCGCGATTGCTGCGCGAGGCCGGGCGGCAACGTGCGCGACGTCGCCAGGAAGTCTTTTGGGGACATGTGGCGGCGATTGTCGAGAATTGCGACGACGCGATCTTCAGCGAATCGCTGGACGGCATGGTGCAAAGTTGGAACCCGGCCGCCGAGCGCCTTCACGGTTACGCCGCGGGCGAGATGATCGGCCGTTCCATCCTGACCATCGTGCCGCCGTACCGGCCGGATGAACTGCCGGGGATCCACAAACGCATTGCGCGTGGCGAGCACATCGAACGTCTGGAAACTGTGCGCGTTCGCAAAGACGGAACGCCGGTGGACGTTTCCCTCACCATCTCCCCGATCCGCGACGAGCAGGGGAGAATCATCGGCGCTTCCACCGTCGAGCGGGATATCACCGCCCGCCGCGCCGAAGAGCAGGAGCGCATCGCGTTGATCCAGGAACTCACCGAAGCGCTCGCGCGCGCGAATGAGCACCATCCCGGTTGCCTTTGCCCCACCTGCCGGAAGCATCTCGACCACGAGGGTGCGTGGAGATCATTTCTGGGCGAAACCATCGGGAGCAAATAATTGGCCAGCCGGCCTTTCCCCTCCAATCGTAATCGTAATCCCTCCCCACCAACTTTGCTTGTCGCATCAGTCATGCGTGTGTTAATCTCCCAGCCTGAATGAATGGCGTTCGCGTTTTGTGGCTGGGGTTGACGCTCGCGCTTTCCCAGGCCGGCCTGTGTGCTCAGACGATTCCCACGCAGATCGACTCCATTCTTACGGGTTCCACCATCTCGAACAACACCTGGACCATCCTGATCGAAAATGCCGACGGCTCGGTGATTTATTATCAAAAAAATCCCACCACCGGACAGGCGCCCGCCTCGAATACGAAGATGTTCACCACGGCTGCCGCCATCGGCCTGCTGGGTACCAACTACAGTTTTGAGTCGCGTGTTTATTACACCGGCACTTTCACCGGCGGCGTGGTGAGCGGCAATCTCAACCTCGTATCCGAACACGACATGACTTGGAACGACGACGTGTTCTCCAATCCGCGCGCGCCGCTGGATCGCATTGCTTCGCAGCTCAAGGCTCTGGGCGTCACCTCCGTCGCCGGCAATGTCCAATGCTACGGTCTGTGTGTGTATAATTATGGTTCCACGGACGACTTGAGCTCCTATAGCACCACGACCGTCAACAGCAACGCCGCGTCGGTGTTCATCGGGGCGCTGCAGGCGCAGGGGATCACCGTGAGCGGTGTTGCGGCCGGCGTGGTTGGATTTTCGCCGCCCGGCACTTTGATCTACACGCATCATTCCAGTGACCTCACGTACGGTGGCAAGCCGCTGCGCCTCGACGTCGCATGCATCCCGTTGCTCAAACCGAGCCAGAATGTGATGGCAGACGGTCTTTGTCGTCACCTCGGTTGGAAACTCGGCACGGGCGATTCCTATTCGCAAGGTTCGCTCCAGGTCCGCCGCTGGGTGAACAGCGCCACCGGCATCAACACCAATGGCATGATCTTCAGCGACGGCTCGGGCCTTTCGCACAACAACCGCGTCACCGCGCGCCAGTGCGTTTCGCTCGTGCGTTTCATGCTCACCAACACGCCTTCCTGGGCCGCGGGCCTGCCGATTGGCTGCACGGATGGCACGCTGGGCAGCCGATTCTGCAGCACGGCCGGGTCAGGAAAGGTTCACGCCAAAACCGGCTCGCTCAGTATCTCGATTGCGCTCAGCGGGTACATTGACAATCCCAACGACAACCAGCGCTATCTGTTCTCGTTCATTGGCAATCGCACCAGCATTGACCAGACCGCAACCCGCGATGCCATTGACGCCGCTGTGGTTTTGATGGGCGCGCGCGGCGTGCCAATCAGCCCGTTGTTTTCGCGGGTCATCAGCAAACCCAACGGCACTTCAGTCCAACTGAACTGGTCGAACGACGACTTTGTCCGGACCGGATACCGCGTTTACACCAGCAGCAACGGCGTCAATTTCGGCTCCGCCATCAATATTGGGTCCGGAACGCAAACCTACACCGAATCCGGTCTCACGCCGGGCACCAAGCGCTACTACAAAGTGACCGTCGTCGGCACCGGCGGCGAAAGCAAAGGCTCGCGCGTCTACGGCGCGCAGGCCGGCGGCTCGCCGCGCGTGCTGATTGTGGACGGTGACGACCGCTGGCAGTTCCAGACTTCCGACAACCCCACCTGCACCAACAACAACTTCGCCGCCGCCACCGGCCAGAATATTTCCGGCGTGACCTTCGAAACCGCCAATCACAATGCCGTCATTGATGGCACCGTGCTGTTGGGAAATTATCAGGCCGTGGTCTGGCTCCTCGGCGAGGAGGGCTCGATCGACGATTCGTTTTCCTCTGCCGAACAAACGTTGGTCACCACCTATCTGAACAGCGGCGGCAATCTGTTTGTCTCCGGCTCCGAGTGCGGCTACGACCTCGACCGCAGCAGCGGCCCCAGCACCGCGGACCGCAACTTCTATCATAATCAACTCCGCGCCGTCTTCTCGAACGACGACGCCAACACCTACAACTTCGTTCCCGTCGCCGGCACTCTCTTCGCCGGCAACGCCTCCGGCTCCTTCGACGACGCCACCCACGGCATCTACAACGTGGACTTTCCGGACGTGTTGATCGCGACCAATGGAAGCGTGAAAGCGATTTCCTACAGCGGCGGCCTCGGCGGTGGCGCGGCGGTCACCTACGATGGCTCGCTCGGCGGCGGAAAAGTCGTCTACTTCGGCTTCCCCTTCGAAACCATTTACAACTCCGCCCTCCGCGACGCCTACATGTCCGACATCCTCCGCTTCTTCGGCGTCATCGATCCGCCGCAACTCTCCGCTCCCTCCGCCCTCGTCTCCGGCACCAATCTCACCTTGAGCTGGAGCGCCAGCGCCGGCCTCGTCTATCGCGTCCAATACAAAACCAACCTCTCCGATCCGACCTGGCAAACCCTCGGCGCCGACGTCACCGCCACCACCACCAGCGCCACCAAACTCGACACCACCCTCACCGGCGTCCCGAGCCGGTTTTATCGGATCATGCTGGTGAACTAATTCCCACCGCTTGTTTCGACTCTTTAAGTCCTTCGCGCTCCAGTCTGCTCCGAATTCCCTTTACGATTTCTGCCACCAATCCCGGCCCTTCATATACCAACCCCGTGTAAATCTGCAGCAGCGTCGCTCCCGCTTTAATCTTTTCCCAGGCATCCTCCGCGCTCGAAATTCCGCCCACGCCGATGATCGGCAGCTTGCCCTTCGTCTGTCGGTATAGGTGCCGGATCACCTCCGTGCTCCGCGCGCGCAATGGCGTTCCGCTCAACCCGCCCGCCTCCTTGTAAACGCGCTGTGCCCTTTCGCCCCTCGTTTCCGGCCGCCCAATCGTCGTATTCGTCGCGACAATCCCCGCGACCTCTCTCGGCCCGACCAACTCCAATATTTCATCCAGCGCCTCGAACGTCAGGTCTGGCGCAACTTTAACCAGCACTGGCTTTTGTACGGCTGCCGCCGACTTCACCGCTTGCAACGCCGCCAGAATCTCATCCAGCGCCGCCCGATCCTGCAACTTCCGCAAGTCCGGCGTGTTCGGCGAACTCACGTTCACCACAAAAAAATCCAGATACGGCAGCAGCAACCGCATCGAATCCGCATAATCCTGCGCCGCTTGATCCAGCGGAGTCACCTTCGATTTGCCGAGATTGATCCCCACGGGATGATTTGGCCATCGCCCGCGCGCCTTCCATTTCGCGAGCGTTTCCGCCATCGCCGCCGCGCCTGAGTTGTTGAATCCCATCCGGTTCACAATCGCCCGCTCCGCCACCGCGCGGAATACTCTAGGCTGCGGATTGCCTGGTTGCCCCTCCCGTGTTACCGCCCCCAATTCGGTAAATCCAAACCCCAGCGCCGCCCACGCCGGCAGCGCCTCCGCGCGTTTATCCAGGCCGGCCGCCACGCCCACCGGATTCGGAAACCGCAGCCCCAACGTCTCCACCGGCAACTCCGGCGCGCCATAAATCGCGCGAAACGCCGCCGAAAGCGCGCCACTTCCGCCCACGCACCCCAACATCCGCAACGTCCGTTCATGCACCCTCTCCGCGTCCTGCGCGAACAGTCCGGGGCGTATCACTCGGCGGTAAAACCAGCTCACGTCTTCCTTCTATCGCAAATTTCACCCGCCGAAAACGTCAAAACCGGGGAATGTCGAAGCCCGAAGGTCGAATGACGAAAGAATTCCGAATGTCGAAGCCCGAAAGGGCGTAAAGCCAGTCCGGCGCCGGAGGGGGCGCTTTTTGGGCATTCGATATTCGAGCTTCCTTCGTCATTCGGCATTCGTGCTTCGTCATTCGCACCAGCCATTCCTCCTTCCATTTGCATCTGCTCCATTCCGCATTAAACTACTCTCGTGTTCGACGGTACCGACCCATCCGCCCCGCCCGCCGCTGCCATTTCCATCCATGGCGCGCGCGAGCATAACCTCAAGAATCTCTCGCTCGAAATCCCTCTGAATAAATTCGTGGTGGTGACCGGCGTCAGCGGTTCGGGCAAGAGCACGCTCGCCTTCGACCTCGTCTTCGCCGAGGGCCAGCGCCGATTCCTTGATTCCATGAATCTCTACGCCCGGCAATTCGTGGAGCAGCTCCCGCGCCCGGACGTGGACCTCATCTCCGGCATCCCGCCCACCGTCAGCATCGAGCAACGCGTCAGCCGGGGTGGCGGCAAGAGCACTGTGGCCACCGTCACCGAGATTTTTCATTTCCTGCGCCTGCTCTACGCTCGCCTCGGCACGCAGTTTTGTCCCGACTGCAATATTCCCGTCGCCGCGCAGACCCGGGAAGAACTCGGCGCCGCCCTCCGCCAGGAAGCCCGCAAGCGCGGCCCCTTGCGCCTGCTCGCGCCGGTCGTCCGCAATCGCAAAGGCTTTCACACCGACGTCGCCGAATGGGCGGCCAAGCACGGCTACGCCGAAATCCGCGCCGACGGCGACATCGTGCCCTCGAGCGAACGCCTCCGCCTCGATCGTTTCAAGGAGCACGACGTCGAAATCATCGTCGCCACCTTCTCCGCCTCCTCCACCGACCGCACCGGCTCCCAGCAACTCGTTGACGAAACACTCAAGCTCGGCCAGAAACTCCTCTACGCGCTCGATCGTCGCGGCCACGTAACGGTGCACTCCACCGAACGCGCCTGTCCCAACTGCCGCCGCTCCTTTGCCGCGCTCGATCCAAAGAATTTCAGCTACAACTCCCCCGAAGGCTGGTGTCCGAATTGCCGCGGCTTCGGCGAATTATTTTATCTGCCCGAAACTGACCGGGGCGCGCGCGCAGAGGCCATCGAGGAATCCTGGTACGAATGGCAGGAGGGCAAGCGCGAACTCTGTCCCACCTGCAACGGCGCCCGCCTCAACCCGCTCGCCCGGGCCGTGCGCCTCGATTTCGGCGCGGCGAAGGGCACGCGCAAAAAGGATTTGCCCGGCTTCACCATTGATGATCTCGCCCACATGTCCGTGGGTGCGGCGCACGATTTCTTCCAGAAAGTGAAGTTCAAAGGTCGCTCCGAGTTGATCGCCCGCGACATCCTCCCCGAAATTCGCGAGCGCCTCCGGTTCCTCCGCGAAGTGGGCCTCGACTATCTCCAGCTTGATCGCGGCGTGCCCACTCTCTCCGGCGGCGAAAGCCAGCGCATCCGCCTCGCGGCCCAGCTGGGCTCCAATCTCAGTGGCGTCCTCTACGTCCTCGACGAACCCACCATCGGCCTCCACGCCCGCGACAACGAGCAGCTCCTCAAAACGCTCCAGAAACTACGCTCGCGCGGCAACTCTGTTCTCGTCGTCGAACACGACGAAGAAACCATGCGCCAGGCCGACTTTATTGTGGACCTGGGTCCCGGCGCGGGTGTAAACGGTGGCAAAGTTATCGCCGCCGGCACACTGGCCGAATTGCTGCGCCATCCCGAGTCCCTCACCGGCCAGTTCCTCCGCGCTCACAAAAGTTTCCCCTCGCGCGGTGAACGCCGGCCCGTCGGCAAACCGCCCAAGCGCGGCGGCGACACCGCCTGGCTCACCCTGCGCCACGCCCGCGTAAACAATCTCCGCGATCTCACCGTGCATTTCCCCCTCGGCCGCCTTGTCGTCGTCACCGGCGTCAGCGGTTCCGGCAAAAGCACGCTCGTCCGCGAATGTCTCTTTCCCGCGCTCACCGAAAAGCTCAACCGCCGGAAGAATCAGTCTTCCAAAGCCGTCAGCGACATCGAAGCTCCCGAGGCCCTGCGCGCCGTTTATGAAGTGGACCAATCCCCCATTGGCCGCACGCCCCGTTCCATCCCCGCAACGTATGTGGGATTTTTCGACGAGATTCGCCGCCTTTTCTCCCAGGTGCCCGACGCCCGCCTGCGCGGCTGGCTCCCCGGCCGTTTCTCCTTCAACAGCCCGCAGGGCCGTTGTCCCGAATGCGAAGGCGCCGGCACCATCAAGCTGGAGATGAATTTTCTCCCGCCGGCCTTTGTGCGTTGCGAAGTCTGCGCCGGCTGCCGCTTTAATCGCGAAACCCTCGACATCGAATACCGCGGCCGCAACATCGCCCAGGTCCTCGAACTGTCCGTGGACGAAGCGCTGGAAGTCTTCGGCGGCGTCCCCAGCATCAAGCGCTCCCTCCAGGCGCTGCACGACACCGGCCTAGGCTATCTCAAACTCGGCCAGACCAGTCCCACTCTCAGCGGCGGCGAAGCCCAACGCGTGAAACTCGTCACCCATTTGCTCTCCGGCCTGCGCGAACCCGGTGCTCGCGGCCGGCTGCCGCAGCAAAACCTTTTCATTCTCGAAGAGCCCACCATCGGCCTCCACAGCGCCGACGTCCAACGCCTCGTCGAAGTCATGCAACGTCTCGTCGACGCCGGCCACACCGTCATCGTCATCGAGCACAATCTTGATCTCATCGCCGAAGCTGATTGGATCATTGACCTCGGCCCCGAAGGCGGCGGTGGCGGCGGCCGCATCGTCGCGCAGGGCACCCCGGAGCAAATCGCTCAAATCAAACCATCCCACACCGGCCGATTCCTCGCGCCCTTGCTCCGCGCCAGCCGCCGCGGCCGTAAATCTTCCTCCCTCTCCTCCTCTGGCTTGTCGCGCCGTAACTCGGTGAAGGCGGAAGGAGAGGGCAGGGGAGAGGAGGAGGCCACTCCCTCGCAAAATCCACCTGCTTTATCCAGTCCCCGGAATTCATAAAGACACCAACCTGCAACCATTCTTCCCTCTCTCCGCTTTCCCGATTGCCAACGACAGTGCTCCCGCGCCAAGCTCTGGCACTGCATGAGCCTTCCGTATACCGAGACTTTGCACGGCGAACAATTGATTCGGGCCGCTCCCAGCGAGCGCCACGAGCTGATCTGCCACCGCCTCCACCAATACGTCACCGCCAGCGTTGCCGACCTCACGAGCGTCAAAATGCTGGCGCCCCGTTCGCCGGTCCGCCTCTCGGGAGAAACCATCATCTGCCCGGACCTCGCGCTCCTCGCCGCCGCCACCGGCAAACTCTGGCTCGCGGCCGAAATCATCAGCTCCGAAGACCACAAGCCGGACACCGTCTTCAAGAAACAAATTTACGAGGATCTGCGCCTGCCGCGCCTCTGGATTGTCGATCCCCGTTACGACAACGCCGAAGTCTACCACGCCAGCGCCTACGGCCTGGTCCTCAAATCCATCCTCGCCGGGGAAGAAATCCTGATGGAAAAACTCCTCCCCGAGTTCCAAATCTCCGTCAACGCCCTCTTCGCCCCCCGCACAACCCCCGGCGCGGCCTGAATCAGCCACGCGCCCTCACGCCAGCAAGGCGCGACCGTGCGCCCTGAGACCCATTTCCGTCCCTCGGCTACAACGACTTACGGAGATTCTCCCTTTGCGCGGCACCTGAAAACGGCCCTCGCTTGGCCCAATCTCCCGGTTCCCAGTTCGCACTCTGGCAGCTTGAATTAGCCGAATAATGTGCGAATATTTGCCAGCTAGCGCATGATTCACTCCTCACCCGCCCGTGCGGCTTCTAAACATCGTTCCCGGTTCACTTTGCTGTTCCTGATTGTACCGGCTTTGGCGCTGGCGTTCGGTCATGTTCGCGCCCTGGCTCAGCGCCCGTTGGGCATGGACGTGTCCAGTTACCAAAGCGCGAGCCTCAACTGGGCCAGCATGAAGAGCAATGGCATCTCGTTCGCCTGGGCCAAAGCCACGGAAGGACTCACGGTCAACGACTCCGATTACACTACTTTCATGGCGAACGCCAAAGCCGCCGGCGTTGTAATCGGTTCCTACCATTTCGCGCATCCGGAATTGCACATCGGCCCCGCCGGCGCGGACCAGGAGGCGGCCCACTTTTGGGGTATCGCGAGCAACTACATCAAGAGCGGCGGCGCCTACTTGATGCCCACGCTCGATTCCGAAACCTTCACCAACATTTACGACAAGGCCTCGCTCTCGCAATGGCTGCATCGCTGGTGCGATGACGTCATCGCCTACGCTGCCGCGCAATACGTGACCGTGAAGCCCGTGATTTACATGTCCACCTCCCACGCCAATACCTGGCTGGACAGCACGATGACCAACTTCATTCCGTGGTTTGCCGCCTGGCCCGCCAGTCCCGATCCGCAGACCGATGCTCCGTCCTCGACCACGCCATGGGGCTACTGGAATTTCTGGCAATACGCCGATACCAATCCGTTGTCCGGGGGCGATTCCGACGTTTTCAACGGCACCATGGCCACGTTGACCAATGTGGCCAGCGGCTTTGTCATCACGACGAACACCTCGCCGCCAGCCATCACCTCGCAGCCGTCGGACCGCTATGCGGACCGCGGCGCCGCCATCACCTTCCGCACCGCCGCCAAGGGTGCGGGCGCGCTGAAATACCAGTGGCGCTTTAGCGGCACGAACATCAGCGGTGCCACGACGAATACCTACACGCTCTCCAACATCCAAACGAACAATGCGGGCGATTACACCGTCGTCGTCACGAATATTTTCGGCGCGATTACCAGTTCCGCCGCCACGCTCACCGTCTTCGGCCCCTACACGCCGACGTTCTCCGACAACTTCGACACGAATTCCGGACCGGGCTGGACGACCAATCTATCCTCCGCCGACTCGCGCGTCTCGTTCGCCTACAACTATTCCGCCTACGGCATCCCCTCCGCGCCCAATTCCACCGGTGGCACGACCAAGGGAGTGAAGTTCGAAGCGAACGTCAGCCTGACCAACGTCGGCGCCGTGAATATCTCGCCCATCGGCCAGAGTTTCGGGGGCACCTACCGTCTTCACTACGACCTGTGGATGAACGCCAACGGCCCGTTCCCCGCGGGCGGCACCGGCTCCACCCAACATCACACCTCCGGCCTCGGCACCGCCGGCAATCGTGTCCAGTGGAACACCGGCACCGCCGACGGAGTATGGTTTGCGACCGACGGCGAAGGCCAGGCGGGGGACACCTCCGCCACGCTGCCCGATTGGCGCGTTTATGTCGGCACCACATTGCAGGCCACCACCACCGGCGACTACGCCGCCGGGACCGCGACCAGCGCGCGCGGGAACAACGATCCCTACTACGAAAATGTTTTCCCGGCCCTGAAGACCGCTCCCGCCGCTCAAGGCCTGCAGGTCGGCGGACTCGACGTCGGCACCATCGGCTTTGCGTGGCGCAACGTGATCGTCAGCAAAACGGGCGGCACCGTGGAATGGTTCATTGACGGATTGAAAATCGCCACCGTCACGAACGTCACTTTCACTTCGAGCAACATCTTCATCGGCTACTGGGATTCCTTCGCCTCGAAGTCCGATGACACCAACCTCACGTTCGCCATCGTGGACAACGTGCGCGTGGAAGTGCCCGTCACCGCGCCCGGCATCAACACGCAGCCGCAACCGCTCGCCGTCACGCAGGGCAGCAACGCCACGTTCACCGTCGCCGCCACCGGCGCGCCGGTGCCGGCATACCAATGGCGATTCGGCTCGACGAACATCAGCGGCGCCACCGCCAGCAGCTACACCCGCACCAACGCCCAGCCCGCCGACGCCGGAAATTATTTCGTCGTGCTGACCAACATTGCCGGCGCGATCACCAGCTCGCCCGCCGCCCTGGTGATCAATATTCCTCCGTCCATCTCCGCGCAGCCGCAGGACATCGCCGTCAAGTTGACCAGCAACGCCACGTTTACCGTCACCGCCGCCGGCTCGCCCGCACCCGGCTACCAGTGGCGCTTCAACAACGTCCCCATCGGCGGCGCGACCGCCTCGAGCTACACCCGCCTCAACGTCCAGACCAACGACGTGGGCAATTATTCCGTGCTGCTCACCAACGCCGCCGGTTCGCTGCTCAGTACCAACTCGGCTCTGTCACTCATCCCGCCGCAACCGTCGCAATTCCAGCTCGTGTCTCTGCTGCCAGACGGCACTTTGAGTCTTTCGTTCACCGGCGAAACCGGCGCCACCTACACGATCGAAGTTTCCACCAACCTGGCCAACTGGGACGTGCTCACCAACGTTGTTAGCACCAACGGCACCGCTGAATTCAACGCCGGCCCCGCCGCCGCCTTCCCGCAACGTTACTTCCGCACCCGGCTCAATCAGTAATTAGTCCGGCTCCTGGCGGCACCATCGCGTTTGATCGCAGCAGCCGAAGTAATTCGGCTCCATTTTTCCGACCACCTGCCACCGCCGGCATCATCAAACACGGACTTAAACACCAGCCGTTGGAACGCTCTCCCTGGAATTCCTCCAATCCTTAATTTTAAATTAACAATAAAAACATATTGACAAACGATAAATACTGATTGAAGATCGACATATGAAACGCGGTTCAACCATATTTCTTCAATTCGTGATCGTGCTCGTCGGCATCGGCGCTCTGGCCTTCATGATCTGGGAGCCTCACGTCGAGGGCGTCAATAAACACGCCACACTGGTTCAGATGTATTGCAATTCCTTTGTGGTGTATGCGTTCATCGGTTCCATTCCTTTTTTCACCGCGCTCTATCACGCATTCAAGGTCTTGGGATACGTCAGCCAAAACCAGACCTTCTCGCAGCCGACCGTAAATTCCTTGCGGATCATAAAATACTGCGCCCTGGCCCTTATCGGTTTTGTTGCGGTAAGCCTGATTTTCATGATCGGTGGCGACCGGGAGGACCGTCCGGGCGGCCTTTTCATGCGCATCCTCGTGACCTTTCCTTCCATCATCGTCGCCACCGCGGCGGCTATCTGTGAACGGGTTTTACAGAATGCCGTGGATCTGAAGTCCGAGAACGACCTGACCGTATAAGGAGACCACCATGGCCATCATCATCAATATTGACGTCATGCTGGCGAAGCGAAAGATGAGCGTCACCGAGCTCGCCGAAAAAGTCGGCATCACCATGGCCAACATTTCCGTCCTGAAAAACGGCAAGGCCAAAGCCGTCCGGTTCTCCACCCTCGAGGCGATCTGCCAGGCCCTGGAGTGCCAGCCCGGTGATATTTTGGAATATAAAAAGTAAAGGCGGTGCCTCTGGACTAGCCAATGAGCTGTCTTCTACCGCTTCCCGCGCGCCGCCGCCTTGAGCTTCGCGACATCCAGCTTCTCCATTTCCATCATCGCCTCGAAGACGCGTTTCGCCACCGCGCCGCCTTTGGCCATCGCCTCCGTCAGGACCCGCGGCGTGATTTGCCACGACAGCCCCCACTTGTCCTTGCACCAACCGCACGCGCTCGCCTCGCCGCCATTGCGGATGATCGCATTCCAGTAGCGGTCCGTCTCCGCCTGATCCTTCGTCGCGATCTGAAACGAAAACGCCTCGCTATGCTTGAAAGCCTTGCCCCCGTTGATCCCCATGCAGGCCACCCCGCAAACCGTGAACTCCACCACCAGCACGGCGCCCGCCTTGCCGCTGGGATAATTGGACGGCGCCCGAATCACCGCCCCGACCTTGCTGTTCGGAAAAGTCCGCGCGTAAAACCGCGCCGCTTCGACCGCATCTTTGTCATACCACAGGCAAACAGTATTCTTTTTCATATCTATAAGACGAACGACCACCAACTTTCAGGACACCCAAATGAATATAATTCTACCTGGAACATCTCTCAACCCACCCTCATCCCATTAACACCTCGCTTCAGCCCAAACAATCCAATTGCGGGCAGGATATAAACCGCCTGTTGCCGTGGCAGCCGGGCTTCGCAATCGCATGCGTTTGGGGGGGAAGATACAATCAGGCGAGCCCAGGCTTTTTGCGACCTCGGTCAGATCTTCAGGGGTGGGGACGTCTCGTCCCACTTGCTCTTTTGAAGCAGAAAGCCCGCGCGACATCCGCCAGGTTTTGGAGTGCGGTCCCGAGCCTCGGGACCGCTTTTCGTTCAACGTCCTCATCCGCATCGAGGTATTGTGCGGACACAATCCCAGTATTTTGGAAGCTGACGAGGCCCCATAATTCCGATTACCCTTCGTAGCCGCCCTCATTAAAAGCTGACTCAAACTCATGCCGTCCAGACGCTCTCCCTCCCCTTTGGGACCACGATCCGCGAAGCGGTCAGGTGAATTTGGGCATCCATCTGGTGGCGGGCTTGGGAAGCCATTGGGCAGGGGTGAGGGGGATTTTCCTCCATTGGACTATCCAGTTTTCACTCCGCTCGCCGGCCTGTAAGTATTCGCCAGCACCCCGCTCGGCGTGCTGCGCGTCTCCACCAGCTTGAAGCCCTGCGCCGGCACCCCGCTCTCAAACAGCCGCTTCCCCTTGCCCAGCACCACCGGAAAAACCCACAGCCGATGCTCATCCACCAACCCTGCCGCCATCAGCGTTTGCAGCAACTCACCACTCCCCCAAACATGCAACGCCGGCCCGTCTGCTACCTTCAGCCGGCGAATCCCCTCCACCACCTCGCCGCCGATCCGCACCGAAGTCTTCCATTCGAGCGGGGCAGGGCGCCGCGAGACCACATATTTCGTCGCCCGGTTAAACGCCTTCCCAATCGCGTGCTCACCATTCTTGGGCCAATAGTTCGCGAAAATGTCATAAGTCCGGCGACCCAGCAGCAAGTCGAAATCCCCGGCAATTATTTCGGCCACCATCCGCGCCCCTGCTTCCGTCCGGTATGGCATCGTCCACCCGCCCATCGTAAACCCGTTGCTCGGATCCTCCTCCGGCCCACCCGGCGCCTGCATGACGCCATCCAGCGACACATGGGTAATGGCGATGACCTCTCTCCCGGTCCCGCTCGATTTCATCGTCTTCATACCATTAAGACGAACGGCCACCACCTTTCAGGACAACCAGACAAATATTTCCTGACTTTAGAGCAGTTTCACAGCCCCCTCTCATTAACACCTCGGGGCAAACGCATCTAAATTTGTAGCGCAGGCTTCCAGTCGGCTGACCGTCCGAAAACCCCTTCGATCCAGAGCCATTGCCAGGCCTGCGGATTGGAAATCCGCGATACAGCAGGCTGGGAAGCCTGCGTTACTATCGGCGGGTGAGGCCTCCGGTCGCGCGCGTCACTCCGTAATTCGGGCTGAAAGCTCGCAAGATGACAGCTCACCGAGTCCAACCTTGAATCCCCAATCTCCCCCCCTCCGTGCTTCGGGCTGAAAGCCCGCAAGGTGACAGCCCGGGCTGAAGGCCCGGGAAACATCATCGAACGAACCAATGAGCCCTGTGAGGGCGAAACTCCCTCCATTTTGCTCCTTGGCCGCACGTACGAAAGCAAAAGCCACTGGTCTCATCCCTTCCTCAACTTCTCACTGCCCGCCAACCTTAAGCCTCACCCGCTTTCAATCGCACCCGACTTAGTCGGCGGCTGGCATCGCGAGCCAATATTCCCAAGCGACGCTCGACGTGCAAAACCAGTGCGGCAAGTGGCGATCACCGGCCGCGGTGGAACGTTGCTGCACGCGCTGGTTGGAGTAGCCCCGGATGGGGCGGCAGATAATAGCCCAGGACGAGCGACTCACCGAGCGCTGTCCTGGGTGCGACACCCAGCCTCCTCCTCTTTTTCCCTCTCCGGTTTTCCGCGCCCCAAGTCGCGGAAAACCGGAGAGGGAAAAAGCATTCTCTTCGTTATCCGTGGGTTTCGCAAAAGCCTCGGCGATCCTGCTGCGACAGGCGCGGGAAAACTCGGTGCTGGCTCTAAGTGATGGCGTTTGCGAAGGTGAACCACACGCTGACCGCTACGCAACGCACTGGGCTGATGAAAATTAGGAATCTCGACGGTTATAAAAGCGCCGCGGCCTATCTCTACTCCCGCCCACTGACCGGCGAGGTTGAACTGCACGATACCAATCACTTTTTCGCCCCGCCTGTCGGGACGATTCAAGGCCTGCCGAACACTTGAATCCGGCCCGGCCGGTTTCGTCCAACGAAAGACATCTCCTTAATGCGCGACGAGAAACCGGATAATTCAGGCGCGCCGCTGAGAGAAACTCTCACTCAATTCATGAATTCACCACGTCCTCTCAAAGCCAGTGGTTTCCGGCGGTTCGTAACTGCGGACATCAGCCCGGCGATTCCGACTCTCGGTGCCCTCCTGCTCAGCAGTTCGTTTACTTTCGCCCACCTGATCGGTGATCCGGCGCACGACGGTGGGAGATCACAATACGACTTCAAGGTTTCTCCCCCCGGTATCATCATTATCGCGCAAGCCGATCTGGAGCCGCGGTCCAGGTCGCTCGGAGCGCCAAATCGAACCACGAATGCCGCCGCCGCCCGCATTGCAGCGGCGTTCGCGCGGTTCGCGCCAAAAGTGCAGACACATGCCGACGAAAAGTTTTTCTTCGTGGAATCGGATGGCCTGCCCGCCCACAACCTGATGGTCGGCATCACCGCCTGGCAGCAGCAAGTGCCCCTGCCGCAGTCCTATTTCGGTGATAATGCCTGGCGCTTTCCGCTCACCCCCGTACCCGCCGCCCAGCCGCGGACGATCAAAAACCAATTCCTCCGCGGCGCCATTGCCATCGCGGCCAACGGCATTCCCATCTTCAATCCACAAAACAATCGGGGCGAGATTTCCGCCGAAATTGGGGAGCTCGACCAATGGGGCGGGCACTGCGGGCGCGCGGATGATTATCATTACCACGCCGCGCCGCTGCACCTGCAGAGCCTCCTCGGCCCGGGATTGCCGATAGCCTACGCGCTGGACGGCTATGCGATCTACGGCCTCACCGAGCCCGAAGGCACAACCCCGCAAGACCTCGATCCCTTCAATGGCCACGCCACCACCGCGCTCGGCTATCACTATCACGCCTCGACGAAGTACCCGTACGTCAACGGCGGTTTTCATGGCGAAGTCACCGAAGCCCAAGAGCAGGTTGATCCCCAACCTCTCGCGCAGCCGGTCCGGCCGGCCCAGCCGCCCTTGCGCGGCGCGAAAATTATTGGCTTCACCCGTTCCGCGGACCTGAACGGTTTCGCCCTGCACTACTCCCTGGACGGTCGCTCCTGCGGCGTTAATTACACGAATCTCGGAACGGGCCGCTGGAAATTCCAGTTCCTCAATGCCGACGCCATGACGAAGGAGGAAACTTACAGCACGCTGCAGCGTCGTCCCGGTGCCGGCGGCCCGCGACGTGAACGCGACAACGCACCACGTGAAGACCGGCCTCGTCCAGACGGAGATCACCGTTCACCCGCCCAAGGTTCGCCACCGCCCACGCCACGCGAATCCGCGAGCGCTCCGCCCCCGTTGATACTCACGCCACCGCACAGCGGAAAACTCAAGTTGACCAGCTCCGTCGTCCGCGCCGGCGATCCATTGCCGGACGAATTCAACGGCGACGGCCCGGGCATTTCGCCGCCCCTTGAATGGCACGGCGCGCCCGCTGGCACAAAAAGTTTTGCCATTGTCATGGATCATCTTGCGCCGGGCAACGAGATGAAGAGCTACTGGGTTATTTGGGACATTCCGGCGACCACGACGCGCTTGGCGAAAAACGCGCACGACCCCGGCACCTTGGGAAGAAGCTTTCGCGGCAAGCCCGGCTATGAGCCGCCGCATTCCCGGGGACCAGGTTTAAAGACCTATACGATCCACCTGTATGCGCTGTCCGCAGCGCCTCAAATGAGCCAGCCGCCGGGCGAGATCACTCGCGAAAGATTGCTCATGGCGATCCAGGACTCGATCCTGGATAGCGCCGAGTTGAAGGTTACTTACACCCGCCCGGAGCAGGCCCCGGCCAAATAGTTTTTAACCCATGCGCACAGAACGGCATCCAGCTTCAGCAGGTGCAGTGGAGCGATGCGGAGACCGCCAACTTTTCACGTCGATTCCACCGTGTGTGCGGCAGCCCATGAAAAAAATCCTCTTAGCATTGCTTGTCGCCAGTTCGATTGCGATAGCGGTTGCCGCGCCACCCAACTTCATCGTCGTCTATGGCGAGGGCTCCGGCTGGACCAGCACCTCGGTGCCAATGGACGACCGCAATCCCGCGTCGAAGAGCACGGCCATCCACACGCCGAATCTGGAACGGCTCGCGGCAGCCGGGATGCGTTTCTCCGATGGCTACGCACCATCGCCCCGCTGCACGCCCTCGCGCGCGGCGTTGCTCACCGGCAAAAGCCCCGCGCAATTGCATATGACGTTCGTGAACGAAGGCAAACGCGACAGCGCCGGCGAAGCGAACGGTCATGTCCTCACGCCCAACGCCCTCACTGAGTTGCCCGCGGGCGAAACCACTATCGCCGATTACCTCAAACGCGCGGGCTACGCGACGGCCCATTTTGGCAAGTGGCACCTTGGGCGAGTGAGCCCGAGCCGGCACGGCTTCGATGAGAGCGATGGTGCGACAAGCAACGGCGGTCCGGACAACGTCGCCGCGCCAAATCCGAAGCAGGCCCTCGCTATGACGACGAAGGGAATTGATTTCATGGAGCGGCAGGCGAAGGCGGGCAAGCCGTTCTATCTCCAACTCTCGCATTATCCCAATCAGCCGGAGAAAGGCGGCGGGGGCAATCGTCCGCCCAAAACCCCGGACGATGAAACCGCCATCGTGGATCAGACGTTGGGCCAGTTGCTCGACGCGGTTGCGCACCTTGGCCTGGGTACGAACACCTACATTCTCTATACAACCGACCACGGAACGCCGGGGAAGAACTGGCCGCTCGCCGGAGGCAAGGGCACGGTCTGGGAGGGTGGCTTGCGCGTGCCGTTCATCATCGCCGGGCCGGGCGTCAAGCCGGGTGTGTGCTCCCATGTGCGCGTCACACAAACGGACTTGTTTCCCACCCTCGCTGAACTCAGCGGCGCGACGCAACCGTTGCCGCTCGGGATTGAAGGCGGGAGTTTCGCCGGCGTTCTCAAGCGTGGCGGCACCGGCAAAGTGGACCGACTGCGCGAGGAGTTCGTCATCCACTTCCCGCATTACGACAAGGATGCCCAGGGACCCGCCTCGGCGATCTACGCCGGCGACCTGAAGCTCATCCACGTTTACGAGACGGGCGCGTTGAAGTTGTTTGATATTGCAGCGGATCCCGGAGAGCGCCGCGATCTGGTGTCGCAGCAGCGCGACACGGTGAAGGAACTCGATGCGCGGCTGATGGCGTATCTCACCGCGATTGGCGCGCAACTGCCGCGGCCCAATCCGAATTACGATTCGACCCGGCCGACGGAAGCCAGGCGCGGCGGTGGGAAACGGAAGGCCGAATGATGAAGATCTGGTTCCTGCTCGCCATTCTTTCGGCCGCCCGCCTCGCCTCCGCGCAAAACCAGTTCGTCTTTACCATCACCGCGGATTCCCATCTGGACGACCACACGGATCGGAATTTCTATCAGCGCACCTTGAAGCGCGCGGCGGCGGACGGGCCTGCGTTTCACGTGGACCTCGGCGATACGTTCATGTCGGAGAAACACACGAACCGCGCCGATGCTACCCGCCAGTATCTCGACCAACGTCGCTATTTCGATCTCCTCGGGACGACGCTGCATCTCGTCGCCGGCAACCACGATGGCGAGAGCGGTCGTTACCTCGATCACACCACCAACAATCTCGCAGCCTGGTCGCGCGCAATGCGGCTGCAGTATTTTCCTGAACCCCTCGCGCCGGACGGGCGGAACTACTACGCGTGGGAAACCAACCATGCCCTGTTCGTCGTGCTCGATCCCTTTTGGTTTTCGCCGCGCGCAAGGCGAAACGATGACAACTGGTTTCGTACACTCGGCAAGGCTCAGTATGACTGGCTCAAGCAGACTCTCGAAACCAGCCGGGCGGACTTCAAATTCGTTTTCATCCATCATCTCGTCGGTGGCGCGGATCGACAGGGACGCGGCGGAGTTGAAGTGGCGCCCTTCTACGAATGGGGCGGCAAAAACGCCGACGGCTCGGAGGGCTTTGCCCAACATCGCCCTGGTTGGGCCATGCCGATCCACCAGTTGCTGCTCCAGAACCACGTCAGCGCGGTTTTCCACGGCCACGACCACCTCTACGCGAAGCAGGACCTCGACGGCATCGTGTATCAGGAAGTGCCCCAACCCGGCGATCCCAGGGGCAGCACACGCAGCGCGGCCGAATATGGCTACAAATCCGGCGTGATCCTCGGCTCTTCAGGTTATCTGCGCGTTTCCCTGAGCAAACCGGTTGCTAAGGTGGAATATATTCGCATGGCACTCGGCCATGCCGATTCAGTTGCAGACTCCTATGAAGTCAAATCTCGATGACTGCTGACTCTGGAAAAAGATTAAAACAGCTATTGCCCTGACGGGACGCTCACAGTAAGTCCCTCGTCCCGAAATACGCCCCTCTTCCGTACAAACAACAAGGCCGGGCTTTTGACCCGGCCTTGCCGCCACAAACTACTTTGAGAACTTACTTAAATCTTCTTCGATGCGGCGCCGCAGATTTGCGCCTTAGCAGCCACACACGGTCTGCTTACTGCGATTGTGCATCGTCAGAACGCTATCAATTTACCAGATCGTTTGTCCCCAACCAGTCACCAGTACTGGGGACACCGCCAAATCCCGCAAATCGAGCCTTTTTCCCCCAAAAAGCCGTGTTACGAATTCACCCGCCTCTCCTAAAAAAGTCCCGGAGCGCGGCTTTATAAGCCGCAGCGCATTCAAAAGCAGGGGAATTTGCGGTTAGCGGCGGTATTCATGGCCGAATCTGAACACCTTCTGTGCAAAGCCTCCCGTACAAACAACAAGGCCGGGCTTTTGACCCGGCCTTGTTGCCACAAACTACTTTTGAGAACTTTAAATCTTTCTTCGATGCGGCGCCGCAGATTTGCGCCTAGCAGCCACACACGGTCTGCTTACTGCGATTGTGCATCGTCAGAACGCCATCACTTTACCAGAAACCCTGTCCCCACCTAGTCACCAGAACTGGTTACAGCGACAAAACCTGGAAAAACCCTCCATTTTTCGCTGAAAAGCCCGCAAATACCGGGTTTTCACTCATATGCATCCTCCCTTCGCATCACCACTGGAGACACATCCTCAGCCCATTGGTGACACCGGAAACGGCTTGCCCGCAAGCCCTCTTTCCCCCTCAACCCTCAACCCTCAACTTCTCCGAACCTGCAACTTGCTCGCCGCGCCGTAGCGAAGCGAAGGCGGGCAACCTTCAACCTGCAACCCGTTTAGCCGCCCTTGACACCCACCCAATTCCTGCCAACTTGCCTCCGGAGGGATTTCTCGCCCGGGAATCGCCGGAGGACGCAGCCGATTCGCTATGCGGGCATAACCAGGGAAATTCAACGTGCAGCCGAACTATGCCGAACACGCTGGCCAAAACTTGCGGAAACTTGATCCCGTCCCTTTTGTCACTGCCGTCCCTTCCCTGGCGAACCCACATCAGCTTTGCACAAAAAGTCCACGCGTGTGGCTCTCTGCCTTGCCGCAGCCTGCTGAAGGTGGGTCCCCACGTTGTCGCACCCGAGTCCGATCGAGGCGGAGCCAAAAAGTCCCAAAGACGATCGGACTGTATCGTTAACTGGTCCATAGAAGCCCCGATCCGGGCACGTTTTGTGCAAACCACCGCCGTCCTCCCGCCAGCCGGCGGCAAGCCTCCCGCCAGTCTGGCGCAAACCGGTTGGCAAACCAAAAACCCCAGCATTCAAGCCTAGGCAAACCAAATCCAACCAAAAATTTAATCCCATCCACTCCCGTCCCCATTGCGAACCTCCGTACCATTCCCGGCTTGAGTCCATTCCCCCCTCGGCCTACCTTCGTCCAGTCATGAAACCGCTTAGTTGCGTCGTCCGCTTCATTTCAAAATCCGGCCTTGCCGGGCTCGCCGCCCTCACCGCTTTGGCGCTTACCGGCTGCCAGCACACGGAACCAGCCAAAACCGCCGACGCCTGCCCGCCGAAACCCGCCGCCACCACGGCCGCCGCGCCGGCTCCGGCCGCCAAGCCGGCCACCGTCGATACCGCCGCTTCTGCGGCTGCGCCCGTCGCCACGGTGGCCACTCCGATGACCGTGCCCACGGCAAAGACCGCCAATGCCAAACGGTTCAATTACACACCCAAGCCCTACCCGGTGGACGAACGCGGCTTCTCCCCAGCGGACAAAGCCCTCGCCAAAGCCTACGCCCGCGAAGAGATCATCCAGGACGACGCCGAAGGCTCCCTGAATCCCTACGTGATGCGCGTCATCTCCGCTTTCACCAACGCCCCGGAAGGCACGTATCCCTATCATTGCGGCTGGGAACCCCGCGAATATGACATTTACAACGGCGTGACGCAGGACATGTGGTACAAAGGCATGGTCGTCGCCAAGGCTTATCCGGACGGCTCCCGCTGCAGCTACTGCTGCGGCTACACCTTCGAAGTCTTCATCCGCGCCATGAAACTGCGCAACATCCAGAAAGGCCTCGATGCCGACGACTTCAACGGCATGACCTTCAACGACCTCTTCAATCTGCTCCAACTCTGGTACATCGAAGGCAAGGGCGATTGCGAGCAGCGCGGCATCGTCGGCTACGGCCTCGGCAAAGCGATCACGAACTTTGAAGACGCGAAGCCCGGCGACTTCCTCAGCTACAGCACCACGCCTCCCGGCGGTCACGCGGTCATCCTGGTGGACTGGATCCGCGACGACCAAAACAAGATCGTCGGCATGAAATACTTTTCCTCCAACCTCGGCGGCACCCACGGTGTCGGCTACGGGCAGGGCAAGTTCAGCGATTCCAACAATGGCAAAGGCCTCCTGCGCAATTCCGTCCGCATCGCCCGCGTCGGCGCCATCAAGGATTACCAGGCTTTCAACCGCGCCAATATTCCCCAGCGCAATGCCTACGCCCCGACCCAGCCGGAGCGCGTGATTTACGTTCCCGCGCCGGCCAATCCCGCCCCGGCGCCCGTCGCCGCCGCATCACAGCCCGTCGCCGGGAAGTAAAGCTTTTAGCCCCGCAACATGAGCAAGCTCGCCATCGTCAAAGAGTTTTGGGACTTCCTCCGCGTCCGCAAGAAGTGGTGGCTCGCCCCGGTCGTGATTTTCCTGGTCCTGCTGGGCGGCCTGCTCGTGTTCGCCAAAGGCTCGGCCCTCGCGCCTTTCATCTACAGCCTGTTCTAATCCGGGCGGACTACTTTTTGGGCTCCGCCTGGCTCAGAGACTCCGTCTCGCGATAAGGTTTTCCCTCGCGATACAACGCGAGCAACTTCTGGTTGCTCTTCAGCAACGCCGCATCTCCCGCCGCGGAGGCGCACGCCTTTTCGGCGGTGGCGACTGCTTCCGGAAATCGTCCCGCCTCCGCATACGCCGCTCCCAGCGTTCCGATCAGCACCGTCTCCTTCCACCCCGTCAACTCGCACGCGTGCTCCGCCAGCTTCACCGCGCGTGCACCGTCGCGCACTGCTGCGTCCGGACACGTGGCCAGAATCCAAGCCAGGTTATTCAAAGCCCTCGTTGAGTCCGGCTCCAGCTTCAGCGCCGCTTCATATCCCATCACCGCATTCGAAGAAACCCCGTTCGCTTCCCAGGCGCCCGCGACCCGTCCGCGCAAGTCCACCGTGGGCAGCATCTCCAGCCCCGCCCGCAACGTTTCCTGCGACACCGTATTCGTCCGGCCCAGCAGCGTCAGCGAAAAGCCCAGCGCTTCCAGCGTGCTCGGATCGTCCGGATGCAATTGCAGCTCATACGCGTACTGCGCCAGCGTGCCCGCGCCGTCGCCTACCGCCGTCCGCGAATTGGCGTAGTTCAGCCGCGCCCGGTGATTGTCCGGCTTGATCCGCAGCGACTGCTCGAAATAAACCTGCGCCGAATCGTGCTCGCCGCGCCGGCTGTAGATGCAGGCCAGGTTGTTGTAGGCGTCGGCAAAGTTCGGATTGATGCCAATGGCTAGTTGGTAATGTAATATCGCCTCGTCGTCTTTGCCTTCGCCCGCCAAGCTTTGTGCCAGGCCAAATTCCGCCACCGGATTCGGCGAACTCGCGCGCACCGCCTGGCCAAACAGCGTGGCGCCGTTCTTCCAATATCCCACTTGCCGGTGCGTCAACACCAGGCACGCCAGCAAAGCCACGGCCGCACCTGTTCCCAGGAGCCGTCGCCCAGCCACCGACGCCTGCACCAAACCCGCCATGCCCCACGCCACCATCATGAATATCCCGATCAGCGGCAAATACGTGTAACGGTCCGCCATGGATTGCGAACCGACCTGCACCAACCCGATGACCGGCACCAGCATGCCCAGGTACCAAAACCACCCGGTGAACAAATACGGCATCCGCTTCGACACCCGCACGGTCAATCCCGTCACGACGATCAGCACCAGCCCCGCCACCGCCGCGCGTGACACTCCCGGTGGCGGATACGGATAAAACACCGACAGGTCCGTCGGCCAGAACGCCTTCAACAAATACATACCGTACGTCAGCACGGCATTGATAAGGCGCGTCTCTTCCGGCACGCGTTCGAGCGACATCATCGCCCCGGTATGGTGTTGCGCGTGCGAGGTGATCACGCAGGAGACCAGGGTGAGCGCGAAGAAAGGAGCCTTTTCCAGCAGCAAAGGTTTGATGGCTTGCAGCCTCAACGGCTGTCCTCCCCCGCCGAGCCGCTGCATCGGCCAGAAATCCAGCAAAAGCAGCACAAACGGCAGCGTCACCAGCATGGGCTTGCTCATCAGTCCGAGCATGAAAAAAAACAGCGCCAGACCGTACGCGCCGGCCCGGCGCCCGCGGGTTCTGCCCAGGCAAAATTCAGCGTACGCCCCCAGCGTCAGCATGAAGAATAAGGCGCTCAGCACATCTTTTCGTTCTGAAATCCACGCCACCGATTCCACGTGCAGCGGATGCCAGCCAAACAACGCGGCCACGAACGCGCTGCACCAGCGCGCCCCGGTCATCCGCAGCAAAACCAGGTACAGCAGCATCGTGCTGGCAGCGTGAATTCCCACGCTCACCAGGTGCTGCGGCCCCGCCTTCACGCCGAAGACCTGGCAATCCAGCATGTGCGAAAGCCACGTAAGCGGATGCCAGTTCGCATAATGCCCGGCCTCGAAAGCCCACCGCACACCCGTCCACGTCAACCCCGCCGACACCACCTCATTCGACGTGACGTAATCACCGTCGTCGAAATTAACGAAATCGTGACCCCCGACCGGCAGGAAGACCCCGATGGTACAGACCAGCAAAACCAGGCAGATTGCCCAGTCCTTTTTCCTGTCGCTCGGTCCGATCGTTTGCATCAATGGGGTTAGTATGGGAAAAACCACGAAAAGCTGAAATGCTTTCTGACACGCAGAATGCTCTCAATCATACATGAAGACGGCGAATTGCTGGTGGTGAACAAACCCGCTGGCCTGGTTTGTCATCCCACCAAGGCCGGACCCGGCTCCAGCCTGATCAGCCGTCTGCGTCTGTATCTTGGCGACGCCATCGCGCCGCAGTTGGTCAATCGTCTGGACCGCGAAACCAGCGGGCTCACCGTGGTTGCCAAGACCCCCGACGCCGCGCGCCAGTTGCGCCGCTTGTGGGAAACCCGCCAGGTATTGAAGGAATATCTGGCCGTCGTCCACGGCCACGTCCTCCAGGACGAAGGGCTCATTGAAGCTTCGCTCGGCCGCGACGAGCAAAGCCAGGTCGCGATCAAGGATTGTGTCCGGTCAGATGGCGCGCCCGCGCTGACGGAATACGCGGTCCAGCGCCGATTCCATCGCCCGGCCGCTGGCGCCGCGTCGTTGCCCTTCACCGTTCTCCGCGTGCGCCCGGCCACGGGTAAGAAACACCAGATCCGCATTCATTTGGCTCATTTCGGCCACCCGATTGTGGGTGACAAGCTTTATGGCGGAGACGAGGACTTGTATTTGGCGCTGGTGGAGGACCGGCTTACTCAGGAGCAGCGCGCCCGTTTGATTTTGCCTCATCATGCGCTGCACGCCCGCGAAGTTCGGTTTGATTGGCAAGGTCGCATCGCGCGGTTTCTCGCGGAACCGGAACCATGGCTTGCCGGTTGGATGAACGAGTGAAACGATCCCCCTCTTTGTTCCCCGCCGGGGAAATCCGTTTGCGAAAACCCGTTTTTTTCAGTAAAAACCAGCCCGCTATGTGGATGAATCGAATCTGGCCGCTGTTGGCGCTGACTGCCGTCCTGCTTATGGGCTGCGGCAAAAACGACGACAGCGTCGGTAAGGACGCTAAAAAATCGTTGGCTCCTGCCGTCGTCTCAACCGCCACCCCCACCACGGTGGCCGCTGGCCTCCCGCTGGCGCGCATCCATTGGCTGGGAAAACGTCAAATCATCGCCGACCCTTCGTCGGCCAGCCTGGCTGGCGTCTGGCGGTTGCCCGAGACTGTCGCCTTGGAGGATCAAACCCTCGATAAGCTCTCGCTGGCTCCCTGGCATCTGCTCGACGCCAATACTAATGTCCAGACGCTGATCACCAACTATGCTCCTCTTGTCAAAGGCCCCAGCGCATTGTTGCGGCCAATGCTCGAAGACCTTCTGAATCAGGAGTTCTATTTCGAAGTGCGCCGTCCAGCCAGCAACGGTCCGGTTCAACTTGGCCTTGCCGTGCGCCTCGATGAACCACGCTCCGCCCTTTGGAAAACGAATCTCGCCGCCGTGCTCGAATCTTTGACCGGCGGCAAAACCGCGCCTGCCGCCACGGGTGGTTGGTCCATCCCGCTGCCTGCCTGGGGTGCGACTCCTCCTGCTAGCTGTGAACTTTCCCGCGCTGATGAGTGGACGCTGGTTGGCATTGGCCAAGGTACAAACGCTGTCATCTCAGATTTCCAAAAGACGATCGAACGTGCTCACCAGCCTTTCGGAGGCGCGCCCACCAATTCGATCTTGGATTTGAATGTCAAGCCGGCGCAGATCATGGCAGCCTTGGGTCAGGATTGCCCCCTTTTCGCAGAGATAGCGCAACTCTCGTTCTTGGTATTCGGCAATGGAGAAAATATCCTCACCGATGGAAAATTACAATTGACCAAACCGCTGCCGTTCGAAGTGGAGTCTTGGATAATCCCCACGAACCTTGTGCCGAATCACCTGGCGAGTTTCACCGCTATCCAGGGATTCAAACCGTGGCTGATTTCGCTGCCGTTCTGGAAGGATCTGCAAATTGAGGCCCCCCCCAGCCAATTCTACCTTTGGAGCCAGCAAGGCGTGCCTTTCCTTACCACGTGCGCTGTCCTCCTTCCCGGCGCTAGCAACGCCTTGCAAAACCTCTCTCTAAGACTGCCGGAATTGGCCAACCCGTGGCTCGCCTCCAACAAATTGGGTGTCCTTGAACGTGTCACCAATTCCGCCGGGATTCATTGGAACGGGCTGCTTATCGTGCGTCCGGCTCTCGAATACACAAACGCTTCCGGGGCTGATTTCGTCGTCTGCAGACTTTCTATTGAACCGCCAATCCACGATGTTCCACCGCCCGAGTTGATGCAGCAAATTGCCGGTAAGACAGATCTGGTGGCATACGACTGGGAAGCGACCGGTACGCGCTTGGTTTCTTTGCTTTACCTTGGCCAGTTGTCCCGCCTCATGTCTCATAACGCACAGCTTATGCCCGATTCCTTGGGACTCAAGTGGCTGCTTGCGGCCCAAAGCCTGCTGGGGAATTCCGCAACTTCGCTCAGCCGTTCAGGGCCTTCTGAACTGGTATGGCATCGCCGTTCCACCTGCGGCCTCACGGCCCTTGAAGTTCAGTTGCTCGCCGACTGGCTCGAATCCCCTACGTTCCCTCGAGGTATCCACACTTTTTCCTCTCCTTATTCTGTCCTCACAGCGCCGCGCCGGGCTCGAACGAATGCTCCATCGGCTACGCCCAAACGATAACCGATTTCGACTGCCCAAGTGAAAACGCGGATTGGTCTTCCGGATCGCATGCGGGCGGTGGTTTATCGCGGCCCCAACGACCTGCGCCTGGAGAGCGTCCCTGTTCCGCGCATTGGCCCCGGTGAGCTACTCGTCAAAGTCGCTGCCTGTGGTGTGTGCCCTACCGACATCAAAAAGATTCAATATGGCACCGTCCCGCCCCCCCGCGTGTTCGGCCATGAAACCGCCGGCACCATCGTGCGCATCGGCCATGGAGTGCGTGAATTCAAAGTTGGCGATCGTGTCGGTTTGCATCATCACATTCCCTGCCTGAAATGCCACGCCTGCCGGCACCATGCGTTTGCCCAGTGCGAAACCTATAAATGCACCGGCATCACCGCCGGATTTGAGCCGGCCGGTGGCGGTTATGCCGAGTACGTTCGCGTCATGCCGTTTGTGATGAAGGGTGTCATCAAGATTCCCAGGCGCAATTCCTTCCTCGAAGGCGCCATGCTCGAACCGGTGAACACGGTGCTCAAGGGAGCAAACCGCTTGAACCTGCTGCGCGGCGACACCGTGCTCGTCGCGGGCCAGGGGCCCATCGGCCTGTTGTTTACCCGCATCCTCGCCTTGCGCGGCATGCAGGTTATCGCCACCGACCTGATGGATACCCGGCTCCGTCTCGCCCTCGAATTCGGTGCTGCCTTTGCCCTCAAAGCATCCCAACCCTCAACCCTCAATCCTCAACCCTCGACTTCCGCCAAACTCTCAACCTTGGTCAAACGCTCCACCCGCGGTCGCGGTTTGGACGCTGCCGTTATCGCTGTCCCTTCCGATACCGCCATGCGCGAAGCCCAAAACCTGCTGCGTGGTGGCGGCCAGGTCCTCCTCTTTTCCCACACCAAGCGCGGCGATACTTCCTCCGTCGATCTCGCCACCATCTGCACCGACGAAAAAGACCTGATCGGCAGTTACTCCGCCGACGTCCTTTTGCAGGACGAGGCGGCGCGCCTCGTCTTTTCGCGAAAGCTCGATGTCCGGCGCCTGATCACCCACCAATTTCCGCTCGCCGAAACCGCCGCCGCCATCGCGCTCGCTTCCCATCCCACACCCGACTCGCTGAAAGTCGTTGTCAACCAGGAGGCGTGAAGCAGTTGAGGGTTGCAGGTCGAGGGTTTTGAGAGAATTTTTGTCCTCGGATTCGCGAATGGCGAAATCCGAGTCCCTCGCTATGTGAATTCCCAATATCCTTCGTCTCCGACCTCCGACCTCTGTCCCCGCACGCGAACCTGCAACTGGCTTTCAACCTTCTAACCGCCCCTTGACGCCCCTCCAAATCCTGCCACCATAACTTCCGAGGGATTTCTCGCCCAGGAAATCGGGCGCAACCAGGAGGAATTGCACTCCCAACCAACAAGGAATTTGGAGCCACTATGACTTTGCAACTGACGGACAAGGAAAACATCGCCCTCGACCGCGAATCCACCTTCGTCCTCTGCGCCGTTGGAGCGCGGGCATTCCTGCCCGCAGCAACGCCCGATCTCTCAACCGCCCATGAACTCCCGCAATCCTACCAAACCCCTCCCACTGCCTTCCCGTCTCCGTCGGTGGGGCGGGCGTACCCGCGAGCCAACTCCCCTTCCTCCCCGAATTTCGCCTCCGCTCCCACTCCATTTTAACCTTTAGACTTCGTCTCCAAACTTTTACTTTTATCCGCCTGTCGTGGGAACCAAAACCCAAACCATAAAACCGCGCGAGTGGTTGACCAAGCACTGGCCGTGGCTCGTGGTGGCCTTGGCTGTGGCGCTGAATCTAGTGGTGCGGGTCCACCTGCGTCACATGCCGTTGGAACGCGACGAGGGCGAATACGCTTACGCGGGCCAGCTCATGCTCCAGGGAGTTCCTCCGTATCGGGATGCCTCGAACATGAAACTGCCTGGTACTTACGTCGCCTATGCGCTGATCATGGCGGCTTTTGGGCAGACTGTGGGCGGCATCCATATTGGCGTCGCCTTGTTCACCTCCGGCTCGATCATCCTTGTCTTTTTAATTGGCAAGCGACTGCTCGACGATATTACGGGCGCGGCCTCGGCGATGTCATTCGCCATGCTCTCCCTGAGTCCTTACGTCCTTGGGCTCTCGGGTCATGCGACCCATTTCGTCACCTTTTTTGCCTTGGCGGGGTTGTATTTAATGCTTTGCGCCTGCCCGGCGGTGTTCGTTCAGGGTCCCCGGCGGTCCCTTCGTGACATGTCGATGGACGGCTCCGATTTTGCCAGCCAAGTGCGCCGCTGGTATCACAGTTCGCCCCGTAGTTCCGGGGCGCGGCCCCCGATCCAACCGGAGCCGCCAGGCGAAAATGAGGACGAGCCAGACGCTGCGGCTCCTGATTCTGGCAGGAAATCTGCGCGCGAGACTCCTGAATTCGGGCTGGGGCTGCTATTCGCATCGGGATTGCTGCTGGGCCTGGCCTTCCTGATGAAACAACACGGGGTGTTCTTCGCCCTGTTCGGCTTCGGTTATCTGCTAATCATGGGCATTGCGACCCGCTGGGCGCTGGCTTCGCCCGCGCGCCGCGCGGTGTTCCGCGTGCGCAATCGTGGCGGCGTACCGCCCTTGCCGCCTCCCTATTCAAAGCTGTGGATCGCGCTGGGGGTTTTCGCCCTCGGTTGTACGCTCCCCTATCTCGTTACCTGCCTGTGCATGTGGATCGCCGGGGTTTTCCACCAGTTTTGGTTCTGGACCACTACTTACGCTTCCAAATACGCCTCCAGCATGCCGCTGGTGAACGGCCCGGCGATGCTCAAGGCGAGCCTCGGTTTTGCGGTCGGTCCCAGCCTCGCCATCTGGCTCCTGCCTTGGTTCGGCGCCCTCGTTATGTGGTGGGACGAGCGGTTGGACGGTACTGACCATGGCGCACAAACCGGACGCTCCATGGCCCGGCGATCCAAATCCAGCGGACAGTCTGCGATCCGTTACCCCCGGTTTTTCCTTACCGTTCTCTTCGTAACGTCCTTTGCTTCCGCCAGTATTGGCTTCTATTTCCGTCCGCACTATTTCATCACCTGGCTTCCCGCGCTGGCCCTTCTCTCAGGACTTGCCGTGAGCCGCGCCATCCATCTCGTTCGGAATGACCGTACCATCGAGCTCTTTCTCGCGGTGCCCATCCTCATTCTGGCCTCGGTAGCCTTGATCGGAACGATGGTCGGCAACGGGGCAATCTGGTTTGGCTCCGATCTCCGCGCCCACCACGCCACTTACAAAAGCTCCATATTCTTCGAAACCCAAAAAGCCGCCGATTACATCCGCGATCACACCGAGCCCTCCTCACGCGTGGCGGTACTGGGTTCCGAACCGGAAATCTACTTTTTGGCGCGCCGACGCTCGGCCACCAGTTACCTTTACACGTATCCACTGATGGAAAGGCAGCCATTCGCGCTGAAAATGCAAAAAGAGATGATCTCGGAAATCGAGACCAACCGCCCGGAATACGTCGTTTACGTGCACGACAATGTTTCTTGGAGCATGACGGGCGAATCCGACCCGACGATTCTGGGCTGGTGGGAGGGTTATTGGGCCAGCAATCTCGACTTGGTGGTGACGCTGCCGGTTGACGAGGGGGTTTACGATGAAACCCAGACTAGCGCGGAGGGGTGGCGTTCCGGCGCAGGCGGGGCCGGGAGTTCCAGCCGCCGGCTGCTGGTGCTGAAGCGGCGTGGCGGGAAGTAAGAGCCTCACTCAGCCCAATATCTAAGCCCCGCTTCTTACATGATTCTTAAATATAACAAAAACTTAATAAATCAGAAAATAGAGACATTTTGACACAGTCGGCGAGCTGGTTTGGTGCCCGAACAGGCACTCAAAACCGTTCAAAAAAAGGTAAAAAAACTGTTGACCGCCAGCTTGTTAACTGCAATAGTGAGGTCACACACGGTAACACAAACTACATAAACACATGAGAACAAAAGCACTTCTTGGTGCTGCCATTATGGCAGCCGGACTCGCCGCTGCATCGGCGCAAGTCTATTCCCTGAACGTCGTTGGCTATGTCAACGTCGTGATTCCCACGGGATATTCGATGCTCAATAACCCGCTGGATGCGGGTGGCAATAATACGGTGGAAGTCCTCTTTGGCCCTGGCCAGTTCGGTGCGGGTCCGATGGATAATAACACAGTATTCACTTGGAATGGTTCAGCATTCGTCTCGACGTTTTTGGATGCGTTCGGTGACTGGACTGATCCGAATGTCCAACTGCCTCCTGGCCGTGGATTTATGGTCCAGAACGGCAACGCCGCGTTCACCAACACCTTTGTAGGCACGGTTCTGCAGGGCACGTTGAACAACACGAACGTCAGCAATGTTGGTCCGCAATACTCGCTGCTCGGTAACATGGTGCCGAAAGCTGGTTATTTGGGTGACCCCGCTGGTCTGAACTGGGCCAACATGGTTAACACGGGTCCATTCACCTCGCCCGCCGGTGGCGACACGGCGTTCCTTTGGAACGGTACGGCGTTCGTTTCCTTCTATAACGACAACTTTGCTGGATGGCCGACGACGACCTCTGGCGGCAACTCTTTTGGCGCCTTTACTGTAGACCCGACTGGGGTCAACGGTCCCGGCGTTCATATTGGCGAAGCGTTCTTCTATCAGAACGGATCAGCTGCTGCGGCTCCTTGGACGCAATCCTTCACTGTCCAATAAGCTCGTGACGAGAACGAATCCATCTAACAGAACATAAAACCACAACCATACAAATAAACTCTATGAAGAAACTATTACTAACGCTCGCGCTCAGCGCTGCCACGGTCGCCTCATACGGCCAAGGCGCGTTGATCTGGGGAAATCAGTTCACCGGCTTTCGGGCACTGATCTTTGCTCCGCAGACTGAGAACTCGACCCTTTCGTTGGTCGGCCAGAGCGGCGGATTCTATGGTGGAACTACTTCCGCTACTCAGGATACGCCCGTCGGCACTCAGACCTATACCGGTTTGCTCCTCTCGGGTACCCGTTATAGCTTTGCAGTATTCACCGGTCCCGCGGGAACGCTGTCGAACAACCTGAGTCTGCTGGCCTCGACAACTTTCACCACCACGACGCTGACGCTCAATGGCGGCAACACTCTGCCTAAGGGCACAGTTCCCAGCCAGACTGCGTTCGTGCCGGGTGTTACTGCAAACCAGCAGGCCGCGTATCAGATCCGCGTTTGGGATAACCAAAACGGCACGCTGACCTCTTGGGCGTTGGCTGAGGCTTCTTGGCTCTCCGGTGGCACAGCTGCCGGTGTGACTTCGATGCTTCAGACCGCTAACTTGGGTGGCACAGATCCCGGTGGAAACGTCAACCCGACCAGCCCGACCACCAGCGGATTCACCAGCTTCAACATCTACTACATTCCCGAACCGAGCATGTTCGCGCTCGCCGGTTTGGGCGCTGCGGCGATGTTGATCTTCCGCCGTCGCAAGTAATTTTAGTTACTTATCACAAAGAGGCCGACCGCAAGGTCGGCCTCTTTTTTTTTTGCTGAGGAGGGTGCGCGGGAGGAGGAGCTCAAATCTGAAATCGGCAACTTGGGGATTGATTCGGGCATCCTTATAAACAGGAATCGAGGCAGCAACAATTTTTGAAGACTGACCTTCCAAGGCCAAACCAAATTCAATACTTCAACCACGACTCTCAACGGCGGAAACGCCTTGCCTAAAGGGTGCGTGACCGCGCGAACGGATACCGTAGCCGGGATACCGGTCGGGTCGCAAATGTACTATAAAACCCGCGTTTGGGAAAATAACACGGGGAATTTGGCTGGGCCGTGCATTTCGGCGCAGCTCGTGTCGGATTACGGCCTCTGGTAAAGCCTGCTTTCAAACCTTGATGCCTTTGGGTTCGGTCCTGGTTCCCCCCCTCCGTGTCATCCGTGTTTGCTTCCGATCATCGGGTCCGCCTGCTCGCCATAGTCCCGTCCCCAGGGCGACGGCGGGTGGTTAAATTCCATGCCTTCTGCCGCTTCGCCCTGCCGCTGTGCCTCCGTGGCTCAAAACTCCTTCCTATCTGGTGCGAGTGCGGCAGGGCAAGCGCATACAAATTCGTAACGCCAACCGGCTGCCGGCCATCCGTTGGCCCTTCAACCGCCTGGAGCCAGGCTGCTTTCGGAGGGTCAAGCCCTGATTTTGTAATGGTGTAAACAGTGTAACACCGGACGTAACACGGAATGACCCCTATTCCACCCAATGTTTATGCGCCTTGTATACAGTGTATACAGTGTAACACGGATTTGGCATATATACCCCCCCGCCCCGGGGCAAACTGGCCTTTATCGTTGGATTTAGGTGCGTTTGCCTTGGCGAGTGCGGGCGTTGACATTACGCTCGCATCGGCTACGCTGTAATCCCGACTAACGGCGTGTTCGTCTATCGGTTAGGACACGGCCCTCTCAAGGCTGAAAGACGGGTTCGATTCCCGTACGCGCTACCATTCTAATCTATATTGCCCCTGCGAAGAGCGTCCAACCCGAAACCCTGATTGAATCTGGTGCTCTTCGTTTTCGCCGTTCTCCCGCTGGTATTCCTCTGCGGCCTCTACGCTTTCATTCGCTGCCGACGGAAACGTGGAGGTCGGGCCAGTTGGCGTGATGTCTTGGCCGGTAACGTTCTATTTGCCGGTTTGCTCCTGTCCCTGTTCCTGCTGGGCGGGGAGATCTACTACCGCTTCATTTTCGACAGCACGGATTCGTTGCTCTATACCCTCGTCTGCCAGCGCTGGGTTAAGCGCTACTGGAAGGAGAATTCCACCGGCTTCCGCGATGATCACGATTACCTGCTGAAAGCCAAACCAGGCCAGCGGCGCGTGACCTTTGTTGGTGATTCTTTCACGGCCGGACACGGGATCAAGAAAATGGATGATCGGTTTGTAAATTTGATTCGCAAGGCGCATCCTGATTGGGACGTCCAGATGCTGGCCCGTCCAGGTTACGACACCGGGGACGAATTGAGAATCCTCGCCGAGTCCGTGAGCAAGGGTTACCAGGTGGATCAGGTGGTGCTGGTTTATTGCCTGAACGACATTGGCGATATGCTCCCGGAATGGCCTGCCGCGAGCCATCGTATCTATGAAGAGGCGAAAAGCGGCGGGTGGCTGGTGCAAAACAGCTTTTTCCTCAACATCGTCCGGCACCGGCTCAAAGTGATGACGGACCCGTACATGAAGGGCTACTTTCCTTTTGTGCGCGACGCCTATCAGGGCCCCATTTGGGAGCGACAGGCCGACCGCTTGCGCGCCCTGCGCGATCTGGTCCGGGAGCACGGAGGCCAGCTCGCGGTGGTAACGTTTCCATTTCTTCACGCACTCGGCCCTGGCTACGAATATCAATTCGTCCATGATGAACTCGGGCAATTCTGGCACGACGCGGGCGTTCCCCATCTGGATCTGTTGCCCGTTTACAAGGAAATGAAACCTGCCGGGATAACCGTGAACTCGTTTGACGCGCATCCCAACGAAAAAGCGAACGCTCTCGCCGGGGCGGCTATTGATCAGTTTCTGACGGGGCTGATGAAGGATAAGCAGAAATGAGGGTTTTCGGGCAGTTTGGACTTCACTTGGGTGCGCGGATCGCTTTCAGTTTGTCTCTTAAAATCCGTGTCATTGACGCCCTCCGTGGTTACATTTTCCGGCCTATGTTTTTGCCGCTGGCCCAGTTCGTGAACCGCCGCCCGATTTCCGGCCTGTGAACATCGTTCTTGTCGTTTTCCTTCTCCTTCCGGTTGCCCTGGTGTGGGCGCTCACGCGTTTCGCGCGGCGGCTTCGGACCAGCGGTCGCGCGGCGACTTGGCAGCAGATCATCGCTGGCAATCTGCTCGTCCTGGTGCTGCTCATTTCCGTGGGAACGCTGGGTGGGGAAATCTACTTCCGGTTTTTTTGTGACGAAACCGATTCCCTGAACTATACGATGTTGAGTGCGCGCTGGATCCACCGCCACTGGAAGACTAATGCCACGGGTAGCCGGGATAACATCCAGTACACCACGCAGATTACCGCCGGCAAACGCCGCATCACGTTCGTGGGCGATTCCTTCACCGCCGGTCACGGAGTGCCGGATATTGAAAACCGTTTCGCCAATCTCGTCCGCAAAGCGCATCCGGAGTGGGAAATTCACACCCTCGCCCAGCCGGGATTCGATACTTACGAGGAGAAGAACTACCTCGATGCCGCAATGGGCGACGGCTACAAAATTGATGAAGTCGTGCTCGTTTATTGCCTGAATGACGTCTCCGACTTGCTTCCCGAGCATGAAGAAGTGACGGCCCGTGTCCGCAAGGAAATCGACGACGCCGGGTGGATCTACCGCAATTCTTTCCTGTTCAGCGTCCTGCGCTATCGGTTGAAGGTCATGACTGATCCGGCCATGCGGACTTACTTCCCTTACGTTCTGGAAGCCTATCGCGGTCCCACCTGGAACCTGCAAAAGCAGCGCCTGCAGGAATTTCGTGAACTCGTTGAGTCGCACGGAGGCAGGTTGTCGGTCGTCATCTTTCCGTTTTTCCACGCGCTGGGGCCGAATTATGACTTCCAATTCGTCCATGACGAAATGGACCAGTTTTGGAAGGAGCAGAAAGTGCCGTGCCTCGATCTGCTGACCGTCTATCAGGGCATTCCATCCTCGAAACTGGTCGTGAACCGCTACGATGCCCACCCCAACGAATATGCGCATGCGCTGGCGGCTCGCGCGATTGACGAGTTTATGCTCAAGCAAATGGCTCAAAAGCGCTGAAAAAATCCGTGCAATCCGCGCCCTGAATCCCTTAAATTCACCCTGCTTGCGGCCCTTTCAGATCATTTTTAATCCGACCAGCGCGTCTGAACTGGCGCGCATGCCGAAGGAATTGCAGCTGCGCATCCTCGGCGAATTCCGGGGCCTGCCGCAGCAAGCCATGCAGAGCGAGTTCGATCAGTTCGGCAAGCTCGAGCGCGCCGGCCGGACCTTGCACCGGTTCCGGGTGGGGGATTACCGCGTTTACTTTGAGCGGCATGAGTTGGGCCTTCTCGTGCAGCGCATTCTCAGCCGGCATACCTTGAAGGACTTCCTGTTCCGCTCGGGCCTCAAAATGCCCGAGGACCAGGCCTTGCAGCAAAACCCGAAGTTCTGGGAGCTAATCGAGGCGGCCAAGGCCGCTTCGCAGAAGCCTTGAACCCGCCGCCAGGGCAGCCCTCGATCCATGCCCTCTCGCGTGCCGCGTTGGGGGCCGGGTGGCTGGCCTGCCTCACCGTGACCGGGGTTGCCATCTGGTTTCACGCTCAACTGTTTCATTACAGCGGTCCCCTTTGGCGCGACGAAGTCAGTTGCGTCGGGCAGGCCACGCTTCCCACCCTTTCCGAATTCTGGGACAAACTAACCGTCGGCAGCGCCTCGCCGCTGCTGATGCCGCTACTGCTTCGTTTTTGGTGTGCAGCCGTTGGTCCCGGAGATGCCTCGCTTCGCGTGCTCGGGTTGCTGATCGGCGTCGCTTCGATCGCCGCGCTTTGGTTCAACGCCCGCGTCCTGGGTCGCCGGCTGCCGGTGCTATCACTGGCCTTCGTCGCTGCCAACGCCATAGTCATCCGTTGGGGGGACACGCTTCGTCCGTACGGCCTTGGCACGATCCTGATCGTGCTGGCGTTGGGCTTGTTCTGGCGTCTTGCGGAGCGCCCGACATGGGGTCGTTTTCTCGCCGCCATGGCCGCAGCCGTCCTGAGCGTCCACGCGCTGTATGCAAACGCATTTTTAGTGCTGGCCGCGGGATGTGCTGGTGCGGCGGTTTGTTTGCGAAAAAGGCATTTTCGCGGAGCCGTGCTGGTACTTGGCGCCGGCGCGGCGGCTGCGGTATCCCTGCTGCCATATGTTCCTGGCATGCTCCACCCGGCCGATTGGTGGGTGCTTCAAAAAACCGGGTTTCTCCCCGCGGCGGCGTTCCTAAGCATGGAAACCGCCATCGGCTCCACGCCGCGCATTGCGATGTGGCTGAGTATTGGAGCTCTCGGCATCCTGCGCGTCTGCTATCGCTGGCGCTCGGCTGCCGATGACGAGATTTACTCCCTGCTTACCCTGGTTCTCGGACCTGTCGCGTTTCTTGGATTCATCGTCGCGACTGGCCTGCCTTCGCGTCCATGGTATTTTCTGCCCATCATGTCTTTCGTGGCTTGCTCTCTCAACGCCCTGATCGTTCCTTCTGGCGCAACGTCGGCCAGTTTCGCAGGAGAAGGCAAGCCGGCCGGGGAAGGGGCGCGTCGCGGCCAGGAGAGGAGAACTTGGGATTACGTGGCGTTGGGAATTTCTGTTCTCGCTCTGGCATTTCTCGCCTGGACTTACCCGGAAGCCGCTCAGGAGGTTCGTCTGCGCCAGACCAACGTGGACCTCATTGCTGCCCGGCTATCTGCCGAAGCGGGTCCGGACGATTATATCGTCATCCATCCATGGTATCATGGCACAACCTTCCAGCGCTACTATCACGGTCGCGCCCCCTGGACCACGATACCGCCAATCACGGACTACCGAATGCAACGATTTGACATGGCCGCCACTCAACTGGCTTCCCCGGACCCAACCGGCGCAGTCATGAAAAAAGCCACCGAGGTGCTCTTGGGCGGGCATCGTGTCTGGATGCCGGGCGAGTATCTCTTCACGGGTGAGCCGCCGCCCGAACGTGACAAGACCGGTGAGGCGCCAATGACGTATGACCTCGCCACGCTGCTGGCCTACAAGGTCTACCTTAAGTCGGCCGAGATCACCTGCCTGCCGGATGATGTTCCCGGTCCAATCAGTCCGTACGAACACCTCGGTGTGTATGTTGCACGCGGCGCGGGTACGAATTCGGTTTCTTCCGGCGAAAATGGGATTCCATGAGCGTGAAGGAACCGCGAAATCACTCCGTTGGGCTCACGGGCTGGGCGGCGGTCGGCATCTCGGCGGTTGCCGTATGGCTGCATGGAGTGTTTTTGTTTCATGCGGGAGCCTTATGGCGCGATGAAATTGGGACGGTGGGTGTTGCCACGATGCCCTCCCTGCAGGAGCTCTCACGGATGCTCGAGGTGGGCAGTGGAACGCCGATTTTGGTGCCGTTAATCCTGCGGGCGTGGACGGCATTAGGCTTTGGCGGTGACTTTGGCTTGCGGCTCTGGGGTTTCATAGTGGGGTTGCTTTTGCTGGCGTCCCTATGGGTCGCTTCCTGGGTGATGGGACGTAAACCACCGTTGGTCTCCGTTGGCTTGCTGGCCGCCAATGCATCCTTCATTCGTTGGGGCGACTCGTTGCGAGCAATCGGACTGGCAAGTGTTTTTGTGGTGCTGACGCTGGTTTTGGTCTGGCGTTTGGTGGCGCGGCCGGGAGTGGGGAGGTATGTGGCAGCCGCGTTCATGGCATTGCTCAGCGTGCAGACTTTGTATCAGGCGGCCTTCCTGATTCTCGCCATATGTGTTGCGGGCTGTACCGTTTGCGCGCACTCGAGGGCTTGGAGCAAATGCGGCCTGGTTGCCGCGGTTGGGTTGCCGGCGGCTTTATCATTGATCCCCTACACCGGTGGCATCCGTGCTTCGCAGGATTGGTGGAAGGTACAGCGCGGGAATATTGGTTTCGAGTTGGTCCTCAACCAGGTCTGGGAAACACTGGGTTCGCCTTACTTTGGGTGGGCAGTGGTTTGGTCCGTGCTCGGTATCTGGACCATTGTCAAAGGCATTAAGGCCGCGCGCGCAGAAGTCGCAGTAGATTCGAAGATGTGGCTGTTCGCCGCGGCAGCTTTCGTTGCGGGCCTGGTCGTGTTCATCGGATTCACTTCCAGTAGCGGGTTGTATCCACGGCCGTGGTATTTCGTGCCGCTCATGGCCCTCGCGGCGGTTTGTTTGGATGCAGTTACTGGACTGAATGCCGGAAGTTCCCCTCTGACGCGGAATTTGACCACTGCGGGAATGGGATTGCTTGTCTTGATTTCTGTGCCGGCAGCCAATCGCGGTGCGAAAGCAAGTCAGACAAATCTCGATCAGGTCGCGGCGTGGATTTCCCGGGAAGCATCGCCACAGGACATGATTATTATTCACCCCTGGCAGGGCGGCACCACCTTCGCCCGCTATTACCATGGTGCCGCCCCCTGGACCACGGTACCACCGCTGACCGATTACCGCGTGCAGCGCTACGATTTATTCAAAGCCAGGATGAGCGAGGATAATCCTGTGCTGGAGGCGTTACAGAAGGCCGAAGCAACGTTAAAGGCTGGAAACCGCCTATGGCTCGTGGGCGGGTTCAAATACGATGGCCGGCCGCCGGTCCAGATGGCTCCCGCACCGCAGAATCCGGCCGGTTGGAGCGAGGTTGCATATGAACGGGCGTGGGCGAGCTGCTTTAGCCACCTGGCGGTGACTTCCGCGGTCGAATTCTCCGAAGTAACGGGGCTGGCTTCGTCTGCGGTGAACCCGTATGAAAACTTTCCCGTTTATGTCGCCCGCGGTAAAAAATAAGAACCGCCGCGGCAGCCCTAGCTTGTCACTTCCTGCCGGCTCCCGGTAGCCTGAAATCGTGTCGAACGCAGTCAAACCTCCATCGGTCGCAAAACGCGCGCGCTGGGAGCCAGACTGGCATGCCGCCTTGATCGTCGTGCTGGTTTTTGTGGCGTACATTCCGGCGATTCTCGGTGGTTACGTCTGGGACGACGACAGCTACGTTACCGCCAACCCGCTGCTCACGGAGCCGGACGGCCTGAAGCGGATTTGGTTTTCCGCGCACACGCAGTCGCAATATTTCCCGCTGGTTTTTACGACCCTTCGCCTGGAATACACGCTTTGGGGATATGACCCCATTGGGTATCACATGGTCAACGTGGGGCTGCATTGCATCAACGCGCTGCTGGTGTGGAAATTATTGCGGCGGCTGGCGGCGCCGGGCGCGTGGCTGGCCGCCGCCATCTTTGCGCTGCACCCGGTGCAGGTGGAATCGGTGGCGTGGATCACCGAATTGAAAAACACGGAGTCCACGATGTTCTACTTGCTGGCCGTATGGGCGTGGCTGAAGTTCACCGGCCCGCCGACTTCCCGGGCCTGGTTGTTTTACGCGGCGGCGATTTTATTTCACGCGCTTGCGCTTTTCAGCAAAACCACAGCTTGCACCCTGCCCGCGGTGTTGCTGCTGGTGCTGTGGGTGCGCGATGGAAGCATCGGGTGGAGGAGATTCGCACAGACCCTTCCTTTTTTTGCCATGGGCATTGTAATGGGATTGGTTTCCATCTGGTGGGAAAAGCATCTCGGCAACTACGGGCGCGAACTTGCAGTATTGTTTACTCCGCTGGAACGAATGCTGATCGCCGGGCGCGCCATTTGGTTTTACGTGGGCAAACTAATCTTTCCCGTGAATCTCACGTTCAGCTATCCACTGTGGAATATCAATCCGCACGACGCCTCGCATTTTGCCGGGCCGCTTGCCTGCGTTCTGCTCGCCGGTTTGCTCTGGTGGAAGCGAAAGCAGCTTGGTCGCGGCGTCATCGGCTCTGTGCTGTTCTTTGCCGTGGTGCTGGCACCGATGCTTGGTTTTGTTTCGCTATACACGTTTCGCTTCTCGTTCGTGGCCGATCATTACCAGTACCTGGCTTGCCTGGGGCTGATCGTGTTGTTTGCGGCGGCGGGCACGCGCTTGGCGGATCGCTTCCTTGTCGGTTCCAGGGCTTGGCTGTCACCCGTCTTCGTCGGTGTGCTGCTCCTGGCGCTGGCGGGGCTGACGTGGCAGCAAAGCCGGATTTACCGCGATATGCTGACCATATGGCAGGATACCCGGGAGAAAAATCCGCGGAGCTGGCTGGCGCATCTGAATATCGGTTATTGCCTGGTCAACGCGGGGCAGTACGACGAAGCCATGACGGAATTTGAGAAATCCATTGCCATTAAAACGAATGAATTGGCGCTGAATAATCTCGGGTATGAATTGTTACGCAAGGGGAAGCCCGACGAGGCTATCGCGCAATTTAACGCCTCGCTTGGCGTGCGTTCGAGCTACCCTACGCCGCACGCCAATCTGGGGATCGCCCTGGCGATGAAGGGGCGCATTGCCGAGGCCTTGAATCATTATCGCGAGTCTTTGCGTTTGGATCCGAACGATTTTCGGACACAGAATGGGATGGCTTGGCTGCTGGCCACTTATCCCGAGGCGGAGTTTCGAAACGGGACCGAAGCCGTGAGACTCGCGGAGGCGGCAAGTCTAAAGAACCGGCACAAACTGGCCGCGGTGGAAATGACGCTGGCCGCCGCTTACGCCGAAGCGGGTAGGTTCGATGAAGCTGCCACAGCTGCGGAGAATGCGTTGATGCTGGCACAGGCAAGCCATGACGTCCCCATCGCCACCAAGGCAGCTCAAATGCGAGAGTTGTTTGTTGCGCGCAAACCGTTCCGGGAAGATCCGCGGCTTCAACTGCACAACGTCACCCCCGATGGCGCCACGCCGCAGAAGTGACACCGTATTATTTGGTCGGCGGCGGAGAATTTGTGGCAGGGGCTTCGCGGAACGGTTTGCCCGCCTTGAATAATTCCACCAAACGGGCGTTGCTTTCCACCAAGTCGGTCCGATTCTGCGCCCGGGCCAGTGCCCCCGCTTCTTCCGCCGTGTGAATTGCCTCGGGGAAACGGCCGGCTTCGGCGTAGGCGGCCGCTAAAGTTCCCACAAACATGGGTTCCTGGCGCCTGGTGAGCTCGCAGGCGCGCTCGGACCACTGGACGGCTTCGGTGCCATTTCGCAGCTTACTGTCAGGTGTGGTCGCCAGCATCCACGCAAGATTGTTCATGGCGCCGACGAGATTGGGGGACACTTTTAGCGCCTCGCGCAATTGCACGATGGCATCGGCGGCCCGTCCTTCGGCTTGGCAGGCCATCGACAGATGCAGACGCGCCAGGCCGTTGGTGGGGGCGGTGGCGATCGCTTTCTCGAACCGCGCTTTCGCTTCGTTGATTTTTCCTGTCGCGGCCAGGCTTTCGCCCAGGCCATCCATGGCGAGATCGTTGGCCGGTTCGGTGGCGAGGGCGGCGCTAAACTCCGTGCTGGCGCGACCGGCCTCTCCGCTCTCCATCAATGCGCGCCCGAAGTGGACTTGGTCGTCGGGAGCGAGTGGGGTGAGCGAGGAAAGGGTTTCATATGCGTGTATGGCCTCCGACTGTTTTCCGGCGGCGGCCAGCAGGTTGGCGTAGCTTCGCCAGGCGGCCGCGAAATCGGGTTTAAGTTGCACAGCGGCTTGATATTCCGTGGCTGCTGCAGAGGTTCTGCCTGCTAAATCGAGCAACATGCCAAGGTGCCAGTGCGCATTGGCCCAGCCCGGTCGCATGGCGAGGGCTTCCCGGAACGCGGCCTCGGCTTCGGTGGATTGGCCCAGTTGCATCAGCGCCAGTCCGAGCGCGTCGCGAATTTGCGGGTCCGCCGGGCTGAGCTTGATGGCTTCGCGATAGGCCGCCACGCCTTCCTGCACGCGCCCCGTGCGCGAATACACGCCGCCAAGCCCGTGCCATGCGCCCGCGTAGGTGGGGTCGAAGGCGCGAGCGCTGGCGAATGCCTTCTCGGCCTCGGGGAAATTCCCCTCGCGCTGATAATGGAATCCAAGGCAGGTGAGGGCCACGTAATTTCGTTCGGTGACGGAGGCGGCATGGGCGAAAAGCGTGCCGTTGTTGCGCCAGGTGAGCGCCTGGCGATGGCCGATCCACGCGCACAGGGCCAGCAGAGCGCACGTCGCGGAAATTCGCACCATGGGCAGAATGCGGGAGAAGGGAATGATTGAAGCGAGCATCCAGACGCAGGCGATGAAAAAACCGATGGCGGGGAGATAGGTGTAACGATCGGCCATGGATTGGGAGCCGACTTGCACCAAGCCGAGGACGGGAAAGAGCATACCGAGAAACCAAAGCCAGCCCACCAACAGCCAGGGCCGCGATTTTCGCCAGGCCAGGCCCAGGATAATCACCGCGATGATCATCACCAGGGAAATGCCCGCGAGGGCGTACTGGGGATGAGGGGATACGGGATAGAAGATCGCAAGATTCGCCGGCCACACCAGCATGCCGACATACTTGATGATGGAGGCCAGCGCGTTGACGATTCGATGACCGAACGGCAGGACGTCCAGCCCCGCCATGGCTCCGCCTCGATTCTGGGCCCAGAAAGTGAGGAGGCAAGAGCCCAGGGCGAGCAGGAGAAACGGCGACTTCTCCAAAGTCAATCGAGCCAATGTGCCACCGGATGAGGTGGTCGGCGTTTTTTCGAATCGGCGGAGTGGCCAAAAATCGAGCAACAACAGGACGAAGGGCAGGGTGACGAGCATCGGCTTGCTCATCAAACCCAGGGAGAAGAGAAGCATTGCGACGAAATACGATGCGCGACCCCGCCGCTTCGCTGTATCGCCGCGTGCCTCGACGTAATTGACGTAGGTCCATAACGTCAGCAGGAAGAAGAAAGCGCTGAGCACATCCTTTCGCTCGGCAATCCACGCGACGGATTCCACGTGCGCCGGGTGTAGCGCGAACAGTCCCGCGACGAGGGCGCTGGGCCCGATCGAGCGGGTCAACCTGGTTAGCAACAGAAACAGCAGGAGCGAATTGGCGGCGTGCCAGCCGAGATTGACGAAATGAAGCGCGGCTGGACGCGGGCCGAACAACTGGCAGTCGGCCATGAGCGACAGCCAGGTTAACGGGTGCCAGTTATTTGCGTAGCCGATCCCAAAAGCCCAGCCCAGCCCCTCGGAAGTGAGCCCGGCTTTGACCATCGGGTTCTCCGCCACGTACTCGGCATCATCCAGCATGATGAAACCGCTCCCGAGGGTTGGCTGGTAAACCCAGAAGGTGGCCGCCAGCAGCAGCAAACCGATGACAAACTGGGTGGTAATCTTGGGCCGGTCCAGCACAGCGCATCGAATATCAGAAAGCGGACGGATCGTGAAGAACCAATCCCGGCGCAGTCGGTTTGATTTTGAGCAAAAGTGCGGCTTCGGTCATTATGGCGGGAATGAAGCGGTTGTGCCTGAGACGTCCGAGCTCGCGCGTTTCTCGATGAAAGAGAGTTCCCCGAATTCGTTCGGACAGTGGTGTGTAAGAACCTGGCCGGCGGCGTGCCTCGCCATCGCCGTGGCGATCGGCGTGTTTGTGATGCCCTGGCATGTGGGCCGGGAGGGCGAGCCAGCGCGTTCCTTTTCGTACACCTATGGCTTCAATAATCTGGCCGCCGATCTCGTAGTGGCCGCAGGCCTGATCGCCGTTTTCCTATATTGGCTGCGACGCGCGGGAGCGGTTGGCTGGCTGGGAGCATTGCATGACTTGATGCCGAATGACGGGCCACCCGCCGGAGGCAGGGAACTGCGAATCACGTTCGCCGTGGTGAGCGTGGTCGTGCTCGGCTCGGTTGCGCTGTTTTATAACAGCCTGCCGTGCGCGTATTTTGGGGAAACGTCCTATTTCATTCCCCGGCTGGACTTGTTGCACTTGGGTCTGTCTGCCTACCGGGATTTCCAATTCAATCTCGGTCCAGAAATGCTTTATCTGCCCGGGACGTTGCAGGTCGTGGGTGGTGGACAGCTCAGTGTTGAAGGGGCGTACTTGCTTGCGTTGCTGATTCATTGGGAACTGGGCCTGTATTTCATCTATTACATTCTCAGCCGGTTGCGCGGGAACTTCGCCCGGGCGACAATTTTTTTCCTCGTCGCCGCCGCGTTTTTCAATCTCACGCTGGGATTGCATTATACGCCGTTGCGTTTCTTGCTCCCCATGGCGGCGTTGATTTTTCTGCACGGCCGTACCACGCGCCTGGCAAACTGGTTTACCTTGTTTCTGGCGCCCGCGGCAGGATTTGCCCTTTCTCCGGACATTGGTCTGGTGACCTGCCTGGGCTTCGCGGCGTACCACGTGTTACGCGCACAAGGGAACATCGGACAGCTGCTGGGGGGCTTGGCATTATTGCTGGGGGCGGGCGTGCTGGTGGGGATCGCTTTTTCCCCGGCGTATTTCCGGGCCGTCCTGGCGGTCGCCGCGGGTGGAAATAATTTTCCGATTTTCCCCACGCTGACGATTGTGTGTTTCCTGGCCGCGGTGTTCTGCACGCTGCCGGCGCTGGCAGCGGCGGGTTGGAGGAACCGCACGCCGGCGGGAGCCCTGGCTGTTGGGCTCACGGTTTCCCTGGCACTACTTGTCCCGGTATCACTTGGGCGTTGTGATCCCTTCCATGTCGCCTTCAACGGCGCGGGGGTGTTCCTGCTCTGCCTCGCGGCGCTGTCGGCGACCCAATCGCGGCTGTTTACACCGGCACTAATTGCAGGAGTTACAGTTTTTTGCGGTGTCAGCCAGCTTTCCTTCTGGAACAATTACCAGGTGCAACTCAAGCAGGTCCAATCGTTGCGGAACTTTTTGAGCATTCCGCCGGAGGCTCGTTCCGGATACACAAACGCCCCGGGCAATGCACACAGCTTGGTTTACTCCAAAGCCCTGCCTGTGCCGGAGGCTTATGGAAACCTGCTGCGGTACGAGAAGTTAGGCGCCCCGCTGGGTTGCAGTGAATCGCTGGAGCGCTTTCTGAAACTTCACGGGAAATTTGCTTCCGAGTATTTCGTGCGACCGGAAATCACGGGGCTCACGATATCGGATCGAGAGCGGAAGCTCCGCGACCTCCGGGGATTTCAGGCGGTCGTTGTGCCGGCCGGCTTCCTGGCGGCCCGGACGCCGCCTGATCTCAAAACGCTCGCCGAGCTGGACGCCACATTCCTGTCCGGACTGATGGTATGGCCCATCCGCTTGCAACCGTTGCGTGAGCCGTTCAATCCCGCGGAAGCGGTGATTTTGGTCCTGCAACGCGAGTTCTCCCCCGTGGAAACGATCGAGGACTATGTGGTGCTGGTGCGCAAGCCCGGCGCCCCTTGAGGACCGATGCATTTTAGAAATCCAAAGACGCGACAAGTCGGGATCGCCTGCCTGGTGGCTGTGATCGGCCTGAGCGCGGCATGCCTGGTTCTTTGGAGACAGTCGCGGAGGAGCGACATCAATTACCTGCCTGCCATGTCCAGCGCCGAGTGGATAGTCTATCCGCTGGCTCCGGATTTCGTGCTGCATCCACGTGTTCAAATGAGCACGGTGTTCCGGAAGACCTTTGCGCTTGTTGCACCACCGCAGCAAGCTGAACTACAACTGGCTGGTTTTCATCAGTATGCCTTCGTGATCAACGGGAAGCCCCCGGGGCAACCTTTCAAAACCGGAAGGACGTGGAAATCGCCGGATCACTATCAAGTTGCCGGATTGCTGATGCCGGGAACGAATGAAATCGTGGTCACGGTCTCGAACACGAACGGTCCGCCAGGGCTGTGGCTTGCCTTGACCGGGGATTCAATCCGGCTGGGCAGCGACGAGACCTGGCTGGCCTCGTACGAAGGCGCAGTCGAGCAGGCAGGTATATCCGCCCGAAAACCCCGCGTAATCCCGGTGGGCAATCCACGATACGGCGGGGAGGCGGCCTGGCCGTCATGGTGCGCTAGCTGGCGCACGCTCGCTCTTTTTTTGGTGCTGGCTGCCGCCGGCTGCGGGGCATGGCGCTTCCTCAACCGAAGGTCTCCGGGCAGATACCGGGCTTGGCTGCCACCGATATTCGCCGGCGTGTTTTGGCTGGCGCTCTTTGCCCACAACGTCAGTTTGATCCCCGAGGCGATGGGTTTCGATTTCAACGGGCATCGGACTTACATCCACTACATTCAGGAGCGTCACGCGCTGCCCATGGCGGAAGAGGGCTGGGAAATGTACCAGGCCCCACTGTATCACCTCTGTGGCGCCGTGGTGCTGGATGGGCTGGGATTTTCGACCAATGACGCGGCGGGCATCCTGGTGTTGCGCTGGTTCGGTTTCGTGACCGGGCTGGTCCACCTGGTGATTTTGTGGCTCGCGCTCCGGTTGCTGTTTCCAGCTGAAAGCGAAAGCCCGACTGCCGGTCTGCTGCTGGCGGCCTGCCTGCCGCCGCTGATTTACCTCTCGGGATGTGTCACGAACGAAGGCTTTGCCGCGATGCTGGTAAGCGCCGCCATCTGCCTGGCCTTGAAGTTAATCCAAGGCGGGGAAACTTCCTGGACCGGAGCCGCGGGTCTGGGCGTTTTGCTCGGCCTGAGCATGCTGGCCAAATCCAGCGCGTTGCTCGCCGTGGTGATCATACTGGGTGGTTTGATCTGGCATCTCCTTGTGCAAAAGCAGCTGCCTTGGGGCCGGGTCACCCTTCTTGCTGGTGTCGTGCTCTCAAGTTGCCTGGCTGTGTGCGGGTGGCGTTACGCCCTGGTCTGGCAGCGTTACGGGAATCCGCTCATCGGTGTCTGGGACCCCAAAGCCGGCACCGCCTGGTGGCAGGATACGGGTTACGGCACGAGCGCGTATTACCAGCATTTCGGGCGGACGTTGTCCGACCCCTGGTTTAACAGCTTGAACAGCTTTTTCGATGGTCTCTACTCGACGGCGTGGGGAGACGGGCAGTTTTGTGGCGTGGGAGATCTGCCAGCGAGGCCCCCGTGGAACTATGAACTGATGACCGTGGGCTACTGGCTGGCGCTGGTGCCGACGCTTTTGATTTTAGCGGGATTTGCCGTGGCGATCCGCAACCTCATCCTGGAGCGAGCTACGGCTGGCTGGTTGATGATGGTGGGGCTGACCGTTTTAACGGTGTTCGCGTTGTTCCAATTCTCTTTTGCGGCGCCGTACTATTCTTCGGTCAAAGCTTTTTACGGGTTGCTGGCCCTGATCCCGCTCTGTGGTTTTTTGATCCTTGGCTTCCGGGCGCTTCGCGGCCTGGGTCGGGGATGGGGGACCGTCCTGGCGGTGCTGCTGGGCTTTTGGGCGGTCAATAGTTACGCCAGTTTCTGGATTCGGAATTCCTCCGAAGCGGCGTCGCTCTCGCGCGCATGGTCGATGCGAATGCTGGGCCGGCACGATCAGGCGATCGCAGTGCTTTCGGCCCGGCTCACGATGCAGCCGCATGAGACCGCGAGCCGTTCGCTCCTGGCCACGATTTATGCCGAGACCGGCGACTGGCCGAAGGCTTTGGAGCAGGCGGGGATCGCCCTGCAGGAAGATCCCGCGAATGTGATGGCTCACCTGGTGCTGGCCGAGGGCCTCGCCGATACCGGGCGATCCCCCGACGCATTGGCGCATGCCCGCCGGGCGGTTGAGCTGGCGCCGGGGCGAGCCGGCGCGCAGGAGCAACTCGCGATGCTCTGTTTGAAGCACGGAGATTTTCGCGAGTGCGTGGTTGTGGCGCGCACCGGATTGAGCGTGGCTCCCTTCAATGCCGGGCTCCGCCTGGCGCTGGGGTGCGCCCTGCTCGGTAACACGGCCGGTAATCGCAGCCGCGACGACTCTGGCGAAGCGGCCCGGCAGCTTGAGCTGGCGTTCAGCCTGAGACCGGGTTGGGCGGGGGGCCGCGAGATGGCGGCCGCGACTTTTGAAAAGCTGGGACGCGTGGACGAAGCGTTGGAGCAGTACTCGCAGGCGGTGAGGCTGGCGCCCGCGAACCTGAATTCGCGGCGGGCGCTCGGAGCTTTGTTAGTGCGGCAGGGCAGGATTGCTGAAGGCATAAGCCAGTTGGAAGCGGCGGTGCAATTGGCGCCCAAGGATGCCGTGGTTCAGTGTGAGTTGGCGGAAGCGTATGCGGGGGCCTCGCGGCTGGACGAAGCACGCAGTGCAGCCCAGGCCGCATCTGAAATGGCGCGCGCGACCGGGGCAGCGGTTTTGGATGAACGGGCACAAAAGCTCCTGCGAGCCATTGATGCCCCGGCACGCAAAAGCGAATAGCCGACTGTGATGAAGGAACCTGCAGCCAAATACGAAGGTTCTTCGAGAGTGGCGCTTCTGACCCTGGCGGTGCTGGGGGCGGTGGGGGTGCTCGCATGGTTTTACTTTAGCGCCACCCAACGGCCCGAAGTTGCTTTTCTTTCACCAGAGGCCGGGACCGAGTGGATGGTTTATCCGGCCGGGCCGGATCTGACGGCTCACAAATGCCTGGAAATGAGCAGTGTTTTCCGACGCTCGTTTACCTGCGCAAAGGCGCCGGCTTCCACCTCCCTGGCCATCCGCGCCTGGCGTCACTATGCCCTTTCCGTCAACGGAACTCCGGTGAATCGACCGGATTCCGCCGGAACTCATTGGAAGAAAACAGCTCGTTTTGAAATCGCCTCGTTGCTGCGCGCGGGAACGAACTACCTTGAAGTAACCGTGACGAACACAAACGGCCCGCCCGCTCTGGCGCTGGCTTTGATAGCCGACGGAATACGCCTGGCCAGCGATACGCAATGGCAGGTCTCTCTGGCCGGGGCGGCCTGGCGTCCTGCGAAATTTGCTTCCGCACCGCCGCTTTCCTTGCCGGGGTCTCCAGGTTTCGATGGGGAGCGGACCTGGACGAGCCTGAAGGCACGCTGGCCGTTTCTGGCCGGCTTCGCCGTGCTCGCACTGTTTGGCTATGGGTTCATTGTGCTGGCGGCGCGGGGGAAGTTCGCGCGATTCGCCGCACAGGAGTGGATTCCCCCGGCCTTTGCCGCAGTAGTGTGGATTGCCCTGTTCGCGAATAACGTGCCGCAGTTGCCCGACTTGATTGGGTATGATGTTGGAGGTCATTTGAACTATGTGCGCTACCTACAGGAGCATCGGGCGCTGCCGTCGGCCTCTGAAGGTTGGGAGATGTATCAACCCCCGCTATATTATCTTATCTGTGCCGGACTGCTGGACATCCTCGGATTTCCCGCGTTTTCTCACGAGGGCATCGTGACGCTGAGGTGGCTGGGCCTGGTTCTGGGCCTGGCGCATCTGGCTGTGCTGTGGGGTGCGTTGAAACTTCTGTTTCCGGGTGAGCGGGGCCGGCCGTTGTGGGCGCTGGCGGTGGCTGCCCTGCTGCCGCCGCTGCTTTATCTTTCCCACTACGTCACCAATGAACCGCTGGCGGCCGCCCTCGCCACCGCCACGCTCTATCAGACGCTGCGACTCCTGCGCCGGGAAAACATTTCACTGCGAGCCTGGGCCGGGCTCGGATTTTGCATGGGGGCGGCGTTGCTGGCCAAAGCATCCGCGGTGCTCCTGCTTCCGCCCATCGTGGGCGCCCTGTTCTTTCGCTTTCGCCAGGAGGGCCTGCCGCCATTCCGGTCACGCTCGATGTTTTTTGGCGCCGCGACAGCCCTGGCAATTTCCGCCGTGATTTGTGGCGGGCACTACGGCCGGATGTGGATTCAATATGGAAATCCGTTAACGGGGAATTGGGACCCCAAAGTGGCCATACCGTGGTGGCAGGACAATGGTTACCAGAGCTGGGGATACTTCCTGCGATTCGGCGTCAGCCTCACGTATCCGTGGTTCAGCGGCCTGCACGGTTTCGCGGACGGCGTATATTCCACGCTTTGGGGCGACGGCCAGTGTGGCGCAGTGCATGTGCTCCAAGGACGCGCGCCCTGGAATTACGACTTGATGGCCATTGGTTACTGGGTCGCGTTGGTGCCAACCTGCGCGTTCTGCCTCGGGTGCCTTTTGATGCTGCGGCGGTTTCTGAAAAAGCCCTCCCCGGAGGCGTTCCTACTGCTGGGAATGATTTTTTGCATCGGTGGCGCCTTGTTTTTCATGGCGCTCAAGGTGCCTTCCTTCGCGCAGGCCAAGGCGTTTTACGGGCTGGGGGGCTTGCTGCCATTTTGTGCCCTCGCCGCAATCGGCCTGGATGCCTTGACCCGCCTGCCGGTCGGACGGAAGGTGCTGCGGCCCGTGATGGTGTGTCTTTTCGGGGTATGGGCGCTTACCACCCTGGCATCCTTTTGGATTTCAGCCTCAGCCGGGCGGGCTGGGATTGCGCGGGTATGGTATTCGCCGGGTGAACAATGGCTTCCCGGCGCGGTTGAAGTTCTGAAGCACAATGTTGAAAAACATCCGGACCAATCCTGGATTCGGACCTGCTTCGCGCAGGCCCTGCTCCAGAACGGGGATTACCAGGCGGCAGCGCAGGAGGCGGCGAAGATCCCCGGCGGCGATTCGAGTTACGCCAATGCGCAATTAGTCCTGAGCGACATCCGCCACAATGCGGGCCAGCTCGCGGAAGCCATCGACCACGCGCAAAACGCTGTCGCCAGCGCGCCGGGAAATGGCGTAGCGTATGCTGCGCTGGCGAAACTGCTGGTGACGGCCGGGCGAAATACCGAAGCGGAAACCATCGCCCGAAACGGTCTTGCGGTGGCACCCTTCAGCGCCAGTCTGCATATGTTGCTGGCCTGCAGTCAGCTGGAGGATTCCCCGGATGCCGGGGCGAACTACCAGCGCGAACTTGCGCTGGCCTTGCAGCCTCAGTGGCCCGAGGGGCATCGGTTGTTGGGCTCGGCATTGGTGGCCCGGAATCATTTCGACGCCGCCCTCGCGGAATACTCACAGGCGTATGTGTTGGCCCCGCAGGATTCCCGGATTCAGAAGGAACTCGCCGGTCTCTATTTTCACCAGGGAAACATGGACGATGCCGCCGGGCTGTATTCCTCGGCCGTGTTGCTCCGGCCAAATGACGCCGAATGCTGGTATCAATTTGCCGGGGTGCTGGCGGCGCAAAAGCACTTCGACGACGCAAGAATCAAGGCCGAGAAGGCGCGGGCGTTGGCGGAAGCCGCCGGCCTGGCCGAGTTGATCAAAAAATCCGACGAGTTGCTGGCACGCTTGCGGGCCGCAAAGCCGGACTGAGGGCTCAATCAGCAGGATTGCGAATTGCCCGCCGCTGGGCTACAAACTTGCGCCATGCGATTGATTTCGAGTCTGATCGAAAAGCTGCAGCGCCACCCGAAGCGCATCGTGTTCCCCGAAGGAACCGAACCGCGCGTGCTTCAGGCCGCGCGGCAGTATCATTCGCTGCGCCTGGGCGCGCCCATCCTGCTCGGGGACCGATCCCGCATCAAAGAGATCGCCGCCGATCTGAATATATCCCTCGATGGGGTGCGGGTGATCAATCCCGCCGAGAGCGATGATTTGGAGAATTTTACGCGGCGCTTCGAGGTGCTGCGAAGGTCACGTGGTCTGCGGGAATTCGAAGCGCGCGAGGCGGTGCTGCAGCCGAATTACTTCGGCGCGATGATGGTGGCGATGCGCCAGGCCGACGGTTTTGTGGCGGGCACCAATCAGAGCACCGGCACGGTCCTCCGGCCGCTGTTTCAAATCATCAAGGTCGCTCCGCAGGCGACGACGGCCTCGAGCTGCCTGGTGATGGAGCTGGAAGATACGCGGTTCGGACACGAAGGCGTGCTTTTCCTGGCTGACTGCGGCGTCATTCCCGAACCGACCACGGAGCAACTGGCGGACATCGCCGTTTCCACGGCGCAGCTTGCCAATCACCTGCTCGGTATTCGGCCCCGTGTGGCGATGCTTTCCTTCTCCACGAAGGGCAGCGCGGCTCATCCATCCAGCGGCCGGCTTCAGGCCGCGACGGCGCTGGCCGAGCGCCGCGCGAAAGAAAGGGGATTGACAGCGGATTTTGACGGCGAACTCCAGGCCGACGCGGCGCTCGTTCCTGAAATCGCCGCGAGCAAGGCGCCGGATTCAAAACTGGGTGGCCGGGCCAACGTGCTGATCTTCCCAGACCTGAATTCCGGCAACATCGCGAGCAAGATGATGCGCTATATCGCCCGGGCCAACACCTACGGCCAGATTCTGCTCGGCTTGGATCGTCCGGCGGCCGACGTTTCGCGCGGTTCCACCGCCCGCGATATTCTCGGCGTGGCGGCGATCATCGGCGCGCAGGCGGTGGATTATGAACAGCTTTACCCCGGCTCCGGACTGGAATTGCCGGGCGAGGAGTAACCTGCCATGTCCGTTCCATTTTCACTGAATCCGGTGCTGGAGCACCTGCCGGTTTATCAGCCGGGTCGTCCCATTGAAGAAGTCGCCCGGGAGGTCGGCTTGCCGGCCGAGAGTATCATCAAGCTCGCTTCGAACGAAAACCCGCTCGGGCCCTCGCGCCTCGCGCTGGCCGCCATGAAAAAGGCCGTGGGGCGCACGAATTTGTATCCGGATGGCGGAGCCTACTACCTCAAGCAAAAGCTGGCGGCGAAACTGGGATTGGAACCCGGCAACCTGATTCTCGGAAATGGTTCCAACGAAATTATCGAGCTGCTCGGCCACGCGTTGCTTTCGCCCGGCGCGGAAGTGGTGGTCTCGCAGTACTGCTTCGCGGTGTATCCCATTGTGACGGCGTTGTTCGGCGCGCGCCTGGTCACCGTGCCGGCGGATCGATACGGGCACAACCTCGACGCGATGCTGGCGGCCATCACCCCCGCCACGAAAATCGTCTTTGTGGCCAACCCCAACAATCCCACAGGTTCTTCGGTAGGGGCCGCGGAGTTAAAGCGATTTGTTCAAGCGGTTCCGGGGTCGGTGTTGGTGGCGCTGGACGAGGCTTATGTGGAATTCCTGAAGGAACCGCTCGACCTGGTGACGCCCATCCGTGAAGCCCGTTTGCAGAACGTCATCCTGATGCGGACGTTGTCGAAGATTTACGGCCTCGCCGGACTGCGTGTTGGTTATGGCATCGGCAATCCGGAATTCATCGCGCAGCTCGAAAAGATTCGTCAGCCGTTCAATTTGAACTCCATCGCGCAGGCAGGCGCCCTGGCGGCGCTCGATGACACCCGGCACGTGGATCGAACGCGCCGCAACAATGCGAGCGGTTTGAAGTTCTGGGAGCGCGCCTGCCGCGACCTCAAGCTGGAATATGTGCCCTCGGCCGCGAATTTCATCCTCATCAAGGTCGGTGAAGGGCAGCGGGTTTTTGTCGAACTCCAAAAGCGCGGAGTGATCGTGCGGCCGATGGGCGGTTACGATCTGCCCGAATGGATCCGCATCTCCGTCGGCACGCCGAAGGAGAACAAACGCTGCCTGGAAGCCTTGCGCGAAGTCCTCGGCCAATAGCCGGGACGGAAGCGGTTACTTCGCTCCCTGGGCGATCCACGCGCGCACAATTCCCACTTGCTCCGCGGTCAACGGCGGCGCCGGCGGGTGCCCTCCGGGACCTCCGCCGGGTCCGCCTTTTTGTTCGCCTTCCTTGCGATCACCTTCGGTGGAAGCCGCCGGCGGTTGGCCGCCCGGACCACGCGCGCGGCGTTTCGGCGGCATCGCGGTCTTCGGATCGAGTTGCGATACGGCGATGAGCAGCTGACTGTCCAGCGGTTTGCCCGGTTGGACGACTTTACCGTCCTTGCTTCCCTTCAGAACGGCCTCCACGCTGTCGAGACGCAGGCCCGCCTTCGGCCGTTCGGCGCCATGACAGCGCATGCACGATTCTTTGAACATCGGCTGGATGTCTTTGGCGTAGGTCAGATCCTTTTTGTCGGAGGCCGGCGGCATTTTGGTCAGGTCCGGCGCGGCCAGCAGCAAGGGCGTGGTGGCGAGGAGAATGGCTAACGTCGTTGTCGATTTCATGTTGATCCGCATCTGGTTTTGCCCGCGAAGCGTAAAAAGCATTGGAAATATGGAAAGACAATTGTATTGAAAGCACCAACAAATAAATCCAATCCTTAATTTGGTCTTAATGGAAATTAATTAGTGATATAGTGAAACTCACCGACTTACGCGGCATCCTGCGGTATATTCCGCAGTTCCGGGAGAAAACGTTCATCATCAGCGTGGACGGCGCCATCGTCACGGACGAGAACTTCGGCAACATCTTGATGGACATAGCCGTGCTGCGCTCGCTGAACATCCGCGTAGTGCTCGTGCATGGCGCGTCCGCCCAGATCAAGGCGATGGCTGCCGAGCAGAAGGTGAAACCCTCCGACCTCGATGGGATGGGGGTCACCGATGAGGCCACATTCAAGCTGGCGCTGACGGCGGCGAACCGGTTGACGCATGAAATTCTTGAAGGCCTGTCCGCGCATGATTTGCGAGCCGCCTGCACGAACGCGGTGGTGGCGCATCCGCTGGGCATCATTCACGGCGTGGACCATCTATTTACCGGTAAAGTGGAGCGCGTGGACGTCGAGATGTGCCAGAAGCTCATGGACAATGGCATCATCCCGGTGCTGCCGCCGCTGGGTTTTGATGGTGACGGCAAGACGTATCGGGTGAATTCGGACGGTGTTGCCCTGGCCGCCGCGGAATCCTTGAAGGCGGTGAAGCTGATGTTCATCACGCCCTATGACGGCATTGGCGTGGGGGAGGCGGTGATCCGTCAGATGCCGCTAGCGGATTTGGAATCGGTGCTCGCGCTGCAAAAGAATTCCGTGCAGCCGGAAATGCTTTCGAAAGCCATCCACGCCGCCGCCGCCTGCAAAGGGGGCGTGCCGCGCGTGCACGTCATCAATGGCGCGGTGGAGGAAGGGCTCCTCGCGGAAGTGTTCACCAACGAAGGCGTCGGCACCTTGATCTACGCCAACGAATTCCAGCAGATTCGGCGGGCGATGAAGAAGGACATCCGCAGCATCCTGAATCTGACCAAGTCCTCGGTCGCTTCGGAGGAACTGGTCAAGCGCACGCGGTTCAGCATTGAGAAGCAACTGGGCGACTATTACATCTTCGAAATTGATCGCAACCCCGTCGCGTGCGTGGCGCTCCACATTTACTCGGAACAGAAGAAGGGGGAGCTGGCTTTTCTGTACGTCAGCGCCGCCCACGAAAATCAGGGCATCGGCCGGAAGTTGATTCAGTTCGTGGAGAACCGCGCGCGCGAACTCGGGCTGGATGAGTTGGTCACTCTGTCCACGCAGGCGTTCACCTATTTTCAATCCAAGGGCGGGTTCGCCGAAGGCACGCCGGACGATCTGCCGCCCTCGCGCCGCGAGAAGTACGATGCCAGCGGGCGAAACTCGAAGGTCCTGGTGAAGAAGTTGAAGTGACGTCGCGTCACTTCGTCAGCCGGAAATAACGGGCGTCGTTGCTCGTCCCCGCCGACCATTGGAAATTGGTCCCGCTGATTACCGGCGCGGCCGGCTCATTGCTCCACACAACCGGCGGTTCCAGCGAAGCAGTGGACTGGATTTGGAAGCCGGCCAGATTGGTTGTCCACCGCAGAGCAAATGAGGAGCCCGAAAGCGACGCGCCAAGGGAGACCGGTGGCGGCGGCGTAACCGATGCCCAGTCCAACCCCAGGCGCAACTCATCGGTCACGAGCTTGGACGGGCTCGCACTGGAGCCGCCCGACCGAAAAAAGAATCGGTCGATCTGGCCCAGGTCATTCCCGCCACTGCCCACCCCCGCGAGCGTTGCAGACGGCGGCGAAGCTGCGCCGAAGGTGGCTGGTGAAGGATTGATCCACAGGTCGCAAAGATCGGACGTGCCCGTGCCGCTGACGAACCGATAGCGGCCCACGATGAAGACTGTCTCACCGGGACTGAAATTTGTCGCCGACCAGGCGCCGTAAGTGGTGCCCGTGCTCTTGGAAACGCCGAGGACATACCCGCCCACGCCATTGGTTTGGAGATTCACCTTGGTGACAAACGCAGTGCCGGTGCCCGTGGTGAAGCCCGCAATCGTGGCCGTGCTGTTGAACGACGTGCCTAGCGTATCGACACGCAAGAGAAAGGAGAAATAAACGTCGCCCGAAAGCAAAGTCGCGCCGAGTGGCAGGCGCAGGCTCATGGCCGGTCCACCCCAGGTGAGTTTGTTTCCCGCGGATGCCGCCAGCCCATTGAGCGACAGTGAGCCGGATTCAATTGTCCCGCTGGTGCCCGAATTCAACACCCAGCCACTCTGGCCATTGAGTACCCAGCCCGGGGTGTAGGCAAATCCTTCATACCAGGGCAGGGCGATGCCAATGGGTAACACCGTGAGCGCGGCGTTTGAGCTGATCGCCACGCCCGCTGTATTCGAAACGATCACGCTGTAATCACCCTCATTGGTGGACTGCGCGTTAAGGATGGTCAGCGACGATTGCGTCGCTCCGCCGATATGGGTCGTGCCGTTGAACCGCCATTGATAATACAGCGGCGATGTCCCCTGGCTCGCGACAGAGAAAGTCGCGGGACTCCCGGTGTTGACGGTCACGCCCGTGGGCTGCCCGACAATCACCGGCGCGCCATTGCTGGCTGATTGCGCCACGATGAATTGCAGCCGTGGCCCCGCGCCGGCGTTGGTCCAGCCGGAGACGATGTTCATTCCGTCAGCGTCCTGGACGTCGCCGTAGTAGCGATTCTCCCGCACCACGAGAAAGGAGACATCGTTGGTCGGCGCGGACTTGATGAAGTCGGTGACATCGATGGTGCGATCGACGGAACTCGCATCCGCCACGAACTGGCCGGACATCGCCGCCGAGTCGCCTGCTCCGAGCACAAAATTGTTGGTGAAGTTCTGCCCGGCGGAAATGTTCTGGGCAAGGTTCGGCGCGTTGCTCCACGCGACGGTCTGCCGCGACCAGGTGTTGTTGGTGATGCCGTAAACGTGCGCCTGCACCGGCGCGCTTCCGTTGAGAGACGAGGCGCGCACCGTCAGCAAAGCGAACTGAATGTCCGCGCGATTCACGTTCGGCAGGTGAAACTTGATGAGGGCGGCGCTGCGATTCGCGGTGTTGGTGGAGCTGTTGCGTACGATGCACGTTGCGTTCGAACGATAATTCCGCGCGCGATTCGCCCCGTCGGCCACCATCGCATCCTCGGTTGCCGCGACGATTTGGTTGGTCAATATCGGACGGGCGGGGACGCTCAGCAGCCAGACCGTGTTCGAGACCGACGTTCCCGGCGAATACTGCGCACCCGACGGAGTGACCACCGCGCGCACGCCGCCGTAACATGATTCGCTTACCTCCCGCAGCACTCCCGGTTGGCCTGACGGCAGACCCCAGGCAGTCGTGTCAAACGTCAGACCCACGTCACCCGCATCATTCGCCGCAAACACATGATACATCTGCGCGGCCGGATCGTAGGCGGCCAGCGCGTCCACGCCGGTCGCGCCCGTGCCTTTGATCAGGTTGAGCCGCGTGCGTCCCGGCGCCGCGCCGCGGTTGAACAGCCGCCAGACTTCGCCCGCTTTCGTGATGCCGCCGAGGTTGTAGGGCGAGTTGGTGTTGTCCACAAACATCATGCCGTTCTTCTTGATCGGCACCGTGTCCGAGTACAGCGTCTGGCTGAACTTGAAGACATAAAGTTCATTGCAAAAGTTATTCACAAGATTCACGACGATCGCGCCAAACGCGGCATACTGCGCCGGCGAATCCAACGTATCGGTGAGCGTGGCAAAGACGCCGGCGGTGTGGACGTTGAATTCGGAGATGGCGGTCGGAAAACGCGGCTCCGGCGACATGGCCGCGGTCATCGAACTATTGAGGCTCGCGAGATTGTTTCCGAAATTACCCGGGCTGGAGTTGTATTCGTGGTAGTCGTACGTCCGGATCAGCCAGTTGTTCGTCGAGGTTTGTCCTTGAAAATCCTTGTGGCGGTTCGTGACCACGGGTTGCCCCCAGCTTGCCCAGGTGCTGCTCGCCGTGCCGGCGGAGACGGGCGCGAACATCTGCGGTGCCAGCGTCTTGCCATAGAGCTGGTTGACGTCCGTGAGGGCGCATTGCACGGCGTCGGAAACCAACTGCAGGCGCTGGACGAAGTCGGTCACCGTGATGGTGTCGAGATTCGGCTCGTTGTACATCTGGTATTTTTCCACGCCGAAATTCTTCCCCAGGTAAAAAGCCTCCGCGTAGAAGTGCTGCCAGAGCTCCCATTTGCCCGCCCAGTCGTTGGTTGAGGTGAGTGGAAAAGTTCCCGGCGTGGCGCTGGCGCAAATCAGGATGCTGATGCCGAGCTTCTGCAATTCGCCGCAGGCGTAGTTCGGGCGGAGGATGTTCGCGCCGTGCTGGAGCGTGAGGCCGAAGCGGTTCGTGAGGTAGGGCCAGTTGATGTAATTCGTGTTGAGCGGATTCGCGCGCAGGGCGGCGCGCCGCGAGAGAAAGCTGGCCTGATCGGTCACGCCATCGCCCCAACCGCCGATATCGTCCGAGGGCTCGATGAGGCTGGGACTGATGAATACGCGCGCGCCGGTTACGGCGGCATAATGCCACCAGTCTTTGGTGTTGCTGCCGGGAGCGAAATGGCCGGCGTTATAGGCGAGCGAAGCGGGGGTGGGGCCGAGGACGCTGGATTGAAGGGTGATGGTGGCGGCGGGAAGCGCGGTCAGCTTACCGAGGGTCAGGAGGAGGAAAATCCAGCCAGCCATTCGGCAGGCTTGAATTCGGATCGGTTCTGGCACTGTTAAACGTTTCACCAGTCGCAGAGAAACGCAAGTTGGACGGAAAACGAAAAGTGGAGGATTGGGATTACGAGTAAGATTAGGATGAGGAACGGTGCAGCCTAATCGGCGACGGCGAGGTCCATGTCGCGCGTGTAGTAGAGCAGGCGGCCGCAATTGGTGCAGGCGGTGATTTCCTGGCTGGCCTGGCACGAGACGAGGATCTGCGCGGGGAGCTTCATGTGACAGCCGCCACACATGCCGTGCTGGACGCCGACGACGACGTTTTCACCTTTGGTACGGACGAGGCGTTCGTAGCGGCTGCGGGTGGTGTCATCGACCGCCTGGGCGAGTTCGGCGCGGTTGGCCTGGAGTTCGGTGAGTTCCTTTTTGAGGTTTACTTCGCGCTGGTCGAGTTGCGAAATCTGGTCGTCGGCGAGCTTTTTGGCTTCGGCGAGGACCTGGTTGGCGCGGGCGACGTCCTTTTGGGCCGATTCAGCCTGCTCCATCAACTCAATTTCCTGGTCCTCGATTTTGGTGATGGCCTGTTTGCAGCCTTCGATTTCATTCTGGAGGGCGCGGTATTCCTCGTTCTTGCGGGTCTGGAACTGCTGGTTGGCGTACTTGATGATCAGGTTCTTTTTCTCCTCGACCTCGATTTCCAGGCTCTTGCGGGAGGACTCGATCTGTTTGACACGGGTTTTGGCGGCTTCGAGGCCGGCCTGGGCATCGGCGGTCCGGCCCTTGAAACCGAGGCGTTCGGGGCCGATATGGGCGAGTTCTCCCTCCACGCGGCGGAGTTTCCGGTCGCGGTCCTGGAGGATCAGCAGTTTTTCAATGACTTCCAACATGGCAGCTAGGGCCTAACCCGATGCAGGGTAGCCGCCGTCCGGAGCCAAGTCAACGGGCGCTTTCGGTTTGGAAGTGCGATAAAACCCGGATTTTGCATTTGAACTGGAGGGAATTTGTGGAAACCGCAAGCTCGTATGGAGCAGGAACTTGCAGCGGAGGATTTCCATTGCGTTGCATTAGAACGGCACAAAATTATAAGCGGATTCATGCTTGGATTTCGCGCCAAGGCGACAGCCGGGATAAAACGCGTTATGGCGGACAGGACCTGGCCGCCGAATTTTTTTGGCAGGATCTACCCGGATTTACCAGGATCTACCCGGATTTACCCGGATTGCTTTGATTCGACCCGGTCCAGCTTGCGTCTGCCTTCCACCGTCTTGGAATGCTGATGTCAAAGATCATTACTATCATGATGCTGCTTCCCATGGAATCGGGAATCCATCCTCCTGCCAGCTGATATTTTGCTCAGGACGATCTGGGTGTCAAGCGGCGGAGCGAGGGAAATTTGAGGGGGTCAGCTCGCAAAAAATGGAGGCGAAAAAATGCGCCAGAGTATTTGGCCGGAGAGCTCTGGGATGATCGAACTGAAGGAAGCGAAAATAAGGCTGGAGGCGGGAGCGGGGAGAAATCAGGAATTCACCACAGAGCCACAAAGGCACGGACGGGAACAACCACGCAAAGAGCGAAGGACGCTAAGGCGCACAGGAAATGGCTGAACTTGCTCGGCTGACAAATCATTCCTTGTAACTACCCGGCCAAAAAAAGAGAAGAGATTCTCCTGGGTTCTGTCAGCTATTTGTTTGCGTTAGTACGGCACGGGCGCGTTCAATCGTACCGGGCTCAAAGCTCGCTGACGCAAAGCTCCTTAACTCGTTTGTCTTCGTTTAACCACGCTGGAGCCCCTCGATGTTTCGGTAATCTTCTGGACCACATCACTATCAACTTCGCGGATGCCAGCCGAACTTGATTTGTAACTTTTCTCATGGTTACGGCCCGGTTGTAGCAGCGGTTTCTTTTTATGAGCACACTCAAATGGACGGTTCTGGCGGCGCTGGCAGCCCCGCTTTCTCTCGCCGCCGCCAACAACCAAATCCTCGGTTGGAATAATCTGGGCATGCACTGCATGGACAGTGATTACTCGGTGTTTTCAATCCTGCCGCCTTACAACACGATCGAGTCCCAGCTCATCGTCGCCGGCAAGCTGGTGACCAACGCTGCAGGCTACACGGTGACCTACCAGGCCGTCACCGACCCGGGCGGCTCGTTCAACTCGACCGCCATGGGCAAAGGTAATTATTACACGTATGCCACCGCGCTCTTTGGCGCCACCCTCGCGCCGGAAGGGGGCCTGGCGGGTTGGTCCATGCCGGGCGTCAGCAATGTCCCGCAAAGCATGTTGTTCGAGCAGACCAATCAGCCGGCCGGCGGTGTTTTTACCAGGGTCAACTGGTTTCGCGCCGAGGGCATACCCATATCGCCTTACGATGACGCACATAACAAAAACCCCTATCCGCTGATGCGACTCATTGCCCGCAATGCGGCGAACCAACCCATCGCCACCAACGACATCGTCCTGCCGGTCTCTGATGAGATGGATTGCCGCGCCTGCCACGCCTCGGGCACTCAAGCTTCAGCGAAGCCCGCCGCGGGCTGGCTATGGGACGGACTAACGGAACGCGATTTTCGGCTGAATATTCTGCGGCTGCACGATGAACATGAGTTTGCCCAGCATCCCGCCCTTTACCGGGCAGCGCTGGCCGCGCGCGGCTTCAATCCGCAGGGGCTCTATCGAGGGGTGGTCGCGGACGGCAAACCCGTTCTGTGCGCCGCCTGTCACGCTTCGGAGGCGCTGGGCGCGCCCAGCTATAGCACGATTCCGCCGCTGACCGCGTCAGTACATGCTTTTCATGCCCACGTGCAGGATCCCGTGCTGAACACCACGCTCGACAACTCCGCCAACCGCGCGGCCTGTTACCGTTGTCACCCCGGCTCCACCACCAAATGTCTGCGGGGAGCGATGGGTGGAGCGATCGCTCCGGACGGCTCCATGGAGATGCAATGCCAGGCCTGCCACGGCAACATGAGCACCGTGGGCGCGCTCACCCGGGTTGGTTGGTTCATGGAGCCGACCTGCCAGCAATGCCACAGTGGCACCGCCACCAGCAACAATGGCCAGATCCGTTACACCTCGGTGTTCACCGACACCAACGGCACCGTGCGCGTTCCGGCCAATCAAACCTTCGCCACCACGCCCAATACGCCAGCCACCGGCCTTTCGCTGTATCGATTTTCCGTGGGTCATGGCGGCCTGCAATGTTCCGCCTGCCACGGCTCCACGCACGCGGAATTTCCCAGCACGCACGCAAATGACAACCTGCGCAACGCCGCGCTCCAGGGCCACGGCGGAGTCATGGTGGAATGCAACTCCTGCCATGTCTCCATGTCCGTGAGCAGCAGCACCGCCACCAATGGACCTCATGGGATGCATCCGATCGGGCAAAGCTGGGTCTCGGGGCACCACGACTACATCGGGGGAAACCTGGCCAAATGCCAGGCCTGTCACGGTACTGACAATCGCGGCACGGTGCTTTCGCGCGCCCAGAACAACCGCACTTTGACGGCCAATTTTGATGGCGGCACGGTGACGGTAAACCTGTTCCGGGGCGCCATAATCGGCTGCTATAACTGCCACAATGGAGCCAGCAACGATTCCATCAACACCAGCGCGGAACCCACCGTCAAGGACGCTTCCGGGAACACGCTTAACAGCGCGCCGCTAAACTTGAACGTAACGGTGACACCGCCAACGGCAGTGTTGCGCATCATTTCCCAACCGGCCAACGGTTCGCTCGGCGTGAGCAACCACATCCTGACGTATTTCCCAAACGAGGGGTTCATCGGAACCGACACCTTCACCTACGCGGCGTGGGATGGTTCGAAAAATTCCGGCCTGGCCACGGGAACCGTCACGGTGGCGCAGGGGCCTTTCTCCCTGGGGGCAACCGCGCACGTCCCGCCGAGTTACCCTGCCGGCTGGCCCGTAGCTTTCGGAGTCGTGCCGGCGGTGACCAACACCCTCCTTGCGGCGTCCTTCAATTGGAATTTCGGAGACGGTTCAGCGCACAGCACCTATCAATTCCCGACCCACACCTACGCCACACCGGCCAGCTATAATTGGTCGGTGGTGGCCAGCGTGCCCGGTGCCAGTACCACCCTTAATGGCACGATCATTATCGGCAATCCGGTTTCGATCGGGATCAGCCGGGCAGGCAAGGCCGCAACGCTTTCGTGGCCCAACAGCATCGCGGATACACTTCTGGAGTCGACTGGCGCGCTGCCCTTGCCGACGTCGTGGGTCTGGGTCACCAATGCGCCAACCGCAAGTCCCAGTGTGCTCAGTGTCACTTTGCCGGCATCCGGTAGCGAGTTCTTCCGTGTGCGCCGTCCCTGGTAGCCACCGAGCGAGTCACGCCCTCAACGCAAATGGTCGGATACCGTTGGGACCTGTGGGTCTTGTGGGACCGAATGCGGTACGGGATCATGGTGGCGTGGGTGATGAGTTCGCAGCTACAGCGGTTTATTTGATTCTGTAGCGAAGGCAACACGACGCCGCAGCCGCGCAGCAGCGCGGCCCTACCGGGAATGCGGCCACAAGTTTATTGAAACTGCTTTAGTGCAGAGACTGCGTCCGCCGACGCAAAATCGGTGCCCGCATCACGCAGCGGTCAGGGCGAGGCGGCCGTCGTCGACGGCGCGGGTTTTCTCGAGGAAATAATCATAGCCGCCCACGTAGGAGGTGATTTGACCGGCGTTTACGTGAAGGACTTTGGTCGCGGTTTTGCGGATGAAATGGACGTCGTGGGAAATGAAGACGAGCGTGCCTTCGTAACGTTCCAAAGCGAGGGTGAGGGATTCCACGGTGTTGATGTCGAGGTGGGTCGTGGGTTCGTCCATGAGCAGAAGGTTCGGCGGATCGACCAGGAATCGGATCAGGTTGAGCCGCGTTTTCTCGCCGCCGCTGAGGACCTTGGTGGGTTTGAAGATGTCGTCTTTGCGAAACATGAATGACCCGAGCACGGCGCGGACTTCCTCTTCGCGCATCAACGGGGCGCAGGCGCTCACGGTGTCCAGCACGGTCTTATCGGGATCGAGGCTGGCAGCGCGATGCTGGCTGAAGTAACCGACTTTCGCGTTGTGCCCCAGTTCGCGTTCGCCTTGTTGAAACTCGACTTCGCCCGCGAGAATTTTCAGCAGCGTGGATTTGCCGGCGCCGTTGGGGCCGACCAATACGGTGCGATCGCCGCGTTCGATCTCGAGGTCCATACCCGTGTAAACGCGGTTCGTGCCGTAAGCCATGTGGATCCCCTTCAGGTTGACCGCGCGCTGTCCGCCGCGGGGCGGTTGGGGAATCTGGAAACGAAACGGTTTACGCGGGGGGAGGGGTTTCTCGATCTTTTCCATGCGCTCGATCTGCTTGAGCTTGCTCATCGCCTGCGAAGCCTTGGAGGTCACCGAACGAAAGCGATCGGCGAACTGCTGCAGCGCGGAAATTTCTTTCTGCTGGTTGTTGTAAGCGGCGAGTTGTTGATCGTATCGTACCTGGCGCTCCACCAGGTAGTCCGAGTAGTTGCCGGTGTAGGCGATGAGCTTTTTCTCGGAGATTTCGTGGACCTCGCGCACGATCTCGTCCATGAACTGGCGGTCGTGGGAAATCAGCAGCAACGCGCCGGAGTAATTCTTGAGGTAGCTCTGCAGCCAGAGCAGGGAGGGCAGGTCGAGGTGGTTGGTGGGTTCATCCAGCAGGAGGAGGTCCGGCTCCATCACCAGAAGGCGAGCGAGGCGGGCGCGCATGATCCAACCGCCGCTCATGTCCCGGGCGGGCCGGTCGAAGTCCGAGTCGCGAAAGCTCAATCCGCGCAACATCTGCTTGGCCTTCGTCTCCACGTCGGGATCGGTCAGCTTGTCGTGCTTCGCGTGGGCCTCCAGATATTCGGGGCCCGATACATTCCCGGACTGCTCCAACTCGTGCAGTCGTTTTTCCAATTGCGGCAATTCGTCCACCCGGCCGGTGGCGACGTCCATGATGGTTTCCGCGCCCAGCGCTTCCGCTTCCTGGGGAAGATATCCGACCATGGTCCATTCATCGCGCTCCAGCACGCCGGCGTCGGGGTCCCGCTGCTTAAGAATGATGGAGAAGAGCGTGGACTTGCCCGCGCCGTTCGGGCCAACCAGCGCGAGGCGGTCGCCGTAATTGATCCGCAGCGTGGCGTCCTCGAACAAGGTCCGCCCGCCAACCGCCACTTTAAGATTCCGAACTGTAAGCATGAATAAGTATTCGCCGCTGATTGACCGCCACGCCCCGGAACGAAGCTGGACGCGTCGTGCCGTCATTGGCCACGGTTTCGGTCTGCCTCGGCGGGTCGGTGATTATAGCTCAAGATCGGGTCAGGTCAATTGGAGGCTTTTGGGGACAGACGTCAACTCGCGGCAAGGCGTCCCTGCATTGTCACCTATTCACCCTCATTTGAGGGTATTAACACCGGCGCCATTTCCATGTTTTAGTAGGGTAGTCCCATCGCATCAAGGCACGCTGGCAAAGCTGTGCGATGACGGTAGACCGAAAAAAGTAAGAATGATTTGGCTAAACATTCAGCTTACGGGTGTGTGACACCGGCAATGTTGCGTGACATTTGCAATTTGCACTTGCGCGGCACCGTTTTTACGAATCTTCTCCCCGATTCATTACGGATTTGTCTTGAGCCCGACTTGAATGTCTGCGCTGAATCAAAACGATCCTCGCGCCATCATCGCTAATGACGGCGAGAACCGTCAACCCTCCTAGAAAACTCCGTTCCATGCAAAAAATCATCGTCACCGCCCTCGTCTCAATCGGGCTCTCGTTGGGCGCTTTCGCGGCGACCAACATCACTCAGTGGGATTTCAATTCGAATCCCCCGGACGGCTTGCCCAGCACGGGGACGCTGGTGCCGTCCACGGGCACCGGCACGTTCACCGTGATCGCGCCCCTGACCACGGTCTACAATGGGGCGACGAACGCACCGTCTGGAAGTTCCGACCCGGTTGGCCTCAACGGCAACAACAGCGGCTTGCGCCTGCTGGGCAACTGGCCGGCCTCGAGCAGCACGATCAGCAACAAGACCGTCGGCGTGCAAATGAATATCAACACGGTGGGCTACCAAAACATCACGCTGTCCTGGGACCAGGCGAACAGCGGATCCGCCAGCAAATACTACCGTGTTCAGTATAGCGTTGATAATGGCACCAATTGGGTGGACAAGGACGTGGTCATCAACAGCACCGCCGACACGCTGTGGATCAACCCGATCACGAACGTCAGCTTCGCGGCGGTGGCGGGAGCGAATAATAACACGAACTTTGGGGTGCGGATTGTAAGCGAGTTCGAAAGCACGGCCATCGGCAGCGGCACCGCTGGTTATGTCGGCGTGTTGAACGCTTACAACGTGAACAACGCCAACCTGCGCCTGGACATGGTGACTTTCCGGGGTGACCTCGCGGCGAGCCTCGTTGATATTCTCTCGAATCCAACCGATGTCACGGTGGCGATTGGCCAGCCGGCGAGCTTCACGGTATTGGCTGGCGGTGGCACCACGCCGATTACATATCAATGGCGGAAGACGGGATCTCCGATTCCGGGCGCCACGAGCAACGTCCTGACGTTTGCGTCGGCCCAACTCACGAATGCCGCAGGCTACGATGTGGTCGTCGACAACGGGGTCAATAGCCGCACGAGCACGGTCGCCACGCTCACCGTCCGAACCCCGCTGAACCTGGCGTGGACGGGCGTGAATGGCGGCGACTGGAACACCAACACGCTGAACTGGGTGGATACGGCCACGAACGCTGTGGCTTATACGGACGGCGATAATGCGCTGTTCGACAGTCGCGGCGTGGCGGCGACGACGGTCAGCCTGTTCGGCTCGCTGACTCCCAGTTCGGTCACGGTGGATTACGATTTTGACTACATTTTGCGAACGGATGTAGGCGGCAAGCTGGTGGGGACGACCGGTTTGACCAAGCGGGGCGCCGGCACGCTGGTGGTGGACACCGACAATACCTACAGCGGGCCGACCGTGATCGAGGCGGGTACAGTGGTGTTAGGCCAGGCAGATGCGCACGGCGCGCTTGGTTCGGGGCCCATCACCAACAATGGGGTGTTGATCGCAAATCGGACGGGGAGTTTCGCCCTGGGCAACGCGCTTAACGGCAACGGAAAGCTCACCAACCTTTGCACGGGCACGCTTACCCTGGGGAATGTGAACGGTTTCAGCGGGGTGCTGTCGGGGAATGCCGGCACGCTCAGCTTGAGCGGAAATCAAAACATCAATTCGGCGGATCTTTTTGTGACCGCCTCCACGGCGACCGGGCCGACCGGAGCGACCAAATTTGCCCTGGGAGGCAACGGGTTGGTGGTGAGCAGCGGCACCACGGTTCACATGACCGGGCTCACCGCGTCGCCGGATTGTCGGGCCACGTTTCAAAGCCTGGCGGGAACCAACTACGTCAATGGACCCACGGTTCTGGAGGGAAATGGAGCAGCTGCCTTCCAGACGGAAGGGGTGGGCACCCTGCTTTATCTGAATGGAAACATCTCTGGTCCCGGTTTCACCGGGAGCCTCTTCCTGCGTGGCGGCAACGGCTCTGGAATTCTCAACGGCACCATTAATCTTCCCGGCCTCAGTGTGCTCAAGCCTGATACCTCGGTTTGGACGATTAATTCCACCAATAATGCGTGGAGTGTGACGTCATTCGTCTCGGGTGGCATTCGCCTGGGCGCCAACAATGCGCTGCCAACGGGCTTGACGCTCCTGATGGGCGTGTCTGGCCAGTCGGCCACGCTCGACCTGGCCGGGTTCAACCAGCAAATCGCTGTCATCTCGGATACGGGCGGCACCAAGGTCATCACCAACAGCAGCACCACCGCGGATTCGACGCTGACCGTCGGGTCGGGAACCTACGGCGGCATCATTGTTGATTCGGCCAGCGGCCGCAAAACGGGCCTCACGGTCAATGGCGGCACGTTCACGGTTTCCACTTCCAATCCGTTCACCGGCGACACCACGGTTTCAGCGGGCACCCTGGCCTTTACCGGGTCGGGCGAATCGGCGGGCAGCGCCAACATCAATCTGGCGGGCGGTGGCGTGGACGTGTCAGGCCGGTTTGACGGCACGTTGACGGTTTATCTGCCGCAAACATTGAAAGGCAACGGAAACCTCGCGGTTACCGGCAGCTTGATAAACTCTGGCACCATCGAGTTGAAGGTGAACAAGACCGGCGGTGTGGTGACGAACGACAAGGTCGCTCTCACCGGCAGCGTCACCCTCGGTGGCACGCTCAGCCTGGTCCTCAGCGGTCAGGCGTTGACTGCGGCGGACACCATTACCGTCTTCACCGCCGGCAGCTTTTTGGGTGGCTCCTTCACCAGCATCACCCCGGCTGTGCCGGCGCCCGGTTTGGTTTGGGACACCAGCACGGTGGCGACCGATGGCATTTTGCGCATCGGTGGATCCGGCGTGCCCACAATCAGCAGCGTGACGCTCTCGCCTTCAGGCAATGCGTTGATCTTCAGCGGCGCCGGTGGTCCTGCCAACGGCTCGTTCACGGTCCTCACTTCGACCAATGTGGCAGCACCGCTCGCGACTTGGACGACGAATCAAGCCGGTTCCTTTGACGGGAGCGGGAATTTCAGCGTCACCAATGCAATCCTTGCGGGGAAGCCGGTAGGTTTCTATCTCCTGCAGGTTCCCTGAGCAGAAAATTTGCTGACGAGGGGCGCCGGATATCCATCCGGCGCCCTTTTTTTACAGGGGGGGACCTGGGCTTCGCTACGGTTACCGCGCGAAACCCAACCACCCTGCCTCAGACGGTCAACACCGCACCCTGGCTCGCGTTGGTGACGAGCTTTTGGTAGCGGGCCAGCCAGCCGGTGAGTTCGCGTTTCACGGGCTTGAAGTCCTTCCTGCGCTCGGCGAGTTCCGCTTCGGTCACGAGGATGTCCATGCGGCGATTCGGAAAATCGATCCGCAGGCGGTCACCTTCACGCAACAACCCGATCGGTCCGCCTTCAGTAGCCTCCGGCGACACATGCCCGATGCAGGCGCCGGCGGTGCCGCCGCTGAAACGGCCGTCGGTGATGAGGGCGACTTTGTCGCCCAGGCCCATGCCGGCGATGTAGCTGGTGGGGGAGAGCATTTCCTGCATGCCCGGTCCGCCGTGGGGGCCTTCGTTGCGGATGATGGCCACGTCGCCGGCCTTGACCTTGCCGGCGAGGATGCCTTCGCAGGCTTCCTCCTGGCTTTCGAAAATCACACAGGGACCTTCGAAGACGAAGCCCGGCCCACAGTACGCCTTGAAGGCGTCGCTGATGCCGGCGGTTTTGACCACGCTGCCTTCGGGGGCAAGCTGGCCGTAGAGAATCGCGAGACCGCCGTCCGCCGTGTAGGCGCGCGCCTTGTCGCGGATGCAATCCTGGGCGTCGAAACGAAACGCGGAGTCGTAGGGCATGAGGCCGCTCGGCTGGGCTTCCTTGAGCTGCGCCTCGCGTTGCTCGAAATAGGCTTTCGTGATCTGCCACCCGCGCAGGCGCGCCATGCGCAAGAGCGCGTATGGTTTCTTTTCTCCGCCCCTGGCGTATTGCCAGAGCATGAGGACCGGCGTGCCTTTGAGTTGCGCGAGTTCGGCGCGGACGAGGCCTTTGTATTCGGAGAACTTTTGTTTCAGGCCGGCTTCGATTTCCGCCGGGCTTTTCCACGTCGCGTTTTCACCGGCTTGAAATTCACCGTCCTCGGTGAACAACGCGGCGACGGCGGCGGCTTCGCCGGCGTTGAAGGCCGCGGCCAGGCGCCAGAGCGTGATGGCACGGTGATCCGCGGGGAAAAACATCATCGGCTTGGGCACGAGATTGCCGCTCGCGGTGCGCGCGGCGGGACCGAGTTTGTCCTTGGGATCGAGGACGATGGCGGAGCAGCCGGAGACGCGCGCCGTCTTCGCCCAGAGGGTGCACTTCTCGGAACGGATATCCCATTCGTCGATGTTCTCGCCGATGGTTTTGCCGGTGACGGTTTTGCACGACTCGGTGAGCGCGCCCATGCGCTTCAATTCGCCGAGAATGGTGTGGATGCCGCCGGCGCGCTGCACGTCCTGGACGTGATAATTGGAGGACGGCGAGACTTTGCAGATGCACGGCACGCGCCGGGAGATTTCGTCGATGCGCTTGATGTCGTATTCGATGCCGGCTTCGCGCGCGATCGCAAGCGTGTGCAGGATCGTATTGGTCGAGCCGCCCATCGCGACGTCGAGGGCCAGTGCGTTGTCGAAGGCTTCCACGGTCGCGATGTCGCGCGGCTTGAGGTCCAGCTTCACCATTTTGATGATGGCCTCGGCGGCGCGCTGATACAGCGCTTCGCGTTCCTTCGAGACGGCGAGGATGGTGCCATTGCCGGGGAGAGCGATGCCGAGAGCTTCGCAGAGACAGTTCATCGAATTGGCCGTGAACATGCCGGAGCAGGAGCCGCAGGTGGGGCACGCGCTTTGTTCGAGCTTCAGCAAGGCGGCCTCCGTGATTTTCCCGGTCTGCAATTCGCCAACGCCCTTGAACACGGAAATGAGATCAGCCTTTTGCGAAGCCGGGCGCAGGTGCTCGGGCAGTTCGCTGTCGACGGCGTGGTCGGACACGCCGGCAGCCATCGGCCCGCCGCTGACGAACACGGTGGGGATGTTCAACCGCATCGCGCCCATCATCATGCCGGGGACGATCTTGTCGCAGTTCGGGATGCAAACCATGCCGTCGAAACAATGCGCGCGGACCATGGTCTCCACGCAATCCGCGATCAGCTCGCGCGACGGCAGGGAATACTTCATGCCGTTGTGGCCCATGGCGATGCCGTCGTCCACGCCGATCGTGTTGAAGATGAACGGCACGCCGCCGGCCTCGCGAACGAGACGTTTGACCAGCATGCCGATTTCGTTCAGGTGCGCGTGGCCGGGAATGCAATCGGTGTAGGAGTTCGCGATGGCGATGAAGGGCTTCTCCCAATCGGCATCGGACTCAATGGAACCGGTCGCGCGCAACAACGCGCGGTGCGGCGCGCGCTCGGCGCCTTTCTTGATCGTGTCAGAACGCATCAACTTATAGTAAAGGCTAAAGGCTGAATGCTAAAGACTAAAAGGAGGGCCGGGAGGTTGCAGGTAGCCCGCCTTCGCTGCGCTTCGGCGCGGCGAGCAAGTTGCAGATTCCAAGTTGAAGAAGAATTGCCTTCATCCACCTTCGAGACTTCGGGGCCAGCGGGTTTTCTTACGTAGCTGCGGACAAGAATGTCCGCGCTCCAAGGCAAATCGCCACCTCGTGAGCGCTTAGCGCTTGATGCGGTAGAATTGCACCGAACCGCTCACGGGTGCGGTGGCCTGGTAGGTGCCGCTCGCGCCGGTGATGTTGGCGCCGGGGGTGTTGGTGTAAGTGCCGCTCACGGTCGTCGAGTTCACGAGGGTAAACGCGCCCGGGACATCGGTCACCGCGCCGGTGAAATTAATGGTCACGGTGCCGCTGGACACGCCGATGCTGGTGATGACCGGCGGCGTGGGGGGCGCGACCTGCACGGTTGCGAGCGACGGTGTGACGCTGGAGTTCGCGCCGGGCGGGGAGTAGACGCGCCAGACTCCCGAGCCGCTGGGCAGCACCGCGGAGTTATCAATCGCATACAGGTTGCCGGCGCGGTCCCAGGCCACGTCCGTGAAATCGTCCAGTGGAGCAAAGCTCATGCTGATGAGGCTGCCATCGGTGGCGCTGAAAACTCCCAATCCGCCGCTGCCGCTGCCCGAGGAATCGCGGAAAGCCACCGCGACGTATTGGGCCGCGGGATCCACAGCCACCGCGAAGGCGCCGCGCATGGTGTTGGAACCCTGGCCGACCTTCCAATCCGCGTTGGTTTCCACCAAGTTGGTGTAGGCGGGAAAGCGGAGAACGCGCGGCGCGGTGCTGTTGTTGGCGGCGACGAATTGAATCGTGTAGATGCGATTGCTGCTGTCCACCGCCACGTCCTGGGCGTAGAGATTCAGATCGGAACTTCCGTGGCTGCTCACGATTTGAGTCCCCGTATCATTCGTGGCGCAGGTGCCATTGCCGGTCACGCCCCAGCGCAGGATACCCTTGTCGTTGGGGAAATTGACGTCGGTGGCCCAGATTTGCGAGTTGGTGCCGGCGCCGGTGACGAAGATTCCGCTCAGGCTGGCCGCGCCGCCGTTGGGATTGTTGTCCGCGTCGCCGCGCAGGACGATCTGGTACGCGTTCGTGGTCAGCAATTGATTGAACGTCACAAAGGTGCCGTGGGTCGTCCAATCATTCACGTAAACCTTGTCGTCGGCCGAAACCTCCAATTTCCACGGGCTGCTTTCGTCACCGGTCCACGGATAGCCACCCGTGCTGAAGCGCCCGTCTGCCGCGGGGGAGCCATCGGCATTCAGTTTTTGAATGCCCAATTTGTCCCCGTCATTGACCGGCAGTCCGGGACTGGCGAGCGAATTGCCCACGAACACGCGCCCGTAATAAAAGCTGTTCGTGTTTTGATTCACCGCGATGCCGCGGCCATCATACACATTCTGCCCAACATTGGTGTCCGTGGTGATTTGGGTCCAACCGCCGTAACCCGTCGCCGCCGCGGTAACGCGAATCGAGTAGCTGCCGCTCGGCACATTCACGTTGCTGCCATCCTGGCCGTTCCACGTGACGGTGTTTGTGCCGCGCGTCGTGCCGGCGTTCGGGCTGGCGATGCTGATGGTGCGCACCACGGTATTGCTGGCGGAGAGGATTTCAATGGTCACGCCGCTGGACGCGGCTTCGTTCAGGATATAATTGATGTTCACCGAGCCGCCCGGGTTAATCGAAACATTGTTCGTCGCGCCGTTGAGGCGGACGTTGCTGGCGTAAACATTGGCGCGCGCGGCAGGAGCCATTGCCGCCACCGCCAGACCGAGGAAGAGGGCCAGTGCCGGGCGGGTGATTCGGGGATTCATAAACAGATTCAATGATGTGCCGGGGAACAACGTTGGCCGACGTGCTCAAACCAGCCAATGCCGCTCATGCTAGATGAGTATCGCGGGCGGGAATTAAGGGTGTCAATAAGTGAAATGGACCAAAGGGCCGCTTGACGCAAATCGGTGTCCGGGAGTAGGTTCGATCTGTAATCCTGAGCAAACGTGCCGGAGTGGCGTGCAGCGTCCCTCCAGAAAATTGTGGGCGCGGAACGACATCAGGCGGGCAAGCTAACCTCATTCGAGCCGGACAACGCAGCAGCCGAAAACCGGCTTCAACCATGAAAAGCTATGAAGACATCCAAACGTAGTATGGGTCAAGTTCACCATCGCAAACTCGCCGGTTTCGCCGCGCTCGCGTTTCTGGCGGTTGCCCTCCCGGCATCCGCCGCCACCACTTATTATTCACAGGGAAATCTGGATCCGGGTCTCCTGAGCAGTTGGGATTCGAACCGCGCCGGCGGGGGCGGCGCGCCCGGCAATTTCACCTCGGGCGATACTTTCACGATCCAGACCAACAACAGCATGGCCACCACGGCTGCCTGGGCGGTGGGCGGCGCGGGGTGCGCGATTGTAATCGAGAATGGGGGTATGTTTACCGCGAACAACGCCACCACGGTCACGAATTTTACCGTGAGCGACGGCGGCATTTACATTCATGCCGTGACAAGCGTGGGCGTAAATGGTTCCGCCAATGATTTTCCCGGGTACGCTTCCCGCACCTGCGGTCCGCTCAGCATAGTGGAAATTCAGAAATGGGCGAACGGCGGCACGTCGCCGGTAGGTTTGCCGGCGGTCAACTGGGGAACCTTGAAGATCAACGTGGCCTCGCTTGGGGGCGCCTGGAATCAGACAGCCAATTTGACCAGTGTCGCAGGCAACCTGGTCATTCAACAGACCGGAACTACGGTTCGGGAATTTCGGCTCGTGGCCAACAGCCCATCTACCATGACGCTGAATATCGCCGGTGACCTGCTGATCTCCGGGGGCACACTGGTTTTTTCCAGCGGTACTGCCGTGCCGACGGTCAATGTGACCGGCAACGTGACGATGACGGGCGGCATCCTGACCCAGCAGGGAGGTTCGGGCCTGCCGATTTTCAATGTGACCGGCGCCATGTCCTTGAGCGGCGGCGCGCAGGCCAATATTCAGAGCAACTTTGGGACGGTGCCTTCTTCGATCACGGTGAATGGGGGCACCTTCCGCGCCTCCGGCGCAGTGACCCTGCCGGCCGGGACAGTGTTTAACGTCACGGGCAATTCGGCGGTCAATTCGGCTACCACGGGAAACCCGCTGACGCTCAGCAACAATATCACCGGCACCGGCAATATCACCCAATCCACCGGCGCGCTGATTTTCTGGGGCAGCAATTCCTTCACGGGCGATTTGGTCATTGCCGCGACGTCGGGTAACAACCCCAGCACGCGCTTCAATTCGGATTATTCCGCCGGGTTCGGCAAGGTGATCGTGTCGCCGCTCGCCAGCGTCGCCACGACGTTGCGCAACAGCGGCGTGCCGATCAGCACGGTGACGAATGAGATTGTTCTGAATACCGGCGGCTCGACAATCGGCTTTGATACCGATCCCGGCAACACGTTTGTTCTGAGCGGAAAAATCAGCGGTGCCGGCACCGCGACCCGCGGCGCCAACAGCGGCACGGGAGGGATGCTGGCTTTAAGTGGTGACAACAGCGCCTGGAGCGGCGGTTTGAATATTTCCCGTGGCGGCACGCGGCTCGGGCACAAGAACGCCCTGGGCACCGGCCCGGTCCTCATCAAGCCAGTCTCCGGCCAGCCGGCCGTGGCAGTCGAAGCCTCTGTTCCCCTGACTGGGGTCAACGCCATCACCAATGCCATCACGATGGCGGTGATTGCCAACAACATGATGACGTTTAGCGGTGCGGCGGACCTCGAGTTGTCCGGCAACATCCTGATGACCAACCTCGTCACGATGGTGATCACGAACAACAATTTCGGTGTCACGACGCTGTCAGGTAACATTAGCAACACTGTTTCCAGCGTTGGTATCGCGACGGAAGGCGCCGGCACCATGGTGCTGGCGGGCTTCAACACTTACAACGGTCCCACCACCGTCCGCGCCGGGACCCTGCTGGCTAATGGACCGAGTAGCACCGGCACGAACACCGTCACGGTGCTGTCGGGTGCCAGGCTGGGCGGCACGGGAACCATCACGGGACCCGTCGTGGTGAACGCGGGCGGCGTGGTTGCCGCGGGAAACAGCGCCGGCACGCTGGCAGTCGGGGGACTGGATCTAAGCGCGGGCGGAACCAATATCTGGGAACTCGCCGCCAATAGCACTTCCAACCCGGGCACGGATTTCGACCGGCTCGCGGTGGGCGCCGGGACCCTGGTTTTGGGAGGCAGTTCCCGGCTGGCGATTCAGTTCACTGGAACCGCCACATTCCCGGACGCGACCAATGCCTTCTGGCAATCCACTCGCTCGTGGACCATAATCCCCATCAGCGGCGGCGCATCCAATCCGGGCTCCTCGAACTTCTCCGCCATTGACGGAACGAATGGCGTTACCGCCGGCACCTTCTCCACCTCCGTGAGCGGCGGCAGCATCGTCTTGACCTTCACCCCGTCCGGCGGCGCGCCGCCCGCGCCCGTCATGACCACGACGATTCCCAACGCCGGCACGACGAATGCACAGGTGTCGTGGAGCTCGGTGAATGGGTCGTCCTATGAAGTTTACGCCAGCAGCACGCTGACCAACTGGACCTTGATCGGGACAGTCACCGCCAGCGGAGCGACGGCCACCTACACGGACACGAACAACCCTCCGGCCCAGGTCCGTTTCTACCGCATTCGCGCGCTGTAAGTCGCGTTTTTGAAATTGCCGAATTCCCGCCCGCTTTCGAGCGGGCGGGAGCGCGCATCGCCCGCCGATTTCGGAGCGCGCCCGTCCCCGGGCGCAGCAACGTTCAATCGTGTGGCGGCGCTGGAAGAGATTTGCGGTGGGCGAGATTTGGGCGAGCTGAAACGTCAGCCGTTGGTTGGACATTGCTGTGGCCGGGACGGCCACGCTCCGAACGCAGCCCCTATGCGGAATGTACGGATTGTCCGGTTTCCCGCGAGCGGCTAGAATGCGCCGACACCATGGCGATGCGAACGAGCTGCGCGCTACAGCGACCTTCAATCCCGGGAACAGCTTCCTTCCGGGGATTCACGCTCATCGAACTGCTTGTCGTCATCGCCATCATTGCCATCCTGGCCGCGATGTTGCTGCCGGCTTTGACCCGGGCGAAGAGCAAGGCCGAACGCATCGGGTGCATGAACAACCTGCACCAACTCAGCGTGTGCTGGTTCATGTACACCGGCGACCACCAGGATAAACTGGTCAGCAACTTCATTTCCGGCTGGCCGGGCTGGGATGGCAACGCCTGGATCCTGGGCAGCATGAAGAACGCCGCCGATTCCGTGAACCCGGACAATCTGCGCAATGGGAGCCTGTTTGTTTACAACCAGAGCCTGGGCATCTACAAATGCCCCGCCGACAAAGTCATCGCCAAAACACTGGATCCGGCCTATCCCCACGACCAAAAGCACATCCGCAGCTATGCCATGATCGGCCAGATGAATGGCAACGCCGACATCAACGGGCCGACGTACCCGATCAACCACAAGTATTCCGACATCCGGAAGCCGCCGCCCGTGAAGGCGCTGGTGTTTGTGGACGAGCATCCGCTGAGCATTGACGACGGCTATTTTGCGATTCAGGTCACGCAGACGACGTGGCAGAATTTCCCCGCGACCTATCACGACAAAGGGTGTGTCTTCGCGTTTGCGGACGGGCATGCCGATTACTGGCGCTGGCTGGAGGGCAATACGCTGCAGATCAAATCATATTACGCGCCCTCGGCCGGCCCGAATGACAAGGACCTGACGCGCGTCCAGGCGGCCACGGCGACGCAGTAACTCGTGCTCTGTAGCAGCCGAGGTGACGAGGCTCCATTTACCCGGATGCCTGCACACGCTCGAACACTTGGAGCCTCGTCACGTCGCAACCAACCACATTTGGTTTTTGATCCAACGAACCAAATCCGAGGCTTTGCCAGGCCTCTGCCTCTTCAACCCGGAGGGTTGATATATAGTAGCCGGTGTGTCCCTCCGAGTCCGTGCGCGTCCGCCGAAGCCTCGGCGTAGGCGGAAGGAGGGACCACCGGACACCGGTCTCAAAACTCCCTGCATCCGAAAAGGATGCCACCCCGTTGGCATGTCCGCTATTTCCCTGGTTCCTTGGCGGCAACGTCCAACTCGATGGATAGGAGCAAAAACCCCAACTTACGGTCCGCGAGGGGGGGCGAGTTGGCCGCTGCCGAAGCGGATCGATAGCCACTTCAAGCCGTTGTACTCGTGCTGGTTTTTCTTTTTTGAAATGCCGGGGACATACTCGACGCCGCCGTCCTGCCAGCCTTTCCAGAATTCGGCCCAGACTTTGATTTGAACCTTGTCGCCTAGTTGAACGGGTTCGGAAATTCCTGCACTGGATGAGATCTATGGTTTTTCTTTATTGGCGTTAAGGCCCGGAACCAGACGGCCATCTTCAACCAGGTAAAGCGGATTCTCTTCCCAGCCTTCAAGCAAAGGGGGTTGCTCGAAGGCGGGCACAGGGTGGAAGCTGTCCACCTTCTGTTTCACGAGGGCACGCTGCCCGGAGCCAAGGAGCTTGAGTGCGGCGTCGAGGTTGAGCGTGGCGATGCGCAGGGTATTTGTGTCGGACTTGTCGCGTTGGGCCAGGTCGAACCACATCGCGGCTTCGACCATGTCGCTGGACGAGCCGTTTCCTTCTTTGATGGAGTATCCGAGATCGTTTTGAGCGCGCGCGTCTCCGTGATTCGCGGCGTTGCGGAGCAGCCTTTCGGCCTCGGCTTTGTCAGGTTTTAGTTCCGTCCCCCGGATCAGCATCACGGCCAGAAGGGATTGAGCGCGCGTGTAGCCGTGATCGGCGGCGCGACGCAGCCAATTCAGGGCTTCGGGCACATTCCTTGCATAAGCGGGACAGAGCGGGGAAGGCGGCGAGCCTTTGTAGAACAACATAAACAGCATATACTCAGCTTTGGCCCAGCCGTTCTGCGCTGATTGGGCCAGCCATTTTCTGCCCGCTTCACAATCCGGAGGAGCGGGCTGTCCTTGGAAGCACGCTAGCGCACATTGCAACTGGGCTTCGCGGTGGCCCATTTGCGCCGCCCGTAACATGTAGCCGGACGCCAGTTGCTTCGAAGCCGGATTGTCGTGGTCGCGCCAGTAATAGACCGCTAGATCATATAGTGCCGCCGGATGATTTTTGGCGGCCGCTTTGCGATACCACGTCAGGGAAAGAGAACTGTCCTGGGGGACGCTGTCTCCCGTGCGATAGGCAACACCCATCTGATATTCGGCTTCGGTCGCGCCCCGCTGTGCCGCCAGGAGCCGCCAGCGACAAAACGCTTCATGATTCGTCGTCACCCCGCCATCTCCTCGCTCGTAGTAACCGGCTACTGCCCAGCAGGCGAGTGGATCGCCGAGGGTCGCACCTTGTTCGAACCATTTGAAGGCTTCCTTCAACGAGCTTGGATTGGTTGAAACCATCCAACAAAGTTCCCCCAGATCGAACATCGCTCTGCGGTTGCGGCCTTCGTTGGCGGCGCGTTCGAGCCAGTGCCGTGCCATTACCGGATCCCGCTCAGTTCCCTGGCCTTTCATGAGCATGACTCCGACACCTTTCATGGCCATGACGCTGTTAGAGGCGGCGGCGCGCTGATACAGAGCGAGTGCTTTTCCGAAATCCTGCGTGGTTCCGAGCGCGTAATGATAACACTGTGCCAACTGAAAGAGAGATTCTGCGTCGCCCGTGTCAGCGGCCCGGCCAAACCAGCGGCAAGCTTCCGGGGGATCCTTGGGAACCAAAGTTCCAGATTGAAGCAGGAACCCCAGGTTCAACATCGCCGGCACGGAACCTTGTTCGGCGGCATGCCGCAACAACCCGAGTGCCTCTTTCCGCTCCTGCGGCAATTGCGCTGACGCCAGGAACGCAACGGCCCAGAGCCCTTCCGCGGTGGCGTTGCCGCGTTTGCCTTCAAGGCAGAGAAGGTTCGTCAGTTCCTGTCGCCCGGGATTCCTTCCCGAGTATTCAGGCGGAAGCGCCCGCTTGGCCTCGGCCATCCAGTTTGTTGACAGGGGGTCCGGGAAGTCCCGCGCGGGAGGATTTCCTTCGGCCGAAAAAGAAGCGCGGGCGCAGGTAGCGAGTAAAAACGCAGCAAAGGCGAACCGTGTGAAAAATCGGCTGCCGAATGCTTGTTGAGTTGCTGTTCCCATCCCGACAGAGGTTGTCGAATATTTCAAATGATCACAACAACGTCGATCAATGGCGTGCCGTCAAAGTGAACCGTCAACGTTCGGCGTTAGCTTTTATCGGGCAATCTTACTTCACTGAATCTCATGTAACAAAGGTTTCCCCGGGACTCCAGTCGGCCTTGTTTCGCGAGCGCGCTTACACGTTCCGAATAAAAGACTTCAGAAAACTGAGGGTATTGTCCCCGCAGTTTCTCCAGAGCCAGGCCCACGACCATGGCGAGCTTCTGCCATCGAGAATGGACACACAATAGGATCGCTTCGTCGATTTCAGCAACCTCTCCTGGACTGAGTTGAGCGAATGCCGATGCTTCCTCTGAACTGAGAGGTGGAGTGGCGATCGGAGTCTCCGGATTCATAATGGGCCGTAAGACGAATAAAGGCAGCAAAACGAGGAACCAAAAATGAGTCAAGCGGGATTGCGCTGGAGCTTGGGGGTGTGATTGGAAGTGGATGAGATCTCACGACGAGCTTTTCAATCGCGTGCGCTCGTTCGATTGAAGATGCGGGAGGCAAGCATAAAGCCCGTGCGAAATCCGCCAGGTTTTGGAGTGCGGCAGCGTGCCGCGCCGTAGCCCGGCGAAGGCGGGTCCTCTGACGCTTTTTGTTCAACATCCTCATTCGCATCGGGTTACCGCGCGTACCCAATCCCTGTATCGTGGAAGGTCACGAGGCTCCATCTGCTCGAACGCCTGCAGGCAACCGGAAAAATCGAGCCTCGTCACCTCGGCTACGAATCTAGCACGGCCCCCGTTCCGCAGTAATACGACCACGGTTTCCGTATAAGCTCGGCGGGGGCAGGATTGACTTCGAATGAGCGTTGTCGGAGCATCGGGGAAACAAACCAAGGTCGGGTTCTTTTTCCCGGATATTCAGCCAGTTCACATGATGCGGGCGGCTACAATAATACGAATTGCGGGGTGGGTTTTGGCTGGGTTGCTGGCCACCCAGGCGCTCGGGGCGGTTCGCTATGTTGATCCGGGATCGGTAACCCAGGTGTATCCCTATACCAACTGGTCACAGGCGGTCCACGAAATCCAAGCGGCCATAAACGCCTCCACGAATGGGGACGTGGTGGTGGTGACAAACGGAGTGTATGACATCGGAGGCAGCGCGACCTGGTCGGCGCGGGTGGCGGTGGACCGGGCGATCACGGTGCGCAGTCTGAATGGTCCGGAAGTGACAATCATTCGCGGCAAGAAGGATCCCGCGCAGCCGCACGGCCCCAATTCCACACGTTGCGCCTACGTTACGAACGGAGCTGTGCTGCAGGGGTTCACCTTGACCGGGGGCGATGCGGGGTACTTCGGAGGCGGAGTGCGTTGTGATTACATCGGCGCGGTGGTTTCCAACTGCGTCATCAGTGGCAACGGCACGGCCGAATATGGCGGCGGCACATACCAAGGCAGCTACTACAACTGCATCATCGCCAGGAATACGTCGGTCCAAAACGGTGGCGGGGCCTTCTACGGCACTTTTTACAATTGCCTGCTCACGGGGAACTCGGCGGATTACGGCGGGGGTGCGTATTACGCCGCCCTGACGAATTGCACGGTCACCGGCAATTTTGGATTTCAGGGAGGCGGGGGGATTTTCCAGTCCGCCGCGTACAACTCGATTGTGTGCTACAACACCGGGCTCTTTGCGGAGACCAATTACGATGCCGGGTCGGTTTTGAATTATTGCTGCGCACTGCCCAAGCCCGCGAGCGGGACGGGCAATATCGGGGCGGATCCGCAACTGGCGAATGGCGCGTTTCCGGCCTTCGCTTCGCCGTGTCGCGGGGCGGGTGGGCCTGTCGCCGGTCCGGGTACGGATTTGAGCGGATTGCCCTACGGTTCGCCACCTTCAATGGGCTGTTACGAGTATGTTCCGGGCGCGGTGACCGGGGCGTTGGGCGTGGCGATTGTGCCGAAGTTCAATGGGGTGACAGTGGGATATGCCTGGGACTTACAGGCGCAGATCACGGGGAAGGTGGTGACCAGCGTTTTGAATTTTGGCGACGGCGTGATCGTGTTGAACCAGCCGTGGTCCAGCCATGTGTGGAATGCACCAGGGAGTTATCCAGTGGTGTTGACGGCGTATAACGAGAGCAATCCCGGCGGCGTGAGCGCGACCACCACGGTGAATGTGGTGACGGCGCCGGTGCATTATGTTTCGGCGGCCAGCCAGAATCCGGCGCCGCCTTACACGTCGTGGGCGACAGCGGCGGCGGACATTCAATCCGCCGTGGATGTGGCGGTGGCCGGCGCGACGGTAATCGTAAGCAATGGGGTTTACGCCACGGGAGGGCGGCCGGTCGCAAATACCATGCTGACGAATCGTGTCGCCGTGGAACGGCCAATCCGGCTCGTCAGCGTGAATGGCCCGGGCGTCACGGTGATTCAGGGCCGGTCGGCGTTGGCGAACGGCGCGGTTGCCGCGCGATGCGTTTACCTGAATGCGGGCGCCGCGTTGAGCGGGTTCATGCTTACCAACGGCTCCACGTCCACGCTCTGGCCGGGTAATGCTGACGGTGATTGGAGTGGCGGCGGGGTTTGGTGCGAACCGGGACATGCTGCAATATCCAATTGCGTCGTGTTTGGCAACTTTGCCTATTTCAATGGCGGAGGCATTGCGTATGGGAAGGTGGACAATTGTATCATCCGGAGCAACCGGACGGACTACAGCATGCCTTGGGTCATCAATGCCCTGCGCGGCGGCGGGGCGTATGAGAGTACGCTGGCGAATTGCGTGTTGATCGACAATTATGCGCAATGCGGCGGTGGCGCGTATGGGGGCGAGTTGAGGAATTGCACGGTGGTGGGCAATGGCAGCTTCGCCGGCGGCGGGGTGGGCGACAGCCTCGTGAAAAACTGCATCGTGTATTCGAATTACTGTTACTTCACAAACATCTGGGCGAACTACTACTCAAATTACACCAGTACGGTGATGGATCATTGCTGCACGCTGCCGTTGCCGGCGGCGGGAGCGGGGAATTTCACGAACTGGCCGGCGTTTGCGAGTTTCTCGGGACGAAATCTGCGGCTGCTGTCGAACTCGCCGTGCATCAACTCGGGCAACAATGCATTTGCTGTGGGGATGATCGACCTGGATGGGCGGCCGCGGATCGCGGGCGGCACGGTGGACCTGGGCGCGTACGAATATCAGCCGTCGGCGCCGGGGGCATTTATTTCGTGGTTGGAACAGAATCATCTGCCGGTGGACGGTAGCGCGGATTATGGGGACGCCGATTCGGATGGCTTCAACAACTGGCAGGAATTTTCGGCGGGGACGAATCCGACGAACGGGGCTTCGGTGCTGCGGATATCGTCGGTGGCGCGCGGGGTCTCGGGGCCGGGGATAACGTGGCAAAGTGTGGCGGGAAAGACGTAATACGTGCAGCGTAGCGTGGGTTCGCTGGCGCCGGGGGCGTTTGCCACGGTGGGGAGTAATTTAGTTGCGGGTGGGACAAGCTCAACGTGGACGGATACGAATGCGGTGGCGGATGGGGCGTTTTTCTATCGGGTGGGGGTGCAGTAAGGTGGGAAAGCGTTGAAAGTTGCAGGTTACAAGTTGAGCGTATTCGGCAGCGCACGTAACCATTTTTCATGAAGGGCGTATTCGTGGCTGTCGGGATACTTGTCGTTGCCTTGCTGATATGGGTTGCGTGGAAGCTGCAGCCGTGGATGCCTGCGGGGCGAACGATCAAGGTGGGCGCCTGGACGTACGGCACGAATGAGTTTCAGGTTTGGCAGTCCAAGAACGAGTTGCGAAGTGAACCATTTTCAACCGGGCTCTTCGTTCGCTCGGGGACAAACCGGCAGTGGCGCGCCTCGACGCTTGGCATCCAGGATTGCTACATGCCGCGCGTCGGTTTTCGGGAGTTGGGTGAAAGAATCCAGGTGGTTGTCAGCGGAAAGCAGGTTGGAAACTTTTGGTTGAGCAACGGCATCTATCTGCAAAACGGACGGAAGTCGCCCGTGGTCGAAGGCGTGACCGATGATCCCGCCAAATGGTGGCATGAACCGATTGCGCCAAAATGATAGGGGCGGAACTGTGCAGAAGAGGAATCTAAATCGATTTGAAGCACATCAGCAGCGCAAAAGGTTGAATTTAGCCAAGGATGAACGCATGCGGAGTTGCTTTTGGTTGGCAATAGGCACATTTCAATGCACTTTAGATGCCGACGCTTTCGTAGTACACCAATAGAGAGGCAAAGCCGGTAGTTCAACAAGTCATTCAATCATGATCTCGCTCAAGTTTGTTCGACCTCACAGATCGATTCAGAGCCTCTCGGACATCTCGCTCCCGGATTTCACAATCATCACCGGCATAAATGGTTCGGGGAAATCGCATTTGTTGGAGTCCATAAAGAACGGAGCTATTGCTGTGGTAGGCGTAAGCAACGACGGTATCAAGCTATACGATTGGGGAAATCTGGTGCCCGCAAAAAAAGCATCAACACCCAACAGCCGGCAGAGCGGAGTTGTTTCAGAGGATACAGCTGATCCCCTCGCCCTCGGAAGAGTCCGAAAAGAAGCAATGCAACGTTTGGCTGGTAAATTCTCTCAAGCAAGAAGCCAATTTTTAAGTCGGCTTGTTGGTTATAAAATGGAGTTCCTTCAGCAATTCGAACTTGAGGCGATTCTAAAGATTACACAACCAGAATTTGAGAATTTACGTAATGCTGCTGGAGCCCCCGCTACTTGGGCGCAATTTCAATCGGCTCTTACGGAGCTGAAACAAATGTTCGCAAACGCATTCCAAGGAAGTTCTTCCATTGCGGATTGTATTCAAGAGTACGCCAATCAAAAATGCATCTCTCTGGCGTCCATCGGTCAAAAGGAGCTGATGGAAGCGCTGCCATTGGAATTTGGCCGAGTTGAAATGTTTGAGCAGAACTTCTCAGAAATATTTGCCGCTTATCATAAAGCGTGGGAAGACAGCAAATATAATCAGTTTGTGAACTCCGAGTACGGAGACCAGAGGCCCGCCTTAAGCGAGCGGGAGTTTGTCGCACGATTTGGTGAACCTCCATGGGATTTTTTCAACAGGCTTTTGGCTGAGGCTAATCTGAACTATTGTATCAACCGCCCAACAGGTGCTGCAGACGTGCCCTTTAAAGTGCGTCTGACAAACAAAACCTCGAATGCGAGCGTCTCTTTCCAAGATCTCTCTTCTGGTGAAAAGATTATCATGTCTTTCACTGCGTGCCTTTACAATACGCGAAACAGACCGGGAAGAATCAACTATCCGAGCGTGCTTTTGCTTGATGAAGTAGACGCGCCGTTGCATCCCTCGATGACGAGGGATTTAATTCGCGTGATCGAAAATGTAATTGTGAAACAAAAAGGTATTAAGGTGATCCTGACCACCCATTCTCCCGCGACGGTGGCCTTTTCGCCGGCAGATTCTCTATATCGCTTGAGAAGCGCTCCTCGTGGCTTGGAGAAATGCAGTAAAGAGGATGCCGTTCAATCGCTGACGAGTGGTTACATCTCGGTCACGGATAGCTCAAGATTTGTAATCACCGAAGCTAAACAGGACCAAATTGTTTACAGCAGATTGTTCAAGAAGCTTGTCGAGCGCGATCACCTCAGTTCGGTGCCAAATCTTGTTTTCATTCGGGCAAGCGATCGGCAGGACTCGACAGGCGGTGGGCGAGAGCAGGTCAAGAACTGGACTTTGAAGTTGCCAGAAGCGGGCCTGAAACAAATCTTTGGTCTTATCGACCGGGATCACTCCAATACTGCGTCTGAAAGAATCAAGGTGATTGGGCGTCATAGTCTGGAAAACTATCTTTTGGACCCAATTGTCTTGTATGCCGCGATGATGCATCAGGGAGTTCACACGAAGGTCTTAGACGTAGGGATCAAGGACGGGAATTATTATGAGTTGAGGGAGGCTGACGAAGCGAAACTTCAGTCGATTGTCGATAAAATGGTAGGAGTTGTCGAGACGAGTTGCGCTCCGCTCAAAACCAACCGTGGAACATTCGAGATTGAATATGTCTGCGGGAAAAGAGTGAAAGTACCACTGTGGCTAAGGGATCATCGTGGACACGATTTGGAGGGAATTGTGAGAGATGCATTTAGAACAGCAGTCGAAAAGGACTTTGTCGTGACTCGTAATGAATGCAGCGACCTAGTAGAAATAATGTCAGAGCGTCTGCCGGAGTTCATTCCTCAGGAATTGGTCGAGATATTTAAGAGTCTTCAAAGCTCCTGATGGTCGGAATCGGGCAGCGTCCTGCCGTCCCTCCGGGAGTTGATGACGGATTGATCGATAAACCCAGCGATGAATCGCTGGGCTATTTTCGGATGTCCCGCTGGGACAAAGAAACGAGAGATTCGAAATCGTGTTTCCCCCAAGCCACGTTCAGGAAACATGCAAGCGTCGGTTCTCACTATTTACACTTTTCTTCCCCACCCACCCAACAAAGGGAGATTGAAAGCTCGTTTCCAAGGCCTGTAATCTTAATCCAATCCCTGAGCCTACAGGCATCTCAGTTTGTGGCACCTGGTCCTTGACACCCACCCAAATCGTGTCAGCTTACCTCCGGAGGGATTTCTCGCCCGGGAATCGCCGGTGGACTCATTCGATTCTTTACGCGGGCGCAACCAGGGAAATTCAAGGAACAATCTATGTTGGGCATGCCAGTCCAGTCTATGCGGGAACCCGCTGCGCTCCTTTGCGCCCAGTTCGCCCCTTGGAATTTTGGAGCTTCGAATTTCCCGGCTTTGCCAGCTATTGCCATCGAAAAGCCAGCTAATGCCACCTATTGCCCGCTATTGCCACTATGGTCTTTTCATCCACTGGTCCCACTGGTCTTGCCGGTCCCAGCACTCCCGAAAGAACACCAAAGAACACGAAAAGAACAGCAAAGGAACGCTCAAAGAACACGAAAAAACACCAAAGAACACAGCAAAACACCTAAAAACACTTAAAGAACAACCTCTCGCAGGGGGCCCCACCGCCCATTTGACCCGTGCTCAAGGTCAAAAACGTGCAACCTGCCTGCCACGCCGCCGGCGCGCTGCTAGTGCGAGGCGCAAATCAGCCGAAGAGTTCGGTCACGGGTTTGCCGAGGCCGTCGCGGGTGACGTAGAAGGGGCGCTTTTCGGTTTCGTAGGAAAGTTTCGGGGAGATGCCCATCGCGTGGTAGATCGAGGCGTGGAGGTCTTCGATGACGACGCGCTTTTCGAGGGTCTTGCAGGGGCGCTCTTCGGCGGTGGTGCCGTGGAGATAGCCTTTCTTCACGCCGCCGCCGAACATGAGGACGCTGCCGGCGTCAGTGAAGTGGCGGTGCATGCCGTAGTGTTTCGTGCTCTCGATTTTGTCGGGCACTTCGACCTGGTCTTTGATGCGTTTGTCGGGCTTGCCTTCGATGAGGGCGTCGCGGCTGAATTCGCTGGCGAGGACGATGAGCGTGCGATTCAGCAGGCCGCGGGCTTCGAGGTCGAGGACGAGTTGGGCGATGGGCGCGTCAATCTGGCGTTTCATCGCGGCGGCGCGGGCGTGGCCGTTTTCGTGGGTATCCCAATTGAGGAAGGGAATGTATTCGGTGGTGACTTCGACGTAGCGCGCGCCGTTTTCGACGAGGCGGCGGGCGAGGAGGCAGCCGAGGCCGAAGCGGCCGACCATCTGGTCTTCATACTTCGCGCCGAAACGGTCCTGCGTGGCGTTGTAGCGGCGGCCGGGTTCGTAGTCGGGGACGTATTTGCGGACGTGGTCGAGGGGTTCGAGGGAAAGGTCAAAGGCCTTCGCCGCAGGCGAATCGAGGAGGCGATAGGAATTGTCGAGGGAGCGGAGGAGCGACTCTTTCTGATAGCCGCTGCCGTATTCGTTGATAGGGCTGGCCGCGATGAGTTGTTTGTAAAACTTTTCGCGATTGGCAAAGCGCGCGGGGGTCATGCCGCCCGGTGGGCGGACGCTGTCGGCGGCTTCTTCGGGGAAGGGGATGTTGAAGGGGCCGTATTCGCTGCCGAGAAAGCCGGCGGTGGTGAAGGCCTTGAGTTCCTCGCCCTCGCCGACGTCGAAGCGCTGGCCGATGTTAATGAACGCCGGCATGACGGGGTTCAGCGGGCCGAGGGTGCGGCTGATGACCGCGCCGAGGTGCGGGGCGGCGACGGTTTGCGGCGGGGCGTAGCCGGTGTGCCAGTGGAATTGATGGCGCGAGTGCAGGATGAAACCGAGGTCACCGGCGGTGTAAGTGCGGATGAGCGTGCCGCGGTCCATGACAGCGGCGAGGTGCTCGAGGCCTTCGGAAAACTTGATGTTGTCCACCGAGGTGTTGATGGACGGGAAAGTGCTGAGGAAGGCGTCGGGTTTCATGCCCTTCTCGAAGGGCGTGTAACGCTTGGGATCGAAAGTCTCGGTGTGCGCCATGCCGCCGCCCATCCAGAGGACAATGACGGAGTCGGCGGTGGGCTTGGGGTTCACGAACGCGTCGGCGGCGAGGAGGGAGCGCGGGAAGCCGGCGGCGAGGGCGGAAAGCGTGGCGGCGCTGGCGGACTTCAGGAAGTCGCGGCGAGACCAGTTTTGGGAGGAGAACATGGGATCAGTAAATCAGTTGAAATTCGGGGAGCATGGAGACGGACCAAAGGAGGTCGGCGACGCCGTCTTTGGCGACGGGCTGGCCGAGGAGGGCGACGGCAAGTTGCTTTTCGGTTTTGCTGGGGTTACGGCCCAGGGCTTCGGCGTAAACGCGTTGGACGAGGGCGTCGGGGGTTTTGTATTTCGCGGTGAGTTTGTCGGCGCCCTTTTGCATGACGTCGGCGAGGGTTTTGCCGTTCGTCATTTCGAGGCCCTGGAGAGTGGTGGCGGCGCTGGGGCGGGTGGTGGTGACCTGCTCGCGGTTCGGGCGGCCGAGGGCGACGGCGAGCGGATCGGCGGCGACGTAACAGGCGCGGACGTTATTGGTCACGGCCTCGTAGGCGGCCTTGTGATACCAAACGCCGGTGAGCTGGCCGACCGCGTCGCGGAATTGTTCGGCGGAGAGGCGGCGGATGCCCGGGCCTTGGAACACGTATTCCTTCGCGGCGCTTTCGCCAAAATTGACGGCGGGCAGTTGGTAGGCCTGCGAGGTCATGATGCGCGCCATGGTGTGCTTGAGATCGTAATGATTCGCGACCAGGTCGGCGGCGAGCCAGTCGAGCAGGGCCTGGTTCCAGGCGGGTTGTTCCATGTCGTCCACGGGTTCGACGAGGCCGCGGCCGAAGAACTTCGCCCAGAAGCGGTTCACGACGGTGCGGGAGAGTCGGCCGTCCTTCGGGCCGGTGACGATTTCGGCGAGCCGCTTGAGGCGGGCGGGTTTGTCGGCCTTGGGATCGAGGTCGCCGAGTTCGGGATAGATGAAACGCGCGGACGCGGTGACGCCGGTGGGTTTGTCGCACTGGAATTGCTCGAGCGGGGCGTCGCTGTAGATGCTGGCGAGGCCGTAGGAATCGGAGAGGCGCCAGTCATTGATAAAGCTGTCGTGGCAGGAGGCGCACTTGAGGTTCACGCCCATGAAGACCTGAGAGATATTTTGGGCGGCCTGGAGCGGCGGGGTCTGGCTGGCATTCACGACGCCGCGCCAGACGATCCCTTTGGTGAACCCTTCGCACTCGGCGTCGGGCGAGATCAATTGCGCGACGAATTGATCGTAAGGCATGTTGGTCGACAGGGCGGAGACGAGCCACTTGGTGATTTGCTTGCGGCCGCCATCGATGTAGCCGGTGCCTTTATAATCGTTGCGCAGAAGGTCGTTCCAGAACGAGAGCCAGTTGGCGGTGTAGCGCGGGCTGTCGGCGAGCAGGCGCTCGACGAGTTTCGTTCGTTTGTCGCGGCTTTTGTCCGCGCAGAAGGCTTCGAGTTCGGCGGGCTCGGGCAGCAGGCCGATGGTGTCCAACCAGACGCGACGGGCGAAGACGCGGTCGTCCACCACCTTGGCCACTTTGATGCCGTTCGCTTTGTAGTAGGGCTTGAGGATTTGGTCGATCGGATTGACGGAACTCTTTTCATCCACCTTTACCACAGGCGCGGGCGGAGTGAGGTTCAGCGGGGCGGGTTTGGCGAAAGTGATCTTCGGGTCCCAGGGCGTGCCTTGATCAATCCACGCGCGCAGCAGGCCGATTTGAGCGGCGGTAAGCTTGGTGCCTTTCTTCGGCATTACGTTGTCGGGGTCCACGCCGGCGACCAATTCGATCAGCAGGCTCTCGCCGCTTTTGCCGGGAACAATCGCCAGGCCGGAGTCGCCGCCTTTGAGCAAGGTCTCGCGGGTGTCGAGGGCCAGGCCACCTTTGGCGCGGCCGCGGGCGTGGCACTTGATGCAGCTCGCCTCGAAGATCGGTTTGATGTCCTGGGCGAACACAACCGGTCTTTCGGAAGGGGGGGGAAGTGACTTGACTTGCTCGGGCGTCATCGCCGCCGAAAGCGGTAGAACGAGCGCGGACCCGAGGGCGAAACAGAGTGCGGTGCGAGAATTCTTCACTAAAACATCAAACTACTCCCGGGGCTTGGCCGGTGTCAAACATCCCCACGGCGTGCGACTGCGCGCGCGGGGAATTGCTGCATAAACAGACGAGGAAAGGTTTTCTTTTCTTCAATTAATCAATTCAGCGCTCCTGCCCCAATGGGGGGGTGGGAGGAGTGAAAAAATGGATTAGGATGAACAGAATGACGGCGTATTGCTGCAGGCGGGCCGGGGCCCCAGATGGGGGGATTGGCCGCCGGTTTGGACCAATTTTACTTGTCATAAATAACCCCTTGACCGAAGTAAAAAGTGTGTTACAAATTTCGCAACTAGCCGAAGCGTTAAACGTTTAACCCCTAAACCGTCCTCTCATGTTGCATGAAAAGAATCCTCGCTCCGATTCTGGTCGTACTATGCCTCGCCGCCTATAGCGTCCATGCCGCTGCACTCACGGCGGGGAACGTCGTGGTGCTGATCTGCTCCAATACTCTGGCCACCGGAAATTCCGGCGCCCTGCTCGAGTATAATCCGAGTGGTTCGCTGATTCAGACCTTTTCTTTTCCGACCAATGGCGCGGGCGCGATCGTCTTCGGCAGCACCGTTTCCCTACCGCATGACATGTCTGTTTCGGGCGACGGTGGGCTGGTGGTTTTTTCGGGCTATGCGCTGTTGAACGCCACCAGTGTCGAAGGCGCCACTGCCGCTACCGACAATCGCGTCATTGCCACCTTGCGCTGGGACGGGGTGTACGCCACGCCGATCGTGAATTCCGCCTACTCAAGCGCCAACGCGCATCGTGGGGTTGCCTCGGATGGGTTGGGCAAATTCTGGGGTAGTTATACTGCCGGCCTGCGTTACATGAGTCCCTCGGCCCAGGGCACGGCCACATCGGTGCTAGGCACGGGTTCCCGGATGTGTGCGATGTATAACGGGCACTTGTATGCCACGATCGCCGCCGGGGTCCAAAGCCTGAGTCCGGACCTGCCGACCGGAGCGGGCACGTATGTTTCGTATATCAGCGGCGCCACCAGCGCGGCGGGGTTTGCGATTCCCCCGGGGCCGACCGCCGGCTCGCGGGCCTACATATGTAATTACAATGATACGAGCGGCATATTTGTGTTTGCCTGGGACGGAGTTTCGGCGTGGAGCCAGGTGGCGGCGTTGAAGATGACGGGCATTGGCAACGCGCAGCATATCGCGGTGGATTACAGTGGCGCGAACCCCGTGCTGTATTTCACCACCACTTCGGGCGCGAACAACGGCCTGTTCAAATACACGGATACCGGGATCACGGGCACGAACACGATCACGCCCACCACGCTGGCCACTTGCTCGGGGGGCGCAATTTTCCGCGGCGTGGCCATGGCGCCGACGCAACCGGCACTGCCTTCCTTCACGACCAGCCCGGCGAACACGCAGGTCAATCCGGGGAGTATCGCCTCATTCGGCCCGGTCAGCGCCGACAATGCGAATCCATTGCTTTATTTCTGGAAGGCAGATTTTGGAGCCGGCAAGGTGACCTTGACCAACGGCCCAACCGGCCATGGCTCGTCGTCCATTGGTGGCGCCAACACCGCGACGCTTTACATCACGAACGCGGCGGCGGGCGATCTGGGCACTTATTACGCCGAAGCGGTGAACAACGGCGGAACCAATGAAAGCACCGGCGCCACGCTGAGCTTCTTCCCCAGTTGCCTCACCACCAACCTGGTCAGCATCACCAATGTGGCGGGCACCACGGCCACCTTCTCCGTGGCTACGGGCGTGGGCGGCTGTTCCGCGCCCCTGACCTATGTTTGGAACAAGAATGGCTCACCGCTTTCGGATGGTCCCACTGGATCCGGTTCGACCATTGCCGGTTCCACCACGGCCACGCTCACGATTTCGAATGTCGGTGACGGTGATGGCGACGGATCGGTCGGGGCTCCCGGCACGGCGGGCAGCATCGCGAATTACGGCGTGACTGTTTATGACGTGAACGCCACCCCCAATGCCTCCTCCGCCACGCTCACCGTCCTAGACCCGCCGGCGATCAGCACGCAGCCGACAAACGTGAGCAAAGCTCAGGGTCAGAACGCGAGCTTCAACATCAAGGTTACGGGCGGATCAGTCCAGTATCAATGGTATCGAGGCCCGGCCCCGGTGGCCAACGGCGCGACGGGCTACGGCTCGACGGTGTCGGGCGCGCAGACCGCTACCCTCACGATTACTTCGGTGCAGGACGGGGATTCCACAAATTACTCGTGCATTGCCACCAACCTCGCAGGCACCACGCCCGCGAGCGACACCGTCACGCTGACGGTTGGGCATCCGCCGACGATTTCGGGCTTGGTGAGCGCCTGGGCTTACCAGGGTTCCAACACCTCTTTCAGCGCAACCGTAGGCGGGTCAGGGAGCCCCACGCTAACCTGGAAGCACGGCACCACGGTGTTGACAGATGACGGTCATTACTTTGGAACGGGCACTTCAGCACTGAGCATCATACCCGTGGGCAATACGGACGGCGGGACCTATTTGCTGGCGGTGACGAATGCATATGGCGGCACGTCGGCTTCGTTTACTTTCAACGTGGCCATCGCTCCGCCGAAGCCGCACGCGATTGCGGGACAGATTATTTATGATCCGTTCGATTACCCGACCGGTCCTTATCCGGCTGTGACGTCCTACAGTTGGGCCAACCAGATCACCGTTTGGAACCAGGCGAGCGGCCAGCCTGCCTATTGGGCTCAACTGGGCGGGTTGAACTCCGCGGTCCAGCAGAACGACCTGGTAAACTACGTGTCGGTGAATCGAACCGGGCAAGGCGAATTCCCGTGGCCGGGAATGGACTGCCACAGCGTCAACATGTGGTATTTCAGCAGTGCCGCGAATAACAACCATCTCGTCTTCGGCGGGGTGAACCAGACCAATGGCGCGGTTTATTTCTCCTGCCTGTTACACCTGGACCAGGGTGCCACCTTCAGCCAGGGTACCTTCGATACCATTGGGGGTTTGACTGGCGATGCCACGGCCGACGGCTGGAATTACAAACTGTGCACGCAGGTTTCCAATGGTGGAGACTCCTGCTGGCTGGGTGTGTTCAAAGGCGGTGGCTCGACCATTGGCTCCAGTTCGGTCAACGGCCAATGGGCTCTGGCCAAGACCCTCGCCCGTGGCGAGCTTCACCTGGTCGTGGGCTGCTACAAATTCAATTCCGGCACCAACCTGGTCGGCGGCAGCGTGACCAACGACGACATCGTTTCGTTGTGGATCGATCCGGACCGCTCGACGTTTGGGGCTTCGGAGTTGAATGTGCCCGCGCCGGACGCCGGCGGCATGGTCACCAACTGGGGTGTAAACGCACCGATTGTGGACTTCGGCTTGAAAGGCACGGTGCCTCCGGCGTCCAAGCGTGTCGCTGAACTGCGCATCGGCACCACCTGGGCTTCGGTCACGCATCCGTATTACCCGACGATGAAGTTCTCGAAGACCGCGACGGATTCGACCGTGACGTGGCCGGCGAAGGACACTCCCTTCGATCCCGCCAACTCCGTTTATCGCGGGTATACCTTGCGGAACTCGCCCGACCTCACCACTTGGGCTGACGATGCAAACTCGATGATTCTCGACGTGACCGGGACAAATTACACGGTCACGGACAGCCTGGTGAGCTCCAACCAGTTCTTCCAGCTCATCGAAAAGGCAAGATAGGTTTTGTGTTCGTGGGAAATCGGTTAAATTGAAATAGTTACAATGCCATCCGCGTGATCGCGACGCGGATGGCAACCTGAAGAATGAAGACATCCGTTTACGGTTCCGCTCCGAACCGGCAGTTGCAGGTTCATCACTCCCGGGCGGCTTTGCGCCGCGGCTTTACGCTCATCGAGTTGTTGGTGGTCATCGCCATCATCGCCATCCTGGCCGCCATGTTGCTGCCGGCGCTGGCGAAAGCCAAATCGAAAGCCGTGCGCATCAGTTGCCTCAACAACATGCGCCAGATGGGACTGTCCAGCCATATGTATGCGTTGGACAACAATGGCCAGTTGCTGATTGATACCCGTGGCTCTCCCGCCAACACCTGGGTCAATAACAACGACGACTTGAGCTGGATGTATCCCCGGCTTATCCCGGGAACGAAGGTTTTCACCTGTCCGGCGACGAAGAACAACGTGCGCGGGGATGTCTGGGTCACGGACGCTTTCAGCGGGGAGAAAATCCTCTCTGATTTGCTCAATAATGCGTCGGGGGGCGCCTCGGGCTCCAACGGGCATAGCTATGAGATCATTGGCGAAATCCGCGGCACGAAGATCAGCCAGAACTTCTATAACACCTACTCCACGCAGTATTACAACGATCCGGAACCGCTGGGAACCCGGCCGGGCCCGAGCCGTCTCTGGCTGTTTTATGAATGCGATGACGCCGGGGTGAACAATGTCTGGGACGCTCCAGACAATCATGGCAACCAGGGCGCGAATGTCGTCTACGGCGACTGCCACGCCGGCTGGGTGAAGAACTTCAAGCAGCACAACGACGAGTTCCGGCTCGCCCTCGACTGGGCCAAGTCCGCGCATCCGCTGCCGGGCGACTAGGGGCGGATTAACCCAGCGACGCCCGCAGCGCCGCGAAAAGCTGTTTGCTCGACTCCTGCGTGACCGGACGCTTCCCCGCGGCCTCGCCGTCCTCGACCAGTTCGGGCGGCAGCTCCTTCAAAAATGGAGACGGCTGGCAGGGCACGATCTGGCCGTATTTTTTGCGGCCGCCGCAGTGGCTGATCGTCAGCGTCCGCATGGCCCGCGTTACGCCCACGTAAAAGAGGCGGCGTTCCTCATCCAGCGTGCCTTCTTGCTTGGAACGCGAATGCGGGAGCAGGCCGTCCTCGAGCCCGGCGATGTAGACGTGCGGGAACTCCAGGCCCTTGCAGCTATGCATGGTGATGAGCGTGACGGCGTCGCCGGGGGCTTCGTCATCCTCGCTTTCCCGCTCGCTGTCCAACGTGATGTCTTCCAGGAAGGCCTGCACCCGTTCGAGGAGCGGTTGGGTGGCGGCCCCGGTCTGGTCCAGAGTCGTGAGCAACTCCTTCAAGCTGCGGATGCGCGCTTCGGCGGCTTCGGGCGTCTTTTCCAGACGGCGCAGTTCGTTGAAATAACCGATCTCGTCGAGGAAATGGTCGGCCCACATTTGGGGCGAAGTAGACGATACCGCCCGAACGCGCTCGATGAACGCGGCGAAGTTCTCGACGGCTTCACGCGCGCGAAGCGGGAACGAGGCAATCACCACCGGGTTCTTCATTGCGGCGAACACGGAACCGTTCCGCTCATGACTGGCGGCCAGCAGGCGTTCCATGGTGGTCTCGCTGAGGCCGCGCGCGGGCACGTTGGCGATACGCAGCAGGCTGGCATCGTCGTCGGGATTTACGAAGACCTTGAGATACGCGAGGAAATCGCGGACTTCGCGCCGGTCGAAATAACTTTGCCCGCCGATCAGGTGATACCGCACGCCGGCCTGGCGGAACGCCATTTCCAGCGGGCGCGATTGGATGTTGGTGCGGAAGAGGATGGCGTGATCGCCCCACGTCGTCCGGTCCGCCACGCGCGAGAACTCGATGCGCTCGACAATAGTGCGCGCCTCCTCTTCTTCGTTGGCGAAGGCTTGGAGGGAAATTTTGGCCCCGCCCGGCTTTTGGGACCAGAGCTTCTTTCCGCGGCGGCGGACGTTGTTGACGATGATGGCGTTGGCCGCGCTGAGGATGGTGTTGGTCGAGCGATAATTCTGCTCGAGCTTGACGACCTTCACCTCCGGATAATGCTTCTCCATATCGAGGAGATTGGCGATTTCCGCGCCGCGCCAGCCGTAGATGCTTTGGTCATCGTCGCCGACCACGCAGAGATTGCGATGCTCCTTCGTGAGGGCGTGGACGAGGTTGAATTGCGCGGCATTGGTGTCCTGGTATTCGTCCACCATCACGTAACGATAGCGCTCGCGGCAGGCTTCGAGGGCGTCGGGATGCTCAGTAAACAGGCGCAGCGTGAGCAGGATCAGGTCGTCAAAATCCACGGCGTTGCAGGCGTGGAGGGCTGAATCGTATTTGCGGACGAGGTGCTGCGCCATGGCGCGCACGCTTTCGTCGCCGAAGACGGACCGTTCACCGCCGTTTTTCAGCCGGCTGATCATGGCCAGGATCGCGTTGGGATCGGTTTTCTCGCCTTTGGCGGAGATTTGAGCCAGCAGTTTTTTTACCGTGCCGAGCTGTTCGGACGCGTCGTAGATGACGAAATTCGTTTTGTAACCCAGCTTGCCGATGTGCTGGCGGAGGATGCGGCAGCAAAGCGAATGGAACGTGCCGATGGTGGGGCCGGCTGGTTTCTCGGACTCCTGGTTGCGGGCTGGCCGCGGCAGCAGTTTCCGGATGCGTTCCTTCATTTCGCGCGCGGCTTTGTTCGTGAAGGTGACTGCGAGAATGTTGCCGGGAGCAACGCCGCGCTCGATGAGCCGGGCGATGCGGAAGGTGATCACCCGCGTCTTGCCGGTGCCGGCCCCCGCGAGGATCAACACCGGGCCGTGGATGGTCTCCACGGCTTCGCGTTGTTGCGGGTTTAGTGTGCTCAGGTCCGGCATCAGGGCGCGCAGTCTTTCAGACTGCGATGAAAGTTCAAATCGAAACCACGTTTTGGCAAAAGTTTTCTCTCCATTTCGAAGATTTGGTGGGCGGATTTGAAATCATGTACGCTACGGCTGAGCACGGCCGCGCTTTTCTCCGGCTGCCTTGCCTGTTACTGTTTTCTCGTTTTGCTGGGCAAACTCATCCGCATAATGCCGGTGGTCGTCGCCACGATCTGGTTGGCAGGCGAATTGCCGGTAGCCGCTTCGACCAATCAACACGTCATCCTGGTCACCATTGACGGACTGGCGGCGTATTATCTGGCCGATCCAGCCGCTTCCATTCCGACGCTGCGCAAGCTTGCGGCGGAAGGAGCGGTGGCGGAGGGGTTGCGAGTTTCGAACCCGACGGTTACCTGGCCGAACCACACCACGCTTGTCACGGGGGTGCATCCGAACAAACATTCCGTCCTTTTCAACGGCGTGCTGGTGCGTTTCGGTCCCGGAAAGCCGGTTGCGATCAACAATGGCTGTGACCAGCAGGAATTGGTGGCCGTGCCTACGCTTTTTGACCGGTTGCACGCGGCTGGCTATAGAACCGCCGGGATTAACTGGCCTTGCACGCGCAACGCGGCCGGGCTGGACGACAACATGCCCGATGTGCTCGGACCAATCAGCAATACCACGCCTGCCCTGCGGGCTGAGCTGATCGTCAAAGGCATTCTCAAGGACGACCGGGATTCCACCTTTCGCGATGCCGGGCCCGTGGCTGCGGACAAGGCATGGACGGCGGCGGCCATCCACGTCCTGCAGCAGCGCCGGCCAAATCTGTTGCTGTTGCATCTGCTGGCGACCGACACGGCCCAACACCGGTTCGGGCCGCAATCACCCGAGGCGTACAAAGCGATCTCGGCAGCGGACGCGCACGTGGGCGAGTTGGTGGCGGCGCTGGGAGCAGCGGGCTTGCGCGAGAGCACGACCATCCTGGTGGCGTCGGACCACGGGTTCGCGCGGCCGTTGAAACTCGTGAATCCAAATGTGATTTTTCGCAAAGCCGGTTTGATGAGGACTTTGGGGCGTACGACCTTGCAAACGGTTTCGGAAGGCGGGATGGCTTTTGTTTACGTGACGGATGCCGCGGATCGTGAGGCCGGGCGGAAAAAGGCGATCGAGTTGTTGAAGGGACAGGAAGGGATAGCCCGCATCCTGGAACCGGGTGAATTCGCCGAACTGCATCTGCCGAGCCCGGAAAAGAATTCCCAGATGGCTGATTTGGTGCTGCTGCCAAAGGATGGCTTCGCTTTTGAGGACGAGATTTATGCCGAAGATGTCATTACGAGCCTGGGCGCGCCGGCGGGCAGCCATGGCTATGTTGCGACCGATTTGCGGATGAATGGGATGTTGATCGCCTGGGGCAGAGGCATCAAGGCGGGTGTGAAGCTCGGGTTGGTGGACAATCGTGATGTCGCGCCGACCATTGCCTGGTTATTAGATGAACGGCTTCCGGGGGTTGACGGCAAAGTCTGCAAGGATTTGTTGGTCAATAAGGACGAAGGAAGCTCCAAGAACCAAGGACCAAGCATCCGCCTTCGCTAAGAAGCTTCGGCGCGACAAGCCAGATAAACTTCAAACTTCAAATGCCAAACTTCAGGGAAATTTCAAACTTCAAAGGGTGAAGGATCGGCACCCATCTCGAGATTTGGGGCTTGAGCCTTGGTGCTTTTCTGGAGCTTGGTCTTTGGTTCTTGGAGCTTTCTCCGCCTAGGATTTCGTCTTCAGCTTTGCCAGCGCTTCTTCCGCGGCCTGGGGGTTTTTGGCTTTTACGGAGGCGGCGATTTTTTTGACGGCGACTTCGGCTTCGGGACGAACGCCTGCGTTTTCCAACTGGCGAACGGCGAGGGGCAGGACCTCGGGATCCGTAGTGTCACCCATCACGCCGAGAATCATTTTCATTTCGGCATCTCCTTCCGCGCCATCGATCAATTGCTTGTAGTGGGTCGCCAGGCCGGAGCTTTGATGCGTGTTGACTTCACCCGCGATGCGGACCAGGCCGCGCAGGGCGATGCCGCGGAATGCGGGGTTTTCCGGACGCCGATAAACATACATCAACGCGTCCCAGGGCGCGGCGCTGGGCCAGTCGGCCAGGCCACGCAGAGCGGCTTCGCGAACGCGAGAGTCGAGGTCACGCAGTCCGCCTTGGAGGGCTGCCAACGAGTCGGGATCGCCGCAGGCGGCGAGCAGGGGCATGATGGCCGCGCGGCTTTCGGGCTTGGTGGCGCGTCCGAGGCCGTCGCGGACGAGCGCGGAACGGTGGGAAGCAGGCTCCACACGCGCGAGCGCCTGAGCGGCCGCGTTGCCGGCTTCGGCGCGGACATCGGCGTCGGTTTGCTCGGTCAGGTCTTCGATGAGCTTGGGAACGTCGCTGCCGACTGCCGTGCGGCCCAGCGCGCGGAACGCGGCTTTGGCCGCGGCGGGATCCGCATTGCCGGTTTCCTCCAGCAACATGCGGTTGGCCGCCGCGCCCTGGCGGTGAGCGAGGGTGGTGATCAAAATCCCGCGCGGTTTGCCGGACGCCTTCTGCATTTGCTTGAGGATGGCCGCGTCGGTGACGTTGCCTCCGGGAAATCCATCCAGGGCGCGCTGAATGGCGCGTTGTTCTTCCACGTCGGTCGCCACGGCCAGACGCTGGGCGAGCGGCGTTACTTCGAGATAGTCGCCGATCTGTCCCAAACCTTTGATGGCGGCGAGACGAACGGGGGTTTCCGGAGAATCCAGCACGGCCACCAGCGTGGCCCGCGTGGCCTCTTCGCCGTGTGCCGTCAGGCTTTCAATCATCCACACCTGTTCCTGTGGCGCCAGCAGTTGAAGTTTTTTGCCATAGGCCTCGATGGCCTTGCGGGATTTGAGATTGCGAATGCCGGCGATGGCCACGGGTTTCAGGGTGTCATCCGCGCTGTGAAGTGTTTTGTTGATGCGCTCTTCGCCCTGGTCCTTGTCCAGCCGCAGCAGGGCGCCGTAGGCAGCACGCCGCACCGCGGCCGAGGAACCGCCCGCGAGCAGTTCCTCGTAAAGAGCGGCAGCGCGTTTGCGGTCCCCGGAATCCGCCAGCATCTGGGCGCACTGCAGTTTGGCCTGCACCAGGGCAGGCGCAAGCGCAGGGGCGAGTCCCTTGCCCAGCGCGACCAAAGCGTCGCGAGCGTCGGAATCACCAATCTTTCCCAGCGAAGCCATGGCCGCGACGGCGATGCCCGATTCGCTGCTGCGGGCCAGGCGGGCGAGCGGTTGAACGGACTTTTCGTCCCGACGATCTCCCAGGGTGTTGATGACTTGCACCGCCGCCAGGCCCTGCGCCGAGGCAAGCGCTTTGCGGAGCACTTCGTCCGCCTTCCCTGAGGGATACGTGCCGAGCGCGACGCAGGCGATGCCGGCGGTCTTTTCGTCACTCAGCATGGGCGCCAAAGTGGGCAGGGCGCGCTCGGTGCCAATGACGCTCAATTGGATACAGGCGAAACGCCGCGCTTCAAACGTGGAGGCCGGTCCGGCCATTTCGATGAAGGTGGACTCCAGTTCGCGGCGCAGGGATTTGTCATTCAGCGAATCGCGGGTCCACATTTCCAGCGTACGAAAGGGCTGCAGGCTGTCGCCGTCGTGAAACTGCGAGGCACTTTTTGCGACGGCGGCGATGTTGGCATCGGCGGCGCTCGCGCCGAACGTGGTCGCGACGAGCAGGGCCAGGCTGAGAAATTGGATTTTCATGGTCAGGAACGCCAGGGAGCACGCGGTTCGCGATAAAGCAGGCGGTTGGCTTCGTCCTCGTTGAAGCGCTCCTTTTCCGGGTTCCATTTCAGCGGCAAACCCGTGCGCAGGCTGAGAGCCCACGCGTGACAGATGGTGGCCGCACGGTGAGCGACTTCGGGATTGCACTCCGTGGGGGTGCGGCTGCGGATGCCGCGGAGCAAATCGCGGACGTGGTTCGAGGCGTCCCCCCAGCCGGCGCCGCCGGCTTCCTTCAGCGAAAGAATGGATTTTGGTTCAGCCGTTACGACGTCGGTCTCGTCATCCACCTGAATCCAGCCTTCCTCACCGATGTAGCGAATGTAGCGATCCTTGAAGCCGTGCCGCTGATACATGACGCCGTTGACACCGTTTTCATAGCGGCAGCGGCCCACGGCGGTGATCGGTGTATCGCTGCAAAACTTCGTGGGATCGGGGAACTCGCCCTTGGTTTCGAATTCAACGGGCCCGGAATTGTCCATGCCGAGCACCCATTGCATCTGATCGGTGTAATGGCAGCCCATGTCGGTCATGACGCCTTCCGCGGTATCCCAGAAATACTGCCAGTTGGTCACCCGGCCGGGGACGAACGGCTCCCAGGGGACCTGGCCCAGCCAGCGATCGTAATCCCAGCCCTCTGGAACGGGCTTCGGGGTCTCGATGGGGACTTCGACACCCGTCCAAACCTGCATTTCGACGGTCTTGAGTTGTCCGATGCGCCCCTGGCGCACCATTTCCATCGCAAAACGGTAGGAGGCGGTTGCGCGGCGCTGGGTGCCGGCCTGATAAATAGTCCCTTCGCGGCGGCAGGTTTCCACGAGTTTGCGGCCCTCGTCGATGGTAAGCGTGACGGGCTTTTCGCAGTAGATGTCCTTGCCCGCGCGCGCGGCGTAAATCGAGCCCAGCCCGTGCCAGCGGTTGCCGGTGGCGATCAGCACGGCGTCAATGTCGGGACGGGCGAGCAGTTCCTGGAAATCGGGATAGGCTTTGCAGTCCGTGTTGCCATAGTGCGAGTCCACGATCTGCCTGGCGCTCTTCAGGCGGTCGGCGCGGCAATCGCTGACGGCTTTCATTTCGAGTTCCTTGAACCCGAGAAAGTTCGGAATGATGCCGCGGGCGCGGTTGCCGACGCCGATGGCTCCGAAAATGATGCGATTGGATGGGGCGGTGGCGCCGTTGAGGCCGAGCACGGATCCCGGAACGATCAAGGGCAGGGCAGCGGCGGCGGAAGCGCGGCGCAGGAAGTTGCGGCGGCTGAGGGGCCTGGCGATTTCGACTTTCATACTGGCGGCAACGCCGGAAGCGGTTGGGCTGCCAGCGGAGGCATGCTCGCAACCGGAGGCGGGGGTGTAAATGAAGAAAGCACGAAGCTCGAAATCCGAAATCCGAAACAAATCCGAATTACCGAAATCCGAATCCAACCCATGGTGCCGGAGCAAGAAGCGTCTGGATTGGCGGACAGTTCTTCATCCCGATTCCCGTCGCAAACTTGCGACGTCAGTGGGTTCCAGCGTAGATTAGGGAACAAATGAGGCTTGGTATGAATGAGGACGTTTTCTCACACGGAGTTGCGACGCCTCCGACCTGCAAGCTGCGCTGGGATCACATAGGCGCGGACCAAAAGGAATGGTTTTGCGCCCACTGCGATCGTAAGGTTCACAATCTTTCCGCCATGACGCCGCGTGAGGCGAGCAAGCTGATGCGGCGCAAGCCAGAAGGCCGTCGTTGCGTTTCGTTTTTGCACGATGCCCGAGGCCGGGTGATTTTTCGCAAGCCCACTCCAGGCTTTAAAGAGCGTCTCGCACGAGGGATTGATGATAGGGAGCCGGCGCATTGGTTGGAACTGGAGGAACTTCAGAAGAAATTGGAAAGATAGTTCCGCTTCGAACTTGGCCACGGTGGTTAAAAACCGACACCAGAATGTTGCTTTACTGGAACTAATTGCTACTAGCGGAGGGCGGTTTCCTGTGTATAATGCTTGGTCCATAGTAAAATATGGGATCGCGGCACGGAGATTGCTTCGGGCGCGATTGAGAGATTTTGAACGCCCAACTGCCAAATTAATCTGAAATATATCTATGAAAGGTCCTCGTAAAACAGCCACTCGCGCGTTGAAGTCGCGCGCCACCTCCACTCCCGCCGTGAAAATGGCGGCTCCCACTCATCCCGTGGTTTCCTTCGAGTTTGTGAAGCCCGGCGCCTCGCGCGTTTGCGTGGCCGGCTCCTTCAATGACTGGAACCCGGAGAAGGCTCCCCTGATCCCCACCGGCGACGGCCGCTGGATCGCCCAACTCGAAGTGGATCCCGGCCGCTACGAATACCTCTTCGTGGCCGATGGCCAATGGGTGGCCGACCCGAAAGCGCCCGAGAGCGTGGAGAATCCGTTCGGCGGCCGTAATTCGGTCGTGACGGTTGCTTCCTAGTCTCTGGAGAAGTATTTAGACGGCACGGCAGTTTCGCCGGTCCCAACCGGGACAGCTTTGGCGATATCCTGCCGCCCTTTCCGACAGAGTTTCTGAGGCCGCTCCGACCCGGAGCGCGCCTCAGAACTCGGGGAGGCTTTCTGCAGCCAGTCCTTGTTTTACCTTCTGATGGAGAGCTTTCCACTGGGCAGCCGTCCAGAACTCATCAGGGTCGTCGGGGAGATTCAGAATGGAGGCGATGTGCGCTGCGGCAAAGTCTCCGACGACGATCCGCTGGATCGTGAACGCGGCGCACGGTCCGGCGAATTCGGAATTCGCTTCGTTTTTGGGCAATTGCCGGACGTCCCGGTCGCCGAGAAAGGCCGCGAGAAACGCTAGACGCCGGAGGCGATTCGTGGAGCCGATGTAAGAGTAGTTCATCGGATTCATCATCTCCATGCGCAAGCCAACCGAGCTGCGTTTGGCAGCGCGGAGGTAGGCGCTCCAAATCTCGTCATCCTCCAGCAGCATGACCACGTGAGTCAGCGCCGCCTGCGGGCACAACCAACACGGCCCCGTGCAATTTGAAGGCAGTGACTGGATGAGCGGAGCCAGCAATTGGGAGCATTTCTTGGGATCCAAGAGCGCCAGTTGTTGCAGGACCGCGCGCTTGTGCTCCAGCGATCCTCGTGCGGCAAAATCCACCAGGACTTCCACTTTTCTTTCTTTCGCGAGGCCGGAGGCTCTGACCGCCTCGGCCAGGGCAAAAGGCTGCGTCGAAGGTTTGGCTTCCCGGGAAAACTCTTCACATAGTGCAGGCAGAGCCTCCGGATATTTGCGGGCGATAATGCTTACGGGTCCCGCCTGCACTTCGGTGATCACGCCGTCTTTCCGCTCAAAAGCTGAGGCGATCAGGGTGGCTTTCTCGCCGTGCGCCTGGGTCTCTTTAAACCAGCGGCGAAAATCGTCAGCCGTAAGAGGGCCCAACTCTGGCTGACGCTGGAGGCCGGTTATTTCGGTGAGCAGTTGCTGCGAAAGTTCGCCCAAGGTAAGAATGCGTGAATCGAGGTTCATGATGGCCGGCATTTCCTGGGTCGTAATCCGCTGATCGGCGAGCAGGGTTATCAGATCGGGCACCGCGTCGGCCCCGCGGAGAATGATCCGGTTCGCTGGAGAATCTTCACTCCTGTTGCGGCACCAGTAAGGAGGCCCTTTTCGATTGAAAGGAATTCTCGATGAGGCAACGAGGAGGGCTTCCGTCGAGTCTGGCAAAGCCGGCTTCTCTTGCAGCGCGGCTTGCAAGCCCCGGAGCATGGCCGGGGCGTCAGATCGTGTTTTGAGGGTGGGGTAGTCGGCTACGAGAGCTTCCAAGTGGCTGTAAATCTCCGGCCAATTTTGCGGCTGCGTTAGCAGGCGCTCTCGAAGGTGCTTGTAGATGCATTGCGCCAGAAGAAATTGAGAATCCTTCAGCTCGTTGTGCGCTGGCCCGCGATACTCCAGGTCGGAAAAGTAATCCGCGGAGTCAACCCTGCGCCACAGTCTTTGGGCGTTGCGCTCGTCGCCCCGGGCAGCCAATTGGACCGCGCAGACGAAAGCGGAGAGGCGGCCGAAGTCGGAAACGTATCCACCCAGGCGCGGTTTTGTCGCATTGGTCGAGAAGGGCCGCCAGAGCGGTTGATTATCCCCCTGTGTTCCAAGAGTCTCCGATTCGGTGCCACGCAGAACCGTGATCCGGTTGGTCGACTCTGCGGCGAGGAGAAACGCCGGCGAATACATGGCGGGATCGCGACTGGTGGACTTATCCCCGAGAGGGTACCACCCTCCCATATGGGCCAAAACGAGCTGTGCGTTTGTGGGCGGCATGGGGAGGTGGTGGCGGATGGATGCTGCGACCAATTCCTTGCCGGGAAAAGCGTCCTGGCCAGCGAGTTCCAGGGGCACAAGGATGGCAACCAGAATGGCGGTTCGAGCGGCGGTCCCCATCATGCGAATGAAAGTAATGAGAGCGGGATTGAAACGCACTCGAAAAACCCCACTGTGTCAGTCAAGGGACAGGTTCCGCATGGGTCGGTCTTTCTCCTCGTGACAGCGAGCGTGTGGCTCGACTAGGCTGCGCGCATGTCGCAACGCGTGTTGACGCTGGGGCATTCTCCGGATCCGGATGATGCCTTCATGTTTTATGGCCTGGCGCGGGATAAATTCCCGACGCCGGGCTATCGCTTCGAGCATATCCTCCAGGACATCCAGACGCTCAACGAGCGCGCCACCCGGGGTGAGCTCGACATTACCGCGGTCAGTATTCACGCGTGGGCGTATCTCGGAGACAAGTATGTGCTGCTGCCCAGCGGGGCCAGCATGGGTGATGGCTACGGGCCGATGCTCGTGGCGAAAAGGAAGTTCGCGCGCGACGAAATCGCCAAACTCCGCATTGCCGTTCCCGGCACGATGACCAGCGCGTTTTTAGCGCTGCAACTTTGGCTGGGGAAGGCGGCGAAGGAGTTCAATTTTGTCGTAGTGCCGTTCGACCAGATTTTTTCAGCGGTACGTTCCGGCCAGGCGGACGTGGGGCTCATCATCCATGAGGGCCAGTTGACCTGGAAAAATGAGGGGTTGGAGGTTTGCGCCGATTTCGGTGAATGGTGGGGAAGCGAAAACGATGGGCTCCCATTGCCGCTTGGTGGAAACGTCATACACCGTCGGCTGCCGCCTGAGGTTCGAAAAACGGTTTCGGACATTTTGACCGCGAGTATTCGTTACAGCCTCGACCACCGCGCCGAGGCCGTGCAACACGCCCTGCAATACGCCCGCGACATGGGCCGCGATCTGGCGGACAAATTCGTGGGGATGTATGTGAATCATTGGACGCTCGATTACGGTGAACGCGGCCGGGAAGCGATCCGGAGGTTTTTGGGCCGCGCGCATGCGAGCGGGTTGCTGCCGACGAAGCCGGAATTGGATTTCGTGCAGTAGGGGATTCCGGCGCTAGCCTTCGAGCCGGTCCATCGCGAATTTTCTTCGCTCAAGGATTCGGCGCAGGCGCAGGTAGCAGAGGAAAGCTATGATGAGCTGGCAGGTCATCGTTGAAACATGGGGATCGAAATCGATGTAGAAGGGCGTGGTCGCCGTGGTCAGCCAGTCAACGTAAGCCAGGATATTCGAAAAGATCATCGGCACGGTCAGGGTGACGAACAGGGTCATGAGAAAGGCGAAGATGAAGTTGCGGTAGAGGAGCGAGAAGCAGAGTCCCACCACCGGCAGCACCATAAACGCCACGGCGTAGTAGAAGATCGGCGCTTCTTCGTAGCGCGATGAGAAGGTTCCGAGCCAGTACCAGATGAACGTGAGCAGCGCCACCGCCGGCATGAACTGCCCCCACAGGCCGAACAAGCGGCCTTTGATGATTTCCTTTTCGCCCATGGGCGAGACCAGCAGCAATTCAAGGACGCCGGTGGCGCGCTCGCGGCGGAAACTGCCGACAGCGCTCAGGGCCACGCTGCCGAGCATGAGCCAGCCGATGATGCGCCGGATGATCTGGTAGCTCCGATAGGAATGCTGGTCGGCGAGGGCCGCGCTGTAGAGCGCAACGACCACGGCCAGCCAGGCCCACGTGACGAGCCGGCCGCTCCAGGAGCGGCGTTCGAGCCAACCCACCGGGTTGCGGGAGAGATGCCAGCGCATCCAGGCTTTGAGCTGCCTCCGCCAGAGAATCGGCCGGCAGAACCAGCCTTCGATCCGGGCCGCCAAGCGGGAAGGGCCGGAGTCCTTGGCGGCGCGGGCGGCTTTGCGTCCCGCCAGCGCGATGGCGCCGGCGAGCACCGCCAGGGAGAGTGCGGTGAGCAGGCACAAAGGCCCGATCAAGGTGCTGGCCGACGAAATTCGCAAAAACTTCGGCCAGAGATTCATGGCGTCGGACAAGGCGCCGAAGCCGGAAAGCACAATGTCCTCGGCCGCGGTTTCCCAGCGGAACAATCCGCCCGGGCTCAACGACAACGGGAGCGCCAGCCCCGTGGCCAGCGAGAGAAAAATCATGAACCCGAACGAGAGCAGCAACGACCTGACCACGGCGGCGCGCCAGGTGATGCTCCACGCCGAGCCGAGCAGCGCGGCGGCCAGCGCCCAGCAAATCACGTTGAAATTGACCACTACGGAGAGGCTGATTTCCTCCCAGCTCACGCCGCCGACGAGAAGGGACAGCGCCATAATGGGCGCCACCGCCAGCCAGACGGTGAGCGCGCGCAGGCCGTGGGCGAGCCCCTTGGCCAGCGCCAGTTCGGCGCCGCTCAGCCGCGTCAGAAACAGGAGGCCCAGGGTGCCTTCGCGCCGCTCGCGGCTGATGCAGTCCGAGGCCAGGAGTGGCACGAGAATCCACAATGCCCAAAACAGGGTGAAATGGAGTTCGGAGAACAGTTTGCTGCCGATGCCGGCGGACAGACGGGCTTGCAGGAGAAAGTAGATGGCGGCGAACAGGGTGATGCCGGCGCCCACGAGCCGCAGCAGGTAGGTGGCCGGTTGCCGTGCGGCCGCCTGAAGTTCGCGCTCGATGGGAGCCAGGAAGATCATGCGGGGCTGGGGCTGACGGGCAGAGATCCCACCGCCCGGCGGGGGCGAAGCAGATAATGCAGCCCACGGTTGAGTTCAACACGCGCGCGGCCGAACACGACGAAGCCATACACAATCGCTCCTGCCACCCACGCCGAAAAGACAAACCCGGGTTCGTTGCGACTGACGTTGTTGCTGTTGACCATGATCCAAAACATGAGCAACCCCGCCGCCCAGGGGACTATGACGGTCGCCGCGAACGCCGACAGTGCCGCCCAATGGTGGCGCGAGGCGCGCAGGGACATCCAGATGCCCATTTCTGTGATGGCCAGCGAGTCCACGAGACACGTCAGTGCGCCACCACCAAACAACACAAGAAAGGCGCACTGGTCCCGGGCATCCATGGACAGTTTTTTGGGAAAGCAAATGACCGCGGAAGCAAGCGCAAGATTGACCCCCAGGATGAGAAACAGGGGAAGGAGGAACCGTCTCAAGGTGGCCTGGCGCTGGCCTTGAATGATTTCCCCGCCGGTGAGCGGCGTCACCATGAGCAATTCGAGGGCGCCAGAACGGCGATCGGCGTTGAGCTGGCGTGAAACTTCGATCGCCAGCAGGAGCTTGTAGGCGAGGTGCAACCCGAACGCGGCGAACATGCTGATGATGAAAGATTCCTTCCAGTAGGTGGTGCCGCTGATGCCGTAGAAGAGAAAAAATCCCCAAAACAACATGACGACGGCAAAAATGGCCGGGCGATATTTTTCTCCGCCGACCCGCCGGCCGGCGAGCCAGGCGAAGGGATTCATTTGCATCTGCGCGGCGCGCCGGATGCGCGCCCAATCATGGACGGGCTGCGTGGCGTCGGCAGTTTTTACCCGACGGGGGCGGGTGTCGTGCTGGAGCCAGCTTCGTGGCAGCCACCACGAAGCGAATGCGAGCAGGGTGAGGCTGAGCCCGCCGATGCAGCCCGCGGCCTGCCAGTATTCGCTTGCGCCCGTGAACAGCAGGTAGTTGGCGTAGAACGCCAACCGGAATTGTTGCACCGGGCAGATTAGCAGCAGTTTGCCCGGAGCAAACGGCGGTGCTCCGGTGGCCGCCAGCGCTCCCCACCAAACCGCAGGCAGCACCGCGGCGAGGATGAGCATCCCCAGAAAAGCCCCCGCGATGGCCTGACGCGATTCCTGGCAGATGGACGAAACAAACATTCCCACGGCGAGTGACAGAAGCAACGCTTCGATCAGGGCCAGCACGACCCGAAGAAACTCACCCGCGGTGACGCCGCCGAGCAGCCACGACAGGCCAAAGAGCGGAAACATCGCCACCAACCCGTAGGCGGCCTTCATGGAGGTCGCGGCGAGTTTGCCCAGGACGACGTCATAGCCCTTCAGGTCGGTCAGGAAGAGCAGGCCGAGGGTGCCTTCGCGCTTCTCCTCGCTCAGACAATCGGCGGTGAGAAAAATTCCGGCCACCAGGCAAAAGAGCAGGCCGATAATGCCGGAGGCCAGGAACAAATCATGGCCGAGTGCGTTTTTTGGAATGCGGCGGTTGGCGCCCAGGATGACGAACCAAACGATCAATGCGATCGCCGCGAACCAAAAGCGAGTCCAGTAAGTGCTTTTGTGGCGTGCCGCCGCCCGAAGCTCGCGTTCGACGATGGGCAGAAACGTCATGGTTCAGGCTGCCGGGCAGGGCGGGGCATATCCCGATTTGGACCGCTTCGCCAGGCCGGGCTCACGCGCCGGGAAGAAAATAGCCGGCAAAAGGCAGTACGGCGCAGCTGGGTTGACCGCATGACCTACCGCTGCCAGGTGCACGGGCTACTGGGTCTCGCCGCGCGTGACCCGCATGAAGACTTCTTCGAGGCCGATTTCGTCCTCGCGCAGTTCGATCAACTTCTGACCGCCCCGCACCAAGGCGTCGGCCACGATGCTGTGATCGGTGTCCGCTGCGGCGAGGGTGATTTTGAGTTCGCCGTCCACGGTGGTGACTTCGGTGATCTCCGGGCGGGTCTTGAGAATTTCGACGGCCGGCGCGGAATCGCCCACCACGCGGGCCCAGACGACCCGGCTTTGCGAGACCTGGTCGCGGACGCCTTGCACGGGGCCGTTGTAAATCAACTGACCCTTTTCGATGATGGCGACCCGGTTGCAGAGCGTCTGCAGCTCGCTGAGGATGTGCGAGGAGATGATGATGGTTTTGCCGAGGCGCTGCAGTTCCTGGAGAATGGCCATCATCTCGATGCGCGCGCGGGGATCGAGGCCGCTGGCGGGCTCGTCGAGCAGAAGCAGGCGCGGATCGTGCACGAGCACGCGGGCCAGGCCGAGGCGTTGCTGCATGCCACGGCTGAGCGCGCCGATCAGGAAGCCTTTCTTTTCGCTCAGACCGACCAGTTCGAGAACGTCGTTCACCGTCTTCTCGCGCTGAGCGGTCGGGATGCGATAGCACGCGCCGAAGAAATCCAGGTATTCCGTCACCTCCATGTCCTTGTAGACACCGAAGAAATCCGGCATGTAACCGATTACGTGGCGGACGGCATCGGCTTCGCGGACGACGTCGTGGCCGAAGATCTGGGCGCTGCCCGAAGAGGGCGAAAGGAACGTCGCGAGAATGCGCAGGGTGGTGGTTTTGCCGGCGCCGTTGGAGCCGATGAAACCGAAAAGATCGCCCTGGTTGATGGTCATGCTCAGCCCGGAAAGGGCGGGCAGGTTGCCGAACATGCGCGTCAGTTCGAACGTCTGGACGGCGGGGACAGGTGGCGCTGCGTTGCTCATACGTGGTTATTGAATAGGCGTGACCAGCCGCCAGAAGGTGTTTTCGTGGGTGCGGCGCGACGTGAATTGCCGCATGGGTTTGATCGGTGAATAGCCGTCGCTCCAGGCCATGATGATGGCGTTTTCCGGTGTCACTTCGCGCGAAAGATCCAGCCCGGGTGGCGAGGTGAACCGCGTCCATCCGCCTTCATCGCCGGACACGTGCGAAAGGAAGGAAGCCGCGGCCGATGCGTCCGGAAGATTTTCGATATGCCCGCTGCCGCCGAAGGACTGGCGACGGGATTGAACGGCCATATGGAACATCGAGGAGCATTGGGTGACAAATTCATCGACGGACTGGCCCGAACCGCGCGTCACGCTAAAGGACGAGGTGCTCTTGGGCGCGACGACGCCCAGCCGCGATACGCGGCCTTCGATCACTGCCATGGCGTTGCTCAACGAATGGTCGGTCAGGTTCTGGATTGTCACGCGCCAGCCGTCGTTCGTGGCGGTGACGGTGGAAATGATCGGGGCCAGGTTGTTGGCCGGCTGCCACCAGTCGCTGACAAAAAGCTGGCTCGTCCAAACGGGCACGTAGGCTTCGGCTTTGAAGCTGTCGCCGGATTGCATGACGGAAGCGCGTTCGGCGGAGGTGCCGCCGCCGCCCCACGCGCCTGCGTATTCGCCGCGGAAAGTGGCGTAGCGTTCGCCGCCGCTCAATTCATAGCGCTGGTTCGCCGGCGAATAAACCGAGGCATAGGTGCGGCCGCGCAAGTCGGCGCGCTCGCCGTGCGGCAGGACGTCCACGATATTCAGTTCGTTCCATTCGGATTCACCGGCGCGAAGCTTGTAGCCGATGATGTAAATCAGGACCGAGAAGAAAACCACGTAACAGGGGAAAGTGATCCAGGTCAGCATCGGTTTGTTGATGCGCTTGAGCCAGAACTGGTCGAGCGGACCGATAACCACCAGATAAACCAGCAGCAAGCACAACAGCCAGCCGAGCGGCAGCTTGTGGACCTGGCGCGTTTCGATCATCGAGCCGAAAATCCCGTCGCTGCTGTAGCCGCCCTGGCGCATGGGGACATCCTGGACGTACCAGTCGCCGGGCACGCCGGCGAGCTTGGCCCAGAACACCGGAAGGTTGTCCCATTTGGCCATCGGCTCCCGCTCCGGGCTGAAGAGCAGCACGGTGACCGTGCCGCGACCCCGCTGGGCACTGACGACGAGCGGCGCTTCCTTCGTGCCGACGATGACCTCGCCATCGCGCAACTTCGCGGTGGCCACCTGCATTTCCGCGGCTTCGAACGTGTTGTCCGCCTTGAGGTCGCTGAAGGGATTGGCGGCGCGGGAATCATTCGCGGGCGGCGAGGAATTGGGCCGCCGGTTGCGCCGGGCTGCGGTCGAGCGCGGGGAGTTGCCGCTCTCGCGCGGCCAATTGGGCGTCCGCAGCCAATCCTGAAGTTCTGAGTGGCGGGCGATCTGTTTCAAATCCGTGATTTCGCAAGGCAGGGTGCCGCGCAGCCAAGGCAGGGCGTTGATGTCGCCGGGTTGCTCCACGCCGACGATCAAATGTCCGCCGCTATCCATCCAGGCGAGCAGCGCGTGGGCCTGGGGGTTCGACAGTTCGGCGGCGCGCTCGGAGTTAAGGTAAATGGTGCTGACGCCTTCGAGAACCAACGGGTTGTCCGGGAAAATGCCTGGAAGCAGGCGCGCCATGACGGGTTGAAATTCGGAGGCTCCGCCAAGCACCGGTTTCACGGCGACCGTGCCCGAAGCCGTCCGCGGCATGGAGCCGACCACCGGGACGGCGGCCGGGGTCTGCTTGCGGGCTTTGACGCCGGTCTGTTCCGCGCGGACACGGCCGCGTTCGTCGAGCAGGCGCACGTCCCAGGTGTTGAATCCGCGGCCCGAAGCGAACACCGGAATGTAGACGCGCTTAAGCGTGCCGGTGGGCAGTTCCACGAGCAGCCGCCGGGTCTGGCCCTGGTTATAGGCGCCTGCGCTGACTTCGACGATGCCCGTGAAAGCCGCGCCGTCGTTCTTGATTTCGCAGATGACCGGGAACCACGCCGCCTCGGTGATGATGCCGTCATTGCCGAGGAAAACATCGAACTGGATCGCCGCGCGGGAAGTAAAGGCGGCGAATAAAATCGTGGCGAGGACGCCGAATAATCGCAGCGAAATTCGCCGACCCGCTCCGCGCCACGGGCCCGCCGCCGTTTCGTAAGTTCCCGTCATGGTGCCTTTAGCCTGCTTGATTCGATTCACCTCTCTATATCCAGACCTATTAGGTTTCGCAACGTTCAATTCGTCACGCGAAATTCCTCCTGAATCCGTAGCAGCCGAGGTAACGAGGCTCCATTTATCCGAAAGCCAGGGGACGCCGGGCCAAATGGAGCCCTGCCACCCGGGCCGCCACGGCAGTCTAAAACTGCCGCTCGTACTCCGCCGGCGCCTTGGGCGTCTTGGGGCGCGGAATCCAGTAACTGCTCGCCTGTTTGTCCAACTTAAGCCGCAGAAAATCCTTCCCCACCATCCGCGCCACCAACCCAATCGGTGTGACCACCAGGAAGAAGAACAGCGTCAGCAATATCGTCGAAACAATCAGTCCGAGCACGATCGCCAGCGACATCCAGGCGATATAGACGTACTTCAGGGCCTTCGGCACGACCGCGCCGGCGACGATCAATATGATCCCCGGAGTGAGAAACCACGGGTAATGCGGCTTGTGGCGCAGCAGCATGATGAGCCCCAACGCTGCGAACACGCCGCCGACCATCAGCCCGAATTTGCGCAGGTCGCGCGGGCCGGTCTTCAGTTGTTTGATTTCGTCGCGGACCATGTCAGTCGAGTTCGAATTCGCGCAGCCACTCGATGTCCTTTTCGAGCGGCTTCTGCTCGGTCTTCTCCAGGAGGAAATTGCCGAGCAAGAGGTAATCCATGTTCGTGCGCATGAAACACATCCAGGCGTGCTCGGGCGCGCAAACCACCGGCTCACCGCGGACGTTAAAGGACGTGTTGATGATCACCGGGCAGCCGTGGCGTTTTTCAAACTCCTTGATCGTGCGGTAATAAACCGGGTTGTCCTCCTCAGTGACTGTCTGGATGCGCGCGGAAAAATCCACGTGCGTCACCGCCGGAATTTCGGACCGGATCGTCAGCAGCTTCTCCATGCCGAAACGCTTTTCCTCCTCCGACGAGAGCGAACGGCGGCGTGACTTCGCCACGGGCGCCACCAGCAGCATGTAGGGACTCTCGCCATCGAGTTCGAAGTAATCGGAAACCCGCTCGCGCAGGACGCTTGGTGCGAATGGCCGGAAGCTTTCGCGGAACTTGATTTTCAAGTTCATCACTTCCTGCATTTTCGGCGAGCGCGCATCGCCGATGATCGAGCGCGCTCCGAGCGCCCGCGGGCCGAACTCCATCCGCCCCTGAAACCAACCGATGACTTTGTCCGACGCGATCAGGTCGGCCATCTTTGCCGGAAGCTCTTCATCGGAAAGTTCGGTGAAGGGAACATTTTTTTCCTTCAGGAAGGCGCGAATTTCATCACGCGAATAGGCCGGGCCGAGCAGGGAAGCACTTTGCGAATCACGAACGCCATCAGCCTGGCGTGGGTTGTCGAGGTATTGATGCCAGGCCAACAGGGCCGCGCCCAGCGCGCCCCCGGCATCGCCGGCTGCGGGTTGAATCCAGATTTTTTCGAATACGCCCTCGCGGAGGATGCGGCCATTGGCCACGCAATTCAGCGCCACGCCTCCGGCGAGACAGAGATTCTTCATCCCCGTTTCAGCGCGCGCATGCTTGGCCATCCGATACATGATTTCCTCGGTGACCTCCTGGATGGAGCGCGCCAGGTCCATGTCGCGCTGAGTCAGCTTCGATTCACCCTTGCGCGCCGGACCGCCGAACAGATCAGCAAACCGCTGATTCGTCATCGTCAGGCCGACGCCGTAGTTGAAATACTTCATGTTCAGCCGGAACGAGCCATCCGGCTTGAGGTCCACGAGTTCTTTCAGGATGAGGTCGACGTATTTGGGTTCGCCGTACGGCGCGAGACCCATGAGTTTGTATTCGCCGGAATTGACCCGGAATCCGGTGAAGTAAGTGAACGCCGAATAAAGCAGGCCGAGCGAGTGCGGGAATTGGAGTTCGCTGAGCAGTTCGATGCGATTCCCGCGCCCGGAGCCGAGGCTCGTGGTGGTCCATTCGCCGACGCCGTCCACGGTCAGAATGGCGGCCTCGGGGTAGGGGCAGGGGAAGAAGGCCGAGGCGGCATGGGATTCATGGTGCTCGGGGAAAATGATTTTGCCCGCGTAACCCAATTGCTCCGCGATCAGCGTCTTCATCCAGATGCGCTCGCGAATCCAGAGCGGGATGGACATCAGGAACGAACGGAAGCCCGACGGCGCGTAGGCCAGATAGCTGTGCAGGATGCGATCGAATTTCTCGAACGGCTTCTCGTAGAACGACACGAGATCCACATCCGCCATCTTCAGCCCGGCCTCGCGCAGGCAATAGTCGACGGAATTCTTTGGAAAAGCGGGATCGTGTTTTTTGCGGGTGAAGCGTTCCTCCTGGGCGGCGGCGATGATTTTGCCATCGCGCACCAGGCAGGCCGCGCTGTCGTGGTAAAAGGCCGAAAGGCCCAGCACGGTCCGGACGTTGCTCATGCCAGAACCGCCAGGGTGAGGGGAAAGCCCGCTGATCCGCCGCGCGGACTCCGTGGGTAACAGGTAAAAAACCGCAGATTCACGAGCGGCCCATGCTAACTTGCCGCCCCGGCGCGGCAAGGCGAAACCACACGAACACCGGGGCAGACACATCCGGCTTCGTAGCACAGACTTCCAGTCTGCTGTATCGCGGATTTCGAATCCGCAAGGTTTTCAACTGCTCTTGGCGGTGGCTTGATTGGGAGGCCTGCCGACTGGAAGTCGGCGATACAGCAGATTGGAAATCTGCGCTACGATTTGTGACGCCAGTTTTTCACGCAATTTCAGTTACGTTTGTGCTGGCACGCACGCATTCCATTTGACATCCGCGGGTCCCGGTTCCACCATGCCTAGGTGCGTCACCAGTTGCCCAAAATCTTGATTGCGGTAACGCTGGCGCTTTCCATCGGCTGTCATCTTGTCCTCCTCCAATCGGTCGCCTGGGTCGGCATGGTTTACAATTTCAGCCAGCAGGCCAGCCTGGCCACCGCGCTGGAAAAAACCTTCGACGGCAAACATCCCTGCGCCCTGTGCAAACAAATCTCGAAGGAGCGCAAGGCCGGGGAGAAGAGCCAGCAGCAATTTGAAGGCAAGAAACTCACCCTGCATCAGCGCGACGAAACCATTGTTCTCTTTCCTTTCGTAACGTGTTCCCCGTCCACGGTCCTTGACGACTCGGCGGCCGGACGTTCCCAGCCGCCCCTCCTCCCGCCCCCACGGCCCGCCTGAGCCTTCCTCTGGTCGGGCGCTTGCGCGCTCGAATCTCCAGTCCGCGACCACAACTTGCGGGCTGATTCAATTCCGTTTCCGGGGAAACCCGCTCGCAGACCGTACGCCGATGAAAAATTGCCGACATGCCTTTACGCTGATCGAATTGCTGGTGGTCATCGCCATTATCGCGATTCTGGCGGCAATGCTTCTGCCCGCACTCGCCAAAAGCAAACAGCGGGCGTTGGGTACCGCGTGCGTCAACAACCTCCACCAGATGGGCCTGGCGAGCGCAATGTATGAGCACGACAACGAGGACGCCCTCCCGCGCTCCGCGCACGAGGGGCAATCCTGGGTCGGCACGCTGCAGCCTTACACCAACGGAACGAATCTTTGGCGGTGTCCCTCCGACCCGAACCGGATTCGTCCCTATACTTACGCCATCAACGATTTCCTGCTGCCACCCGCGGCGGGGGATACGCATCCCGACTACGCCACCCTGGCGCGGGTGCCCGCACCGGCCCAGACCATGCAGCTCACCGAATGCGCGGCCACCTATGCTTACAACGACCATTTCCATTTTGCGGATCCGGATGACGGCGATTACTCGCCCATCGGATTCGCTTCGGAAGTGGCCGTGCAGCAGCACCAGGGCGGAGCCAATTACCTTTTCGTGGACGCCCACGCTCAATTCCAGAAATGGACCCTTATTAAAAATTTTCTAACGCAGACCGGTTCGCGTTTTGTGAACCCGGCCGGCAAACCTTGAAACATCTTATCTCACACAGACAGATTATGAAACGCAGTGTATTTGCTTTGATCGCGGCGATGGGAATCGCCGCCACCGTCTCCAGTTCCTTCGCCGCCGACCACGGACATTTGAATGTCGGCGCGGTCGGGACTTCGCAGGGTGATCCGCTCGATTTCGACAACGGCGCGGATTTTGCCACCAACTCCGCCTATGTCTTTACCCTGGTTTACACCAATGGCGGGACCTACAGCGGCTACTACCAGGGAAACATCACGCTGACCGCTTTGGCGGCGACGCTCGCGCATGCAGGCCCGGTGCCAGGCGCACCGGCGCTGGGCTCCCGCATCTTCGCGCAAATCGTGTCGGTGACGGGACCGTCCGGAGGCAGCTTCGCTTTTTGGGATGCGGGCGCAACCGTGCCGACGATCTCCATTCCCAGCGGAACGACGAGCAGCAATTTGTATCGGCTCAGTGAAAATGACGGTTCTCCGGGGACGGATCCCTACGGCCACATTCACGGACGCCGTTTCACCGCGACTAAGCCGGGGGTTTACACCGTTACCTTTCAGGCCTTTGATCTGTCCACCAATGGAATCGGGGGCGGTCCCATCCAGTCACCATCGGCGTTGCTTCAGGTTTACTTTCAGGCGGGCGTCACCATCACTTCCCTCCAGAAGCAGGACGAAGTTGCCACGGTGAAGTTCGGGGCCCAACTCGGCCGCAACTATGTGCTGCAAGGAAGCACGAACATCGCCAATCCCGCCGCGTGGGCGAATGTTTCCGATCCCATCACGGGCAATGACGCCTTTACCACCATCGCCGACGCCTCTCCCACCAATCGCGTGCAATTCTATCGAATCAAAGACACGACGCCGTAACGGGCGGCTCCTCCGGTGTGGCGGCGGTTTTCGCGCTGCGAAAACCCCGCCCGCCGGGTGGAACGAACGCCCCACGCGCTCAATTTCCCCAGGCTACTTTGGATTTAGTACGGCCGCCTTCTGTCCGCGCATATATTTGATGTAAGCCAGGATCTCGCCGATCTTATCCCGGCCCAGGCTCGCGAACGCCGGCATCTTGCTGTTGCGGCGGACGCTGTTCGGATTTTCGATATAGCCGGGCAGTACCGAGGCGTCCCAATACTCAAAGACGTTCCTTGGCACGTTCAGTTCCACGCCCAGCGTGCCGCCCACGCCATTGATGGAATGGCACTTCATGCAGTTCGCCTGAAATAATTCAAATCCCTTTTGGAATTTGGCCGCCTTCGGTTTCGCGGGCGCCACCAATTCGCTGTCCACGCCGGTTTGTATCGCCGTGACGCCATACGGCCACGGATGCGCCTCGTCGTTTTTTGAATCCGGCCACACCAGGTAATACGGGCCCGGTTCGACGAGTTGCTCCCCATGTCGGAACGACAGCCACGTTTCGCCCGCGGGCGCGTCGAGGTCTCCAGTGGCTAGAAAGGCATTCCCGTTCAACGCATTCGTCACACGCACACTCGGTGTGTAGCCATCACTGCAAATGAACTGAATCACCGCGTCCTCGCCGCCGCCATATTTTCCGATCCCCACACTTTTGAGGTATTTTCCCAGCGTAATCCCGCGATAGCGCTTGGGCTTTTCATACACGGCATCGCGCTCCACCTGGATGGTTTCATCCGCGGTTGGCGGCCGTTGGGCCAGTTCGACCCTGGTAACCGGAAACGTCAACGAAATCTCCGGCAGGTGGCAGTGCGAGGAGCAACCTGTCAATTGCCACAGGATGCAGCAGCCGGCGATTAGCATGGCCAGCTTCATCCCCTGAAGTTTGTGTTTTGGCATTTGGAGTTTGGTGCTTATCGGGAGCTTGGTCCTTGGAGCTTTTTCTCCCGCTAAAGCCGCATCTGGACTCTCCAGCGCGAAAGCATCCACACCACCACCAATATGACTACCGTCAAAAACCCTGCATCCAGCGCGCCTGCGGCCCCGACTTCCGACCAATACGGCCGCCGTTCCAGCAGGCGGAACAGATCGCCCACGACGTAGGGCAGTAGGTACGCGATCAATGCATTTTGTCCTACGGGAGCAAGGAAGCCCTGCCCGAGCGGAAGCTTGCGAATGTCCGCCAGCCAGTAAACCAGCGCGAAGAACACGCAGCAAATGCCCCCGGTCACCAGCGCATAGGATTCGGTGTGGTCCGATTTGTTGATGCCGTGCAAGGGTCGGACCAGCGAACCGGCCACGTAAAGACCGATGCCGAAAGCCATGATGTAGCCAAATTTCACCAGCGGTTTCGTTGTACCCGGGGCGCGCAGCCATGTCGCCACGATCACGCCCATCATCACCGTGGCGGCGTTGGTTCCGAAATTCACGCCCACATTGATGAAATCCTGCACCGGTCCGAGCCAGTTGAGCGCCCCGTATTTGCCGCCGATGAAGAGCGCGAGCATGAATCCGAGAATGCCCATCTGCGCCGCGGCGTTGTCACGCACCGCCAGCCAGCATAGGCTGCTTGCCAGGTAAGCCCAGCCGATCATACCGAGCATCCCCCAGTAGGAGTGCTGCAGCCAGACCGTGTTGCCGTTGGCATCTTTTTCGCGAAACACCGCCAGCAACACAACCAACCCTACCGCGGCGACGATTTGAATCGCTATCCCAACTCGTCGTTTTGCTCCCTCTCCTCCTTTAGAGGAGAGGAGGCTCGTCTTCTCCCACGGAATCAAAGCCGCCATGGCGCAAATGAAAGCGAACAGAAACCACCACGCCATCGACTGATCCTTGGCGTACGCGTGGTCGGCGACAGTGATGACCCCGAGCAGCAGCAAGCCGGCCGTGCGCAGGAAAATCTTCGCCACCAGCGCCCAAACTGAATCCCCGCGATCCAGGCGCCGTTGCAACGCGTACGGAATCGCAATGCCCACCATGAATAAAAACGCCGGGAAGACCACGTCCACGAAAGTGTAACCTTCCAGCGACGCGTCAATGTGCTGCCGGTGTTTCGCCCATTCCGGCACGTCCTTCACGGGCGACAGGTAATTCACGTACGTCATCACCACGATGACCAGTCCGCGAAAAATATCGAGTGAGGTGAGGCGCTCGACTGGACTGACTGATTTCTGTGCGACGTCGTTCACTGGGAATCGCGATGGACGGTCTCCGGGGAAAACGCCGGCAGGCAGACAGCGATATATTCCGCCCCGTCGGCATTGGGCGAGCCGTATTGCACCCACTCACCAGCCGACGTCACGACTGCTTGTCCAGCGCTGACGTCGAGCTGGCCATCGCGATGTTTAACCCGGAGCATTCCCTTGAGCACGAGGGTGAACTCGTCAAATTTCGGGGTCTGTCCCGGTTCCACCCAACCAGCCGGGCTGCGCATGTGGGCGATGCTCAATCGCGATTCGGCGCTGTTCACCCGGCCGATGAACTCCTCGATGATTTTGGGTTTGTTCCCGGCGGCGGTGATCCGGGTGGGCTTGGCAATGAGTTTGGGCATGGGCGCATTTTACAGGGGGCAAGCCAGCCGCTAAAGGGCGAATTCGGCCCCCGCTTTTAACCTTGAAACCCCGCCGCTCTCGTTGACATAGTTTTCCAGCCCGGCTGGCGGTAAAAGAACCCCCGCCGGGCGATAAAAGTCAGATTATGCGCATCATCCGGCCTTTCGCACTCCTCGCTTACGCCCTCACGGTTCTTTTCGGTCCAACCGCACCTGCGGTTCGGGCTGCAGAATCCGAAATGCGGATCCTGGTTTACACGAAGAACCAGACCGGCGCCGACGCCAACGGGAAGAAGTATTATGTGCACGACAACATCGAGGCCAGTGTGGCCGCGATCAAAAAGCTCTGCGCGGAGAACCACATCGCGGTGGACGTCTCGGATGATCCAAAAGTGTTCACGCCGGCAAATTTGAAGAAATACAAGGTTCTGGTCTTCGACAACACCAACAACGAAATCTTCGATAACGAGGAACAGAAGGCCGCGCTACAGGGGTTCATTCATGCAGGCGGAGGTTTTGTGGGATTGCACTCGGCTTCGGGCGGGATGCGGAAATGGCCATGGTTCTGGGCGTTGGTGGGCGGGAAGTTCAACCGGCATCCGAAGCTCCAGGCCTTCCAAATCACCGTGAAGGATGCCAAGGACCCGGTTACGGCAGGACTGCCGGCGACGTTTGAGTGGACTGACGAGTTTTACTTCCTGGACAACATGGCCAACGATTTGCAGGTGCTGATGGTGGGTGATCGTTCGAAACTGGACGATGCCGGCGCGGACAAGTATCCCGGCAAGGACGCCCCGAAGGAATGGCCGCTGGCGTGGAAGCACGAATTCGAAGGCGGGCGTTCTTGTTACATTTCCCTGGGCCACAAGTCGGAGTATTACTCGGATCCGAAGCTTTCCAAGCTGATGTTGAACGCAATTCTTTGGGCTGGAGGCAGCCCCGCCAAGCCTTAGAAATTGTCTAAAAAATTGAAGTTTTTCGGGCATTAATCGTCTGATAAACAGATACATCGAAACCGCAGCGCAGACCCCAGTGACCTTCGTGGATTTATGAAGAAGACCGAACTGTTCCGTTCCCGCAGAGACTTTTTGAAAGCCAGCGTCGCCGGCGCCGCCGGAGTGATGGTATTTCCGACGATCATCCCGTCCTCCGTGTTGGGCGCCGACGCCCCGAGCAATAAAATCCACGTCGCCCAGATCGGTTGCGGGCGCATCGGCCACGAGATGGACATGCCGGGAATCATCAAGCACGACTCCGCCAGGATTGTGGCGGTGTGCGACCTGGACACCAAGCGCTCGAAGCACGCGAAGGAATACGTTGAAGGCTATTACGCAAAGAAGGGCAGCGGGGATGCCATGGTTGTGAAGGTGTACGGCGATTACCGCGATGTGCTCAAGGCCGCCGATGTGGACGCCGTGGCGATCAGCACGCCGGACCACTGGCATTCCGAACCGGTCATTGCCGCCGCGCTGGCGGGCAAGTCCGTGTATGTGCAAAAACCGCTTTCCATGACCATCTCCGAAGGCCGTGCGGTGAGCGACGTCCTGCGCGCGAAAAAAACCGCCTTCCAAATCGGCAGTCAGCAACGTGCCGATTCCCCCTGGCCGCAGTTCCGCAAAGCCTGCGAGCTCGTTCGCAACGGCCGCATCGGCACGGTGCGCAAAATCAAGATCGGCCTGCCCACCGATCCTTCCGGTGACGTCGAGCCGGACATGCCCGTGCCGGCCAACCTGAATTATGCCATGTGGCTCGGTTGCACACCCGAAGCGCCCTACACCGAAAAACGCGTTCACCCGCAGAACAGCATCACCGAGCGTCCCGGCTGGTTGCGCATTGAGTCCTACACCCTGGGCATGATCACCGGCTGGGGGTCGCATCACGTGGACATCGCGCATTGGGGCATGGATACTGAAATGACCGGCCCGATCTCGGCCGAAGGCAAAGCTGAATTTCCGAAGAAGGGCCTGTGGAACGTGCACGGCCCGTATCACATCGAAATGATCTACGCGAACGGCGTGACGATGGTGATCGATAACAATTTCCCGAATGGCATCCGCTTTGAAGGGGACAAAGGCTGGATCTTTGTAAGCCGCGGATCCGCCAAGGCGACCGCGAGCGACCCCGCCAATAGCGGGTCGAAGGCCTTCGCCGCGAGCGATCCCAAATTGCTCACCGAGGAAACGCCGAAGAATGGCGTTCATCTCCACGCCAGCGCGGATCATCATGGCGATTGGCTGAACAGCATCCGCACCGGCCAGCCGGCTTCCACGAATCCGGAGCAGGCGCACCGCTCCACCAGCGCTTGTGAAATCGCGTGGATCACCATGAAGCTGGGCCGCAAACTGCAATGGGACCCGGTGAAGGAAGTGTTCATCAACGACGATGAAGCCAACTCGATGCGTTCTCGGACGCAGCGCGCCCCCTACGGCACCAACGCCGTTTTGAAAAAGGCGTGAAGGCGCTCGGGTTCGCTCGCAGCTCGCGAGTTGCTGGGGAGCGCCCGTCTCCGAACGGGCGTGGCAACGTAAGGCAACAACAACGCGCCCGTTCAGAGACGGGCGCTCCGACCGCGATGTGGTTCTGCCTGGCCATCCTCATGTCGCTTTCGCTCATGCGCGCAAACGCCACCAACGAAGTGCGCTTGATCACCCTGGACCCGGGACATTTCCACGCCAGCCTGGTCCAAAAGACCATGTATCCGCAGGTGGACCCGTCCGTGCACGTTTACGCGCCGTTTGGGCCGGACGTGGACGAACATGTGAACCGCATCCGAGGCTTCAACACGCGTCCGAACAGCCCCACCGAGTGGCACGAGAACGTCTATGTCGGCCCGCGCTATCTCGAAAAGATGTTCTACGAGAAAGCCGGCAACGTCGTCGTGCTGGCGGGGAATAATTCCCGCAAGACGGAATACATCGAGCGCTGCGTGAAAGCCGGATTCAACGTGCTTGCCGACAAGCCGATGGCGATCAACCCGGCCGGGTTCGATCTGCTATGCCAGGCCTTTGCCGAGGCTGCCACCAACAAGGTCCTTCTCTACGACATCATGACCGAGCGCTACGAGATCACCTCGATGATCCAGCGTGAATTGGTGAAGCTGCCCGACCTTTTCGGCAAACTGGAAAAGGGCACGGCGGAAAATCCCGCCGTGGTGAAGAGCAACGTTCACTTCTTCTTCAAGGAAGTGGCCGGCAAGCCCTTGATTCGGCCCGGTTGGTTCTACGACGTGCGGCAGGAGGGCGAGGCGGTTCCGGACGTCGGCACGCACCTGGTGGATTCGATCCAGTGGACTTGTTTCCCCGACCAGGCGCTGGACTGGCGCAAGGACATCAAGGTCCTCAATGCCCATCGCTGGGCCACGAAATTGACGCTGCCGCAATTCAAGCGATCCACCGGCCTGACGAATTTCCCGGACTATTTCAAAGCCGACCTGGATGCCGACGGCGCTCTGAATGTGTATGCGAACGGCGACGTGAACTACACCTTGCGCGGAATTTATTGCCGGGTCACCGCCGAGTGGAAATTTGAAGCACCGCCGGGCACGGGCGACACGCACTTCGCCTTGTTGCGCGGCACGCGCGCGAGCCTGGCGGTGAGGCAGGGCCCGGAACAAAAATACCAGGCCACGCTTTACATCGAGAACTCCAAATCCGTCTCCGCCAAAAAATTCGAGCGCTCCGTTCGGGACGCCGTGGCGAAAGTGGCCAAAATCCATCCCGGCCTCGAGGTCAAACCCGCGGACACCGCATGGGAAGTCCTCATTCCGGAAAAATACAACATCGGCCACGAGGCGCATTTTGCGCAGGTGACCGAAAAGTATCTCGGCTTCCTCGCCGAAGGCAAAATGCCGGCTTGGGAAGTGCCGAACATGATCGCCAAATATTACACGACGACGGAGGCATATCGGTTGAGTCATGACGCAAAAGAAAGCAAGCGCTAGCGGTTCGAGCGCGAGGGGCGCAGCCGCCGCCGAAATGCCGAAGCACGAATGACGAATTCCGAAGGAAGTCCGAAATCCAAAGTCCGATAAGTTTTTTTCACCCCCAAAGATGCACATGCTGCGACGCTTGTTCCCATGGGCCGTCCTTTCGGTTTCTGCCGGTATTCTATTTGCCCAGGAGAATCTGGTCCGCAACGGGGGCTTTGAGGAGAAGCCGCAGGCGAGCGGAGTGCCGGCGTCGGGGTGGTGGTTGTACGACGCGGGTGGGCATCCCGAGGTGGCGACGGATACGAAGGTCGCTCACCGGGGCACGGCATCCCTGCGCTTGCATGGGGATACTACGGGCAAATTCACGCTCGTCAGTCCGCGAGTGCCCGTCGCGCCTGGCGACGAAATCAAATTCGAGATTTGGGTGCGCGCCGATGGCGAACACGGCGGGGACAATCCGGTGCAAGCGGGACTCGCATTTCGCGCGGCGGATGGCCGCGTTTTCGACCGGCACTATTTTCACCCCGCCACGGTCTCCGGCGAATGGTCGTTGCTGACCGGAACCGCCACTTCGCTGCCCGAGGCCGTGGAGGTCGAGTTGCATCTCTCCGCCACCAATACCTCGGCGACGATTTGGTACGACGACGCGAGTGCGGTCATCACCAGTCGCGTCTCGCTGCAGCTTTTGGAAGGCGCCAAGCCTTGGCCGGGCGACCAGGAAATCCAACTGCGCGTCACCAACCGGAAAGCCGAACCTTTTCGCGGCACCATCGCCGCCGTCGTTGGCAAAAAGGAAAATCGCATCCCGGTGGCACTGGAGCCGAACTCCAGCCGCGCGATCAAGGTCCCCATAACCCTGGGCGGAGTGGGAACTCATAATTACCGGCTCAGCCTTCAGGATGAGCAGGGTCAATCGCAACGCACGCTCGTGGGCAAGTTCCGGGCTGATCCGGCCCTGGTCCTGTTGCCCGCCTGTCCTTGCTATCACGCCATCGGCGAAGGCACTGGCAGCACGCGGGTGGACGCTCGCATCAATGCCAGCCCCGGGCAACGCGCCGGTGCCACGCTCCTCATTGAGCTCGCCGATGCAAGCGGAAAGAAACTCAGCTCACAAACGGTGTCCGCCGCCAGTGGTGCCATCGCCGGCGCAAATGTGATGGTGCCGGTCAATGCCGCCGGAGATTTCACGGCCACCGCGCGGTTGCGTAGTTCGACCGGCAAGGAACTCGGGAGCGCCAGCACGGATATCCACGTGCGGCCGGCGGAGCAATCCCGTGTGACGACCGGGATAAGCGGTTTTCTGCGCGTGGCCGGCAAACCCGAATTTCCGATCGGGATGTATAGTTGCGGGCAGTACGAGGAGATGGCTGCCGCCGGATTCAACGGCACGCACAATTACGGCATCACGGCCGGCGACGCAACTGAAGCCATCAATCCGCAGGACGCCCACCTCAAGGAGCTACTCGACCGTTCCGCCAAGGTCGGCATGCGCATGATGGTCGAGCTTCCCCGCAAAGCGATCGAAAAGGCTGCGTGGGGGCAAGTGAAGCGGCGCATCGAAACCTTCCGCCATCATCCCGGTTTGTTGTGTTGGGGTTCCGAGGAGCGCGTGGCGCGCGGTGAGGCGCCGCTCAAAAACATCGCCGAAGTGTATCGCCTCGTTCATGAACTCGACCCGAACCACCCGCTGGTGCTCGGCGACACGAAGGACGTCATCCACAAGCTGATGACTGATCGCAGCGACTTCTTCCCTGACGCTTCGATGGATGCGGGCATCTGGTGGTGGTATCCGATTCCGTTGCGCGGCTCGGACACGGACGGCAACGGGCTGGAAGGCGGCGAAAAAGCAACCGGTCTCTTGCAGCCGCCGGCTTGGCTCACCACCACCATTTCCAAAAAGCCGTTATGGATCGCCATTCAATCCTACCAGCAGCCCCGCCGCGACGCGCGGTTTCCGACGCCGACTGAATACCGCTGCATGGCCTATCTGAGCATCATCAACGGCGTGAAAGGCCTGTGGTTTTACACCGGCTCCGGCCAGAAGGATTGGCAGGGCAAACCCGCGGGCCTGCTCAACAAGCCCGAGGAGGGCCATTGGGACTACGTGCAAAAGCTCGTGCGCGAGCTCAAGGAAATCAGCCCGATCATCATGGCTCCGCCGCCAGCCGATAAATTGACCGTGACGCCCGCCGCATCACCGGTGCAATTCTCCACGCGGGAACTGGACGGACGTTTGTACATCCTCGCCGCCAACCAATCCACGCGACCGCAAACCGTAACCTTCTCCGGCGCAGCCCTGGCGGGTAAACGAGCGGAGGTGCGGTATGAAACGCATCCGGTTTCAATCCAAGGTGAATCGTTGGAGGACAATTTTAGTCCGCTGGAATCGCGGCTTTACGTGATCGAGAAATAGCGGCTGCGGCAGCTATTTCGCTTGCGCGTTGACGCGTTCTTCCTCCTCCGCCAGCAGCTTCATGGCGCGAACGGTGTTGATCGTGCTATTCACCCAGTATGCGAGGTCCTCGCGAACCATGCGCGTCGGGTAACGGCCGTGATGGTATTGCTGGGCCTCGGTGAGCGCGTTCGCCAGCGATTCCGCCTTGGCCAGATACAGGCGCTTGCCGGTCGCCTGAAAAGCGCGGATGTAGGTGAAGATCATGAAAGCAGAACTGCCGGAGATGGGCTCAAACATCGCGTGTTGTTCCAGGGAGCAGGGCGTGAACCAGTTTGCCGCAGCCAGCTTCGGGTCCCGGGTTGGAAGTCGCGGCGGCTGCTCCCAGACCACAAATTGATCCTCCGCAAAGCGCAGGATTTCCTCCGCCAGCGCGACACTCCCCGGCGCCGCATTGGTGTGGGTAAACAAATAAGTCGCGAATTCGCACGCCTCGTGTTTGCCGAGATTTTGATACGGTCCGCGGAGTTTGGCGTCGTCGAACTGCGCCTGCCAATTGAACGTCCGCGCCGGATTTTTCAAAATCCACGCGCAGGCGCGGTCCCGCGTTTGACGGTAAATCGGCTCGTGGGTCTCAGCCTCCAGTCGATCGAGAAAAGTAATCACTGCTGAAGGAATCAGGTCAATGTCCGCCAAGGGCCTGGCGTTGCGATTCTCCACCTTCAACGGCCAGGTTCCATCCGGTCTTTGCGTCTTTGCGTAGGTGGCGGCAATACGCCGGGCGGCTTCGAGATAGGTCCGATCGTGGCTCACCCCGTAGAGATCCAGGAGACCGTTGCCGGCCTCCGCGCCGGACATCATCATGGTCCAGCCATCGTTCTCCCTTTTGGTCGGCGCGGCGTTGTAATAAGTCGGCGGAAAATATTCCAACGGTGAACCGGCCGGCTCCGAAACACTCAAGAGAAAATCGGCGCAGCGGCGGGCGATTTCGAGCGCTTCATCGGCATCGGCGGGCTTGAGTTTCCGACTCGCGTACAACGTGCAGGCGGTGATCAGGCAGCCGCTTTGCTTTGCGAGATAGCGGTATAATTTGTAGTCGGGGTCCGGCCGGCCATGAGTGCGCCAATACTGAACGAATGGTTCGTGGATGACGCCGTCCAACGCGACCCTCGCACTCTCGCCATAGGGAAGCAGCGGCTTGCCGTATGGCCCATTGAAAACCGCGCCGCGGTGGAACTGGCGTTCTCCCACCAGGGGAAGCGCCTTTTCCTGCGACGCCTCCAGGACTTGGGCCTGCAAGCGAACTTTGCCGACGGGAATCCCGGACCAAATGGGCGCCAGCGAAATAACCGGCGAAGTCGTTTCCAGGGAACGCTGTCCACCATCCCAAATCACGGTTAACCCGTAATCTCCTCCGCTCACCGGCGCAAACTGGAACTCCGGAGCCCAGATGAACTGTTTTGCCTGCTCGTTCCAGCCGAAGTTTGTGCCCGTCGTGAGCGCGCGGATGGGCTTGAGTGATTCCTCGAGGGCTTGCGCGTGAAGCGTGGCGTCTGCTCCCGCCAGCCTGTGCCCCTGCGCGCAAAACAAAAGCGTGGCCCCAAACCACTTGCAGGAGTTGCGCAACGCTGGATTGCCCACGCCGCCAGCTTAGCCCACCTGTCAATTCTTCGATGCCTCTGTCGTGGCTGTCGCAACCGGCCGGTTGGTCACCGCCATCGCCTTGCGCATTTCCTCCACGATTCCCTGGGAAAGATCGCCGCTGGTGGGGAACATCATCTGCAGCTTTCCGTTCGGATCGATAATCAGCGTGCGAAAGCTGTGATTGAAGAACGTGCCGTCCGGCTCGTAGGAGATGTCGCATTGGCGCGCGAGTTCGCGGATCTTATCGGGAGAGCCCGTGAGAAAGCTCCAATGCTCCGGATTATGGTTGTAAGTTGTCGCGTAGGCCTTCATCACTTCGGGCGAATCGTGTTCAGGATCGAAAGTCACTGAAAGAAAATGCCAGTTGGTCGGACCACCCGGCGTGGCTTTCAGGATGCGGGCAGCTTCGGCAAAATTCTTCGAAAGTCGCGGGCAGTATTCCGGTATGGGACAGCGTGTGAAGAAAAACGTGAGCCCCACCGCCTGACCCCGGAAATCCGCAAGGCTGGCCGCCTGCCCCAATTCATTCGTGAACTTGTAATTCAGCAATGGATGAAGCGGCTTGGGCGGCGCTACTACCGGAGGCGCGGTCGTGGCCACGGGTGCGTTGGAAGCCGCCGCCATTCCCGTGCGAATGACCCGATCAATCCAGCTTTCTTCTTCGGTCACCAACAAACGAAAGGAAACCACGTCCCCCGGATGAATCTTCGCCAATTCTGCCGGCGTCTTCACCTTGAAAGGCATGGTCATCGCCGGCATGAAATCGGGAATCGCCTCGTGTTTGATCACCGCTGTCTGGCCGTCATCTTTCAAAACCTCCACTACCCCGGTTACGGCGTAGCTGTTAGTGCCAGAACGGCTCCTGGCGGTGTCACTGGCCCGCGCGAGCCAGGCCGCGGCAATCAGCAGGGCCGCCAGCGCCCACCACCAGCCAAAGTTTCTTTCCTCCCGCGCGGCCCTCACGGCAACCGTCCAACTCGGTAATAACTGGCTGTGCCCGTGGCCGCCGGGTCAATGAATACCACGGGATTGCTCGCGGCCAGGTTGGTCACCAGTGCGGTCCAGTTGCTGAAATTAATCGACCGCTGAACCACGTAACTCAACCCCGTGTTGGCCGAAAAGCTGAATTTGAAACTGCCGGCAGAAACCTTCTGGGGACTGCCCAATTGCACCGCCACCGGATTTACCACCGTGATCGAAATACTGTTCGTCGCCTTCGCTCCGGCATTATCGCTGGCCACCGCCGAAAACGTGTAACTGCCGGCGGTGAGACCGCTCGCGCTGAAGTTGTAAGGCGCTGTCGTATCGTTGCCCAGCACCGCCGCTCCCTGAAGAAATTGCACGTTGGTCACGCTGCCATCACTGTCCGAAGCGCTCGCCGCCAGTCCGAAGCTGGCCGGAGCCGCCAGGACCTTGCCGTTGGTGGGATTGGTGATCGTGACCGACGGCGGGTTGTTCGGTGCCCCATTGACAACCACCGTTCCGCGCATGTTATGCGAGACGGCGTGAACGCTGCAATGATAGGGAAAAGACCCCGCCGAACCGAACGTATTGGTAAACGTGCCGGAACTCTTCAGTCCGGAATCAAACAAGGGCGTGTCACTCGTTGCAGAATGCGTGAACGACCCCGCCCACACCCAACGCACTGCGTCGTTGACGTTTATGGTGACCGTGACCGGGCTGAAGGCGAAGTCCACCACCGAGACGTTGGTCATCACTGCCCAGCCACATGGCGCCGCACCCAGCCAGGCCAGGATGAACAGTAGCGCCACGAGCGCCAGCGGTCGCTTCGAGCCTGTTTTCAAAGACACCGGCCACGCCTGCGGCTTGCCAAACCGGACGCCGATCCGCCTGGGTTGCGCGAGGACTGCACCACGACCAAACTGCGCTCCCAGGCGGCCGGCTCGCCCGAATCGCCCAAACCTCCGCGCTAGCGCGCGAAGACCCGGGGGCGGGGATCGCGTCGGTCCGACCAGGCTGTGGACCGGACGCGAAAATCGCCCTCCCGCGCACGCGGGAGCCGCCAGATTTCTACTGCGACGTTGCATTAAGACTCAGCAATCCGCGAAGGCATGCCCCTCGCATGGATATGACGTTTGAAACCAAGGTTTGTTCCCGCGATTCGTGAAAAAATGCGTTCCCGGAATGGGGCGCGAATGGAACGGCGTGAAGTCTCGCTGCGGCAGCCCAGGTAGCGACTTTCCATCATCCGATTACCAGTTTCAGACTACCGCGCTGAAGTCTGCAAACAGTGCCGGAGCGCGGCTTTATAAGCCGCAGCGCGTTCAAAAGCATGGGAATTTACGGGTAGTAAACGCATTCATGGTCAAATCTGAACACGTTTTGTGCAAAGCTCCGGGCCGAGTGGAGGCTTCCAGGGCATTGACGGACCGCAACTTTATGGGAAAATTCCCCATTATTCGGGAACATTTTGCTCTCTGATGCATCAAACAGGTGACAGTGAAGGAAAGTTTGAGAGCATGGATTTCGCCAACCTGGTCGAGCAATACTACGCATCGCTTTACCGGTTTGCGCTCAGTCTTACCCGCGCCGAGGCGGATGCCTGCGATCTCACCCAGCAAACTTTCTACATCTGGGCCGCCAAAGGCCACCAATTGAGGGATCCCGCCAAGGTGAAAAGCTGGCTCTTTACCACCCTGCATCGAGAGTTCCTCGAAGGCCACCGGCACCAATCCCGGTTTCCGGAGCATGAATTGGAAGCCAGCGAGGCCGAGCTGCCCTCCATCTCCCCGGCTCACGTAAATGAATTTGATGCCGCCGGAGTGCTGCAAGCTCTGGGCCGGGTGGACCAGGTCTTCCAGGCCCCCGTATCGTTGTTTTATCTGGAAGACTACTCTTACAAGGAAATCGCGGAGATTCTGGATGTCCCCATAGGCACGGTGAAGTCGCGCATCGCCCGTGGCCTCGTGCAACTCCAGAAAACGCTGGCCGACCCGGCCTCGCCGAATGAGGCGGGAAAGGAGTTCCGTGGATAGCCGCCAGGCAAAGGAAATCCTGCGGCTCTACCGGCCGGCAGCCTCAGACCCCGACGATCGGGAGATGCTCGAGGCACTCGCTCTGGCGCGCCAGGATGCCGAACTCGGCCGCTGGCTCGAACAGCACCTCGCCACCCAGGCCGCGTTGCGCGACAAATTCCGCGCGATCCCGATTCCCGAAGGACTGCGCGAGCAGATTCTCTCGGAGCGCGTCGTGGAATCGAGTTCTCGTCCGCGGGTGAGCGTCCTGCGCGTCACTTTGGGCGTTGCCGCGCTCATGCTGATTCTGGCCATGGTGAATTTCTGGCCGCGCGGCGGTGAGGACACCTCCTTCCTCGGCTTCCGGCAGCGCATGGCCCGGGTTTCGCAGAACCAGTATCCCCACATGGACGTGGAAACCAACGATTTGAAGGAAATCAAACGGTTCCTCGCCGCGCATGGGCAAACCAATTACGTGCTGCCGGAATCATTGGAAAAGACGACCGTGACCGGCTGCGCCCTGCTCAAATGGCAGGGACTCCCCGTAACGATGATTTGCTTCAAACAGGCCGCCGCCGGCAAGAGCACGGACCCCGATTTGTTTTTGTTTTTTATGGCTGAAGGGAACCTCGGCAAGCTGCCGGAAGCCGGCCATCCGGACATGGCTACCATCGGTCGGTTGAATACCGCCAGTTGGGTCAACCACGGAAAAGTCTACGTGCTCGGCTCCTTCAGTCAGCTCGAAGAATTGCGCAAGCTTCTCTGAGTTCGTGTTGTTGGATTGAGTAATCCCTCCCTGGGACGCTTGCATCAAATCTGTGCCCGGCTCAGACCCTCGTAAACCTGCAACTTTCGACCTGCCCGCCCCGAGGGCCTTTATTCTGGGCAACCTGTAACCAAGATCAGTTACCGGGCCACACTCATTCGTTCGACCACCCAATCGAAGTCACTGCGCTGTCCGGCCGGGATGTAACTCGGGAGCGCTGTCGCATCCGGACGCGCAGGCTTGATTGTGCCGTCGGAGCGCCACTTGTGTGCGGCCGCGTGGCCGTCGGCGAAGGAAAAACTCGCCGCGCCATTGTGGTAGGAAGCCGGCAGATCGCACCACCAGCCGTAATAGTCCGCCTGGTTCACAAAGTAACCGTCGTTGATGCTGTCCGGGTGCTCGTCCAGGAACACGAAAATCTCCTGGGCGGACGGAATGGAAGACATTTTGAAAAACTGAAGATAAGCCGGATTGTTCACGTTCGCGCCGGAGGCGGACAGGTTGCCGGCGTCCCCGATCATGGCGTTCATGGAATAGCTGCGGATACGCGCTTTCCAACCGGCCTGGCCTTGAATCAGGCTCAGCGCCCGGTCGCTCGGACAGCGATAAATGGCCGTGTTGCGATTGACGTAGGGGGCCAGTGACGCCTCCGTGATGGTCAGGAGATTGGTATTGTCTGAATCCAGCTCCCAGGTCATGACGTTGTTGACCCAGTTCAAATTCGTTTTCGTAGCCACCGTCCGGAGCTTGGCGTTGCCGCCCAGGTTGTAGGCCAGGCGTCCATCATGGTCGTCCGAATAGAGAAACCATCCGACGTTTAGTTGCTTGACGTTGTTAAGGCAGACGATCCCTTCCGCGCGCTCGCGCGCCTTGCTCAGGGCGGGCAGCAGCAGGCCTGCGAGGATGGCCACAATGGCAATCACCACCAGCAACTCGATCAATGTGAACGCAGACCCCGGTGTGTGCCCGGATTTTCGAAATGTTCGCTCTTTATGCAGAATGCCTTCCTCCACAACAAGGTTGTCGCGGTGCAGTCATGCTCAAATATTCATTTACCTCTGAAAATGTCCTGTGTCAAAAATCAAATGGCCCTCTGAGTGGGTCTTTCGGCCCGGTTATATTGAAGATTTCATGACCTTCCCAAAAAGGCAGATTGCCCAAAGAGAGCTGTCGGCTAGGGAAGGGGATTCAATTTCGCTGCTACCAATCCAATAACCGGGCCATGCCAAAATCGCGCTTGAGCGGCGATACCAGGGCCAGGTTAAACGCTTCCGGGCGGATGAAATCGCGCGCCACCTGTTGCACTTCCTCGCGGGTGACCAGATTCAGACAGCGCGCCAGATGATCGGGCTCGACCGCCCGGCCATAACCCAAAGCCTGTTCCCCCGCCCAATTCATGCGCGCTTCCGTGCTTTCGAGGCTGAGCAGCATCTGGCCAATCACATATTCCTTGGCGCGGGCAAGTTCCGCACGACTGGGCTTTGACGACACGCATCGTTTCAACTCGCGCACGACCAACCGGAGGAGTTTCGGCAAATCGTCCGTGTCGAGCCCGGCGGAAATGACCAGGTCGCCGGCATCAGAAAAGAAACTGGGCGTGCTGCCAATCGAGTAGGCCAGGCCATGCTGCTCCCGCACCACCTGGAAAAGCCGCGAACTCATGTTCTCGCCCAGGATCGTGTTGAGCAGCCTCAAGGCGTAGCGCCGCACATCGCGCCGTGAGCACGCGCGAATCCCGAGCGCTACTTGGGTTTGTTCCGTGGGCTTGGTGAACAGCCGCACCATCGGCCGGCTTTGCCGGCGGCGGGCGGGCGGAAATTTGGGCCACGCCCCCGCCCGGGTGCGGGCCTCATACCGCTCCACCGCCCGCAGCACCTCCTCATGCGTGATCCGGCCCGCCGCCACGATCACCGTGGCCCGGCTGACATAGTGACCCCGGAAGAACCGGGTTAGTTCCCCCCGGCCCAGGCCGTCCAGCGTCTGGGCGGTGCCGGTGATTGGACGGCCCAGCGGCTGCCCCGGCCACATCATCTCGTTCAGCAGTTCGTGAACGTAATGCTGCGGCTCATCGTAGTACTGCGCGATTTCCTCCTTGATGACTTCGCGTTCCCGGCTCAGTTCCCGCGGATCAAACTTCGCGTCCAAATACATGTCCATCAGCACGTCGAGCAGATCCTCGAAATGCTCCGCGCCCGCGCGGGCATGAAAGCACGTGATCTCCTCGCTCGTGTACGCGTTCAGATAGCCACCCAACCCCTCCACCGCCTGGGCAATCTCGCTGGCCGAACGTTTCCGCGTGCCCTTGAACACCATGTGCTCGATGAAATGGCACGCGCCATTCAGCTGCGCCGGTTCGACGCGCGAACCGATGCCCACCCAAACCCCCACGCTGACGCCGGCCATGTGCGGCATCGGCGCCGTGATGACCCTCAGCCCATTGGCCAGCCGGGAGGTATGAAAAGGATACTCGGCGTCTTTCATCCGCAATAGATTCGCAACAGTAAGTTCAATTTGCCCTGCATCCGCATCAAATCTCCGAAACCTTCCTGTGGCAAGCCCGGAGCGGGGCGATTCTTTCGGCGGGGTGGGATTAAAAGCAAGTACGGGCACAAGGAAATTCCCCGAGCCCAAGGTGGGGGCGAGCGTACCCGCGAGCCGTCGTACCCAGGCCGGAAATCGTGCCTGCTTGCTCTTCGACCGGCAGCCGCATGTCGGCCTCACCTTGGGCCTCACCCCCCTTTTTCAATCACCCCTGGGGGCTCCCTCTACAACGGAGCGCGGCTGTCCTCAGCCGCAGCGCGTGCGATTATGAATCCCGCGGCCGAATCTCTTGGCTCGCCTGCCAAATCGCTGCCGCAGCGGCTGGGGACAGCCGCGCTCCCG
>CAYUVH010000017.1:0-74283 GCA_964448135.1 uncultured Verrucomicrobiota bacterium | reverse complement strand
AGGAGCGACTCAATCTCGACGAACACACGCTGGCCGAGGCGTTCAAGGCCGCCGGTTATGCCACCGGGGCGTTTGGCAAATGGCACAACGGCAGCCAGTGGCCCTATCATCCGAACGCCCGCGGCTTCCAGGAGTACTATGGATTCACGTCCGGCCATTGGGGCGAATACTTCAACCCGCCGCTCGAACACAACGGCCAGCTCGTCAAAGGCCAGGGCTATATCACCGATGATCTCACGGACCACGCGATCCAGTTCATCGAGCAGCACAAGGACAAGCCCTTCTTCTGCTACCTGCCCTTCAACTCGCCGCATTCACCCATGCAGGTGCCCGACCGCTTCTACGAAAAATTTGCCGGCAAGGACCTGCCGCTGCGCGCCCGCAATCAAGCGCAGGAAGACCTCGCGTTCACGCGGGCCGCGCTGGCGATGTGCGAAAACATTGATTGGAACGTGGGCCGTGTATTGAAGGCGCTCAATGACCTCAAGCTCGCGGACAATACGATCGTGATTTATTTCAGCGACAACGGCCCGAACAGCTGGCGTTGGAATGGCGGCATGAAGGGCCGCAAGGCCTCCACCGACGAAGGCGGCGTCCGCGCGCCGTTCCTGATCCGCTGGCCCGGCCACATCAACGGCGGACTGCGCGTGCCGGAGATCGCAGGCGCGATTGATTTGCTGCCGACGCTGGCTTCGCTGGCGGATATCCCCGTGCAGAGCACGCTGCCGCTGGATGGGTTGAATCTGCGGCAGTTACTGATGGGCAAGCCGGCGGATGCCTGGCCGGATCGGATAATCTATTCGCATTGGGGCGGCCAGGTCAGCGTGCGCAACCAGCGCTACCGCCTCGACAACGCCGGCCACCTTTACGACATGGTCGAAGATCCGATGCAGGACAACGACGTCGCCGCCAGCCACAAGGAGGAAGCTGACAAACTTTTGAGCGCCCGCGCCGCCTGGAAGGCCGAGGTATTGCCGGGCATCGAGAAGGACGACCGCCCGTTTACCGTCGGCTATTCGCAATTCCCGCTGACGCAACTGCCCGCCCGCGATGGTGTTCCCCACGGCGGCATCAAGCGCAGCGCCGGAGCGCCGAACTGTTCCTATTTCAAAAACTGGACCAGCACGAACGACAGCATCACCTGGAACATTGAGGTCGCCACCGCGGGCAAATACGAAGTCTCCATGCTCTACGCCTGCCCGCAAGCGGATGTGGGTTCAACGATTGAACTGAGTTTCAAAGGCGCGCGTTTGGAGGGAAAGGTAAAGGAAGCGAACGATCCTCCATTGCATGGCGCGGAAAACGACCGGGTAAAGCGGGAGTCGGAGTCTTACGTCAAAGATTGGAAGCCGTTGAACCTCGGGACGATGGATTTGCCCAAGGGCCGGGGGGTCCTGACATTGAAAGCGCCAGCGGTGGCTGGCAAACAGGTGATGGAAATGCGGGCGTTGCTGCTGAAGCTGAGCCAGTAATCACCGGCCCATCATATACAACAAAATGCCGACCACGGCGGAAACCACAATGCCCGCGGCGATCGCGCATTGAAGGAAAACCTTCTGCTTACGGCGATACGCCCGCCCGCCCATGCCGGGCAGGAGGTAATACCGGTCCCGCTCTCTATCCTTCTGAAACCAACTAAGTGAAAACATCTTCGCCTCTGGTAAGAGGGCCCTAATGCCAATTTGTTCCCGGGAAAATGACACCGATTCCATGAAAAAAAGCGCCAAATGGATCGGCTGATTTCCCGCTTATCAGCCAAGCTACTGCAAGGGCCGGGTATGTCAAGGCGGATTTGTTCCCCCGGCGGACGATGGGAAGCCGCTTGACCGGACCGGCGGAGAGGAACCATATTCAGCTTTGTGGCACGCGCTCAGGCGAAATCGCCAAAGGGACAGCACGTAACGAATGATGTATCCCGGCCGGTGACGGCGAGCGGGCCAGGAGGAGCTGCACGCAAAAAATCCACCCCGCGGGCGACGGTCCTGGAAAAAGCCGTCTGGAAACGCATGGCCTCGGGGATCATCGTGGCCAATCACCAGGGAAAAATTCTCACCGCCTCGGCCGAGGCGAGCCGGCTGCTGGGATTGAAAGCAGGCGAGGAAAACCCGGGCGCCAGTGTGCTGCCGGAGTCTTTGCGAAAGCTGGTCTCCCGGGCCGCGTCCGGCGGCACGGCGCGGGAACACGAAGTGACCATCGCCGGCCCGCGCGGCAAGGAAGTGCCGGTGCTGGTCAACCTCCTTACCTCCGGCGCGGCGAGAAAGGGCTGCGATGTGGTGCTGACCTTGACCGACCTTTCGCGGGTGCGCGACCTGGAACAGCGGTTCGAGCGGCTCAATCGTCTCGCCACCACGGGCACGCTTTCCGCCGGCCTGGCGCACGAAGCCAAGAACGCGCTGGTGGCCGCCAAGACTTTTGTGGATTTGCTCCTCGAAAAGCAGCCCGGCTCCAACATGGGCGAAATTGTCCGGCGCGAACTCAAGCGCGCGGACGCGCTGCTCACGCAGGTGTTGAATTTCTCCGCGCTCGGCAAACCGGCGCTGGCGCCGGTGCCGGTGCACAAGCTGCTGGATCATTCGCTGCAATTGCTCAACCGCCAGCTCCAGGACAAATCGATCGCGCTGGCCCGGCAATACGCCGCGCCGACGGATATGATCCAGGGCGACGACGATCAGTTGGAGCAGGCGTTTCTCAACCTGTTGCTCAACGCCCTCGATGCCATGCCGCCGCACGGCGCGCTGACGGTGGCCACCGGCGCGGAGCCGGTTTCGCACGCCACCGGCGGATTGGAGCGCCTGAGCATCACCATCCGGGACAACGGTTCCGGCATCCCGAAGGAAAACCTGCGCAAACTCTTCGAGCCGTTTTTTACCACGAAGGACGGCGGCACGGGACTCGGGCTGGCCATCACCCGCCGCATCATCATCCAGCACGGCGGCCGCATCGCCGTGGACAGCCAGCCCGGCGAAGGCACCGCTTTCCAGATCGTGCTCCCCACGCTGAGCCGCACCGCCTGATGTCCCGGATCGTCAGGCTGGGCATCGTCAGCGATATCCACTACGCCGGACCGCGCGAGCAACTGCGCGGCAACGATTACGAATACCGCGACCTGAAGAACTTCTTCGTGCGCAATTTCGTGCGCAATTACCGCCACTTCTTCTGGCTGCGCAAGCCGCTCGATCAAAACCATCTGCTCGACCAATTCATGGCTGCGGGCGATCGCTTTGATTTCGTGGTGGCCAACGGCGATTACTCCTGCAACTCGGCGTTCGTAGGCGTCAGCGACGATGCGGCGTGTGAGAGCGCGGGCATCGCGCTGACGAAATTGCGCGAGCGGTTCGGCGACAAACTCCGAACCACGTGGGGCGATCATGAGCTGGGCAAGACGAGCTTCTTCGGCGGCCGCGGCGGGATGCGGCTGACGAGCTGGCAGCGGGCGCGGACGGAATTGGGTCTCGCACCTTTCTGGCGCTGGGAGCTGGGCAACTACGTCGTGATGGGCGTGGCGTCGTCCCTGATCGGGCTGCCGGTGTTCGAACCGGACACCCTGCCGGAGGAGCGCGCGGAATGGTGGAAACTGCGCGAGGAGCATCTGGCGCAAATCCGCGAGGGATTCGCGGCCGTAAAGCCAGGCCAGCGCGTGCTATTCTTCGTGCACGATCCGACCGCGTTGCCGTTTCTCTGGCGGGAGGAAGCCGTGCGCGCAAAACTGGACCAGATCGAGGCAACGGTCATCGGCCATCTGCATTCAAAACTGATTCTTTGGAAGAGCCGCCTGCTCTCCGGCATGCCGCGTCTTAGCTTCCTCGGCCACACGACGAAGCGTTTGAGTTCGGCGTTGCGCGAAGCCAAATATTGGCGGCCATTCAAAATCCAACTCTGCCCGGCGTTGTCGGGGATTGAATTGCTAAAGGACGGCGGCTACCTGGAAGCGGAAGTGGATGCGACGGGAGCGAAGGCCATCCGCTTCGAAGTGAAGCGGATACAGCGGTAGTACCGCCGTCAATCGCCCAGCAACCACAATGGTCGCAGGGCGTCGCTGCCGACATTGTATCTGGGGAAGGCTTTCAACGAGAAGGTGAAGGCGACGGTGTAGTCGGTCGGCCCGGTGGGATTTTCGCGGACGCGGAAAGCCAGGGCCGCGGTCCAACTGCGCAGGTCGCGATAGAGGGCGTAGCCTTGCTCCTGCACCTGGACACCCTGGAGATTGATGCGCTCGTAAGCGCGGAAGCCCCAGTTTTCGTTGATCCGATAAAAGAGGCTGCTGCTGAAGAGGTTGTTGCCGGGACCGGGCGGCGCGAGGCCGAAGGTGTCGTTTGTGCGGACGTAGTAATGACTGAGGCCCCAGCTCAATTTATCCGTGAGCTGGAAAGTCAGCGTGTTCAGCGCCAGGTCCCACTGGTTGTTGCTGAGGTTCCACGCGAGCAGTGATTCGAAGGTGAGCCAGGAGCGCGGCCGGATGATGAGGTCGGAAAACAAATCGGAGAACGTGTTCTGGTACGAAAGCGGTTGGAGGTTCCAGTCGGTGTAGAGATCCCAATTGACGACGTTGACGACCTGACCCTCGCGCTTGGTCTGGATCTTGTTGTTCATGCCGACGCGGAGCACGTTTTGCGCGTTGAGGGAGTCGATGGAGTTGTACTGCGGATATTCGATGGGCAGCAGCCGCAGGGTGGGCTCCTGTTGATCGAATTGCGGGATGTTGTTCGTGCCGACCACATTCGGCGTGGGCACATAAACGTAATTCACGTAGGGCTGAAAGATGTGCCGCGCGCCGTCCATCTCGAAGAAATCGCTGTGCATCTCCGGCCACAGGCGCGAGGCCTTGAAGGAGACTTCCATGCCGGTGTTGAACACCCAGCGCGATTCCGCGTCCGTCGTCGCGCCCGGCCCGGAGGCGGCGCTGTAGTAGGTGTAACGCCCGCCGACACGCGGGGTGACATTCAGAAAATTAAAGAACGTGTGAGGCAGGGTGATTTGCTGGAAGCTGTCCGCGCGGGCGGCCGCGTATTCGGGCGCGGAAGGCGGGCCATTGGTCTGCGCGAACAGGGTTTCGTAGTAACCGGCGGAGGTTTCGCTCTCGTAGTAAAACGGCGTCTCGCCGATCTGCTGCCGGTAGCCGGTGATCCGCGCCTCGGGCAAGCGCTCCACGGTCTGCAAAAAGTCGTTCACCCGCGGCTGGACGTAACCGTTGAAGCTGAAATTCGGCCAGAGCTTGCTGGCTTCCACGTACGTGCTCGGCTGGGGATCCTGCCGGTATTCCTGTTCGAAGAAGTTTTTTACAATGTCGGGATCGCCCTGCCAGCGGACCTGGGAGCGAACACTCAGGTTCGTCGCCGGCTCGCCCAAATAGGTGTACAGGACGCGCTGCCGGTTGTAGGGGTCGTTGGGATTGTTTCCGTTGGAATCGGGTTCCTTGTCGTACGTATAATAGTACTTGAGCGTGCCTTCGCCCTTATTCCCGAAATTATAATTCAGGTCCGGCCCAACGCCCGGACCGCGCTTCTCGCGATAATCGAGGTGCAGGGCGCCATCGAGCTGGTCGTTCCAGACCCAGCGATAGCCGGTAAGGAGGAACGATCCATACGTCGAGCGATAGCCGGGGACAAAGAGAAATTGGTTCCCGCTCTGGTCCAGGCTGTGGCTGTAATACGGAAAATAAAACACCGGCACCCCGCCCGCATAAAGCGTGGCGTGATGGGCGATGATCCGGTCGCCCGGAATGATCTCGATCGACTTGGCCCGGATGGAGACGCCGGGTTCGGAGATATCGTCGGTCGTGATGATGGCATTGGTCGCCACGTAAAAGCGGTTGGTGATTTCGCCGTGGAGACCCAGGCCGCTGGCGTACATGGGCGCTTTGCCGGTGCGAAACTGCGCCGCCTCCATCTGGTGCGTCTTGAAGTTGTAGAGGACGTGCTCGCCGACCCAGATCTGGTCGTCGCGCTGGATGCGCACCTTGCCATCGGCGACCACCTGGCCGGTCTCCTCGTTCACCTTGACGGCGTCCGCCACCATGACCGCTCCGCCATAACGCACCTCCACGCCGTTGGTCGCCACATACGTCTTGGTGGCGAACTCGTATTCGACGGACCCGCCCTCGGTGGTCGCGCTGACCTTCCACTCCGCGAGCGGTTGCGCCCGCAGGACGCAGGGAAGCGCCAGCGAGCCAAGCGCGAGCAGTAGCAGAAGCCGCAAAAATCGCATTGGGCGCGGCCAGCAAACCAAACCATGCGCCCAGTGCCAAGCGGCAATTCAACATTACTTCACCGGCACCAGCTGCAGGCCGGAAATGATGGCGTCGGAAAAAGTGCGATTCAAATCGTCGGTCACGGGTTTGCCGGGTTGGATCAGAATATCCACGGCCTCGCCATTACCGACCTTGACGCCGGAATACTTCACATACTGGCGGCCTTCGATCCATTTGGTGTCCTGCCCGGAGTCGTTCGCGTGATAAGTGTTCTTGCGCGGGTATTTGGTCCCGCCCACGGAGAGAGTATAGTCGCCGTAATAATCTGGTTTCACACCGTGACCGTAAATGTAGACGTCGTATTTCCCCGCCGGCACGTTGCGCAGGATGACCTGGGAGTTGCCGCCTTTATTGCCCGCCGGATAGGAGAAATTGTCGAGCATCGGCGACTTGATGCCCATGCCGTCGCTGAAGCCCCAGGCACCGCCGAGGTTGATCAGTTCCGCCGTGATGGCGCTGGGTTCGCGTGTGGCGAACTTCAGCCCGGACTCGGTGTTCCGATCATCGAAGGGAATGCCGACGCTGTTCCAAAAATCACCGGGGCTGCCGACCGCGGCAGGGCCGACCTGTTTGCTGGTATTGTCACGCCAGACGCCAAAATCGATGTTGAACGTGCGGGGTTCCAGCACGGGCGGCAGCTCCCTGTGGGGATGGCCCGGCGAGCCGATCTTGACCAGCCGGTCCTGGAATTGCTGCTGTGGTTGCCGATCCAAGCCGCCCACCACGGACTGTTGGCGCAAGGGTCGTGTGACGACTGTGTCCTCCAGGATTTGGGACTGGCCTGCGGACGAGCCGAAAACGGAAGTGGCGTTGCCCGGCACCGGTTGCCTGGAGATCACGTTAGCCAACCGCATGCGTGCCTGGGAATTACCCAAGCCGGTCGGCGAGAACACGACTCCGTAATCCTCAACTTCATAGCGAATGGACGGAGCGGCCACGCGGACAATGGCATCGAGGACGTTTTTGAGAGTGACGTGGCGCAGAGGCAGATTGAACGAGATGGTGACGGAATCCATGTTGGCGGGCCCGGAGGAAAGCGTGGGCAAGGGAAGGCCGGTGGCTGGATCAACCGCCGGAGCGGCACTGGTGGAAGGAGAAGTGACCAGGATAAAATTTACGCCGATTTTTTCACTGTCCAATTTCGCGGATTCGTCACGGAGAAAGCGGAGGACTTCAGGCAGGGGTAATTTGTCGAAGGTGACCTCTTCCAAAACGATATTGTTGAGCTTGGCTTCGAGAGCGGTGCCGTGTTTGGCTGGCAAAACGCTGGAACTTCCCGAAGAGGTGGTCGCTGGTGCGAACGCCGGGGCCGCAGCAGGGTCCGGCGCCGCTGGCGCCGCGGTATTGGCGGCGAGCATCGGCTGATTGACACTCGCGCCCGGGGTGGCCGTGGGCGGGGCGGCATTAAGGGCCAACTCATCGGCGCGTGCCAGTATTATGTGGGCCTCATTCGCCATCCTGGTGGCCTCCGACGCCAACGACTGCGCCCGCGCGATGAAGGCGCTGCCACTCTGGGCCCGCACCGAGCCCGTCGCGGTCACCACGCCGGTGGTTTGATTCACGTTGATCTGGTCGGCTTCGATGGTCGTTCCCTCGACGGCCAGTTTCACCCGATTGGTCGGCGACGCGGCCGTGGCGGGTTCGGCCGGTGCCGCTTCGGCGCCGTTGAGGGCGGTCAAAAGCACGACGGTGGCCAGGGATTGTTTCCACAAGAATGGATTTTGTTTCATAGTTTCATTACCTCCAGGCAATACGGCGGGGGCGAGCCGCGCCGTGGTTAAAATGACAATGCCAGCCAGTGCGAACGGTCCGAGCGCGCGCACCAAAGCCGTGCGGCCGCGCGAAGGCGGCGTCCAAGTTTGCTCATCCATGAGCGCCAGCCGCTGAACGCGGCGGCCCAGTTGCGAACGAAACCCGGAGACGCGCAACGGGTCCACCAGCAACGGATGGGCCAGCCGCGTCCCCACCTCCACCAGGCACTCGGCCAAAACCTGCGGACCATCCGCCACCACCACGCTGGCCTCATCGGCGGCCAGTTCGGACGCGATGCCGAGTTGGCGACGCAGCCACCACACCGCCGGATGCCACCACAAGAGTGCGGTGGCGGCCTCGGTAAACAGGCACCAGCAGGGATCCCACGCCGCGAGGTGCGCCAATTCGTGCGCCAGCATCGCCTCCTGTTTTTCGGATGAGTATTGCTTTGCGAACCCGACTGGAAGACCGATGGTTGGAAAGAAAATTCCAAAGGCTATGGGACAGCTCAGCTGCGTCGATTCCACGAGCCGGATGCGACGGGAAATTCCCAGTTCGCGCGCAAGCCGCTCCACGCGCTCCTGCAGAACCGTGTCACGAACCAATCGTCGGCGCAGCCGGAATAGCAAGAAGAGGAATTGAGCGAACACCGCGCGACCGGCGACGACTACGACGCCCGCAAGCCAAAGAAGACTGATCCACAGGAATGGCAGCGCGTCTGACGGCAGGGAGGCGGTTCTGGATGTGGAAGAAGCAACCGCACTCACCCCGGCTCTCTCCCCCGGGAGAGAGAGGGCGGTGGGACGGCTTGGGTTTAAGTCTGCATTGGGTGAAATTGAATCTTCCGGGTGATTGGAACAAGTGAGCCTCGTCACCTCGTCTCCTGCAGGATAAGATGTTTCGCCGAAATTGACTGGTTCTTCGGCTTGCTCCCGGGATACCCCCGCCATTTGCTTCGCGTCCCCTGCCCGTCTTTCATCGAGCCATGAACCGAGCTTTCCCGCGACGCCGCCGAATTCACAGATGACAGTCAGCAGTAACGCCATCACGCCGGCCTGACAAATCGTCCGTCGCCAGACCGCCGATTTGAAGCGCCCCTGCAAAGCCGCGACCAGCAGGGCAACCAGGGTCCCCTCGATCGCCAGCACCGCGATCGCCTGCAACCAACCGCTCGAAAGATGCGTCGTGTTCATTTTCGTTTTTTGCGTTCCGCGATGAGTGTTTCCAGCGCCGCGAGTTCCTCCTGGCTCACCTCCCGGGTGCTCAGGAGATGCCGCACCATGTCCGACATGCTCCCCTCGAAAATCCGGTCCAGCAAATGATCCGCCATCCCCTGCGACACCGCCGCCTCCTCCACGGCCGCCCGGTATAGGAAAGTCCGTCCCTCAGTCTCGTGAGTTACCAGCCCCCGTTCCTCCATCTTGCGAAGCATGGTGGCCACCGTCGTGTAAGCGAGCTCGCGTCCCCCTTCGAGGGCGGCATGCACATCCGCCACCGTGGCGGGCGGCTGGGACCAAAGGACTTTCATGATGCGCAACTGCAGGTCTCCGATCCGGTGAAGATTGGTTTTTTGAGTCATGTCCATTTAAATTACTGCGGTAATACTACCATGGTAGTAATTGGAGTCAATGGTTTTTTGTGAAGTTTTTCTGCATCAAGACTCAAGCTGCCGAACGTCGAAACTGAACCACGAATTCCCAACTAATGCGTGCAGTGCAGAGCCACGGCCGATCACTTTTGCGGCCGGAAAAGGAATCTGATCGGGCAGGCCGAGTTTGATCTCTCGCAAGCCAACCAGCCCCGTCTCACTGAAATTTTGTACCACGCATCTTGTCTTTTCGTCCTCATAACCGCCCCACAAGACCACGGAACGGTCTCCCACCGCCAGCGCACTCGCTCCTCGTATGCCATTTTTCCATCCCGAGGTGCGCCTTTGCGTGTCTATTTTGACCAGCGGGAATTCGGTATAATAACAAACCCAAACCGCATCCTTTGCCACATTCATGGCGTAACAATCGCAAATGGAATCGAACCCGTCGGGTGGCGTAAAGGGCCATACGATGTGGCCTCCGGAGTCGAAGCAATTCAGCCCCGCGGCCCCCATGGGTTGCGCCCAGCCATAATTTCCAAACACACCCTCATCAAAATAGGAAACCCAGATCAACCCCTCCTCGGTGGTTTGAGTGTGCTGGATACCGTCTCCGAGCACGAATTGTCGCTGTGCGTGTCCATTCCCGTCGTAGACCGTGGCATTCTGCTCGGGGTTTCCGTCCCGAAATTCGCAACGCCCTCCAACCAGCAGGATCTCTCCATTCGCCAAAGGCTGGCCCGAAGGAAACGCCACTTCCACCTCGTGGAGCACCGTTTGCTGCCGCACCTCGCGCCCATCGAAACGGATGAATGTCGCCGGATAATGCGACCTGGCTTTGCTCAAGGCAAAACTTGCAAAGCCCTTGCTCTCGCGCCTGCCTTGGGCAAGGTTCACGTCCCCGGGTGCGACCGCCAGCACGACCGCGTGTCCGTTCGCATCAACACTGAAATCGATGATCTTCTGCTTTCCCAAAAGCCTTGAGAAATCAGCACGCTTTTCGAATTCGAATTGCTTCTCCATATGACTTTTTCCCGCCTCTCACTCACCCGTCCCTATTCCCGGCGATTCACCTTAAAAACCAGATCGTAGCCTTTCTTGTCCTCCGATTCTTTTTTGTCCGCTTCCTCGAGCCCGCCGTCGTCGTTGCGATCGCGGCCAACACTGTAGAGCACGTAGCTCTTTCCTTTGGCCTCATATTGAAGCGGCCGCCATTCCAAAAATGGATCCGCCGGGACTTCGGCCAGGAAGTCCGGCGTCAGATCCTCCAGCTTCTCCGGCAGTCGACCCTGCCGGTTGCGGTAGCGCTCGATGGCCAGGGCAGTCGTGACCAGGTGTTGCCACGCCTGCATTTCGACTCCACGCACGAGAAAACTGGAGTAGAGCGAGAGCGTGCTGGAGGAAAGCACGCGGTTGCGTTTCTCCGAGCCCTCAGCCACGCGCCGGAAATACGCGGCAGCACGGAGCTGGTCCGCCGGCCCATGGCTGGCCAGCGTGATGTTGGTGCCCATGGTCAGCAGGAACTGACCAAGGTCGAGGTCATAATAACCCGCGAGTTTCAGAATGAGCGGGCCCTTGCCCGGGAGGGGTGAGCTCTTGTTCTCACCTCCTTCATCCGCTCGCGCAGGAAACAGCCGCATGGCCTCCGCCCGGTTCAACCGCCAGCACGCGCTCCACATGGCGCGTTCGCCGATCAAGGTTCGCACGACACTGTTGGTCACGGAGGTGCGATTGAATTCGACCGCGAAAGTGGCAATTTCCGATTCACTCAGATCGCCGGCACAGAGACGGGCCTCCAGCACCCGCACTGCGAGGCGGAACATTTTCAGCCGCACAAGCTGTGAGATGGCGCAAGGCTCATGCTCCAGCGTGTGGGCGCACGCCAAAATCCTCCCGAGGTCCGCGTCAGCGGATTGCGGCTCCCGCGACGCCAGCGTCAACATCGCCCGAAAAGCGTACGCCTTTGCCAGGATATCGAGATCGGCAAGGTGCGGCAGCAGGGTCTGCGCAAGGAAGGAGAAATCCACGGGGTAGCGACAGTCGGGAAGCTTCAGCGCTTCTTCTGCTATCGTGAGCGCGGCAGAGTTGGTTTGAACAAAGTCACGCAGCAGCTCCAATTGTGCGGCAGTAGGCGACCGGCCGCCGGAAGGAATTTTGAAATCCTGGACCAACTTGGCGCGCGGATCGGCCTGGGGGTAAATTTTAATTTTCGCGAACGCCTGGGTAAGGACGAGCGCGGAATTCCGGGCATCCGGCACCGCCGCATACCAATCATTGAGCTCCTTTCCATTGGTCGGCAGCCCCGCCTGCCGGATGGCTGCCAGCCGCGACTGAATGTCCTGCCACAGCCACACCCGCCATACAACAAAAGGCAGCAGCAGGCACCCGAGCAGAATTCCCGCGCGGAGAAATCTGCGCTTCCACGATTTTTTGGTGGCAGGGGTATTCGTAATTCCGGAAGCAGAATAGCTGGGGAGGCAGGATTTTCAATCCGGACAATGGTGAGCGAAGACCAACCAACCTCGACACCGTCAGGCCTAAAATAATTGTAGTGAACATCGGCAGCCACATCTCGCAGCCCCATTCAGGGGCGGCATAATGGGTCCATCAATCCGCTGATGTCGCCCCGGAACGGGGCCAAGGTGACTTCCACATTCCGATGACTAGAAAAATTCCACGCCCGACGGCGCCAAGGCGTTGTGACTCTCGTTGGGAAAAGGCCGTAAGCGTAGTGGAAAAAAGACTTTGCAAACTCACGAAACTGGAAAAGTATCACCGAAAGGAACTGCGCCGGTTGCTGGCAACAAACCAAGCGGAAAATCCCGGATTAAAGGAAATGAGGCGGACCAATTCGCATCACAGGGGGCGGGGAGCCTTCACTTTGATCGAATTGCTGGTGGTCATGGCCATCATCGCGATCCTCGCGGCGTTATTGCTGCCGGCGCTATCCCGCGCCAAGCGCAAGGCGCAACAGACAGCCTGCATTTCCAACCTCCATCAGATCGGCACCGCCATGCGGATGTGGGTGGACGATAACAACGATCTGCTGCCTCCCGGCGAAGGTACCGGTTACGGGCTTTATACGGGCTTGCGGACCGATTACCAGGAAGAGCCCACACCCCACCGCTATCGTTATCAACTGGCCTACTACCTTGCGGAGCATTTGTCCTATCCCAAGCCGGACGCCCAGCTGCGACAGGCGGCGGTGTTCTTCTGCCCCGGCTCGCGCGGTTACATCAACAACGACACCAATTTCTCCGGTCGCATCTGTTACGGCCTCATCAGCACCAATTTCTTCGTGGACGACGCCGGCAATCCCCGGCTCTCGTTCAATCCCTTCGGCTACCCGCCGGGTATCATGGAGACTGCCCTGTCATTGCCCGCCCGCATGTCCCGGGTCGCCGCCGAAGCCTCGCCCGCCGAGGTTTATTCAGTCGTGGACGTGGACAAGGTCGGCATCAACCGCGACTACATGGTGTGGTACACCCAATTGCCTGATACCGCCGTGCATGGCGCCACGCGGAACTATCTGTATTTCGACAACCACGTCGGAACGCAGAAGGTCAAAAAGCCGGGACAGCTTTGATTCAAGCAGCCAGCCGGAGATTTTTCAAAATCTGCACCGTCGCCGGCGCTTTGTTCAGCGTGTAGAAATGCAACCCCGGTACGCCGGCGCGTAAAAGCTCCTCGCACTGCTTCGTCGCGTATTCGATGCCGAACTTCGCGGTGGCTTCGTCGTTGTCGCCGAGTTCGTTGAGCCTGGCCTCAAGCGACGCCGGAATCCGCGATCCGCACATCGCGGTGAAGCGCTTGATCTGCGAGCCGCTCAGGATGGACACGATGCCCGGCACGATTGGAATATTCACGCCCAGCTTCTTGGTCAAATGATCGCGAAATTCGAAGAAGTCGGCATTGTCGAAAAACAACTGCGTCAGGACAAAATCCGCGCCCGCGCTGATCTTTTCCTTCAGGAAGCCCCAGTCCACCTGCTTGCCGGCCTTGCACGCGATGTGCCCCTCGGGAAAACCGGCGACGCCAATGCCCAGATCGCTTTGCTCGCGGATGAATTTCACGAGCTGGTTCGAGAATTCGAAGCCGCCCGGCGTGACCTTGAACTCGCCGCCACCCGGCGGATCGCCGCGTAGCGCGAGGACATTTCGTACGCCCAGTCCGCGAATCTGCTTCAGCAGCGCGCCGATTTCCTCGCGCGTGGCGTTCACGCAGGTGAGGTGCGCGACGGCGGGGAGTTTATGGTCGCGCTGGATGCGGTCCACGATCATCAGCGTCTTGTCGCGCGTGCTGCCGCCGGCGCCGTACGTGACCGAGCAGTAGTCGGGCTTCGTTTGCAGCAACGCGGGCAGGGTCTTTTCGAGCAGGTTGCGGTCGCCTTCGTCGGTCTTCGGTGGGAAGAACTCGAAGGAAATCACGGGCTTCCGGGCCGCCGACTTGGCCGCATAAATATCGCGCACGAGTTGCATGGCCGTGAAAGATGCCTCAAAACCGCCAAAATGCCAGCCTGCAAAGAGAAGTTTGAACACCGGGAAATGTCGGGGACCAGCAGATAAAAATAATCCTAAGCAGGCCCTGCGAATCGGCGCCTTCGTCTTAACCCCGGCAGGGGTGACATATTTGTAGATGGCGAGCCCCTACCTTCCTCCTCCTTTTCTTTGTTTTTCCCCGGCGAGACAAACGGCCAACCTCGCCGACAAGCCCAGCCTCGCCGGGGAAAAACAAAGAAAAAGCCGCGCTTAGTTGACTACATTCTGCGGCTGCCCCCGCAAAAACGCCCTTACATTCTCCACCGCAATCTCCATCAACCTCGCCCGGGCCGCCCGCGTGGCCCACGCCAGGTGCGGCGTGATCAAGCAATTCTTCGCCGTTAGCAATGGATTGTTTTCCGGCGGCGGCTCGCTCGACAAAACATCCAATCCCGCCCCCGCCAACCGACCCGAATTCAGCGCGGCCGCCAACGCCCCCTCATCAACCAACAACCCCCGGCTCGTATTCAGCAGAAAAGCCGTGGGCTTCATCCAACCCAGCCGCTCCGCATTGATCAGTCCCTTGTTCTCCGGCGTCAACGGACAATGCAAACTCACCACGTCACTCTGGCGAAAAATCGTTTCCAGTTTCACAAAATTCACCCCCGGCGCGGCCGCCTTCGCCGAAGGCGAATACGCGAACACCTTCATCCCAAACGCGACCGCCAATTCCGCCACCGCCCGACCGATCCGACCAAACCCAACGATCCCCATGGTCAGCCCATCGAGTTCGATCAGTGGATGATCCCAATAACACCAATCCGCACTCTTGCTCCACCGCCCTTCCCTCACCGTGCGCGCGTGATGCCCGGCGTGCTGGGTGAGTTCCAGGAGCAGCGCAAAGGTCGTCTGTGCAACTGAACGAGTTCCGTAACCGGGAATATTGGTCACGGGAATCCCACGCTCCCGGGCAGCCGCGAGGTCCACCACATTTGTCCCGGTGGCCAGCACGCCGATGTAGCGCAACTTTTTCGCCGCGAAGATGAGCTCGCGGCTCAACACGACCTTGTTCGTAAACAGAAATTCCGCCTCCCGCGACCGCGCCGGCACATCCCCGGGCGCGGTGCGATCATGAATCTCGCACTTCCCCAACGCGCGGAGCACGTCCCAGTTCAGGTCGACCGGATTGAGCGTGTAACCGTCGAGAATAACAAGTTTCACAAAAGACGAGGACGTGATTTAACAGGAGGAAACGGAGAGAACGGAGAACAAAATCTCTGTTCTCTCCGTTTTCTCTTGTTCAATTCTTCCGATGCTCAAGCCGCCGCCAGCAAGTTCGCATCCCGATAAAGCACCCAGCGCCCATCTGGCTCGCGCCGAAACACCGACAGAATATTTCCCGCGCGCTCGGTGACGTGACCATCCGGCAGCGCCGTCACCGTAATCGAAAGGTAATTCCAACAAAACGCGAAATCCCCGGCGATTTGTATTTCCTGGATGTCGGGCCGTCCCTCAACGCGAAACTTCCCCGCCATCGAACGCGACGCTGCCGCAAACGCCGCCCGCCCGCGCATAGGCGGCTGGCCCGGCAGCAGAAACACCACTTCCTCCGCCATGAGGCTGAGGACAGTATCCGTGTCGCCCACCTTCGAGGCGCACAGCCAGGTTTCGATGACTTCGCGGATTTTTTGTTTGTCTGCTTCGTCGTTCATCAGCAAGTGAATCCAGGCCGGCACTGGGCCACCGGGTCTTCGTTTTCGCGACCGCAATAGGTGCAGATCTTCATGGTTCCGGATCAGATTCCGCGATTGTTGTTCGGTAAATAATCCTTCATGACTCGCAGATTTCAAGCCCCACGATGCAATGCTGCCCTGCCATCCAGCTCGTCGCACGTCCGTTGTAACCGGGCTGTTACCAGGTTGTTACCGGGTTTGTTACCGGGTTCACATCACTTTCAGCCAATGTTTATGCGGTTTGTTACCGTGTTACCGGGTTTTCAAGGGGTATGCCCCCCCACTCTTGATCCTAATCGTAATCTTAATCCTAATCCGCCCCTCCCCGACAGCGTCTCTCCGCCGGGCTTGAACCCCAAAGCTCACGGCATACAATCCCCGTCATGGCGATCAGCCGGAATTGCTGGAAATGCGGAACGGAATACAAGCTCTCGGGCAGCCCCGGGCGGCTGGAGTGCTGCCCGCAGTGCGGCTCGGACCTGAAGGTCTGCCTCAACTGCGTTCATTACGACCCGCGCATCGCCGAGCAATGCAAGGAACGCCGCGCGGACCTCGTCGGCGAAAAGCACATGGCGAATTACTGCGAGTATTTCGACATGGTCCGCCGCGAATGGTCGCCGCCCGGCAAGGGCGTCGCGCGGGAAGACCAGGCGCGGGCGGCGCTCAAAAAGCTGCTCGGTGACTAGGCCCCGCCGCCCGTGGTGAAGCCCAAACTTCTGGTGGTTGAGTTATGGGGTCTCGGCGACCTCGTAATCGCCACGCCCTTCCTGCAGGCCGCGAGCCGGAAGTACGACGTCACCCTGCTGGCCAAACCCTACGCGAAGGACCTGCAACCCCGCTTCTGGCCGGACGTGCGCGTGATGCCCTTCGTCGCGCCGTGGACCGCCTTTCAAAGAAAATACCAACTGCTGGGGTGGCCGTGGCTGGAAATGTTCCGGCTGTGGCGCGCGCTGATGGCGGAGCGTTTCGATGTAGGCATCTCGGCCCGCTGGGATCCGCGCGACCACTTTTTGATTCGCATGTCGCGAACCCGCAAGATGATGGGATTTCCGCGGCTGGGCAGCAAAGTTGTCATGGCCCGTCCGCTCGGCCGGCCCGAACCGCTGGCGCATCGCTACGATCATTGGCGCGTGGTAGCCCAGGCGCTGGACGTCGATTTGCCGCCGCGCGAAAAGCTCGCCATGCCCGCGCCCCGGCCGGAAGGCGAAGTGCTGGTGCATACCGGTGCCGGACAGGCCGTGCGCGTCTGGCCACTCGAACGCTATCGCACGATCATCGCGCAATTGCGCAAGGAAGGTTATCGCGTGCAGGTGGCGTGCGATCCGGACCAACACGAATGGTGGGCCGATGTGGGAGAGACCGCGCTGGCCACACCGCGCTCGGTAACCCAATTCATGGAACTGGCCGATCGCTCCAGCGCATTCGTCGGCAACGACTCCGGCCCCGGCCATCTCGCGGCGTTTTGCGGCGTGCCCACGTTCACGATCTTTGGCCCGCAGGTGCCCGAATGGTTTGCGCCACTGCACCCGGCTTCGGAATGGATCGAAGGCAAAGCGTGCCCTTACAAACCCTGTTCGGACTATTGCCGCTTCGCCGACCCGGTCTGCATGACGAGGACGACCGAGGAAGAAGCCTGGCTGCGGTTGAAGAAGTTTTTGACCAAGATCGGTGTGAAGCCGGCGCTCACGGCGAAATAGGTTTGGTTTTCTGAAAAATAATAACGTGCTGCCAGGGCAGGACCTCGATTGTCTCGACCCATTTCAACGGCTGAACGCCCATCTCCTTCTTCACCTGCGCTTCGCTCATCTTGTGCACGGGTTTGATGGGCACATTCGGATCCTCGGCCCGGAACTCGACGAACACCAGCCTTCCGCCCGGCTTGAGCGCACGGCAAAGGCCTTCGGCCATCTCCCTCGGAAAATCGAATTCGTGATACGCATCCACGAGCAATGCCAGATCGAGTGATTCCTTCGGGAGCTTCGGATCTTTCGTGGTGCCCAGGATCGCTTTGACATTTTGAACATTCGCACTCGCCATCGCGTTGGTCAGCATATCGAGCACGTCCTGCTGGATGTCCTGCGCATACACGGTGCCCTTCGGTCCCACCTCTTTCGCGAGCCGGCGCGTGTAATAGCCCGTGCCCGCGCCCACATCAGCCACCGCGTCGCCGGCTTTGATTTTTAACGCCGGCAGGAGCAGATCCGTGCCTTCCTCCTTTTCGCGTCCGGGACGTTCGAGCCACTCCGCGTTTTCGTGCCCCCCCGCGACATGCGCGATTTCGCGGCCCAGGTAAAACTTGCCGATGCCATCGGGATCATGCTGCGCGCGAAACTCGTAGGCGTTGGTATTCGACGAAGCAACCGGCTCGGCACCGAACGATGAAAGCGTGAAAACGACGAAGGCAAATGAAATGGCGAACCGGGTGAAGATCACGCAAGCACACTAAACCTGCGCGGGGCGGGATTCAATGTCTGGTTGGCGGCTGTGGGCGCGACGTTCGACGACGAGATACAGCGAGGGCAGCACCAGCAGAGTCAGGAGCGTGGCAGACACCAGGCCGCCGATGATCACAATCGCCAGCGGCCTTTGGGTCTCGGACCCGATGCCATGCGAGAGCGCCATCGGCAACAGGCCGAGCATGGCGAGCAGCGCGGTCATCAACACCGTGCGCAGGCGCACGGTTGCGCCTTGAAGGACAGCCTCGTAGGGAGTGTGGCCTTCGTCCTGAAGCTGATTGAAATAGCTGACCATCACCACGCCATTGAGCACCGCCTGGCCGAACAGCGCAATGAAACCGATTGCCGCCGAAACGCTGAGCGGAATTCCGGTGAGAAGCAGCGCCAGGATGCCGCCGATCAATCCCAGCGGGACGTTTACCAAAATGAGCAGCGCGCTCTTTACCGATTTGAACGCGTCGAAGAGCAGGACGAAAATCAGGAACGTGCTTATTGGGATGATGAAACCCAGACGCTTCATGGCACGCTGCTGGTTCTCCAACTCGCCGCTCCACGTCACGAACCATCCCTGTGGCAACGAAATTTTCGCGATTCGCGACTGCATATCGGCCACCACGCTGCCCATATCGCGGCCCTTGATGAAAACGCTGATCGCAGAGAGGCGCGTGCCGTTTTCGCGGCTGATGTTCATGCTGCCCGCGGATTCGCGGAAGCTGGCGACCTGGTCGAGCGGGATGTGCAAACCGTCCGGAGTGTCCACGAGGACTTTTTTCAGGTTCGAAAGGCTCCGCTGAGTTTCCGGCAACCGGACCACGACGCTGAAATGCTTTTCGCCCTCCCAAAGCTCCGTGGCCGCCTTGCCCGCGAGCCCGGTCTCGATGACGTCCTCGATGTCGCCGATGTTCAACCCGTAGCGTGCGGCGCGATCGCGATCGATCTCGATGATGGATTGCGGCACTTCCCCGGCGCGATCAATCGCGGCTGTTTGCACACCGGGCACGTCGGAAATCGCCGCGAGCATTTCGTGGGCCTTGCGGCGCAACGCCGTCGAGTCATCGCCGAACACCTTGATGACCACCTGCCCGTCAATCTGCGAAATGCTTTCGAGCACGTTGTCGCGGATGGGCTGCGAGAAGCTCGTCTCCACACCCGGGATGGCATCGAGGTTATGGTCCATCTCCTCGATGATCTTTGCCTTGGTGCGGCCGCGCCCCCAGGCGGATTGCGGTTTCAGGTCCACGAATATCTCCGCCATGTTGATTGGCTTAGGATCAGTGCCGTCCTCAGGGCGTCCAGCTTTGGAAATGACCGAACGGACTTCGGGAGTCTGGCGCAAAATCCCGCGAATTTTCCGGCACAATCCACGCGCCTCCTCCACCGAAAGGCCGGCGGGAAGATTCGCGTTCACCCAGATGGTGCCTTCGTTCAGTTCGGGGAGGAATTCCGTGCCCAGCCTGGTTCCCAAAAACAGGCTCCCGACGAACACGCCCACGGCCGCGACGATGACGAACCGCGGATGCGCCAATGCCAGCTTGAGCGAAACCACATACGGACGTTTGATGGCGCGCACGAAGACGTTCTCCCCGTGCGGGATATTTTTCCGCAACAGGAAGTAGCACAGCAACGGCACGAGCGTGAGCGAGAAGATCAGGGAGCCGACCAAGGCGCTGGTGACGGTCCATGCCATGGGCGCGAAGATGCGGCCTTCGTGGCGTTGCAGCGTGAAGATGGGAATGTGTGCCGCGATGATGATCAACATCGAGAAGAACGTCGGCCGCCCCACCTCCACGGTCGCTTGCTCAATCACGGTGCGAAATTTGAGGCGATCGCCGCCCTCCTTGATTTCGCCGAGCCGGCGGAAAACGTTTTCCACCACAATCACCGCGCCGTCTACGATGATGCCGAAGTCCATGGCGCCGAGCGAAAGCAAATTCGCCGGAATACCGCGCCACGTGAGCCCGATGAACGTCGCCAGCAGCGATAACGGAATGATAAAGGCCACGATGGCGGCGGCGCGGATATTGCCGAGAAAAAGCAGCAGGACGAAGGTCACCAAAAAGGCACCCTCGGCGAGATTCCTAAAAACGGTGTGCAGCGTCGTCTCGATGAGCCACGTGCGATCATAGAACGGCGTGATCTTCACGCCTTTGGGGAGCAGTGAATTGTTCAACAGATGGATTCGCTCCTTCAGCCCTTCCAGCACGAGCGATGGGTTTTCCCCCTTTCGCATCACCACGATGCCGCTGACCACGTCATCATCGTCGTCCTGCGCCGTGATCCCTTCGACGGGCACGTTGCCAACGGTGACTTCGGCGATGTCGCGCACGAGGATGGGCGTGCCGTTGCGTGCGGTGATGACGATTTTCTGAATTTCATCGGGTGAGCGCAACAACCCGACACCGCGAATCAAATACTGTTGCGAGCCCTGCGTGACTTTGCTGCCGCCCACGTTCGCATTGCCACGCGCGAGCACGGTGGACAGTTGCTGGAGCGTAATGCCGTAATAGCGCATGCGCGGCAGGTTCGGATTGACCTCGTAGGTTTTAATGCGGCCGCCATACGGCACGACGTCCGCGATGCCGGGCACGGCTCGGAGATTGCGTTCCACCACCCAATCTTCCAGCGTGCGCAGTTCTCGCGTGTCATATCCGCCGCCGGTGAGCGTGTAGCGATAGATCTCGCCGATCGCGGTCGAAAGCGGCGCCAGTTGCGGCTGCACGCCCTGTGGCAGATCAGCAGTGGCGAGGCGCTCCAGCGTTTGCTGCCGGGCCTGCGCGTCGGTCGTCTTGTCGTCGAACGTCAGCATGATGAACGACAAGCCGAACTGCGTGTGCGAAAACATCCGGACCATGTGCGGCAGGCCGTTGAGCACGGTTTCGAGCGACATGGTGACCTGCTTTTCGACCTCCTCCGGCGCGCGCCCGGGATAAAGCGTGATGACGTTCACCTGGATATCCGAGACATCGGGAAACGCTTCGATCGGTAGATTGTGAAAGGCGACCAATCCGCCGCCGATGAACAGCACCAGCATCATCACCACGAACAGCGGCTGATGCAGCGCGAATTTTACAATTCGCTGGATCATTTGAGGCTTTGCTGGAGCAACAGACAACCCTCGGTCACCACGCGCTGACCGGGCTCGACACCGGCGAGCACCAGCACCCCGCCCTCCTGCTCGCCCCCCACCTCCACCTCCCGCCGCGCGAACTGCCCGGGTTGCTCCTCCACGAAGACGTAATGTTTGTCGCCATTCAAGAACACCGCGCGGGCTGGCACACGTGCGCCCGGGGCATCGGGAGAAGGGAGATTGATGCTCACGAACATCTCCGCCTTGAGACGGCGCGGCGCATTGTCGACGGAGCCGCGCACCTTGATCGTGCGTGTATTCGCGTCAATGAATTCGGACACCTTGTCCACGCGGCCGGTGAACGAGCCACCCGGCAGCGCGGTGGCGCTGAAGGTGAATTCACCGCCCGCGCCCAACCTTGAAGATTCCGCCTCGGGTACATCAATCAACACCCACAGCCGCGCGGGGTCGGTGACGACAAACAGCGGCGCGGTATACTGCGGCATGTTCGCGAGCATCTGATCGGGCCGCACCTCCTGGCCGGGAGTGAGATTGCGCTCCACGATCACGCCGTCAAGCGGGCTGGGCAGCAGAAAGTTTTGATTCGTACTGTCGCTGCCGACGCCGTAAATCGCCAGCCGCGCGGTCGCGCGATCCAGTTCCGAGCGCGCAGCGGCAAAGTCCGACTCAGCCGATTCCACGTCCTTGCGGGGCGCGGCGCCGTGTTCGAGCAGATCGCGTAGGCGCGCAAGGTTTCGATCCATGCGCCGCAGTTCGCTTTCCGCTTTGCGGGCATCCGCCTGCGCCTGGCCGAAATCGGCGGATTGAATCTCCGCGAGCGGCATGCCTTTGCGCACTGGTTGGTTCACATCGGCAAAAATCCCGCGTACGATCCCGGCGAACGGAGTAAAGACCCGGACGGTCACACTATCGTCCCAGACGAGCCGCCCCGTGAGCGGCAGCGTGGCGCATTTTCGGTCGCTGACCGGCTCGATCTTCAACGCGACCAACTGCGGCGAGCCGGCAGGCAGAGTGACGGTGTCGTTGGTGACGGCCATGCCGGCCGATTCCACCGCCGGAGGCGCGGGCCGGCAACCGGCGAGAATCAGCGCGCCGCAACACAGCAGCGAGGATCCGGTTAAATTGCGTATCGAGTTCATTTCTTGAGATCTTTGGGTTGGACCTGCGCGCAGGCGACCTGCAGGGCGGCCACGGCGTTGGCAAGGTCAGCGGCGGCCTGGGATGCCCCGAGGCGCACGTCGTTGTCGTTGCGTTCCGCCGAGAGTAAATCCAGCAGTGACGCCCCGCCCTTTTCGTAGGCGTAAGCAACGGACTGCCGGACTTTCTCCGACTTGGCCAGGATTTGGTCGTGATAACTCAGCCAGCGTTTATGGGCGTCGTCGTAGGCCATTCGGGCGACCGCGATGTCAGCCGCCGCCTGCGCTTCCGTCTTGTGAAAGGCGAGTTCGACTTGTTCGCACGCGGCTTGCGCGGCGGCAATGTTGCCCTCGTTGCGGTTCCACAAGGGCAAAGGAAAACTCACGCCAAACCCAACGGAGTTTGGATAATCCGGCGGCTCGTGCTGGTATTGCGCGAGAAAGGTGGGGTCGGGAACGCGATTGGATTTTTGCAGCCGGAGATCGGCCTCGGCTTTCTGCCATGCCGCTTCCGCGGCCACGACATCGGCTCGCCGCATGCCCTGCGGGCCGCCATCCGGCGGAGCGGGACGGGCGGAGAGTGCATCGAGGGCGTCGCTTAAGTGGCAATCCCCGCGCGGTCGCGCTTCGCCCAACAGAGTCTCCAGCGCAACGCGTGCCTGCGCAGAGGCGCTCCGGGCCCGTTCGGCATCCAGATCAAAACGATCCGCGGTGATTTCGATCTGCGCCTGGTCTGAAGTGGAAATCTCGCCCGCGCGCGTCCGGATTTCGGCAATCTTCGCCTCCTGCCGCAAACTCGCCGCCGACTTTTCGAGCACGCGCTGATTTTCCTCCGCCAGCACCACGGCCACGTATGCGCGCGCAACGGCGAGGTCGAGCGTGCGCCGCGCATCGAGCAACGTAGCCGTCGCACCCTCGATTCCCGCCTGCGCAGAAGCCTGGCGATTGCGCCGCTTGCCGCCGATTTCGAAGAGCTGATTGATGGCGATGATCGTCTGGTAGTTTCGATCCCAAAATGTGTTTCCGGCCGGGGTCGAATTGGGCGTGCCATCCACGTTGATCTGCGTGGTGGAAAACGACAGCGCGGGATTCGGAAACTGGCGGGCAACGATCTTCTGGGCGACCGCGGCATCCACTCCGCGCGCCGCCGCGAGCAGGTCCCAGTTACGCAGGAAGGCCGTTTGCTGGGCCGCCTCCAGCGTAAGGTTCGTCTCACCGCACGTCGTGGTCGGAAATGCGGCTATACCGAAAAGCTTGATGGCGAGAATGACACCGCCATGGAAGCGGCGTCGCGAGAGAGCGAAAATCATCCCGGGGTTCGCGCGCGCGACCCCGGGTCCGAGTTGTTGACGTCCAGTGCCATAATCAGAGGCCCTGCCGCCTTTAGCTAAAGAGATGCCAACACCATTTGCAGGGCTTTACGCACAACTGGCCCATTGAAACTCCTGGGAGTGGTAAGCCACTTAACAACTCTGGTAACTGCGTAGCCATTCACCCGCTTCGGCTTGTCAGCGCGGCGTGAGACAGCTATTTAGATGACCCATGCAATTCCTATCCTGGCGGTCGGCCGTGTTGGCGGTGGCGGCGTTTTTCATCCTGTGCCGCGGCGTCGGCCAGGAAATCAAACCAGCCTCGTCTCTCGCTGACCTGCGCCAACGGCTGGAAACTCACGTCTCCCAGCCCAAATTCGCCGCCGGCTCGTGGGGTGTGAAGGTGGTGTCGCTGGACACCGGCAAAACCCTCTTCGAACGCAACCCGCGCGTGCTCTTCAGCCCGGCCTCGAACTCGAAACTCTACACCGTGGCCCTGGGGCTCGATCGACTCGGCACGAATTACCAAATCCGCACCTCCCTCTATTCCAAGTCCGCGCCCGACAAACGCGGCACGCTCGACGGCGATCTGATCATCTTCGGCCGCGGCGATCCCACGATCAACGCGCGCCTGAACAACAACGACATCTATCAAGCGCTCGAACCGCTGGTCGTCGCGTTGACCAATGCCGGCGTCAAGCGCATCAAGGGCGACATCATCGCCGATGACAGTTTCATTCACGGGCCGGAATACGGCTCGGGGTGGGATTGGGATGATTTCGCCAATTACTACGGCGCCGAAATCTCCGCCCTCACTGTCAACGATAACACCTTGCAGGCCACCGTGCGACCGGGTGACCGCGTGGGCGCGCCTTGCAAAATCAGCCTGACGCCGGATACGAGCTGGCTGGTCTTCTCAAATCGGACCAGGACTGTGGAAGCGGGAGCCAAGCGCACTCTTTCCTTGTATCATCCCGTGGGAGAAAATGTGATTTACGCCTCCGGCAACATGCCGCTGGGCGGTGAGGCGTGGAGCGATGACGTCACCTTCCACCGACCCGCCGGATTGTTCGCCATGCTCTTCAAAGAAGCGCTCGCGAAGCATGGGATCAAGGTCGGCGGCAGGGCCCGGTCAGCGGGCTGGCTCGAACGCCAGGCCGCACCGGTGAATTGGGACAGCTACGTCGAGGTGGGATACATGCTCTCGCCGCCGCTCAACGTGATCGCGCGTGAGATCCAGAAACCTTCGCAAAATCTCTACACCGATCTGTTGCTGGCGCACATCGGCGAGACTCGGCGCTCGGCCGACACGCCGAAGGACGAGACGTCCGAAAACCTCGGCCTCGCTGAACTGCGCCGGTTCCTCCCGGAAGCCGGAGTGCATGAAGGCGACGTGATATTCGAGGAAGGCTCGGGACTTTCGCGCAACAACCTCACCACGCCGGACGCCACTGTCGCCCTGCTCTCCCACATGAGCCGGCATCCCGCTGCTGCCGCATACTATGAAGCCCTGCCCATTGCCGGCGTGGACGGAACTTTGAAGAACCGGATGAAAGGAACACCTGCCGCCGGAAATGTCCACGCCAAGACCGGCACCCTCCGCTGGGCCAATTCCGTCTCCGGCTACGTCACCACCGCCGCGGGCGAGCATCTGGTTTTCTCAGTGATGCTCAACCGCTACAACAACGTGGATCCGAATCGCTCCGCGAGAACAGAATTGGACCTCATTCCCATCCTGCTCGCCGGATTCACCGGCCGCTCGAGCGAGTAACCAAAATCGAAACCGGGCGCGGGCATGAAACTCAAAGACCAACCCATCGCTGAGCGCCCCCGCGAACGGCTGGCCGCCCACGGGCCCGACGCGCTGTCCCCCGCCGAATTGGTCGCCATACTTCTGCGGACCGGTTTGAAGGGGACAAACGTCCTCGACGTGGCGAAGCAGTTGGTGGAGCAGTACGGCTCGCTCCGCGCCCTCGCCCAGGCCTCCGTCACTGATCTCCAAAAAATCCGCGGCATCGGTCGCGACAAAGCCGTCACCCTCATCGCGGCGTTCTCCCTGGCCCGCCGGATGGCCCGCGAAATCCGCGACGAAGCGCCCATGCTCGATACCCCGGAAGCCGTCGCGGACCTTTTGCGCGAGGAGAGCCGCCTGCGGGAAGTTGAAACCCTTCAGGTCATTCTGCTGAACACACGCCGCCGGCTGATCCGCATCGAAACAATTTCCCAAGGCCTGCTGGATACCTTGCTTGCACATCCACGCGAGGTGTTCAAATCCGCCATCGCCGCCAATGCCGCCGCGATCATCCTCGCCCACAACCACCCCAGCGGTGACCCCTCGCCGTCCGAATCGGACATCAAAGTGACGCGCGACCTCATCCGCGCCGGACAACTGCTGAAGATCGAAGTCCTCGACCACCTCATCCTGGGACGCGCCACCGCCGATCGGACGAAGGACTACGTCTCCCTCAGAGAGCTTGGTTATTTTGCGGGCGCTTGAGCCTGCCGCAAGGCCGCCATCATCCGGGCGTCCGCTCGCAATCCCGCTGCCAGAAACAATCCCCGCTCGGGGCTTTCGATCCACTTCCAATCCACCGTTGCCCCCGCCCGCACGAGACGTTCCACCACTTCGTGGTAGCGCGCATTTTTGAAATCCGGCGCCGGATCGTTCCACCCGTAGATCGCCCAGCCCAGAGGCGTACCGCCGTGAACACGATCGATCGCATTCACGGACAGCTTTGCCTCCACCAGCAGATTCACTATCTCCGCGTGTCCACCAAACGCGGCCCAGTGCAGCACGGTCTCGCCGTGCATAAAATCCGGATCCGGCTTGATCCCTCGCCGCAACAATAACTCAACGACGTTTTGGTGCCCAAATTCGCAAGCCCAGATGAATCCATAGCTGAGCTGTTCCCGGGTGGCGCCGGCCTTCAACTTTCCCTCCGCGTCCAGATAACCCGCGACGACATCAACCTGACCCGTTCCCGCCGCGCCTTCGAGATCGAGACGCGCGCCCCGGCTTGCGAGAAATCCGGCGGCATCGCCACGACCATTACGCAGTGCGGCCACCAGCGGGTTCCATCCTCCGGGCGCCCCGTCGATACATGCGCCCGCTTGTAATAATGCTTCCAGCAGTTCCAATTGCACGCTTGCCTTGGCCGGATGATAGCTCGTCGCCGCGAGGCCCAGGGCGGTGCTCGCGCCACCGTACGCCTGGCTCGTTGCGGCCACCCTGGCCCCGGCGCGCAGCAGCGTTTGTGTGATCGCCAAAATATTTCCCGGCGTTTTTTGGCGAAAATCCTCCACCCCGTTGGCAGCCACATAATGGATAAGCGGCGACTCATTCAGCCGGGTTGAGCGCGCATTGGCCAATTCCGGGCCCCGCTTCAGCAAACGATTTAGGCCGGCCAAATCGCCCGCCACAATCGCATCGGCGGCCAATTCAAACCTTGCGACTGGCGAGTCCCGCCGGCCGAGCTCCTGAATGTGATTTTGAAACTTTGCCCAGTCAGCGAAACCATGCTCGCGCGCGATCACGCAGCGGGCCTCGGCCAGGGAAATCTTTCTCCGCGCAATTTCCGCCGCGGGGAGTTTTACGAAATTTGGATGAAATCGGCCGAGCCGATCCACAGCCTCCGGCGAACCACTGGGGGCCAATAGCTCCTTCGCCTGTTCTTCAAACTCCTCCAGGCGCGGCGAATCCGGCAATTGTTGGGCATCCATTGTGTGTGCGGGCACTCGCGTTTCCATGACGTGCCCTGATTTTCAATCTGGGAATCCACGTTGGCGATCCGGCTTGTTTCCGTCAACGGGTTTCCCTCGATCCCGTTCACCAACCAGACTACCGGTCGACGGCCGGGGCAACTTGGGAAAGCGCCATCCGGCGGCGCTTGAAGAGGAAAAGGGCGCCGAGGCCCAGGACAAACGCGGCGAGGAAAGGGAGAAACCGGCCCGGTGTGCCGAGGACTTCAAAGTCTTTCCCTTGGACATAAGTAGGACATGCCACACCTTTCTGAGCCAGCAGTTCCAGCGCGCCTTTGCTGACCGGCGCCCAGTAACGGGTTTTCTTTCCCGATTGCTTTACCACCAGCGAGAGCGTCTGGAACACGTCGGGATATTCCCGCCACAGCGAGCGGTAATGCGCCACCGTGACACAAGCTTGCAACTCGGAAGCCGGGCAGTCTCCTATCAAGGCGCAGGCCTTCTCCGTGTCTATTCGCACTACGTTGTGCGCCATGTCCAGGTAACAGAAGACCAGCAATGCCGCGGCAATGAGCGTGACGAAGAAAACCAGCCGTCCGCTGATTCTCCGGCCCGGAACCAACGCCGGCAGACTTGCCGTCGAAACCGGCGAGGCATCTTCTGCGTCTGCCGAAGCGGCTTTCCGCCGCCGCAGCCACGCCCAGTATAACAGCGAACCGAACACAAACGGATATGCCAGTCCCATCCAAAAAGTCATGACCGAGAGGAAAACCGCGCGCGGGCCTTCGTCCAGGAATCTGGCCAACCCCAGCGTCAGGAACAACGGCAGGATGGCCAGCAGCGCCACCCCCACCGCAAACACCCGCCAGAACTTCGCCACCGATTTCCGGCGCTGCGGCGACCCTCCGGAATCCTGCCCCAACCGGAAACCGAAATAGGAGCCCAGGGTCGCTGGAATCGCCACCAGGCCGGCGAAGGACGCGATACTTTTCAGGAAACCCAGCAATCCGGTAGCCTGGCTGCTTGCGCCCTTCGTCGAGGCCATGCCAACCACTGCGCCTTTCGCAGTGGTTACAGCCGCAAGGGCGGGTAGCGCGGCGATCACGACGACCGCGAAGGTGTCCCGCGGTGCAGTGCGTCGGAGTCCGTTTTGGATTACCTGCGCCACTCGCTGGTTCAGCAGCGCCCGCCCGCGCGAGAGTCGCTGCCTCACGGCGTCTTCGGTGATTCCCAGGCATTCCGCCACCTGGGAAATGGACTCGCTCTGCCGGTAGAACATCACCATTGCTTCGCGATACACTTCCGGAAGGCCGGAGAGCACCTGCCACAAAATGGCCTGCTCCTCTTTGCTGATCGTATGTGCGTCCGGTGCGGCACCCGGCGAAACCGGTTCCACGCCTTCATCCAGCGTGACTGCCCCGGCCACGGGATTTCGTGCCCGTCGCCGGAAAGTATTATGGATCAGGTTGCGCGCAATGCCAAAGAGCCACGCCTTCAACCGCGCGGGCTCGCGCAGGCTGCCGAGGTTTTTCCACGCGCTGATGAAAATCTCCTGCGCCAGGTCCTCGCTCCGGGCCACATCGCCGCACGCGCTGTACGTGAGCGCGCAAATCGGCGACTGGTAGCGATTGACGATGCCGCCGAAGGCCTCGCGGTCGCCTGCCCGGCAGGATTCCACCAGCGAGGCGTCGCTCCGGGCCTCCGATTCAAAGGTAAGATTTGTATTCATTCTCACCTGTGTAGTGGTCCACCGGGTCAAAGTGTGACAGGAAATCCAGTCCGGCACTTCGCAGAATTTGTGCATCGAGGAACATCCATTGCCTGCATTTGGCCGGCCGCACGGCGAGCCCCGGGAAACGACATCCCGGTAGGGTGACCTCAAGTCTCATCAACGCCCCGTCCGGGATTTGGCTGTCCCTGCGCGGGTGCCTTGCGAGCGGGCAAAACGAAACCCCCTCCAGATTGTCGAACCAGGGATGATTTCAGCTCGCCTGCGCGTGTACTCTGCCGTGGGGTTCCTGGTTTCGGCTGCCGCCTGCGCGTCGGCGGCGGAAACAACCAATGTCCCCAATTCCCTTCCGGAATTGCGCGCCGCCATCGAAACCATTTTAAAGGACTCCCGCACTCCCGGCGCCGCGATTGCCATTGTTTCCCGCAACCAGGTTGAATGGCTCGCCGGCATCGGTTGGGCGGACGTCGCCGCGAACAAACCCGTTACCGCCGACACCCGGTTCCGGCTGGGATCCATTTCAAAAACGTTCGTCGCTTTGGCCGCGCTGCGATTGCAGGAGGAAGGCAAACTCAAGCTGACCGACACAGTCAGGCAATGGGTGCCCGAAGTGGCCTTCACCAACCCCTGGGAGGCGACCGATCCGGTCCGCCTGGTCCACTTGCTGGAACACACGTCGGGGTTTGAAGACCTGCACTTGCGCGAACTGGCCCTGAATGATCCAACCATCACGCTGACGAACGCGCTGGCCTATGGTGCCGCTTCGCGCGTATCCCGCTGGCCGCCCGGCAGCCGGATGGCCTACTGCAATTCCGGCCCGGCAGTCCTGGCGGCGGTGGTTGAAAAAGTTTCCGGCGAACGCTTTGAGGATTATGTGGCGCAAAATATTTTCAAACCGTTGGGGATGAATTCGACCGGCTATTTTTACACCCCGGAGGTGGAGCGGCAGCTCGCGAAGCTGTACCACCCAGACGGCATTACTCCGTATCCCTATTGGCACATCGCGTTGCGACCCACCGCGGCGGTCAGCACGTCCGCGCGAGACATGGCGAATTACCTGCGGTTCTTTCTCCAGCGCGGCAGCCTGGGCGGCACACAAATTCTCTCACCAGCTTCCCTCGACCGTATGGAAACCGGTGAAACCTTGCCCTCGGCTAAACTCGGTCCCATCGCCAATTACGGTTTGTTCAACCACCCGATTCTCGATGGTCCTTTTGTATTCCACGGGCACAGCGGTGCGGTGATGGGTGGCATCGCCCAAATAGCCTACCTTCCCGACCACGGCCGCGGCTACGCCCTCATGCTCAATTCGGGCAGCTTCACGGCCATGTTCCAAATCGGAAAGCTGGTCCGACACTACCTCACCCGCGATTTGACTCCGCCCGCGCTGCCACCCGAAGTCGCCGTCCCCGCCGCACTGAAGCATCAATATAAGGGATACTATGAACTGATCAGTTCCCAGGCGGAGTGGTTTTATGGATTCGAACGCTTGCTGAACGTGAAGATTCTGACGTTCGCCGGCGACCATCTCTCCACCAGTACCTACGGCCTGTTGCAAAAACACTGGGCTCCCACCGCGGAACGCCTGTTTCGCCAGGAGGATAAATCCCTGGCCTCCCTCGCTTTGCTACCCGACGCGGACGGAAGGATATTGGTCCAGCACGGCGAGGCCACGTTTCAGAAAGTCTCCGCGCTGCGGATTTGGGCCCAGCTCATCGGGATGGGCTTGATTGGTTTGCTCATGTTGAGTTCGTTTATCTTCGCGATCGTTTGCGGCTTTAAAAAGCTGTTTGGCAAACTCCCGCGCCCGGTTCCGCGATGGCTGCTGATTTTGCCATCGGTCAGCGCAGCATCGTTGGTTGTCTTTGATGTCCTGATTTTCAGCGGATTGCGTGGGGTGATCACTTCCACTTATGTCGATGATGTCAATCTGGGGGCGCCCACCTTACTCACGGTCAGCGTCATGCTCACCAGCATCGTCTTTCCCCTGGCAGCGGTCGCAGCTCTCTATGTCGCCTACCGGGCTAGGAAAACCCCGATGAACCGATTGGTCTATTGGCACTCCGTCCTGGTCTCGTCGGCCATGCTGGCCGTCACGGTTTACTATGGCTACTGGGGACTGATTGGGCTGCGCCTTTGGGCGTGAGGCCTCTTATCTCCGAGCATTCGTGCTCCTTGAGATACTTCAATGCGCGATGGGAGTCGCGCCCTTTTCCTCGACAAAGCGCACCTGGCCGTGCAGGCGATTTTTCCCGAACAGGAAAATGCCGAGCCCGAGCCACGAGGTGCAGGTCAGAATCACACAAAACGGCAGCATTCCTTTCGAATTCATGATGCCGACGCTCGCCGAGGCCAGGCTGGAGATGCCGATTTGGAGGAAACCCATCATCGCGGAGGCGCTGCCAATATTTCGCTCGAACGGCGCCAGCGCCAGCGCAGCGGCATTGGGATATGCCAGACCCAGCGTGGATAATGAGATGAACAACAGCAACAGCGTGGGCGCCAATCCAAACCAATTGAAATAAGTACCGACGAGCAACAGCAACGCGGCGGGACATTCGATCCATAACGAAGCCTGGAAGAGTTGGACGCTGGAGAAGCGCCGGAGGAGCAGAACATTGATCTGATTGCTGCCGATGAAACCAACCGCGAGGCCCGCGAAAATTAAGCCGAAAGTTTTTGAGGTCACGTGGAAGTATTCCATGAAGATGATCGGCGATACCGTGACGTAAACCAGCAATCCCGAAAACGCCACCGCGCCGGACACCGAGAACGTGGTGAATTGCGATTCTTTCAGCACTTCGGCAAAGTTGCGCGCGATGGGCCCGGGACGCAGGGAGACCTGCAAATCCGGCGGCGCGCCCGCCGGCAGAAACCTCCACACCACGAGCAGGTTCAGAAAGGCCACGATCGCCAGAATAATGAACACCCACTGCCAGCCCAGGTTCGCGGCGACGAAGCTGCCCACCGTGGGCGCCAGCAATGGCGACGCGCCCAGGATCAGGATGAGCAGCGAAATGATTTTCGCGGTTTCGTGGACGGGAAAAAAGTCGCGCACCATCGCCATCGCGGCAACCTGCGCGGCGCAACCGCCCAGCGCCTGGATGAAGCGCGTCACAATCAGCCATTCCACTGTCTTCGCGGGCAGACACAGAAGCGATGCGGCGATAAAGATGATCAAGCCCGCGTAGAGCGGCAGCTTGCGGCCAAAACGGTCGAGCAACGGCCCGTAGATCAACTGCCCAAGAGCCATGCCAATGAAGTAACTGGAAAGCGACAACGAGATGCGGGCGGTCGTGGTATGGAGGGCGGCGGCGAGTTCCGGAAACGCCGGCAGATACATGTCCACGGCGAAGGGAGTGATCGTACAGAGCGATCCCAGGATGATAATAATCCAAAACCGGCTGCGGCCGTGGTCAGACATAAGCGCTTGGAAAAACTGCAAGCGCTGATGTTTCGTTTCCGCGCCGGCAAACACTTCGCACATTTGAGCTGCGCGCGCAATCCTGCGACCTCGTTCCCAATCAGCCGACCCAGCCATTGCGGTTTGCATGGGCGGTTTCCGGGCCTTGTGCAATCTGCAAATTCAAGGCGTCGAAATTAGGACTCATTATCGAGGCCCGGCCAGAAAAACGGTTGGCACAAACCAAGCTTGGAATTTCGCAACCCCGCCCGGTAGGGCGGAAAAACAATCCGACCAACAGGAATGCTATGAACCTCTGGAAACGTCTCTCCTTGGCCACCGCAGTGTTAACCCTCTGCACCGTCACCCCAGCGCTTGCCGACGACAAGGACAACGAGAACAACAACCATGACTTCAACCATGACTACAACAACTCGGACAGCGATGACCGTCTCTTTCTGTATCACGCCAACGAATTCTCCTTCGATGTCTTCGGGACCGGCTCGGTGAGCCGGCAAACGTTGAATCAGTTCACCTGGGACCGCATCCACGACAACGGCCGCCTCGGTGTCGGCGTCGGCGCCAACTACTTTCTCACGAAGCACTTCGGTATCGGCGCGGATGCCTACTCCGAGAACCCCGAACATTCCTTTATCGACAGTGCCTCGGGCAGTTTGATCGCGCGCCTGCCCCTCGGCCGCACCGGCATCGCGCCGTATGGATTTGGCGGTGGCGGTTATCAATTCGAAGCGGATCACTCCTTTGTCCAGGCAGGCGTCGGCATTGAGTTCCGGATCGTCAAACATTTCAGCATCTTCACGGACGCCCGCTACGTATGGGGCTTCGACATGCCGGACTACGTCGTCGGCCGCGCCGGCTTGCGCTTCAGTTTCTAAGCGTCAGGATCACGGCATCGAAATCCATTCAACGCAACCACCGCCGGCCTTCGTTGCCGGCGGTGGTTTTTTGCGCATTTAAGTCCCCGCTTGCCCGGTGCGGAGCCCGCCGCTAGTCTCGCCCGGCGTCGAAGCGCAACCCATGAAAGCGAAAATCAAAGCGAAAGAATTCTTCCCGGGCATCTCCCGCATCCAATACGAAGGCCCGCGTTCCACCAATCCCCTCGCCTTCAAACATTACAACGCCGACGAACTCATCGCCGGCAAATCCATGCGCGATCACCTGCGCTTCTCGGTCACCTACTGGCATACGATTCGCGGCCAGCTGGCGGACATGTTCGGCGTGGGTACCGCCGTGCGCCCCTGGGAAGACGGGACCAACTCGCTCAAGATGGCGGAAACGCGCGTGCGCGTCGCATTCGAATTCATTGAGAAGCTCGGCGCGCCATTCTACGCCTTTCATGATCGCGACGTCGCACCCGAGGGGAAGAACCTGCGCGAGTCCAATCGCAACCTCGACGTCATCGCCAAAATCCTCCGCCAGGAACAACAGCGCACCGGCATCAAATTGCTCTGGGGCACCGCGTGCCTCTTTGTTCATCCCCGCTATGTTCACGGCGCGGCTACGAGCTGCAATGCCGACGTCTTCGCCTACGCTGGCGCGCAGGTGAAAAAAGCCCTCGAAGTCACCCACCAACTCGGTGGCGAAGGTTACGTCTTCTGGGGCGGACGCGAAGGCTACAGCACGCTCTGGAACACGGACATGAAACGCGAGCTCGATCACCTCGGTCGCTTTTTGCATCTCGCCGCGGACCACAAGAAGGCCATCGGTTTCAAAGGCCAGTTCTACATCGAGCCCAAGCCAAAAGAACCCACCAAGCACCAGTACGATTCCGACGCTGCCGCGTGCCTGAATTTTCTCCGCGAATACGACCTGCTCGGCGATTTCAAACTCAATCTCGAAACCAATCACGCCACGCTCGCCGGCCACACCATGCAACACGAAATGGAAGTCGCCATCGCCGCCGACGCGCTCGGCTCGATTGACGCCAACACCGGCGACCTCTTGCTCGGCTGGGACACCGACCAGTTTCCCACCAACATTTATCTCACGACCGAAATCATGCTCGGCATTCTCAAGATGGGCGGGTTCACCACCGGCGGCACGAACTTCGACGCCAAGGTCCGCCGCGAGAGCTTTGAACCCGTGGATCTGTTCCACGCGCACATCGGCGGCATGGACGCCTTCGCCCGCGGGCTCAAAATTGCCCACGCCATCCGCAAGGACGGCCGCCTCGAGGAATTTGTCCGCGACCGCTACAGCTCCTGGGACACCGGCATCGGCGCCCAAATCGAGCAAGGCAAAGCGGGCCTCAAGGAACTCGAAGCCTACATGCTCAAAAAAGGCGACGTCACGCCGAACACCAGCGGCCGGCAGGAAATGCTAGAAAATCTGATAAACGAATTCATTTGAACCGCCACATCATCGTCCTGATCGCAGCCGCACTGTGGTACATCGCCTGCCGCATTATCGGTTCGCGCTGCCGCGAAATCACCAGGGACGGTCACAACTATCCCACCCGCTGGTCCACGCTCTTCCGCTGGATCGCTCCGCTCGGCGCGGTGCTGATCATGGGCATTGATCTCGCCTTGTCCGGAGGCAGCGGGCGGCGATAGATTGCCCGGGGCGTTTTCGCAACTTTTGCCCCACCCCGTTGTTTAACTCTTCGGCGGTTGGCGACGGAGAAATCGCGAACCCCAGGGACAACCCCGCATCCGTCGCTTCGTTCGCGCCGTCAACCATGAAAGGACAACCATGCAAAATCCACGTACACGTACCGGCGGCTTCACGCTCATCGAAATCATGATCGTCGTCGCCATCATCGGGCTGCTCGCGGCGGTCGCGATTCCCAACTACATCCGCGCCCGCAACACCACCTACAAGCAAACCTGCATCTCCAACATGCGCCAGATTGACGGCGCCGTGGCGAACTGGGCCATGGAGGCGCACAAGGGACCCGGCCAGTCGGTGGCTTACGACGACATCAAGGACTACCTGAAGAACCGCGTCGTGTGCCCCGCCGGCGGCACAAGTTTCACTGACAGTTACACGCTGGGTTCGGTCGATGGCTCGACCACCTGCCAGCGCGTACCCGAAGGGCAATTCGCGCACAAAGTGGAACTCTGAATCCGCGCCGCCCGCGGTTGATGGATTCGTTCCAAAACCAGGTGGGGCGAGCGCCGTAAGCACGCTCATCCGAAGCCTCGCCCCACCAAACGCCCTTGCGCTCAAGGAGACGCGCGATTTCCATTTGTCTCTGACTCGTCACCGCTACGCCATGGCGGCGTCATGCGCGCAGCGCATTTTACTGCCAGATGAAATACATCAATTCCGAAATCGAGCTACCGGCGACGCTGGGTAATACCGGTCGGCGATTTCTGGCCAACTTGGTTAGATTTGCACACGAGGTGAAGGCATGCTTTTCAGTCCCTTCTGAAACCAGTGAAACAAATACCGCGAGTTTCTTCGGATTTTCGCGCGATTCTCATCCGGCCGACGCCGGCATCCCACTCGGCATCAGGATTGCTAACAAGTCCGTGACAAAGAACGACATGCAGACGTCACCAGACGAAAATCCGATTTCCGCGAACGACAGCGCCACCGCCCCGGCCAGGCCCATCCGCGTGTGGCTGGTGGATGACAGTGACGATTTCCGCGAACTCGTCGGCGATTTGCTTTCCAAAGAAGATGGCATCGAATGCACGCGCCAGTTTTCCTCCGCCACCGCCGCGCTCAGCACCCTGGCCAGCAAGAATGGCCCCGACGTGCTGCTCCTCGATATTCATATGGGCGAGCAAAATGGCCTCGACGCCATCCGCCCCATCAAGACCCTCGCGCGCTCCACGCAGGTCCTGATGCTCACCACCTTTTTCGATAGCGACAGCTACACCCGCGCCATGGACGAAGGCGCTTCAGGCTTCCTGCTCAAGCACCGCGACTGGCCCAAGCTCGTCGAGCAAATCCGCCATCCGCAGCCAGCCAGACAGCCGCGCGCGAAAAAGCGCGTCCAGCGCGCGAACGCGACCGACGCGCCTTCGTTGCCGCACAAAGTGGTGGCCACCCAGGCGCGCCCCAACTGGTTTCGCCGGCTGGGCCTCCAGAATTTGATCGAACGACGTAAAACCGGGCCGGGGTCGGATAAAAACTGATGCCATTCAATCGCGGAATTTTCGGAATCGTGCTCTGGGCCATCTTACGGCCGCTGGACATGGTTCTGCCTCCGCGAAGCAATACGCGTCATGGCACCCGCGCGAGCGGGTTGCCCGATTTTTTGGCTCACTTGCTCCTTTAGCTTTTCGGCTGCGCGGGGGTGCAGCCGGGAAACTCCCCCTCCTCCCCACGGGAGGAGGGGGTAAACGGAGCAGACGCTCCCAATCAAATTGAGCGCCGGTTACACCCTGGCCCGGATCCCGTCCGGCCGCCGAAATTCCCTCGCGTTTCCACCCGGCAAATAAATATGCTGGGCTGTGCCTGTAACTCCAAAATCGGCATCCGCAAAACGTGAGCGTCAGTCCACCGCCGACACTGGCGCCGGGGATGCGTCGCCGTTCGTGCAAGCCGACCTCGCGCTGGCCGATGCCGCGGAGCGAAAACCAAGGAACCACGCGGGGAGCAATTCCGCTTTCGCCAGGGAGCTCACCCATTTCCATGAGTTCGGCAAAGCAACCACGGTAATCGAAACCCAGGCCGCAACGTTTGAGGGCCACCCGCTCGCCGTTCCCACTTTCGTCAATGAATTCTGGACCGCGAAGCAGCGCGCGGCCAACAACCTCCACGAGATTTCCTACCGCGCCTGTTTCAAGCCGCAGTTGCCGCGCTTCTTCATCGAACGCCTCACCGCGCCCGGCGAGATCGTCTACGATCCCTTCATGGGCCGCGGCACCTCCCTGCTGGAAGCCGCGCTGCTCGGCCGCGTGCCTTACGGCTGCGACATCAACCCGCTGACCGGATTGCTTATCCAGCCGCGCCTCCAGCCGCCCACCGTCGAGCAAATCGAGGAACGCCTCCAGGCCATTGATTTCTCCGACGTGGAGGAGACACCCGAGGACCTGCTCGTCTTTTACCATCCCGCCACGCTCCGCGAAATCTGCGCGCTGAAGAAGTATCTGCTCGCCCATGAAAAATCCGGCGCGCTCGATGCAGTGGATTCCTGGATTCGAATGGTCGCCCTCAACCGGCTCACCGGACACTCCACCGGTTTCTTCTCCGTTTACACGCTGCCGCCGAACCAGGCCGTCTCGTTGAAATCCCAGCGCAAGATCAACGCCGACCGCAACCAGACGCCGCCGCGCCGCGCCGTGCCGCACATTATCCGCAAGAAGAGCATTCAATTACTCAATGAATGCGATGCCGCCCTGCGCGAAACCCTTTCCACGTCCGGCAGCAAAGCCCGGCTCCTGATCTGCCCCGCGGACCAGACGCCCGCGATCGCCGCCGGCTCCGTCGCGCTGGCGGTTACCTCACCACCGTTTCTGAATGTCGTGGATTACGTCACCGACAACTGGCTGCGCTGCTGGTTCAGCGGGATTGACGCTGCCACCGTGAAGCTCACCACCCCGCGCAAGGTGGAAGACTGGCAGAAAGTAATGACTTCCGTGTTCCACGAACTCGCCCGCGTGCTGCGTCCCGGCGGCCATGTGGCGTTCGAGGTGGGCGAAATCCACGGCGGCAAAACCAAGCTCGAAGAAGCCGTGCTGCCCTGCGGCCTTGCGGCCGGCCTCGAGCCTTTGCTGATCCTCATCAACGACCAGGAATTCACCAAGACCGCCAACTGCTGGGGCGTGAACAACAACGCCAAAGGCACGAACACCAATCGCGTGGTGGTCTTCCGCAAGACTCCCTGATTCTGCGTGGTCCTTGAGTTCTGTGGGCAACGTTTCCTGCCTTTGGATTTCGAGCTTCGGACTTCTTTCGTCATTCGTCATTCGAGCTTCGACCTTCCAATCCCCTCTCCATTTTATAATTCCCAACCGCCACTCCCCGCGCCACCTTACTCCCAATCGTGGCCAAACGTTTCACGCCCATCCTGATCCTGACAGCGCTGTGCTGGCTCGTTTTCGTCGTCAATAATCTCATCCTCCACGGCCAGCTTTCTCAGTACGGCATCGTCCCGCGATACCTGCCCGGTTTGCGCGGCTTGCTCACCGCCCCGTTTCTCCACGCCTCATTTGCGCACATCGCCGCCAACACGCTTCCACTCGTCATCCTCGGCGCGATCATCTGCGCGCGGAACCCGGGGCATTTCGTCACCGTCACGCTGTGCGGCATGATCCTTGGCGGCGGGCTCACGTGGCTCTTCGCCCGCAACGCCGTTCACATCGGCGCGAGCGGATTGATTTTTTGTTACTTCGGCTTTCTCGCTTCGCAGGCCTGGTTCCATCGCACCTTCGGCACGCTGGCGCTTTCCCTCATCTGCATCATCGCCTACGGCGGGATGCTCCGCGGCGTCTTCCCGACGATGCCCGGCGTCTCCTGGGAAAGCCATCTCACCGGTCTCCTCTCCGGCGTGTTCGCCGCCGGCCTGCTCGCCAAACCGCAAAAGGTGAAGCTCGTTTCGCGCAGCCAGCGGGCCAGTTCGGCGCGGTGACAATACCCAGAAAGTAGCAGCCGAGGTAACGAGGCTCTATCTAGTCGAATGCGTGCGGGCTTCCGGAACAATGGAGCCTCGTCACCTCGGCCGCTACGAACCATGTTTGATATTCCTTTACGGCCAGCCCTTTTACCGAAATGGTAACGTCATGATTCGCATCTTTCGCGATCAACCGCGTGTCCGGTGGGTGATCGGCACCCTCTTCGTTGTCTTCGTCTGGATCATGTATCTGATCCGCGTCATCTGGGGCGTCGGCCCCATGCACGACTACGAACACAAACAGGCCCCGGCGGAACACTACCTTTACCTGGCTCTGATTATTTCCGGCATAGTCGCCGTCTGGCTGATTGTGCGCGCGAAAATGGCTCGGCCTGAAATCTGAAAGGAGTTTCTGAATGATCCAATCCGCCATCCCCATCATCGCCGTGCGCGGCGGGCGCAAGCCTATTACTGCGGCGTACTGGGCTTTCAGCTTGCCTCGGCCTATCGCCCGGATCCGGCCAAAAGTGATCCCTGCTATATGTGCATGATTCGAGACAGCGTGGCGCTGCATCTCCAGTCGTTCAAGCGCGACCGGGCCGGTTCGACCGACGCCTGTCTGTGGGTCACCGATGTGGATGAACTGCACCGCGAGTTTGCGGCCAAAGGAGCAATCATCCAGCTTCCGCCAACCGACCAAACCTGGGGCACCCGCGAGTTGGGCATCCGCGACCCCGATGGCAACGTCCTGGGGTTTGGCATCCGTTTGCCAATGAAACCCTGATCCAGCCGCATCAACTTTCTTTTTTGAAGTTTGAAGTTCAACCTTTGCCTCCCTCCGTGTCTCCGTGGTCAAATTCCTTCTTCGGCCGCTTTTTCTCCTCCCTATTTTTCTGTCGCAAAATTTTTCTGTCATCCCCGCCTTTTCCTTCTTTCTCCGCTTGCAAGCCCTTTGCTCCACGCCTCATTAACTTGAAACCCGCCGCCGCTCCCCCTCGTCTGTAATGCCATGATACCCCGTGGCGTGAGCCCCCTGCCGCTTCTCCTGCTCCTTTTCGCCCTCGCGGCCGCCACCCTTCAAGCCGCCCAAACCAACAACATCCTCCTCCTGATCGCCGACGATCTTGGCGCCGACAGTTTCGACCTCTGCAACACCACCAACACGGGCGCGCATTTCCCGCCCACACCGAATCTCGACGCCCTCGCCCAACGCGGCGTGTTGTTCACGCATTTCTACGCGCGACCGTCGTGCTCCGCGTCGCGCGCGTGCATTTTCACCGGGCGCAATTCCTATCGCACCGGCGTGGGCGTGGCCATCGGGAACACGAACCAGACCCCGGCCCTGCGTCCCACCGAGTACACGCTGCCCCGGGCCTTCCGCACGAATGCGCCCGCCTACGCAGTCGCCTCGTTCGGCAAATGGCACCTGGCTTCGCAGAACGACGCGAACTCTCCGTTCATCACTGGCGGCTGGACGAATTTCGCGGGCTACTACGGTTCCGGGGTCACAAGCTACACCAATTGGACGAAATGGGTGAACGGCGTTTCCAACAGCACCACCGCCTATTCGACCAGCGACCAGGTTAACGACGCCATGGCTTTCATCACGGGCAACAGCAATCGCCCGTGGTTCGTGTGGCTGGCCTTCAACGCGCCCCACGCGCCGTATCACAAGCCGCCGAACAGCCTCGCGCCGCATTACACGTCGCTCACCGGCACGCCGATGAGCATCAACAACAACATGCGCTCCTATTTCGAGGCGATGGTGGAGGCGCTCGACACCGAAATCGGTCGCCTCATGACCGTCGTCCCGACCAACACCACCGACATCATCTTCCTCGGGGACAACGGCACGATGGTCAACGTCCAGCAGCCGCCTTACAAAAACCCGAACATCCCCGACACCACGAACGCCAACGGCCACGCCAAGTTCACCCTCTACGAAGGCGGCTCGCGCACGCCTCTCTTCATCACCGGTCCCGACGTCGTCAAAGGCGGCCGCACGAACGATTCCCTGGTGAACGACGTGGATATCTTCCAGGTCGTCCAGGAACTGGCGGGCATCAATGTGGCGGCCACCCTTCCAACCGGCGTCGCGATCGATTCCCGCAGCCTGCTCCCCGCGCTCCGAGCCGACGTCACCCTCCCGTCCACCTGCATGCTCGAAGAGCAATTCAATGAGCAGGACACCACCGACGGTTACTCCCTGCGCAATTCACGCTTCAAGCTCATTCATTTCTACGATCACACCGAGGAATTCTACGACCTCGCCAGCGATCCCTACGAATTCACGAATCTCCTCGCCTCCGCCCTGACGGCGACCGCGCAATCCAATTACTACTCGCTCAAGCTCAACGCCGCTCCCTATCAAACGCTGGCCAACACCAAAAACTCCCGGAACCTGTTGCCCTATCCCACCACGCTCGGCGCGGCCTGCTCGAACCACAATTTCATCGTCAATGAACAATACACCCGGCTCAGCACCAACGGCTCATTTGCAAATCCGAATCAACCCGGACCGACTCAACTGGCTCTGGGCGGAACGAACCTCAACTACGAGCTCATCCTCTGGCGCTCCGCCGACCTGCTCAATCCGCTCGCCTGGGCTCCGCTGACCACCAACTTCGTGACTGGGATCACCAATAACTCTCTCCAAGTCACCAATAGTGCGCTGCTCGACCCCAACGCCAACGCCGGAGCCTCCTTTTATTTGGTGACTCCCTATATTCGGTGAAAAGGCGCCGGCTGGCGCCAAACTGGTCGTCCGGCAGCCTCTAAGCGCGCTGGCGGACCTGTCCGCCTCAGTCCCCTCCCCGGGACAAAGGCGGTTGGTCAAATTTCGCCACTTCCAACCCTCATTTGTTACCGATAGCGCTGTTTTGTAACCAATGTGTAACCGCAAATGTAACCGATAAAACATGCATTTCACCCAATGTTTATGCGGTTTATGCGGTTTGTAACCGTGTAACCGATAAAATGGGGGGTATGCCCCTGGGTCCCCCGTAAGGAGCTTCCCAATCCCTGGGAAAATACCGGGACCTTCGGCTGAACCCGAGCCGCGCGCGGCGAGCCGCATCAGTAAAAACTTCCAAATCCGGCTTGCTTCCCGACCAGGACATGTCTAGATTGTGCGCTCTTTTTCGAAGAAGAACGGATTGATTTATGCGACGCCCCAAAGGCATTAAAACGAAGAAAGCCGCTGCCAAGCGCTTTAAGATTACCGCCAGCGGCAAGGTCATGCGCACCAGCGCCGGCCGCCGACACCTGATGCAGACCAAAAACCCGAAACGCCGCCGCGGCCTCCGGGGCGCCACCGCGGTCCACAAGACCGACGAGTATCGCATCAAGCAAAACCTCCCGTTCACCCGCTAATTGTTTTCGACGTAACTTTCCACCCTTACCTGTTTTATGCGCGTAACTAACGCTCCCGCTTCCCGCCGTCGCCGCAAGAAAATGCTAACCGCGGCCAAGGGCTTCCGCATGCGCCGCTCGAAGCTCTACCGCTACGCTTCCGACGCGGTGGACCACGGCCGCCAATACGCTTTCCGCGATCGCAAGACCAAGAAACGCAATTTCCGCGCCCTGTGGCAGATCCGCATCAACGCGGCTACCCGCGCCGCCGGCATGACCTACAGCCGCTTCATGGAAGGCCTCAAGGCCGCCAAGATCGCGCTGGATCGCAAGATCCTGTCCGACCTCGCGGCGACCGATGCCGCCGCTTTCAGCAACCTGGTGAAGCTTTCCCAGGACGCGCTGAAGACCAAGGCGTCGGCTGCAGCCAAGGCCTGATCGCCCAACCGCCGGGCGGACTTCCCCTGACGTTCGCCGGCTGTTAATCTCCGCGGCACATGCCCGGGCTGCTCGAACAAATCGAACCACTTAAAGCGGCCGCGCTGGCCGAACTCCGCGCCGCCGCCGATCCCGCCGCCCTCGAACAGGCCCGCGTCTCCTGGCTCGGCGCCAACGGCAAATTCACCGCGCTGATGAAACAGCTCGGCACGTTGCCGAAGGAGGAAAAACCCGCCGCCGGCAAAGCCGTCAACCTCGCCAAGGTCGAACTCGAAGGCGTGGTGACCGAGCGTCGCGGCGAACTCGAATTGGTCGCGGCGATGCCGAAGGAGCCCACGGATTTCACCCTGCCCGGCCGGCGTCGCTCGCTCGGCAAGCTGCATCCGCTCACGCAGGTGACCGAGGACATCGTCCGCAGCTTCCGCAAGATCGGCTTCGTGGTCGCGGACGGTCCGGAATTCGAGGACGAATACCATTGCTTCGATGCGCTGAACACGCCTGCCGATCATCCCGCGCGTGATTCCCAGGACACTTTCTTCCTGAACTCCGCCCCTGCCCCGGTTCCCCCCGGCGGCAAAGGCGGCGGTCCCTCGCTGCTCCGCACGCACACCTCCTCGGTGCAAATCCGCGTGATGGAGAAACAGCCGCCGCCCATCCGCATCATCGTGCCGGGACGCGTCTATCGCCGCGACAACGCGGACGCCACGCACAATCCGACGTTCCATCAGGTCGAAGGCCTCTACGTGGACAAGAATGTCACCGTGGGCGACCTGAAGGGTACGGTGGAATTTGTTTTCAAGGAATTGATGGGTTCGGAAACGCGGATTCGTTTCCGGCCGCATTATTTCAGCTACACCGAGCCGAGCTTCGAAATCGATTTCAGCAGCGCGCTCACCCGCAAGATGGGCAAGGAATGGCTCGAGATCGCCGGCTGCGGCATGGTGCATCCGCAGGTCTTCGAAAATGTCGGCTACGATCCGGAAGTCTGGACCGGCTGGGCGTTCGGCTTCGGCATCGAGCGCATCGCCATGATCCGCTACGGCATCACCGATATCCGCCTCTTCTATGAGAACGATGTGCGGTTTTTGCGGCAGTTCTGATCCCTCCCGGACGGCGGCTGTGTTTCGTCTTTCGAAACCAGCCGCAGCGCGTGCGCTTGCGGTGCTCTCGTTGGTCGTCTTTCCACTCTCGATCGTAACACCAGCCAATGCCGGCCTCACCCTCGCTTCCCGCGGCAAGGCCAGGTGCGCCATTTATCAACAACCGGACGCAACCGCCGCCGAACGCCACGCGGCGCAGGAACTTCAAACTCACCTGAATTTGATCACGGGCGGACATTTCGAAATCCGAACGAACGCCAGTGAGGCCACCGCTCCCGCCATCATCGTCGGCCCCGGCCCGCTCGCCGCGAAATACTTTCCCGATGCAAACCTGTCTGAATGCGGGCGCGAAGAACTCATCATGCGCGTGGAGAACGGCCGCTTGCTGCTGGCGGGCGGACGACCCCGTGGAACGGTATACGCGGTGAACCGCTTTTTGCAGGAGGAATGCGGCGTGCGGTGGTGGGCGCCGTGGACCACCAATATTCCGAAGCAGGCGAGCCTGAAAATTCCCAGCCTCGATCGCCGGGAAGCTCCGGCGTTTGAATATCGCGGTCCGTTTTGGTGGACGGCTTTCGATCCGTTGTGGCGGAGCCGCAACTGCGCCAACAACGAAAACCAGCTTATTCCCGCCGGCATGGGCGGCTGTATTCGTTACAAGGGCTTTTGCCACACGTTTTACCAATTGGTTCCGCCCGAAAAACATTTTGCCGACCATCCGGAGTGGTTCAGCCTGATCAAAGGCAAGCGCACGCACGATCACGCTCAGCTTTGCCTGACCAATCCGCAACTACGCGACTTCGTCGTCCAGCGCGTGAAGGAATGGCTGCGCGAGTGTCCCGATTGCGAAATCATCTCCGTGACGCAAAACGATTGGAACGGCGCGTGCGAGTGCGACGCCTGCAAGGCACTCGACGATGCGGAAGGCGGGCACTCCGGCACCATGCTGACGTTTGCGAACTACATCGCCGAAAGGATAGCGCCCGAGTTTCCCAACGTCGCGGTGGATACCTTCGCCTATACTTACACCCGCACACCGCCGAAGACTCTCAGCGCGCGGACCAATGTCATCGTCCGGTTGTGCTCCATCGAGTGCAACTTTCGCGAGCCGTTGGATCATCCTTCGAACATCGCGTTCACCGCGGATTTGCTGAGGTGGTCGCAGATTTGCAACCGGCTTTACGTGTGGGATTACGTCACGGATTTCAGCCACTACGTTTTCCCGCACCCGAACTGGTTCACGCTCGGAGCGAACATGCGCTTCTTCCAGGCACACGGGGTGAAAGGCGTTTTCGAGGAAGGCGCTTACGCCGGACCGGGTGAGGAAATGGCCGAACTGCGCAGTTGGGTGCTCGCGCAATTGCTGTGGAACCCGCAGCTGGACGATCGCAAGCTGACGGCGGAATTCCTGGCTGGCTACTACGGCGCGGCGGGGAAGCCCATCGGAAAATACCTCGAGCTGGTGTACAAAGCCGCGGAAGGATCTTACGTGCGCTGCTATCTCTCGAAGGATCCGCCGCGCTACATGGACTTCAAAACGCTCTACCAGGCCGAGCGACTCTGGCAGGAAGCGGAAAAGGCTGTGGCTAAAGATCCCGAATTGCTGGCCCGCGTGAAAATGGCCCACCTGCCGGTGCGATGCGCCTACCTGAAATACTGGGCGCTGTTGCGCAACGAATGCTGGGAACAGAACGGCGCGTGGCCGTTGCCGGAGTCGCGTCGCTCGGTGGCCGACGAATTCCGCAAGGTTTGCCAGGGCGCTCCCGGAAAGGATTGGACTGTCGTCAAGGTGATGAGTGAAGGCGGTCGCACCGTCGATGATTTCCTAAAACCCTTCGACACCGAACCGGAGCTGCACGTCGAAACTCCACCACCGCCGCGCAAAAAGAATCCTGCGCCGCCGAAGGATTTGCCCTCAGCCTCGCGCAAGGGCGCGGTGGACTTGCAGGACGATCTCGCGCGGCTCTATCAGCCGGGAAAATATTCGGACCGCCTGCCGGACGCATCCGCCTCGGATTTGCGCGCGGTAGGGCTGCCGGGTGGTCACAATGAGTGGGCCTTCCGCATCGCCGGAGAGGATATCCTCGCCAAAACCCACGGCGGAAAATGGCAGGTTTACGCCGTCGTGCGTGTCGAGCCCAAACGATCGCCTGAGCCGAACTCAGAGGTCTTTGTCGCCGGGGTCTATGACAATGCCTCGAAGAGCTACCCCGCGCAGGCAAAGCTCAAACTCGAGGAGACTAGCAACGAGTACCATTCCTATCTGCTCGGCACGTTCGAACCTTCTGCGTCGCGGGACATTTTCCTCGGACCGCTGGGGAACAAAGGTATCAAGGACATCTGGATTGACCGGATTTATCTGGTGCCGGTCCGGGGCAAGAATTGAGTTGGGGAGAGCTTTCCGGGCAGCTACCCTGACCCCTCATTTTTTCGCATAAGATGAAAGTTACGCTTAATTGGCTTAAACAATACGTGAACTTCGATTGGTCGCCGGCCGAACTGGCCGAGCGCCTGACCATGCTGGGCATCGAGGTCGAAGGCATCCAAAAGCTCGGTGGCGAGTTTGAAGGCATCGTCGTTGCCGAAGTCCTCACGAAGGACAAGCATCCGAACGCTGACAAGCTGAATCTCTGCCGCGTCAATGACGGCAAGGGCGAGCGCCAGATCGTCTGCGGCGCGCACAATTTCAAGGCCGGCGACAAAGTGCCGCTCATCCTTCCAGGCCAGACTCTTCCCGCGAAGGCAGGCCAGCCTCCCCTCACGATCAAAGTCGGCAAGATCCGCGGCGTCGAATCGCAGGGCATGCTTTGCTCGCCGAGTGAACTCGGCCTTGCGCAGGATTCCGAAGGGCTGCTTTTGCTGAAGCCCGATGCTGTCGTGGGCCAGCCCTTTGCGGAGTATCTCGGCCGCAGCGGCAGCGATGTGGTTTATGATCTGGAGATCACACCCAATCGTCCCGACCTGAACAGTCTCATCGGCATCGCCCGCGAAATCAGCGCCCTGACGGGAAATCCGCTTAAACTGCCAGAGATTGCGAAGCCCGCTGGCGATACCAGCGCACAGAGTGAAGCTCTCGTTGCCGTCCGCATCGAGGATGCCGAGCTTTGTCCTCGTTACGTCGCGCGGGTGATTCGCGGCGTTAAAATCGGGCCGAGCCCGGACTGGCTGAAGTCCACGCTCGAAAAATGCGGTGTGCGCAGCATCAACAACGTCGTGGACGTGACCAATTACGTCATGCTCGAAGTCGGCCAGCCGTTGCACGCATTCGATTTTCATCTCGTTGCGAAGAGCGGCGACAAGCCGACCATCGTCGTCCGGCATGCGCAGGAAGGTGAAAAGTTCAAGACACTCGACAATCAAGAGCGAACCTTGACCGCGAACATGCTTTTGATCGCGGACGAATCCAAGGCCATCGCCCTCGCCGGTGTCATGGGCGGTCAAAACAGCGAGATTGCCGCTACCACCGTGGACGTGCTGCTCGAAAGCGCCACGTTCAAACCGCAGAACATCCGGGCGACCTCCAAGAAACTCGAACTGCGCACCGAATCCTCGTACCGTTTCGAGCGCGGAGCGGATGTCGGCATTTGCGATTGGGCGAGCCGCCGGGCGGCCGACCTGATTCTGCAAACCGCCGGTGGCGAACTCGCGGCCGGCTGTGTGGATGCGTATCCCAAACCGTTCGAACCGCGCCTGGTTTCCATTCGGCATACGCAGACCAACGCGCTCCTGGGCATCGAAATCCCGATGGACCAGCAAATTGAATCACTGCAGCGGCTCGGTCTCGAAGTCGCCACCGCCCCCGGCATCGCGCCTTCCACCGGCATCCGCACCCCGCACACCACAACTTTTCGCATCCCTTCGTTCCGGGTGGATCTGAAACGCGAGATTGATCTCATCGAGGAGGTCACGCGGCTCTATGGCGTGGATAAGATTCCCGCCACGCCTCCGCTCGGCGCGATCGGCACCAACGCCTATGATTCCGTGCACGACGAAATCGCCGAGGCGCGCCGGCTCCTGACCGGACTCGGACTCATGGAAACCCAGGGCCAGACGTTGATCGCCGAGTCCGCCGCCAAACTCGCGGTCACGAGCGGAATCATTCCGCTCGCCAATCCGTTGAGCAGCGACATGAACGTCCTGCGTCCCAGCCTCCTGCCCGGCTTGCTCGATGCCTTGCGACACAACCTCAGCCACAACAATCTGGACGTCGCGCTCTTCGAAGCCGGCCGCATCTTCACGAATCACGCGACCGAACCGAACAGCCAGTCCGGCGCCACGCGCGAAGAGCGCCACCTGGCCTTCGCTCTCACCGGTCGCCGCCAAAATCTCTTCTGGAGCGGTTCGGACCGCGACGCGAAATTCGACATCTCCGACCTCAAAGGCATGATCGAAGAATTCTTCGATCTCTTCGGCGTGCGCGGCATCACCTGGACGCGCCGCACGGCGCCCACTGCTCTGTTCATTGAGTCGGCGACGATTCACCTCGGCAAATTCCAAATCGGCGAAATTGGCCAACTGCTGCCACCGCTCGGCAAAAAGTACGACCTGCGCGACCCGGTAATGATGGCCGAACTAAACCTGGACACGCTCCTGGTTCGCCGCAACCCCGACAAATCCTTCCGCTCCCTGCCCGCTTTCCCGGCCATGCGCCGCGACGTGGCGATGCTCGTCTCCGAAGCCACCACCCACGAATCCGTCCTGCAGGTGGTCAAGCAAACCAAGCCGGCCAATCTCGAATCCGTCGAACTCTTCGACATCTTCCGCGGCCAGAACGTCCCCACCGGCAGCAAGAGCATGGCCTACGCGTTCACCTACCGAAATCCCGAGCGCACCCTGACCGAGCCGGAGACGAATTCCGCTCACGAAAAGCTCGTGGCGGCACTGAAGGAAAAGCTGCCGGCAACCGTCCGCGAATAGTTCGGCAACGCTCGCTTCCGAAACAATTTTGAAGCTTCCGTTTTCGCCCGACTTTCGTATCGTAAGCGGGCCGAAAATGATTCACTAAACCAGATTTATGGCCCAGATCGTTAAAAAACACATTCGTAATCGCGAAGCCATCCACGACATGCCGGATTGGCTGAAGAAGAAGCAATGCCCGAACCGGGACAAGTATATGTCCGGCAAGCGCATCATGCCGAAAAACATCACCGGCAAGGAGAAGCTCGCCGATCTCATTGACGAATGCTTCCTCGCCTACAACAGCGCGCGCCTAAAGGAAGGCTGCCAGCTTTTCACCGAACGCATGCTCGGTGCTGACGTCACCATCGGCATGACCATTTCCGGCGCGCTGACTCCGGCCGGCCTCGGTTGCTCGAGCATCGTGCCGCTGATCAAGGCCGGCTTTGTGGATTGGATCGTCTCCACGGGCGCGAACCTCTACCACGACATGCACTTCGCGCTGAACTACCCGGTGCGCGTGGGCAATTTCAAATTCGACGACACCGACCTGCGCAACAACGACATCGTGCGCGTCTACGACGTGCTCATGGGCTACAGCGATTGCCTGATGGCCACGGACGAAATCCTGCGCAACATCATCGTCCAGCCCGAATTCCAAAAGGAAATGGGCACGGCCGAATTGCATTATCTCATCGGCAAGTATTGCGCCGAATGGGAACGCAAGGCCGGCCTCAAGGACGTCTCCGTGCTCGCCGCCGCCTATCGCGCCGGCGTGCCGTGCTACACGTCGTCACCGGGTGATTCCACCATCGGCATGAACGTCGCCGGCGTGGAACTCCGCGGCAACAAGCTGCGCATGAATCCCTCGATTGACGTGAACGAAACCACCGCCTTCGTCCTCGCGGCGAAGCGTTCCGGCGGCAAGAGCGGCGTCGTCCTCTGGGGCGGCGGCAGTCCGAAAAATTTCATGCTGCAGACCGAGCCGCAGATTCAGGAAGTCCTGCGCATCAAGGAATACGGCCAGGATTTCTTCCTCCAGGTCACCGACGCCCGCCCCGACACCGGCGGTCTCTCCGGCGCCACGCCGGGCGAAGCCGTGAGCTGGGGCAAGGTGGACCCGGATCGCCTGCCCGACGCCGTGGTGTGCTACACCGATTCGACCATCGCGATGCCGCTCTTCACCCAATACGCGCTCGCGCGCCACAAGCCGCGCAAGCTGCGCCGCCTCTATGATCAGCGCGAAAAGATGGTGAAAGCCCTCACCAAGGAATACTTCACCCACAACAAGGTGAAGATGCTGGACGGCAGCGACCCGGTTTACTAACGGCCTTCGTCTTTGGGCGACCGCAACGGACGCGCCGGCGTAGCAGCCGGCGCGTTTGTATTTTGGGTCTTAAACGCCGAGCGCAACAGCCAGTGCTTCTTCAATCCCTGAACGAAATCATCCGCGTCCACAATGGCCTTGGAGATGGTCGAAAGCATGTTGGTGTTCGCCTGCACCTGCGCATTCAAATTGCTCGTCATGCCGGCCAGGCTTTCCAGCGACCGGCCCAATTGCTCCGCCAGCATCGCCAGGTTGGTGTTCGCGGTCGTGAGCGTGGCGTTTACATTGGTCAACGCTGCATCGGCGGAGCCGAGGGTGGCTTCCAGCTTCTGATTGATGTTCGTGGGAATCAGCAGTTCGCCGATTGACCCCGGATGATTCAGGTTCGTGGTGGCCACGGCCAGATTCGCCATCAATGGTTGCGCGGAAACCGCCACGAAATTCAGGTTCGAAGTGAGATTCGCGCTGTTTGACAGGACCAGCGAAATCTGGTTCGTCAGCGCAAACACCCCGGGCATGGACTGCTGCACGCTCACCACCAATTTATCCAGCCGCTCGCTGATCGGAACCGATTCATCCACCTGCAGCCAGTAAGGCTTGGTCGTACTTGTGATGGTCTCGTAGCGCCCCTGCTTGCCGTTCCAAATCGCCGTGACGGAATTATGTTCGTCGCCCCGGTTCAGCACCACCAATTGCTTGCGGCCCGTGGCCGCGATGGCGGTGAGGTTGGTGAGCATATCAAGCGGTCGCGCCACGAGATTCGTTTCGCTGTTGCCATACACCTCCTGGGCGAGCACCCAGTTTTCGTTGGACGCCAGGTCGCGCGCCTCTTCCAACGTCACTTCCTTCAAGGAATAGGGAAGATACGTCGGGTAGCCGCCCGTTCCCTTGCTTACTTCGAGCACGCGCTGCTCCAGCAGGCTTGAGGTCACTTTCCCACGCGAACCCTCCGACCACATGAAACCGTAATTCGGCTTGTTGAGCTGGAAGGCCACATAGACGTTGTAATCGAATTGGTCCGCGGGCATCAGCTCGATCTCGGTGATGATGCCCACCGGCCGGCCCATCAGCGTCACCGGATCGCCCACCTTCAAGCCCGCCGCCGTGTCCGTGAAAATGAAGTAGGAAGCCTTCGGGATCAGCCAGCCTTTGCGTTTCGCGGTGTGATAGACGTAATAGGCGAAACCCGAAATCAGCACCAGCGTCGCCAGCAAAATGAACCAGCCCACGGCCCGTTCCATGCGGCTGAGCCGGGTGCGCAATTGCGGTGTGAGATCCTGTAGGGCCATAATTAAAAATCAACTCGTGCTCAACTCCGCGGCGGTCAATTCGCGGACCGAGTCGCTGCCCGCCGAACTCAGTTTTTCCCAGTCGCCGAGCACCAGGAATTTTTGGCCTTCCAGCACCGCAAATTGCCGGGCGTGCCCGCGCCACGGACGGAAATCCGACACCGTGACCACCAGTGTCATCGGCTTGTCGGTCAGCGTGGTTTTTCCCTGCGACAACCGGTCCAGAAAATCCAGCCACCAATTCGCCTGCCGCAGATCCAGGCCGGACATCGGCGTGTCCAGCAGCAGGACGTCGGGGCGCAGGATCAACGACCGCGCCAGCAAGACCCGTTTTTGCATACCGTGGCCGAGCGAAGTCGGCAGTGAATCCGCCCAGCGGGTGAGGTCGAGCGATTCGAGCAGCGGCAGTAATTGCGCCTGCGCGGATTCCATGGAGAGGTTGTCGCGATAACGCAGCGGCAGCGCGATGTTTTCCGCCACACTCAGTTGATTGAACAAATGCCCGCCGTCGAACACCAGGGCCACGCGCAATCGTTGAGCAAGTCGATCCTCGTCATAGATCGGCATCGTCTCGCCGAACAACCGGTAATCGCCGCCCGTCGGCGACATCAAACCCGCCGCCAGCATCAGGAAATCGCTTTTGCCCGAGCCGTGCAATCCGCCGATCACCCAGTAATCGCCCGGCTGCACGCTCCAGTTCACATCGCGCGCCACCTCCACCGTGGGATCATGGAATGTGCCCAGCGAAACCCCCTGCATTTCCATGGCCGGCGTGGCGGTGCTTGTGGTGTCCGCGGAGCTCATACGGTCAGATACACCACGATGAAAATGGCGTCCACGAGCACGCAGGCGATGACACATTGCGCCACGGCGCGGACGGTGGCGCGTGAAACATCGTCGAGGCGCAACGGCTGGGCCAGCCCATGATACGAAGTGACCAGCGGGATGATGAAACCGAACGCGCCGGCTTTCAGCGCGAGCAACGCGAAATCGAGTCCCCGCAGCGCGCCGGCGAGCTGGCGAAAATAAGCATCCGGCCGGAGCGGGACATCCTGGATATAAGCCCAGACATAGCCGCTGATGATTGCACCCAAAATCATGTAAACGGTCAGGGCAAAAACTCCCAGCGTCATGCCCACAACGCGTGGGGCGACCAGGTAATGGACCGGGTCCACTCCCACGGCTTCCAGCGCTTCGACGTTGCCGGTGGCGCGGGCGGTGCCGAGTTCGATGACATGTGCGGTACCGACGCGGGCCAGGACCAGAAGTGCCGCAGTCAGCGGTCCGAGTTCGCGGACGACGGCTACGACCATGATTGTGCCGAGCCATTCGATCGCTCCCAGCCGCGAAAGCCAGGAGACCGTCTGTCCAATCACGAGCAAGCCCAGCGCCGCCGCGACGAACAGAAACATCGGCAGCAATCGCAGGCCCGAGCGCGCCGTTTCACGCACCGCCAGCGGCCAGATGAGCCGGCGAGCGACGCCCACCTTCGTCACCATCACGCCCAACGTGATCAGTCCGAAGGCCGTCAGACCGCGCAGGGTCAGGAGGCCGAGGAAAAATTTGTGCCCCGCCAGCCGCATCAGCGACTGCGGTTTGGCCGCCAGCATCACCAGCCGCGCCATGGGCGAGGCAAAGACGCTGACATTTTCCTTCGACATCAGGGCAAGCTAAGCGCGGCTGACGGACCGGTCAAAGCCGATTTCCGGAGGGACGACACTGGGAGGGAGGGCGAAAGGAGGGGCGGATTAGGATTAAGATTAGGATTATGATGAGGTCCGGGGGTATACCCCCCCCAATCTATCGGTTACACGGTTACAAACCGCATAAACATTGGGTGAAATGCATGTTTTATCGGTTACATTTGCGGTTACACATCGGTTACAAAGCGGTCGTATCGGTTACATTCAGCACGCGCAGGAGGGATTTCGCCATCCGCCTCCGGGGCTCGCTGAATTTTTGGGCCGTCACGACCTTGCAATTTGCAACTCTCAACGCGAAGGGTTGAAAGAGAGTAGCCGGTCGGTCCCGACGAGTCCGCGAGGAGGGACCACCGGAGAATGGATTCAGATTTCCATGCATCCGAAAAGGATGCCACTTCTCCGCAACCTCAGGACACGGGGGGCGTTTGTGGCATCCTTTTCGGATGCATTTCGATTTTGACTCGATATCCGGTGGTCGCTCCTCGCACAGCCTCGGAACGACCGACCGGCTACTGTCTGTCATGCCTTCGGCATGAAACGCATCCGCGCCCTGTCTGCCCCTCAACTCTGAACCCTCATCTTCTCCCCGCCCTCCGCCAACTCATTTACTCACTGACTCGCTCACTCACACCCTGTCTTTCAGCCTTCCCCTCTTGCCCGCTCCTTTTCCAGCGCCTATCGTATCGCGGCTGGCTGCCAGCCGGCGCTGGATGAGTGCGCACCATCAAGGATCAGGTCCCCGCTCGAACCGATATTCGGAAGATCGGTTCACCAACTGGGCTGCCTACGAACCCTGGTGGCTGGAGATCCAGGCGGTATTCAAGCGCTTCGACGGGCTCATTGCCAAAATTCCACCGTTCCCCAAGGTCATCGAACTGAAGGCATTGGACGGCTTCATCCGACCGTGCAGCGCTGTGGACGTGGAGCGGCAACTGCGAAGCTGTCCGCCGGATTTTTTAAAGGGACTGCGCGCGGTTTTCATTCTTTCCGGCACCCGGAAGCAACTGAAAAGTCACCGGCCGGGCGTGGCCTTTTACGGACACTACTGGAATCGTTGCGTGTTCCTGCATGCTTATCCCTTTGGCCGTGCCGAACTGAACTCGCTGCATCGGTATTACCTTCGCCACGTCCTCATGCATGAAATCGGGCATCATGTGGACGCGACGGGTTTTACGCGTGAGGCGCGGGAGCGTTTTGCGGACCAGTTCGCGGCGGAGCATGGGTGAAAAGGAACATCCGAAGACGAGAGCGTCTGGCAAAAAGATGGGGGCAAAAATATCAAGGAACAGACCGGGCAATTTGGCAGAAAGATTTTGCGACAGAAAAATGCTTTTGAAGGGAAGTCTGCCTGATCTAATCCTCAAGCCGAACGGTTGAAAGAAAGTAGCCGGTGTGTCGTTCCGAGGCTTGGCGAGAAACGACCACCGGATAGCGGTTTGGATTACGTTTGCATCCTGAAGGGATGCCAGAAAACAACCCCGCGGCCGCGCAGGCCTTCAATGTGGCACCCTTTTCGGGTGCAGATCGAACCAAACCCATTAATCCGGTGGTCCCTCCTCGCAGACTCGTCGGGACCGACCGGCTACCGTCTGGCATGCCTTCGGCATGAAAAATCTTTCGGCCCCTCAACTCTCAACCTTCAACCCTCAACTCTTCCCAGCTCTCATCCGAATGTATTCCAATTTTGGGACACAGCGTCCCGAAACATGCTTCCCCAACCTGCCTCGCCACGCCGAAGCCGGGCGGAGGCGGCTCAACCCTCAACCCTCAACCACTCCCCCCCCTGCTACGCGGCCCGGGCAATGGAAGGACGCGGTGCGGCCGTAGCGGGCGCGACCCGGACATTCCCACAAAGTTTCGTGATCGCCGCCCGCAGATCCGCCACCTGAAACGGCTTCCCAAGCAACAAATCCACGGACGCCGGCCGATGTTCCGGCATTTCGAGTTTCTCGGGAAAGGCGGTGAGCATCACGATGGGCTGCGCCGGGGCGAGGGCTTTGATGGCGTCGGCGAACCGGGCGCCGCTCATGAACGGCATGAAATGATCGGTGAGAACGAGGTCAAACATGCCAGGAACGAATACAGCGAGCGCCGCATGGGCGCTGGGAGCAGTCGAAACGCGGTGACCATCGAATTTCAGCAGCATGGCGACGGTCTCGCGAACGAAAAGATCGTCATCCACGAGCAAAATATGGCGGGAGGGAGTGGGTTGTGGCTTCATAACTGGCCAAAAACCAGCAGAGCGAGGGCCAGAAAAGCGGATGGAGACCAGGGAATTCCCTAGCGGCCCGAAAGGGTAGGCGGTGGTGGGAGCCTGACCGGAGTCCTGAAGGGACGAAATATGATAGCCCGGGGTAAAGCGATTCAGAGAGCGACGCCCCGGGTCACACCGCCCACCACAAACAACCTCTTTTCCCTTTGATTTTGGTGCGCAATAAAAGCGCGCCAAAATCAAAGGGAAAAGAGGTCCGCACCTTCGCCCAGCTTAGGCAAGAATACGATTCCGAAGATGCGGAACTGCTTGCAATCTTTGATCGGATGTTGCCAACAAAGTATCGTCTCCGCGAGAATCTGCCGTGGCCGCGTGAATTGCGTCACACCATTCAATAGCTACAAACTCGTCCCTTAAGTACACGTGGGTCGGAAAAGCACAATAAAACGGGAGTAGGCTTTCGTCCACGGGAGCGATATTGAACCATTCCGGTGTCTGAACGATAAAAAGCTTTAGTTGCTCAGGCGAGAACCTTCCATCAACCATCCGGTCCCAATTGCGGCAGAGCTCAATAAATGCAAAGGCGGAGGCGACGACCAAGCCGCGCAAATACGCGCTTTCCATGTAAGCGCCGGATTCGTAGCGACGAAATGAATCCAAAATGCGATTGATATGTACAACCATGTTTCTGCTCAATCGACCTTCTTCTGCAAAGTCCCTGCGCCCTCGGTCCGAGGATGCCGGACTAAAATATTGCGAGAGGAAGTCACCCAGGGTGTTTGCATCAAGAACAACGTCAGGCATCGCTCTGCTCCCTGGAAAGAAGTTCTTTAAGAAATGTTGTGCTCCACACTGAATCAAAATCTCGGAGCGCAACCACATCGATGCTTTGGGAAGGATGGCGGCTCGAATCTATTGCGTCTGAATAAAACGCTACCGGATGCTCATCTTCGACAAATAAGCCCGAGCCGAGAGCTTGCGCGTCAAGCGGGGCGATTTGCACTGCACTAGAACCCATAGCACGATGAAATTCGCTGGTACTGTCGGAGATTTTCGCCGTGGAGCCACCACGCTTTTTAATTAATTCGACCTGAAAGAATACATCGCCGATTGGACAACATCGAATATTACCCAAGGGAAGCTCAGTGTGCTGAAGTTCGCTACAGAGCAACTTGCGAACCGTTGCACGGTCAGAAAGTACGATTGTCATTCACTACCGGTTAGGTCGACCTGGCTTGGCGGAGGAGGAATCATTTCCTCAACTTCTCCTGGAGCCAATCTCTCAGATGCTTGATATACGGCGTCGACCAGCCCCTTGTCTATCTTGGAAAGGCCCAACTCGACGGCCTTCTCCACCACTCGATGCAAAAGGCTCAATGTTCTACCGGGTACTCCACCCGATCTAATTAGTGCCTCGATAACAGCATCTTTTGAGAAAGGTGTAATTCTCCCTTTATCGGACGGATCAAGTCTAAAGTGGTCCAGATACACCGCTACGAGCGGGAGGGCCATATCCTCGTTTAAAGGAGGGAAATAAAGGGTCGCAACCTGTGCATCAGGCTGATTGAGAGGAGCCAAACGATCCAAACCTGCTGAATTCCAGTGTGGGAGGAGTAGCTCTTGGATTCCCGGATGTATCGTCAGCAGCATGCCATAGAAATGGCTCTTTGCGTTCTGACTTCCATCAAGCATGTAGTAGCGAAGCGCTTCCACGAAGGCTCGTCTTTCCTGAACATTCTGATGATAGACGATCTTCTCGACCTCATCTACCAGCAGCAAACCTCGAGTAAAGTCGGCTGCCATAAAGAGACGGACCAAATCGCCAAAAACAAAATCTCCGCCCATCCGGCGCCAAAACGATTCCTTTTGAAAACCCAGAAAGTGGTTTTTCAATTCAAGCGGTTTAGCTCCATGTATCGCTAGCTTCTCTGCGGTCTCAGAGGACACTCCGGCGCGAATTAGCGTTTGCCGAATTGTGGGCAATAGGCCGAATAAGGTATCTACTTGTTTACTTGCCAACCAGGCATCATTTCCGATCGTGCTTTCCCACTGATCAGCCCCACCAATTTCATCGAGTACCTTAGATGGTATTTTACCAGACAGTGCTCTAAGTCGCCAGATCGCCTGCGCAATAATGCCTTGTTCACACATGGCAGTTGCGATTATTCGGCAGAATTCCCAGAACTTCGTGCAGTGAGGCGACGATGTTGGAACAATGTACACAGCAAATACCACAGCGCTGCCCGAGGAAGCTTCCTCGCCAAGATCCGCCATGATTGAATCCTTTTGATTCTTCAAGAATGCGGATTTGCCGATACCACGGCCACGTCGGGTGGCGTGATCCATTAGGAAGGCAATTGTCCGGAGTTGCTTCCGTTCAGGTGAGGGAATCAGCATTTTGCGAAATTCGGCAATGTTAGCCGAATGGAGATCGGCGCAATAGATTGTACCATTGAGGCGAGGGTTTTCACTATCTACCACCAGCGCAGGCTCGGTGGGAAAAGGATTATCTCGCAAGCCAAGCGACGCATATCGGTTCTGATCATCCCGCTGCAACTGAGTTGGCTTTCTTAAGAGAGGATTTGCCATGGTTTTTATCTGTGTCGAGACAAGGCGGCGATTGCGATTAGGGAGTGTGGCACATTGTGAATGTAAACCGGACGCCGGTTCAGGCCAACCGCTCCCAATTGATCAGCAATAATGTCGCTTTCCAACGAAATTGATATTGATCGAGCTGCCGAGATTCCACTTCGCACTGTCAGGCGATACGCAATCTCCAGAAGGAAGTCAAAATGAATTGAGCTCAGCCTTAGCTGCCGACAAACTTCATCTCTAATGTTCAAGAGCGATACGTACATTGCGCCAATTTGCTTAGATGCTCTTCGATAAGTGTCCTGCAGCACAGCAAGAAACTTCTCGCCGATCTGTTCCCATTGTGGTTGGTGCAGCCAAAGACATCGCTCGTACGGGTCTACCACATCGCGCAGTGGCTCGAAGGGTGGCGAGTCGGCGTAGTGACGAAAGCTTGCGCAAGGGACAATTACTCGACCGGGAACGAGGGGATGATAGTCAGTGTAAAAAATAAATTCAAGTTCCTCCAATCTTGGGCACCAAACGCTAAATGCACGCGGCGGAATCGGCTGTTTTTGCGAGTTGAAATCCCACCTCATCGCTACAGGATCAATGATGCCAAACAAAAATTGGACAGCAACTTCCCGCATTGCATGCACAAGCCGCTCTCTTCGGCCGAACGTCGCTTCCTTTTCGCCATGGATTTTACCAACCCGCTTTCTTGTGCCAGGTGGGTCACCACTGCCCAAGCGTTTCCAAGAAGACCTTACTTGAAACAACCAATCGTCAAGCGGCATCGGGAAAGAACTAGGAAATACTTCGTTAGCTCGTTGTGCTGCCTTAACGGTTACCGAATCATATTCATGCGGCCATTCATTATCATGCCAAGCGCGACGATCCGCTCTGCCTGAAGATTTAGGCGGAGCTGGAAGAACGACTTCCCCTTGGCCTTGCGGATTCAGCGAATGTAGCCTTGAGACGATCCACCCAGGAACGACGTATCGCTCGTGCAGCTTGGCAGCAAGCATCCTGCGAAAATCCTTTGGTTTCGTGATACTGACTTGGGCAGCTTGTTCTCCTTCTGGTGTGAGACCATACGTTCCAGGTGAAGGAAATATTTCCGTTAACCAACCGAAAGCCTCAAGCGCCCGAACGAGAGCATTTACGTTCGTCTTCGTCGGCTCCTGAACAAGATGCAGTCGCCTCATTCTTTGGCGAAGCCCTTGGTCTGACGAAATCAACTTCCCGGGTGAAATCGCCGATTCCTTCCGAGCAACCTGAAGAACTTCTGCATAAAGCCCGCAGTCGCTTAGTGCTGCGAAAGTACGGCTTTGTGGACTTGGCCACGTTAGTCGTTCTTTGCTCACATCCTGAATAAAACTTACTTTCATGGAGGAGGCAAATATTTCTGCCGAGTCTTGGACTCAACGCCATCCCCTGGCCTAGACCTATATCAGAGTGCGTTTCAGCCGAGAGTCGAAACGGCTACTACACATCGTCCACAGAGAGCTGGGTGCGCAGAGATCGCTCCAACATCCGTCTCAAAATGCCAGCACCGCTCACATTTCTGCCCGTCAGCCTTGCTGACCGTCACAACGCAAGCCTCGCCACCCGTCGCGACGTCAAGCTGCGACACATTCAACAACTCGCGCAGCTCAGGCCGATACTTCTTTAGCAATTCAGCCTTCGCGGCATCTGAGACGCTGACCTGCACTTTGGCTTCGAGGGATTTGCCGATGTGTTTGCTTTGGCGGGCTTTTTCGAGCTCGGGGAGGACGGATTCTCGGATTTCGAAAAGGGCTTTCCAGGCGGCGCGTTCGGTTTCGGGGACGCGGAAGGTGGACGGTTCCCAGGTTTGTTCGTGGACGGATGGGACCTGTGGGGCCTGTGGGACCTTTGGGACGAGTGAAGGGAGATAAGACCAGGTTTCGTCGGCGGTGAAGGCGAGGACGGGGGAGAGCATGCGGCAGAGGCCGCTGGCGAGGCGGTGGAGGGCGGTCTGGGTGCTGCGGCGGCGCGGGGAGTTGGCGGCGTCGGTGTAGAGGCGGTCCTTTACGACGTCGTGGTAAACGGCGGAGAGTTCGACGGCGACGAACTGGCTGAGCTTTTGATAGACGACGTGGAACTCAAAGCGGTCGTAGGCGGCGGCGGCTTCGGCTTCGAGCGCGGAAAAGGCGTCGAGGATCCAGCGGTCGAGGCCGGTGAGCTGGGCGTCGGGGACGGTGTGCTTCGCGGGGTCGAAGTCGTAGAGATTCGAGAGCTGGTAGCGGAGGGCGTTGCGGAGGCCGCGGTAGGTCTCGCCGACTTTGCCGATGCGTTCCTCGCTGACGGTGATGTCGTTGCGGAAGTCCTGGGAGGAGACCCAGAGGCGGACGACGTCGGCGCCCCATTTTTTGACGTAGGCTTCGGAGGTCTGGGGTTTTTCGTAACCGCCCTGTCCCTGCTTGCTCTTGGAGATTTTTTCGCGGTCGGCGTCCACCATGAAGCCGTGCGTAAGCACGGTCTTGTATGGCGCGGCGCCGTTGCCGGCGAGGGAAAGCAGGAGCGAAGACTGGAACCAGCCGCGGTGCTGGTCGCTGCCTTCGAGATACATGTCGGCCTGCCAGATTGCGTTCAAATCGACCGGCTCAACAGAATAAAGCTCTTCGTGATGCAATTCCTCGCGAGCCTTCAACACTGCGCGCGAGGAAGACCCAGAATCAATCCACACGTCCAGGGTATCATTGGATTTCGCGACGGGCTCCGGCACGGTGCGGAACGGCTTCACCAGCGCCCACAATTCGGAGACGGATTTTTCAAACCACACGTTTGAACCGTGCTGCGCAAAGAGATCGGCGGTTTTGCGAATGATCTCCGGATCAAGGAGCGGGTTGCCCTGTGCGTCGTAGAACGCGGGTATCGGCACGCCCCAAGTGCGCTGGCGCGAGATGCACCAATCAGGACGGGTTTGGACGGCGCCTTTGATGCGGTTCACGCCCCATTCCGGAACCCAATGCACGCCGTCTATGGCGGTTAACGCAGCGGCGCGAAATGGAACAGCGTTTACAAAGGCACGAGCCGAGTCCTCCGCGGAAAGACCATTGGACCGCTGGAGGGAAATGGGATGGTCTACGCGGATAAACCACTGGTCCATGGCGCGGAAAATGATCGGCGTCTTGCTGCGCCAGCAGTGCGGGTAGCTGTGGTGGTAATTCTCCTGGTGCAGGAGCGCGTTGCGAACGCGGAGTTCGTGGAGGACGGCTTCGTTGGCGTCGCTCTTGCCGTGTTTTTCGAGGATGGATTTGCCGACCAGCTCGGCGGGCATTTGCGCGTCGGCGGGGAGGTCGTTGGTGAGGGCGAGTTTGCCGTCGTCGTCCACGGGCGAATAGATGGGCAGGCCGTTGGCGAGGCCGAGATGGTAATCGTCGAGGCCGTGGCCGGGGGCGATGTGGACGAAGCCGGTGCCGGTGGTGTTCTCGACGAAGTGGTCGCCGGCGAGGAGTTTGCCGGTGCGATTGCAAAAGGGATGCTGGTAGCTGAGGCCCTTGAAAAACTCGCCGTCGAGGCTGCGCACGATCTGGTAGCCGTCCCAGCCGCATTTCTCGGCGACGGCGCCCAGGAGCATGGTGGAGACGATGAATTGCTCGCCGTTTGAGAGGACGAGCGAGTAGCTGATCTTGGAATTGTAGGCGACTGCGAGGTTCGCGGGGAGCGTCCAGGGCGTGGTGGTCCAGATCACGACCGACGTGGCGGGATGCCCCACGAGCGGGAATTTCACATATACGCTCTGGCTGACGTGGTCCTTGTATTCGACCTCGGCCTCGGCGAGCGCGGTGCGGCACGGGATGCTCCAATAGACGGGCTTTTTACCGCGATAGACGAAGCCTTTTTCGACGACGTCGGCGAAGAGGCGGAGTTCGTCGGCTTCGTATTCCTTGTTCAGCGTGAGATAGGGATTTTCCCAATCGCCGAACACGCCGAGGCGCTTGAACTGCGTGCGCTGGAGATCGATGTATTTGCGCGCGTAGGCGTCGCAGGCCTGGCGGATGGTGGCGGCGTCCACGGTGGTGTTGCCGTCCTTGCGCATTTCCTGGCTGACCTTGAATTCGATGGGCAGTCCGTGGCAATCCCAGCCGGGGATGTACGGCGCGCTGAACCCGCGCAGCGTCTTGTACTTGATGATGATGTCCTTGAGGATCTTGTTGAGCGCGGTGCCGATGTGGACATCGCCGTTCGCAAACGGCGGGCCGTCGTGCAGGACAAACCGCTTTGCGCCCGAGCGCGCCGCCTGGATGCGCGCGTACACGCCGGCGGATTCCCATTGCTTGAGCCGTTCCGGTTCCCGGGTGACGAGGTCAGCCTTCATCGGGAAATCGGTCTGCGGCAGGTTCAACGTACTCTTATAATCCATGCTGCGTCCCAAAGGACGCGCAAGGGTAGCGGGAATGCACGGGGTGTCAACGCAGCGGGGCCGCGGAACCACGGGCTCAGCTCACTTTTTTGTCGCCAAATCTTTCGGTCGAATCCTTGTGCCATCCCCGATCTTTTTGCCGCCTGCTTTTGTCCGATCACCCCCTTGACACCCGCGCCACCTCGGTTTAAACCTCAACGGTAGGAGGACGGAGTTCCGGTTCGGATCTGCGTCAAAGTCGTTCTTTGACATCATCTGCCGCCATTTTGGCGGCGGCGACGCGATTGTTGCGAAGCTGATTCGGCACTGCGGCTCGGAGCCCACTGCCCCGGCAGCGGAGAAAACCAAACGCGCCTAGCGCGTCTTATCGCGTCAAACGAAGCCAAAACCCGAAAGGACACCTAAAGTACACAAAGGTACAGTCAAAGGACGCCAAAGGTACACTCAAATTACTGAGGAAAAACACCAAAGGACGCCTAAAGACGCGAAAGGTACAACCTTTTTAAAGGATTCCTTACCCGCGCCACAACGGGGTCAGGATTTGGGCGGGGATGGCGGACGTTGATCGTGATGGCCGTTGCCGCGCTTGTCGTCGAGCCAGGAGGGCTTTTGGCCGCCGGACTGGCGGTCCTGCATGAGGTTGCACAGGCCGGCCAGGATGCCGGGGATTTCGCGAAAGCTCTGGTCCTTGGTAAAGAACCCGTCGGCGCCGCGGCGAAGACACTCTTCCCGGATCTCGGGCTCGGTGTGGCTGGTGAGGACCACGACCACGGAAAAGCGCGCATGGCTCTTGATGAGGCGCAGCACTTCGATGCCGGACATGTCCGGCAAATCGAGGTCGAGGATCACGGCGTCGGGACGGCAGACCTTGAACAGGCTCACGCCTTCCGCGGCGTCACCCGCTTCGATGATGCGGCTGAAGCGCTCGTCGCGCGCAATGAGCAGCCGCAGCAAACCGCGGGTGGTCGCGGAATCGTCCACGACCAATACCGAAAGGCCGGGAGTTTTTTTCACGACGCCACGCCTCCGGAGCGACGAATCCTGATCTTGCGCGGGGCGCCTTGCAGCCACTGGATGGGCAGCTTCCGGCGCACGGGCGGCGTGACCGCCAGCGCCCGCAAGTGCGGCACCGCGCCGCGACGATCCCCCAAATACAAGACCCGCACCGCGGCGGCCGAACGCGCAATCGAATTTTGTTTTGTCATGCCTCCACTTTGCCGCGAACGGGAAGTACGGACTAGGTGGGCTGAGGCTGAACTTGCTGTCAGGTGCTCAAGAAAGAGCTGTAGGGTGTTGGCCTGACAAGGTGGTAAAAGGCTGCGGGTTGAAAGCTACGGGTGGCCCCGAGTAAAGGCCCTCGGGGCAGGCAGGTTTTGGGGATCGGCGGCGGCTGGTTTTTGAGCGCGGCTGCGGGCAGGAATGCCCGCGCTCCGGGGACGCCGGGATTACTCCCACTCGATCGTGCCGGGGGGCTTGCTGGTGATATCGAAGCAGACGCGGTTGACGCCTTTGACTTCGTTGATGATGCGGCTGGAAAGGGTCTCGAGCAGCGGCGGCGGGAGCTTCACCCAGTCGGCGGTCATGCCGTCCTGGGATTCCACCGCGCGGATGGCGATGGTGTAGTCGTAGGTGCGTTCGTCGCCCATGACACCTACGCTGCGCACGGGCAGCAGGACGGCGAAGCTCTGCCAGATGCGGTAATACCAACCCTGCCGTTTCATCTCTTCGACGACGATGGTGTCGGCGCGGCGCAGGATTTGCAGGCGGTCGGGGGTGACTTCGCCCAGGACGCGCACGGCGAGGCCAGGGCCGGGGAACGGCTGGCGGAAAACGATTTCCTTGGGCAACCCGAGTTCGAGGCCAAGCTGGCGAACTTCGTCCTTGAAGAGGCAGCGCAACGGCTCGACAAGCTTGAAGCGCATGTTCTTGGGGAGGCCGCCGACGTTGTGATGGCTCTTGATCATTGCGGCCGGATTGCCGCCGATGGGGACGGATTCGATCACGTCGGGATAAAGCGTGCCTTGCGCGAGGAATTTCGCGCGACCTGCGCGCCGGGTGGCATCCTCGAAAACCTCGATGAAGGTGCGGCCGATGATTTTGCGCTTCTTCTCCGGGTCGGTGACGCCTTTGAGCCGGCGCAGAAAAATCCCGGCGGCGTTCACGTACTTCAGCTTGATGTGGAAGTGGCGGCCGAAGACTTGTTGCACCACTTCGGCTTCGCCGCCGCGGAGAACGCCGTTGTTGACGAAGATGCAGGTGAGCTGGTCGCCGATGGCTTTGTGGAGGAGGGCCGCGGCGACGCTGGAATCCACCCCGCCACTCAGGCCGAGGATCACGTGTTCCCCGCCGACCTGCGCGCGGATTTCCTTTACAGCCTGGTCCACGTAGTTGTGCATGGTCCACTTGCGGCCGCAGCCGCAGAGTTTGTGGACGAAATTTTCGATGATCTGCTTCCCCCGCGGCGTGTGCACGACTTCCGGGTGAAACTGGAGACCGAACATTTTGCGCGCGCGATCCTCCACTGCGGCGAACGAAGAATTCTCAGTCACCGCCACCGCACGAAATCCCTTCGGCAGCCGGGTCAATTTGTCCCCGTGCGAATTCCACACCTGCAGTTCCACGGGCAGGCCCGCGAACAAGGGACATTTGCGATCGCGAATTCTCAGGGTGCCCTTGCCGTATTCGCGGCGCCGGCCGGGCTCGACTTTGCCGCCGAGATACTGCGCCAGAATTTGCAAGCCATAGCAGATGCCGAGGATAGGCACGCCGAGGTCAAAAATCGCGGGGTCGGGCCGCGGGGCATTCTTCGCGTAAACGCTGGCCGGGCCGCCGGAGAGGATGATGCCCTTCGGCCGCAGGGCCGCAATTTCAGCGGCGGGCGTGTCGCAGCGGATGATCTGGGAGTAGGTCCGGCATTCGCGCACGCGCCGGGCAATGACCTGCGTGTACTGCGAACCGAAATCGAGAATGACAATCTGCTCCGTCATGCGTAACGAAGCGCCACCTTTTGCCACTCCCCGGCGGCTTTGGCGAGCCTTAAATTTGACTTTGCCGCCGATTTTCGGCTAGGTTTCCCGACTTGTTATGAAGCAAAAACCGCATGTGGCAGTGGTCGGTGCGACGGGAGCAGTCGGCATCGAGATGCTCAAGACGCTCGAGAAACGCAATTTTCCGGTCGGGAAATTGACGTTGCTCGCCTCGTCGCGGTCGGTCGGCAGGAAGTTGAAATTTCGCGGCGAGGACATCGAGGTGAAGGAACTGAAGGCCGATTCCTTCGCCGGCATTGATATCGCGCTGTTCAGCGCGGGCGGCGGCACTTCGAAGGAGTTCGCACCCATGGCGGCGAAGGCCGGTTGCGTGGTGGTGGATAATTCCAGCGCGTTTCGCATGGACGATTCCGTGCCGCTGGTGATTCCCGAAATCAACGCGGCGGACGTGAAGAAGCACAAGGGCATCATCGCGAACCCGAATTGCACCACGGCGGTGGCGCTGATGGCGCTGTATCCGCTGCACCAGGCTTTTGGCGTGAAGCGCGTGTTTGCCTCCAGCTACCAGGCCGTGTCGGGCACGGGCGCCAAGGCAATCCTCGAACTGGAACGCCAGGTGGACCAGATCGTGGGCAAAAAGGCCGTCACGAAGGAAGTCTATCCGCACCAGATTGCTTTCAACGTGTTGCCGCATGTGGATTCGTTTCTGCCCACGGGCTATACCAAGGAAGAAATGAAGATGGAGAACGAGGGGCGCAAGATCATGCATCACCCGTCGTTCCGCGCGAGTGTCACTTGTGTGCGCGTGCCGGTATATCGAGCGCATTCGGTGGCGATGAGCGCGGAGTTCGAGAAGCCGGTGAGCATCGAAGGCGCGATGGCCGCCCTGCGCAAAGCGCCGGGGCTGGATGTGATTGATGAACCGGCCAAGGCCGAATACCCGATGCCGCTTTTCCAAGCGGGCAAAGACAACTGCGCGGTCGGACGTCTCCGCATGGATTGCGCGCTCGATAACGGGCTGTGCTTCTGGGTGGCGGGCGACCAACTGCTCAAGGGCGCGGCGTTGAATGCGGTGCAGATTGCGGAAGAGTTGTTGAAATAACCCTCGGTATCCGAAGACGGCAAACCGTCGCGATCCGGCTCGTTACTTCGTCGCCTCGCGGGTGAAGGCGTTGACGGATTTGATGCCGGCGGCTTTGATGGCGTCCATGACTTTCACCACCACGCCAAAGGGGGCTTTGGTGTCCGCCCGAATCGCCACTTTGACCTGCGGGTCCTTGGCGGAGGCGGCGCTCAAATCGGCGGCCAATTCCTGAACGGTCACGGGCTTGTTGTTCGCTCCAAAGCGAAGGGTGCCGGATGGCTCGATGGTGACCACCAGCGGCGGCGCTTCATCGGCGCCGGTTCGCTTCGCCTCGGAGGATTCGGGCAGTGCCAGCTTGAGCGCGGGCTGCTGTTTGAAGGCCGTGGTGGCCATCAGAAAGATCAGCATGACAATCAGAATATCAATCAGCGCCACGATGATGATCGTGGGGCCCTGACGTCGTTTACGAACTAGAAAGCGCATCGAGGCAACGGGAGTGAGCCGGCTCAGTTTTGGGCAGCAGGTTTATCCACCCCCGATTCACGGTACTGCCGGCGCAGAAAATCCGCGCACAAAGTTTCCATTTCCACGGCGATGGTCTCCACTTTTTTGGTGTAGTAATTCCAAAAAACCAGCGCGGGAATGGCGATCAGCAGGCCGAACAAGGTCGCCTGCAGGATGTAGGAGATGTCCTGGGCGAGCCGGGCCGTGTCCTGTGCGCCTGCCGCACCCACGCCTCCGAACGCCCGCATCATACCGACGATGGTTCCGACCAGTCCCAGCAATGGAGCGATACCGACGATGATTTCCAGTACGACGAGACCACGCTCGAGGCGCGTGATTTCGTGGCGGGCCCGCGTTTGGAGCGCGTCCGCCGTGGCGGATTGCGGCCAATCGAGGTGTTCGGCGGCCAACAGCAGCAGCCGGCTGATGGGCGAGGGATGTTGCTGGCAAACCCGGCGGAGCATCGGCACGTCGGCGGCATTCTGACAGGACTGGACTGCCGCTTCGATTTCCGATGGCAGCACGCGGCCCCAGCGCAAAGCGATGCCACGCTCGATGATGAACGCCAGCCCGACCACCGAGGTCAGGGCCAGCAGTATAAGCACAACATTTTCCATGTGAAAAAAATATTAACGCGCCAGGGCGACGGGGGAAAGGTGATTAGGACGGTCGCGCAGATTTCGCATCTAATTGTAGTAAAACGTAAATTGAATGTTTCGGCTGTCGCCCATCATCCGCTTCATCTCCTTGGAAAACTCCGCGAACGGCGCGGGATCCATCACGGCCTTTTTGCACAGCAACGACAACACTTCGCCCACGGTGCTTTCGGCAACGTTCATCTCGGTGATGCGGCCGTCGGCATGGATCGTAAATTGCAGGACGACTTTGCCGTATCCGTCTGAAGCGTAATTCCTTTCGTCGAGCAAGGCGTACCAGCGTTGTGTGATGGCATCCACCAACGCGGCGTCGTAGGCGCCGAACGGCGTCGCCTTGGTGTCGAGCGAGGAGATGTCCACGCGCCGTTTCACGCCGCCGTCCTGCTTCATCTTCTGGGAGGGACGCTGGTTTTGCGCGAGCCGCATCCGGGCCTCCTGGACTGTGCGCGGGCGGGTTTCCTCGTCTTTCCCCGGGTCCGGGGGCGGCTTTACATCCGGTTTGGGATCAGGAGGGGCCACGATCTTGGGATCGGGTTTGGGATCGGCCTTGGGCTCGAGCTTCGCGATGGCCACCTCCTCCTTGGGCAGGGATTTGGGCGCGGCTTTCGGTTTTGCCTTTTGCTCGGGCAGCGCCTCCTTCGCCGGTTCGGCCGGCAGGCTCGGCTTCAGCGGGGTAAATTGTTTACGCGGCGCGTCTTCCGTTTTCGGCACATGGGATTGGGTGCCGGTGATTTTCGGCACGCCGGTGTCCTTGTCCGCCTCGGTATTCGCCGCCACGGAATTTTTGTCCGAGTAATATTTGGCGTCCTTGGGCGGCTGGGCGGTTTGCTGGGCGTCGCTGACATCCACGAAGATCAGCGGCGGGTCGGAAGGCGGGGGCGGCGGCGGCTTGGGCTGCAGGACCTCGTAAGTTTTTTTGGGCTTCAACCAGGCAGGCAGGTGCCAGTTCTCCCACCAGGAGAGCTTCTTGCCGGTGTAATAGGTGAGACCGATCAGCAGGTGGAGGGCCACGGAAATGGCAAAGGCCCAGGCCAGGCGGGTTGCCGCGGCCTTTTCGTTGCGCCAGATGAGTTCGGTCCTGCCAAACGAGGACATTCAGCCCTAATCTGGCTTAGGACTGGGGCAGCGGCAACTGTTTAGGAACCGGGAAAAACCGGGTCTGCGGGCTGGAACCCGCTCTATTTGCTCCCGACCGTGACCGGTCGTTGAAATCAAGCCGCCACGCCAACTGCCGGCGCGGTGCAAGAACTGATACGGGCGAGCACTTGTGAGATCGCCGAGCGGACCCATGGCCGCGGGTCGTCCAGCGACGCCTCGAGCCGGCCTTTGGCGTGCTGCGCGGCTTCCGAAGCCGGCCAGTGCGAGTTGATCCGTGTGAGCGAGTATTCCGCGGCCTGGCGCACCGTCTTCTCCTCGTCGGTGAGCGTCAACACCAGCGCTTCAATCACCGACTCATCGCCGATCGTGCCGAGCGCCTGCGCAGTCGCCTGGCGCACATCCGCGTCCGCGTCGCCGAGCAGGGGCACGAGCATGCAGGCCACGTTCGCATCGGGAATGCGGCCGAGAAATTGAATTGCACCCAGCCGGATTTCAAAATTCCCGTCGTGCAACACTTCAAAAAAGAAAGGCGCGAGCGACGCATCATTGTGCTTCGCCATCGTCTGCACCGCGGCCAGCCGCACGTGCACATCGCAGTCATGGAACAGCCGCAGCAGCGACGACACCACTTCCGGGCTGGCCTCGCCGGCCAGGGCATGCACAGCGGAGACGCGGACCGAAGGGTCCTCATCACCCAGTGCGGAGAGCAACGGACGCACGCGGCTGGGGTCCTTCACTTTCTCCAAGGCTTCCGCGGCGGCGCGGCGCTTGAAACTCGTATCGTGCTTCAATTCCTTCACCAGCGGATCCACGGCGGCCGTTCCTTCAAAACTCGCAATCGCCGTGCGACCCATCGCCACGTCCAGCAACGCACGTTCCTCGCCCGTCTGCGGCATCCAGTTCAGCATGCGCAACGCGCCGGCGGCGGCCCCGCGGACATTCGCGTTCAAATCCATCAAAGCGTAAACCAACTGGCTGGTGGCGCGATTGTCGCCCAGCGTGCCCAGACCGTTCGCCGCCGCGACACGCACGGATTGATCAGCATCCTGCAAAGCGGATAGCAAGGGATCCAAAGCCTGTTCGTCCTGCATGGTGCCCAGGGCGCGGGCGGCCGCGACGCGCACCGCCGGGTCAGCGTCTTCCATGCTCTTCAGCAGGACCGGCAGGGCGCTTAATTCGCCCGGCGGGACATTCTGAATGGCTTTGATGCGGGTGGCGGGGTCTTTGGATTTGAGACGGAGAGCGTTGAACCAGATCATAGTTTTATTGTTGGTTTGAGTTGGTTGGTTTGGTCTGTTTTTGGTCGTCTGTCCAAACCGTTGGACAAACTGTCTTCACTTCGTACACCTGTCCGGATCGTTGCCGGCCGGACCCCCGGCAGATTGCCTTTGCGGCTTCCACAAACCCGCGCATCTGCCAGCGAAACTCAATAAAGCCTTAACCGTGCCAACTCCGGAATTACCCGATACGCCGCCCAACGGAGGGCCAACCTTGTGGCCAGGGCAAACGCATCAAAATAGGCCGGATAACCGTCGCCGCGAGTTTAGATGGGTTTACCCTGAGCGTGGGGGGGGGTAGATGCCAAATCCGTGTTACACTGTATACACTGTATACAAGGCGCATAAACATTGGGTGGAATGAGGGTCATTCCGTGTTACGTCCGGTGTTACACTGTTTACACCATTACAAAATCAGGGCTTGACCCTCCGAAAGCAGTCAGTCTCCGGGCGGCGGAAGGGCCAGCGGATAGCCGACGGCCTGCCGGCGTTACTAATTTAGATGCGTTTGCCCTGGCCCGGTGGCTTTAACGCCTGTTAATTGGCGGTGGATCGCGTATGCTGGTTATGCGCCATGCACGTGCACGCCAACAGCGCCAGTTCGATCGCCACCTCCGGCCCAGCGCTGGCGGGTGATCCGACGACGCGACTGCCCGAGCTGCTCGCGCCGGCGGGCGACTGGGAATGCGCGCGGGCCGCAGTGGAGAATGGCGCGGACGCGATCTATTTCGGCCTCGAAAAATTCAACGCCCGGATGCGCGCGCATAATTTCACCGAGGCGGACCTGCCGGAGCTGATGAAGTTTCTGCATCGCCGCGGTGTGAAGGGCTTTGTCACGTTCAACATCCTCGTCTTCGAAAATGAAATGGCCGATGCAGAACATTATCTGCGCGCGGTGATCGCAGCGGGGGTGGATGCGGCGATCGTGCAGGATGTGGGCATCTGCCGGCTGATCCGGCAGATCTCGCCGGATTTTCCGATCCATGTTTCGACGCAGATGACGGTGACGAGCGCGGCGGGGCTGGAGTTCGCGAGGGAACTCGGCGCGAATCGCGTAGTGCTGGCGCGGGAGTGTTCGCTGAAGGAGATCGGGCAGATTCACGCGGCGACGGCGTTGCCGCTGGAGGTGTTTGTGCACGGGGCGTTGTGCGTGGCGTATTCGGGGCAATGCCTCACGAGCGAGGCGCTCGGTGGGCGCTCGGCGAATCGCGGCGAATGCGCGCAGGCGTGCCGGCTGCCGTACGAGCTGATTTCCGATGGCGCGCTGGTGCCGCTGGGCGACAGGAAGTATCTGCTGAGTCCGCAGGATTTGGCGGGGCTCGAGGCGCTGCCAGATTTGGTGCGCGCGGGGGTGTCGTCGCTGAAGATTGAGGGGCGATTGAAGTCGCCGGAGTACGTGGCGAACATCACGCGGGTTTATCGGGGGGCTTTGGATCGGATGCGAGCGCAGGAGTTTGAAAAAGGTTCGCCCTCACCCCGGCCCTCTCCCCCAGGAGAGGGAGATGCTTCGAACGCGCCGGGGTCACGGTACGGGATGGAGATGGCCTTTTCGCGCGGGCTTTACACGGGCTGGCTGCGCGGCATCAACAACCAGCAATTGGTGCACGCGCGGTTTGGCAAGAAGCGCGGAGTTTTTCTCGGCGAAGTTTCCGAGGTGCGGCGCGACGGTGTAGTTGTGCCGCTGGCCGGGCCGTTGAAGCCGGGCGATGGCGTGGTGTTCGATGCGGGCAAACCGGCCGAGGATGAGGAAGGCGGACGGGTTTACGAAGTCTCGCCGCTGGCTCCCTCGCGCGGTAAACCGCTGGCGAAGGCGGGGACGTTGATCCGGTTTGGGCGGGACGATATAAATTTTTCGCGCATCCACGTCGGCGACAAGCTTTGGAAGACGAGCGATCCCGCGCTGGACAAGCAGTTGCGAAACACGTTCGCCGGCGACGTGCCGAAGTATCACCGGGCGATTTTTGTGGAGGTCCACGGAACGGTGGGCAAGCCGTTGCGCCTAATGGCCCGGGACGAAATGGGCAATGGGGTTGAGTTGGAGAGCGCGATGCCGTTGGTGGCGGCGGAGCGCCAACCGTTGACGAAGGAAAAGCTGGAGGAACAGTTGGGGCGGCTGGGCGGGACGCCGTTCAAATTGGGCGGGCTGGAGAGTCATTTGGTTGGGGAAGTGGTTTTGCCGGTGAGTGAGTTGAACCGGTTGCGGCGGGAGGTAGTGGCGAGGCTCGATGAGCGTCGGAGTGAACCGCAGCGGTGGACGATTCGGCAAATGGATGAAGGGGAGGTCCGCCCTCACCCCGGCCCTCTCCCCCAGGGAGAGGGAGAGATATTGTCCGACTCCCGTACGCCGAGCCGGCTAAAACCGGGACTCCATGCCGAACTGACCGTGCTCGTCCGAAGTCTGGCGCAGCTTGAGGCTGCCTTGGCGGCGGGACTGGAAATGCTCTATTGCGAGTTTGAGGATCCGAAGAAGTATCGAGAAGCGGTTGAGGTGGCGCGCAAGGCGGCGCACCGGTCGGCGATCTTTGTCGCTCCGCCGCGCATTTTCAAAACCGGCGAGGAGTGGATTCTCAAGCAGGTGCGCAGCAGCAACGCCGACGGGTATCTGGTTCGGAATTACGATCACCTGCGCTATTTCGCGGGCGAGCGGTGCGTGGGCGATTATTCGCTGAACATCGCGAACCGATTGACCGCGGAGTATTTCAAAAACAGATTCTCTCTCGAACGCATCACGGCCTCCTACGATCTGAACTTCACGCAACTGGAAGCGCTGCTGCAGGCGTCACCGGCGGAGTGGTTTGAGATCACGTTGCACCAGCACATACCGATGTTTCACATGGAGCATTGCGTTTTTTGCGCCTTCCTTTCGGAGGGCACGGACTACACGAATTGCGGCCGGCCCTGCGATCATCACGAGGTAAAACTCCGCGACCGCGTCGGCGCCGCGCATCCCCTCAAAGCCGACGCCGGCTGCCGGAACACTGTGTTCAATTCCCGCGCGCAAACCGGCGCCGAACATTTCGAGCGCATGCAGGCCTTGGGCGCGCGAAATTTCCGGATAGAATTCCTCGGCGAAACGCCGGACGAAGTGACGGAAACTCTTGGCCGCTACCGGCAACTATTACGGGGAGAAATCACCGGGGCGCAATTGTGGCGCGAGCTGAAGTTGGTGAACCAACTCGGAGTCACCCGGGGGCAGATCAACCGGTAGCGCCCGGCCTCACGGCTTGGCGCTCATGTGCTCCTGCCACCAGGCAAAATCCCTCTGTCCACCCGCACTGGTGACGCCCGTGGGCGGGCTTTGACCCTGGATCTCCGGCTGAAAAGTTTCGCCTCCGATCCATTTGTGCAACTCGGAGTGACCATCGGCATATCCAAAAACACAGCCGCGGCTGTGCCGTGTCCCAGGACGATCAGGCCAAGACATTAGATCGCCGCTGAATTGGATCCAGCCGTCATTAATGGTGCCGGCATGTTCGTCCAAGAAAATAACGGCGTCGGTCGGTTTGGGTTTGCTCAAATCTGACATCTTCTGGTAGGTCCGCCACGTGCCTTGCGCGTAACTCGGGGGCGTGTATACACCCGGCAAAGGTTCCGCACCCATTTGTCCGTTCATGGAATAACTGCGGACTCGCTGCCCGTTTTGCGACGGCACCGTATCGGAGGGGCATTTGTACACCTTTACGCCATTGGCCAGATAGGGAGAAAGCAATCCATTCACCAGCAGGGAGATATCAATGTTTGCGCCTTGGGAAGCCCAGCCCAGAAACGCCGGCTCCACCCAGCACCACCCAGCGGGCGAACTTGCCGAAGCATTAGGCACCATGAAATCATTGTGATCCAAGGCATACATCGTCCAGGCGGTCTGCATCTGCTTGAGATTGGAGACGCACCGAACCGTGTTGGCCTTTTCCTTGGCTTTGGAAAGCGCCGGCAAAAGCATCGCCGCCAAAATCGCGATGATGGCGATGACGACGAGAAGTTCGATAAGGGTGAAGGCGCCATTGCCGCATGCACGTTGCAGCCGGCGCCCCTGAATAACGAAGTGACGTTCAGACATAGTGGTCCAAGGGACGCTAAAACTTGTACCATTTCCCCGCCTCCGAGTCAAGAACCGGGAGTTGGCGTGTGGGCGATAGTTCAAAATGAGAATAGATGTCGGATCAAAATGATAATGTGGTTTTGAGGGAGAAGGTCCCGAGCACAGTGGGCCATTTGGAGAGAGCTTTGGTTTGAGGGATGACCCAGAAGCGCTGGC
>CAYUVH010000016.1:0-80874 GCA_964448135.1 uncultured Verrucomicrobiota bacterium | reverse complement strand
GAAGGCGCGGGCTCCTTTGAATTCGCGTAGTGGTTCACGCCCACGATGGTTTCGCGTCCCTCGCCGGCTGCCTTGATGCGGGCGGCGGCGGTTTCGGCGACGGCGTTTTGGGGAAAGCCGGCGCGCATGGCGGCCGCCATGCCACCGAGTTTTTCCACTTCCTGGAACAAGCTCCAGGCGCGGTTGGCGAGTTCGGCGGTAACGCTTTCCACCAACCAGGAACCGCCGGCGGGATCAATAACCTGCGTCACCTGGCATTCCTTTTGCAGAACAAGTTGCGTATTACGCGCGAGCCGCTGGCCGAGATCGCTGCCCGATTGCGTCACTTCGTCAAAGGCGCCGACCTGGAGGCTGTCGCAGTCCCCGAGCACGGCGGCAAAGGCTTCGACGGTGGCGCGCAGAATGTTGTTATGGACGTCGCGGGTCGTCTTGTTCCAGAGGGACGTGCGCACATGGAGGGACAGCCGTTGCGACTGGGGGCTGCCGCCCGCGGCCGCCACGGCCCGGGCCCACAGCGTGCGCAACGCGCGCAGCTTGCTGATCTCCATGAAGAAATTCGTGCCCACCGTCACCGCGAAACGCATGCGGGGCGCGACGATGTCCACGGCGAGCCCGCGCTTTTGCATTTCGCGGAGATATTCAACGCCGCAGGCGAGGCCAAAGGCGAGTTCCTGCACCGCGTGACCGCCGGCTTCGTGCCAGGCGCGCGTGTGCACGCAGATGGTTTGCAGCTTGGGCGCGGAAACGGCGGCCCAGTGGGTGAGCGCGGACATTTCGCGATACGCCGCCTCCAGGGACTGCGGGAGTACGCCTTCGTGCGCGAGCACGCCCAGCGGATCGATCTCGATGCAACCCCGCAGCCGGCTGATGGTCTGGCCGCGCTTTTTCATGAGCGCAACCAGCAACGCGGCGAAGGGCATGCCTGAGGCGCCCGAGCGCACGAAGAGCGAAATTTTACGGAGATCGATGCCTTCCAGCGCGCGTTCCAGGTCGCGCAGCGTGGCGATGGAAACTCCGCCCGCGTGCGCGGTGTCGGGGCGCACCCAATCGGGATCGCTGCCGTTGCGCGTCGCGTGGTCGAGCACCATGTTCAGCGCGTTCAAGCCGCTGGCCAGCGAGTTGCGGGCGGTGTGGTTGAACTCGGCCGGGGTGAAGGATTTGATTTCCTGCGAAATCTCCCAGGTGCGACCGGCCGCCATGGCTCCACGCGTAAAAGGCGGCAGGCCGGGAAACGAATTGCGATGCGGCAATTTTTCCGCGTCCTCGCGGGTGTAAACCGGGCGCAGGGTGATGCCTTCATGCGTGCGGGTGAACATCTTCTCGTCGAAGGACGCGCCTTTGAGATCGCCTTCGACCAGCTTTTGCCAATCGTGGTAAGTGGCTCGGGGGAACTCGCTCATAATCAGTTGGCCCCCAGGGTTTCCACGGTCACTTCATGGCGTTGACCGCCGAGGGTGATGATCAACTTTTGCCCGTGCCCATTGCCTTTGGCAGCCGGCGCGGGGGCCGGGGCAGCAGCCGCAGCGGGCGCGGGGGCGGCGGCTTTCGGTTTGAGAAGGGCCTCGACCTGCTGGGGGAACATCGCGAACAGCACGGTGATCTCGTCCGAGGTGGGCAGACCTTTGTCCGCACATTGCTTGCGATATTTTTCCATCTCCGGCTGGAGGAGATCCGCGGGGCGTTCGGTGATCGCTTTCTTGCCGGTTTGTTTCTCCACCTGCTCGAGCAGGGCCGGGTTGATGGGGCCGGGGGTCCGGCCGTATTTGCCCAGCGCGATTTCCTGCGCGGGCTGGCAGATGATTTTCCAGCGGCCGAATTTCACGTTCATCATGGCCTGCGTGCCCACGATCTGGGAGGTGGGTGTGACGAGCGGAATCCAGCCGAGCGCCTCGCGCACGACGGGGATTTCGCGCACCACTTCGTCGAAGCGCTCGGACATGCCCTGGTCTTTGAGTTGGGTGCGGAAGTTGGAGAGCATTCCGCCGGGCACCTGGTAGATGAGGATGTCGCTGTCCACGCGCTCGTTGGCGGGGCTGGTGAACTTGGCCAGTTCCTTGTAAACGCCTTCAAAGTAGGTTCGCAGTTCCGCCAGTTTTACGGTGTCGAACTTCGGGCAGCGCGGATGCCCTTCGAGCAGGGCGAGCATGCGCTGGGTGTCCGGTTGTGAAGTGCCGTTGGCGAAAGGAACGATTGAGACCTCGACACAATCCACGCCAGCATCAATGGCCGCCATGTAGCACGCCGCGCCGAGGCCGGCGGTATCGTGGGTGTGCAACGTGATCGGCAGACTGGTTTTGCGCTTCAGTTCGCTCACGAGTTGGTGAGCGAGCTGCGGCTGCAGGATACCGGACATGTCCTTGATGCCGAGGGAATCGCAGCCCATTTTTTCGAGTTCTACGCCCATCTTCACGAAGTTGTCCACGGTATGCACCGGGCTCATCGTGTAGCACATTTCGCCGCGGGCGTGCTTGCCGTTTTGTTTGACCGCCTTGATCGCGGTCCGAAGATTGCGGACGTCGTTCAGGGCGTCGAATATGCGGATGATGTCCATGCCGTCGTTGCACATGCAGCGCACGAAGGCTTCGACGACGTCATCGGGGAAGCTGGTGTATTGGACGATGTTCTGGCCGCGCAGCAGCATGAGCTGGGGCGTCTTGGGGGCGACCTTTTTGAGGGTGCGCAGCCGATCGAAGGGGTTTTCGTTCAGGAACCGGAGGCAGGAATCAATGGTGGCGCCGCCCCAGGTTTCCAGACCGTTGAAACCCATGCCATCGAGGATGGGGGCGGCCGGGAGCATTTGGGCGGTGGTCATGCGGGTGGCTGCCATGGATTGATGGCCATCGCGGAGGACCGTGTTATTGAATAAAACAGGTTTCATATTCACTACACGTTGACCCTAATTTCGGCGCGCAGCCTCCTCTCTCCCTTTTTTGCGCAACCATGTGCAAAAATTGTTGCGCCTGGACATGAGTCATCTGATCTCGCATTTTCGGCTGAAATGAGGCTTTTACACAAAAAACGCTCAACCTTCAGCAACCGTTGCCAAGGCGCCGACCCAAGCCCGGATACATTGAATCGTGGACCCTTGGTCCCCATATGAGCAACAACAAACTAAACCAACCTCAAACGCCGAGTTCCGATCGCATGGCCTGGCTGCGTGGCGGCGAGGCCCTGTGCAACCTTCCTCCAAAAGACGCCCCCCACCCGGTGCGCCTGGTACTGTTGGGCGCGCCGGGCGTCGGCAAAGGAACGCAAGCCGCGTTGTTGGCGGAGGAAACCGACGCCTGCCACCTTTCGACCGGCGACGTTTTCCGGGCTGCTCTTTTTGGAAAGATCGGTCCGGCCGCTCCCGCCATGGCCCGCGCCCTGGAGTGCATGCGCAAGGGAGAGTTGGTATCCGACGAAACGGTGCTCGATATTCTCCGCGAACGCGTGCATTGCCTCCGCTGCCGGGGCGGGTTTTTGCTGGATGGCTTTCCGCGGACCACGCTGCAGGCGGAGGTCCTCGAACAACTCCTCCTGCGGGAGAAGCGCCCGTTGACGGCGGTGATCAACTACGAAATGCCCCTGGAGGAGATCGTGGAACGCCTGTCGGGCCGGCGGGTTTGTAGCTCCTGCAAGGCGGTATACCATTTGAAAAACCTTCCGCGCGCGCGCGAAGGCATTTGTGACCGCTGCGGCGCCGCCCTTTACCAGCGCGAAGACGACCAGGTGGAAAGCGTCCGCGTGCGCATGAAAACATACCTGGCCACCACTGAGCCGCTGGTGGAATTTTATCGCAGCCGGAAGCTGCTGATCCCCATATCGGCGTTGGGCACGGCGGAGGAAATCTGCCGCCGGACTGTCAAAGCCGTGAATGATTTTAGAAATGGCGTCAACCCGCCAACTTCGAATTCTCCGGTTGATCACTGCTCCCTGCCAGGAAAAGGCTGATGAGATGCGGGACTAAGTCCCGATCCGCCCGGGTGACGGCTTGAACTGTCCCCGGGACTCGCGAAGCGCCGCCGCTTTATCACACGCGGGCGGCTGCAGGATGAGGAAAAGCCCCAGGAACAGGCACGTCGCCGCCGCGCTAAAATTGATAAAGGCGCTCGTGCCGGCCGCCGCGAGCCAAATCGCCGCCTCCACCGCTGAAAAACTCAGCAGGAAGAATCCCGGCCTCGGCGCGTTGGGCGCTTTGTTCATGCCTTCAAAATTGTCTGTATTTGAACAGGTCGCTTGCTGGCCGTTGCCAAAGACCAGTCCGAAATTGTCCGGATGCCCCAAATTTCTTGCTCACGGGAGGGCAAACAATGACTAGGGAAAGCCAAGGGTCGGGTAGTGACCGGACAAGCCATTCCCTATCTTAGGGAACATGAACGCGCAGTCTGCGCTCCACAAAAATTATGTCCGCAAAACTTTCTCCCCCTGAAATTGCGGAGCCGGTTCGCATCGGAGAACCCGGCACACCCTTTGGTTATCCCCGCGATTTCCTACAAAATCGATTTGTCTACCTCACGATCTCACCGCGGGCGCGCGGGCTTTCGGTGGGTGTGGACCTGAATCCAGACAAAGCGTGCAACTTTGATTGCGTCTATTGCGAGGTGGACCGGTCGGCACCTCCCAACGATTCGGCCCTGGAGCTGCCGGTGCTGGCGGCGGAACTTGACCAGACCCTTAACTTGGTCAGTTCAGGCGCCATTCGGGAGTTGCCGCGCTACTCGCGGCTCAGCAAATCCCTTTTGCAACTCCGCCATGTCGCGCTGAGCGGCAACGGCGAGCCCACGCAGTGCCCGAAGTTTGCCGAAGCCGTGCATGCCGTCGTCCACGCGCGTTCGCGCAAGGAGCATCCCTTCTTCAAAGTGGTCCTGTTTACGAACGGCACGGGGCTGGACCTGCCCAACGTCCAGGACGGACTCTCGTTCTTCACTGACGAGGATGAAATCTGGGTCAAACTCGACGCGGGCACTCAAGCGTACATGGACCGGGTCAATCAATCGAAGGTGTCCCTGGATAAAGTCCTGCAGAACACCTTAATGATCGGCCGCCGGCGCAGTATCGTAATTCAGAGTCTGTTCCTGATGCAGGACGGCCAGCCGCCTCCGCCGACCGAAATCGAAAGCTATGTGGCCCGGCTGCGTGAACTCCGGGATGCCGGGGCGCACATTTCTTTGGTTCAGATTTACTCGGCCACGCGCCCCATGGCGCGCGCGCATTACAGCCATCTGCCCTTGGCGGGACTTTCAGCGATCAGCCGGCTGGTTCGCACGGAAACGGGGCTGAAAACGGAAATCTATTAATTAATTATTTCAATTATTTTGCAGGGGCGGGGTGTTCGAATTCCGGTTGAGCCGACTGCGATTGGCCATGAAGTAGAGGACGGGGACGGCCATTCGGCTGATCAGCAAAGAAGCTAACTCCCCTGCCATCAACGAGATAGCGAGACCTTGGAAGATTGGGTCGGCCAGGATCACACTGGCTCCCACGACCACGGCCAAAGCCGTCAGGAGCATGGGCCGGAAACGGACGGCCCCGGCATCCACCACTGATTCCGCCAACGGCATGCCTTCGGCAAGGCGTTGCTCGATGAAATCCACGAGGATGATGGAATTGCGGATGACAATGCCTGCGCCGGCCATAAAGCCGATCATGGAGGTGGCCGTGAAGAACGCCCCAAGCGCGCCGTGGGCGGGCATGATGCCGACCAGCGAAAAAGGAATCGCGGCCATGACCACGAGCGGCGTGAGGAAGGAGCGGAACCAGCCGACCAGCAGGATAAAAATGAGCACCAGCACGGCGGCGAAGGCGGTCCCCAGATCGCGGAAAACCTCGATGGTGATATGCCATTCGCCGTCCCATTTCAGGGATGGTTGGTGATCGGTGAAAGGCTGGACCGCGTTGAGAACTTCAAGGGTGGCGCCGGAGCCGCCGAATTCGCGGGGGTCGAGATTCGCCAACGCCTGGTTCATTTGCAGGATGGCGTAAACCGGGCTTTCGACCACGCCAGCCACGTCGCCGATGACATAAGTGACCGGCATCAGATTTTTGTGATAGATGCTTTTGTCCAAAACCGTTTGCTCCACCTTGACCAATTCCCGCAACGCGACCAGCGGTCCCCCGCCCCGCGCGGATGAGCGGAGGCGCAAGGCGAGCAAATCATCGGTGGACGTGCGGTTCTCACGCGGAAGCTGCACGACGATGTTAACGTCCTCCTTTTCGCGCGGGAGATGCAGGAGGTCCACGTTACGGCCACCCACGGCCAGGCGCAGGGTTTCGGCGATCACCTCCGTGCTGATGCCGTTCAGCGCGGCCTTTTCCTTGTCCACGACAAACCGTGCCTTGGGCTGATCGGCTTCCATATACCAATCCGTGTCCACGACGCCGGGAGTATTGGTGAAAATGCCGATGACTTTTTGGGCCAGCGCGAGGCGGCTGGGTTCGTCGGGCCCGTAGATTTCAGCGACGAGGGTTTGCAGCACGGGCGGACCGGGCGGCACTTCCGCGACAGCGATGCGGGCGCCGTAGCGGGCGGCAACGGCGGCGGCGGGCGGGCGAATGCGCCGGGCGATATCATGGCTTTGCGCTTTGCGTTTGTCCTTCGAGACGAGATTTACCTGAATGTCCGCGACATTGGCTCCGTTCCGCATGAAGTAGTGGCGCACCAAACCGTTGAAATTGAAGGGTGACGCAATGCCGGCGTAGATTTCGTAATCGGTTACCTCCGGTTCCAGCCGCACGGCGGCGGCAATTTCGCGGGCACACTGAGCGGTGGTTTCCAGAGTGCCGCCCTCGGGCAGGTTGAGGATGATTTGGAATTCGCTCTTGTTGTCGAAGGGCAGCATTTTGACCTTCACCCAGCCGACGCCGACCAGGGCCATGGCGCCCAGCAACAGGCAGACGATGCCGATGAGGAAAAGCCCGCGCCATTTTGCGCTCGCGATCAGAGGGTTCATTACCCGGCGATAGAGCCGGGTGAAGAAATCCTCGGGATGCGCGGAGTGAAGAGATGGGGTGACTGGCCCGCTGCTGACGCCGGCTGCGGCGGTAAGCTGAGAGTACTTCCTGCCCCAGCGGAGGATGCGTACGCTGGCCCACGGAGTTACGATGAAGGCGATCGCCAGCGAAAAGATCATGGCCGCGCCGGAGCCGATGGGAATCGGCCGCATGTAAGGCCCCATCAAACCACCGACAAAGGCCATGGGCAGCACCGCGGCGATGACGGCGAACGTGGCGAGGATGGTGGGATTGCCCACCTCATTCACGGCCGCGATGGCAATGTCCGACCAGTTTCGGCCTTTATTTTGTGGAAGATGGAAGTGGCGGACGATGTTTTCCACGACGACGATGGCGTCGTCCACCAGGATGCCGATGGAGAAAATGAGCGCAAAGAGGGTGATGCGGTTGAGCGTGTATCCGTGCAGGTAGAAGACCAGGAGCGTGAGCGCGAGCGTGCAGGGAATGGCGATGGCCACGATAAGCGACTCGCGCCAGCCAAGCGTGAACAACACGAGAAGCGAAACCCCGATCACGGCGATACCCATGTGGAGGAGCAGTTCGTTGGATTTTTCCGCGGCGGTCTCGCCGTAGTGTCGCGTGATGCTCACTTGCACGTCCCGCGGGATTACCCGGCCCTTGAGTGCGTCCACCTTGCGCAAAACCTCGTGGGATACCGAAATGGCGTTGGCACCCGGCCGCTTGGCCAGGCTGAGCGTGACGGCGGGTTGTTCGCCCACCGTGGTGTTACGCGCCGCGCCGCTGCCGAAAAATACATATTGAGTCGGTTCCCCGCCGTCGTCCTTGATCTCAGCAACTTCGCGGAGATAAACCGGCTTGCCACCGTAAACGCCCACCACCACGTTGCCGACATCCCGGGCACCGGTGAGAAAGGCGCCGGTTTCGATGATGGTCTCGCGGTTGTGGTCCGTCACCGAGCCGGCGCGGTTTTGCTGGTTGGCCTGCAGCAGCCGGGGGATGATTTCCGCGGCCGAGAGATTGCGGGAAGAGAGCCGGGCGGGGTCGAGCAGCACGCGGACCTGCCGCTTCGCACCGCCGATGATGGCGGTCTCCCCGACCTGCGGCACTTGTTTGACCGCCTCATCCACTTCCGCAACGATCCGGCGCAAGGCCAGGTGGTCGTACTGGCCGCCGTGGAATGTGAGCGCCAGAATCGGGACGTCATCGATGGATTTGAGTTTGATCAGCGGCGATGAAACTCCATGGGGGATGCGGTCGTAGTTCGACTGCAGTTTCTGGTTCAGCTTGACCAGGCTTTTTTCGACGTCCTCGCCGACCTTGAAGCGGACGATGACGAGGCTCTCGCCGGGACGCGAGGTGGAGTATATGTATTCCACGCCGGGAATCTCCCAGAGGAGCTTTTCCATCGGCCGCGTGGCACGCTCCTCCACTTCCCGGGCGGTAAAGCCCGGCATCGAAACCAGGACATCGACCATCGGCACCTTGATCTGCGGCTCTTCCTCGCGGGGCAGAAGCGCGATGGCCGCGACACCGAGCAGCACGGAGGTGATGACCAACAGGGGCGTGAGTTTGGAATCGATGAAGCCGCGCGCGACGCGGCCGGCAAGCCCGAGGTCCGGTTGAGGTGAGGCGGGCTGGGCCATTAGCGCGACTCCACGGGCTGGCCATCCACAAGCTGCGCCGCCCCCTGGGTGACGACGGAATCACCAGCGTGCAGGCCGGAAACAATTTCAACCTCATCGCCCAGACGCTTACCGGGTTTCACCAGCCGCAGCGAGGCCTTTTGGTTCGCAACGGTGAAAACGATGTCCAATTGCCCGCGCTGGACCAGAGCTTCAGCGGGCACGCCCAGATAAGTTCGCTCTCCCAAAGGCACCAGGAGGCGGGCGAATTGGCCCGAAACAATTCCGGAAGCGGGGGCGAGGTCCAATTTGATGCGAAAGGTGCGGCTCAGCGGATCGGCAGTCGGCGCCATCTCGGCGACCACACCCGAGATGTCATTGGTCAGGCCGGCCGCTTTGATCGAGAGCCGAGACTTCGGCTCGACACGGGACGCGATGGCTTCGGGCACGTCGGCTTCGAGTTGCAGCGCGGAGGGATCCTCCAGCTCGATCAAGGGTTTGCCGGGGACTGCGAGATCACCGACATCCGCCCACTTTCGCGTGATGACTCCGTCGAACGGCGCTTCGATTTGGACATAAGCCATCATCGCTTTGGCCTCGGCGACGGCGCCTTGGGCCCCCCGGAGTCGAGTCTGCGCCGCGTCATATTCCGCGCGTGTGGCGCTTTGCTGGGCGAAGAGTGAGGACGCGCGCTTCCAATCACGCTCCGCTTGTTCCTGCGCCGCTTCGGCCTGTTCGAGCCGGGCGGCGATTTCCGGCGCGTCCAATTTTGCGATCAACTGGCCCCTGGTCACTCGTTCGCCGAGGACGACCGGCATTTGCAGGACGCGTCCGTTCATTTTGGATTCAAGGGTGGCCTGTCGTTTCGCGCGCACGGTGCCGACGACTTCTTCGTAAAGCGCCCGCGATTTGCTTTCGACGGGGGACACCCGGACGGTGGCCGTGGGAATGGCGGGCGGAGCGGCGTTCTGCTCGTCCCGATGCGGGCCGCAGCCAGCCAAGGCCAGCAGGACGCTGACCAGCGAGAGCCTACGCAAGATATGTATCATAAGGAGAATCCGCTCACTGAGTCGAAGGCAAGCCGTCCAGTTGCGGCAGAGCGAGCGCCTTGCGGAGAGCGGCGATGGCAATGCGCTCATCTGACTCAGCCTGGGCCTGCCGCACCCGGGCGGAAATCAGCGCACTCTCCGCATCAATCAACTGGATGGACAAGGCCAGGCCCTGTTCAAAGCGGTCCCGAGTCAGCCGGGCGCTTTCCTGCGCCTGTTCGACGGCCTTTTGGGTGACGGCGAGGGTTTCGGTAGCTGCATCGAGGTTCCGCCGTGCCTGCTCGGTTTCCAAGCCGATCGCGAGCCGCACCTTTCGCCGTTCTTCACCGGCCGTCTGGAGATTCGCGCTTGCCTCGCGCACCCGGGAGCGGGTGGCAAAGCCGTCCCACAGATCCCACTGGGCCAGGAGGCCGACGGTATAGCTTTTACCGTCGCCGCCGGTGACCCACCCGTAATCGTAATCCAGGCTGCCGAAGGCGCTGAGGCGTGGTTGGAAGCCGCTCCGGGTCCCGCGCAACTGGGCGCGGGCGGCGGTTTCACGCTCGCGGGCAGCGGCTAGTTCCGGACGTTGCGAGAAATCAATGGTGACCGGGGCGCGCACGGCGGGCGCGGTGTCGGCCACCACGAACTCGCCGCCTTCGATCCCCAGAAGATTTTGCAAGGCCCGTTCGGCCAGCGCCTGGCCATTGCGCGCGCGGACGAGATCCTCGCGCGACTGGGCCAGGCGGACCTCGATGTCCAGCACATCGGATTTCAGCAACGTTCCGGCAGCGAGCCTTTGCCGCGCCGAAACGAGGTTGGTCTCGTAGGAACTGACCGCCGCCTGGGCAGCCAGCACGAATTGCCGTGCCTTGAGAACCGTATAAAACGACTGGCACACTTCGAACCCCAGCGCGTTTCGGACGGCGGCATCCTCCTCTTTCGCCGCCTGCGTGTTCGATTTCGCCGCATCGCGTTCGGCTACATTTTTTCCACCGGCGTAGAGCGGCATGGTCACGATACCCCGCACGTTGAGGGCATCCACATCGGGGACATCATTGAAGTCGAGGGAGGATTGGTAAGCGCGCTGGTTGAGAATGCTGCCGAAGGCGAGCATGGGATTGTCCGTGCGCGTGTATCCGGACTGAAACTGCAGCCGGGGCCAGAAGGCGGAGTTGGCCCGCTCGAGTCCCGCCTGGGCGGCGGCAATCCGCTGCCGGGCGATACGCGCGTCGGGATTGTGGCCCAGCGCAAACTCGAGGGCACGCTCGAGGGTCCAGGGCGCCTCCGCGCCTGCGGCAAGCGTACAGGCCAGCAGCAGGCCCGGCAGGCCAAGGCGAAGGCTCATCGCGCGCCGCTCATTTCGGCGGGCTTTTCCGGCTCACAACACGAACCACCGACGCCCATTTTGCGCAGCACGATTTCGAGCGGGCAGAAGTTGGTGAACGAGGATTGCACCAGGTTGAAACCGACAAAGGCCGTGAACCAGAGCCAATACTGGCTGTGATAGTGGGCCAGCAGGAGGCTGATGAGGATGAACGCACCGGCGAAGCGGCGAATGATGAGTTGTAGTTTCATGGGAGTTCAGGGGTCTGTCAGCGCAACGCGTTGGCCACGAGTGCTCCAACCACCGCGCCGAAAATCGAGCTCAGGTACGGGCTGGCGGCGAGGGGGCAACTGCCCGTCGAGCAGCCCACGAGCTTATGCCAGCCAAATCCGGCGGCAGCTCCAACGATGATTCCAAGGATGACGCGTAGTAACATAGCCAATCTTTCGTACCGGCAGCGCGCATGGAACACAGGAACAGCCGCGCAGGCCTCAAGAGAACAGAACCGCGAGTCGCCAAAAGGTTACAAACCGTCGGAAACCCGTCAGGGCCCGGAATGCGTGGCCTTCCACTTGTCCCGCAGGGCCGCGTGCAGGCGTTGTCGGAATTTCAGGGGAAGTGAGTAGGGTTCGCCGGCTTTATACAGCGTGATGGTCTGGCGGATGTTGTCCACCACCACCTGGCAGGGATTGCACCCGGCCATGTGCTTCTCGAATTCGTCGCAAATCGCGGGGTCGACGGCGCCGTCCACGTATTCGTTCAGATGCTTAAGCAACTCTTCGCACTTCATCCGTATCTCACTTTCTTTGAGCCGCGAGGGGGGAAAAGGTTACAACCCGGTTATTCATGAGGGTGCGGCGGTCGCTCACGGCGGGTGGCGGGGTCGCCCAAGACGCTCGTCAGGTCCTCCCGCAATTGCAGCCGGGCCCGCAGGAGGCGGACTTTGACGTTGGCTTCGGACAGGCCCAAGGCGGCGGCGGTTTCCTTGACGGAAAACCCCTCCACATCCCGCAGGAGAAACACCAACCGATGCTTCTCATCCAGCCGGGCCAGCGCCTCATCCAGCAACCGCTGCGTTTCGCGGGATTCGACAAGCTCTTCGGGCGACTGCCGCCAATCCGCAATGAAAACGGGGTGCGGAATTTTTTCCCAGCTGCCATCGGCGTCGCCCGTCTCGTCGAGGGGAACCACGTTGAGGCCCTTGCGCTTGCGAATGATTTTCAGCGCCGCATACGTGGCGATGCGCATCAGCCAGGTCGAAAAACTCGCTTCCCCGCGAAAATTGCCGAGGCCCTCGATCGCACTCAGGAAGGTTTGCTGGGTGACATCCTCCGCGTCCTGCTCCTGCCGCAATATTTTGAGCGCGAGCGAATAGACCTGACGCTCGTAACGCGCGGTGAGTTCCTCAAAGGCGGCCAGATCGCCTGCCTGCGCGCGTTTCACCAACTCGGTGTCCGCGAACTCGCCTATCGCCCCGGGTTGCATGTTGCGTTGACAACGGCATCATGCGCGAATAACGCCTGCCCGCAAGCAGAGCTTTGTGCCGGACTCGCTCGCCGGGGCGCCCGACCCACCGCGAGGTGAAGAGAATCAGAAGGGTGATGCCGGCGAAGATGAGGCCCGAGCCAGTGAAAGAAAACGCCCGGAAACGGATTCACATTGATTGCGGGAGGGGCGTGCGAACGGGATCAGCAAACGCGAACAGTTTCGATGCCGAGGAGCTGGCCGAGTTTCGAAATACGGTCGGCCACGCAGCCGACGCCGACGGCACAGTGGTGCGCGGGGCCGTGGACGTTCCAGGTCTCCACGAACTTGCGCGCGCCGATGGTGAAGCGGTAGCGGCTGTTGGTGTTGCCGATTTCGAGGATGGGACCGGGAACGGATTCGGCTTCGGCGACGAGGAGTTTGAGTTTGCCGTCCACGGTCTGCACCACCGAAAGGAGGGTGACGGGGCCGTGTTTGACGGACATTTCGACGGAGAGGCCGCGGCCGACTTTGCCGTGGTAAACGCGAAGCGGGCGGACCTTGGTCTTGCCTTCCGCAATCGCGATGTGGCCCGGGCCGTCGTGGCCCATGAGGACGACATCATCGTTGAAGTCCATGGCGTAGTATTCGGTGAAGGAACCGCCGGCGCCGAAGGCATCCAGGATTTTCATGGCCTGCGCGTTTTTCACTTCGTACTCGCCGGCGACGGGGATGCCGCGGGCGGTGAGCAAGGAGTTGCCGAGAATGATGGAGCTGATGGCGTCCTCGTTGTCCGCGTTGCCGGTGCCCATATAGTAATAGGCGAGCGAGCCGAGGTCGTGGCGTTTCACCAGGGCGTCGAGCGCGACGGAGGTGCGGGCGGCGCGGGCGAGTTCGGAGGCGAGGCAGTCGGGTTGGACGTCGAAGACCTTTTTGAACTCGGCGACGCGGCGGGTGATTTGTTTCGACGAGACTTCGCGGCGCAGGGCGGCGAGTTCGTCCACCTCGATGATTTCCATGTGGCCGCCGAAGGTGGCGCAGTGCTGGGTAAGATCGGAGGCGATGTCGAGCATGCCGCAGTAATAGTGGCCCAGGAGGCCAAGGCGATTATGCGCCATGACACCGGCGACGCGCGCGGCTTCGATCCAGGCATCGACTTCGTTCCAGCAAGGCGGATCGTCGTGCAACATGCCGGTGATTTGGTGGAAGGGAATGCGCGCGCGGTTGAAGACGTTGGCGATTTCCGGCACCGGACACGCGGCGCAGTGGGCGAGCCATTCACCAGTCATGGCGGTGCGGTCGCCCATTTTGTTGAAGCTCGCGTAATCGATGGCCGCGGCGGGTTGAAGATTCAAAATGATTACGGGAACTTTGGCGCGTTGGACCACGGGCAGGACAGTGGAGGATAAAGCGTACGTGGTAACGTGGAGGACAATCAGATCCACGTCCTCGCGCCGGAAACGGTGGCCGGCTTCCATGGCTTTGGGCGGGGAATCGATCAGGCCGAGATTGACGATTTCGACGCCCGGACGCCTGAGCTTGCGCTCCACCTCGGCGACGTAGCTTTCGAGACGGCGTTTGAGTCCCTTGAACTGCGGCCAGTAGGCTTCCAAGCCGATGCCGAAAAGACCAATGCGGATGCTCGGTTTCATGGCTGTGAGAAATCGGACTGAAAGGTGTAGTGGCCGGAGTTCACACGAAATACGGTGGCCCCTGCCGCTGACTGTTCCCTTGCTGCTGCCATATTGTCCGGCTCGACCATCCGGGCGTTTTTCCCGGGGACGAACACCTCTGCGGTGGTGTTCGGCGGCAACTTCACTTCGAGTTCGAAATTCCCCTGCTGCCGGCGCCAATCGGAACTGACGGGACCATGGGGAGAATCATAAGTGGCCTTCACCCATTGGAGGTCACCGACGGGGGCAGGACGAATGACAATGTGCTTGAAGCCGGGATGGCCGGCGTCCGGTTGAATGCCGGCGAGATCGTGATAAAACCATTCCATGATCTGCCCGAGCATGAAATGGTTTTGAGAGGAATGTCGGCCGGCGTCCCAGGCTTCGGTCAGGCTGGTGGCGCCCATCTTCAATTGGTAGCCGTAGCCGGGTTTTTCGGATTGGTTGTTCATCGCATACACGACGTCTGAGCGGCCGCCTTCCGCCAGTGCGCGCAACAGGTAGCGGTAGCCTACATCGCCGGCAGTGATGGCGTTGCCACGCGATTGGACGTCGGCGACGATGGCACTCAACACAGCAGCGCGATTGGTTTCCTCGACGAGACCCAGGACGAGTGAAATGGCGTTCGCGCATTGCGAACCGGTGGCGTAGGACCGGTTGGTGGAATTGAAAAAGGTCAGGTTGTATGCTTCACGGATTTGTTCTGCCTGGGCGGTGAGTTGCTTTGCTTCGTCAGCCTTGCCCAGCAGCCCGGCGGTTTGCGCAAGCACCCAGGTGTCGTAATAATGAAAGGCCGTCGCAGTCAGTTCACGCGGCGTGAGTTGCGCGTAGCCGGGAGGCTTGGGGCCGATGTCGTACCAATCGCCGAGGCCGTGGCTGACGATGTTATTGGTGGAACGCGAGCCGAGATAGGCGACGTAGCGCTTCATGGCCTCGTAGTGGCGGCGGAGGAGTTCGGTGTCGCCGGTGAATTCGTATTGCTGCCAGGGCACGAGGATGAAGGCGCTGCCCCACTCGGGTGAATCGCGGAAGGCGTTGGAGACGTCGTCCTTGTTCTTGCCGAAGACAACGTATTCGGGGGCGATGTTGGGGACGAAGCCATTGGCGAGCTGCGAGTCCGCCATGTCATTCATGCCTTTGGTGTAGAGTTGGGCGAGGTCGAAATTGTAGCGCAGGGACGGGCCGTTGAGATGGTATTGCTCGAGCCAGCCGAGACGCTCGCGGTGCGGGCAATCGGTGAGCACGCTGACCATGTTCGCGCGCTGGGCCCAGCGGATCAGCGTGTAGATGCGGTTGAAGAGTTCATTGGAGCAGGAGAATTCCCCGACCGGCGCGGAGGAGGAATGAACGACGACGGCTTCAAGGCGTTTTACCGTTGGCAGTTCGGCGCTTCCCGGCGCGGGTATGCATTCGACCTGAAGATAGCGGGAGCCGTGATAGAAAAAGCGCGGGAACCAGGTCTCTTCCTTTCCGCCGGCGAGCGTGTATTGCCAGTAGGCCTGACCGCCACCGCAGGAGACGCGATCCACGCGGCCATTGGTGGCGACGAGTTCCGCGGGAATGATGCGCACCATGGAACCGGCCGGGCCTTGGACATGGAGGCGCGGAATAATCGGCGCATTTTGGCCGAGGTCGTAAACGGTGACGCCGTTGGTGATGACGGTGGTCTTGACCGGCGTGAGCGTTTCGAACGCCTTGATGGGTGGCGCGGCGCAGGAGAGCCCGCGGAGCTTGCCGCCCGGACCGTCGGTTTCGGAGGCGGGTTGCCACTGCGAGACATCGAAGCCAGGCTGATTCCAGCCGGCGGGCTCGAGGTTTGGGTCGTAGTCTTCGCCGCCAAACACGCAGGAGAAAGTGAGCGGGCCGCCGGTGACGCGCCAGGCGGCATCGGTACCGATGATTTCGACGGAGCCATCGGAGTACTCGAGGCGGAGTTGCGCGATGGCCTTCAACGGGCCATGGGAACCTTTGAACTTGGTGTAACGCCCGCCCGGCACCCGATACATGCCGTTGCCGAGGATGAGACCAACGGCGTTGGTCCCGGCGTGAAGCATGGCGGTGAGGTCGCGAGTGTCGTAGAGACAGGTCTTGGCGTATTCCGTCCAGCCGGGCGCGAGGAGGTCGTCGCCGGATTTTGCGCCGTTGACGGAAAGTTCGTAGTGGCCGAGGCCGCAGACACTTGCCAGCGCGCGGCGGAGCTGCGGTTTGATGACGAATTCGCGGCGCAGCATCAGGCTCTGGGCGTTCGTGTTCGCGCTGCCAATCCATTTTGCCTGCCAATCCTTTTCGTCCAACACGCCCATGGTCCAGGTGGCGGGCGCGCTCCAATCGGAAGCGCGGTCGTTTTCATCCCAGGCGCGGACGGACCAGAAGACCTGCTGGGAGGATTTCAGCGGCCTCCCGGCGTAGGGAATTTGCAGCGTGGAGCCGGACCTCAATTTGCCGGTGTCCCAGAGATCACCCTGCCCATTGGCCAGGAGTTTGCGGCTCGAGGCGGCGAGGATTTGGTAAGCGGTTTGCACGCGGGCGTGGCGGCTGGCCTCGATTTGCCAGGACAAGCGCGGGGTGGGAACATCAACCCCGAGCGGATCGACCGCGAGATCACAACGGAGGCGGTCGGGCAGAAAGATATCGGCTTTGCCATCGTTGACTTCCTTCAGCCGCAAGTTTCGCCAGCGTACCTGGGCGCCGACCTTCGAATGATCGTCGCGAATCGAATGGACCTGGAGGCCGATGAGACCTTTCGGAGTCAGGGAATCGGTCAGGTCCGCGCAGGGAATGCCGTTGAGCCAGGTCTTGAGGTGATCACCGATCGCCTCCACGCGCACATGATTCCAATCGCCGGGCTTGAAGATGCGCCTGCCCTGCTCGCTGAATGCCTGGGCCTGGGGACCGCGCGGGCCGTCGTTGGGAAAGAGCCAGCCGCGCCGGGCTTCATCGTAAATCCCCGCGCTCCACATGCGCCGCAGCGGCACGTCGGGATCGATCTCGACCTGGTAGCCATGCACCCGGCCGGCGGGAATGGAAATCTTTTTACCCTCCCACGTGATTTCCTTTTTTTCGGGGAAACATTCGCTCCGGATCTGAACGCCAGAGTTGAGGCGGGGATCGACTTTGAATTCGTATTCGAGGATGAAGTCGCCGTAGTCCTTCTCCGTGCAAAGAAACGTGTTCTCGGTATTCAACACGCAGGAGCCGACCACCTCGCCGTTCTCGATTGCGTAGGTGGCCTTGCCACCGCGTTTCACCCAGCCTTGGAAATCATTTCCGCTGACAAGATCGCGCCAGCCTTCGTTGCCGGCATTCTGGCCGGGAGCGGTCACGGCGAACAACAATGTCAAACAAGCCAGACTGATCAGGAGATGGCGGAGGTGGGGGGTAGGGCGAAGCTTCATATTCAGCGCGGGAGGTGAGTCGCGTGACCCACAGTTCAATACACTGCCCGGCCTCCTGTCAGGTCGAAAGTGAAACCGGTATTGAAACTCGCCTCCGCGGACACGATCCAACACGCCAGCGCCGCGGCTTCCGCGATCGTGCCGCAGCGCTTTTTGGGAATGCGGTCGGTCATGTATTTGACCTGGTGTTCGGGCATCGCGGCGACCATGGCGGTGCGGATCGTCGCGGGCGCCATGGCGTTGATGGTGATGTTGGTCTCGGCGAATTCCTTGCCGACGGATTTCACGAGGCCGATGACCCCCGCTTTGGAGGCCGAATAACAGGCCATTCCTGCGTTACCCTCCTTGCCCGCGATGGACGCGACGAGGAGGATGCGGCCGTAGTTGCGCGGCTGCATGTGCGTGAGGGCGTGTTTCGTGACGATGAAACTGCCGACGAGGTTAATGTTGCACACGGCGGCGAAATCCGCCGTGGACACCGAATCAATCTTCGCTCCGGTGGGCCCGACAACGGCCGCGCAATGGACCAGCACGTCGAATTTGCTGTGCCGGGCCGCAAATTTTGCAAAGGAATTGGCGACGCCGGAATCGGATGTGACATCGCAGACGATGGGTTCCACGGACAGGCCGCTCGCCGCCAGTTCGCGACACGTCGCCTCCGCCAGCGACGCGTCGCGATCCAGCACTCCGACATGCGCGCCCTCCATTGCCAACCGCTCCACCACTGCCCGGCCAATTCCCTGCGCGCCGCCGGTGACGACGGCGATTTGCCCTTTGAAGCGGTCGGAGAAGCTCATGCTCGCGTGCAGACTTGTTTCTGGCGGCCGAGGCCTTCGATGGAGAGTTCCATGACGTCGCCGGGTTTCAGATAGGTGGGCGGTTTCATGCCGAGGCCGACGCCGGGCGGCGTGCCGGTGGTGATGATGTCACCGGGCTCCAGCGTCATGAACTGCGAGAGGTAATGCACGACGAAGTCCACGGGAAAAATCATCGTGCGCGTGTTGCCGCGCTGGCGGGACTGGCCGTTCACATCGAGCGACAGGGGGAGGTTGTTGACGTCCGCGATTTCGTCCGGCGTGGCGAGCCAGGGCCCGAGGGGATTGAAGGTGTCGCAGGATTTGCCTTTGTCCCATTGCCCGCCGCGATGGAGTTGAAAGTCGCGCTCGGAGACATCGTTGCTGACGCAGTAACCCGCGATGCAGCGCCAGGCATCGGCCCGCGACGCGAGATAGCGCGCTTCCGCGCCGATCACGACGCCGAGTTCGACCTCCCAATCCGTCTTCTCGCTGCCGCGCGGAATCATCACTTCGTCGTAGGGACCGACAACCGTATTGGAGGCTTTGAAGAAAACCACGGGCTCCTTGGGAGGTTCCATGCCGGATTCCTTCGCGTGGTCGCTGTAGTTGAGGCCAATGCCGATCACCTTGAAAGGCCGGGCAACCGGCGCACCCCAACGAAGGGAATCCGGAACGGTGGGAAGCGATTTCAGATTCAACTTGCGGAGTTTTTCCAGTCCGCCGTTGGCGAAGAAATCCGCGTCGAAATCGGCCACATGGGCGGAGCAATCGCGGCGCTTTCCGGCGGCGTCGAGCAGGCCGGGTTTTTCCTTCTTAAATTCTCCAAATCGAATCAGGCGCATAGTTTTTCGGTTTGCCGGAGGAGATCGCGCCGCAGGATCGTTTCGGACACATCGTCCGTCCGGTTGCAGCCTTCCCAATCCACCCCGACATACTCCAGGCACATGTAACCCGGATAAGCGGCGGCTTTCAATTTTTTCAGGATGGCGGCGAATTGGCGCAGGAAAGTCTCATGGCCTCGGGCGGCTTCCGTGGATGCTTTCGGCGTAGCTTTCACAATTCGTGAGCGACTGCGATTACAGGTCTGGCGAACCGGACGCCGCTACCAAGTTCGTTTTCCCACCGGATTAGAGCGCCAGGCAGACAGCAGTTATGATTCGGACAAGCTTCATAACTGTGGCCGCAAGCCCGCCTTGGAGGTTTTCACAGTAACCGGCCCGAGCAGGCCCGAGTCCATCAATTTGGTTTCTGAAGTCAGTTTGCGAATATTCGTCCGCGTGAGCCGTTTACTCGCAGGGAGGCTGGCGTCGCCAATAATCCGGTTCGGCCAGAAATTGACGACCTCAACTTCCAAATTGTTCTTCCCAGCCTGGATGGCATCGGTCACCTCCACGCGAAAGGGCGGCGCCCAGGTTATGCCACACGGTTTGCCGTTGAGTTTCACTTCGGCAATCTCGCGCACATTCCCCAAGTCGATGTAGATCTTTTCCCCTGACTTTATCGCTGCCGCCGGCTGCTCGAACGTCTTCCGATAAACCGCGGTGCCGCTGTAGTATTTGATGCCGGGTTCTTCGCGCGTGGTCCAATTCACGAGTTGATCGAACTTCACCGGCCCGGGCCCGCCCCAGTGCTGGTCGAAATCCACATCCCAGGCCCCACTGATTTCCAACACCGAATTGCATGCCACCGCATTGCTCCCGCGGGTGGCGGGATGCCTGCCGGCCGGCTCACGAAAGACGACAAACCACGAACCGTATGGCTCAAAATCCAGCGGCACAAATGTGTGGCCGTCCCGCTCCTCATAAGCGGACGCAAAACGCCGTTCGCCGGTCATGGGGTTCCACAGCTCCGGAGCCTTGCCAGCGACCCGGAACCCACAGCGCGCCGTTTGCGCGTCATTCGTGCGGTTGGCGACGAAATAGATTTCGGCTTCCCCGTCGCGGCGGTGAATGTAGTCCAGCCTCGCGCCGACGGCGGCTTCGAAGTCCGGTGCCATGCCATCGGCGAGCAACACCTCCCGGGCCGTTTTGTCAGCAATGAAGCGGCCCTGCCCTGCCTTTCCGCTCCACAATTCCGCTCCCATCCGGGCGACCACGGCATCGTTGGCCGGATAATTGTTCAACGAACTCGCACGCGATGGTTGGGGACCGAGGATCGTGGCGCCGGCCTTGCCGAACTCAGCCAGTTTCGCCAGCACCTTCATGGAGATCATGTCGCGCGGCGGCAGCACCAGTGCGTGGTAACTCACGCCGTTCGATAAAACGATCCGGCCGTTTTCCACCCGGGCCAGATTCACCAGAGCTTCCTCGGTCAGCACATCGTAATCGTAACCGGCTCCCACTTTCGCCGGGTCGGAGCTGCGCAACTGCGTGAAGTTCGGCACGTGATCGCCATAGTAATAGGCGATGTCGCTTACCGGCTGCCCGCGTTGCAGCAACGACTGGCAGCGGTTGATGTAGGCGAAAAACGGCTCCGATTTATTCCACCACGTTACGTTGGGATTCAAATGGGTACCCGCGAAATATTGCTGCCCCGGCATGCCCTCCGATTTCGGCGAGCAAACAAACGCGTGCCAGACCAGCAGGTTCACGCCCTCTGTCGCCGCGTGATCGAACGTGGGCTTCAAATTGTCCCACAGCGTCTCCTGCCAGTGCGGGCCGATGGTCGTGAATCCCTCCGCCAGCGCCAGCTTGTGGCCGTAAACATGGGCCGCGCTGGCGGGTTGTTTCACGAAGAAACGATCCGCTTCGCCGACGCGATGCCGCCAGGACATCGCCCAGAATTCGCTCATCGGCGCGTCGTCGTACCCAAGGCATTGCTGCGCGTCGATCGGCACCGCGTGCGGCCCGCCGGATTCCGGGTGGATGAGCATCCCATGCTGGTGCGCGCCTGCCTTGAAAAGTTTGTAGTGATTATCAATGGCCAGGTCGCCCATCGTGCGGCGGTAGTCGTTCAGGAAGCGGTTGCTCTCCTCGCGGCTGTTCACGATTTTTCCCGCGATCACCGGCAGCCACGGCAGCGGGTCATAGCCGCGCCGCCGCGTGAATTCCTCGCGCAACGTCGGGGTCCAGTTGGCGACTTCCACCTCCCAACTGTCCGTGTGCAAATACTTGAGCGTCTTGCCCGCAGCGGGACCGGCTTCCGCAATCAGCGGTTCCACCACCGCGTTCCAGTAACGCTTGAAAGCCGCGGCATCGAACGGATCGATCGCGTAGCCATCCCAGCCGTCGCTGCACGTCGAAACCCTGCAGTGATCATTCAACGCGTAGCCGATGCGCAACACCTTCCAGTCGCCGGGCGGACAGTCCCAGTCCAGCAAGCCGTCCGCGCTCATGTGTTTTGTGATATCGAGAACATCCTTCGCGTGCATGTCTTCCTCGCCGGGGGTGCCGGGAATTTCGTCAAACAGCGGCTGCGAAGACGGCGCGGAGCTGGGCGTCAACGCCTTCCGCAAGGTCTTTTGCGGGAGGTTGGTCAAAGGCTTTCGATTCGCCGGCAAATTCTTTGGCGCGGGATACGCGAGCACAAACAACGTCGGACTGAACCCATTCGTGCCCAAGGGTTTTTCGAGCTGGACCTGTACCCGCTTTCCTCCAGTGATTTGGCTTTCCGTCCAGCTCAATTGCTTCGGCGCGTCTTCACGCGTCACCATCGGGCCGCCCAGGTTCCAACCGCTCTGGATGTTCAGGCTCATCTCCAGTCCCAAGCGCTCCGCCTCACGCAAGGCATGGCGATACAATTTGAGCCACTCGGGCGACAGGAATGTCGGTCCGTGCGGCGCGGGAGCATTGTTATCCTGGGCCGAGCCGTCGGCGTCACAAATCAACGCGCCGCCGAATCCCTTTGCCTTCATCTCCTCGAGGTCGCGCGTGATGGCTTCCTCCGTCACGTTCCCGTTCAACCACCACCAGTAGGCCCGCAGCCGCGCGTCCGTCGGTGGATTCTGCCAGTCGTCCTCGATGGAAGCCGCCGCACAGAGGCTTCCCCAAGTCAAAACAATCAGCGCCAGGACGGCCAGAAAGCGATTCGTCATATGACTCAGGTGGACTTGCGTTGAAAGCGTGTGCGCCATGGGATGGGTGAAGCGGAGGTCCTAGCCTTGAAGCGGCGCGAGAAATAATGTTCGTCAGCCGCTTTTTCCATCGCCTGTGGCATGACCAATTCGACCCCGTCCTCGCCGCCCACTTGCGTTTGCTGGCCGGAATAGAGCACTCCCGGAATCTGGCAGGGGCTGCCGCCCATGACTTGTTGCAGGGCCACCGTGTTCATTCGCATGGCTTCGATCATACCGGTAAACCGGCCGGGTAACGAGTCTTCCCGGGAGGGCCGGAGGATGGGCTCTTCGGGCGGGAAAAAGCCTTCACGAAAAATCCGGCGCGCGATTTCGCCGTATCTCTAAGGGATGCCCATCCACGGAACAATGACAATGGACGCAATGGCAAAACGGGTGGATTTATTGGCAAAATCGGTCTGGCCGCCGCGGTTACGGAAGCGCCCCAAACCGGGGATCCGGGCGGGCGGCGCGCCACAAAAATGAACGGCAGCGGAGTCAGCCGCTGCCGTTCACGAAGAAACGATTTGCGCCGGCGGCGACAGGCGAGGCGCCGCCGCCGTGGTTTTACGAAACCGGCTATTGCACGAGCCGGAAGAATTTTTGGGTACTACCCGGGGTGAGCGTTACCGAATTGTTCGTAATGCCCGCAACGGGTTTCCACTGCGGTGACGTAACGGTATCCGACTGCTCGAGTGAATAGCCCACGTAGTTGGTGGGCCAGGAAACGACGGCGCTGCCTCCGGCAGAACCGGCGGTCAGCGTCGGCTTCGGCGCAAAACTCGGCGCGAGAATGCCGCTGGCCTTCGGCGCGCCAAGGGCGGAGAGTTCGGCAGCTCCCAGGACGCGATCGCTGAAGGCTACGCTGCTGAGATAGAGATTGTGCGTGTAAATTCCCGAGCCATCGCCTTCGTTGAACAACAGCAGTGAAGGGATGCCGTCCTGGTTGGAATAAAGCGACCAAGTGCCACCCAGGCCGTCGGCAGACCTGGTTTTTACGCTGGTACCGTTCACATAGTATGTCAGGGTGTTGGCAGCCAGGTCTGCGACAAAGGCAACGCGATACCACGTGTTCGCCGAGATCACGCCGGGGCTCGTGTAACCTCCGCCGCCGATGCCCAGCTCTCCCGCGCTGGTCAGATAAAAATCCGCGTCGCTCAGGTTGTAAGGATCCGTATTGAAGAACGGGACAAGGTAATCCGGCGAGTTTTCGGCCGTCAGGTTCGGCATCAGGAAGTCGAAGATCAGCGTCCACCGATTCAGATAGGACGCCGTGCCGACATTCGGAGGACTGTCGGCAAAAGTCAGCCAGTAACCCAGCGTGTCATCGGTGAAGCCCGGCACATGCATGTATTTGGCCGGCGTGCCATTGATGTGCGGGACGGTGCCGCCGTCCGTGGTGCCGAACGTCGTGCCCCCGTCGCCATTGGCGTAGGCCATGGTGCCGTTCCCCAGCGAGGTGCCGAGATCGCCGTTGAGGAAACGCCATTCGTAACCGGTGTAATTTTGAACCGTGAAAGTGGTCTGGTTGGTGTAGCTGGCCGGGGAACCCGCATTGTCCTTATAGACCAGCGCGTAATTGTGGGTGGAACCACTGCGGATCAGGCCACCGGCGGAAAAGCTCACGGTGGTCACGAGGCCGGTCTTTCCAATTGTCGGAGTCAGCGGATTTCCGTCCAGGGTAAGCTTGATCGTATTGGTGGCGATCTGCGTGGAAAAGCCGTCCAGGATCGTGGCCCGGTAGTAGAACTGCGGCAGCGAATTGGTTTCCCCATTGGCGGTGGACGAAACACTCGCGACCGGATTCGGGTTGCTGGTTTCTTCGCTGAAAGTGATGTCGTCAATACCGATGTCAGCCGGATCGCCCTCGAGCCGGACCGGATCGTTCGTGGTGGCGCCGGCGCCGCCCAGGGTCGAAGCGAGGCGCGTCAGGCGCAGAATCAACGGCTGGTTGGCGGTGCCGGTGTAGTTGACGTTCACCACGTGGTCCTTGTTGGAGTTCGAACCGAAGGCGTAAACGGTGCCGGCCAGGGAGGTCAGATTTGTATCCAACACTTCCCAGCGATAGGTGAACCACTCCTGGTAATACAGGCTGTTGGTGGGGTTCAGGATGATCGGGTAGTAGCCCTGGAAAGCGAAGGATTTGATGACGGCCTTGTTGCCATTGACCGGCGTGAACCTGATTTCGTGGTAGTCGCCGACGCGGGATTGGTTCAACTGCGCGAGCCGCCAAAAATCCTCGCTCCCGCCGATGCTGTAGTAATCCCACCGCTGGGAAGGAGAGTTGGCATTCGCCGGGTTGTTCGTCGCCGCCCAGGACACATCGATGTCCGGCGTGCCGATGCCGGACACGGAGATTCCGGAACTGGAGCTTGAAGCGAAGTCGGCGAAGCTCTGCGGAATGGCCGAGTTGTGGAACTGCGGCGGCGCAATGGTATCGAAGGTCAGCACGGTGTCAGCCGTCGCGCTGGTCGCGAACGCCAGCAGGGCAGCCGTCACGCAGGTGGACAGGTATTTGGGGAGCGATGGGGTTTTCATGTTGGGTTGGGGGTTAAGGCTAAATCGGGGTACGGTGAGGTTTATTTTGTGGCGGTTGTCTTCTCGGCTCCCCAGGCTTGCAGGTCTTTTTCGCGGGGAGAGACCATTGCGCTCTTTAACGGCGTCTGGCACTTCTCACAAACGGCCGCACCGGCGGGACCGGAGATTTTTGGGCGCAGGGTGAGGTGCTGGTCCTTGACGCAGAAGTAGCCGACCACGTCGGCCAGGGCATCCGCGCTGCATTTGGGACATTTTTCCAAGAACACTTTTCGGGGCGTGTAAACCTTGGCATTGCATTTCTGGCACAGGTAACCGTTGGCGTCGCTATCCACCGACTCCATGCTGGTCTGCTTGCCGCAGCCCGCTGCCAGCAGCAGGAATCCGGCGAGTGCCGGCAATGCGCCAAACCACTTCCCCGACCCATAACCACGATTGCCGCTGCTCTTGCCCATGTCAGAATTCTTAAATGCCCCGCTCAAGGATCCGCATCGGTTCCGAGATAAATGGCGGTGATATACTTGGTGTCCGGCTTCGCCCAGATAAATTCGGCATGGCCGTCGCAGAAGGAAATATTGCTGCCGTCGGCGCCATGGTTGTCGATCGGATCCGGAAAGTTGCTCACATCGGTGCGCGTGCCCAGATAGCCGGAGTCGCCATCCAGAAACAGGCACGCGCGCGAGGCACCGGCGAGCTGGCCGAGGAATCCGGAGTTGCAGGGGAAGCTGGAGACGAATTGGTATTTCCAGGAAAGGACGTTCGCCTGGGTCTTAGCGGCCGGAATCGGAGTGGGTTTGCCCTGGTCACCCCACCAGGCAAACAGCTCGTAGCTGGAACCGGGAATGGCCGTTTTGTTGCCCGCATACTTGAGCAGGTCGCGCAGGACCATGGGCCCGGAAGGCGGCGGATTGGGCAACCAGCTATCCCGAATGAAGTTTTGCGTGCTCGGGCAAACAAAGGTGCCGAGACTGCCCACGTAATTTTTGTAAAGCCAGGTCTGGTCGTCGTCGGAAGGGTCTTTCGTCGGGGCATAAAGCCCGGCGGCGTCGTCCGAATACAGAATGCTGCCCAGGGCGAGCTGTTTGACGTTGTTCAGGCAGGAAATCCGCTTGGCCCGCTCCTTCGCCCGGGCGAGCGCCGGCAGGATCATCGCGGCCAGGATGGCGATGATGGAGATGACCACCAGCAATTCGATGAGCGTGAAGCCCTTGTGGCACTGGTTTCGCGTTGCAGTCATGTCCCCGGCGTTCGAAAGTCGTTGAGTCGTTCTAGTATGGCAAACTAACACCGGTCTTCGCGGGAACAAGTACCATGTTCTGGGGGTGCGCGGAGGCGCTTTATCAACAAAACAGCCGTGCGTCCATTTGCAAGCGGGCCCGCACGGCTGTCGAGATTATGTCGTCGTGGTCTATGCTTTTTTGACCTTGCAGCGCAGGCAAAGGACGAGGGCGCCGAGGCCGGCCAGGCCCAGCACGGTTGGTTCGGGCACGACAAAGATTCCGTAGGCGGAAGGTCCGCCCAAAGCGCCGATTTCCGCGCTCGTCATGTTGGTGTCGGCAAAAGCCACGCTGTTGAGATACAGCTCATGGGTGTAATTGCCGCTGGTGTCGCCTTCGTTGAAGAGCAGCAGGTCGGCGCCGGGATCGGCATTCGAGAGCAGCGACCAGCGATCATCCAGACCCGAGCCGCTCTGGCTGCCGGTCGCGACCTGGGTGCCGTTGATGTAATAGGTCATGGTGCCGGCCGAGCCATCCATCACAAACGCGATTCGATACCAAGTGCCGGAAGCAATCGCGCCCGCGCTGGAATACACCGTCCCGATACCGATCGAACTATCGGACGCAATGTAGAAGTCGGCGTCGTTGTTGGGGGGATTGTTGGGGTTCGTGTTGAACAGCGCGGTCCAGTTTGGAGGGCTGGGCCAGTATAAATCGTAAATCAGCGTGTATTGGTTCACATAAGCGCCACCGCCGTTGGGGCCGGTGTCGTTGAAAGTGAGGAGATAGCCGTTGCCGATATTGGGCATGGAGGGCACATGCAGGAAGGAGGCGCTTTGGCCGCCGATGTTGGGAATGCCTCCACCCGTCGTGCCAAAGGAGCTCAGCGTGGCGGTCTGGCCGTCGGCGTAGGCCATGGTGCCATTGCCGAGGCTGGTGGACAGGTCACCGCTATTGAACGTCCACTCGTACGTCGCCGCTTTGGCACTCAACGTCGCCAGGCAGAGGCCCACCCCTCCCATGACGACCAAATGATGGAACTTCCCCGCCCGTGTTTGACACAATTTCATAACAGACCCAGTTGGTTGGTTAGCTCAGGGGCCGACGCCGCGCGCCAGGCCGTTATCAGGATTACTGGTTGCCAGTCTAAACATCCCGGGGCGTCGTTCCATACCCTGTTTTAGGGGAACTACTGAGCGTCTGCCCGCCCCCGGAACCCTGGTGGGAAGAGCTAGAAGCCGGATTTTGTAAGTCTTTTCGACTGCGGGACTTGAAACGGACGAAAAAGCGGTTTACAAAACCAATGTGTTCAAGAAACGTCCAAGACCAGCCGCGACGAAAAATTCCGCCCGGGAAGTCAGCGCGTCCGCCACCAAAATGGAGGCCGCCTATTGGCAGCAACGGCTCTTCAAAAACACTTTCACTTACAAGGGGCAGACCCGCGCGGTGAACAGTTGGTCGGTAAAAATGCAGCTCTTCGGAAAGCGCAAAACCTTTTCGCTCTCATCGAGCGACCGCGCCAAGGCGGCGGCGGAGGCCTGCCAGATTTTCCAGGCCCTCAACACGCAGGGTTGGGAGGCGGTCAGCCAGCGGCGGGCGAAGGTGGGGTTCCAACCGGAATTGCCCACGGCGCCGCCGGCCCCGGAGGAGTTCAGCGAGCACCATTGGAAGCGCCGGCTGATCCATCGTCGTCACCCGGAAAAACATCCCGCCGCCGAACCCGAATTGTCGGCGAGAATCGAATACTCCGGCATCAGCCGGTATTTTCCCCTGCGCACCAACGACGAAGCCAGGGCCGCCGCCCTGGCAATGAAGATTCACCACTCGATCACGAGCCAGGGCTGGGCGGTGGCGAACCAAAACTTCGTCCGCGAATTGACGCTCGCGTTCCGCTGGCTCGAAGATCCGCTCGCCTGGACCTACACGACGATTCATACCGTGGTGAATGGCAAATCCGAAAACGTTGCCGGATTGAAAGACGTGCCGCCGAACGCCAGAGCCATCATGTTAGTCGAGCCCGATACCAGCATCCGTCTGGCCCTGCGGACCGCCGTGAACAATGTCGCGGGTTTCAACTGTGTGGCCGCGTACGCGCATCACGCCGAGGCGCTGCGCGAAATCCTCCGGCGCAAAGTGGACCTGGTGCTCATGAATTATGAACTGCCCGACCAACCGGGGAGCAACTGTCTCGCCGAGATGCAAAAAGCAAAACCGGGCACGGTGGGGCTGCTGTACTCGGTCTTCGAAGACAGCGACCAACTCTTCAAATCCACGCCCGGCGGGGCCGCGGGTTACATGTTGAAAAGAACGCCCAACCATCGGCTGTTTGAGCCCATCGCGGACGCCGCCGGACCGGTGACGCGGGAGATGATCGCCGTGAAAATCCGGGAGTATTTCCAGCGGCTCGTTTCGGCGATGTCCACGGGACCGACGGCCCTGGACGTGGCGAAGCTTACCCCGCGCGAACACGAAATCCTCGCCCTGCTGGCGAAAGGCGACCTGGCGAAAGAAATCGCCGACAAACTGGGCATCAGCATCTGGACCGTCCACGGCCACGTGAAAAGCATCTTCGAAAAACTCCACGTGCATACCCGCACGGAAGCAGTGGTGAAGTTTTTGCAAAAATAGTTGTATCCCGGAGCTGGACTCGACTGCGCCGGGTGCGTAATCCCGCAGCCCTCGGACCGCACCCCCAAAGCGAGTAGTACTTCTCCGTGGAAAAGCCAGACCGCGGCACGGCGGATCCCCGGACGTTGCTGCGGACAGGACTGTCCGCGCTCCGCGGCGGCGGCCGAATTGATTGAAGCATCGTTTCCGAGGGGCAGCAGAGAATGCCCCCCAATAACTGGGCATAGCGTGGTCACGCGAGACGGATAGATTAAAAGCGCGAAAGTCCACATATCGTGCATGAAGAATAAATGGGTCTGTCTCCGGAGGTTGGTCCAAGCCGGGTTTTTGTTCGCTGCCTTACTGCCGGGCATCGAATTGCGCGCCGCGCCGGTTACGCAGTTGAAGGTGCTGAGCTTCAACATTTGGGTGCAAGGTGGACTCAGCCTGAGCAACTGCATTGAAGTCATCCGGCAAAGTGGCGCGGACGTGGTGGGGCTGCAGGAGTGCAACCAGACGACGGTGCAGACGATTGCGACGAACCTGGGATTCTATTCCCTGCCGGCGGCGGATTGCCCGATCGTGAGTCGCTATCCGATCCTGAGTTCGCCCATCAACGCGACCCGCACCGTTGGAGCGACCATTCAATTGAGCCCGAATCAACGCATTCACATGTTCAGTTGCCATCTCGAGCCGTTTCCGTACGGACCGTATGATTTGCACGACGGGCAATCGGTCTCCTATGTGACGAACCAGGAGATTTCACTTCGCATGCCGGCGTTGAATCAAATGCTGAGCGTCATGCAGCCGTTGATCGCCAGCTTCGAGCCGTGCTTTCTGGTCGGCGATTTCAATGCCCCTTCGCACCTGGACTACGCCAGCATCCCGTGGCCGACCTCGGTCGCCTGTGCGAGCGCGGGGCTGGGCGATTCCTACCGCACGCTGCATTCCACCAATCGCACGTTTCCGGGACCGTTCTCCTACACCGATCCGGGAATCACGTGGACTCCCAAAACCAACCAGGAACCGGACGGCGTGTTTGATCGGATTGATTTTATTCACTACTCGCTGAATGACGGCGTCACGCCCGCAAACTCAGTGGAACTGGACGAACGCAACAGCATAAACCCATGGCCATCGGATCATCGCGCGGTGCTGACAACCTTTGTGCTGACCCCGCCGACCCAGGCCGCGAAGGCCACCCTGCCCTCCCCGGCCCACTTGACCACGAACGTCAACCCGGCCACGACATTGATCTGGCTGGCTGGAACCAACGCAACGAACCATGCGGTCTATTTCGGCGTGGGCAGCCCGGGCGCTTTGCTTACGACGACAACGAACAATTTCGTGAACCTGACCAATCTGCTTCCGGCGACGACTTATTTCTGGCGGGTGGACGAACTCACTCCCGGCGGAGTCGTCACCGGTGACGTCTGGTCCTTCTCAACGCGTATCGTCACGTCAGCGGTGTATGAGTGGAATTTCGCCAACAGCAACCTCGCGCCCGCGCTGGGCAACGGTGTCCTTGCGTACAACGACGGAGTCATCACTTCCAATCTCACGGTTTTTGGCACGAGCGACGGCACGACGATTCCGAATATGGGCGGCAAGCCGGTGAAATATCTTCGCGCGCCGGCCTTCACCAACCTCAACAACGGTTACACCGCAACCTTCCCGGCCAGCCCTCCCAACGGCGGCGGCGCCTACATCAATCAATACACCATGGTTTTCGATTTCCTGCTGCCGTCGCCGATCAACTGGTTTCCGTTTTTCCAAACCAGCCCGGTCAACGAGAGCGGGAGCGACGCGGATTTTTACGTCGCGCCGGATGGTTCGCTCGGAATTTTCGTCATCGGCTACTCTGCGACCGGATTGATTGCGCCGAACACGTGGTATCGCGTGGCCTTCACGGCCGATCTGCCGGCCGGCACGGTGAAGTATTATCTGAACGGCACGAATGTGTGCACCGGCACGGCGGCAGTGGACGGGCGGCATTCGATTTATTCCAACGTCGACCCCGGACCCGATTTGTTCCTGTTCAACGAAGGCGATACCTCGGGTGTTTACACCCATATCGTCTATCTGAGCAGCTTCATGTTCACGGATCGCACCATGTCGGCGGCGGAGATCGGAGCCTTGGGTGGACCGCGGGCGCGCGGGATACTCGTGCCGGCGCCGCCGCTCAATCTCTCGGCCGGGCTCGCGGGCACGAACATCGTGCTGAACTGGAACGGTGGCGAAGGTCCCTTCCAGCTTCAACGAGCCCAGGTACTGAGCAACAACCCGGTCTGGCAAAGCGTGGGCGCGGCGACGACGAACACCTCGGCAGTCATACCTCGCACAAACTCGACCGCGTATTTTCGGGTGCAGGGGCAGTAAACGCAACGCGACCACAAACACCGAGCCGACAATCTGACCGGATCATTTGCTGGTGGGAGGAACGGCGTTCCATTTCGGCAGCAAGAGCAAGCCGCCCACAAAAGCCGAAACAGCCAGGAAAATGAAGACGCTGTGCCAGCCCCAGTTTTCCTGGAGCAGGCCGGGGATCATGCCCCCCAGCAGCGCACCGATGGAACCGAGGCCGTTGACCAGTCCCGTGGCGGTGGACGCGCCTTTTTTCGCGCCAAAATCTACCACGGCCACCCCGGCGATCATGGCGTCGGGTGCATAAGCAAGGAAGCCCAGGAGAAAAAGGCACGCCCCCAGCGCCAGCCGCGTGGAAGGCACGTGATTGAGCAGCAGCAACAGCCCGCCGAGCAGAAACAGGCAAATCACCGAGACGGGCATGCGTTTTGAGCCAAAGACGCGATCCGAGACAAAGCCCATCGAAAGAATGCTGATGGGGCCGGCGAGCTCGAACATGGCGCTGAGCAAGCCCGCTTCGGTCATGCCCGATCCCAGGCGATCATAAATATACTTGGGACCCCAAAACAGGATCGCATAGCGCGTGGGCTTGAGACAGAAATAGACCAGGCCCAGCAGCAACACCATGGGATTGGTGAATGCCTCCCGTATGGTCTTCCAAGAGCCTTCGGGTTCTTCCGCCGAGGTCTCGCCGGCCTTCAACACGGCCACTGGTTCGTTGTGGTAAACTTCCACGGGCGGCAACCCCACGTCCTCAGGACGATCGCGCTGGAAAAAATAGAAAAGAATCCAGACACCCAGCAACACAGCGGCGGGAATGAAAAAAGCATAGCGCCAGCCGAGCCGCTCGGCGGAGTAACTCGCGAGGACGGAGGCCACGAACCCGCCGGCGGCGTAGTTGGTGCACCACAACCCGAGGACGGAGCCGCGTTCGCGCCGGGAGAAAAAATTGCCGACGTTTTTCACGAGCGGCGCCCAGCCGCTGGATTGGAAAAATCCCTGCAACAAAAAGAGGGTCACGAACATCGTGACTGCGGACGAAGCGCCCATGCCGAAGCCGGCGAAAACGGAACAGAGCATTCCGAACAGGATCACCTTCCGGGTGCCAAAACGGTCTCCGGCCATGCCCCAGAAGAACTGTCCGATGGCGTACGCGGCAAGGAAAGCGCCGTCGGCCATGGCCATTTGCGGCTGCGTGAGCTGGATGTGGGAATCGCTCTCAATGCCCACCTTCGAAACCGCAAAGGACATGCGGGTGAGATTGAAGCCCGCGTAAGCCAGCCAGGTGACGAAAAAAATCTGCCAGCGCCAGCGCTCGTACACCGGGTTCTCGCCCATCCGCCGAAAGAACCTGGCCCCGGCTCCCGTAGCGGCGGTGCCGGGCCCGTCGGCGAGGGACGATGACATCCGCTGTTACTACTTCGGCGCGGGCGCGGGGAGCAAGTCCTGAATGGGCGGGCCGGATTTGGGCACGGCGGCGTGGTAGTCCTCGCCCAGCAACGCGGCCAGGGTGGCGGCGATCTGGCTGTGCGTGACGGTGGCGATATTGGTCCGCTCGCCGAGCGGCGCGGTGTCCGGCCCGATCACCGCGAGCCACGTGCGTTCGGCGCCAGCGATCTTTTCGCCATGATTGCGCCAGTCCGCCCCGGTCCCGCGGCCGTGATCGCACGCGATGATGAAGGTGGTCTTGTCACGATATTGCGGGAGCGACTGCACCGTTTTCCACAGTTTGCTTATGTAACGGTCCGCATTGTTCGCGGCTTGGAGGTAATGCTCGTAGTTTCCCTCATGCGCCCACTCGTCCGTCTCGCTCAGCGCCAGCCAGAGGATGCGTGGCTGCTTTTCCTTCACGTACTCGTTGGCGGAATGGAAATAAAACGTGTCAAAACTCATGTCATACCAGAACTCAAGGGCATCCTTCTGGACCTGCTGGACCAATTCGAGGCGCGAACCAGGTGTGGCGGTGAAGTTCGTGTCGTAGCCGGACCAGACCGGAATGCCGCTGCGCTCGGCGTTGAGCACGTACGGATGGACGTCCCAATTTACAAACGCGACGACGCGGCCGGCGTAGGCCGGCTTGCGATGCAGCCATTCGATGACCGAAACGTTGGGGTTGTTCCGCTTCTCGTTTTTATTGATGCGATCGTCGGGCGAGCCGGTGAAGATTTCGTTGAAGCCGGGGTAGGTGAACTTCTTTCTGTTGGTGACCATTTCGACGCTGCCCTTGTTGCCGTTCCCATAAATCTGGCCCTGCTTCGCGATGGTCTTCCAAAAAAACGGCATCAGCGCTTCCCGGCGCGCGTCCGGCGTTTCGCGCCAGAACCAACCGCGCAGGCGGTTCGTATCCCAGACGCCATATTCCTTTGTCGCCAGCGCCGATTCCATCCCGGTGAAAACCTCCTGCCAGCGCAAGCCGTCCACGGTGATAAGGAAAACATTTTCGGTCTTGTGCGGTTCTCCGGCATGGCAGTGAGGAGTCAGGACGAAGGCCAGGGCGGCGAGGAGCGAAAACTGTTTAAACATAAGGTAGAATGGTTGCCAAAACCATAGGGAGGCCATCGGCCGGAGGGCAATTCCCCGTTTAGGCGGATTGCGCCGGCCACTTGGACGCATCTTGGACACCGGGCGGGCAAGGGGGAAGTTCCGCGCCCAGTTCGGGTCATTGACGAAATCCGGCGATTGTGGCGAGTTACAGCGAACGACAAACGCATGCGTATACTGGGTCATTATTGCCGGCTTATAATCTTATCGGCGTTGGTGCAGATGGCGTTCGGCGCTGAAACGGCTTTCAACGTCCGCCTCGAGGGTGTGAAGTTTGATTATCCCGGTTTCGAACATTGGGCGGTGATTAAAGGTCCTGACGGGAAGCCGTTTGAGGCCTTCGCGATCTATCTCGGAAAGGATCAGTGGCGGATTCCTTTCGCCGCGGACGCGGCCGGCAAGTATGAACTATTGCGAGTCGAACGCCGGCGCGACGGCAAGAGCGAGGAGGACGTCATCGCGAAGGATGCGAAACGCGAGCTCGTGGTCGAGGCTACCGACCGCAGGGTGAAACCTGAAGGCGGCGAAAAGCCGCTGGTATCGGCGGGCGAATTCTCGACTTTCTACACCGCCGAGGAGCCCTGGTGCGTGAACGATCACACCTTCGCGCAGGGGCCCGACAAGCGCTGGCACTTGTTCGGCATCACGCATCCGAAGCCGCTATCGTGGGAAAAGGATCCCGGCCGGCAACTGTGCCACATCAACGCGGACACTCTCTTGCAAAAGCCCTGGCAAACGCAGCCGTTTGCCGTGAAACGGGATTTGGAAAAGTATCACGAATATTTGCTCTGGGCACCGCATGTGGTGCGCGACAAGGACACGTATTACATGTTCGTCTGCGTGGGTGATCCGGGCGATCACGGCAAATACCGCATTCACCTGCTGACCTCCACCAACCTCTTCGACTGGCAACGCAGCCCGGACAATCCGATGGTCACCGACGGTTTCGACGCCCGGGATCCGTTCGTGACGCGGATCGGCGATGAATGGGTGCTCTATTACACGGCCAATTCAACGCCGCAATGCGGCAACCACGTCGTGGCCTGTGTGACGAGTAAAGACCTCGTGCATTGGGGCGATCGCCGGGTGGTGTTCACGCATCCGCGCGCGGGAAGTTTCGGCGGGCCGACGGAATCACCGGTTGTGGTGCGGCGGGGAAGCAATTATTACCTCTTCGCGTGCGACAATGACTGGACCGATGTTTACGTCTCGAAGGATCCGTTCCATTGGGACTTCGAAAGCAAAAACACCCGCATTCAATCGCACGCATCCGAGATCGTTCGTGACTCGGACGGCAAATGGTATATCAGCCACGCGGGTTGGACGGGCGGCCCGTTGCGTTTGGCGCCGTTGTTATGGAGTGATGGTTTGGACCAAGAGCCCACGAATTTTGCACCGGCGGAAAAATAACTTATTAACCGTTAGACCGAAATGAAACCACCGACCCCTTCGGAAAACTCTCCTCTCGACCGGCGCGGCTTTGTCACTTCGCTCGCCGCGCTGGGCGCCACGGCTGCCCTGCCGTCCGCCGCCGCGGCCGCCGAACCGACCGGGGCAACGGTCGCCGAGTCGGACCGGGTGAATCTCCGGATGGCGACGCTGAGAAACGAAACCACCCGGCAATTCACCACGTCCAATCTCGACCGCAAGAGCAAGACGACCTACATCCCGCGCGGCAAACGCGTCACGCTCGGTGAGGTCAAAGGCGAAGGCTACATCGCCCAGTTCTGGCTCACCTTTCCCGGTTGGTTCTGGCAGCACTGGAACACGAAGGCCGCTGTCAATCAGTCCATTCTAAAGACGCTCATCCTGCGCATCTATTTCGATGGCGCGGAAAAACCTTCCGTCGAAACGCCGGTCGGCGATTTTTTCGGAGCCGGTCTTTGTGAAGTCGCGAGTTTCGCTTCGCGTTATTTCGGCACTTCGAGCGGCGGCTTCTTTTGCAAATGGCCAATGCCGTTCCGGAAAAGCTTTCGGGTCGAAGTCGAGAATTTGGACCCCGAGATCAACACGGACATCTTCTGCAATATCCTTTACCAGCTCGCGCCGCTGCCGGACGCGGTGGGTTATTTCCACTCGCAATTCAACACCGGCTTCAACAAAGGACCGGCGCCGGTGCCCATTGCCGAAGCCCATGGCCGCGGACACTACGCCGGCTGCCAGCTTTACATGCAGGGCGAGGAACGCAATTACCTCAGCTTCCTCGAAGCGCCCGAATACGTTTACGTGGACAACGATTGGGAGAAGCCCCGCATCGCCGGCACGGGATTGGAAGACTACTTCCTCGGCGGCTGGTATTTCCGCGAGGGCACCATCGCCGGTCCCTTCCATGGCGTCACCATCAAGGACACGCTCAACGCCTGCGTGGCGATGTATCGCGCGCACGAAGCCGACGCCATCCACTTCCGCGAGCGCCTCAAGTTCGCTTTCGTCAATCCGTGGTCGCCCGACCGCCTGAAGGCTTTCTGTTTCTCCTCGGTCGCGTTTTTGTATCTCGACAGTCCCGAAGGCCAGGGCCCGGCGATTCCCACCGCCAAGGAACTGATGTGCTGGTACCGCATCCGCAATACCGATCATTTGAGCGTTCCGTGAAGAGTAGCTGCTAAAACTTGCGGAATCATTTTGCCAAGCGCAGTCGCCGTCCGGCAGATTTGGACGGATGAGTTTCACGGATTTGACGGACGACTTTCTGGCGAAGATTGCCGGGTGGGAGGCCATGAAGAACGCCCGGGCGCTCCTGGCCTCAGGCAAAGTTCTCAGCTCAAACTGGACCCCGCCCCTGCTCAAGGGCGTTGTTTCCGAAGGCGCGACGTCGCTTCGCGCCGGCCTCGTCATCAAGACCAGCACGGACATTGACAACGTATGCTCGTGCCGCGACTCGCGCCGGTCGGGCATGATTTGCGCCCATTCGGTTTCGGTGGGACTGCATCACTTGAAACGAGAGAAGGACTCGTCACCTGGCCTGGCCACGGCCGCACCTTCGCGGGGTGCAGCGTCCATGAAAGCGCAACCGCCGGCCGGGCCGCGCGTGCAGCGTGCCATCGCCGGTCAAACGGGCGAGCCGGTGGAAATCTCGGTCATCCTGCCGCCCACGTTGCCGGCGTCCATCGAGCGCGGGAAGGTAATGGTGACGTTTGAGGGTCGGTGGTCCCGCGGGCGCGTGCCACTGAGCGTGCTGCCCATGACGAAACCCTTTTCCTTTTCCTCGGAAGACACCCGGCTGCTGGACGCGGCGGAAAAACTCGCCGGGGGCGAAACTCCTGGCGGCCTGATGCTGTCCCTGGTCGAACTGACACCCCTGCTCGAGGCGATGAAGGGACATCCGCGGGTGGCGTTGGGACGCGGGGAACCGCTCGTGGTTTCCGAAACTGCGTGGCGCGTACCTGTTCAGGCGACGCTTGAGACGTCTGGCGAAATCCGGTTGAACCTTGCGCCGGAGATGGAACATCCCGTGTTGATCGCGGGCGAATCGCTCTGGGTCTTTCGCGGCACGAGCCTGGAGCCGGTGGGCCTGCCGGCCGCCTGGCGCGAGCTGTTTCGCGGGCCGATGAAATTATCGCGCCAACGCGTGCCGCTTTTCCTCAGCCAGGAACTGGGCGTGTTGGAAGCCGAATGCGAGGTGGACGCCAACTTCGTGCTCGAAGAGTTCACGCTGGAACCGCAGCCGCCCCGTTTCATCCTCGCGCTCAACGGCGGGCTGGCGCAGTTGCAGGCGCAGCTTCAGTGCGCCTATGGCGCGCGCATCATGACGCTGGGCGTGACGAGCAAGGATGAGACGCTCTGGCTCCCGGACCCCCGGAGCACCACGCGTTATTCCACGCGCGATTTCGCCGCCGAACTGGCGGCCACGCAGTTGATGCGCCGCATGGGCTTTAACGGGCCGGACGCGCAAGGGCGCTGGAATTTGCTGGGGGAACATGCCGTGGTGAATTTCTTTGCGCGGCAATATCCGCGTTTGCAAAAGGAATGGGAGGTGTCGCTGGAGGAACGGCTGCAGCGCAGCACCGCGAAAAACTTCGAGCGCATCGAGCCGCGACTGCAGATCACCTCCTCGGGGGAACGCTGGTTCGACGTCGAAATGTCACTCGCCTCCGCGGATGGCGAAAAATTCTCGGCGGCCGACATCCAGCGCTTGATCCTCTCTGGCTCCGGTCAAGCGCGATTGAAAAACGGCAGGATCGCCTTGATTGACACGGTCGCGCTGGAGGAGTTCAACGAAGTGCTGCGCGACTGCGCGCCGCAGCAGCACGCCAGGGGCTACCGGTTCACCGATGTCCAGGCGGGCTTTCTCGATGCCACGCTCCGGCAGCAACCCGGTTGGAAAGTCCAGGCCTCGGAAGCCTGGCGCGAGCGCGCCACCCGCCAGAGCGGCGAGGCGAAACTGGAGTGCCCGCCCCTCGGGCACCTGGATGAAGTGCTGCGGCCCTATCAAAAACAAGGCGTCGCCTGGCTGCAATTCCTCCGCGACAATCATTTCGGAGGGATTCTGGCCGACGAGATGGGTCTGGGGAAGACGCTGCAGACGCTGGCCTTCTTGAATTCATTGTTCAAGAACCGCAAGCTCGCGGGACCGGCGTTGATCGTTTGTCCGACTTCCCTCGTATTCAACTGGCAGGCCGAGGCGAAAAAATTCACGCCGGACCTGACCGTGCTCGCGTTGCACGGCGCGGGCCGGCACAAGTTGTTTGAAGCCATCCCGAAAAGCGATCTGGTCATCACCAGTTACGCGCTGATCCGTCGCGATGCCGAGCGCTACCAAGGGCTGGAGTTCGACACCCTCGTGCTCGACGAGGCGCAGCATATCAAGAATCGGCAAACGCAAAACGCCGTGGCGGTGAAAGAGGTGCGGGCCGGACAACGGCTCGTGCTCACGGGCACGCCGATGGAAAATTCGGTGCTCGATCTCTGGAGCATTTTCGATTTTCTCATGCCGGGCTATCTCGGCGGGGCGCAGGAATTCCGGGAACGCTACGAAAACCCGATCGCCCGCGACAAGGATCTCGCCGCGCAGTCACGGCTCGGCCGGCGGTTGCGCCCGTTCATCCTCCGCCGGCTCAAGCGCGAGGTCGCCAAGGATCTGCCGGCGAAGCTCGAGCAGGTGTCGTACTGCGAACTGACGGACGATCAGCAGGAAGTGTACAAACAGGTGCTCGCCGTCAGCCGCAACGAAGTAATGGCGGCAGTGGGCGCCAATGGCCTGGCGAAGAGCCGGATGATCGTGTTAAACGCGCTGCTGCGGTTGCGGCAGATTTGCTGCGACCTGCGCCTGCTGAAGCTGGACGAGGCAAAATTCACCGACGAAAGCTCCGGCAAGCTCGAACTCTTCGGCGAACTGCTCGAAGAAGCCATCGACGGCGGGCACCGCGTGCTGGTGTTCAGCCAGTTCGTTTCCATGCTCGCCTTGCTCAAGGAGAAGCTGACGGCGGACAAAATGGAATTCTGCTATCTCGACGGCGCGACCACCAATCGCGGCGCGGTGGTGGAAAAATTCCAGGCGAATGACAAACTCCCCGTGTTCCTCATCAGTCTCAAGGCGGGCGGTGTCGGCCTGAATCTCACCGGCGCGGATACCGTGATTCATTTCGATCCCTGGTGGAATCCGGCGGTGGAAGACCAGGCGACGGATCGCGCGCATCGCATTGGCCAGACGCGCGTGGTGACGAGCTACAAATTGATCACGCGCGGCACCGTGGAAGAAAAAATCCTGGCCCTGCAGCAACGCAAACGGGCGGTGATCAAGGCCACGCTCGGCGGCGAGGAATCGCTGGTGGAGAACCTGACCTGGGAGGAAATCCAGGGACTGTTCGAGTGATACAGGCCGGAGGGCCTCACCGATTACCCGGCCCCGGCGCTTGCGATAAGGCATTTGCTGCCGGGGTTACACGAAAGTGTAATGGACCGGGGAAGCGCCAAAGGAACATGCTGGGGAAACTTGCACGCATCATTGAACAACCCCCCAAACGTCCTCTCTGCCATGAAGCAACCACGCCTGTTCCTTCTTTGTCTGGCCATGCTGTTCATCGCCCTCCCCCGGGCCAGCGCCACCTCCCTGCTGCTGGATTTCGGCCCCACAGTGGCAACCAACACCGACCGCCTGTTGAGCCCCGGTCATGCCCTCGGCGTGATCACCCCATCCGAACTCACCTGGAACAAGCTCCAGGCCGACACCAACACGGTTTATTACGGCGACGGCACACTGGCCACCGGTGTCACCGTGGACATGGGCATGGAATACCTGTACGGCGTCATCAACTATAACAGCAACCAGTTCAATGCCACGCTGGTCGGGTCCTCCATATTCGCCGGCGTTTATACGAACTCCAGCCCGGCGCGCGATGCTTTCTTCGGGCTCGCCAACATCACCAATCGCGCCGTCGGCGTGCGCGTGGACGGCCTGGCCGCGGGCACCTACACGATCTATATCGCCGGCCGGAATAACAATACAGTCAACGAAAACCAGGAGCGCTTCTACGCAAGCCACGGCCCCAGCTCGATCACCTTTGCCTATACCAACATCGGCGTGGTCAGCGCGGCTGCGGCGAATCCCAATCCAGCCTTTACGACCGGGTTCATCAACGGCACCAATTTCGCGACCTTGACCACCACCCTGGCCTCCGGCGAATCACTCTTTCTCGCCGCCGGAACGAATGGCCCGGGCAACGGTGCGGAATCGCGCGGTTTCATCAACTGCATCGAGATCTACGCGGGCGTTCCCGTCCTGCCGGCCAAAATCAGCTCCCAGCCGACTCCGGCCAGCAAGACCGTGAACGAAGGGGTAACCGTGACGCTGGTGGCGGGAGTTTCAGGCGATGAACCGATGGCACGCCAGTGGAAGCTCAATGCCACAAACGTGACCAACGGCGCGCATGTCAGTGGTTCGACTACCAACACACTGACGCTGATCCGGACAGTCCCAAGCCAGGCCGGCACCTACACCCTGAGCGTGAGCAATCTCACGGGCCAGGACCTCAGCTCCAATGCCGTGGTTAACATCAATCCCATTTATAACACGGCCCAGATGTCGAACCTGTGGAACCTCAACGTCGGCGACCGAACGTATTTGGGCACCGGCCAGACCGAACGTGGCCTGGCTTACAATCGCTACACGACCAATGTTCTCCTGGTCAGCCGGAATCCAACGGACCAGGTCGTCGCGCTCGATGCGCTGACGGGCGCCGAGAAATACTTCCTCAACGTAAGCGGGGTGTCGGGCGGCACATTTCCCCTGAACACCGTTCACGTGGCGGACGACGGCGTGGTTTACACGATCGGACTCACAACCGCGGCGTCTCCGGGGTTACCGCTTAAAATCTATACCTGGGCCACGGATGATTCGAACACGATTCCGAGCGCCGTCTTCAGCGGTGATCCGGCGTCGGTTTTGCAGCCTAATCTGCGTTGGGGTGATACCTCCACGCTCCGCGGCGGAGGAACGGACACGCAGATTCTGCTCTCGCCCGGCTCGGGCACAAACGTGGTCCTGTTGCGCACCATCTCGGGTTTCGACTTTCAGACCGAGGTTCCGCCGTTGCTGATTACCGTCTCCAACGCACCCTCCGCCTTCGCCCAACGCGGTCTGGCCTTCGGTCCCGGCACCAACACCTTCTGGGCCAAGAACAACGGGGGCAGCCTTTACCTTGTCCAGTTCGACATCAACACCGGCGCGGCTTTCATTCTGCAGACCTATTCCACCAGCCAGGTGCCCGCCGGGCTCACGGGACTGGCGATGGATCGCGTGAATAACTTTCTGGCTGGTGTCTCGCTCGAATCCGCCGGCGACAATGTCCGCCTTTACGACGTCTCGGACGTGGTGGTCGGCCCGGTGCTGCGCGACCAGGAATCCTTCGAAACGCAAAATGCCAACACCCAGCAGGCCAATGCGCTGAGCTTTGGAGACAACCTCCTCTTCGCCCTCGACATGAACAACGGCATCAAGGCCTTCCGGATCAACACGAATTATGTGGCACCCTTCATCAGCATTGCCAGCCAGCCCGCGAATCTGAATCTCATGGCCGGCCGGCCGGCCACGTTCACCGCGGTCGTCGCCTCCACAGACCCGGTGGTTTATCAGTGGCGTTTCAACAGCACGAACATTTTGGGCGCAACCACCAATCGTTACACGATCGCCAGCGTCACGACGAACGACGCCGGCGCCTACAGCCTCTTCGCCTCGAATGCGAATGGCTCGGTGACCAGCTCGAATGCCGTGCTCACGGTGATCCCCACCTACAACACGGCGCAACTGACCAACCTTTGGAGATTGCAGCCGGGCGACCGCAGCTATCTGACAACCAACGGCTTCCAGCGCGGCATCGCCTTCAATCACCTGACCACGAATCTTCTGATCATGGACCGCAGCCCCGTCGTGGCCGTGCTGGACGGATTGACCGGTGCCGAGAAGCATTTCCTCGACGTCTCCATCATTCCCCCGCAAGTGCCCAACACGCAATTCGGAATCAATACGGCCGGCGTGGCCGATGACGGTGCCGTTTATGGCGTGGGCTTGAGCACCAACGCGAGCTCTTACCCGCTTTACGTCTATCGCTGGCCGGATGACAGCGGTTCGGGTCCGGCCGACCTGGTGTTCAGCGGCGATCCGGGTGACGTGGTGCAGCCGAACCAGCGCTGGGGCGACGCCATGACCTTGCGCGGCGCGGGCACCAACACCGAAATCCTGCTCCCCGCCGGCTCCGGCACCAACGTCTCGATTCTGCGGACCGCCGACGGCACCAATTTCCAGGGTGTCATTCCCCCGGCGGTCATACGCGTGAGCGGTGTGCCGTCCGGCTTCGCCCAGAAAGGCATCGCCTTCGGCCCCGGCACCAATACGTTCTGGGCCAAGTCACCGGGACTCGCCCTCTTCCTGGTCAGCTTCGACATCAACAGCGGCACCGGCTTCCTCCTTTACTCCAACTCCACCGCCGTTGCCCCGAGCTTGTCCGGTCTCGCGAGCGATGACTCCAAGTCGCTGGTTGCGGGCATCGCCTTCGAAACCGGCGGCGACAATCTGCGCCTCTATAACGTGGCCGACACAAACCTGGGTCCGGTGCTGCTCGACCAGGAACCCTTCGCGACCCAATTCAGCGGGTTCAACCAGGCCGCCGCGGTGACCATCGGCGGACACTATCTGTATGCGCTGGATGTGAACAACGGGGTGTCGGCCTTCTATCTCGGCGCGGTGCCGCTGCTGCCCTTCCCGCTCACGACCTCGGTCCAGGGCGGCGCGCAAGTGCTCACCTGGCCAGGAGCCGCGAGTCACACCTACCAGGTGCAATACCGCGATCAGATCACCGGCCTGTCCTGGACAAACATCGGCGGCGTGTTGACTGGCAGCGGCGGGTCACTGTCCTTCACCAGCAGCCTTCCCACTCTCGGCCAGCGCTTTTATCGGATCAGCGGCCAATGAGCGGCTTCCCTATCCAGGCGCGAAACGAACATCGCATGAAAACATCGGACACCAAAAAGCCGGGCGTGTCCCCCGCGTTTACGTTGATCGAACTGCTGGTGGTCATCGCCATCATCGCCATCCTGGCGGGAATGTTGTTGCCCGCTCTGACGCGCGCCAAGACCAAGGCCCAGACCACGAGCTGCCTGAACAACATCAAACAGCTCCAGCTCTGTTTCCAGATGTATTCGGAGGACAACCAGGACAAGATCGCGGACAACTCTACGGTGAACGGCAGCAGCGCCGGCCCGAACGCCTGGATTCAAGGAAACGTGCAGGGCTGGACGCCGACCTATGTGGATGACGTCCGCAATGCCTCCCTGTTCACTTACAACAAATCCGTGGATGTATATCGCTGTGCCGCCAACCGCGCGTTTGTGAAAGGCCTCGGCACGACCACCCTGCCGCACAATCGGGCCTATGCCATCTCGGTCCAGTTGAACTGCAACTCGGGAAAGAACAATGCCAGCACCTTCGTGGCGGAAAAAGCCGCCCAGATTCGCAACACCTCAAAAGTCTTCGTCTTCGGCGAGGAAAATCAGGTCAGCATCGACAACGGCGCAATGGGCACCTTTTCCTTCGCCGAGCCGTGGCAATTCTGGAATCCACCGACCGCCCGCCACGGCGGTGCCGCCACCTTCTCGTTCTTTGACGGGCACGGTGAGGTCTTTCGTTGGCACGGCCCGACCTTGATCCCGTTGAATGCCAAATACAACGCCGAGGACTCGGCCGCACAACGAGGCGCCACCAATCCCATGAATCCCACCGCCACCCCCGTGAACGACCCGGACTTCGTCAAGCTGGCGGACGCCTTGCCGGCGCTCTGATGAGGGTTCATTGGCACAGGAGGCCGTGAACGCGTTATAGCCGCCAGGGTTGAGCATACTCAGGTGGCGGAAGGCAATTGCAACCGGACCGCGGCTGCCCTGAACTTGCCCCTTTGCGCCGTCCCGCATTATCGCTAGTTTTGTTCGTCGTGAAATCCCTGCGCGCGCGTCTGGCCGTTCTTTTCCTCGCCGCAGGTAGCGTGCTCGGCCTGGCCGCGCCGCCGGTGGAATTCATGACCCGCAGTTGGCGCAACGAGGAAGGCCTCCCCCACAGCGTCATCAACTCCATCGTCCAAACCCGCGACGGCTACCTCTGGATCGGCACCTATGTCGGCTTGCTGCGCTTCGACGGCAAGCGCTTCGTGCATTTCGCCTCCAGCAACAGTCCCGAAAAAAGCCCGTGGTTGATTTGCAAATTGTTTGAGGACCGGAGCGGCGTGCTCTGGATCGCGCTGGAAGACGGCGGCTTGCTGGCGTGGAAGGATGGCGTCGCACGCGAGCATCTGAAGGGCGATCCCGCCTCGAAAAGCGCAATTATCGCCATGGCCCAGGATCAGCACGAGACCATCTGGTGTCAGACCGCCGACGGCCGGTTGGGCCGTTTTACTACCAATGGCGTCGAGTTCGTCGCGCGCACGGCCGAATCCCCGATCGCCCGGCCCAGTCTCGGGCTGGTCGTGGACCATTCCGGCGAATTGTGGGTGGGCACCAGCGACGGACTGCGCCTGTGGCGCGATGGCAAACTGGTCGTGCCGCCGGGCTTGGAGTCGTTGTCGGGCAGAATTCCCGACACCTTCGCTGCGGCGCGGGATGGCTCAATCTGGATGTACCGGGACCGCCAGCTCTGGAAGTTGCGCAACGGCCGGGTCGTGGCGCAATTCGAAGCGCCCGAAAAAATCATTGGCTATGCTTCCGTCGTGCTGGAAACCATGGACGACAGCGTGTGGCTGGCGGCGGGCGAAGGCGGGTTGTTTCGTCATGCCACCAACGGCGTCTGGCAGGCCGTCCCCGAAACCGGTCTGCGCGGCCCCAATCGCGTTCTTTATCAGGACCGCGAGGGCAACCTCTGGCGCGGCAGTTTCGGCGGCGGGCTCACGCAGATTCGCCCCCGCCTGTTCGTTCCCCATGCACTGCCCACCGTCTCGCTGGATCGCTATGCCTATAGCGTTTCCGCGGATGCGGCCGGAAATGTGTGGGAAGTGCAGGACAGCAACAGCCGCACCCTGGCGCGCATCGCCGGCGGATCCGGTGAACCGCTCGTCATTTCGTCGAACGGCACTCCCCGCGGTATCCGCACGGTGCTCGCGGATCATGCCGGATCGCTCTGGGCCGGCACCGACAAGGGCGACCTCTGCCGGCTCCGGGGCGACAAACTGGACCCGGTTCTCAAGATCAGCGCCACCGGGGACTACGTGAGCGCGCTATACGAAGATCCGGAGACCAATCTTTGGGTCGGTTTCACCAAGGGCGCCGGAGTCGGGATGCTGCCGCGCGGGGACCCGGCGAAATGGCAGACCATTCCTGGCGTGCCTTTTCCCGATGTCCGTTGCATCACCCGCGCAACCAATGGCGCCATGTGGTTCGGCACACAATACGGCGGCGCCCTCCGCCTGGAAAACGGCCAATGGTCGCAGTTCACCCTCCGCGACGGCCTGCCCTCCAATTACATCCGCTGCTTCCATGCGGACGAGGACGGCACCCTCTGGCTCGGAACGTTCCACGGCCTTTGTCGCTGGCGCGACGGCAAATTCAAGGCGATTACCGTCCAGAACGGCCTGTGGAACAATTTCCTTTCCCACATCGCCGAGGATGATCGCGGGAATTTCTGGATCAGTTCCTTCGGTGGCATCTTCAGCGTATCGCGCCAGGACCTGAACGATTTTGCCGACGGCTTGCGCCAGAGCGTCAACTGCGTCGGCTACGATCGGCACGACGGGCTGCCCAATATCGAATGCCCCGGCGGTTTTCAACCCGCCGGCGCGAAATCCCCCGACGGACAACTTTGGTTCCCCACCGTGGACGGCCTGGTGAGCGTGGATGCCGCCCACCTCAATCGCAACACGCTCATGCCGCCGGTGCTCGTGGAGGAAGTCACCGTGGACGCCATCCCCCATATCATTCGCTCCGACACGAAAACCATCGAGATCGGCCCCGGCCGGCAGCGCTATGAATTCCGGTTTACGGCGCTGAGCCTGACCGCGCCGGAGAAAGTCCGCTTTCGTCATCAACTCGAGGGACTCGACCGCGAATGGTCGCCCGCCTCCGGCGAGCGCACCGCCAACTACACCTACTTGCCGCCCGGGAATTACACGTTCCGCGTGCAGGCGTGCAACAACGACGGCCTGTGGAACGAGGCCGGCGCGGGCATTCCCCTCGTGATCCGGCCTTTCTTCTGGCAGACGTGGCTGTTCCAGGGCGCCATGGCCCTCGTTCTCGTGATCGTCATCGCCGTCGCCGTGCGCGCGGTGGAACGCTGGAAGGCCCGCGCGCGTCTCGAGCGCGTCGAGCGGCAGCACGCCGTCGAACGCGAACGCACCCGCATCGCCCGCGACATTCACGACGACATCGGCGCGAACCTCACGCAAATCGTCTTCCTCAGCCAGCGCGCCGACGGCGCCCGCCATGATCCGCAGGAAGCGGAACGCTGGCTGCGTCGAATTCCCTCCACCGCCCGGCGCACCATTCAATCGCTCGATGAAATCGTCTGGGCCATCAATCCCACGCACGATTCGCTCGAAAGCCTCGCCAACTATCTCAGCCAGTTTGCGCCCGAGTACCTGGCCCTGGCGGGCGTGCGCTGCCTGCTCGACGTGCCCACCGTCCTCCCCACTGCGGTCCTGAGCGCCGAGGTCCGGCATAATCTCGTGCTCTCCACCCGCGAAGCCGTGCAAAACATCGTCACCCACGCCGCCGCCACGGAGGCCACTATTCGCCTCGAACTCGATGACCGCGAACTGCGCGTCACGATCGCGGACAATGGCCGGGGCATCGCGCAACCTCCGTCCGGCAACGAAGGCAACGGTTTCAACAACATCCGCCGCCGCCTGGCCGATATCGGCGGCCGGGCCGAAATCAACAGCCGGCCCGGTGCCGGCACCACCGTCGTGCTCAGTGTTCCGCTGGCGCAATTACACGGTCGTGTAATTGCCAGCAACGGCCAACCGGGCGCAAAGTCCTAGGAGTGCTGATGGCCAAAGCAGAAGTTCCGGAATCGTCCGCCGTGCGCGCAGTCCGCGTGTGCGTGGTCGAGGACGATCACGTCGTGCGCGAGCAGTTGGTCCACCAACTGTCCCGCGCCGCCGGATTTTCCTGCGTTGGCAACTACCGCTCCGCCGAGGCCGCGCTCGAAGAAGTCCCTCGGCTCAAGCCCGACGTCGTGTTGATGGATATCAATCTTCCACGCATGAGCGGCATTGATTGCGTGAGGCAGTTGAAGGGCCTGCTGCCGGGCACACAGTACATCATGCTCACGGTGTACGAGGACGCGGACGTCATCTTCAAATCCCTGCTCGCGGGTGCGGTCGGCTACCTGCTCAAGGGACGCACCGCTTCGGGGGAACGCGTATTGGAGGCGGTGCGGGACGCCGCGCGCGGCGGCTCGCCGCTGAACAGCGTCATTGCCCGCAAGATCGTCCAGTATTTTCACCGGCAGCCCACGCGCGCGGGCAGCGAGCATCCCATCTCCGCCCGCGAACGCGAAGTGCTCGAATTGCTTTCCAAAGGCCTGCCCTACAAGGAAATCGCAGACCTGCTGGGAGTGAACATCGAAACCGTCCGTAAACACTGCCACAACATCTACGAAAAGCTCCAAGTCAGCTCCCGCACCGAGGCAGTCGTAAAATTCCTCGGCAAATGAAGAACAGCAGTATGGCAGGCCGTGGATGTTTCGTGGCGGCAGGCCTCTGGCCTGCCGTAGAGCCGGGCGTCCCGCCCGGCGGACCTAACCGTACGAATCCGTTCCGGCCTAAAACTCTCCGTCCCTCTCGCAACTTGTCTCTACCCCTCCCTCGCCGCGTGCTCGAAAAACTGGTGGCCTGCCGCGACCCGATGCCGCAACCGTCATCCTACGTCCCGGAGGGACAGCCGAGAAGAGCCCACGGTTTCAAGCGTGGGTTGGCGTCCATTGCGTTAAATCAAGTCCCGAAGGGACGGCCGAACCGGAGGACCTTGCCCATCCACTTTCGCCTCTTTCTCCTGACCCTGCTTTCCTGCGCCCTCTCTCTTCCCGCCGCCACGGTCATCGATTCCGATGTCTGCGTCTACGGCGGCACCTCCGGCGGCGTCATCGCCGCGGTGCAGGCGGCGCGTCTCGGCAAATCCGTATCCCTCGTCGTCGTAAACAATCATCTCGGCGGCATGACCTCCGGCGGCCTGGGCCAGACCGACGTCGGCAATTTCGGGAACACCTACATCCAGGGAACCGCGCGCGAATTCTATACCCGCATCGGCCTCAAGTACAGCACCAGCGCCAAATTCACCTTTGAACCGCATGTCGCGGAGACGGTCTTCAACGAAATGGCCCAGCAGGCGGGCCTGACCATCTACACGAATCAGCGCCTCGCCTCCGTCACCAAAACCGGCGCGCAACTGATCGCCGTCACCATGAACAACAGCAACGTCTTCCGCGCGAAGATGTTCATTGACGCCAGTTACGAAGGCGACCTCATGGCCGCGGGAGGCGTGTCCTATGTGGTGGGTCGCGAAGCGACCTCTCAATACAACGAGGATCTCAACGGCGTGCGCGCGCCCAATACCGGCGGGCACCAATTTGGTTCGCTCCAGGTCAATCCCTACGTCATCACGAACAATCCCGCCTCCGGCCTGATACCCCTGGTCCAATCCAACGCCCCCGGCGCCGCCGGCAGCGCCGATCAAAAAGTCCAGGCCTACAATTTCCGGATGTGCCTGACCACCGTCGCGTCCAACCAGATTCCGCTGACCGCGCCGACAAATTATTCGCCCGCGCAATACGATCTGCTGGCCCGTTACATCCAGGCCATGGTGGCCGCGGGCAACACTCCCACACTCGGCACGTTCATGAATGTCTCGGCCATGCCGAACAGCAAAACGGACATCAACAACAACGGCGCCGTTTCGACGGATTTCCTCGGCCAGAGCTCCGCTTACCCCGAAGCCAGCGCGGAGACGCGCGCGCAAATCTGGCAGGCGCATCGCGATTACCTGCATGGATTTCTTTACTTTCTGGCCACCGATTCGCGGGTGCCCTCCGGCGTGCGCACCTCGATGTCCAGCTACGGTTTCTGCAAGGACGAGTTTCAGGACACCGGCGGCTGGCCGCACCAACTCTACGTGCGCGAAGCGCGCCGGATGGTTTCGGACTACGTCATGACGCAGTCCAATTGCCTCGGCCTCGTGGTGGTGCCCGATTCGGTCGGCCTGGCCGCCTACGGACGGGACTCACACAACGCGCAGCGCGTCGTCGTCAGCGGTTTGTGCCAGAACGAAGGCGACACCTACACCGGGGGGGCCATTCCCGGCGTGTATCCCATTTCGTATCGCTCACTCGTCCCCAAATCGGCCGAGTGCAGCAACCTCCTGGTGCCCTGGTGCCTCTCCGCCTCGCACATCGCGTTTGGTTCCATCCGGATGGAACCGGTGCACATGATCCTCGGCCAGTCCGCCGCCACCGCCGCCTGCATTGCCATCGATGATTCCACCACCGTCCAGCAAATCAGCGTTGCGAAACTGCAATCGCAACTGATGGCCGACCAGCAATCGCTGGGCATCACGCCCACCAATTCAGGCCCCACGGTGATTGTGGATAATGCGGATGCCACCGGCGTCGTCACCAATGGCCCCTGGACGGTGAGCACCGCCTCCACGGGTTACTACGGCCCGAATTATTTTCACGACGGCAACACGAACAAAGGCGGCTCCAGCGTCGTGTTCACTCCCAACCTGCCCTCGGCGGGCAAGTACAACGTCTACGCGCTCTGGGCGGTGAATCCCAATCGCTCCACCAACACCCCCATGGATGTCATCCATCCCGGCGGCACGAACACGGTGCTCCGCGATCAGACGAGCTCCAACGGCACGTGGGTGCTCCTGCTGTCCACCAATTTCAACGCCGGCACCAACGGCAAGGTCCGCATCCGCAATACCGGCACCACCGGTTACGTCATCGCCGATGCCGTCCAGTTCGTGAACGCCTCGAACCAACCCGTCGTGAATCTGTGGGCGACCGATGCCCATGCCTCCCGCTACGGCCCACGCCCAGGCAGCGTCACGTTGTCGCGCTCCGGCGACGCGAGCTCGCCATTGACCGTCAATTGGACCCTCAACGGCACCGCATCCAACGGCGTGGATTTTGCCGCGCTCCCCGCCTCCGTCACTTTCCCCGCCGGCGTGTCCGACACCAACCTCCTGATTTCGCCTTTCATCCTCACTCCTGTCGGCGATAAAACCCTCCAACTCTCCCTCGCCACAAATTCCACTTACGCCGTCGGCCCGCTCGCCACGGCGACCGTCACCGTGGCCGACATCCCGCTCTATGCCTGGCGCGCGCAATACTTCGGCGCCAACGCCAATAATCCTCTGATCGCCGGCGATGGCGCCAACCCCTCCGGCGACGGCATCGTCAACCTGCTCAAATACGCCCTGGGCCTCGACCCCACTCGCACCAACACCAGTCCCGCTTTGCTCACCAGCATCAGCGCCACCGGCTATTTCGCCGTCTCCTACACCCGCCCCGACCCCGCGCCACCCGACATTAGCTACGTCGTAGAATCGTCCACCAACCTCCTCGATTGGTGCCCCGACCCGTGCGTGAATTTGCGCCAGGTAGTCTTCCACACCAATCACACCGCCACCCTCACCTGGGAAACGGACGTTCCGATAACAGTCGCTCCCAGGAGATTCCTCCGCTTGCGCGTGAGCGCCAAAGATATTGCGCCTCCCATCCAGGGCGCCAAAGTCGTCGCCTTCGGCGACAGCATCACCTTCGGCCAGGGCGTTCCCACCGGTTCGAATTGGGTCAACCAGTTGGCGGCTCGCTTTGCGTTGAACATGGTCAACGCCGGCGTCAGCGGCAACACCAGCTCCCAAGGACTCGCCCGCATTCAGACCGACGTCCTGAATCCGCATCCTGATTTCGTGATCATCAACTTCGGCATGAACGATCACGTCATGACTGCCCTCGATGTCCCCCAGGTCAGCCAGGCCACCTTCCGCGCCAATCTCAACTCGATGATCGACCGCGTGCGCACCAACCACTCCATTCCGATCCTCGTCACCGTCAATTACCTCATCGAAGGCAACGCCTCGCAGTACTACTACAACCGCCACCCCGCCGCCTACTACGCCAACGTCGGCGGCGCGCAAGCCTGGGTGGATAGCTACATCCAGATCGTCCGCGACGTCGCCGCCGCCCGCTCCGCCGACCTCGTGGACATCCGCGCCGCCTGCGACAACTACGACCGCTACCAATTCCTCCGCTCCCTGCTCAACGGAGCCAACGACGACGACGGCGTCCACCCCTACCTCATCGGCTCGAGCGTTTACGCCCAACTCCTCGGCGACTACCTCGCCGCTCACTATTAAACCAGGCGTCGGCACCACGCCTCTTCGTAGCGACGTTGTGCATGGCGCGCCAGCCTTTGCGTCTCTGCGTCTTTCGCCCTTTGCGTTCCGTCTTTCCCTCTCCGGCTTCTATTCCCGCTTTCGAGTTGTTTCCGCCGCCGGGCAATACATTTTTTAATTTATTTTTTTCCATTCCCCTCCCAAATCCGCCCCGCGAACCCGATTTCACCCCTATAAACATTGGCTCTTTTTAGCCTTTTAACTTTTTAAGTCTGTCCCCAATAATCTCCCACGGTGGGAGATTATTTTTTGCCTACCTGTGCTAAAGTGCCCCCGGGTGAGCGGGAATTTCTCGTTCACCGAAGGAGAAAATGAAAGACATGAACCTGACCAGAGCCAGGCCCGACACTGCCTCCATGGCAGTTCCGCAAGGCGGGATAACAAGGCTCCATGCGGAGCCGGCTTCACCCGACGTGGACTCAATCTCATGCCATCCAAACTCACTCCCTCTCCCCTTCTTGTCGCGTCGTAGCGGAGCGAAGACGGAGGGAGAGGGCCGGGGTGAGGGGGATTTCGGGTCCAATCGCGTAAACCGGTTGAATCCGGCCATCCCAAGCCTTCGCCCGCCCTCAAACACTAAAAACACGCAAAGAACAGAAAAGGGACACTCAAGGGACGCCGAAAGAACACGAAAAAACACCAAAGAACGCCTCAAGACACTTAAAGAACAACCTCTTCAAGGGGGCCCCACTCCTTTCATCTGTCTGACACCTCCGCCCTTACACTATCGTGTAATTGGCCGAAGTGTGGCCATCTGCGAAACTCTAAATCGCTAATGATCAAAGCCTTCTCTTTCGGCCTGTATTTCCTCCTCCTGACGTCCGCCGTGATTGCGCGCGGCGCGTCGCCGGTCGAGTCGGATATTTGCATTTATGGGGGCACCTCCGCCGCGGTCACCGCGGCGGTCCAGGCCGCGCGCATGGGCAAAAGCGTGGTCATCGTGATGCCGGAAAAACATCTGGGCGGGTTGACCAGCGGCGGCCTGGGATTGACCGATGTCGGGGACAAGGCAAGCGTCGGCGGCCTCTCACTCGAATTTTATCGGCGGCTCGCCGATCACTATCGCGATCCCGCCGCGTGGACCTGGCAACCCCAACCCGCTGCCGCTGCCGCGCCCGCGCTAACCAATCCCACGCGCTGGACCCACGAACCGCATGTCGCCGAAGCCATCTTCGAGGACTTCATGCGCGAGCAGAAAATTCCGGTTTACCGCGATGAATGGCTGGACCGCGCCCGGGGCGTCAAAACGAACGGCGCCCGCATCGAATCCATCACCACGTTGAGCGGTCGGACTTACCGGGCCGCCATGTTCATCGACGCCACTTACGAAGGTGACCTCATGGCCGCCGCGGGCGTGGATTACACGACCGGCCGCGAAGCCAACAGCGTGTACGGCGAGCAACTGAACGGCGTGCAACTTGGCGCCCGCCAGCACAGCCATCATTTCGGCAAGGTCGCCACGAAGATCAGCCCCTACGTCGTTCCCGGCGATCCTGCCAGCGGCGTGCTGCCCCGCGTCAGCACCAACGCTCCCGGCGAAACCGGCTCGGGCGACAAAAAAATCCAGGCCTACTGTTTCCGGCTGTGCCTCACGGACAATCCCGCCAATCGCGTGGCCTTTCCCAAACCCGAGGGCTACGATCCTCTGCAATACGAACTCCAGTTGCGCATCTTCCAGGCCGGCTGGCGCGAGACCTTCAACAAGTTCGATCGCGTCCCGAACGCGAAAACCGACGTCAACAACCACGGCCCGTTCAGCACCGACAACATCGGTTACAACTACGACTATCCGGAGGCTTCCTACGAGCGCCGCCGTGAAATCATTCGCGAGCACGAGACCTACCAAAAGGGCTGGCTCTACTTCATCGCGAACGATCCGCGCGTGCCCGCGGAGATTCAGACCCGCATCCGCGACTGGGGCCTGGCCCGCGACGAATTTCCGGACACCGGCAACTGGCCCTTCCAACTCTACGTTCGCGAAGCCCGGCGCATGGTGGCCGATTTTGTCATCACCGAGCACGAGATACTGAAGGACAAACCCACGCCGGATTCCGTCGGCATGGGCTCCTACACCATGGACTCCCACAACGTGCAGCGCTACATCGCGCCCGACGGCTCGGTGCAAAACGAGGGCGACGTGGGCGTCCCCACCCGCGGGCCGTATCCGATCTCCTATCGCGCCCTCGTCCCGAAGCGCAGCCAGTGCCCGAACCTCGTTGTGCCTGTTTGCCTTTCGAGCTCGCACATCGCCTACGGCTCCATCCGGATGGAGCCGGTTTTCATGGTCCTCGGCCAGTCCGCCGCCACCATCGCCGCGCTCGCGCTCGAGGACCACGTGGCCGTTCAGTCGCTGCCATATACCAAACTTCGTGCACGGCTGGAAAAGGACGGCCAGGCGCTTTACCTGCCGGCGAACCCTTCCCAGCCGATCGCCGGTCTGCCCAACGTCCTCTTGATCGGCGACGCAGTCGCCCTCGGTTACGCCCCCGTGGTCGCTGAGAATCTCAAGGGCCGGGCGAATGTCCGCCGCATTCCCCAACTCGGCGGCACCACCCAAAACGGCATCGAAAAACTTTCCGGCTGGCTCGGCTCTCAAAAATGGGACGTCATCTGTTTCAACTTCGGGCTGTACGACGTGAAGATCGTTGCCCCCGGCCGTTCCGCCATCACCCCCACCGATTACGAAAAAAATCTCCGCGAAATAGCGGCCCGCCTCCAGGCCACCGGCGCCAAAGTCATCTGGTGCTCCACCACGCCCATTCCCCCCGGCGAACTGCGCGACGCGCGCCAGTTCGGCGACGTTCCCCAATACAACCGCATCGCCGCGAAAATCATGCAGGAAAACGACATCCCCGTCACCGACCTGCACGACGCCGTAAAGTCGCGCCTGGCCGAACTGCAAAAACCGCACGACGTCTATTTCCTGGATAAAGGCAACCAGGTCCTCGCCCGCGAAGTCACCTCCAGCATCCAAGCCCGCCTGCCCACCCCGCGAACCTCTTCAGGCGGGAGCTAGCGAAGTCGAAATCGAATGTGGGAGGAAAAATTGGCGGAAGGGAGAGGATTCGAACCTCCGGTAGCCTTGCGACTACGCCTGATTTCGAGTCAGGTGCCTTTAACCACTCAGCCACCCTTCCGCTCGAATAAACCGGTCATTACTGTGCCCGATTTCCCCATCCCGGCAAGTTGATTCTTGTTGAACCCCGCTCCTCTCAGGTACACCCCGCACGGGGCCGGCGTGTTCGAAGGGAAGCGGCTTGACCGAGTCAAAGGGCACACGATGGGCTGGAGACTATCACGAGCTGTCAAAGTTTGGCGGTTCGTGCGACGTGACACTGTCCGAGAGCGTTTGCCGATACCCGGTCAACCGGAATCGTTCCGGCTGGCGCGGGAAAGGCGGGCACGAGCTGAGAGGGACAGACACGGCGTCGAGCACAGTGCGAAGCGGAGTAAGGCCCCGCGAGAACATGCTCAAGATCAAGGGCAACCACCCCACTCACTCAGATACCATGCACACTATTCGAGGTTTTAGGTTGACGTTTCGAATTATGATTGGACTCGTGTGCTTGCTGTTCATTGAACGTTCACACGCAGCTGCTCAGTTGCATCATTATTACGTCGGCGTCATTAATAACTCAGAGCACGACTTGGACATCGTATTCGTTTAGTACGGGAAGGTCCTGGCCGCTATGCCTGGGTCTGTTGTAAAAAGCGGCATTGCAACCGTCGGCCCGGTGATATTATCGGTCCCGCCAGAGTCGGAGGTGAGGTGGGTTGAAAATGGCCATCCGCATACTGTGCAAGTAAGGCTTCAAAAAACGATTAAGAACGAACTCTCCCAGAACGACACATTTAACCTGTTGCGCACGATGCAAGCATCTTGGTTGGAATCGGTTCCTTCAAATAGGTCGCTGGCTGGCTGCCCTTACCTGGCTGCCAAAAGAGATTCAGCGGTGCGAGAGCGCATCGATCAGAGCGGCGTCTGATGCTGCTGCCGGGCCCTTTCCGCCAAACACACCGAATTGCCGCCCGGAAATGAACTTCGAGGTTTTGGCGTCAGGCGATGGCGGGTGAAGGCTAACTTTCCCTTGTGTTTATTGGGATTTGCCGCTATCCCTGCTCAACATAAATATGGCAAAAGCATTAACTAAATCACAAATCGTCACATCTGTGGCAGAAACCGTTGGTCTAACCAAAAAGCAAGCGGGGCAGACCCTCGAAGCTCTGGTTGCACTGGCCTATAAGAACGCCAAGAACTCCTTCACGATTCCCGGACTGGGCAAAATTGTGCTGGTGAATCGGAAAGCTCGCATGGGTCGGAATCCGGCAACCGGCGAGACCATCCAGATCAAGGCCAAGCGTGTGGTCAAATTCCGCGTCGCCAAGGCAGCCAAAGACGCAATTCTGGGCACCAAGTAAGCGAGGCTGGTTTTATTGGTGGCGAGGCGGAGGATTCAATTCCTTCGCCTCTTTTGTCTGTATCGACAGCCAGGAACAGAGCATCAGCGAAAACGCTCTCGCTTTTGCTACCCGGCTCTCCTCTCGAAAACCATACCATTGACGCTGCCGCCATTCGCTCTTAACCAGGAAGTGGATTTGGGCGGCGGTGCGTTTTTTCAGCGGGATTTCCCATCCCCATCTCGTTGGCGCCCGTCGCCCATCTCCCCTAAAAAAGGCAGAGGTGGGAAGGCTGGTTGCATCACGGCGGCAACACCATTCAAGAAGCCAGCGTGGGTTGAAGGTCCCTGAGCCGCTTGAGCATGGCGATTATGTGCCCGTTTTCCAGCAGTTCAAGAAGGTGGCCTCGGGAGGAATGATCCAAGCGCACGTGACGGTAAAGGAGTTCGAAGAGAAGGTCGGCACTGGCTTGTCCCAGCAAATGAGCGTCTTTTTCATACGCCTGCAGGTCGAGAAGTCGAAGGCGTTCAGAAGTGTTGGTGCCGGCGAATACGAGGACCAGACGAATAAAATCGTAGGTGTCTTGGGTGAGAATGGTTTCAGATCTGTCCGGCGTGTGGCTTTCCCTAAATACGTAGCCGGGTGTTTCAAAGATCGCCAAATAGCTGACCAGTCGTTCTGCCTGGGAACGGCTTAATGATCTCTGGTCAGGAATCATCCCACGCCAAAATAAACAATTACTGTGGAATGGTCAACGTGAGCTAGGTATTATGTTCTGCTTTTTCGACGCTGGGGTAATTTCGTCGGTCCTTGCCCTTAGGAATCGTCGGTAGTTTACCGGACTATTCAAAGGCTCCACAAACCTGCACACTTCTCTTCAGCCCAATTAGTATTTCGAAGGAGACCGGCCAATTCAAGAGACGCGCGAAGACAAATCATGCACCGTCGAATCTGCATGTTGTGTGGCGAACCGATGACCAAGAGTGTGAAGGTGTTGTCTTCCAATCCAAATATCTGCGCCTCCTGTTCAAGCATGGAGGATGGAATGCAGGAATCGAATGTGCCCGAGTTGCCGGAGGATCAACCACAAATTCCGAGCACTCCAGTTGAACACAAAGTATCGGAAGACTTGCGGAAGATTAACCACTGAGTTCCTGCCGCTAATTCTGTGGCTGCGTTGGTGACAGAGTGCAGAGAAGGGTTTTCGAGAATCTCAAATGATACCTTTTGACAACTAACCAACGGGAGTCCAAGTCCCAAAACACAGGCCTCCTTCACTGCCAGAATGAGGTGGATGGTGCCTGGGCCCGTTCAGTTGAGGGCGGAAGAATGGTTTTATAGGGGCTTGGATTGGAAAACAGGTCCCATCTTTCCACCCCAATGTATAGCGCCGGAGGTTGTGATTACCGGGACCGAGCGAGTCGAGAGCGGCGTCAGAATGGCACTTGTCCTCACTTTCAAGCGACGGGCTCCTAGGGTGAAGATTTATGCTTCGACCGTTGGGCTTCGACCGTTGGGCTTGTCAACTTCGACAATTGTGCGAGTTTGCCACTGAAGAACCTGTGTTTTTTGAACCCTACAAGCTGCCGGAACCTCTCGAAATCACGGCCGTTTACACTGCTCGCGCATGGCTGCAACGAGGCAACCTCCTTGAGGCCACCAAGGAGCTTGAACGCCTCGAGCCGAAAGCCAGAGAGCATCCCAAGGCCCTGGAGTTGCGCTGCGAGATGTTTGCAGCGGAGGGCAAATGGGAGGCGGTTGCCGAGGTGGCAAAAGTCAGGTGCGAGCACGCCTTATGCGGTCCTGATGCCTGGGTCCACTACGCCGCCGCTTTACACCAACTGAAGCGAACGCGGGAGGCACGGAACGTTCTCCTGCGGGTCGTGGAGTGCCACGCTGGACAATTCCTAATCCGCTACAACCTCGCCCGCTATTGCTGCCAGCTTGGCGATCCCGAAGAAGCTTGGTACTGGTTCCTGCGGGCACTACCCATTGCCAGCCTCAAAAGGTTGACAACGAGTGCGCTGAGCGATTCGGACTTTAAGCCACTGTGGCCCAACATTCTGAAGCTTTCTGCGGCGCACTGATACGGAAACCGGTAAAGAAAACCAGTCCCGATTCAACTGTCTTAATACGGAAAGCGATGAGCCCCTGAAAAGTCGGTTCATCCTACTGGCCTTGCACAAGCCACGGGGGCGCTCGGTAATCGTCCTTTCCGGCATTTTCACAGATACCAAGCTGCTGCGTCATAATCCCGCTGCATCTCGATGGGCTTAATGGGAATAACAAAAAACGCTCTGACTTCACTATCCGGTACAGGTAATATCTCTTCGCATGCTCAACATCACTCCTCAACAACTCAGAAAAGCGGCCACGATCCAAGAGAAGATCCTGGCCCTGAACGACGAACTCAACGCACTCCTCGGATCGGAAGAATCTGCGCCAACGTCACCCGGCAAACACAAGATGTCTGCGGCTGGAAGAAGAGCCATCTTAAAAGCCGCCAAAGCACGCTGGGCTAAATTCAGCGCCGGCAAAGGAGCAAAGCCGAAGAAGGCCAAGAAAAAGATGCCTGCTGGATTTAAGGCGAAGATGGCTGCGTTGATGAAAGCGAGATGGGCCAAGGCGAGGAAGGCGGGGAAGTCGAAGTTGTGACATACTGAGGCAGCCCACACGGCCTCACCGCCTCAGCTAGCCAGCACGCTTCGATTCGTCAACTCTCACCAGCATCAGGGCTTTTGCAGCCTGAAAAACCGCTGGTTTTTCGGCGGGCTCACCACGAGGAACTTATTCGTCCCATCATCGTTGATCGTTTCGGTCGGCGTTAACCAGTTTGTTCCCATCAAATTGGTATTCTGCTGTAAATTCCAGCCGGTTGATGGTGAAGGCCAGGAAACGGCCGCTGTATTCGTCGGGGTTAGAAAAATGCGCAGCATCGGATACCGTTTCCAACGTCAGGGCTGCCAGAATAATCAGACCGTTGGGGTTTCCATTGCCTGTGATGTTAAAGGCGACATTGTCCCCATTGAACGACTCTGGCGACTTAACGCCGCAGGCGTGCAACCCATAGCTCCCCCGCCATCGCCGCTCCGAGCCCGATTTCCGATTTAATGAACAGCATAAAAATTTTTACTCCGCACTTGACGGCGGTGTCATTGTCGAACCATTCTCGGGCTGTCAACCGCAGTTTACAGGCTCGACTGAGAGTCAGTCGGCATGAACGTACTTCACATTGCCCTGCGGTCGCGGTTTGACAGCAGGGACGGGCCAGCGCGGGCCGGATTTGCAACAGGCAGGCAAAGCCGCCGCGTCAGGGAAATGACCATACCCAACCACGCAGTCTTATGCACACCACCCTTCTTTCCTGCAATCCATTCCCCTACGGCAAACTCCTGCTAGCGGCTGCGCTTCTGTCTGTCGCAACTCTCCCGGCCCGCGCCGACTGGCCGAGCGCCACCAACGCCACCAAGTGGGTGCAATACCCGGACCTCAGCCCCAGCGGCTACGATGTCCAGATCCGGCAACCGCTCGTCCTGGCGAGTGATTTTCTCTGCACCAACACGGCGCCGGTCACCGACATCCATATCTGGGCATCTTATCTCAATAATAATGTGCCCAACACCACCAACCTGTTCCTCACGGTCGCGATCTGGTCGAACGTCCCCCCGGTCCCGCCCTTCACCAACTACAACCAGCCGGGCGCGTTGCTTTGGTACCAGACCTTCAACTACACCCAGTACCTCGTTCGCTTGTGGGTGACGAACACGCTTGAGACCTTCTGGAATCCCAGCCAGGGCACCAACGTCCTCGGCACGGACAACGCGATTTTTCAGTATAATTTTTACCCCACCAATCCCTTCGTCCAGACCGGGACGCCCAACACACCAATCACGTACTGGCTTTCCGTCAGCGCGACCCTGGCCGGTTTGCCACTCACCAACATCGGGTGGAAAACAACAACCAACTTTTATGGCGGCAGCTCCCTGTACGCCTTCCAAGGGGGTCCCCAAAACACGAACATCCTCACTGCGTGGAACCAGTTGGCCAATCCCATCAACACCAACCTTCTCCTCGACCTGTCCTTCGCCCTGACCACCACCAACCCGCCTGGAGTCATTCCCACGAACACCACAATTGACAAGTGGCTGCAGGTTCCGGAGGCGAACACCAACGGGATAGACGTGCGTGTAACCGACGTCCAGATGCTGGCAGATGATTTCCGCTGCAACGCCACCGGCCCGATCACGGAAATCCGTCTGTGGGGCTCATGGGAATTTGATCAGTCCACGCAGGCTTGTTTCAATCTCGGTCTCTGGACGGACATCCCGACCAATCAATTCAATCCGTACAGCCAGCCCGGTCTGTTGCTGTGCAGCGCCTCCTTCTGTCCGGGCCAGTACGCGGGCTTGATCTACACCAACGTCTTCTTCGAAAAGTTCTGGGACCCGCAGAACCCGGGCTTCTTCAGCTTCGACAGCCAGGTGTGGGAATACATTTTCACCATGCCAACCAATACCTGCTGGTATCAAACCAACGGAAGCATTTACTGGCTCTCGCTTACCGTCAGCAATTTCGATCAAAGCCTCTATCACTTCGGCTGGAAAACCTGTCCGACCAACTGGAACGATGACGCGGTCTTTGGGTTCGTGCCCGGCTTTGGCTGGCAGGAACTGCGCCGTCCGCCGCTCTACACGAACAGCATGGATCTTTCCTTCGAGATCATCACCAGCGGGACCAATCAACCCCCGCCGCCGAATACCACAAACGCCTACAAGTGGCTCCAGGTGCCCGACCCATCCACCAGCGGCCTCGATGTCAAGGCCAGCAGCCCATCGAACATGCTCGCTGATGATTTCCTCTGCACGGCCACCGGTCCGCTGACCCAGATCCGACTCTGGGCTTCCTGGCTTTCCGACCAATTGCCGCCCACGCCGCCCTGCATTTGCCTCGGCTTGTGGACCGACATTCCGCGCAACGGCAATAATTACAGTCGGCCCGGCTTCCAACTTTGCGGCTACTGCTTCCAGCCGAATGAATACTTCGCCTTCCCTTACACCAACGGTGTGTTTGAGCAATTCTACGACCCCACCGCCCCCGGCAACGGCATCATCGGCACGGACACGGTTATCTGGGAATACGTCTTCAATCTGCCGACGAACATGTGCTGGTACCAGACCAACGGAAACATCTATTGGCTTTCTGTCCAGGCCAGTTGCTCGGCGACGAATCCGTTCTTCTTCGGCTGGAAAACTTGCCCGACGAATTGGAACGACGACGCGGTTGTCGGCATGCTGCCAGGCTTTAACTGGGTGGACCTCCATCGCCCAGGCTTCACCAACAGCCTGGATCTCTCCTTCGAGATCATTACCAGCAATACCAATCTCCCCTGCCCGCCGCCCACGCTGAATTGTCTGCCGGACAAGACGGTCCAATGCGGCCTCCCGTGGGTATTTGACCAGCCATTCGTAATGACCAACTGCTGTGGGACGAATTTCACGCTCACGTCCAGTGCTTACACGAACAACTATTGTCCACGTGTCGCGACGATCACCTGGATTCTGACAGATTGCTATGGTCAAAGCGCTTTCTGCAGCCAGAGGGTTACCATCCTGGACTTCGATCCACCGATAGTAGGCTGCCCTCCCAACAAGACCGTCCAATGCGGCAGTGCCTGGACATTCGACCCCCCGACCGCGTTTGATATTTGTTGCGGTACCAACGTGAGCATCGCCGTGACTGGCACCTTTACCAATGGCGCGGGTTGCAACTTCACCGCCACCCGCAACTGGACCATTTCCGACTGCTGTAGCAATCAAACCGGTTGCTCCCAGATAGTCACGGTGATTGATACCACGCCGCCCAGCATCATGTGCGTGCCGAACAAGACCGTGCAATGCACCAACGCGTGGACCTTCGACCAGCCCATGGCCACGGACCTGTGTTGCGGCACCAACGTGACGGTGTCGGTGGCCAGCACCGTAACCAACGGCCAGCCTTGCACCGGTATGACCTTCACGCGCATCTGGCAGGCGATGGATTGTTGCAACAACCCCGCCACCTGCACCCAAATCGTCACCTTGCCACCCGTCACCGCGCCGGCCGTCGTTTGCTCGACGAACAAGTATGTGGTCTGCGGCAGTGGCTGGACGTTTGATCCGCCCATGGCCCTGGGGACTTGTTGTACAAACCTCAATCTGACCGTTCTCAGCACGGTCACCAATCAGGGTTGTGGCTACACCAACGTCATTGTCCGGTCCTGGCTCGCGCAGGATTGCTGCAGCAACAGCATGGTCTGCACGCAGGCCGTCACCGTCTATTACACCAACCCGCCCATGATTACCTGCGCCTCGAACAAGACCGTGTCTTGCAGCACGAATTGGAGTTTCGACCCGCCCATGGTGGTTGACGCCTGCTGTGGCACAAATTACCAGCTCACCTTCTCCGATCAGACCAATGGTTGCTCTATCTCCCGTACCTGGGTGGTCGCCTCGAATTGCGGACTGTCTCCGTGCGGCAGCAATATCTTCCTCGCGGTCGCCTCCTATTGCATCCAAACCGTGACCCTCCTGAACACAAACAAACCCAGCCTCGTTTGTCCCACGAATATCGTTGTGCTCACGTGTAGCAGCAATATCGCGGTCAACTGGTCCATCAACGCCACCGGCGCCTGCGGCTCCGTCACGGTCACCTCGACGCCGCCCTCCGGCACCCTATTCAACCGGGACACCACGAATACCGTGGTGGCCACCGCCACCGCGTGTGGCGGGACCACGAACAGTTGCAGCTTCCAGGTCATCGTGCGACGACCCACCCTGAACATTGCCATCAGCCCTGGCATGATCACCGTCAGTTGGGCCGACGGCGGGATTCTGCAGGAAGCGACTTCGGTAACCACTGGAATCTGGACCGATTTGGGAGTTTCTTCGCCCTATGTGGTGGTGCCAACGGGAACGAACAAATTCTACCGGCTCAAGTGTCCTTGAGCGTTCGGCGTCAACAACCTGGTTTTGTGAAGCGAATCCGAATTTGCCTGCCATTGCTGGCGGGAATGTTTCTTGGCGTGGCACGCGCCGGCGTGCTGACCACCCTCCATGTCTTCAACGCCAGCGACGGTCAATACCCGCAAGCCGCCCTCGTGCCGGGTGAGGATGGCAGTTTCTACGGCTCGACTTCTTACGGCGGGGTGAGCGGTCAGGGCTCCATCTTCAAAATTACCACGAATGGCACGTTTTTCCCGGTGGCTTCCTTTGGATTCACAAACGGCGCGAATCCTTACGGGCGACTGCTGCGGTCAGGCGATGTGTTCTTCGGCACCACGGCCAATGGCGGCCCGTTCAGTCACGGAACCGTGTTTCAGTTGGCGAGCAACCACCTTGCCGTGCAGGTATCCTTCACCAATACCACCGTGGACGGTTCGACGCCATTCGGGGGATTGATCGCCGGCACAAGTGGTGTTTTCTATGGCACGACGGTAGCCGGCGGCCCGGGCGTTTACGGCACGGTATTCAAGATGGGCGACACGGATACCCAGCCGACGGGGCTGGTTGCCTTCAATAGTGTAAAGGGCGGCAATCCGGAATCGGCATTGCTGCTGCATACGAACGGCTGGCTCTACGGCACGACGCTCATCGGCGGTTCGAACAACGTGGGCACTGTGTTCAAAATGTCATCCACGGGGGTGTTTACCAATTTCTTCGCTTTCGCCACGAGCAATGGCGCGTATCCATGGGCGAGTCTGGTGCTGGCGGCGGATGGCGCGCTTTATGGCACTACCGCCAACGGCGGGCCGGGCAATCACGGGACGATTTTCAAAGTAGCAACGAACGACAGCGTCGAAATGGTAGCCGCGTTCGGATATACGAACGGCGCGAACCCGATCGCCGAGCTAACGCCAGCCGCGGATGGCAGCCTCTACGGCGTGACCCGCAACGGCGGCGCGACCGGTTACGGCACGATCTTCAAAGTGCCGACCAATGGCACGATCGAAACCGTGTTCACGTTCAACTACAGCAACGGCTCGCAGCCGTATGCCGGAATGGTGTTCGGGCCAGACGGCCATCTCTATGGCACAACCGTGGATGGCGGTAGCGGCGCTGGAACGGTGTTTCGTTTTATCCTCAATCCGCCCGCGCCAGTTATGCAATCGGTGGTGAAGACCAATATTGATGCCAACCTGATGTGGAGCGCTGTCGCGGGTGGAAAGTACCAACTGCAATGCCTGACCAACCTTGCGCAAACGAATTGGATCAATCTGGGTTTCCCCATCGCGGCCACAAACGATGCCGTCATCGCGTTTGACGCCGCTCCGCCGGACACACAACGGTTTTATCGCGCCGTGTTGTTGCAGCCTTGATCGCCACCGCGGTGGGCAAACGGTAACCTGTCGTGCTGCAAGCCGCGCTGATTCTCTAGTCTTTCCAGTTTTTTTGGCTGCCTGCTGGCCCTCGCTACTTTCTATTCGCAAACAAAAACGCGCCGACGAGCGCGAACGGAGCCATTACCACGCTTAAGACCCAAACGCAAACCTTGATCACAACAAGCGCCCCGGGTGCGACGTGAGTGACCAGACCCCCGAGCAACCACAACACGGCGAAACAGCTGCAAAACGCCAGCGCCAGGAGTAGCGATAGCCACAGTGCCAGTTTCGCCATATCAATCCAGTAATCCCAGTACTTCATGGCTCTTCGACGCGTTGACTGCGGCTCACGATGGGTCGCGTTCTCGTACGCTTCGCCCCTGTCCGCCTGGGGCCGGGCTTGGCGGCCGAGGCGGCCGGCAGAGCAGAAGGAGTACCGGGCAATGAAGCCAGGTTGGAGCTGAGTGCAAATTGGGTCAGACCGGCAATAGTATGGATCCCAAGTTTGCTCATGATGCGCTTCTGAGACCACTCAATCGCTGAGCGCTGTAAGCCAAGACTGGCGGCGATCTCCGAGTCGCTCTTACCTTCCGCGATGTGGACCAGAACTGCGCGATCGCGCGCGCTGAGATGATATAGATTGGGCGGCGGCTTTCTCACGCGGGCCAGATGGTCGAGCGCTAGCCGCGCAGCATTCGAGGGATAAACCAGTTCGCCCGCCGCAACCCGTTTGATCGCGTCGCGGAATTCGTCAGCGGAGGAGGCCGCAGGCAACAGACCGCATACGCCCGCTTGGGTGACCTGATAAGTGGTCTCCGCATCTACGCTCCGCATTAAGAGAATGACCTTTACCGACGGAATCTCGCGCCGCAACCGATCCGCCAGCTGCAAAGCGTTTACACCCGGCAGGTCAATCGCCATAACGATGACATCGGGCAGCAGGTTTTGCGCTTCCGGCAGCACACGCTCCCCGCGAGTGGTGTGGCCAACCACACGCAGACCCGGATCCTCACCCGCGCTCGCGCACATGCTGGTGGGACGGGCAGTAGCAATCATTATTTTAAGGGTGCGCATCGGATGTTCAGATATGATGAGCCAGACGGTGGGCTGCTGGTTAAGGGGCGGGCTTGGGGCCTGAGCAGGCCAACCACAGCAGGAGAGCCACGAGGCCCGAGCAGATCACTCCGACGATCAGAACGACAAAGAGCTCACGCCGCCTCCTGCGCCGGGCAAACGTCGCCGAGGCAATCACTCGATGTTCTGATTTGGCCATTCCGGCAAATGATTCACCCGGATGGTGGCCCGCCCATCCGTATGTGCCTCCGGCCACACTCGCCGCCGGACCCTTAGTTTGCAGACGGAGAACTCCAAGTAGTTTCAAACCGGCTGCGGTGTAAATATGCGCTGCGGTCTTGAGCTGCGTCAAGCAGTCTTGAGGGGGCTTCTGCCCCGGGATGCTCTCTGGAGCCGAAATAAGATAAAGCACGCAGTTGCACGCCGTTAATTTTGGCCCTGTCGTTCGTCTTTGACCAATCCAGCTCCAAGATGTATCTTAAGGCCAAGGGTTTGTGGGCGGAAATTCGGGGATTTCGTTTTGAAACCGTTGCCTATCGCCAGCCGAGGTAGCGTTTATTCCCGATGGTCCGTGCGTCAACCGTTTGGTCACACTCATGCTTTGAAACGCCAGAATGAATCCAGCATTGTTTTTGGTCTGCCCCTTCAGGCCTGGATTAGCCGTTTTGTCCCATTATTCGTTCGGCCAGCCACCCACATCGCAGTGGGCTTGGGGATTCTTTTGATTGATGTCTGGACGCCGCCATCGCTGAAGTTCCCCATTCTCTTCGTCCTTCCGGTTGCCATCGCGGCGATCTTCTGCAATTCGCGTCTGGCTTATGCGCTAGCTGTCCTTCTTCCGATTGGTCGGTTCTTCATCGCGAGTTTCCTTGAAACCCATGAAACGATCGCCACCAGCGCTGTCAACGCGTTCATTCGCATCGCCGTCCTTACCTTGTTGGCTTTTCTCGTTGCTCAAACAGTCCGCCAGAGCCGGGAGATCAAAATCCTCAGGGGCCGGCTGGCGATTTGTATGTGGTGTAAACGTATCCGCAACGAGGATGGAGGTTGGGAGAAAATTGAAACTTACATCGAGGAGCACTCCGAAGCTGACTTCAGCCACGGATTGTGCGAAGAATGCATGAAGGAGCACTATGGAAATCTGGCTGAAAAAAAGCCAGTAGGTTAGGGACAGCCCAATCGGCGTCGCCTGGGCAACCGGCGATGAAGAAAATCCTGCCAGCGGGTTGGGCTTCTGGACAAGCTCCGGCGAGTGGACATCTAACTGGCTATGGCAAGTCTTAAAACAACGAACATCTACGTGGCGATCCGGAAGCAGGAAGAACGGTCTCATATCGAGGACCAGCTCGTCCTGGATGGCGCGGACGTTTCCACCTTTGCCTCCGCCGAGGATCTTTGGGCGGGTTTTCAAGCGCGCCCGGCACGGCTGGTCATCACGGACCGGAAGTTTGGCGCCGTTTTTGACGGGTTGGAATTGGTGCGCAACATCCGGAGGCACTACCAACTGCCTTACATTTACGTGCTTATGCGGAGCGTGATGGGCGAACTCGATCAAATCAAAGCGGGCCTGGCGGCGGGGGTGGACGATTACTTGGTCAGGCCGCACAATCCCTTTCAGATCCGCTCGCGGGTTCTGGTTGCAATGAGGTGGATCACCTACATTGACTCAATTACCTGGAAACAAACCGAAGATACGAGGGCGGGGCGAGAGTAGCCTGAACTCAGCAAGCACGACTTGGCGTCCAGGGTTGCCGCTGCGACCGCACAGTTGCAAGGTTCGATCCGCAACAGGGCTTGGGGGGTGTATAGAATCGCTTCTTGGGCCACAGCGTTGTTCGCGTTACAATTCCCCATGATGGTAATGCTTTTGAAGACACTTCTGGCGGTGGCCACCGGCTTCGTCATGTGGGCGTTGTTGTGAGCCGCTTCGGGTATTTGCACGATCGGTTGTTTCTTGGCTCGGCGGCAGCCTATGCGCTGAATCGCTGGCTGCTCAAGCCGTTGCTCTCGTCGCCGTTTCTGCATGGCCACTTTAATGATCTGCTCCTGATTCCGGCGGCTCTGCCTGTAGTGCTGTGGATCCAGCGGATTACGGGTTTGCGCGAACACGATCTCGCGCCAACTTGGGCGGAAATGGGGTCGCATCTTGCGATATGGTCGCTGGTCTGCGAGTTCATCGGCCCGCTCTGGCTGCATCACGGTACCGCCGACCTCTGGGATGTGGCGGCATATGCTGCGGGTGGCATTGCCGCCTGCCTTTGGTGGAATCGGCCCGCTCGAAGATTCCCCGTCCATGAGCCGTGAGCTTCGACACATTGGCACCTCAATATCGGAACCTGGAGTTGCTTTTGGCCGGGCAGATCCTGCAGCGGGGTCGCATCGCGTTTCTGGCTGAAGCGACAACCAGTCGGCGCGCGTTGCTCCTGGGCGAAGGGCCGGGCCGGTTTCTCGTGGAATTGTTGCGAGCCAATCCGCACGTGCACGTAACTTGTGTCGAACGCAGCCCACGCATGATTCAGGCGGCCCGCGCCGAAATGAAGCGCCAGGGGGCGGACGCCGCGCGGGCGACGTTCCTGCAGCAGGATGCGTTGACGTGGCAGCCGCCGCATTCGGCCTTCGACCTGGTCGTGACGAGTTTCTTTCTCGACTGCTTTCGGCGCGAGGAACTGGAGCGGCTGGTTTCGAAGGTCTCGGTTGGCGCGACAGACCAAGCAGGTTGGTTGCTGACGGATTTCCGACAGCCGGACCGCGGCTGGCGAAAGTGGCGGGCGAAACTGGTGCTCGCGCTGATGTACGCGTTCTTCCGGTTCACCACCGGCTTGTCGGCGTCGAAACTCACGCCTCCGGACGAATTCCTTGAAGCGGCCCGCTTTCGGCTAGTGGAGCAGCGGCTGGCTAATTTCGGCCTGGTTCACTCTGACCTGTGGCGGCGCAGCCAGCGATGAAAGCATCTTACAAAAAGCCTTTGCCGCCGCTGCTACAGTCGCATGTGCTAGGGCTGCGAATGCAAAGTTTGCGACAGCGCGCGCAGCAACTGTAGCTGCAGCGGATGTTGATTACGTCCGAAACACACTTCGTCGCGGTTTTGGATCGCAAAGAAGGCGACGTGATTGGGTTGGTGACGCTACACGATCTGCTGCGCGCTGAATTTGCCATGGCTCAAAAAGCACAAGGAGAGAGCTGATCGGCATTCACATTCGCTGGTGCCCCTAGCTGCTGGATCGAAAAAATAGCCGCGCCACACCCAAAGCCGCGTACTTTCCGCAACAATCCGCCGCGCTCGTCACCAAGGTGTGGGAGGCGTCGGTATGCCTCAACCTCGACGCCGATTCTGAACAACGATGCCGGCAATGATGACCAGAAACGCGGCGAGCCGAAACAGGTAAACGAAGGGTTTGTATTCGTCCCGTGCTTGCACCAGCACGAAGACGACACGCTCGATTGCGAGCAAGGCGAAGGCGACGCCGAACAGGCCGATCAAGCCAATCCGGTTGCGCCGCCATGAGCAGAAAAGACAGAACGCGATGGCGGCATAGCCCATGGCGATCGCGCCCGACATGAAATGGAGAATCGCTGGCGTCATCATTGGGCATCCTTCCCCATACTGCCGATGAGGGCGAACAGCAGGATAAATACTCCCAGGAGGTTGAGTAGATTCCGCCAAAACATGAGATCCACTTGCGGGATTACGATTAGGTCCACCACCAGCACCACGTTGGCGAGGGCGAAACACAGGAAGGCAACCGAACCGCAAAATAATAATCTCCCCCGCTGTCGCCGGTAGTGATACAGCAGGAGCACAAAGCACACGAAACTCGTCAATGCACAAAGCGTGTAAACGAAACCACTCATATCATTTGTTGTGCTTGAATTTAAAGGCGTCAGAAAAGTGTTTCAATGGATCGGCCGGCTTATAAATCAGCTCGATAATCTTGTGACGCGCCGTCTTGTAAAGGGCGCCGAGGGCGGCGATTTGTTTCGCCTTTTCGTCAGTGGAGGGGCCATAGCGAAAAAGCGGCGGGTCGCCCGCGCACACCAACAGCCCGGCACGGACAAATCCGGTCAAGCGTTCAGCCACAATCACGGGATTTGACAACACCACTCGATATACCGCGTCGGCCGACCACTCCCGGTCAGGCAACGAACTCACCAGCAGCAAAACCTCAAGCTGGTCGAGAGAGGTGATGTGTGTGGCCACAAATCGTTGGACTTCGGCTGGAATGTTCGAATCCATCAGGCTAACATTAAGTAGAGCAACTTTGCGTTGTCAAATCCGTCAGACTGAAATGTTCGATAATCGCGAGGATAAAGCGATATCATTGGCTGAAATTCGCCGTTGCCGGGCAAAAAATGAAAAGAGAGATGAAACGTAAAATCGTCCAACGGTTGGGCACGAACTCGAATGCGACACGAAAAGCCCAGGTCACTGTAGTGATTCCGGTGCTGAATGAATCGCGTACCATTTCGAACGTCGTCAAATTTGCGCTCGAGAGCCCTCGGGTAGGCGAAGTGCTGGTGATTGATGACGGATCAATTGATGGAACACCTGAAATGGCGGAGCGGTCCGGAGCGCGCGTTGTAACGAGTTCGCTGCTCGGCAAAGGCGCGTCCATGGAGGACGGCTTGCAAGCGGCGAAGTTTGATTTGATTGTTTATCTCGACGGCGATCTGCACGGGCTGCGCTCAGACTTGATTGAGCGAATGACGGAGCCCCTGTTCATGGGCGAAGCCGACTTTATAAAAGCCAAGTTCGCTCGGAAGGCTGGGCGGGTAACCATTCTAACCGCCAGACCGCTTCTTCGCACTTATTTTCCGGAATTGTCAGACTTCGCCCAGCCTCTGGGTGGCATCATCGCCGCGCGGCGCGACCTGTTGCGCCAATTGAGATTTGAGAATGATTACGGTGTGGACATTGGATTATTGATCGACGCGGCAGCAGCTCGATCTCGTATCGTGGAAGTGGATATCGGCCGTATCGCGCACGAGAGCCAGTCCCTGGAGGCCTTGGGCGAAATGGCCACTCAAGTCGCCCGGACCATCCTCGAGCGGGCGGCCGAATGGGGGAGGTTGCGCGTGAGCCACGTACGCGAGGCAAAGGAACGAGACCGTGTTCACCGCGCCGACTTCCGGCATGCGTTGAAAATGTTAAAGCAGGCTGAAAAGCTGGCGCTCTTTGACATGGACGGCACTCTGCTGAACGGACGGTTCGTTTTGGAGTTGGCGCATCACGTTGGCCGGATGGAACAGCTAAACCCCCTGCTTGATAACCTGACTCTCGACGCCATCGCTCGCACAAGGCGAATCGCGACTATTTTTACCGGGGTATCGAAAAGCGTTATCGAGCGTGTGGCCCGGGAGATGCCTCTCACGAAGGGAGCGGTTGAAACGGTCGTGGGCTTGCGCAAAGCCGGCTACCTGGTGGGCGTAGTCACGGACAGTTACCGTATGGCGGCGGAAATTGTTCGCCGGAGGGTTTTTGCCGACTTTACGATCAGTCACGTTATGAAATTCCACCGCGAAAAGGCCACCGGGCGAATCACCTTATCTCCCGCCATGCAACATTTGAAAGGCTGTGCCAAACACCGGCTATGCAAATCAAACGTGCTCCGGCATTTAATCGACGAATTAGGTATCGGCGCGCAGCAAGTACTCGCGGTGGGAGACAGCGAAAATGATGTTTGTCTTTTGCAGGAAGCAGGATTCTCGGTGGCATTTCAGCCCAAAACCCCCGCTGTTCAACATGCGGCTAAACACATCGTGCTGGATGATTTGAGAGAGGTTCTGCGTTTACTCGGCCAGCCGGTTTCCCCGCGATCAGAGATTCGAGAGGTTACTTGAATTGTAACGTAATCCTTGCGTGTTCAACCCGCAGGATTAATCGAGGATGGAGTTCAAATCTTTCACCCCATCATTTTTTGATGGCCTGCCGATTGCGGCCACAAGCAGGACATCACCAGGTTAACCCGCTTCAATGCAGCAACCAGAAGAACGCTATCGCCACTGCTGTCGGAAACAATGCTCCGAGGAAGAGTCCGAGGGGGCTGATGCCTTCCCCCTCGAAGGCTTTCGCATCTTGCAAGATGCCCGCGCCCGCCGGGTTGGGCGCGTTGGCAATGACAGTAAGCCCGCCGCCCGTGACCGCCCCTGCCACGAGCGCATATTTCAGATCTTCCGAGATTCCGTCCACTAGCGAGCCCAAATAGGTCAGAGCTGCGTTGTCGGTGATCGCCGTCAGACCAGTTGCTCCAAAAAATAGAGCATTACCACCAAGACTTTGGATGAGCGGCTTCAGCCAGTAAGCTTGCAACGAACCGAGCGTGACCAGCCCCGCGAGGAAGAATCCCACCAGCAATCCTTCACGCAACTTGAGTGCGTCCTGATGCTCGCGCGTCGCCGTCGTCAGGCCAAGGAATAACACAAACACCCCAAAAAACACATTCGGGTAGTGCGCGAAAGCCACGACGAGCGCGAGGAATATCAGATGTGTCGCCGTGAGCCATGCCGGTATCCGCCCGCTCGCATCCCGCTCGACTCCCAAGCCTTTTAGCTCCTTCCAAAACACTGTGGCCACAACCGTGGTTGAAACGCCGCATGCTGCTGCGGCGCGCCATCCGAAGTGCTCGAACATAAACGCCAAATCCCAATTCCATTTAGCCGCTACCATCAGCACGGGTGGCGCGGCGAACTGCGTCAAGGTGCCACCGATGGAGACGTTTACGAACAGCAGTCCAAGTGTGGCGTAGGCCAGCTTACGACTAATGCCACGGTTGAAATACCGGCGCTTGAGCACGAGCGCCAGTAACGTCATCGATGCTGGTTCCGTGATGAACGACCCCAAGAGTGGCCCCAGGAATAACGCAGCGATGTAGAACGCGACGGCTTCGCGAACGGGAATCAGTCGCGCTGCCAGCGCTATGAGGCTTTCGGCCAGTTGGACCACCGGGCGGGTGGCGGCAACCACCATGATTACGAATACAAACTTCGGCTCGGTGAAGTTGAGGCTCTCGACGTAGCTCACTGCGTCGTGAAACGAACCTTTCAATGCCGCGACGCCGAGAAACAGCGCAGCAGCCCACAGGCCGAACACCACCTCGGTTTCCGCGAGAAAGTGGAGCAGGTGCTCGCGCACTGAACCGGGCGGAGACTCGTGCGCCCAGTGGGCAAAACGCTTTACACAAAAAGTGTGCACTACGGCCAGGCCGAACAGCACCGAGGCGAGGATTTCGATCGGGAGCGGACTCATTCAATTATCCGATGTGGCTTCGCCAGCAGGGCAATGCCCTTCACCGGATGGCGGCCCGACCATCCGTTTTGACCTCCGAGGCAACACAACCCCGAACCCTTTTCGAGAATCAGGACAAAGAGCCCAATCCTCAATCGCACTATAGAGTAGCGACCCTTAAGGTCAAGGCGCCAAGCCTGGATGCAACCCTCGATACTCATCGTGCAACGCTCCGGCACGGTTTCTGCCCCGGTCGTCTCGACCGGATTTCCGGCGTGAAGATTTCGCGTTCAAGTGTGTTTCAAGCCGGACAGCCGGACAATCTATAGCCCCTACGAATCCGCGGGCGCTGTACCGAGTCCCTCAATTTGCGGGTATTGCCCCAATGGCCCAATCGCTGAATGCTTGTCTTAAGCGGGCAATCGCGAGGGTTGCCGTTGCCGGCGCAGATTTTCACGAAGCGAAGAAATGAAAGCGGAACAATGATAAGACTTACCCGACTCCGGTCATATATCACACTCGCTTTATCCGCTGCGTTGTTGAGCTGGAGTTTCACGAAGGCGGCTGAGCAACCTAATATTCTATTTATTCTCACCGACGACATGGGATATGGTGATGTCGGCTGCTACGGCGGAAGATTCGTTCCGACACCGCATATAGATCAGCTCGCCAGGGAAGGCACGCGATTCACCGAATTTTATGTGGCGTCGCCGGTGTGTTCGCCATCGCGCACCGGTTTCTTGACCGGCTGTTACCCTGCCCGTTGGAAGATCACGAATTTTCTAAATACGCGCGCCAGGAATCGGGCTTCTGAACAGGTTGATTTCCTCGATCCGAAAGCGCCTTCGATGGCTCGAACGTTGAAGGCGGCTGGATATGCCACCGGAATGTTTGGTAAATGGCACATGGGTGGCGGGCGCGACGTGACGAATGCGCCTCCCTTTCGCGAATACGGGTTTGATGAGCACGCGAGCACCTACGAAAGCCCCGAACCTGATCCAAATCTTACCGGGACGAACTGGATTTGGTCGGCCCATGACAGAATCAAGCGGTGGGACCGCAGTGCCTACTTTGTTGACAAAACGTTGGATTTTCTTCAGCGGCACCAAAACCAGCCGTGCTACGTGAATCTTTGGCCCGATGACGTCCACACTCCGTGGGTGCCGCAGGGCACCGATCTGAACAAGCACCATTACCCGGAAAAAGAATCGACCCTCAAACCCGTCCTCGCTGAGTACGACAAACAGATTGGGCGTTTGATGGCGGGCCTCAAGGAACTGAAGCTCGATCAAAATACCATCGTAATCTTCACGAGCGACAATGGGCCGTTGCCAACGCTGAACAATGCGCGCACCAGGGGGTTGCGAGGGGCAAAAGACAGTCTTTACGAAGGCGGCACGCGAGAGCCACTTATCGTGCGTTGGCCGGGACATGCTCCGGCAGGGCGCGTTGATGGGCAGACAATTATGAACGCGGTGGATTTCTTCCCGACGTTCTGCAAGCTCGCAGGAACGCCAATACCCCATGATATAAAATTGGATGGTGAAGATTTGAGCGCGTCCTTTTCGGGACACAGAGCGGAACGTAAGCTTCCGATGTTCTGGGAATATGGACGGAATGAAACTTTTGGCTATCCCAGAGAATATCCTGGTCAGCGTAGCCCTAACCTCGCCATTCGAGACCAGAATTGGAAATTGCTCGTAAATGCTGATAGCACTGATGTGCAACTGTACGACTTGGCGTCTGATCGAAATGAAACGCGTAACGTTGCTGCGAGAAATCCAGAAGTTACCGAACGTCTGACACAAACTCTGCTTCACTGGCGAAAGTCGTTGCCTTGAACCTCGCATGCGGGATTCTGCCGCATTGGGAATGCCTCACAATCTCTTCGCTATTTGTGTATCGGTAAAGAGCTTCAGGCTGTCATCACCCTCGGCCAAGAAACTCAGCCAAAGCAGTCGATCCGCGAAACAAAGGGCCCGGTGGGAATCGAATTCCCACCGAGCTTGAGGGACTGGGTAGTGTAAAATATAGCCGGTTGGCCTAGCTGCTGGTCTGCGTCGGCAAGAGGTGGGCCGTGGACTTCTTGCAGGTCGGCGGGGTGGATACATTGGAGATGGTGTAGCTGTTGGCAAAGCTGGTGCCGCCGGAAGGACAAACGCAGGCGCTGCGCATGTAAATAGAGATGTCGGTGTAACGCACGGTGGCTGCGGCGTCCTGCTTGGTTTCCAGCGCCCACTGCTGGATCGAGCCGTCAATCTGACGGAGATTGTTGATGCAGGCGTTCTGCTGCGATGTCGTGCGCGCGCGCACGAAGTTTGGAACAGCAATGGACGCGAGTAAACCGATGATGGCGACCACGATCATGATTTCCACCAACGTGAACCCCGCCCGGCGAGAGGCATTCATTGTCATATGTTAATTGCACAACCTTTCTGCGATGCGGTGTGGACATATCGCCGGGCGGATTAATGTATAATTACGTTTTCGTCCACATATTGCCCGGCGATACCGCCCCCAAAATAGTGAAAGCAGGTGTTATGCCAGAATCATCTCTGATACGCCAAGGGGCTGCATGCGCATAAGGGCAGGTTTTGGGTTCGCGAACGGGAAAACGCGGGCATTTCGATTGCTGCTGGAAAGCTTCGCGAAGTAAAAGGGCCGATCGGACGAGTTTGTCGTGCAACTCAGTCTGGCCGCCCCTAATTCAAGGGTAACTGGTCCTTATGGCTTGGAGGAGCAGACAGGCACAGGCCCCCACGAGTTCAGCGATTCCAGCACGGGCTTTATTGAGTCAGGACGCGGTAGAAGCCCTGAGGGCGATTGGCCGGAAGGGGCAAGGTGTGCGAAAGTCCATCACCCGCAATATTGGTAAGCGAAATCCAGGGGGACGTGGTCAAATTTGTACGATACTGAATTGTGTAGGCGCGCCCCGGCTCGGTATTGAACGCCGCGGCCAACGTTCCGCTTTGCGCATTGAGGGCCAGGTTCGTAACCGGCGAAACCACGGCGGAACCTTGCGCGGCACAACTGAAATTCCCGCCGCCCGCAGATTGAAACCACCAGGTTGCGTTGAGGCTGCTGTCCTCCAGGAAATCATCAAACCGGACCACGGCGTAGTGACCGGAGTATCGGTTGCGGAGCACAACGAATTGCCCGATGCCGCCATTGGCAGCGGCATCGTACACTTCTCCCACCGCATCGAAGAAGTTGGTGGCGAAGTTGAAGCCGGCAGCATTGGAAATCTGATCAATGTTCGTGACGCCGACTGCGATGGCTACATCGGTGGTGAAAGTGGCGTAAACAAAACCGGAGGAACCCGGTGCCGCCGCCGACCAGTTCAACTGCACCTCATTGTTATCATCGGTCACCACGTAGGTTTCATTCTCCGGTTGGCCAACGATGCTGCCATTGGTGACAGTCAAACAAGCGGGCGGCCCGGAAGGCGCGCTATTCGTAAGAATAACGCCGAAATTCATGATCACCCCGGAAAAGGTCAGCGAATTACAGGACGGAATAATCACCCCATAATTGGTGACGTTGCCTGCGAAAATAATGGGGCCGCAGCAGCCGATTTCAACCGTAGCCCCCGGGCGGATGGTGACATTGCCATGGATGGTGCCACAGCCCGTCAACGCGGAGTGATCGGCGACCTCAAGACCGTCGAAGAACCAGTGATCCCCGCCGTTGAGATAAAGCGCGGCACGCTGAACGCCGTCGCCGACGCGAAGGAGCGCTCCACTGTTCATGACGGTGCCGCCGGTCTTTAGCGTGCCGCCGTTCAAAAGGACGAGGCTGTCGTTGGACACGACGAGCGAAGGAGTTATAACCATGGCGGCGTCTTCGATCTCAAGTACGTTCTGGTTCATTGGTCCGCCGTGAGCGAGGTTGATCGGTCCCGAACAATCCAACCGGGAACCGGAACCCGTAACAGCCACGATATTAGTGTTGCCGCCGAATCCGATGTTCAGAGGCAGATTGCCCGCCGAGCCCACCTGCATCGTCGCGCCATTCGCTACAAGCAGTCCATTTAAGGAACCGCTGTCGGCACCCAGGACTACTTCTCCCGCAATTCGCCACGTAGAACCCGGATCGGTCACTACGGCGAGATTGTTGTCTCCACCGCTACCCAGGGCGACCGAGCCGTCGTTCACAATCGTGCCACCGCTTCCGGCCAATACCAGATTGATGGACCCCTCCCGCCCGATGGTCAAGTTGCCCTCCGTGCGCCAGAGAGAGCCGGTATTTGTTACCGCGATCGTATTGTAATAGCCGCCCAAACCCAGCCAGGTGTCGCCTTCGCTCACCACCACGCCCCCTTCCCCAATCAAAAGTCCGTTGGCCGAGGTATAATAACCAACGTAAAAATCGTCATGGTTGGTCCAGGACGCGCCGGAGCCAACAACGAGGGCGTTGTTGGTCAGCGAAAGAAATCCCACCACGCCGAGGTCCGTCTGGAGCCTGCCTCCGTTGCGCACGATGACAGCGCCATTTCCGTTGGTCCAGCCAACCGACAAATTGGCGGCGATGAGACTGGAGTTGGTGATCAGCAATCCACCCCTGCCATCGAGCACCAGGGTCTCGAGGACCCGCAATGAGTGGGCTGAACCCATGTTAACCAGTGACAGGGAGTTTAAATCACCATCCGGTGCGGAAATGAATAGATCATTAATGACGAGCGATTCAGCGGCGTTCTGGACCGTTGCCAAGTCAATCGTCACGTTCTTGCTGAAGACATTGGTAATGTAATCCACGACGTCATTTGTTGAAGGCGGGGCATCCAGCGACCAACTCAAGGAGTCCTCCCATTTTCCGCCCACGTCGCTGATCCATGTGTTCACGTAACGGAAACTCACCCGGATGGAGGTGTAGTCCGCGACGTAAATGCTCCCGAGGGAATCCAGGGCCACGCCGGAGGGACCTGCGAAACGCGCACTCGCGCCGTCACCATCAGTAACGCCAGCCACTCCGGGAACGCCAGCGACGGTGGTCACGGTACCGTCGGGGGTGATTTTGCGGACGGTGAAGTTACCGAAATCAGTGACGAAAATGTTGCCGTTGGTATCCACCACCAGACCGCCGGGATTATTGAAACGAGCGAGAATGCCGGGGCCGTCGTTGCTGCCCGCCTGACCAGGTGCGCCCGCGATCGTTGTGATCGTGAGGTCCGGCGTGATTTTGCGAATCGTGTGATTGGCTGTGTCCGACACATAGATATTGGTGCGGCTGTCCACGGCGAGACCGGAAATGGTCTCGCCAAAAAAGGCATTGGTGAAATAGCCATCATTGGTACCCCGGGAACCATAAACGCCGCTCAGGGGCTGTGCGTAATTGCCATAAACCCGGTAAACCTGGCCGTGAATGCCGGCGACGAACATATTGCCGGATTTATCAAGGGCGATACTGCTGAGATACGGCAGATCATGCCGCACGCCGCCGATTCCCTGGTCCAGATAATCAATGGTATAGATTTCCATCCGCGTGACCACGCCGGCGGGGGTGATTTTTCGCAAGCCGTACGCGGCGGAGGCATCCGTGGATTCGACCACATAAACATTGCCCGCGCTATCGGCGGCCACTCCCTGGGGAAAAGTGAAGCGCGCACTCGATCCGATGCCGTCGTTGGTGCCCATGGTTCCCGCGGAACCGGCGAGAGTGCTCACAACGCCCGCGGGCGTGATTTTTCGGACTGTTTTGCCCTGTGCATCCACCACATAGATATTCGCGGCGGAATCGGCGGCGACACTGACGGCGACGTTGAAGCGGGCAATTTGATTCGTGCCGTCCACCTCTCCGAGAGTGGTGGCGGAGCCTGCCCATCGGTAGAAAGTGCGAGGAGTGTAGTTGGTTTGGCCGAGAGCACAGACAAACGGGAAGCAAAGCAGCAAAAGAGTGGCGAACAGGTGGTTCATTATGACCTGCATATTGTCACGCGAGCTGGGCCGAGGCAATGGAAGGAAGCTGGCCGAATCGGCCGCGATTCCCATCTCAAAGGCGCTTCATTTTCTCTCAGGCCATTCCTTTCAGATCGAGACAAGCACGCTTGTCCCGCAAAAACCCAACACTCTCTCGTGCAGCATCTTGTGTCAGCCAGTGCTGACCAACCCAGAAAACTTGGAACGCCCAAATTTGAATGCTCAGAAGTGCCGGCCAAATCGATTGCCTTCTCCAACCATCCCCACGCACTTTTCCGATCTCCCAACTGACAGAAGTAGCAGGCCAGGTTGTATCGCATCAGCCAGTCCTTCGGAAAGCGATCGACCACCGAAACCGTATTCAACGCAACTGGAGCACTATTCTCCCGGAGGCCATATTCTCAGCCATTTCAACTTCGAAACCGAAAGCCCTGTACCAAGCAGGGAGGTTTGGATTTGTCTGCAAGTCTAGAGGAAAAAGATTGCCCCACACATGCGCGAATCCCTTTGACCGAGCACGTTGGATAATAATCCGAAGCAGCTTCGTTCCCAATCCTCTCCTTTGATAATTCGCAGTCCTGGATCTAACGTTTAGCGCGGATTTGATCCAAGTAGTGAACCGACTCTCAGCCACTCTTGCGTTCGCGTATACATTCAGATCGCCCACCAAAAGTGCGTCTTCTCGAACGGTGCAGTTCGCCTGAGCTATTTGCACCCCTCGATCGAACACTTTCAGCACCCAGAGATTGCCCAGTTCGCGGATTCGCAGGAGGTAGCGATTCCCTGAATTGTCCTGGATCAATGCCGTTTCCTCTATCTCTTCTTGGACTGGCGGTTCCATTTCTCGATTTCCTCCCCAACCTGATCCACCCTTTGCACTCCCACAACTATTTTTTGACTTGGACAGCCTTTGTCCAAGTGACCATGCCAGAATCGCCGGCATGAATAAAAAGCAGCAGTTTGTGGAATTCGTCAAAACGCTGGTCCACGAAGATTCGTTCGGAGTGCAAGTGGCTGACAAAGTGGACGAAAATACCCTTCCAAACAAACTTGGCGCGGCAGCACTTGAATTCGTCGTGGCGATCCAGGGGCTTCAGAAACAAACCCTCCAGGTCAGAACCAAGCGGTCATTCAGAAGACCTCGCCAGCAGCCTCAGAATGCGTGCAGGAGGCCGTTTAAGGCAGCCTGGCCCAAGCCCGAGGCATTTGACGGAGGGATGATAACCGGTACACCTTCGGGTTGAATTGAGGATTCTCAGCGGCGATATTAAAAAAGGCGGAAAAAAGGCCTGCCAATGAACGTTCTCATTTCAGGCATAGGCATCGCTGGGCCAACGTTGGCCTATTGGCTCTCTGTATACGGCATCCAATCAATGCTCGTGGAGCGCGCGCCTTGTTTGCGTGCCGGCGGCTATGCCATCGATTTTTGGGGGTTGGGGTTCGAAATCGCGGAGCGAATGGGGATCATCGGCAATGTTCTGCGAGACGGGTACCACATTAAAGAGATGCGAATCGTCAACGCGCACGGACGGAAGATTGGGGGATTCAACGTGGACGTTTTCCGGACGGCTACCAATGGCCGATACGTGACAATTCCCCGAAGTGATCTGGCCAGGAACATTTACCAAACGCTGGAAGGGCGTTGTGAAACCGTGTTCGGCGACGGCATCAGAAAAATCACCCAATCGCCCGATGGAGTGGAGGCCCACTTCGACCACGCGCCTCCGCGACGCTTTGATCTCGTCATCGGAGCGGACGGACTTCATTCCGGAGTGCGAAAATTGGTTTTCGGACCGGAGGACCGATTCGAGAATTTCCTTGGTTATACTGTTGCAGCCTTCGAGGTGCCTGGCTACCAGCCGAGGACTGAAGACGTGTACGTCAGTTACAGCTGCCCGGGCAAACAGGTAGGGCGTTTGGCCATTCGAAACAATCGCACGCTTTTTCTCTTCGTTTTCGCCGACGAATATCAGGGCAAAAGCGAGCCATTCGACGCGGAAGCACACAAAGCCGTGCTGCGTTCACAATTCGGAAAGCTTGGCTGGGAGTGTCCGCAGATTCTTTCCGCAATGGCAGGCTGCGACGACCTCTATTTCGATCGCGTCAGTCAGATCCGGATGGACACCTGGTCGGAAGGACGTGTCGCTTTAGTGGGGGATGCGGCATTCGCGCCATCCCTGCTGGCGGGCCAGGGGTCCGCACTGGCTATGATCGGAGCCTACGTCCTCGCCGGTGAATTGGCCCGGGCGAACGGATCGCCAAAGGAAGCCTTTCAGCGTTACGAACAACGGCTCCGCCCGTTTATGTTAGCCAAGCAGAATGCCGCGAAGAAATTTGGCAGTTCTTTCGCTCCGAAGACTGCGTGGGGATTGTTTCTCCGAAATCAGGTCTCGAAGATCCTCGGGATTCCCTTCGTCACCAAGCGCGTGATGGGTTCGACCTTGCTCGATCGCATCGACCTGC
>CAYUVH010000015.1:0-59671 GCA_964448135.1 uncultured Verrucomicrobiota bacterium | reverse complement strand
CCAATGGCGCCAGTTGCAAGCGACGCTCAAAGAAATGCAGCGACTAAGCCGGCAGGTGCTCTTTGAAACCTTACCCCACCCAACCCGCCGCAAACGGCTCAGTAAGAGGGTTTTAGGTACTCCGTAAGCGCCATTCACCCTTCGGGTTGACTCAGATCGGAACCGTGAATCGGAACCGTTCGCGCGATAGAAAAGTTCGGGGCGGTGCCGAAGCCAGATCGGTTAAAGCAGCCCGGGCAAAGGATTCGTGACAGCGCGGAATTCTGGCCGCGCGAGATGGATTATGATAATGGTGTGAAGCCTCACACCATCCCATACACCTCAACCGTTGCCAGGACCAATACTCGAAGACGTTGGATGAGTTCTATGAAAACATCAGCGAAAAGGATACCGCTGGCGGTCAGAAGAGCGGAAAGGCCATGCTTGGTGCTAAAAACCAGGTGAACAACAATGTTGGCCGGGGATTGAGACATAAGGGTTGCGCCCTTGCAGGGCTTTGATGTTTTGGGTGGTTCTCCACCCGGCCCTTCAGGCCGGGCTATCAAATCCTGGGCTTTCAGCCCAATCATTCAACTAACTCGGATTTCGAGCTTCTTTAGTCATTGGAGCTTTGTCACTCCGTCCGTCACGGCGGCGCCACGCCCGTGCGGATCGCCATCCGCAAATCATCCGTCATGCTCAGCGCCGGCGGCTCCACGTTGATGAACATCAAGCCCTCGATCCAACCCAGTTGCGGCAGCGTCGCCTCCAAATCCAGCCACTCCAGCTCGCGTTGAATATCCGGATAGGAAGTCCGCTTGTTCTTGAGCAGCAGGACGAACAACACCGCCGCGCAGCTATGCGTGTCCTGGCGCTTCAACTGGCCGATGAGCTTCAACGACCCCATCCACCAATCCACCAGGCGCGGACCGGTCATCAGGAGCCACAGCGCAAACTGGCCCTGCACCTTCCGGCGATGAATCATCGTGCCCATCACCGACCCATCGGGGCCGTCGTTGTCATCATGATAAAGTTTCTCGGGCCCCTCCTCCTTCGGGCGTATCAGCGCGTTCAAAACGAACATCACCGGCACGGAACCGACGGCGATCCAAAGCGCCGCGGGGCTGAGGCCGGAACTCCGGCTTTCGCGCGTGGCGATCCAGGCAAAAAACAGCACCACGCAAAATCCCGCCGCCAGCCCGATGGGCGTCAGCACGATGCCGAGCAGCGCCAGCATCCCGCGGTTGCGAATTTCCCGGGCCGTTTGTTTTTCCAGCCACGCTTTGACCATCTCGAAGTTCATGAAGTTTCTTCCGTTTTCTAATTCTCCGTCGCCTGCCGCACCAGTTCCTCGTCCAGCACCGTGTCCAGCCCGATGCCATTCAAATCCCCGACCGGTTCACGCTTCCGATTCAGAAACTCCGCGATTTCCGCGGGCCACTCTTCAAAGCCCAGCCGGTAGCGCGTCAACCCATCTGTCTTTTCTTCGTAAGCGCTGACGACAGGCAACACTTCCGCCCACGGAACGATGGCCATTTCCTGGCTTTCCGGATCGTCCTGAACCAACGGCACCAACAGAAAATCCACGGTCGGCAGCAAAATCGGGCAGCCCGGCGGCCAGATGGCGCAGCTCACCGCCTGGCCGTTTTCGCCCATCGTGAAGATGCTCGGCACAAACATGCCATCCACCGTCCGGTCCTCGTTTTCCGGCAGCGTATAGTTCCACGCCCATACCTCCCAGATGCGCCGCGCTGGCCAGGTATAGACGGGCTCCGTTTGCTCCTTGAGCATCGCGCGATAGCCGAAGAGATTGCCGTTGTTCCATCCCTGCAGGAAAGCATCGCGCGAAAAAGGCGCTTCATCCTCCATCTCGCCCTGCGCGTCGTGGACCACGGCCTCGAACGTCCGGCAGAATTCCTCCAACTCCACCGACGCCTCCAAACCAAAAACGTGCGGCCGGAAGAAATTCAAATTGAAGGCCACCGCCCCTTCCTGCGGCGCGTCGAAAATGAAATACACGCCGGTGTTCTCGTTCTGATAAATCGCCTGGCCTTCGCCCACCTGGTAATGCCGCCGCCCGCTGAAATATTGCTCGAATACCGCCGCGTCCAGCTTTTGTGCCCCGCGCGGCTCCAGATACAAGTCATAGCTCATACAATTTCCTTTTCTCCCCGCCGGGAGTTCCGGCGGATACCCCAGAATGGGAAAATTCGCGTGAGCTTAATGACAAGCGAAATTGAACGCAATAAGGCGATGGAGGACGGGCTCGTATTGGGGTGGAGGCATCAAAATGGCCAACTTCCAAGAATTCGGCAGTTTTCTTTCGTCCCTCCTGGACTTGCCAATTCAAAATGACGACAAACCCAGCGATGAATCGCCGGGCTATTGCCTTTCGTCCCTTCGGGACTAATGCGCCGTTGATAATGGATTTGGATGTGTTTGCCCTCAGGCGTGTGCGCTTGCGATTGACGCTCACCCCGCTGATGCGACATGCTGATTTCATGGCCTCTGCCGCTCTAACCCGGGCTTTTCTGGCGCTGCTCGCCGGCAGCGTCCTCGCCCGTGCCGGCGGTCTCACGACCACGGCTTACTTCGAGCGCGATATCCAGCCGGTGCTGAAGGAGTATTGCTATCCCTGCCACTCCGCGGAAAAGCACAAGGGCGACTTCGACATGGAGCACTTCGCTTCGCTGTCGCTGGTTAAACGTGAAACCAAAGTCTGGCAGGGCGTGAATGACCAGTTGGTGAACGGCGACATGCCACCCGCCCAAAAGCCGCAACCCTCCGCGGAACAGAAGGAGCGGCTGCTCGCGTGGATTCGCGCCGTGCAGGGGGAAGTCGGCCGCGAACACGCCGGCGATCCCGGCCCCGTCGTGCTGCGCCGACTTTCCAATGCCGAATACACTTACACCCTGCAGGACCTGACCGGTATTCCTTCGCTTCAGCCGGCGCGGGAATTTCCCGTGGACGGCGCGGCGGGCGAGGGCTTCATGAACACCGGCCAGGCGCTCGTGATGTCGCCCACGCTGCTGACGAAGTATCTCGATGCGGGAAAGGAAGTCGCGTCGCACCTCGTGCTGCTGCCGGATGGCCTGCGTTTTTCGCGCGGCACCACGCGGCGGGATTGGACGGAGGAAATCGTCGCGCGGATCAAGGCCTTCTACGCGCAATTCGCCGATGCGCACGGCGGCGAACAGGTGAACCTGCAGGGCATCATCTTCGAGACCAACGAAGGCGGCCGCCTGCCGGTCGAAAAATATCTCGCCGCCACGATCCAGGAACGCGCGGCATTGAAATCCGGGCGCAAGACCTTCGCCCAGGTCGCGCGCGAGCAGGGCGTGAATGAAAAATATCTCACCTCGCTTTGGAATTTGCTGAACAGTTCGCAGCCTTCGCCCTGGCTCGATGACCTCCGCGCGCGGTGGAAGACCGCGCAACCGACCAACGCCGCGGCGCTTGCCGCCGAAGTCGCCAAAACGCAAAAGGTGCTTTGGAAGTTCAACACCGTCGGACACCTCGGCAAAGTCGGCGGACCCAAGACGTGGATGGAAGCGGTGAACCCCCTCGCCACGAACCAGGAAATCCGCGTGAAAATTCCGGAGACCGCGAAGACCGGCGACGTGACGTTTTACCTCGCCGCGTCCGACGCGGGCGACGGGCACGATCACGATTTCGTCGTCTGGCAGCAACCGCGTCTCGTCGCGCCGGGCCGCCCGGATCTCCTGCTTCGCGACGTGCCGGCCACCTGCGCGCTGCTAACCCACCGCCGGGAACAGGTGCTGTCGCGTACTGTAAAATATCTCGAAGCCGCCGCCGAGGTTGCGGCCTCGCCAAAACGTACCAACGTTGTCGAACTCGCAGCCCAATACGGCCTCGACTCCGACGCTCTCGCTGCCTGGCTGGAATATCTCGGCATGGGCAGTGGCTCGGCGGTGCAGATCAACACCCATTTCACCAATCGGATCGTGCACGCCTCCAAATTTGATTTCGTGAATGGCTGGGGCAGCACCGACACGCCGCTGGTGCTGGCCAGTTCCTCCGCCATGCCCGTGCGCATCCCCGGCAACCTGAGGCCGCACAGCGTGGTTGTGCATCCTTCGCCCACGTTGCAGGCGGCGGTCGGCTGGCAGGCGCCCGAGGCGGCCAATGTCTGCATCGAAGCCACCATCAATCATGCGCACCCCGAATGCGGCAACGGCATCACCTGGTCGCTCGAACTGCGTCGCGGCGGGATCCGCCGCCGGCTGGCGTCGGGTGCGACCTTCGGCGACAAGGAGATCAAAGCCGGTCCCTTCCGGAATCAGCAAATCCAACCGGGAGATCTGGTTTCGGTTTTGATCGGCCCCAAGGACGGGAATCATTCCTGTGATCTCACCGCCGTCGAACTCGTCATTGCCAGCGACACCAAAACCTGGAGCCTCGGCGCGGATGTCTCTCCCGACGTCCTCGCCGCGAATCCGCACGCCGATCGTTTCGGCAACACGAACGTCTGGCATTTCTACACCGAGCCCGATCGCGGCGGCAGCGGTCCCGCACCGGTCATCCCCCCCGGCTCCACCCTGGCCCGTTGGCTGTTAACCACCAATGCCGCCGAACGCGCCATTCTCGCCCAAACCGTGCAAAAGCTGTTCAACGATCATCCCTCCGCTCACCGTTCCAAACCCGACGCCAAACTTTACCACGAACTGTATTCTTTCCGCGGCCCGCTTCTCGCGGCTCTCCGAACTCCTCCGGCCGGCCGGGGAACATGCGCAAATATCATCACCGATCCACCCGCCAACTCATCCACCACCCAATCTCTCCCCTTCGGTCACACCCCCGCCGGCGCCAAACTCGCCGCCGCAGATCTCGGCGTCCAGGCCCCCTCCGTCCTCGAAATCCATCTCCCCGCCGAACTCGCCGCCGGCTGCGAATTCGTCGTCACCGGCGCCCTCGAAGCCACCAGCGGCTTCGAAGGCACCGTCCAACTACAGGTCCTTACCAATCGTCCCGCCGTCGAAATCGGTCTGCTGCCGACGGGCGTCCAGGAAAAGGTCAGCAACGGCGTCTGGACTTCCTACGGCCGCAGCGTCACCTACGGCGCGCCCGTCGTCGTGAACGAAAACAGCGCCGCCCGCCGCCGGCTCCAAGCGCAATGCGACGAATTCCGCCGCTGGTTCCCCGCCGCCCTTTGTTACGCCAAGATGGTGCCCGTGGATGAAGCCGTCACTCTCACGCTATTTCATCGCGAAGACGAACCGCTCATGCGTCTGATGCTCGACCAGGCGCAACAAGCCCAACTCGATCGCATGTGGGACGAGCTCCACTTCGTCAGCCAGGACGCCCTCACGCTGGTGGATGCGTATGAGCAACTGATGCAATACGCCACGCAGGACGCCGACCCGAAAGTCTTCGAGCCCCTGCGCAAACCCATCCAGGAAAAAGCCGCCGCTCTGCGCGTGCGCTTGAAGGATACCGAATTGCGCCAGGTGGACGCCCTCGCCGAACTCGCCCAGCGCGCCTACCGCCGCCCGCTCACCACCACCGAATGGGAGGAATTCGTGGCGCTCTACCAGAAACTCCGCGCCAAGGGCCTGCCCCACGACGAGGCCATCCGGCTCACGTTTGCGCGCGTATTGGTCGCGCCCGAATTTCTCTACCGCGCTGAAGCTCCCGCGCCCGGCACGAAGGCTGTGCCGCTCAACGATTACGAAATCGCCACGCGCCTCAGCTATTTTCTTTGGTCGTCGCTCCCCGATGCCGAATTACTTTCCGCCGCCGCGAGCGGGAAACTTCACAAACCCGGCGTCCTCGCCGAGCAAACGCGTCGCATGCTCCAGGACGACCGTGTCCGCCGGCTCGCGACCGAATTCGCCTGCCAGTGGATCCACGTCCACGACTTCGACACGCTCGACGAAAAAAGCGAGCGCCATTTCCCGACCTTCGCGGCGTTGCGGGGAGATATGTACGAGGAATCGATTCGCTTTTTCACCGAGTTCTTCCAAAAGAACGGCAAGGTCACAGAGATCCTCGACGCGGATTACACCTTCCTGAATCAAAAACTCGCGGAGCACTACGGTATCCCGGGCGTGGTGGGTGATACCTGGCGTCGCGTGGACAAAGTGAAGCAATACTCGCGCGGCGGCATTCTCGCGCAGGCCACCGTGCTGGCCAAACAATCCGGCGCGTCGCGCACGAGTCCCATTCTACGCGGGAACTGGGTGGCCGAAGCGTTGCTCGGCGACACTCTCCCGCGCCCACCGAAGGACGTGCCCAAGCTGCCTGAGGAGGAAGGTTCAGAGACCCTCACCGTCCGCCAGCTCATCGAGAAGCACAGCACCGACCCTCGGTGTTACAAATGTCACGAGCGCATTGATGCCTTCGGTTTTTCGCTGGAGGGCTACGATTCCATTGGCCGCTATCGCACCACCGACCTTGCCGGACGTCCCGTGGACACGCGCGCCAAAGTGAAGGACGGCACCGAACTCAACGGCCTCGATGGCCTGCGCAACTATCTGCTCACGAAACGCCGGCCTGATTTCGATCGCCAATTCTCCCGCAAGCTCCTGGGCTACGCCCTCGGCCGCGCGGTGCAACTCTCTGACGGCCCGTTGCTGGACCAGATGTGCTCCCAGTTGAAGTCGAAGGATTGCCGGATCGGAGCCCTCGTCGAAATCATCGTCGAGAGCCCCCAATTCCGCGAGATCCGCGGCCGCGATTACAAGGACGAGCTCGAGTAGGTGCTCGTAGCGCAGATTTCCAATCTGCCGTATCGCCGACTTCCAGTCGGCAACCCTCGCAACTGCTCCGCCGCCATCAGCTTTAGTGAGCCTCGCGGATTGGAAATCCGCGATACAGCAGACTGGAAGTCTGCGCTACGGTAGAGCGCCTGCCTCGCCGCGAAGCAAGCTTGCGTTGGCAACCTTGTTTACACAGCCTGTGCCGCATGGAAGATCCCGCCGAAAATCCCGGCTTGGACCGCGTTCGTCACGAATTACGCGCTTCTGGAGTGAAGTTTCAGAAAGTAAATCCTCAGCGTAGCGGCGTCCACACGCGCGGCTATCTTCCACACGTAAAACGCGAAGGCGCCGAGTACTTCGTCACTATCCGCCTGGCGGATTCACTGCCGAAAGAAGTCCTGCTGCGCTTTGAAGCGGAGCGAGGCGAACGAATGCGCCGCCTGCTGAAGGCAAAATCGGAAAGCCGCAAAATAACCGACAGTGAGGAGTCGCTGAATCGTGATTTTCGCCGGCAAGTCGAACGTTACCTTGATCAAGGCGCCGGCGCGTGCCATTTGCGTCGGCCCGAAATCGCCGATCTCATTGTTGGAGCGCTAAAACATTTCCATGAGGCACGTTACATCTTGCGCGAATGGGTGGTGATGCCAAATCACGTGCACGCGCTTTTTTGGCCGATGCCGGACCACGTGGTTGGTGAAATTGTAAAGAGTTGGAAGCAGTTCACATCGCTGCGGGCGAAACGCATGCTAGGCCTGCCAGAGGGCCGCTTTTGGCAGCCCGAGCCGTACGATCATTGGGTTCGCGACGATGAAGAACGCGCCCGTATCTCCCGCTACATCAGAAACAATCCGGTCACGGCAAAATTGTGTCGAAACCCTGCGGATTGGCGTTGGAGCAGCGCTTATCGGGGTTAAATCCACATTCAAAAGGCGCGGAAGGTATCCCTGAATGCGTCGGCTGCCTGCTCGTAGCGCAGATTTCCAATCTGCCGTATCGCCGACTTCCAGTCGGCAGCCCTCGCAACTGCTCCGCCGCCACCAGCTTTAGTGAGCCTTGCGGATTGGAAATCCGCGATACAGCAGACTGGAAGTCTGCGCTACGAGCCGGTTCAACCCTGCGTCCGCGCTTTACCCGCCGCGTCTTCCACCGCTGATTTCAACCGCGGATCGTCCTGGATCCCCAGCGCCTCGTCGCGAAGCTTTTCCGCGTCGGCCTTGTGCCCGGTGGCCACGAGTATCTCGATCAACTGCCGGGTCTGGTTGACAAAATGGTCTTCCGTCATGCGTTTGTCCCTGCCCGCGAGATCGGGCGGCGAAAACGGCGGCAGATTCGTCCAGCCGTGCTGTTGCCGCATTTCCGCCATGCGCCGCTGGCTTTCCTCGGCCAGGGCTTTGCTCCGCGCGTTCTGCTGGAGGCGCATGTCCCTGAGCTGGCGGATGGAATCGAATTTCATCCGCGGATCGCCCATGTGATCGTAGCACCATTGATACTCTCCCTTGGCCACCAGCAAGCCCTCCACCATTCCGTAGCACTGTCTCGCCAACTCCGGATCCTTGTCCCGGAACGACTTGAACAACTCGTACGTCTCCTCTTCCTGCGGCAGAAACCGGTTGATGGCCCACACCTCCTGAAACAGCGCAAAATAACCCCGCCCTTCGGCAAATTCGCGCGCGTCGTGATCGCGAATTTTCAGCAGCGCCGCCTTCGCTTTTGGGTAGCGGCGGCCCAACTCGACCCAATCTCCCAGCAACGGAATCAGCGGCGCGCTCGTCTTCCATTTATTGTGAAACGCCAGGCAACGCTCCAGGGCTTCCTCATATTTGTCGTTGAAAATCAGTTTCTTGATCTCCGCCGCCGCTTCATATCCGGCGCTGACCGACCCTTCGGGCGTCAATTCGCCGGGCTTGGTCGCGGGCAGGCCCGTGGCCGGATTGATTTGCGGCAGCCCTGCGGTCTGGCCGAATGCCGGTCCGGCCAGCAGCGCGGCCGAGAGCGTCATCATCCCCATTTGATGTCTGAGCATGTTTGTTTTCATACCTTCCCTTTCTTCACTGAGTTTTGGCGCCGGTTTGCGGCGTCTTGATCTTTGCCTCCGCGTCACTTATCGCGGATCTTAATGGTTCGTTATCCAAAATCTCCAAGGCCCGTATGCGGATCTTTTCCGCCTCCACCTTGTGTCCGGAACCAACGAGGATTTCGATCAACTCACGGACACCGGCGGTGAAGCGGTCCTCGTTCTGCTTTAACATCATGTCATCGCTGGAGGTCAGGCTGAATGGTGGCGGCACTACATTTGAGCCGTGAACGGGTGTGACCCGCAGGGGCGGCGGCGGCATTTTTGCCTTCATCAATTCGTGCATGGCGCGGTTATGCCGGAAGTTCTCCTGATTCATCTGGAAGAAATTGCGCAGGCTTTCGAATTTCAACTGCGCGCCGCCCAGGTGTTGATAGCACCATTGATACTCGCCACGGGCCACCAGGAGGCTCTGCACGGTCCCGTAACATTTGTCGGCCAGGGGCGGATTGTGTTTCCGGAAGGAATCGTAGAGCTGGTAGGTGTCGTCCTGCTGATCGAGGGCGGTGTTGATCATGCTTACATCGGAAAATGCCTGCGACTCATCGCGGCCTTCGGACAAATCGCGGAGCAAGCTTGCCCGCACGGCCAGCAAGGCTTCCTGGGCCTTGGGATACTTCCGGCCCAGTTGACCCCAGTTATAAATGATCATGTTCCAGGAGTTATTGGTTTTCCCGGCATTGTATGTGTCCAGGCAGAGCTGGAGCGCTTTTTCGTATTCGCCGCCCTGGATAAGCGAGCTGAGGTCAAAGGATGCGGTGATGGCGCTGGCGGAGACATTGTCCGCTTTCGGGGCGGGTTTCGGTTGCGCGTATTCGATGAGCGGCGGGGAAGGGTTTGTGACGGCCACCGCAACCGCCGGGGCAACGAGTGGCGCGGAATTTCGCGAGCGATAGGCGTGGAGAAAAAACGCGGCGGCGACCGCCACGACGAGCAGAGCTGCGGACGCCAGAACCGCCACGCGGAGCCTGCCGTCAAGCAAGGCGCGCGACTCCTGCCGACCGGCGGTGGCGGCGATTTGGGAAATGGTTTCGACCAGTTCCTTTACTTCGCTCACATGCTGGTAACGGCGCGCGGGCTCCCTTTCCATGGCGCGCAGGACGACTTCGTCGAGGCGGACGTCGATCGCCACTTTGCGGGAGGGCGATTCAAGGCGGCCGGAGGGAAGTTCGCCGGTGAGCATCTGGTAGAAGACGACGCCGAGCGAATAGATGTCCGCGCGATGGTCCACTTCGGCCGAGTTGCGGAGTTGCTCGGGCGCCATGTATTGCGGCGTGCCCACGGTGCTGCCGGCGCGAGTCAAATCCGCGGTCGGCACCGGCACTTCCCCGGTGCCGGCGCCGCCGTCCTGCTCCTGACCCACGATTTTCGCCACCCCAAAGTCGGCGATTTTCACCCTGCCCTCCCGGCTCAACAAAATATTCTCCGGCTTGATGTCGCGGTGCACAATGCCGCGGGCGTGCGCGTATTCGAGCGCGTCGCAAATCTGCGGCACGATCGCCAGCGCTTCCTTCGGCGCCAGCCGCCCGGCTTTCAGGACCTGGCGGAGGTTGAGGCCGTCCACGAACTCCATCAGAAAATAGAAAAGGCCTTCGCGCTCGCCGAATTCGTACAACGTGACAATGTGCGGATGGTTCAACTGCGCCAGCGCGCGCGCCTCGCGGGCGAACCGCTCCGCAAAGCCCGGACCGGCGTCCTTTCTGGGCGGCAGGATTTTCAGTGCCACGATGCGGTCGAGCTGCTTCTGCCGCGCCTTGTAAACCGCGCCCATCCCGCCCTGGCCGACGAATTCCAGGATGTCCAATTGGGGAAACTTGGGCGCGAGTTCCTCCACCTTGGGCGGCACAAAACGCGACCCGCCGCCGGTGTCCGTTCCCGTGGGGAAACCCGCCTCCAGCAGGCACTTCTGGCAAAGCCCTTGCGGCGCGTTCGGCCCGAGGGGCCGCCCGCAACTTGGGCATGTCGGCGTCGTTTGCATATTGCCTGTCACCTATCCATTCTGCAAACCGCCGGGAATGTTACAGGAAATCTTTGGCTAATCTCCGGCCATGGCCTGGAAGAGGTAATTCATTTCCTCTTTCGCCTCGGCTGGCGAAGTCACGGTCCGGCCGATCTCTGCCTGCAATAAAGCCCGGTACCGTTTGCGCAGCCGGTGAACCGCGACCCTTAACGCGCCTTCGTTCATTGCCAAAGTGGCGGCCAGTTCCGCGTAAGGCTGGGATTCGCTTCGTCCCGCGAGCGTCTGCTTCAAGGCGCGAAACAATTCGCCGCTGCCTTCCGTTTCATACTCCTGCTCCAAATCCTTCAGCACGCGATCCAGCAAGGCGGTCGCCCATTGCCGGTCAAAGGCCTTTGCCGGCGTGGCCGTGTCGGCCGGCTCCAGGTCGAAGCGTTTTTCCGCCGCCACCCAATCCAGCGAAATCAACTCGCGCCCGCCGCCACGCTTTTCCGCCCGCGCCTTTTTCCATTCGCAGATGAGAAAATGATTGAGCGCGCCGAGGATGAACGAACGGAACCTGCCCAACTCCGGGTCGGCGTGGCCAAACGATTCCTGTTCCAGCAGCCTTAGAAAAAAGGCCTGGGTCAGGTCCTTCGCATCCGCCAGCGAATGCCCGCGCCGGCGGACGTGCGCATAGATTGGATACCAGTAGGTCTGACAAAGTTCCTCCAGCGCGGCGCGGGCGCGGGTGGTGTCGCTGTCGTTTGCCCGCCGCACGACCGACCAATGCGTGGTGACGAACGCCGCCGGGCGAGCGGCTTCACTGGGTGGCGCCTCCGAAGGTCCTGCGGTCGCATGACTGCTGCTCACGCGGCAACATTAGAGCGGGCGGTTTGGAATACAAGTCTCGGCCGTTGCTCGTAGCGCAGACTTCCAGTCGGCAGGCCTCGCAATGGCTCTGTCGCTAAAGGCCGTTGTAAGCCTTGCGGATTGGAAATCCGCGATACAGCGGACTGGAAGTCTGCGCTACATTTCCGGGGACGTGCGCTCGCTACGCCGCCGGCGCCGGAACCACACGGCGCGCGCGCAGGTAATCTGCGATGGTCAGCAGTGGCCCGGTCATGCAGGTGGTGATCAGCGTTCAGCCGCCCGGATCCCGACTGCTTTCGGAGGGTCAAGCCCTGATTTTGTAATGGTGTAAACAGTGTAACACCGGACGTAACACGGAATGACCCTTATTCCACCCAATGTTTATGCGCCTTGTATACAGTGTATACAGTGTAACACGGATTTCGCATATACCCCCCCGGGGGGCAAACGTGTCTGAACTCGTGGCGCCGACTTCCAGCCGATGGACGGGAACCCAAATCAGTCGAAACTGGCCTTTGTCCTCGGATTTAGCTGCGTTTGCCCTGTTTCCGGCCCGAGTCCCGCTGGACTTTGTCGCGGGGGTGGGCGTATAGTCCCCAGACATGGTAAAGAAGAATACACATTCTCTTTCCCGCCGCACGTTCCTCCGCGGCGTCGGCGTCAGCATGGCGTTGCCGTGGCTGGAGTCGTTCAATGTTTGGGGTGATGAGCCTGTCAGCGCCGCTTCACCTGCCAGCGAAGCGCCCGTGCGGCTCGGGGTGCTCTTTTCCGGCAATGGCTTTCACAGCCAGGAATGGTGGGCGAAAGGCGAGGGCAAGAGCATGGAACTGGGCAAGGTCCTCACGCCGCTCAATGATTTCCGTGGGAAGATGCTCTTCGTCAAAGGGCTCTACAATGCCGAGGCGCTCAAGGGCAACATCCACAGCTCCCAAACGGGCAATCTTCTCTCCGGCGCCCCGCTGGCCTCCGGCGGCGAAATCCGCTCCGGCACCAGCATTGATCAATTGCTCGCGCAGCAGTATGGGCACCAGACCAAGGTCCCCAGCCTCGTCCTCGGTTGCGAGAAATCCAATCCGTCGGTCCACAAGAATTATTCGATGCTCTACAGCTCGCATATTTCCTGGACCTCGCCGACCACGCCCACGCCGCTCGAAATTTATCCCGCGCTCGCCTTCGACCGCCTCTTCAAAGACGAGGTGAACAAAGGCGACCAGAGCGTCCTCGATGCGGTGCTCGGCGACGCGAAAGACATGCGCCGGCGCATCAGCGTCTCCGACCAGCAAAAACTCGACGAGTATCTTGAATCCGTCCGCAGCGTGGAACAACGCATCGAAAACGCGGGCAAGAAAGGTGAGTTGCAAGGCTGGCGGCCCACGCTGACCAAGCCGAACATCCCGCGCCCGCCCGACGGCGTCCCGCAGGACATCGGCGAGCACATGCGGCTGATGGCGGACATTTTCGTGATCGGGTTTCAGACCGACACCACGCGCTTCACCACCCTGAAGCTCAACAACGATCATTCGTCGTTGCGTTTCCCGAATCTCGGCGTGGATTACATGATCCACCATTTGCTTTCACATTCGGATACGCCGGATTGGTTGAAGGTGAACCGGTTTTTCCTCGAACAGGTGGCTTACATTGCGCGCAAGATGGATGCGATCCAGGAAGGCCCGCGCACGCTGCTCGACAATTCCATGCTGCTCTATTGCTCCAGCATGATGACCGGCAATCACAACAACGATCAGTTGCCCGTTGTGGTGCTGGGCTGTGGCGGCGGACGCATCCAGGGCGGTCGCATCCTCGATTACACCGGCAAGCCGGATCGCCAGATGTGCCGGCTGTATCTTTCCCTGATGGACAAGGCGAATCTTCGCCCCGGCAAATTCGGCGATGCCAGCTCGCCTCTGAACGAAGTCTAAGATTCAACCCGGGAGCTAATCGGTTGGAAGTCGCGAGCGTACATTCTGGATTTGATTCCTTGGTTTGGTTCGGTTATAGCTTCGGCAGCTGCCTGAAGTGAGAATAACAGCAAGGGTTGCAAGCGCCGGATATTTTGACACCAAGTTCAAGTGTCCGGCCGCTGCCTCACTCAGAAGATGTGCCTTCTGGTTTATTGCCGCCTCATTGCTTTCCATCCCGATTAGCATGGAAGCACAGTTTCACTACGGAAAGAACGAGACCGGATTGACACTCGTTAGATACGATGGATCTGGCGGGGCGGTAACAATCCCTACCATGGATAATGGTCAACCGGTCACCGTCGTAGGAAGCTATGCATTTGCCCACAAAACCAACGTTACCAGCGTAAGGATTCCGGACAGCGTCGCCGTAATTGGAAGCCAGGCATTCAGGCTGTGTAGCAGGCTGACGACCGTTACGATCGGAAGCGGAGTCCAAAGCATTGGCACCAGCGCATTCTACGGCTGCTCCAACCTGACCGCCGTGCAATTCATTGGCGACGCGCCCAGCCTTGGCTCCACGGTCTTTTCCGGCGACCGTAAGGCCACGGTTTTCTATTTGCCGGACACCAAAGGCTGGCGGCGAACATTTGGACAACTTCGCACCTTGCAGTGGAACGAGACAACGCCCTACCAGTATTTGCGCATCAACGGCGAAATCACCATTACCCAATACACCGGTTCCAATCCGGTTGTGGTTCTGCCTGATACGATCAATTTCATGGCGGTAACAAGTATCGGCGATTGGGCATTTGCGGACAGAAACGACCTGCAATCCATCTTCTTCGGCAATTCCGTCCGCAACGTGCAGCGCGGCGCATTCGCACGCTGCTCCCGTCTGGCCGAAATTGAGCTTGGAACCACACTTACAAACATAGGTTTCTATGCATTTGCCCACGTCGGTCTGAAGAACGTCACTTTTCCAGACAGTTTGAAAAGCATAGAGGATGAGGCATTTGGCTGGTCCAGCCTGCAGACCGTGACCCTGCCGGACAATATTGCCAGCGTGGCGTCCCAAGCTTTCATTTCCAGTACTCTTACCAATGCGATCATTGGCAGCGGGCTGAAACAAATCAGTCCCTCTGCCTTCTCAGATTGCCAAAGCCTTGCCGAGATTAGTTTGGGAAAGGGGGTCAAGGAGATTGGTCAACTGGCATTCTCCGGCTGCTCCAGCCTGACTTCCGTGATCATCCCCACCAACGTGACCAGCGTTGACGATCTAGTTTTCGCAAATTGCTATGGATTGACCAACGTGAGTCTGGCAGAGGGGGTCACCAACCTCGGAGCGGGGGCCTTCGCCAACTGTGCCAGTCTTACCTGCGTCCAACTCGGAAAAGGCCTCATTAGGATCGGCGGAGGAGCATTTTCCGGAACTGGAGTGCCTGCCATGGATCTTCCGTCCACGGCCACCAACCTGGACAATGGCGCATTTTCTTATACCCGTTTTACCAGCATCAGCTTACCCACCGGCTTGACCGAAATTCGCGATAATCTTTTTTATGGCAGTTCGGAACTGACGAATGTCGCAATCCCCGCCAAAGTCACCAGGCTGGGCAGGTCCGCGTTTGTTGGCACGGGTTTGACCCGGATCACGATTCCGGAGGGAGTCGAGAGTATTGGCGCTGAGTGCTTTTCAGGCACTATGCTCTCAAGCATTTCATTTCCGCACAGCCTGGTCCGCGTTGGAATCGCGGCCTTCGCCAGTACTGCGCTGCTGGACATCGTTGTTCCTGACAACATAACCAATCTCGAGAATTCGGCGTTCTATGGTTGTCCCAATCTTTCCAGTTCGGTAATCGGCACTTCGGTTACGCGCATCGAGAATTACACCTTTCAAAACTGCCCAAAACTCAGCCAGGTGATCTTTCGTGGCCCTGTGACGTCCATCGGGGACGCGGCTTTCGCCAACTGCACGAGTTTGACCAATATTTCCCTCCCCAACGGCTTAACCAACATAGGAGATCAGGCCTTCTCAGCTTCCGGCGTTACAACCGTTGAGATTCCGGACAGCGTTACCTGGATGGGAACATCGGCTTTCAGCAGCTGTTCCTCGCTGACTTCGGCCACTCTCGGGGACGGCCTCTCCACCCTGGGGTATGGAATGTTCGCTGATTGTCCCAGCCTGACTACCTTAACCCTCGGCAAGGGAATATCTGAGCTCGGGGGATTTGCTTTGTGGAATTGCACGAGCCTGGCGGCAATTTTTTTTCGAGGTGACGCACCAGCCATCTGGTCGACCGCCCTGCCACGGCAAACAATGGCGGTCGGCTATTATCTGCCGGGCACCACGGGCTGGACTCAGACATTGGAAGGGCTTCCGACTGTATTATGGAATCCCTCGCTGGCTTTGACTGGCAAGAACAAAACCGGGTCCGGTAATGCGTTTGGTTTCGTCATCAGTTGGACTCCCGGCATGGTTGTTGTCATCGAGGCGACGACCAACCTCAACAATCCATCGTGGGAGCCTCTGGCAACAAACACGCTCGCCACCAGTAGTTTTCCTTTTCAAGACCTTGCATGGACGAATCATCCAAGCCGACTTTATCGAATTCGATCACCCTGAGTCCTATTGATCACAAGTAGGCCACCTGGCCTTTATCACACTACGCCACGGGGCGGCCACCAAGACTCCTCGTGGGTTGGATTAATTAAACATCTTCTCGCCGCCCGCTTTCTTTTCCGCTAATAGGTCGGGCGCCAGCGCATCAAATGCACGCAGACCACCATGCCATGCACCTCACGAGCCAGCCTTTGGACCGCCGTTCGTTCATAAAAAGCACCGCCACCGTTGCTGCGGGGCTTGCCGCCCTGGGAGCGGTAAGTGCCGCTGACAAACCGGCGAACAAATCCCAGCAACTTGCGCTGGGGTTCGACAATTTCTCCATCCGCGCGCTAGGCCTGAAAGCGCCGGCGCTGTTGGATTACGCGGCCGAACAGAAATGCGATGCCATCCTCATCTCCGACCTCGACGCTTACGAAAGCCTGGAGACGCCCTATTTGAAGGACATCCGCAAAAAAGCCGGGCACGTGGGGGTGAAATTATACGCGGGCACGTGGAGCATCTGCCCGACATCGAAATCCTTCAAAGACAAATGGGGCACCGCTGAAGAGCATTTGGCGCTGGCGATTCGCGTGGCCCACGATCTGGGCTCGCCCACCATCCGTTGCGTGCTGGGGATGGGACCGGATCGTGAGACCGAAGGCGGGATCGAGGCGCGTATTGCCGACACGGCGAAAGTCTGCCGCGCGAATCGCACGCGGGCGCAGGATGCCGGTGTCAAAATTGCGATCGAAAATCACGCGGGAGACATGCAAGCCGAGGAATTGCTCACGCTCATCGAGGCTGCGGGCAGCGATTACGTCGGCGCGACACTCGACGCCGGCAATGCGACGTGGACGATGGAAGATCCGATTGCGAGCCTCGACAAACTCGGGCCGCACACGCTTTGCACGGGGATTCGCGATTCGATGATCTGGGAGGACGCCGAAGGCGCAAAGGTGCAATGGATGGCCGTGGGCGATGGATTGGTGGATTGGAAGCGCTACGTCGAGCGGTTTAATGCGCTTTGCCCAAACGCGCCCTTCATTGTCGAAATCATCTGCGGGTTCAATCGCAATGTCCCGTATCTGCGCCCGTCGTTTTGGAAAGTCTGGCCGAAGGCGAAAGCCTCCGAACTGGCCGGTTACATCGCGATGGCCAAACGCGGCCACGCGCTCGAAGCGCACAATTCTCCGGACCCGAAAGCCGAACAGGCTTACCAGAAGGAAATGCTCGAGCGCAGCCTGCGTTATTGCAAAGAGACGCTGGGCTTGGGGATGAAGGCTTAGCGCGGTTTAATTTATTCAGTGGCCGTTGCGTCGGGGTTTGTTGACCGGCAGGGGTCGAAGGTCAGTTGGGGGATTTGTGGCCGAGGACCTGCGTTCGCCAAGGCCGCGGCAAGGCACCCGGCCACAGTTTTAATGAAATTGATGCAGGAGCTTTAACGACAGGTTCGAAGTTTTCTGGCATCCCTTCGGGATGCAAATTGAATGAGCATGGTTGTCCGGTGGTCGATCCGAGGCAGGCCCCGGCTCGACACACCGGCTACTGTCTATCAACCCTCCGGGTTTGAAGAGCCAGAGGGGCGTGGTTCATAAGTATGGCGCCCCTAGCGAGGCTTGTGCCGAGTGTGAGTGACACCTCAAACCCGCTCAAACCTTGACGGGTCGAACAGTGGCTTGAGTCCGAAGGGTGCGGCGTTGACAGAGCCGAGGTCCACGCGGCCTTCGAGGATGTGCAAGCGCGCGAAGCCGTCCTGGTGCCGCGTGTAGAGATCCGGGTGGTCGCGCAAGATATCCGCCTGCCAGTCCGGTGGCCACGGGGTGAGGCCGCGAAAGTAATGATGGCCGTTCCGTTCCACGTGCGAAATTCCCAGTAGGCTCACCATCGCCAGGTCTTGAAGCAGCGCAACGGGGCCGAGATTACAAAGGTCCTCGGCCGTCAGCACGAGCTTCGCCCCGCGTTTCCGCCGGTATTCGATCCAGCAGGCGTTCGCGATGCCCTTCACGATGCCTTTGCAATTCTTGTGACTGGTACCCGCGTAGCCGAGGGACAACGCGCGGTCGAGGTCGCCCACGGCGCCGTCAGATTCGTCAATGATCAAGGGCGGCCGGTCTTTCCAATTCTTAAGCACTTCGCCGACGTCCGCGATCAGCGAGTGATCGCGATGCACCGGCTGCTCGATCACGGACACCCAGCTCACCAATTTTGCGAGTGAAGCATCGCCGGCGACGCCCCGCCAGAATTCCCGAAAGGTTTCGAAGTTTTTGAAGTTCTCGTTGCCGTCCAAGGTGACAATGGGTTCGGTCCGGCAATTCGCCTCGATCACCGCCTGCAAACCGCGCAGTCGCGCCAGGTCGCGCCCGGGGTCGGCCCAGAGTTTGATTTTGAAGGCGCGCAGATCGTAGAAGCGGATGCAGCTTTCGAGGTCCTGCGGCAGGCCGTCATTCACACGGTCGGCTTCCGAAATCTCGCCGGGCGTGAGCGGATCCGCGAGACCGACCGTATGCCTCACCAGCACGGCAGCGAGCGGCCGAGCCGGCAGCAAATCGCGCGTCGTGGCGCCTTTGAGTTCGGGGTAAACATCGCCCAGGCGGATATCGAGCGCGTTTTCGCGCAGCATTTCGTGGAGCGGATGGCTCATCACGCGGCACAGCGCGTCGAGCACCGCGCGCTCCACGAGGCTCACGCCCAGGTTGGCCAACAAAGGCGGGATGCGCTGGGCGCCGGCCCATTCCATCTGCCGGCGGTATAGTTCGCGCCACATCTCGAAAAACGTCACCGGCCGCGCTGCCGCCTGCGAGGCGAGCCGCGCGGCGTTCCCGATCACCTGCCGCATCTCCGGCAGGTCCTGCTCGAAAGTGGTGGCCGGATTCTTCGTGAACCATTTGGGCGGCAAACCTTCCGACGCGACACCGAGCACTTCGATGCCGGCAAACTCGAGGCGCGCGCGCACGAAGAGATGTGGCACCTCCGTCATGCTCGCGATGCCGTAACGGAACGGAAACCGCGTGCGGGTGTTCCGGGAGAAGAAATCGAATCCTCGAATGGCGAAGCGGGGCGTCATGTGCGGCCCAGATAAAGGTCGCGCCCGCGGCCGAGGGCCGCCAACTTTCGATCGGCCACGCTTCGTTTCAGCATCCAGAAGCCGCAGTCGGGATGGATATACCGCACCCGGCCCGGGCCCAGGACTTTCTCCGCGCGTTCAATGGCGCGCGCGATTTCCTCCGACGTTTCGATACGGTTGACCTTGATGTCCACGACGCCCAAACCAAGTCGTATTCGCGGATCCACCGCTTTCAGAGCTTCGAGGTCCGCCGCGGGGCGGTGGGCCAGTTCCAGCACCAGATGGTCCGCGCGCAGGGAATTGAGAAAGCTGATCAGCGCCGCCCAATCCCCGGCCTGGATGGTCTGCCCGCCGTAATTGCCGAAACAAAAGTGCACTGCTTTCTCGGTTTTCACCGCGTCGAGCACGCGGTTGATCGCTTCGGCCGCGAGCGGGCCGTCCGCCGGATTGCCGGGGATGTTCGCTTCGTCCACCTGCACGCAACCGCAATTCAGATCCGCCGCCTGCGCCGCCATTACATCGGCGATCGCCAGGGTCAGCGCGCGAAAGTCTCCGTAATGCTGGTCCAATAATGTGCGCGAGAGCATGTAGGGACTCGTCAGCGTGAACTTGAACGGCCCGCCCGCCACGCTCGCCGCCCGCGCGCAGTCCTCCGGCAGGTTCAAAGTTCCCTCCGTGATTGGACCGGTCACAACGGCGGCGGGTTTCCGGCGGAAACGCATCTCCGCTTTGGCGCGGAACGCATTCGTGTCCGCGCGTCCGACTTCGCGGCGAATGCCGCCGAGTTTGTGGACGAAGAACTCGATCATGCCATTGGTGTCGGGATGATTTACATCGAAGCGATACAACTCCCCGTCGGTTGGCAAATCAATTCCGGCTTGCCGCTGTACATCAAAGACCACGCGGGTTGCGTCGAGCAATGCCTGCTCGCTGGGGAGCGCCGCGAGCCATTCCGGTACGGGGTAGGAGCCCACCGTGGTTGTGAGGATCGGCGGGGTACGCGAAGGCTTGGTGGCGCTGGTCGGCTGGTTCACGGCGAAGGTTTTACCATCCCCAAGGCCGGAGGGGTAGTGAAGAATTTTGGATCGCGGGCTAGGGCAAAACTTCTTTCCGGCCTTCGAGCTGGGCCAGTTGCCGTTCGCGCTCTTCGCCCAGCAGACCTTTCTCGGCGGCGGTGAGGACTTCCATCATGTGGGCGGCTTCCAACAGACGGGAGACGATGACGTAGTCTGCGCCGGCTTCGTAGAGCTTGGGCACCTGATCGAGGCGCTCGGCGTGCATGATGATGCAGGCCTTGGGGGCAACACCCCGCACCTGTCGGAGCAGCCGCAAATTGTCGGCGCCTTTGAGAATCGAATCCGGCAGGCTGCACACGATGACCGAAGCGTGCGTCACTCCGGCGTGTCGCAAGGTGTCCAACTGGCTGATGTCGCCGTACACCACCTGCACCCCGCGCTTGCCCAAGGCCTGGATGACGCGTGGGTTGAAATCCACCACGCGCATTTGCGACAGCCGGGCGGGTTCGTCTCGGCCGATGCCTTCAATCAGGGAGCTCGCGGAGCGCCAGCAACCCAGGATGAAAACGGGCGGCGTGCTTTCCGTCGGCGCGACGGACTCGGAACGCATGGTGTCGGGATAGCCGAGCTTCGCGAGCCACGGCGAGGCCTTGCGCAGAATCTGGTCGCTGCGCGCGATGGCATACGTGGAGTCCACCGCCAGGAAGACGAATGAAAACGCGGCGACGTTCACGAGATTCGCAGGCACGTCGCCCGTGGCCATTCCCAGCGTCAGCAACACCAGGGAGAGTTCGCTCATCTGGCAAAGATTGATCGCCGGCAGCAGGCTGATCCGATGGCCCAAGCCCATCCGGTAAAGTGGTAGAAATACGGTGAGGAGCCGGCTGCCGATGAGGAACAGGCTGAGCAAAAACATCAGCAGCACGAGGTCCCACGTGGGCAGCGGAATGGACATGCCCAAACCGACGAAAAATAACGTCACGAAAAAGTCCCGTATGGAGGTCACTCTGGGTACCAGGTCCAGCGCGTAGGGGAATGTGGAGACCATGACGCCCGCGATGAGGGCGCCCATTTCGCGGGAGAGTTTGAGCGTGTCGGCAAAGCCCGCCATGGCGAAGCACCACGCGAGCGCGCCGACCAGCACCAGTTCCGGCTGATGCGCCACGAGCCGGAATACCGGCGGCAACAGGAACCGGCTGATCAGATACGACACACCGACCAGCAGCAGGACCTTGCCGAAGGCGAGGAACAGCGGCGCCAGCGCGGGATTCTTGAGGTTGGGCTGGATGGCGAGGAACAGGATCACGAACAGGTCCTGCATGACGAGGATGCCGAGGGTGATGCGGCCGGCGAGGGTTTCCAGTTCGTGTTTGTCGTGGAGGAGTTTGACGATGATGACCGTGCTGCTCATCGCCGCCGCCACCGCCAGGTAGAGGGAAGCCAGCCACGTGCCGCCGAGGTGGGTGGCTTGAAAGACCAGCCAGCCGAGAAACGTGCAGCCCAGGATTTGCACCGCGGCGGCGATCAGGATCGCCTTGCCCGCGCTGAACATTTTGCGCAGGTCCATCTCCAGGCCGATGAGGAACAGCAGGAAAATCAACCCGAGGTTGGCGATCGTCTTGATGGACTCCGGATTGGTGATCCATTTGAAGCCGTTGGGGCCGATGAGAAAGCCCGCCCCCAGGTAGGCCAGCAGCAACGGCTGCCGCGCCACCTGGCACACCACCGCCAGCACCCACGCGGCGATGATGCAAACCGCTATCTCGATGATGAACCCGTGTTCCACTAGGCACTCAAAGTGCCCTGCCTTGGGCTCAAGGTCTAGTCAGGCTCGAGATTTTCTTCGCTTACACGTCGCAAATCAGCACCGCTTCCTTGAGCGAGGCGAGCGGGTCGGGGCCGGCGGGGATGAATTCCTGCGCCACATAGCCCTTGTAACCGGTGTCCACGATCGCGCGCATCACCGCGGGGTAATTGATTTCCTGCGTGCCGTTGATTTCGTGCCGGCCCGGGACGCCGCCGGTGTGATAATGCGCGAAGTAAGGGTGATACTGTTTAATGGTGGCGATCAGGTCGCCTTCCATGATCTGGGCGTGGTAAATGTCGTAGAGGATTTTGATGCGTTCCGAGCCGACCTGCTTGCAAAGTTCCACGCCCCAGGCGGCGTGGTCGAACATGTAATCCTTGTGGTTGACCTTGCTGTTCAGCAGTTCGACGCAGACAGTCACCTTGTTTTTCTCCGCGATCGGGGCGAGCCGTTTCAGGCCTTTGACGCAATTCTCCAGGCCCTGCTCGTTGCTCATGCCGTTGCGGTTGCCCGAGAAGGTGATGATGCTCGGAAAACCCGCGGCCGCCACGTCGGGGATGGCCTTCTCGAAACCGGTCATCAGTTTGTCGTGATGGTCCAGGCGGTTCCAGCCGTAGCCGATGGAGTCCGGGCCGTTGCACATGGCGCAGATCAACCCGGCTTTCTTCGCCGCGGGCCAGCGGTCCGGGCCGAGCAGGTCAATGGATTGGATGCCCATCGCGGCGCAGGCCAGGCAGAAATCCTCGAACGACATTTTGGCGGGCTCGTTTTTGCCGGGCGCAATCAGGCTGTTGTAGCACCACGCGCAGGCGGAGTGGTTGATGTTGCCTTTGAGTTTCGCGGGCGCGGCGGCGGGTTCGGCGGCTTGGAGACGGGGAGCCAGCGCGCCGGCGGCGGCGATGGCGGCGGAGCTGCCGGCAATCCTTCCCAGAGCGGAGCGGCGGCTGATGTTTGAATTCATGCGGCGATGTTAAACAGCGGCCATGGGGGTGACTAGGCTCGATTTAGCTTTACGCTCACGCCGTCAGCTTCGCGTGGCGGTCGGCCACGTAGTCCCAGTTGATGGTGTTCATCCAGGCGTTGATGTATTCGGGCCGGCGGTTCTGGTATTTCAGGTAGTAGGCGTGTTCCCAGACGTCGATGCCGAGCAAGGGTTGTTTGCCGGAGGAGAGGGGCGAGTCCTGGTTGGCGGAGGGCTCGACCTTCATCTTTTTGCCGTCCAGCACCAGCCACGCCCAGCCGCTGCCGAATTGCTTGGTGGCGGTCTCGATGAACTGGGTCTTGAAGTTGCCGAAGCTCTCGAAGTCCTTCTGAAACGCCTGGTCGAGCGCGCCGGTCGGCGCTCCGCCGCCGTCTTTTTTCATCATCTGCCAGAACAGGCTGTGATTGTAATGACCGCCGCCCTGGTTGCGGACGGCGGTGCGGATTTTTTCGGGCACGGCGTTCAAGTCTTTCACCAGCTCTTCGACGGACTTCTTGGCGACGTCGGGGTAATCCGCGACGGCTTTGTTGAGATTGGCGACGTAGGCCGCGTGATGTTTCGTGTAGTGAATCTCCATCGTGCGGGCGTCGATGAACGGCTCCAGGGCGTCGAAGGCGTAGGGCAACGGCGGCAGCGAGTAGGGACCGCTGGGCGCGGCGTCCGCGGCGGAAGCGATGCGGAGCGCGGGCGCGCCGACAAAGGCGGCCGCGGCGACGGTAAAGGTCTTGAGGGCTTGGCGTCGGGTAATCATAAGGGTGAGGGTGTTTGAATTCGATTGGACGTCCGGTTCGGCATTCCGTCCGGCCCGGTTGGGAACTGGCTCGGAATATGGCGCAACGTAATCCCGTGGCGCGGCGGAGGCAAGTCCGGGGGGTGGGCGGTGGCGAGAAGGGCGTAGGAATAGCGATAAAAGGCGTTAGGCGGTGTTGGGTTGGTTGAGGGGTTGGGGAGTTGCAAGTTGCAGGTTGAAGGTTGCAAGTTAAGGCCCTTTCGCTCCGCTACGACGCGGCATGCCCGGCCTTGCTTCGCTTTGACGCGGCGAGAGGGGTGCAATTTTTGGGCCGGGAGCCGGGGTGGGTTTGCGCAAAGAGTGTTGAGATTTGACCACGAATGTCTGCTCTGACCGCAAATTCCCATGCTTTTGAACGCGCTGCGGCTTATAAAGCCGCGCTCCGGGACTTTTTGTGCAAAGCCAACCGGGTAGACGGGTGGTGGGGCCCCCTGTGAGAGGTTGTTCTTTAAGTGTTTTTTGGTGTTCTTTGGTGTTTTTCCGAGTGTTTTGAGTGTCCTTTTGGCGTTCTTTGAGTGTTTTTTGCTGTTCCCTTCGTGTTCCTTTGGTGTTCTTTCGGGAGTGATGGGATCGGTGGGACCGGTGGGACCAGTGGGACCGGTGGGACTGGCGGAGGGAAGTCATGGTGGCAATAGCTGGCCAAGCTGGGAGTTCCAGGTTGAAGGTTGCAAGTTGCAGGTTCAAGGAAGGCCCGGCTACGACGCGGCGCGCCCGTCTTCGCCCGGCTACGACGCGGCGCGCAGGGTTGAAGCAGGGTTCTTGAGCGGCCTGACTGGGCAGCCTGGTTGGCATAGTTTCGATCGTGCTTTGAATTTCCCTGGTTGTGCCCGCGTAAGAATCGGCTGAGTCCACCGGCGATTCCCGGGCAGGAAATCCCTTCCTCCGGAGATAGAATTGCACGGGGTTGGCAGGTGTCAAGAGTACAGAGGTCAGAGGGCGGAGGGCGGAGGGCGGGAAGTTGGATCGGGAAAAAAGAAGAAGCTCAAACCACCCGCCTACGCTCGCGAGCTTCGGCGCGGCACGCCCGTCTTCGCTCCGCTACGACGCGGCACGCCCGTCTTCGCTCCGCTACGACGCGGCACGCGGATCAACACGGGAGCGCACGGATGAGGCCGGGTAGGATGGGGAAGAGGTTAGAGGCCAGGACGCGGCGCTCGGCGGGGGCAAAGGGACGGAGGGAAACAAGAGGGTCAACCGCGAATGAACGCGAAGCACGCGAATGAATCGGGATGGGAGGGAGGCAGGCAAAAGGATGGGGCGAACGTGGGAAGAACTTTTGGCCGCAAGCTCCGGAAGGCTTCGCGAGCAGGGAGGTACCTTAATTCACATATAGTGAAAGCGATGGTTTGTCGGGTGGTTGATAAAGCGTCGGGGGAAGCGGATTTGTCAGAAAAATGGGGTCAAAAAGATCTGCGGAAGGACCAGACATGCGACAGAAAAATTGGGGGACAGAAAGATATTCATGGGACACGGCGTCCTTATCCGCAGCCAGAACGCCAAACGTGGCGGAGTGAAAGGCATGGAGGGCGACAAAAGGGTCAACCGCGAATGAACGCGAAGCACGCGAACCTTTTAGCCACAAAGAGGCACAACAATTCACAAAAAAAGTGAAAAGAATTGAGGCGGCGGTGGAGGGTTTTTTTGGGGGAAAAGGGGAGGAGTTCTAGCCACCCGTCTTCGCTCCGCTACGACGCGGCACGCGGATCAACACGGATGCACACGGATGGGGTCAGGCAGGACGGGGAAGCGGTTGAGGCGGTGCGGAAGAGGGTGAGGACGAGCAGAATCGTCGGAGCGATCGACTATGAGGTTGAGCAAACTGCCGTTCGCGATGGAGAGGAGCCGCCCAGCTATGTGGTTCGGGTAGAGGTGTGAAAGGAGGGTGGTGGGAGGGGCAGGAGCAAGGGCTAATGGGGTCGCAGGATCCAGCGTTTTTTGGCGAGCTCGGTTAGAACTGCACTCAAGAACTGCTCGGAGAAATCCTGGGCGACCTGTCCGGTCGGTGCATTTTGCACAATAACGTTGCCGCTGACATCAAACTCGCAAGCTCCCAAGACCGGCCACTTGGACTCCTCGATCTCCTCCCGGCACCAGACTTTCGCGATAACTTTGCCGAGCATGTCGGCATCAGCCCACGGGACTTCCACGCGAAAGGAAAGCTTACATTCGTAAAATGTGGCGAGGATGCAGTATTCCGTTGCGCTGGAGGTCGTCAACCGGTGAGGGCGCTCCTCCTTTTCGATGTGGGCCTTGAGCGCAGCCATGAACTCGCGGCCCCGGAGTAAAAGCTTGTCCAGGTAGTCGAAGTGTTTTTGCAAAGCTTCCAGTTCCACGATTTTCTCCATGCAAAATCGGTGCCAAGGCGGGGAGTGAAGTGGTCAGAAGGCGGGAGTTGGGAGCTTGGATCGGAAATAAAGAAGGACTTCAAACCACCCGCCTACGCTTGCGAGCTTGGCGCGGCAAAGGCACGCAGGGCGACAAAAGGGTCAACCGCGAATGAACGCGAAGCACGCGAACCCTTTAGCCACAAAGAGGCACAAAAATTCACAAAAATGGTGAAAAGAATTGGGGCGGCGGGGGAGAGCGTTTTTGGGGGAAGAGGGGAGGAGTTTTAACCACCCGCCTCCGCTTGCGAGCTTCGGCGCGGCACGCCCGTCTTCGCTCCGCTACGACGCGGCACGCGGATCAACACGGGTGCGTACGGATGAGGCCAGGCAGGACGGGGAAGAGGTCAGAAGTCAGAGGTCGGAGATTTCATAACGCCGAAAGCGTTCGGGTGAAATGCTCAAGGTGGCGCGATGGATCTTTGGGTCGAGGACTTCGGCCTTTACCAAGACGCTGGGACAGACTTGGCCGTTAAGGGCCATTAGTGTGGGCGGAAAATTGCACCCCGGGCTCTAATGCCGCAACCATTGCATGGTGATTCGCTTCTGCTTCACGTCGACGCGGAAATTGGAGACTGTAATTCCACGATCAATTATGATGTCCCAATAGTCCGCATGGCGGTCGACTCTGGAGACGGCCGGCATTTCCTGGTGCCTTTCTGCAAAGGCGCGTCGCACTACGTCAATCATTTCATCATCTACTGGCGGGCTTGCGGGCGAGGACCGCGTAACTGTGCCCGAATCAATGAGCCCGGCGTCAGTCGCATATTGCCAGGAGCCGGTGGCGGGGCCGGGAGCTGCCGAAAGCGAGAGCAGGATCCAATCATCGGGGCTGTCAGGAAGCAGGTTAATATACATCTCCGAAGCTGGGCTGCGCGGAACACGGATCAACTGGTGCCAGCCGGACATGGATAGCCTGCTGGCAATGGTTAGTGGCCGGGCGTAAGCTGCCGAAAGGATCGCACACCACATCCCGGTGGCGGACGATTGAGGGGAAACGGCAGGGAGAATGGCGGTGACCGTCGCAAAGTGGTTGGTCATGGAATCGAAAAGCGTGAAGATGTTGGTCTCGAGTATCGCCTCTGGCGGGTTCAAAATCCGGGCGGTGAAATTGGAGGTGGGCAAATGGGAAAAGCTGATCAAAAAGATATCCTCACCCAACTGCTGAATCCGGCCATGCTCCAACACAGGATCCAACCAATCAAAAATCCCCGGGTCCGTCCGGCGCGCGCGCATCTCCAGGAGGAGCGTCCTGTCCGTGCCCGGGAAACTATAGCGGTAAGTCTTGTGCCAAGCTCGATCCTGGTTTGGCCAGCCGCGGTTGGTCATTCCACGCGAGTTCAAATAGGCATCCACATTTGACAGCGTCATACCGGACCTCAAACCTGAAACAATCCGAGTGGCGTTTGAGAGGTCGAAGGTGTTGGGGTTTCGACTCACCAACAGTGCGGCTTGATTGACGGACGTGAGAGTGACCTGTGCCTTCAAAATGATGGAAGCCAAGAGTAAGAAGATGACGGCGGGCAGCCTCAAAACCGACGACTGCGGGTGAAGCACCACTCTCATCGGGCCAGTAGGGACAAGCGTGGAAAATCTGTCAAGCTTGAGCAGGTAAAAATAGCGGGGAAGTCTGCGCGGCGAGGCAAGGAAGGGGACTTGAGGTATTGGAAATTGAAATTTCAAAGGAGCCGGAGCGGAGGGAAGCGATGGGGAATGGATTCCGGCCACCCGGTTCAAATCCGTCGCCTGGCCACGCTCGCCTATTTATAAGATGGGTTCCGGTTCCCGCGGTCTGTATGCTTCCATTCCAGTGTTAAATCATCGTATTCCAGTCATTTTGTGGATCGCGCTCTGCGGGGGCTTTTTGGGCGGCATCGTCGCGGGGCGGGCAGAGGTGTATTCGATCGTCACCAATCCGGCGGAGGATTGTTCCGCGCAGATGAACATCGGCTGGCAGGCGGATCTCGAGGATACGAATTGCGCGGTGATTTACACGACGCGGTCGGATGTCGCCTGGACAAACGCCGCGGTGGCGCGGGGGAAGTTCGAACGGTGCGATATTTTTGACGGGATCAATTCCAAGACGGCGGCGGGAGCGGATTGGCGGGAGCAGGCGAAGTTCCTGGATTATGGGGTGACCCTGGGCGGGCTGAGGGCGAATTCAGAATACATGTACAAGGTGCAATCGCTGGCGGGTGGCGCCGGGGGCGGAACGAACCGCCCGGCCACGCGAAGTGAAAGCGCCGTGCATTACTTCAAGACCGCCGGCGCGACGGAATTCAGTTTCGTCTGGATCAGCGACATCCACGCCTACCCACCGATCCCCAGCCGGGTGAAGCACGCCAACGCGGTGCTGGCGGCGGCGATCAAACTGGATCCGGGAGTGGATTTCGTCTTCGCCACCGGCGATGTGGTGGCCTGGGGAGGCAGTTATTCTTTCTGGCGGTATTTGTTCGAGCAACCCTTCGCGCGGAATTACATGTTCGCGAATGTGATCGGCAATCACGACTGGATGATTCGCGGCGGCGGGGGTTCGAGCGACTATTTTCGCGTGGCCCATAACAATCCCACGAACGGTTACGCGGGGGAGGAAGGCGTTTGTTATTGGTTCATCTACGGCGACGTGCTCTTTCTCACCTTCAACAACGAACTGCTCAGGACGAGCCGGGCGGCCGAGGAAACCGCCCAGGCCTGGGCGGCGGGTGTGATCGAAAAGCAGAAGGGGAAATACAAGCGCATCTTCATTGCCGAGCATTACCAATGGTTTGATGGCCGGAACGGGAAGGCGAACTGGTACACGAACTGGAAGGATTTTTGCGACCGGCAGGGCGTGACCCTGGCACTCTCCGGCAATAATCATATTTATGAGCGCACGCATCCGTTGCGTGGCGATCAAGTGGTGGCGGATGGCCAGGGAACCGTTTACATGGAGGCGCCTTCCGCGGATGGCGAGCGCGGCGTCGAGGCCGGCAAGCTCACGATGAATGCCGACAAGCTGGCGTTCACCTATTCGAGCCACGTGCACTCAAACAAGGAGGAAGTAAAGACCATCGGCTGCGTGCTCGTGCACGTGTCGCCCAAGGCCATCACGACCAAACTCATTTACCTGGATGAGAAGGGGGCGGTGCAGGTGGCGGATGAGCATGTGACGGGGCGGTAGGGGGGAGGCGGAGAGTTGAGGGTTGAGGGTTGAGGGTTGAGGGCCCACAGAACACTCAGAAAAGGGAAATCAAAATGCGATCAACGGCGAAGTTTCCAACAGGGAGTAGGAATTTTAACCACCGAGTCACTGAGGCACGGAGGAAACCAAAAAGGGCCGAAAGAGGGGAGGAGTTCTACCCACGGACCCGATGATCGGGAGCAAACACGGCTGCATACGGATGGGGCCGGGTACCCAGTAATACTGCCTGTGCGAGACCGTGAAGTCAGTCCTTTTAACCCTTTAATCCACCGGCCGCCAATCGCACAACTCCGATCCAGCCAAAGCACCGTTACAGCCCGCGCCGAGATTGTGTTGTTTTCAATTGGTTGTCCGCAGCCGGAAGAAGCGGCTGCCCGGCTCCATCGGCAGGCTGACCCACAACCAGTCGCCCGTCAGCACCGGAGCCACGCTCACGGGATCCCAGACGATAGCGGCGGGAGCGAGTGAATATGTTGCTTCCAAAATAAAGTTCGTGTTTGCCGAAGACCACAATAGTCGGGATTGGTCGCCCTGCCGCACCACGTTGAGCATTCCGGCAGCGGGGTAGTCGGGGTTGTGGACAACCGTCAAGGTGACAAACTGCTGACTGCCCGGCAGGCAGGTGTCGTCCGCGTAGTTAAGCTGATAGGTGTTAATCCCGCGGACAAATGTATAACGATTAGTGTAACCCGCGAAGTGGCTGGAGCCGCCGAGGACGATGTACTCACCTTTGTAATCCCGGTAATCGATGAGGACAAACTTGGTGCCGAGCGGGAGCGGTTGGTCATTGATCAAATTCAGGCTGAGGACTGGATGGGAATTGAGATCGATCGCGTTGCTGCAAATGAGCCGGTCGCAGGTCAACCCAGTCGGGTCGAAGTTCATTTTTACCACGGCGGTTGAGCCGAAATAAAGGCTATTGCCCGTGGTCAGCGAGTTCTTCGCCTGGTTGGTGCCCGCCACCCGGTTGAACTCCAATGCCCCTTGCAGTGACGCGCTGCCCGCGCCGGCGATGGTGGCGTTGCCGATGACTTTCAACTCGCTGGGAGCTTGCACGGTAAAGCTTCCGGCGTTCGTAAATGTGGCACCGGCGAACAGGTTCATAGTCGAATTTTGCAGGTCAAGAAAGCCCAGCCGCGCGGTAGTTAAAATCGCATGGTGATCGAGGTCGATGCTGCTGTTCAGCGAACCGCCGACCAGCGTGAGATAAGTTCGGTCCGTCACATGGATAGCCCCGACTCCGGCACCAGTGCCCCGCGGGAAATAGACGCTGGCGCTGACTTCCAAATCGCCGTCCTCGACCCCGGTTCCCGCGAGCGTCAGGGTCGCTCCGCTGGTGATTTCGAGGAAGTCGGTGGCAATGCCTGTGGCGCTGTTTCCTTTAAGCACCACCGTTGAGTTGTTCCTGACGGTGACGTCCAATGCATTGACCCGGGCTCCGTCCGCGATGAACGCCGAGCTGTTGTCGAGTTCAAGGTCAATTCGCACATCGAGCCGCGTGAGGTTGTTGGACAGATTGAGCGTGCTGTTTTGAAACACGATCCGGTCGGTTTCAACCTTTGTGTAAGGGGTCGAGCCTTCCAGCTGGAGAGTGGCGTTGTTGCTGAACGTCATCAGGCTCTGGTTGGCGGGGTCGGCGAGAGGATCCTTCCTGCCGAAGACGCAAGCGGAGCTGTCAACGATGAGCGTCGCGCCGTTGACGACGGCGCGATTCTGGAACCGGTCGAAATAAAGCATCTCCGTCAACGCCAGGGAGGAAACGTCGCCGCAGCCCTTAAAGCGCAGCGATCCGCCACCGGCGACATTGAGTGTGGTGATCGAGGACATGGCTCCGTACCACCCGAAGACTTGCGAGGTACCGGTGGCGTCGAACCGGAACGGGACCGGGTTGTACAGCCAGGGCGTCAATTCGCCGGTGAGCGAGGCATTGTTGAGCGTGAGGGAGGAGGTCCCGCTGGTTGGCTGGAGCCCGATCTGTACGTTGGCGGTGTCGAGGTCCACGTTCGCGAGGGAGAGGCCCTGGACGATCAGCCTGCGGCCGCCAACCGGAGTGGTCATCTCATCGCAGCCTAGAAGACTTGCGGAGACGCGCGTGGCGCTGACCCAGCTCATGGAGGTGAAGATGGTAAACGAGCCGCCAGATTGGAGGCTCGCATCCTGATCCACATACAGGAGGTTGCCGGCGGTGGTCTCGAGTTCGACGGCGTTATATGCCACCGGGTCGGTCACTGGGAAGTTCTGCCCTCGGATCAGGCTGACAAAGTTCGCGGCACCCGTCTGCAAGGTCGTTTGCGCCTGCGTGGCCGACAAGGCACTGAGCACGAGCAACGCGGCCAGCGCACATCCACTTTCGATATTTTGACCCCGTTTTTTATACATTTTCTTGTTGATGTGATCACCTTACGCGCGTGAAGCGCCAAGGGGTAAACGCTTTGAAATAAGCGACACGTTTTTTGCAGCAAGCGATGGTCGGCTCACTTTCCATTAGCGCTCCAAGCTGGCGCGAGGGCGGAGCGGTCTGAAACATTCTGAGGTTACCTTCGGCCAATAGTAAAACATTAGCGGTGCCAGGAGGGACGTTGGTTTCTGTGATGTTGCCCCAGGCGACCACCGTGCCGTCACTTCTGACGGCGAAGCTGGTATTGTTGCCCGCGACAATGGCGATGTTGTTCGTGATGTTGGCAGGAACATTGGTTCGACCGAAGTTATTGGCGGCCCAAGAAAGAACTGTTCCATCGCGGCGCAACGCGAGGGCGGCCTCATTCGCGCCGGCAATGGCCACAACGTTGGTCGCGCTTGGCGGCACGTTGGTTTGGCCGTTGGAGCTCCGCCCCCAGCCAACGACGATCGTGTGACCGGTGTAGAGCGCTGCGTTGCGGCTGAGAATGCCCGGGCTTCAGCCCGGGCGATCACAGGGCGGACTTTCAGCCCGCGGTGAAGGGTGGAGGAGGAGAGGTTTTGGGTTCCAGGTATTCCTGTTTAGAGGGATTCCTGTGGCAGCTTCTGGTAGGCGGCGAGTTCATCTTTAGTCAATTTTTCGACGCCGGTGACTTTGATGGCGGGGAGGGCGGAGAGGGCTTTTTTCAGTTCATTGCCGTCGTAGGCGAGAAACGAGCCCAAGAGTTTGTCGCCCTGTTTCTTGGTGCGGAAGTAGCCGATCTCGCCGTGCTGGCCGGAGTAGATGGGTATCTTCGCCAGAAACTCGGCGGGAGTTTTGGGTGAGAAATTGCCGACGGGCTCGAAGCGCACGACCCAGACTCCCTGGGCGGCGTCGAGATGATCAAAATCGATCAAGGATTCCTGCGGCAGTTTTTTGTAGCGAACGAGTCCATCCGGCGTCAGCTTCTCGACGTCGGTGACCTTGATGACCGGCAGGGCGGAGAGGGCTTTTTTGAGCTGGTCGGGATCGTCGGCCAGGAACGAGCCCAGGAGTTTGTCGCCCTGCTTCTTCGTGCGGAAGTAACCGATCTCGCCGTGCTGGCCGGAGTAGATGGGAATCTTCGCGAGAAACTCGGATGGAGTTTTGGGGGAGAAATCGCCGACGGGCTCGAAGCGCACGACCCAGACGCCTTTGGCGGCGTCGGGCTCGGACACTTTCGCCGGCTGCGATTTGGTCTGAGCCTGGGCGGCGGTGAAGATGACGGGAGCCAGGCCGGCCAAAAGCAAAACGGCCAGCAGCAGGCCCCGGTTGGTTTGGTGGAATTTTGCGATCATAGGTATCCTTGGTGTGGTGGTTGGTTAAGCACGAGGCGGGCAATCGGAGTGGCGACGTTCCTTTTCATGGCTCACCGATGGCGGTGAAAGTCTTCCTATCCAGCAGATATGATACTCCCCGCCATGCGTGGTTTGAAGGGGCAAAACCACACCATAAAGGGAGTGGGTAGGGACAAGAAAGAGTTGAGGGTTGAGAGTTGAGGGTTGAGCGTGAAAATAGCCGGAGAGTGGGACGAATGGGACGAGTGGGACCTGTGGGAGGGTGGGGGCGGAGGGCGAAAGGAGGGCGATTTGAAATTTGGTCCCGCTCTGACCGGGACGGGAATTTGCAATGGGGCGGGGGCGAAGGGAAGGGATGGGGACGGATTCCGGTCGTCGCGCGGAAACGCCGCGGCCGGCAGAGGACTGCCGGCCCTACCTTTGGGCGAACACTGTTCTTGGAAATTGAGCTACGACGCGATCAGGATTTTTCGGCGGGTTTCGGCGAGCCAGGTTTGGGTTTTGGGGAAGTCCTGGTAGTCGTTGAGGGAAGCGAAGATCGGATCGTTGGGTTTGAGGCCGGCGGATTGGAGGAGGGCGTAGTCCTGGAGGCTTTCGGAGAAAACTTCCCAGCGGATGGAATCGAGCGGGCCGTGGGGGCCGGGGTAAACGACGAAGGGATCGCCGGAAGGGAGGCCGGGCCACGCGCCCACGGAGGCATCGTTGAAGGGATCGCCGATGGTGCTGGTGCAGAAGACAAACCAGTAGTTGTGGCCCCAGTGGAGAAAACCTTTGGCGCCGAGTTTGTAGAAGAGCCAGCCGGCCATGCGGATTTTCGGCAGCGGGGTGTCGAGCAGGCGCTGCAGGTAGCGGTCGCGGGGGCCGCAACAAAAATAGGCCCAGGCGGGGCAATGGGCGCGCGTAAATTCGGGCGCGGTCACAATGCTGGGCACCGGCATGTCGGTGAGCTTTTCGGTGGCGAAGCGGGTGTCGCTCATGGCGTCCATGACCTTCATCCACGGGGCGAGTTCGGTGAGCAGCGCGCGGGCCTTGCGATAATCGGCGATCTGGACGTCGCCGTCCGGCTCATCGGCGCAGTGGAAGAGGGATTTGTCGAAAACGTTTTCGGTTTCGAGGAACTGTTTGAACTGCGGAATGAATTGTTCGAGAAATTTGCGGTAGGTATCCGAGGTGGCGCTGGTTTCCGGCGGCCAGAGCAACGGGCCGATGTGCTTCGCGTCGCGCTCGAAAATGCGCTGCGGATGTTTGCCGCTGGTGGGCGCGGGGGTGAAGAAGTGCGGCCACTCGACGAAGTTGGCGCCGTGTTTCTGCGCGAGTTTCACCCAGCGCTGAACGTCGGTGAAATCGAATTCGTAGGTGTCGGGCGCGGTGCGTTTGACGCGGAGCAATTGGGCCGGGCGCACGAGGATTTCGTGGCGATTGTTGATCAGCGGGGTGTAAACGACGTCCACGTTATGGGCGACGACGTTGCCGATATAGGCGTCGGCCAGTTCCCAAAAGCGCTCGCCGCAGGGCTCGATTTTATACCATTCCCAGATCGAATCGGCGGAGATCCATTGGGTGACGGGGAAATTCTTTCGCGGCTGAACGACGAGGGGGCGGACGTCCACCTGGACGGGGAGTTCGACAGACCACGGTTGGGGGTGGACGAAATCGGTGTAGGAGAATTCGTCTTCGAGCGTGAGGCGGATTTTCAGGTCGCGCGGGCCGACTTTTGCGGTTTCGGGAATGGTCAGCGAAATCCAAAATACGCCGTTCGCTTCCGGGCCGACGTTGGCGGTGATTTCGGGATAGAGCGGATCCGGACACAGGCCGGGAATGAAGCCGCGACCTTCCAATTCTTCCCTGGGGACGTAGGTGTTGAAATTGCGGAGCGGCACGAAGCCGACGCGGCGCACGCGGGAGTGGCAATCTTCGGCGCCAACGACTTCACAGCGCAGGCGGACGGAATTGGTTTTCAAATTGTGGAAGCAGGCTTGGAAGGAAATCTTTTCGTTGCGCGCGGCGAGGAGGGACAGTTGGCGGGCGCTGCCCGAGGGAGAGGTCGGATAGACGCGCCGGAGCGAGGTTTCCAGCCAGAATTGGATTTGGTTTTTTTCGAGGGGTTCGGCGGGAAGGGTGGCGGAGGGTTCGCGGGGAGTGGGTTGGGCCGGGGCGGTGAATGCGGAAACGCCGAGGGTTCCGGCGGTGGCCAGGGTTTTGAGGGCGTGGCGTCGGTTCATGGTTGGCAGCGTGGGCAGCATCCCTTTTTCGAGGGTTGGAAGCCAGCCCAGTTCGAGGTGTGATTGAAAGTGGGTGAAGGAACGAGTTCGCCATGGAGCGGAGGCTCGCCCTCACCCCGACCCTATCCCTCCGTCGCGCTCGGAGGGGGGACGCGACAAGCCGGGGAGAGGGGGAGCTGTTGAGCGTCCCGGTACACTGGCACCTTTTAGCGGCTCTCGTTTGCGCAAGATAGCCGGAAAAAATGAGCCTCGTTACCTCGGCTGCCACGGATTTTGGGTGCTCGTAACTTTTGTCCTCGCCGTCTGTCCGATTCTCCGGGCGTCGGGTACTATAAGATGCGAATGGACGAACGAAGCGACCAGGACCTCCTGCGGGAGTACGTCGAGCGCCGGGCCGAGCCGGCGTTTGCCGAACTCGTCCGCCGGCACGTGGACCTCGTCTATTCGGCCGCGTTGCGGATGGTTCGCGATCCGCACCTCGCGGAGGATGTGGCCCAAGATGCGTTCGTGGCGTTGGCGCGCAGTGCTCCAGCCCTGAAGGATCGGCCGGTGCTCACCGGCTGGCTGCATCGCACGGCGCAAAATCTCGCGGTGAAAGTCGTCCGCTCGGAAGTCCGCCGCCGCGCGCGCGAAGAGGAGGCTGTTGCCATGCATGATTCTGCCACCGACGAAACCCAGGCCGAATGGTCGCGGATCGCTCCTCACGTTGACGCCGCGCTCGGCGAACTCGGGGACGCGGATCGGGATGCGCTGCTGCTGCACTATTTCGAAAAAAAGTCCGCCCGTGAAATGGCCGGCGTTCTCGGCGTCTCCGCCGAAGCCGCGCAGAAGCGCGCGCAACGGGCGTTGGAACGCGTTCGCCAATTGCTCGCCCGCCGCGGCATCGCGGTCGGTGCCGGGGGGTTGGCGGTCGTGCTCTCGGCCAATGCCGTGCAGGCTTCGCCGATCGGGCTCGCCGCCGCCTTTTCCACCGCCGCCATCGCCGCCGGCAGTTCCGCCGCCGCCACCGCAACCGTCACTCAAGCCATTGCCATGACTACGCTCACCAAATCACTCATCGCCGCCGGGATTCTCGGCGCCGTCGGCGTGGGAGTTTACGAGGCCCATCGCGCCTCCGAACTTCAGAGCCGGCTGGACGCCCTGCAACAGCAGAACGCCGCGCAATCCGCCGGCCCGCAAAGCGGGAGCAACGCGGCTCCTGCTTCGGCCCCGGCGCTGGCGGCGAATCCCGCGCCGACTTCCGCCGTGCCCGCCGAGTTGCTGCGACTTCGCGGCGAACTTGCCCGCTACCGGCAGGACGCCGAGGCGTATGCCGCGCTGGATCCCGCCATCAAAGGCTGGGCCGCGCGGGTCGCGACGCTCAAAGCCAAACTGGCCGCCATGCCGGACCGGAGCATCCCGGAACTGCAATTTGCGACTGACAAAGACTGGGCCAAAGCCGCACGGGACGCGGATTTGGATACGGATGATGGCGTGCGGGTGGCGCTGCGGGAACTGCGCGATTCGGTGACCGACATGTTTTTGAATCACATCCGCACGGCGATCCAAAAATATGCCGCGGCCAACAACGGCAGCCTGCCGCCGGATTTGTTCGCGTTGAAATCCTATTTCGATTTGCCGGTGACCGACGCCATGTTGCAGCGCTACAAGCTCATGCAGTCCGGGAAGATGCAGGAATCCAACGACACCCTGGTGCGCAAGAGCGTGTACGCCGATCCCGAATATGATTCGAACCAGGAGATTTCCATGCGGGGCGGCGGGGGCGGCGCGTTCAATGACATCGAGGGGCAGATCAACTCGGCCGCGATGGCGTTTTACAGCGCCAACCCCGGCCAGATGCCCGCGGATCCTTCGCAACTGGCGCCTTATCTGAAAAGCAACATCGAGGACGCGACCGTCCGGAAATATCTCAAGAAAATGGCGGCCAATCCGCCGCCGGCCGAGGTGATCGCCCTGGCTCCCGCGATCCAGGCCTTTGCCCAGGCCCACGACGGCCACATGCCCAATTCCGGGGCCGAGCTGCTGCCCTTCGTCAGCACTCCCGAGCAGCGCGCGGCCTTTGATAAACTGGAAGGGAAGCCGCAACCGGAAAAGCCGTGAAAGCGCTTGTCAGGCCGGCCAGCGCCCGGCATACTGTCGGCCACAATTTAAAGGTTATTGCTATGGCAGATGTCGCAAACAAGTATCCCGAAAATATCGCAGGCCAGTACTACGTGGACAATCAGTGCATTGACTGCGATCTGTGCCGCGAAACGGCCCCGGACAATTTCAAGCGCAACGAAGACGGCGGATACTCATTTGTTTACAAGCAGCCGGAGACGCCGGAAGAAGCCGACCGCTGCAAGGAAGCCAAGGAAGGCTGCCCCGTCGAAGCCATTGGCGACAACGGCGCCTAGTTCGCTGCCGATCTTTAACGCCCGCGCCGGTTTCGGCGCGGGCTTTTTCTTTCCCCGGCCACCAGTTTGCGGCGCAGTAAATCCAGCGCTTGCTGGGAGGTGACTTGCTTGAAGGTCTCGCGGTCGTAGGGATTGGCGTGTTGCTCGACCAGAGTTCCCGATGCACTGGCCAGTCCGATGAATACCGTGCCCACGGGTTTTTCCTTCGTTCCGCCGTCGGGTCCGGCGATCCCGGTTACTGAAAGCGCGTAATCCGCGCCGATGGCCCGGCGCGCGCCTTCGGCCATCTCCTTCGCGGTTGCCTTGCTCACCGCGCCGTGCGTGGCCAAGGTCGCCTGGCGCACGCCGAGAAACTTTTGCTTCGCGGCGTTGCTGTAAGTGACGAAGCCGGCCAGCAAGGCGGCCGAGACGCCCGGCACGTTGGTGAGGCGATGGGAAATGAGGCCGCCAGTGCAGGACTCCGCCAGGGCGAGGGTTTTCCGCCGGGCGATCAACGTCCGCGCAACGGCCGCTTCGAGAACGTCATCCTCCTCGCCATAAATTTGCGCGCCCAGTTCCGCCCGCACGATTTTTTCGGCAGCGCTCACCAGCGCGGCCGCGCGCTTTCCTCGCGCCGCCAGCCGCACATCCACCTCGCCCGGGCGGGCGCAATAACCCAGGTCGAGCCCGGCGTCCACGGACTTCTGCAGGGCTTCCCGGATTCGTTGCTGCACTTGCGATTCGCCCAGGCCGGTGGTTCGCATCGTTCGGCAGACAAATTTTTCGCCCGCCGGCGCCACGCGTTTGAGCAACGGCATGACGACCTCGGTGAACATCGGTCGCAACTCCCGCGGCGGGCCCGGCAGCAGAATCAGCCAGCTCGGCTTGCGGGTTTTGCGAAACCGGTTCGGCCGCACTTCGATCGCCAGGCCGGGAGCCGTGCCGTAGTTGTTGGTAAGCACGCGGGCCCCCTCGGGCACCTGCGCCTGGACTTGCGTGCCTTCCGGCATCGGGCGGCGGCGCACCGCGAAGAAAGCCTCCAACCGTCGGAGAGTTTCACGATCTTCGCGCAGCTTTTTGCCCAGCAGTTTCGCAATCAAATCGCGCGTCAGATCGTCGGACGTCGGTCCCAGGCCGCCGGTGGCGATGATCAAATCCGCCCGGCCCAGCGCTTCGCGCACCGCCGCCTGGATATCCGGCGCCGTATCCTCCACGGCCACCTGTCGCTCCACGTGGTAACCCAGGTCCGAAAGCCGGCGGCAGAGCCATTGCTGGTGCGTGTTCAACACCCGGCCCAGCATCAACTCGCTGCCGGTATTGATGATTTCGACGATCATGCGAGGCGACTTTAACGCCGGTTTGCGGGCTGCGCCAGCCTCGGCGCGCTTTCGCATTGGTATCGTGTTTTGTCCGGTGTTAAGGTGGCGGGATGAAATGGATCGCGACGGCGTGGCTGGGGATGGCGCTGGCGGTGTATGCCGCCGAGCCGCTGCGGGCGCCGACCGTGGTGCGCGAGGGCACCAACACCGCCACCACCAATGACGAGATCGAAAAGGAATATCAAAAGCTGCTCGCGCTGGACGACACGGCGCAGGCGGAGGCCGACCAGTGGATCCGCGACAACGAGAAATTCGCCGCCACGGGAGCCGGCGTGCCGCGGGCCGAGCTCAGCCGGAAGATCATGACGCGCTTCGAACCGGTTCGCGCCGCCTACGAAGCATTCATCACCGCCCATCCCAAACACGCCCGCGCGCGCGTGGCCTACGGCGGGTTTCTGAATGACATCCATGACGAGGATGGGGCGCAAACGCAGTGGGAAAAGGCCTTGGAACTGGATCCTTCCAATCCCGCCGTGTGGAACAACCTCGCCAATCATTACACGCACGACGGCCCGATCCTGAAAGCCTTCGAGTATTATTCGAAAGCAATTCAGCTCAACCCGCAGGAGCCCGTTTATTACCACAACTTCGGCACGACCGTTTATCTTTTTCGCAACGATTCCAAGGAGTTTTTTCACATCAGCGAACAGCAGGTTTTCGACAAGGCGCTGGAACTTTACAGCAACGCCATGCGCCTGGACCGCACCAATTTCCCCCTGGCTTCCGACGTCGCGCAGACCTACTACGGCATCAAGCCCCAGCGCACCGACGACGCGTTGCGCGCGTGGACCAACGCCCTCGCCATCGCGAATGACGAAATCGAACGCGAAGGCGTGTATATCCACTTCGCGCGCGTGAACCTCATTGCCGGGCGATTTGACGAAGCGCGGAGGCGAATCAGCGCGGTGACCAACGCGATGTATGACACGCTGAAAACCCGCCTCGCCAGGAACATTGAGACGCAGGAGCAGCAGGCGAAGACGAACAAGGCGCCGGCCACGGTGGTTTCTCCAAAGACAAACGCCGTTCCACCGACTCCGGAAACATCGCCGCCGGTCAAATAGGCCGGCGGTGTGGCTCTTTCAGGGCGTGCGGATGCAGCGCGCTATTGCGGATGAGTGGTGACGTTGACCAGCCTCGTCCAGTCGTTGAGGCCACCGTGAGGAGAGGGTCCGGTAACTCTCCAACTCCGGCTCTGATCATCCTGGAAGTGGATGGTTTCCGCGCGTCCATCCGCATAGCTGATGTTATAGCCAAAGCTGTGCGCCCGCGAAGGGAGATCAATGAAGCGTTGGGCCCCGCCCACGTCCACGGTCAACATGCCGTCATTGATGCTAGCCTGGTCTTCGTCAACGAAAACGAAGGTCTGGCCGGGGAGTTTGATTTCCGATTCCTTGAGATAGACCGGATGGTTGGGGTCTTGCGCGGTGGCTGGGCTGGACGCCGACCAACTCGTGCTGGCACCGAAGCTTTGGCCGTACAGAAAGGAATTCATCGAAATGCTGCGCAGAATCGGTTTGCCTTTGAATTGGGAGGGAGTGCTGGGGTCGGTCGCCAAACGATGATCCGTGGGACAGCGGTAGAGGTTGAGCGACCGGGCGTATGGCCAGAGCAGTCCGTTCTGGATGCCCGCGGGATCGGATCCATAATAGCCATAGACTCCCGCCCCACCCCCGGTCGTAGCCGAGCCGGCGCACCAGGTGGTGGTGAACCCGCCAAAATTGGGATACGCGGAAACGATCCGGCCGCTGTTATCATCCGCGTACATTTTCCAGGCGCGGGTCATCTGGCGCAGATTGGCCAGACATTGAATGCCCTGGGAATTGGGCCGGGTATTGGCTACCGCCGGGATAAGCAGCAGGGCGAAGCAACCAATCATGGCAACGACCACCAGCAATTCAATGAGCGTAAAGGCGCGGCCAGCCCTTTCTCCAGGAAAAGAGAATCCGGTTGGCGCGGCCGGAACCTGCGTGTCGGTCACCCAGTTTGTTTTCATAACGTTCCAAAAGTTTACTCGGCCACGATGCGATAGAACCTTTTGCCGCCCGTGGCGCCAGAGTCCTGGCAGTAGCCCTGGCTGCCCACGATGGTCACATTGCTGCCCAATTCCAGCCACGTATCACCCAGCTCGGATTTGTATTGGACGCGATAACTTTTTTCCGGGACGACCGGCCAGACCAGACACGGCGCCTGTCCCGGATCTCCCGGAATCATGGACACGGAAAACACCGGAATCGCACCCGATGCATAAACACTGCAGGCCAGCACATCACAGGTTTGGTTGAAGTCAGAGCCGGCGGCATCCGAAGCGGAGGTCTGGAACAACAGAGTCTGTCCATCTCCAGTGAACACGGGAGTCAGCGAGCGGTTGTTCGCGGAAAAATTTCCCAGGAAACCAACGCTGAGCAGAAGGTTGGAGCCGGTCTGACGGTCGAAGAGAAAAATGTCCGGCACACCGTTTGTGTCATTGGGAACGAGATCGCTCGCGGCGCTGCGATACGCCACGAACCGCCCATCGGGGCTGATGTCCGGTGAGTCGGACGAAGCGTTGCCCGGCAAAGCGGAATTGTAAGCCGAGCTGATCAGGGTGTTGGTTCCGGCCTGAAAGTCGTAGAGGAAGACCGCATTCGTTTTGACCGTGCCCGTCGGCTTCAGGGGGGCGGAATAAACCAGGAAGCGATTATCCGCACTGAATCGCAGTCCCGGATGCGAAGCCGGTGGATTGGTAAATACCGCCCAACTTCCACCGCCGGCAACATTGGTGGCGAATAGCATTACCGGGCTCACGCCCGTCCAGTAGGCAATCCGGCTGCCATCGGCGCTGATGGCCACGTTCGTCGCCGTGTTCACTGTGTTCGTAAAAAGGCCCTTCCCGGCCAGGGTACTCCAGACAGATAATTTGCCGCTGCTCACGTAGGCCGCGAATTTTCCGTCCGGAGTCATCGCTGCGGCGCTCAGGCCGGTTGTGGTCAGCGCCCGATTGGTCCCCGCCCCGCGATAGCGCAGGAAGAGATTTTCGCCGCCGCTGAAGGTGCCTGACGCGAGGTTGTTGGCCTTGCTGCGGAACAAAAGATATCCTCCGCCCGAAGAGATTGCCGGCGAGTAGGAGGCGGCGTTGCCCTGGATCGGACCCGTTCCTTTCACGCTCTCCAACGTCGTCACGCCGGTTTGCAGATCCCGCACAAAGACGTCGGAAGCGCCGTTGGTGTCTCCATCCGCGAGATTGTCAGCGTAACTGGTGAAAGCCACGTAACACCCGTCGGAACTCATGGCCGGCTCAAACGAGATGCCGTCACCGGCCAGGCCGTTGGTATCGGCGCTAACGAGAGTATTGACGGCATTGGTCCGGTCGCGCACGAAGACATCCCGGGCTCCGTTTGAGTCGTTCGCGGTGAGGTTGTCCGCGTCACTCGCAAAGGCGATCTGATTTCCGTCGCTGCTGGAGCAACCAGTCGCCAGCAGGCTCGGGCCGTTGGGCGTCTGGGAAGGCAGCGTGGCGTGGCACGCGGAAATGAGCTCGATGGCGCCGGTCAGACGGTCGCGCACCACCACGTCGGAGTTCCGGTTGCGGTCGTTCGGCACCAAGGTGCCGTCGTTGCACTCGAACGCCACGAGCCTGGCGTTGCCACTGAGGCAGGGGGCAGTGAGCGGTGCGATGGAGGATCCCACGCCATTGGTGTCAGCGTCCAGCAAGGTGGTCGTGCCCGCGTTCAAATCGCGCAAATAGAGGTGGCACGCGCCCGCCAGCACGTTGGTGGTGAGATTGGTGGCGGTGCTGTTGAAGGCGACGAACTGGCCCGAGGCATCGATCGCCGGCCAATCGCAGGTTGTTCCGGGGGTCACGCTGCCATCCAGCGCCCCGCTGACCAGCGAGGAGGTTCCAGAAGTGGAATCCCAGAGGAGGATGCAGGTCGTTGCGCCGGATGTGCCGTTCGTGCTGGCGACGAAAACGATGCGCTGCCCGTCCGCAGTGATGTCCAGATTGTGGGTTTCCAAACCACCGGTGGACGCTGCGGTTGCTGCATTCGTGTGAATGAGATCACTGGTTCCCGTGTCCAGGTGATAACGCAGAATCAGTCCTGGAGAGAAGGGTATCCCGTTGGAAGTTGGGCCGGCCTCGTAAGCGAGGTAATTTCCATTGGTACTAATGGCGTGGTTGTAACAAAGAACGTTGGATGCGTTCAGGATCGAGTTGGCCAGTGGCAGCGCGGCGGCGCTCGCCCAAGCCGTGGTGGCGCCCGTCAGATCGCGCACATAGAGATCCTGTGAGTTCGTGACGCCCGCGACGAGGTTGGTGGCGGTGCTATAAAAGGCGACATAACGTCCGTCCGGAGTCAGGACTGGAGACTCGGAACTGCTGCTGCCGGAAACGGCCATTGCTCCCGTGCTGGCCAACAGAGTCGTTCCAGCCTGCAGGTCGCGAACAAATATGTCCGCAATGCCGTTGCTATCATTGGCTACCAGATTGCTGGCGGCGCTGACGAAGGCCACGTAGCGGCCATCAGGGGTCATGACGGCGCTGCGTGATTCGCCGTTGCCCGCGTTGCCATTGGTGCTGACGCTGGCGAGCATGGTCAGGCCCAGGCTCGTGTCTCTTACGAATATGTCGCGGGTGGCATTGGTGTCACCAGTCACGAGATCGCTGGCGCCGCTTTCAAAGGCGGCGTAGCGCCCGTTGGTCGAGATGCCGACGGGGACAGAATCGCCGTTGCCACCGCCGGTTCCGGCCTGGTTGACGCTCACCAGGACGGTCGTCCCATTGGTGCGGTCGCGCAGATAGACGTTGAGCGTAGGTATTCCCGTGGGTGCGATGGGGAGGTTATTGCTGGTCAGCAACAGGTTGCCTGCCGTACTGGCGAAGAGGACATAGCGTCCGTTTGGAGTGATTACCGGTGCGCCGGAATCGCCGCCGCCGCCCGATGCCGCAGGTTGCGAAGCATCCGGCACCGAAACGGGTTGCGCTGCCTGGATCGAAACGTTGACGACGAGCAATTCAATCAGCCAAACCAATCCAATAAAATACGGGTTAAAGCCCCGCCCACTCCTCGTGTTCATGGGTTACTCTTGGTGGCTGAATCATAGTCCGTGCTTGACGGGCCGTCAAATGTGAAAACGCGACCAAGCTTGACTCTATATATGGGTTCTCATAGAAGCTTAGCAAGGACTCCTCTGGCTTTGGCGAAATCAAGTCGTTGTGTGCACGGTGGCGTACCTCCGGAGGGCTTCTCAAAACCAGGCGGTTCCGTTGAAGGATAGAAAGTTTATATGAAGAGACTGGCTGGATTTCATCTTATCGCCGGATTGGTGTCGGTTATTTTGGGCTGCGGGCTGTGGCAATGTCCGGCGGCATTTCCGTCGCGGCCCACGGCGGCGAAGCCCGCAGTGCCGGCGGCGCTGGTCACCGCGCCGGATTCACCTTCGCAGATCAGCCTTTCGTGGCGCGACGCTTCGACGAACGAGGATCAATTTGTGATTCAGCGCGCAACCGACCTGCGCGGCGGCCCCGGGCTGTGGAAACAAGTTGCGACCACCGCGTCCGGCGTCACCAACTACGCGGACCGCGGCCTGGCGTCGGAAACCCGCTACTGGTATCGCCTCCGCGCGCACAACCGGGCAGGGGACTCGGATTGGAGCAATCTGGCGGTCACCAACACGCTTTCCCTCGGACCCAAGGTAGTTGCCGCGGTGGCACAATCCACCAACCGGATTTTTCTGTTCTGGACGCCGTCGGTCTCTCCGAACGCCGGTTTTGAAATCGAGCGCGCGGCGAACACCAACGGGTCGCCCGGCGGCTGGCGAAAAATTGCCACCGTCATCGGCGGATCAACCAATTATACCGACGCGGCCCTGAGCCCGGGCACGATTTACTGGTATCGGGTTCGTGCGCGCGGTCAGTTGGCCGGTCACGGTTACAGCAGCCCCGTGAGCACGGCGACCTGGCCGCTGGCCCCGACGCAACTGACCGCCGTGGCGTTATCCACCAACCGTGTTGACCTGGCATGGAAACGGGGGGGCGCGGGCGAGACCGCGTATTACGTCGAACGCGCGTCCGATACGAACGGCGCGCCGGGGATGTGGTCGCCGATCGGCACGAACGCCGCCGGCGTTACGAATTACAGCGACTTCGCCGGTTCGCCCAATGCGACTTTCTGGTATCGCGTTCGCGCGCACAATGTCGGCGGGGAATCTGCCTACAGCGCCAATGCGAAAGCGACGACGTTCCCGGCGGCTCCATTCCTGATTCTCGCTTACGCGGGCGGTGCCGGAGAAATCATCATTGCCTGGAACGCGGGTCCGGGCGGCGCGGGCGGATTCAGGATTGATCGGGCGTCGAACAGCAACGGCGTGCCCGGCAGTTGGTCACTCCTGACCTCGGTGGGTTCAACCGCAACCTCATACACGGATTCATCGCTCCCGCCCGGATTGAAGTTTTGGTATCGCTTGCGCGCGTACAATGACGCCGGCGACTCGGCAAATTCCAGCGTCACGAGTGGCACGGCCGGCTGTCCGATTTCGATTGCTCAATGGGGTTCACCGGCGGGCGTTCCGCCCGCGGACCTGGTCTCGCCGGTGGCGATTGCCGCCGGCGGTTCGCACAACCTCGCGTTGAAGAGCGACGGGACCGTCGTGGCGTGGGGTGAGAACGGCTCCGGGCAATCCACACCGCCCACGAATCTGACCGGCGTGGCGGCGATCGATGCGGGCACGGATTACAGTGTCGCGCTGCTGACGAACGGAACGCTGGTGGGCTGGGGCGACAACACTTATGGCCAGACCACCGTGCCCACCAACCTGGTGGGCGTGGCGAAGCTGGCGGCCGGGAGGTATCACTGCCTGGTCCTGTTGAGCAACGGCTCGGTCGTGGGCTGGGGGTCCACCTTCAACGGCGCGGCGAGTGCGCCTTTGGATTTGACGAACGCCATCGCCATTGCGGCGGGCAGTGAGTTCAGTCTCGCGGTCAGAAACAACGGCACGGTGGCGGGGTGGGGGGACGGCAGCTTCGGTAGAACCACACCGCCGACAAATCTGAACGGAGTCGTCGCAGTCGCCGCGGGCCTTTACCATAGCCTGGCCTTGCTGGGTAACGGAACGGTGGTGGGGTGGGGTGATGATACTCAGGGTCAGGCGACGCCGCCGACAAATCTCACCGGCGTGGTGGCCATCGCGGCGGGAGACTTCCACAGCCTGGCGTTGAAATACGACGGCACGATCATCGGCTGGGGCGCGGATGGAGAACCGGAGGTGACTCCGGCTGGGTTTGCCGGCGCCGCGACAGCGATTGCCGCGAACGGCAATCACAATCTGGCCCTGAGCACCGCGCCGACGCCACCATTCACGATGCAAAGCCATCTGGCATCGGCCAACCAGGTGGATTTGTCGTGGCTCGACCTGTCCACGGGCGAAGCGGGATTCAAAGTTCAACGCGCCCTGGACAATGGCGCGTCGCAGCCCGGCGCGTGGAGCGACCTGGCCACGGTTGGCCCGAACGTGACGAATTTCAGCGACGTGGGCGTAACCACCAACCTGACTTACTGGTATCGAGTCCAGTCTTTCGACCTCTGCGGCGCCTCGCCTTTCAGCTACAATATTTTCGCCACGGTCTCCGTCCCGGACGCGCCCTATTATCTGACTCCCAACGTCGGCCGATCCAACGTGGTCGAGTTAAGTTGGTACGATGGTTTTCAAGGCGTGGACGGATTCAAAGTCGAACGAGCGCCGGACATTGCGGGTTCCCCGGGGGATTGGACGGAAATCAGCGCCTTTACGACCAACAACGCCGGGTATGGGTATTTCGAAGATGCCGGCGCGACCGCGAGCGCGATCAACTGGTATCGAGTCCGCGCCTTCAATGCCATCGGGGATTCGCCGTACAGCAGCCCGAACTCGATCATGGTGAGTCCGCCGCCGCCGCCGAACAATCTCGTTGCCAATCCCTTCGCCGATCGCGCAAATCTCTCGTGGTTTGGCACCTCGTCGGGCGTGGGTGGATTCAAAATCGAACGCGCGCCGGACGTCAGCGGCAGCCCGGGAGCGTGGACCCTCGTCGGGGCAACTGCTCCCCGGGAATTCAATTTCGCGTACTATACCTATACCGACACCAACCTGGTTCTAAACGCGCGCTACTGGTATCGCGTCAGTGCTTACAATTGGGTGGGTGACTCGGCTCCCGGCGTTGCCGCTGCGGTCACGATCCTTCCTCCCGCGCCGCCGGTCTGGCAGAGCGCGACCGTCGGCTCGACCAATGAGGTCCTGCTGGCCTGGACGGAATCCACTGGCGACCAGAACGGATTCAAGCTCGAGCGCGCGCCCGACACCGGGGGCAGCCCGGGAGCGTGGACACTCGTCACGACCATGAATGTCTCGAACGTGACCGCCGCCAGCTACGCCGACGAAGGCCAGGGGGCAAACACCACGAACTGGTACCGCGTGCTGGCCTTCAATGCCCTGGGAAATTCGCTGTATAGCTCCACCCAGGCGGTTGCCATCGTGGCGCCCCCCGCGCCCCTGCTGGGCGGGAGTTCGATCGCGGACCGGGTCTACCTCTCCTGGAACTGGATTTACGCCGGGGACATCGCCGGTTTCAGGATCCAGCGCGCGCCCGACGCGGGCGGCAGCCCGGGAGCCTGGGCCTTGATCGCGACCATCACCAGTCAATCCACTTACACCGACACCGGCCGGTCTGCGGACACGACTTACTGGTATCGGGTTCAGGCGTTCAATTGGGTGGGCGACTCGCCCTACAGCAGCCCCATCAGTGTAACGATCGTGCCGCCCGGCGCGCCCGTTGGCTTGCTGGCCGCCATCGGCGCGACCAATGGCATGGACCTCGGGTGGGTCGATTACGGCAACGATGAAGACGGCTTCACGGTCGAGCGTGCGCCCGACGACGGGGGCAGCCCCGGGGTCTGGGCGGAAATCGGCTCGATCACGAACAATTACTACAGCCAGAATTTCCACGACGCCACGGCGGCGGGAAATACCGTTTATTGGTATCGCGTGCGGGCGTTCAATGTGGCCGGGCTTTCCGGGGCCACGCCTCCGGTCAAGGTGGCGGTGGTTCCGCCACCCGCGCCGTTAGGTCTCTCGGCGGTGGCCTTCGGCAGCCAGGTGAACCTCAACTGGTACGAAAACCAGAACAACTACGCCGGCTTCAAGATTGAAAGAGCTGCCGACGTGGACGGCGATCCCGGAACGTGGATGCAAATCGCACAGCAGGACATCGCTTACGTTTCGTACGCCAGCTACGCCGACTTGGGCCGCGCCGGCAGCACACGATATTGGTACCGCGTGCGGGCCTTTAACTGGGTCGGCGATTCCCCCTACGGCGAGGATGTGGACGTCACCATTGTCCCGCCGGCGGCGCCTGTCTCATTGTCGGTGTCCGTGGGAACCACCAACCAGGCGAACCTGGTCTGGTACGATTACACGGGCGACGAGGACGGATTTTATGTCGAGCGCGCTCCGGATGCCGGCGGCGTTCCGGGAGCGTGGAATCAAATTGCCGCGGTGGGCCTCTCGAACGTGATCGGGGGCACGGTCAACTACAGTGATCCCGCCGTCACGCCCAACACCACGAACTGGTACCGGGTGCGGGCATTTAACACGATCGGTCTTTCCGCGTTTCTGACGCCCGCCAGCGTCAAGGTGATTGCCCCTGGAAAACCTTCCCTCGCGGCCGCCGCCCTGGTGGATACCGTAAACGCGACCGCGAATGTATCCGAGGGCCGGGTGGACGCTTTCGTGCTGGAACGCGCCCCGGACGCCGGCGGCAGCCCGGGTGAATGGAGCGAAATCAATTCCATCGCCGCGCCCAACACTTTGTCAGCCTACTTCACCGATTTGAGCCTGACGCCAGGCGCCACATATTGGTACCGCGCGCGGGCCATCAACTGGATCGGCCCTTCCCTTTACAGCGATCCGGTCAGCGTGACGATTCTTCCGCCAGGCGCGCCGTACAACCTGGCGGCGCTCGTGGGCAATACGAACAGCGTGAATCTTTCGTGGAACGATTCGTACAACGACGAGAGCGGCTTCCGCATTGAGCGCGCGCCCGATGCCGCCGGCAGTCCCGGGACGTGGGTTGAAATTGCCGTCGTAGGCGCCACCAACGCCGCGGCCGGCTATTTTGCCTATACGGATTCCGCCTCCGGCTCGCAACGCACGAATTGGTATCGCGTCCGCGCGTTTAACTTCCTGGGCAATTCCGCTTACAGCGACGTGGTCAGCGTCCCCGTCATGCCGCCGGGCAAGCCTTTCGTTTCCGCCAGCTCGTTTGCCAACACGATCAATCTTTCCATGGCGGGTGGCATTGGCCGTGTCGATGGTTTCAAGATCGAGCGCGCGCCGGATGCCGGCGGTTTCCCCTCCGCGTGGTTCCCGCTCGTCGTGCTCCCCGCGCCCAACACTCCTTACGCTTATTTCACCGACACCAATCGCCCCGCCAACTCCACCACTTGGTACCGGGTCATCGCCTTCAATTGGAACGGCGATTCAGTTTACAGCGACACCACGAAAGCGACGATTATCCCACCGGGTGCGCCGTATTCCTTGAGCGTCTCGGTGGGCACGACGAATCACGTGGACTTGACTTGGTATGACTATTACGGGGACGAAACGCGGTTCCTGGTCGAACGGGCGCCGAACGTGGGCAACTCACCGGGCACTTTTTCACAAATCGCCAGCGTGCCCGCCACGAATGGGCTCTACGGTTACATCTTCGCCTTCACCGATTCGAACGCCGTGGCCAACGCGAGCTACTGGTATCGCGTGCGCGCGCAGGGTCCCTCGGGCCTTTCTGCCTACACGACGGCCACCCGGGTCAACGTGGTTGCGCCGGGCGTGCCTTCGGTTTCGGCGTATCCCTACCGCGATAACATAGACGTCTCCATGTACGACTATTCCGGCCGGGTGGACGGTTTCACCGTCGAACGCGCGCCCAACAACGGCGGCAGTCCGGGTGCTTTCGTCCAGATCGCCAACCTCTTCTTCCCAGGCACATCGTACAATGATCTTCTCGAAACGAATCGGACGGCGAACACGACCTATTGGTACCGGGTGAAGGCTTATAACTGGGTCGGCGCGTCGGCTTACAGCCCCGCCGCGAGCGCGACGATCGTCCCGGCCCTCGCGCCCACGGGGTTATATGCCATCATGGGAGCGTCCAATCATGCCGAACTGGGTTGGTACTCGGGAGCCGGTGATCAGGACGGTTACTACGTCGAACGCGCGCCTGACGCGGGTGGCAGCGCCGGAAGCTGGACGCAAATCGCCACGGTGCCCGCCACGAACAGCCCGTACACCAGCTATTACAGTGACGGCGGCGTGACCGCCAATACCACCAACTGGTATCGCGTGCGCGCCTTTAATCCGGTGGGCAGCTCCGGCTACTCCGACCCGGTCAGCGTCGCCTTCATTCCGCCCGGCCCGCCGACAGCGCCGTCGGCCTCCATTCTGGACTCGGATCACGTGAACCTCAATTGGTTCGGCACCGGCGGAACCATCGAAGGCTTCAAACTGGAGCGCGCGCCAGATGCGAGCGGGAGCCCGGGAAGCTGGACCCAGATCGTGGCCAGTGCGAGCGCCAGCTTCACCAGTTATGAAGACCGCCATGTCAAACTGAACCACACCTATTGGTACCGGGTACGCGCCTTCAATTGGGCGGGCGATTCCGCGCCCGGCGGCGCGTCATCCGTCACCATCTTTGCTCCGGCTCCGCCCGCGGGCCTGAAGGCAACCCCGATCGCCGATCAGATCAACCTGCAATGGACGCTCAACGATGTGACTGCCGTCGGTCTTTTGATCGAGCGCGCGCCGGATGCGGGTGGCAGCGCCGGCGCCTGGACGCAAATCGCGGACATCAACGCCGGCAACACATCGTACCTGGACACCGGCCTCTCCGCCGACGCGACGTATTGGTACCGGCTGCGCTCCTACAATAACCTGGGAATTTCGGATTACAGCAGCCAGGCCAAGGCGACCATCGTTCCGCCCACTGCGCCGACGAACCTGATGGCGACCAACAACTGGACCAAGCAGATTTATCTGCATTGGAGCGCTGATATCGCGGGCGTAACCGGATTCAAAATCGAACGCGCGCCGGACGTGGCCGGTTCGCCCGGAATCTGGGCGGTGATCGCAACGAACGCCACGGTGACCCTCAATTACACGGACACGGGGCTCGAACTGGCGCATACGTATTGGTATCGGGTCCAGTCTTATGGAATCACCGGTGAGTCACCCTGGAGCGACCCGGCGAGCGCCACGGTGGTGAACGGCGAATACCTGCGGGTGATGCAGTGGAATATCGAGAAGGCTCTGGGGCGGCAGGCCAACAACAGTTATTTTGCGGCGCAGTCGGTCGCGCGGATCGTGAACTTCAACCAGCCTGACGTGCTGCTCTTTTGCGAGGTGGACGCCCAGGGATTGACCGACAGCCAAAACCGCGATGCGATCATCAATTGGGTGACGAATAATGTCCCGTATCTCGGAAAAGAACCGGGCGTGACCTTCTTTGTCGCCGTGGCCGAGCAAAGCGACGGCTTCAATCGAAATGCCGCCGTCAGCCGCTATCCGATCGTTTCGCCCATGACGTACAATGACGGGTTGCGCGGGCTGCATTCGTTCAAGGTCCAGATGTCCGCCGCCAACGCGCTCCAGGTGTTTCACACGCACCTGAAGTGTTGCGCGGACGATTGCACCCGGAAGCAGACGGAGGCGCAGTTCGACACGAATATCATAGGGACTTTCGCGGCCAGCAGTCCGCTGCCTTATCTCTTTGCCGGCGATTGGAACGAAGACGAAGCCTTCACTCCGGTTTGTCCGCTTTCGAGCACGTATCATCCCATCAGCACGATCCGCGAAGGCGCCCGGCTCACGGAGTTTATCCCGCAAACCATCGAAGGCGAATATCGCACCTGGAGCACGTCTGGATCGTCTCCCTCGATTCGCTTCGACTATATTCTTTCGGCGACGAACCGTGCGCAGCCCTTCAATGGCTACGTATTCAGCAGCATGGCCTGGGCGAACCAGGGTTTGTACAACGGCTATACCTACGACAGCTACTACGCCTCCGATCACTACTGCGTCTTCGCCGAATACTTCTTCCCGGAACCGGTCGCGCCATTCACGGTCTGGCAAAGCAAGTATTTCAAGGACGCACGCTTGTCCATCGCCGCGCCCGACGCCGACCCGGATGGCGACGGCATGAGCAACTGGCAGGAAGCGCTCGCCGGCACCAATCCCACCAACGCCGCCTCCGTGCTGCGCATCACTGGTGTTTCCCGCTCGAGCAACGGCGTGAGCCTCACGTGGTCCACCGCCGGCGGCCGCACGAATATCGTCCAAGCCTCCGACGGCCTCAACGGCAAATACACGGACATCAGCCCGCCGCAAATCATCCCTGGCGCAGGCGACACCACGGCCACCTATCTCGACAACGACCCCACCACCAACGGCGCCGCCCGCTATTACCGCATCCGCGTGTATCCTTGAGTGGGGCTGAATTGGCGTTGGTTAGCCATTGAAAGGACGGCGACTGGTTCCGCTGAGCGGAACACCGCCGCCGTCCGACTCCGCTTGCCACCGCCCGCAATACTGGCACTTTCTTCGCCATGCAACGGTTGCGTCTCCTGCCTCTGATCCTCTTTCCTTTCCTCCATTCGTTGGTCCCCGCTGCTGACTCGCAGCCCGACCTCGAATTCTTCCCCTCGCGCCTCCACGCCGCTGTCTTTCGCAACTGGGACATTGTCCCGCATGACCGGCTCGCGGTGGTGCTAGGCGGCGATAAGGCCGCCGTGGAAAAAATCGGCGCCAGCCTCGGTTTGCCCCCCGTGCGCGCGCTCACGCCGGAGGAAAACCGCCGCAACATCGAAATCATTCTGCGCCGCAATTGGGGCGTGCTCCCGCGTGCGCAAATCGAAGGCCTGCTAAATTACACCCCCGCGCAACTCGACGACTTTCTGGGCAAGGAAATCTTTTTGCGCGCGCTGCTCGCCGCTCCGCCGCCTGGTCTGCAAACGGTGAAAATCGAATCGCCCACGCCCGAAATCGCCAAACGCGCGGAATGGTTCCGCGCCAACGTCACCCGGCACCTGGACGCGGTCAGCGATACTTTCGAAGAGCCGCGCCTGGCTTTCACCAAAGCGCTCAGCCACGCGCACCGTTCCGGCGAATTCATTCCCGGCTCCAAACCGCGAGCCGGCGACGTGAACCTCCTGAAAGGCTGGACGCTCATGCTGCCTGAAAAACCCGGCCCCGTCGCGCAACAGGCGGCCGATGATTTCGTGGACTATTGCCGGCACAGCCAGCGCACCAAGCTTCGCGTCCAAAGCGAAGCGACCGCCGCCGGCACGAACACCATCCAGCTTCAATTGGACGCCTCGCTCCCCACTGACGAAACCTTTGCTCTCCAATTCACCCCCACCAATGCCACCATCCGCGCCCGCTCGGAAATCGGCCTCGCCCGCGCCCTCGTCGAACTCGAACACCGCATGTCCGAGCGTGGCGGGCCTTTCCTCGCGCCCTGCGCGGAAATCAATTCCCCCACCTTCAGCCCCCGCTATGTCTTCTCTTATATTTCGCTGCTCACTGACGTCCTCGGTCAGGATCAGGTGGACCCATTCCCGGATGGCTATCTGAACGAAATCTTTCACCAGGACGCCGATGGCGTCTGGGTCTATGCGCTCTTGCAGGACCTGGTGGCGTCGCCCGTGTTTCCCGAAATTCCTCACGCCGGCAGCGAAGAGCGGCTGAAACGCCTGCGCTCAATGGTGGACCGCGACGCCCGCCACGGTCTGAAAGTTTATCTCTACCTGAACGAACCCCGCGCCCAGCCGCTCGCTTTCTTCGAAAAACATCCCGACCTCAAAGGCCAGCCCGAGGGCGACACCGCCGCGCTCTGCACTTCGACGCCGGAAGTGCAGGCGCATCTGCGCAAATCGTTCGAAAAGCTTTTCCATGACGTTCCGGGGCTCGGCGGCGTGTTCGTCATCACCGCCAGCGAAAACCTTGCGAACTGTTATTCGCATACTGCGAAGCCATCCTGTCCGCGCTGCTCGAAACGCCCGGCCGCCGACGTCATCGCCGAATCCATCCGTTGCATGGCCGAGGGAACCTGGGCAGCGAGCCCCCAGGCGAAATTCATCGTCTGGGATTGGAGCTGGCACGGCGTCCTCGGCGAAGCCGCGCCCGAACAAATCATTGCGCAACTTCCCAAAGGCGTGCAGCTCATGGCCGATTTCGAGCGCGGCACCCAAATCCAGCGCGGCGGTATCACCACGCCGGTCGAGGAATACTCCATCTCCGTCGTCGGCCCTTCGCCGCGCGCGAAGATTCGCTCGGCCCAGGCCAAAAAATACGGCTTTGATTTTCTGGCCAAGATTCAGCTCTCGACGACTTGGGAATGTGGCACCGTCCCGTTCATTCCTGTTCCCGCGCTCCTTTCGCGCAAAGCCGAAGCCTTGCATTCGGTTGGCGTTAGCGGAGTCATGGCCACGTGGACCATCGGCAGCTACCCGTCCCCCAACACCGAAGCCTTCGCGGTGTGGAACTGGAATCCTTCGCTGACGGAAACGGAGGTCCTCGCCCGCGTCGCCGCCCGGCGTTACGGTCCCGCCGCCGCGCGTTTCGCTGTTTCCGGCTGGACCAAACTCAGCAACGCCTTCACCGAGGAGTATCCTTTCACCCAATCGCCCTACGCCGGTCCGTTGCAGCAAGGCCCTTCCATTCCTCTCTATCGCCGTGACATCCCGCCGCCCTATGGCAGTGCCACGCTGCTGAACTGCAAGGACGACTGGCAGCATTGGTCGCCGCCCTGGCCGCCGGCGCAAATGGCCCAACTCCTTCGCCATCTCTGCGACCGGTGGGACGAAGGCCTCGCCGATCTGAAGAGAATTCCGGAGTTTGCCCCGCCCGACCGCCGCCGGCTCGCGCGGCAGGACTATGGCGTTGCCTGGATGGTCGGCTACTACTACCGCGCGTTTGCGGATGCCATTGATTTCTACCAGGCCCGCGATGCGGGCGACGAAGCCGCCATGCGCCGCATCGCCACCGCGCAAATGAAACCCACCGAAGACGCCCTGCGCCTCGTTCGCTCCGATTCGCGCCTCGGCTGGGAGCCCGAGCTCCAATACTTCTACCGCCCGCAGGATGTCCTCGAGCGCCTCATCTCCCTGGACGCCGTTCTAACCCCGCCCTGACTGAAATTGCGGCATTCATTGCGCCGCAATCGAAGGCACGTCCACCCTCCCATGGACGGTTATCCTCGCCTCTGCCGCGAGTTCGCGCCCACCCGCTGCGCGTGTAGGAAGATTCCGACAAGGGAATGGGAACTCCCGAAGCGGCATCCATGCCTGGCGGACTGTAGCGTGGTTCGGAATGGTGAATTGCCCTGGAGCCTGTTTGTCCAAAAAAGCCGGCGTGACGGGATTTTGCCTCGCACTCTTGTTGTTTTGCCGCGGCGAAATTTCCACCGATGCGTCGTCCGAAGGCGGCGGCTTCGTGACCTCCGGCGCTCCCGTTGCGCTATCCGATTTCACCGTCACGAACGGCGCCGCTGGTTGCACGATCGGGTTCACAGTGAACGGTGGTACAAGTTTTCTGGCGTATGATATAATGCGCACCACGGATCCCGCGCAGCCCATCGGCAATTGGGACTGGCTCGGGATTGCCTATACGTCCAATCGCTACGTTTTCGCCGGTCAACCCTTGGAGCGGGCTTTTTATGCGCTAGCGCGGCCCAGTCAAACCACCGTCGTCAGTTGGGGACGCAATGACTTCAATCAGAGCGATCCGCCATCCGGACTCACCAACGCGGTCCAGATTTGCGGCGGTCGCGCCTTCAGCCTCGCCTTGCGCAATAACGGTGGCGTCACCGGTTGGGGGCAGGATCCGGCGGCGACAGTGCCGGAAGGATTGGCGGGCGTGAAGGCGATTGCAGCCGGTTGGCAACATGCGCTGGCATTGTTGAGCGATGGCACCATCCGGGCTTGGGGAACGGAAACGACGAATGCCAGTTGGAACATTACCGAAGTGCCTGCCGGTCTCTCGGGGGTAACCAGCATTTCGGCCGGGGGTTGCCACAGCCTGGCTTTGCGAAACGAAGGCACTGTCGCGGCGTGGGGCTCGAACCAGGCCGGGGAGAGCAGCGTGCCGACGGATCTCTCCGGAGTGGTGGGGATTGCTGCCGGCGGACTGCACAGCCTCGCTCTGAAAAGCGACGGCACCGTTGTGGCCTGGGGTGACAACACGTACGGGCAACAGAACGTGCCCGTGGGATTGAGCGCCGTGGCGGCCGTGGCGGCGGGTTGGACCCACAGCGTCGCGCTGAAAGCGAATGGCACCGTGGTTTGTTGGGGGAGCAACGGGCATGGCGAAAGCATGGTTCCCGCGGGGTTAAGTAATGTCGTCGCCGTGGCGGCGGGCGGCTATCCGGGAGATTCCGCTTATACGATGGCGCTGCGTTCGGACGGCGCAATTGTCGTCTGGGGATTTGGTGACGTGGTCGGCATTGTCCGGGGGCTGGGCAACGTCATTGCCATGGGAGGCGGGACGCACCATGGACTGGTCGTGCGCACCGGACCGGCCACACCCGTGCTTACGCTTTCGCCGGCGGATCAATGCCGGGTTGCCGGCAGTACGGTGACGTTTACTGGCAGAGCCCAGGATGGCCGCGGTGTCACATATCAATGGCTTTTGAATGATAGCCCGCTGGAGGGAGAAACCAACGCGACGCTGACGCTCACGAACGTTCAAGCCGCGCAGGCCGGAGGCTATTGCGTTGCGGTTTTTTCAGGAACCAATCGCGTTATGAGCCCGGATGCGGTTCTCGATGTCATCAGCCCGCCGGTTATTCTTTCGCCGGGACTCTTAAATGGTCAATTCGTTCCCTATCTTTCCAATGCTGTCCTCAGTGTCGCAGCCTTTGGCGTCGCACAAACCAATGGCTTTCCGCTCAGCTACCAGTGGATGCGCAACGGGACCAACCTTCCCGGTCAGACTTCAACGTCGTATGCCATCAGTTCGGCCACCACTTCGGATAATTACGCGGTCAAGGTTTCGAATGCCGCCGGAACCAGGACATCCCTCTGGCAGGTGGCGGTCGCGCGGCTCGGCGGGGCAGTGTCGTGGGGCGCAAATGGCCGTGGCCTGTTGAACTGCCCGCCGCTCGTGACAAACATCGTTGGAATCTCCGCCGGCAAAGCGCACGCGGTGGCCGTATTGGAAAGCGGCACGGTGACGAATTGGGGCGCTTACTGCGGCGATTCCGGTTTCTCTCCCGCCGGTGTTCCGCCGTCTGGCTTGAGCAATGTGGTCGCGGTGGCGGCCGGGGCGCGGCACGATCTTGCGTTGGATTCGGCCGGCCGGATAACCGCGTGGGGAGCCGATGATTTTGGACAGACCGATATTCCGGGCGGGTTGACCAATGCGATGGCGATTTCGGCGGGCGGGCAGCAATGCCTGGCATTGAAACGCGATCGCACTGTCGTTCAATGGGGACAAGCATTCGCGCCAGTGCCGGACGCTTTGACAAGCGTGACCGCCATTGCTTCGGGAACAAATTTTCATCTCGCGTTGCAAGCCGGTGGTTCCATCCTCGCGTGGGGGGCGAATGATCAGGGCCAGTCAACCGTTCCTCAAAATGCGACCGGGATGGTTGCCATCGCCGCCGGCGGAGCGCACGCGCTCGCGCTCAAGTCCGATGGCACGCTGGTGGCATGGGGTTCCGTATCGGATGTGCCTCTGGGTTTGAGCAACGTGATGCGCATCGCCTGCGGAGAAAGTCATAACCTCGCGCTCCGCAACGATGGCACGGTGGTGACTTGGGGCGATAATTCCGGCGGGCAATCCAGCCCGATGGTGGGCTTGAATCAAGTGAAACTCCTGGCCGGCGGCGGTGATTTTTCGGTGGCGGTTCAGTATTCGCCTTCGGTTCAGTACTTGGTGGACGTCTCATCGGACTTGCTGCTGATTTACAACACCAACTGCGGCGACAGCGCGATCGTGAAGGATTATTATCTCGCGCACCGGCCGCTGGTGGCGGACGCGAATGTGCTGGGAATCGGCTGCGCCATCAACGAACTGATCGACGCCCTGACTTTCACCAACCAGATCCTCGCCCCGTATCGCGCGTGGCAGTCCGCCAACCCCACCCGCCATCCGCTCTACGTGATTCTTTTTCCCGCGATCCCGACCCGCGTTTGGGAAAAGCTCAACGGCGCTTACACTTGTCCCATGATGAGCACGGCCGTGGGGATCGCCGGCAATACGGCGGGAATCGCTCCCGTGGTGACCAGCATCAACATGGGCATGTGGGACCTCACGAACGATTGCATTGCCTACATCAACAAGCTGGAATCCATCGGGACGAATTATTCGCCCGGCAGCGTAATTCTCAGCGCCGGCGCCGGCGGCTACGCCAACACCAATTTTGTCCTCGACGATCTCCGCCACGGCGCCGGGTACAATCCCGCCATCAACGACGGCAACTATTCCGGCAGCGGCTCCGTCATCTGGTCGGCTACGAATGGCCTGCGCTCCGCCGGCGTGCCCCCGGCGGCGATTCGATTTTACGACGGGATCGAGACCATCACCAATGGAGTGGCGCTCAACCTGCCTCATCCCACCGGCCTCACGAATGTCGCAGGCTATATGTGCTGGGGCGCGCACAGTTCGCTGGCCAACGAATACGCGCGCAACGGCGCGGTGAAATGGCAGGGCAACAGCGGTTGGTGGATCATCGAAACCATCGAGTCGGGCAACGGCGCGCGCTGCCCCGGCGTCGGCAATTTCACCCAATGGTTCTCCGACATCGCCTTCGGCAGCACGAATCATGAAAACACACCCGTTGGCGCTGTCTCTCATACGGACGAACCCCATGTGTCCGGTGTGAACAACGCCTCGCTCTACTTTGGTTCCTGGGCCGCCGGCAAAACTTTCGGCATGTCCGCCTGGATGTCCCGGCGCACGGACTTTTTCCAGGCCGTGGGCGATCCCTTGGTCAGGAAGTGATCCGCAGCGGCATCCGCCCGCCTCGGTCAGAGGCCGTTGCATGACTGCGTGCATGCCGTTTTCAGAGCAAAACCAACATCACGAAATCACAAAAGATCAAGAAGATGAGAATAATATACCATCCGCGTTCACGTCGCGAGAGCGCTTTCCCAATGCACCCAATGCTGGCGAGCGTCAGACCCAGTCCCACGCATTGAACCGTGTGACCTGTTTGAACCAGGCGGCTGATTTCCGGATCGCGTCGAGGGGTTACGAATGGCTCATGGTTGGTCTCACTCTTCAAGCGCTGTTCTTGCATAGCTGATACCTCCTGCGCCCGAAGCCGCGCGGCCTTCACACACAATTCCCGGCCCGCGCCGTTAACAAACAGAGCGACAAGCGCAAAAATGACAGCCAGCGGATAAAAAAACAGGCCTTCCCCGGGCTGGCCTGGTTTCCCAGTCTTGGATACATCTCCGTTGTCCGGCATCATCACTTTCCTCCTCGATAGAATCCCAGCCACACGACCCCTGCTCCCATCAACACAGCGAGCCCGCCGTAAACACGCGCTCTCTCGCTGGACACGCGTTCAATCCACGCACTTCTGGGGAGGTGCTTTGACGGAGGTTCGCTGTGAACCATGGTTGCCTCGGTGGGGTTCACATAGATAATCACTCCTACGATGATCAT
>CAYUVH010000014.1:0-81075 GCA_964448135.1 uncultured Verrucomicrobiota bacterium | reverse complement strand
TTCCAATGTCACCGGCGTTATTAAACTTCTTTCCGCTTTGCCGGGCATCGACAAGCCGGTGCTGATTCTCGGCCCGGGAGCCACCAATCTCGCCGTCAGTGGGCAGGCCAAGTATCGCGCATTCCGCATCCTGCCAGCCGGCGCTTGTTATCTCTCCGGCTTGACCATTCGGGATGGGAATACGATGTGCGATAATTCGTTTTGGCACATAGCATGTGATGGCGGAGGGATTTTCAACGAAGGTCAGTTGACTGTGGTTGACTGTGTTTTTACGAATAACCGGCTTCAAAACCTGCTGGTAGTGGAATCGGGAGGCGCGTTGGCCTCTTCCGGCAGTCTCATACTCAGCAATGATCTCTTTGTCGGGAATTATGCCGCCTACGGCGCTGGGGCCATCAAGGCAGCAGGTGATTTTCGGATGACGGATTGCGTAGTCAAAGGTAATAGCGCCCACGACAACGCGGGCGGGGTTGCCACCGGCGGCAACGTGACCATTGCGCGCTGCCTCATTCAAAACAACGGCTCGTCCCTGGGTGGCGGCATAGTCGTTGGTGGTATTGCGTCCATGACCGACACGACCGTCAACCGCAATAGCTCGAATCCCTTCCCCGGAGGCGGGGTCTACAACAGCGGAACGCTTTACATGACCAATTGCACTCTTACTGGCAACATTGGCACGCGATACGACATATACAATCATGACGGGTCCGCCATCCTCAACTCAAGTAATGTGATCGCCGTCAATTGCACAATCGTATCGAATAGGTTTAATGGCTGGACCAACGGCGCCACGATTAGTGGGACCATTTCAATTCAAAACACGATCATTGCCGGCAACACCTGGGCCACCAGCCAAATCGCCACTCAAACCTATGCCACTGTACCAATCACTGGCACCTTGACCTCTCTCGGCCATAATTTGATCGACAATACCAACAACGCCGTGATCGCCGGTGATCAAACGGGCAATCTTTATGGCGTGGATCCCCTCATTGGGCCGCTGCAGGACAACGGCGGCCCCGTCTCGACGCATACTCTGCTGGCCGGCAGTCCAGCCATCGACGCCGGCACGATCTTCGGCACCCCCGCGACGGACGCCCGGGGAATCTCCCGCCCCCAGGGACTCGGCGTGGACATTGGCGCCGTCGAGGTTCAATGCCTGACCTGCGCTCCACTCGTAATAACGCAATGTAACCCAACTGCGGACGGATGTGCCCAGCTTACCGCTACGGGCATCCCTGGAGACGTCTGTCTCGTTCAAGCCTCCACGAACATGCTCGAATGGCAAACCCTCGGGGCTGCCACGAACATTGCGGGCCTGTTCCACTACTCCGACACAACCGCCGCGCAGGCTGAACATCGGTATTATCGTTTGCAGCGCGTCCTCCAGTAGCTCCAACCACGCCACCCGGGGCTCGCCGGCAATCGTCGGCTTCACCGGAACCGAGGCTAACGTGTCGGCAGGAATTCCTTGTAAAACGTCAATGCGGCGATGGTAAATCCAATCACGGTGATGATTTGTCTTACGCGGGCCTGGGGAATTCGCTGCGCATAGTGGGCGCCGAGATAATAGCCAAACAGCGCTCCACACGTCATTACCGCGGCTTCCGGCCACCGCACCAGCCCTGACCAGACGAACCAAACCGCTGCCACGTGCAAGTGTCATGCAAGTGTCATGCAAGTGTCAGTTCTCACTATTGACACAAATTATCCGTTAGTGGACACGGCACAGATGTCAGGTTGCCCCCTGCGATTGACCGTTATTTGATAGGTCCATAGCGAATGCCAGAATGACTCCCGCAAAAGTCCTCGCCCTTCCCGCGGTTGTGTTTTTCATATCCCAACCCATGTCTCCTTTATAAGACGTCTGTCCCCAAGCTCTTTGGTCTGGGTGAGTATAGGGACATGAAATGGGCGTTGGCAAGGTTGGCGTTTTTGCGATCCGCGTGCACACATCCATTTTTTGTCACTCCGCACCTTGACACCCACCCCGCTCGTGCCAATCTATCTGCGGAGGGATTTCTCGCCCGGGAATCGCCGGTGGACTCAGCCGATTCTCTACCCGGGCAAAACCAGGGAAATTCAACGCACAACCAAACGTATGCCGACCATGCATGCCAGTCTACCAGCCAAACCTTTTGGGGGATACAGTTCTCCTCCCTTGCGTCCCTTACTCAGTCCACGGTCAAACCCAGTCAAACCCAGCTTGCCGCGTCGTAGCGGAGCGAAGACGGGTCAAACCGAAAAAATTATCGAGGCGCTTTGCGGACCTATTTCCTCAAGTCCCACAAGTCCCACAGGTCCCACAAGTCCCACAAGTCCCACAAGTCCCACAGGTCTCACCGGTCCCACCACTCCCGAAAGAACACCAAAGAAACACAAAGGAACAGCAAAGAACACTCAAAGAACGCCAAAAGAACACTCAAAACACACGGAAAAACACCAAAAAACACCTAAAAACACTTAAAGAACAACCTCTCGCAGGGGGCCCCACCACCCGTCTACCCGGGGTGGCTTTGCACAAAAAGTCCCGGAGCGCGGCTTTATAAGCCGCAGCGCGTTCAAAAGCATGGGGATTTGCGGTCAGAGCAGACATTCATGGTCAAATCTCAACACCCTTTGCGCAAACCCACCCCGGCTCCGGGCCCAAAATTTGCCCCCTGCGTGCCGCGTCGTAGCGCAGCGAAGACGGGCGTGCCGCGTCGTAGCGCAGCGAAGACGGGCGTGCCGCGTCGTAGCGCAGCGAAGACGGGCCTGCCGCGTCCTAGCGGAGCGAAGACGGTCGCGCCGCGTCGTAGCGCAGCGAAGACGGGCGTGCCGCGCCGAAGCGCAGCGAAGGCGGGCAACCTGCAACCCAACCATGCCTGACACGTTTTATCGCACTTCGCACTCCTCGGTCGCGCCGGCTGGGGAAACGGCGTGCCTCAATATTCCGGCGGCACTTTTGGCGGACGCCAGAGCCCAAGGAGGCAACTTGCCAACTTCGGGCAAGCTGGCAGTATGCGAGCGTGTTCCGCCGGGTTAAAACAGCTTTGTTGAACTATGAATTACACATCACTTTGCCGAATCGTCCTGGGTTGTTCCCTGCTCAGCGTGTTGACGGCCTCCTCGCTCATGGCGCAAACGAACCAGCCTGAAGCCGGGCGTTGGCTCGCCGGCGCGCAAATTGCGCCCGCGTTCCAGGTGCCGAAGAGCCTCGAAGCCTGGCAGGTGCGCCGCGCCTCGGTGCGGTCCCAGCTCTGGCAGTTGCTCGGCCGCCTGCCCGCCCGCGACACCGCCAGCCCCTTCAAGGTCATCTCGCACACCGACCAGGGGGATTTCATCCAGGAAAAAATCGAGTTCGACAATGGCGCGGGCGCGACGGTTCCCGGCCATCTCCTGCTGCCGAAGAACCCGACGGGCAAAAGCCCGGCGATTCTTTTTTGTCACTGGCACGGCGGCGAATTCCAGATCGGCAAGGACGAGATTTTCCAGAACAAGCATTACCCCGAAGCGCCCGGACCCGCGCTGGCGAAAAAAGGTTTCGTGGTGCTGGCGATCGATGCGTATTGCTTCGGCGAACGCCAGGGCAAGGGGCCGGGCGGACCGGAAGAAATGGGAGTCGAGGGTGAGATATCCGCGGCCAAGTTCAATCTGTGGACGGGCCGCACGCTGTGGGGAATGATGCTGCGCGACGAGCTGATCGGCATTGATCAACTGTCGAAGCGACCGGAGGTGGACGCGAACCGCATCGGGGTGATGGGCATGAGCATGGGCGCGACGCGGGCGTGGTGGCTGATGGCGCTGGACGAGCGGTTCAAGGCCGGCGCGGCGATCGCGTGCCTGACGCGCTACGAGAACCTGATCCGGAACGGCCAGCTCAAGGCGCACGGGCTGTATTATTTCGTGCCGAATATCATGAATTATTTTGATTCGGAGGCGGTGGTTTCGCTGATCGCACCCCGCCCTGCCCTGTATCTGAACGGCGGCAAGGACGCCGGCTCGCCCACGGACGGGATCAGGATCATCGAGAACACGGCGAAGCAGGCGTATAAACTGTACGGCGCGGAGAAGGATTTCCAAAGCGTCATTTATCCTGATCAGGGTCACACGTGCACGGTGGAGATGTGGGAGAAGAGCGTGGCGTGGATGGAAACGAATCTCGCCAAGGGGAAGTGAGCGTTGCAGGTCCGGCTCTACTTGGCGGCCGGGGGGAAGCGGTGGTAGTAGCGCTCGAAGGTTCGGGTTTCGCTTTTTTGCTGCTCGACCTCCGGGAAGGTGCGGGGGGCAAAGGCGAGCGCGATGGTCTTTTGTTCGACCAGGGAGGGAAGCGTCTGGCCTTTGAGGACGCCGAAAATGTCCACCACTACGAGCGGCGGATGGCTGGCCTGATAGCTTTGCAGTTCGTCCGCAGGGAAATCCGGCAGGCTCGCAAAAGTCACCACGGCGTCCACGGCGGGGGAGGCCTCGACGAGAGCGACGTAATCAGCGCGCGAAGCGCGGCGGCCCATGACCAAACCGCTCAGGCCCCCGGGGACGGTCTTCGTGCGCGCGACCGTGATGCCGCGCTTTTTCAAAGTGGCCCGGAAAATATCCAACGTGGCGACGGCGGTGGGCGCCTGGCCGGACCTGATTTCCGGCTCCAGCAGGGCGACCCTGCCCGGATGCCCGATGAGCCGCGCAACGTCCTCGGCGGCACGCATACCAAGCGCTTCGCTGACATCCGTGGCCTGCTTTTCGCCCTGTTCGGTTGGCTTGTGAAAGAGGTAGAAGAGGCTGCCAGCAATGGCGACCAGGGCCAGTGCGGCCAGGCCCAACTTTTTAATATTCATTATCCCAGCCAGTCTTGACGTCGGGTTGCGGCGTCCCCGGCGAGTTCCAAACGCCATTGGCGTAATAAAACCAGTTGGGATCGAAGAGGCTGTTCGGCACGGGACCGTACTGCTGCCATTTCACGACCCATTTCTTCGCGTGGCAATCGGCGTAAACCGCCTGGAGGGTCGGCTGGATGAGGGGGTATTCGTCCTTCAACTTTTTCCAGTGAAAATCCAGGTACTCGTGATAAACAACCTGGGCGGACGGCTTGCCGAAGTCCTGGTCCTTAAGACCGGGATAGGAATCCGTGTTCCACCAGACCACCCAGCGATAACGGTAGGACTGGAGGTTCGTGATGCTGTTGACCGGATTGGGGAGGTTCACCTTGTCGCTGGGACAATAAAACATCCGGTAGTTTTTGGGATCCAACTGGGCCGACACTCCGCCATAGCTGTAGGTTTTGTCATAGTTGTTGACGCAGGCGGTGTAATTATTGGCCGGCACTCCGTAACTCATCGCGGAGGGCATTTTGCCCTGGTTGCTGTCCGTGTAGAGATTGAGATTCAGGCCGATCTGTTTGAGGTTGTTCAAGCAGGCGGTTTGCAGGCCCTTTTCCTTCGCCTTGGCCAAGGCGGGCAGAAGCATCGCCGCCAGGATGGCGATGATGGCGATGACGACGAGCAGTTCGATGAGGGTGAAGGCGCGGCAGTTGGATTTGGACACAGCAAGGATTTCCGGCGCAGCGACGCGTTTGGACGTTGCTGCGCCCGGGGACGGGCGCGCTCCGACAGCGGGGATCGGCGAGTGCGCCATGGCGTTAGTGAGGTTCAAGGAACGCGCAGGAGGAAATAGAGCTGCGGGGTGGTGATGCTCACGGCGTTGGTGATGTTGAAATTACCCGACGCGTCGAAGTTGCCGCTTTGGACCGGGGTCCAGAGCGTCAGCGGCGACAGGGATACGTTGGTGGAGCTCATGAGCTCGAAGGTGCCGTTGGGCGGGCCGTGCACGCCGGAGAGCGTGATGCCGGTGACAATCCCCCCGGTAGAAACGCTGCCGACGGTGGTGATGCTGGGCGAGGGCGGCGGCGGCGCGGTGTAGGTGAGGACCACGGTGTGGTTTGCGGTGTTGTCGTAAATATACGAGCCAACGGGGATAGTGCCCGCGACGAACAGGCCGGCGCCAGTGCGGTTGGTGTAGCTGAGCAGCACACTGTCGTTGCTGGTCGGGGGCGCGTTGAAGACGTCGACCGCCACGCTGCCATTCATGATCACGTTCCGCGCCGCAATCAGCGAATTGGTCGTGTCGCCAAAAGCACCCGAGGCGAGATCGAAGCCCACGCGCGTACCGGCAGCGAAGGTGAGGTTGCTCATGCTCATCTGGAGCTGGACACCCTGCGGATCCAGGATCGCCTCCAACTCGCCGTTGGCGACGGTGTAGTTGCGATTGGCGAGGGTGGCCGTGGTGAAGGTGACCAGGCCGTTGCTGACGGTGGTGGAGCCGATGTAGGAGTTGGTGCCGCCGAGATTCAGCGTGCCCTCGCCGATCATGACGAGCGAGCCGTTGCCGATAACGGACGAAGGGATGTTCAAGGAGCTGTTGGTGACGACGTCGAACCGGCAGGACGCACCGCGCAGGTTGACATTTGTGACCATGGCGAGGCCGGCGGGGTTGAGGTTGCTGTTCTGCAGCACACCGGCATTGAAGTTGATCAGAAACATGGTCTCGGTGTTGCCGTTCAGGTCGAGCGTGCCGCCGTTCAGCGTAACCGTCCCGGACGTGGTGCTGACGACCTGCCGCCCGCCGGTCCCGGTCACGCGCGCCAGGCCATTGGTTACCACCACCAGCGTGCCGCCCACGCTGTGAATCGAGGCGCTGCTGGACTTGTCCATGAGATACGTGACGCCGCTGCCCACGACGACCGACAGACCGGGATTGTTCTTATTGGCGCTGGTCTGGAAGGTACCGTTGCCAGCCAGGGTCATGGTGGCGACCGCCCCTGAGCCCACGGCGGTCATCCCGCCTTCGGTCCTCAGGGTGGCGCCGTTTTGCAGGGTCGCGGTGATGGTTTGAACCGCCAGATTCCCCGCGCCCAGATCCAGGTTGGTGGTACCGGCGAAGGTGAAGTTCGCGTTCCAGGCTTCCGGAATGGATTGCAGGAGTTGCAGGTCCGCGCCGGAGGTGTTGTCAATCGTGCCGCCGTTGATCGTGAAGGTGCCCGTGCCGATGGCGGAATCAGCGCCGCCGTCGCCGCCATTGTTGATGTTCAATTTGCCTGAGGTGAGCGTGGTGCCACCGGCATAGGTGTTGAGCCCCGAGAGGGTCAGGGTTCCGGGCCCTTGCACCGTCAGCTTGTAGTTCGCGCCGTTGTCCGTGATGACACCGCCGCAGGTAAGCCGATTGGAGAGCACCGTCAGCACCAGGTTATTTCCGAGCGACACCGGCCCGATGCCCAGATCGAGGTTCGTTTGCGAACCGGCGTAAGTGAAATCGCCGTTCCAGTATTCCTGGAGGGGAGTATTCAGCACCACGTTCGATCCGCTGGTGTTGTCCAGCGCTGCGCCGGTATTCAGCGTAAGCGGTCCCGTGCCAATGCCGGAGGGACCGCTGCCATCGCCGCCGTAGTTGATGCCCAGCGTGCCGGAGTTCACGATCGTTCCGCCGCTATAGGTGTTCGTGGTTCCGAGCGCGAAGAGGCCGCTGCCTTGTAAGAGCACGCTGGTGCCGCCACCGATCGAACCTGCACCCGTAATGGTGTAGGCGGTGGTGCCGCCCAGGGTGTTGTTCGCCGTCACACTGACGGGTTGGACATTGCTCCTCAAATCGATGGCCACCGCCGTTTGGGTGTTGTCGTTAAATGTCACGGCGACGCCGTCAGAATAATTGGTCGGGCCACCGCCGCCCGCGACGACCCAGTCCGTCGTCGTGAAGTCCCACGGGCCGCTGGCGGAGGTTCCCCAGTTCAGCGGGTTGTTGGGCGAACTGGTGACGACTAGGTTGATGGTCTTCCCGCTCTGCGCTAGCGTCGCCGCCACCCCGCCGGGGAGGGAGATGATCGTGGGCAGGGAAACCCCGCCGGCCAGCGTGAGCGTGCCAGTGCAAGTCATGAGTGGATAGGTGCCAACAAGGATCGCCGAGCCTTCGATAGTGACGGTGCTCGAACTGTCCAGCGTCAGATCGCCATTGATCTGGATGACGCGGGAAGAAGGGCTGAGCTGGAAGCCGCCGAAGTTAAAGTCCAGGGCGGTGCTGTTGGAGAAGGAGAGTCCCGCGTTGGTCCAGGATTTGGCCGCGGCGGTCATGACGGTCGAAAGCGTTGTGCTGCTTTCCATGATGACGGCGCCGATGGCTGTGGCGCCGGCCGTGGTCACCGTGAATTGCCCGTTGCTCACCGTCGTCAGCCCTGAATAAGTGGCTCCGCCGCTCAACGTCAGGTTGCCGCCGCCCGTCTTGAGCAATCCTCCCTGGCCGGACACCGGGCCCGCCAGGGTGATATTGAAGGACGTCCCGTTGGTATCCGCCGCCTGCGCGTTCAGGTTGCCGTTGATGTTGGTCAGCGAAACGGGCACCGAAGCGGTCCAGTTGGCCGTGGCCGCGAGCAACCCGCCGGAAAGGGTGACAGCCACGGTGTTCAATCCCGATACCCCGCTCCCCATGGTGATTCCGTTTGCATCAAGATAGAGGGCGCCGCCGCTCAGATTGAAAATGCAGGGAGGATTGCTGACGTAACTCGAAACCGAGCTGCCGAACACGATGCCCTTTGCCGTGGTAACGCCCCCCGAAATGTTGAGGACCGCTTTGGAAGCGGCGGAATAAGTGCCGGCGGATCCCAGCGCCAGCATGTTGATGTTACCCAGGCTGGCGGAGGTCACGCCGGGCGTCCCGCTGATGCCGGTTCCGATGTTGGCGGTTCCGCCCGCGACATTCAGCGTGCCGTTATCGGTGGCGGTCGTGGAGGCGATGCCGACATTGCCGAAGGCGCCGAGCAGGCCGGTGTTCGAGATGTTTACGATCGCCGTGAAACCGCGGGAAATGGACCACGCGTTGACCGTGGTGTTGCGGAGCGTGCCGCCGCTCAAATTGTAAGTGGCGGGCGCGGTGCGTCCGATATTCCAAATGGCATACGCCACGGCTCCGCCGGATTGGTTTACCGTGATGTTGTTATAGGTCTCAGTGCCGGCGGCAGTGAAGCTGCCATTCGTGATGTTGAGCGTGCTGGTGGCCAGCGTGGAGCCGTTGAAATTGGGATTTCCGGTCGTGCTGGCGAGGCCGCCGCCCAGCGTCAGGCTCGCCCCATTGTTACCGATGCTGTAGCCAGCGCCCGGCGTGCTGACCGGACAATTGATCGTAGCCGTCACCCCGGCGGCCACGGTCAGGCCGTTGGTATGGGTCAATACGGACGCCCCCGTCAGGGTGTAGTTGTTGGTCTTGAAGTTGAGCGTCGCGACGGTGATCGGACTGAGCAGGGTCACGGTGTAGGTGCCGGGAGTATTGGTGCCGAAGTTGACGCCGGCGCCATTGGTCCAGGCGATGTCGCCGGTGCCGGTCCACCAATTATTGCCGCCGGTCCAGTTTCCGGTGCCATCCAGCGCGGTGCCGTTGCCGCTGGCATCCCAGGTTAAGGTACCGGCGGCGGCGTTCGCCGAGAGCGCGGTCAGGCAGAGGGCGATTAAACAAGCAAGCAGCCGGGCCACGAGGAAGCGGGCTGGTGGCGAGACGATCCGGAGTGGTTGAGCGGGAGTTTGGGGAAGGGGTTGGGTCTTCATAGAGGATGGCCGAAGGCGAAACTTCGGCATCGAGGTTGGTTAATGCGATCAGTGTTACGCCGTCTAAGTTCCAGTACAACCCCTCCCATCCACACGTGGCGACCATCCCGTCGCCCTTGGTTTGCGCCCCAGCCAGCCGGATTACAGCTCCGGCGGTTGCATTTTTCCACCCGGCTCTGGACAGGGGTTGACTAATAGTTGTCCTTAGCTGGTATTAATGTGCCCAAACATTACGATGGAGCCCGGCGTCCTTCTCCGTAAATTGTCGCAGCGGCTTGCACTATTGTATCAACTTTTCTTGTCGGTACCACCCATTTGTGCGATGAAAGTCTTGTGTTAGGCACCCTGGAACGCATTCCCCTCCCGCCGGGCCGGTCTTTCCGCGTCCTGCGCTGGACGGATAACCTGGGCAAAGTCGACTCCCTGCTCGATGCGCGCCGATCGGAACGCATCACCGGGGCAGGCGGACGGTGGCATTATCATGCCGAAATGGAACTCACGGCCTTCACCGCGGGCGGCGGCACGTTCTTTGTGGGGGATCATATCGGGCATTTCAACGTCGGCGAAGTCGTGTTGTTTGGGGAGAATATTCCGCACTACTGGCACACGCGCGGCTCCTGCGCGGGATTTTCGGTGCAATGGAATTTTCCGCCCGAGCATGCGCTATGGGCGTTTCCCGAGGCGGGCGCGCTGGCGGCCCTTTTCAAAAAAGCCGGCCACGGCATTCGTTACCGCGAACGCACGGCCGGGGTGGTCACCGGTCTTTTGCGCGAGCTCGCGGCCGCCTCCGGGCTCGACCGGCTGAGCCTGTTGCTGCGGCTGCTGTCGGTCATCGCCAATGCGCCGGATTCCGACCAGGCGTTGCTGTCCTACCGCTCGTTTTCGCTGCCGCCGGATTCCGTGCACCGCGAAGCCATCGGCGCGGCCATGCGGTATCTCGTGGCGAATTACCGCAATGAAGTGCGGCTGCCGCAGGTGCTGCGGCTCACGCGGATGGGAAAGGCGACTTTTTCCCGGCAATTCAAGCGGCACTCGGGCAAAACGTTCAGCGAATTCGTGGCCCAACTGCGACTGCAGGCCGCCCGGCGGGAGTTGGTCGAAACCGACCGCTCGGTCCTGGAGATCGCGAACTCCTGCGGCTACAGCGAAGTCTCTTTCTTCAACCGCATCTTTCGCCGCACGCTGCGGTGCACGCCCTCGCAATACCGAACGCGGGAACGCCGGCGTGTGAAACGGGGCGCGTGAACCGAAGGATTTGCCGGAAAGATTGGACGATTCGGTTTCCGTGCGCCAGATTGTCGGGCGAACCGCATCTCCTCCATGGCCCGGATCAGCTCAATTTGTTTCCTCACTCTGGCTCTTGCCTTTTCGCTGAACGCGCAGGTGCCGTCGGTATTGAGCTATCAGGGACGGCTCGCTTTCGGGGGCACCGACTTCGACGGCCCCGCGCGTTTTAAATTCGCGTTCGTGAACAGCGGCGGCGGCGTGACGTTCTGGAGCAACGACAACTCCTCGTCCGGGGGCGCGGAGCCGGCGCAATTCGTGCCGCTCACTGTGTCGCAGGGTCTGTTTGCGGTCATGCTGGGCGACACGCGACTGACGAATATGCTGCCCATCCCCACCGCGGTCTTCACGAACTCCGATGTGCGGCTGCGCCTTTGGGTTTCCACGGGCACGAACGGCTTCCAATTGCTCGCGCCCGATCAGCGCATCGGGTCCACGGCGTACGCGATGATGGCGGCCAATGTTCCCGATGGCGCGCTCACGGGCGCGAAGCTGGCGCCGGGCGCGGTGCAAACCGCCAATCTCGCCAACGGCGCGGTGAACAGTCTGCAATTGGCGCCGAACGCCGTGTCGTCGCTCTATCTCGCCAACTCGGCTGTCACCAGTTCCAAACTGGCGGCCGGGTCGGTCGGAACGGCGGCGCTCATGCTCAATTCGGTCGGCCTGTCCAACGTGAATTTCAGCCTCGGCTACGTGAACGTACAAAACCAGCCGTATTCGGCCAAAGGCGACGGGGTGACCGACGACACGGCGGCGATCCAGTCCGCGCTCACCGCGGCCGGGGCGAAGGGCGGCAGCATCGTGTTTCTGCCGGTGGGGAATTATTACATTGGGGGGCATTTGACTGTTCCCGCCAATATCACACTGGCCGGTGTCTGGCGCGCGCCGACCGCTTATTCGCAGAACAAAGGCACCACGCTGCTCGCCGTCGAAAACGCCGGCAATACCTCAGGCGTGCCTTTTATCACGCTCACCGGCCCGAATTCCACGCTGGAAGGCGTCACCATTTTTTATCCGGACCAGGTGTTGAACAACCCGCCCACGCAATATCCCTGGACCGTTCGTTGCTCGGGCGGGGACAATCCCACGATTCAAAATGTGACGATGGTGAATCCGTATCTCGGCGTGGATTTCGCCACGCATGCATCCGGACGGCACTTGATTCGCGGGCTCTATGGCCAGCCGTTGCGGGTCGGCATCGCGGTGGACCAATGCCTGGACATCGGCCGCATCATGGATGTGCATTTCTGGCCGTTCTGGACTTCCGACAGCAACATCCGGTCATTCACGCAGACGAACGGCGTTTCGTTCGATTTCATGCGCACGGACTGGGAGGTGGTGCAGGATATTTTCTCTCTCGGTTACGGGATCGGAGCAAGATTTCGCTCGTCGGCGAGCGGTTCCATGAACGGTCAGATGAGCAATGTGAATTTCGACGGGGTGGACATCGGCATTCAGCTAAGCGCGACGCAACCTTATGCCATTCACATCTCCAATCTGAACGTGGCGAACTCCGGGGGCGGCGCCAATCGCATTGGCATTCAGTCCCTGCCCGGCGCCAACTGCGAGCTCGATGTGACCGGCGCCAGCTTTTGGGGCTCCATTCGCCAATGCGTCTCCTGGAACAATTCCGGAACCCTCTCGCTCTCCAATGCGCGGCTCATCAATTGGAATTCGTCATTGCCGGCCGTGGACATCATCAGCGGACGCGCCATGCTCCAGGCCAATTATTTCAAGGACGGCAGCGCCACGGCCATCCACGTCGGCGCCAGCTCCGGTCGCGTCATGATCCTGGGCAACCAACTCGCCGGAAATACGCTCTCGCTGCAAGGCGCCAGTACTCTGAGCGCAAACAACCAGCCCTGACCTGGTCGGAGCGCGGCCGTCCCGGCCACAGCGATGCTCACCCGTGTGCCGACGCTCAAGGACCCATAACCGCCCTGTGGCACATCGCTTTTCACTCGCGTCTCTCCACGCGGCTGAACCCTGCTGCGCCCGGGACGGGCGCACTTCGGGGCGGAGGGGGTTTTCGAATACGCCCGATATCCCGCTCCCTCAATCCTCACGATTGCCTTGCCTCGAATTTCCCACCATCATGTCGCCCGCGAGAATTGCGCACGAAAGGGTGCGCCGGATTTAAGCAACATATATGGGTTCATCGTCTCCAGCCGCGGGATCCGCGCCGAATGTTTCGGCGATGCCCGCTCTTTATTCGCGCAAGAACCCGTTTACTGCCGAGTTGATCCGCCATGAGCCGCTGACCAAACCGGGCTCCCTCAAGGACACCCGCCATTTTGTCATCAGCCTCGCCGGCAGCGGCCTGACCTACACCCCCGGCGATTCGCTCGGTGTATTTGCGCGCAATCCGCCCGAACTCGTGGACCATCTGATCCAGATTCTGGGGTTCGATCCGGGCCTGGATGTAAAGGGAGCAAAAGGCCAGACCGCGCCGCTGCGCCAGGTGTTGCTGGAGGATTACATATTGAATCGCGCGAACCGCAAAATCCTCAGCGGCCTCGGAGAGCGCATCCCGCAGGGCGAACAGCGCAATCGCCTGATGGAACTCGTGGACAACGCGGACCTCCAAAGTGAGTACGTGGACACCCGCGATTACGTGGACATTCTCACGGAGTTCAGCGAAGCCAAATTCCAAACGCCGGATGGCTTTCTCTCGCAGCTTTCACCGATCGTCCCGCGGCTTTATTCGATCGCCTCGTCCTTGCAGGCGCATCCCGGCGAAGTGCATTTGTGCGTGGCGATTGTGCGATACGAAACCCACGGCCGGGTCAAGAAGGGCCTGGCGTCCGGATTCCTGGCGGATCACGCGGAATTATTCGCGAAGAACCTCTTCGTTTACGTGCAGGAATCGCGCACGTTCCGGCTGCCGGCGGATCAGACGAAGGACATCATCATGGTCGGGCCCGGCACCGGCGTCGCGCCGTTCCGGGCGTTCATGGAGCAACGCGTGCTCGACGGCGCGAGCGGCCGCAACTGGCTGATCTTCGGCGAGCAGCATCGCGCGACGGATTTTCTTTACGAGAGTGAATTGACCTCCTGGCAGGCGCAGGGAAAACTCGCGCGGCTCGACCTCGCGTTCTCGCGCGACCAGGAACAAAAGGTTTACGTGCAGCATCGCCTGCTCGAAAACGCGAAGGAAGTCTGGGCCTGGCTCCAGGGCGGCGCCTATTTCTACGTGTGCGGCGACGCCAAACGCATGGCCAAGGATGTCCACCAGACGCTCATCACCATCGCGCAACAGGAAGGCGGGCTGACGCCCGAGGCGGCGACCAACTATATCGGCACCACCCTCATGAAAACGGAGAAGCGCTATCTGCGCGACGTGTATTGAGCCGGGAGGCGTCCTGATATCAACGAAGATGGCGATACCTGCAACTTTGGTTTCGGAACTGCGACAGATCGTCGGCGCCGCGAATGTCCTCACCTCGCCCGAAGATCTCATCACCTATTCCTTCGACGGCACGGCCGCGCTACAGCAGTTGCCGGGATGCGTCGTGTTCGCGCGCGAGACGGCGCACGTCGTGTCGGTGCTCAATCTGGCAAACACGCATCGCACGCCGGTCGTCACGCGCGGTTCGGGCACGGGCTTGAGCGGCGGCAGCCTGCCGGTGCCGGATTGCATCGTGCTTTGCCTCGCGAAGATGGATCGCATCCTGGAAGTGGACGCGGCGAATCTCACCCTGCTGACTGAAGCCGGTACGACCACGCTCGCCATTTCCGACGCCGCGACCGCCGCTGGACTTTTTTATCCGCCGGACCCGGGCTCGATGAAGATTTCGACGATCGGCGGAAATGTCGCGGAGAATTCCGGCGGCTTACGCGGGTTGAAATACGGCATCACGCGCAATTACGTCATGGGCCTGGAGGTCGTGTTGCCCGACGGGGAAGTGCTGTGGACCGGAAACAAATGCGTGAAGGACGTGGCGGGGTATTCGCTACGCGATTTGTTTATTGGCTCGGAAGGCACGCTGGGCGTGGTGACCAAGGCGCTGCTGAAACTGATCCCCCGCCCGGCCGCGCGCAAGACGATGGTGGCCACGTATGCGCAGATGGACCTCGCGGCGCAGACGGTGTCCGACATCATTGCGGCGAAGATCATTCCGTGCACGCTGGAATTCCTGGATCACACCACGATTCATTGCGTGGAGGATTACGCGAAGATCGGCCTGCCGCTGGATTGCGAGGCGCTCCTGCTCATGGAGACCGACGGCCATCCCGCCGCGGTCGCCGACGAAGCGGCGCACATGGAGGCAATCGCCCGCAAAAACGGCGCCCTGGAAGTCCGCGTCGCCAAGGACGATAACGAAGCCGCCCAACTCGCCTCCGCCCGGCGGAGCGCCTTCTCCGCGCTGGCGCGCGTGGCGCCGACAACAATTCTGGAAGATGCCACCGTCCCGCGCAGCGAGCTGGCGAACATGATCCGCTTCGTCGCCTCCGTTGCCGAAAAGCACAAGCTGCGCATCGGCACTTTTGGTCACATGGGCGACGGCAACCTGCATCCCACTTTCCTCACGGACGAACGCAACAAGGAAGAGATGCATCGCGTCGAGGCGGCCTTTCACGAAATCTTCGACGAAGCCATCCGCGTCGGGGGCACCATCACCGGGGAGCACGGGATTGGGGTGGCGAAGAAATCTTTTCTTCCGAAATTCGCTGGCGACGCCCAAATGCGGGTCATGCGCGAACTCCGTAAAGCCTTGGACCCGAACGGGATCCTGAATCCAGGGAAGATGTTCGACTAGCTTTTTGGATTTCAACCATCCTTCAGTGCTGTCGCCCGTAACGCATCTTATCGCACTGGGGAATAGAAGGGAGTTTCCCAACCGACCTTAACTTATTCACGCGCTCGCTCCACCACCTCGCGTAGCCGTTTCGGCCTTGCGCGAATGGGATTATGGGGAATGATGATTGCGCATGGCTTTGATTCAATGCCCGGAGTGCCAGAAGGAAGTTTCGTCGTCGGCGCATGCGTGCCCGGGTTGTGGATTTCCCGTGGCGGAACGGATGGCGTTCCAGTCCGGGAATGCGGCAAAAAAAGATGAACTCGTACTGGAGGTGCGGCCGTCGTGGTGGGGATATTTCTGGCATTGGGTGTTTTTCTTTTTGATCATTCCGCCGATTATTGCTTATTTCCGGCGGGGTTCGACGGTGCTGCGGGTTTATCCGGAGCGAATCCGGCTGGAACGGGGATTGTTTTCGAAATGCGTGCGCGACTACAATCCGCGCGACATTCGCGCGGTGGACGTGGATCAGAATTTTTTCCAGCGCATGGCCGGGATCGGGGATTTGACAATTTCGACCGCGGCGACGGCGGAGGCGTTTGAAAGGATTAACTCGATACCGGATCCAGCGGGAGTCAGGGATTTGATTGTGGCGCAACGGGCGGGGTGAGGTTCGACTTTCGCGGTCGAGGAAAGATCCTCCTCTCCCCTGCCCTCTCCTCCGGAGGAGGAGCGGGAGGCCGTTTGGATGCGCCTGGTAAAGTTACGGTTTGATGAAATCGGCTGCTGTGGGTATTCGGAACAAATGAGCCTCGTTACCTCGGCTGCTACGGGGATGGATGGGAAGGCCGATGGTGTGAGATAACGGAGTTTTCTCGATGCAAATTGATGAAGCATTTGCGGACACACAGGCGCCCAACGCGGCGGCGATCAAGAACGCCCGCGGCGTGGTGCTGAAACGGAAGCTGGTGGGGCTGTTTCATTCGGCGGACGGCACGCTGCTGTTCGGCGATTGCAAAGGGAGCGGCGCGGACAATTACCGGCCGTCGGCGGATTTCAGCGACCCCGGCAAGCCGGTGTATCGCTGCACGTGCCCAAGCCGGCAATTTCCCTGCAAACATTCGCTGGCACTCCTCTACGCGAAGGCGCAGGGCGCGAAGTTCGTGGAGAAGGAAGTGCCCGCAGACATTTCCGACAAGCGGGCAAAAATCCAGCAGCGCGCGGAAAAGAAGAAAACGGAGCCGGACAAGCCGGTGAAGGTCAACACGAGCGCGCTGAAGAAAAAAATCGAGACGCAGCTGGAGGGGCTGAAACTGCTGGAGGCGCTGGTGCAGGATTTGGTGCGCGCCGGATTGGGGACGTTGAATGCCAAATCGGCGCGTCAGATCGAGGAGCAGGCGCGGCAATTGGGAAACGCTTATCTGCCGGGCGCACAAAACGCGCTGCACGCGCTGACGGGTTTGTTTTACCGGACGCAGATCAGCTCGGAGGCGGAATTGAAGGCCTCGGAGCGCGAGCGGGTTTACAGCGCGGCGCTGGACCAGTTGAACCGCCTGCACTCGCTGTGCAAGCAGGGCCGCAAATACCTGACGACCCGGCTGGAGGATCCGGAACTGAAACCGGAGACGGAAACGGACATCGCGGCCTGGCTGGGCCACGCGTGGCAATTGCGCGAACTGAAGGACGCGGGCCTGGTGCAGAACAGCGCGGAGCTGTTGCAACTGGCGTTCAATTCGCACGACGACTGGACGCGACAGGAATATGTGGAGACGGGCGTGTGGCTGAATTTGCAGACGGGCGCGGTGCAGCTCACGCGAAATTACCGGCCGTATCGCGCGGCGAAGTTCATCCGCGAAGATGATTCGTGCTTTCAGGTGATGGCGTGCCCGGATCTGTATGTGTATCCCGGCAACCTGAATCCACGCGTGCGCTGGGAAGCCGCCGAGCCGCGGCAACCAACGCCCGCGGACCTGGCCCGCGCGCGCGAATACGCGAAGTCGGATTTCAAGGCGGTGCTCAAGGATGTGAAGGCGCAGTTGAAATCGCCGCTGGGCGACAAGCACCCGTTTGCGTTGCTGCGCTTTAAAGCGATGAGCAAGGCGGGCAAGGAGGCGGTGATCATCGATGCGAGCGGGGAGCGGTTGGCGTTGACGGACTCAGGGCATGAGAGCGAGCCGGGCACATTGCATCTGTTTCCGCTGTTGCCCGAAGCGGCGCGAACAGACCAGGTGTTGCTGGTCCGGTTTCAGCATGACTTGGATTCGCAGAGGCTCCAGGCGAAGCCGTGGAGCGTGGTGACGGAGAACGAAGTGATACGGCTGGCATACTGAAGAAATGACGAAGCACGAATGACTAATGACGAAGCAAATCCGAAGCTCGACCCCGAAAGCCTTCGGGGTGCATAACGAAGTATGAGCATTGCGCTTGTTCAGGAATCGGCGAAGGAAGTAAGGCGGCTGGCGATTGCGGGCAGCCCGCTGGCAGTTGGGGATTTTCGGTTGAAGAAGCTGATTGCGCCTTTGGAGCAAGCGGGGGCGAAGGTGCCGGTGTTTGGACAGGTGGCAAAGGCGATTGGGGAGGTGGTGAATGGCACGGAAGCGGATTCCGCGGCGAATCTGTTGAATCTGAGCACGCTGTTGAATGCGATTCTATATACGCAGGGGCAGAGTTCGGCGGAGGGAGAGTTGCGCGAGTGGGAATCGCACGCAACGGATTGCACGAGCACGCGCACGACCGCGCGCGTTTTAAAGCCGCTGGTGACGGCGCTGAGCGCTCAGGGAGCGGGACGCTTTGAGGCCGTGAAGACGGCCATTGAGCGCGGGCTGTTCAAGGATTTGCGGCTGGTCGAGCCGGCGATTCGGGCGCTGGATGACAATTATCCGGAGATGGCGGAACTGGTGGCCGACATGGTGCTGCCAATGTACGGGCCGGGCATCGCGCCGCTGTTGAAGAAGAATCTGGATTTGAAGGGCAAGAAAAGCGACGGGCGGCGTTTGCGCGTGCTACATCGGCTTGATCCGGCGGGGACGGTGGAGCTTTGCAAGACGGCGTTCGATGACGGTTCTCCGGAAGTGAAGGTGGTGGCGATTGGATGTCTTGCGAAACACGAGGAGCATTTGCCGCTCGTGCTGGAGCAGGCAGGCGCGAAAAATAAATCGGTGCGCGCGGCGGCGCTGGATGCGCTCGCGGAACATGATCGTCCGGAGGTGGTTGCGTTGTTCATGGGATTACTGAAGGGCAAGTCGCTCGAACCGCTCGCCTTGCCGTTCCGGCGGGTGCGTAGTGCAAGGGTTTTGGAAGGATTGCTCACCGAGGGCCGGGAGGCTTTGGCGCAGGCGCTCAAGAGCGATGAGGCGGCGGTGACGCGGTTTTGGGAAGTGCTTGCCTGCCTGGACGAGCGGAAGGAGGCGGAAGTTCAGACGTTCCTGATCGAATGTTTCGGCCAGTCCGCGAAGCTGGCGAAGGTGAAAGCGCCAAAGCAATCCACGGTCGGCGGGCCGGAGATTCAGGATCGGCTGGCGAATTTGGTTTATCATTTGGCCACGCCGAAAACGTTGTCGGCGATATTGGAGCAGAGGGATTCGTTGCCCGCGGGGTCGTTCGAATATGTTCTCAACAGCGCGATGCGGACGTGGCCGGCGGCACGGGTTTATGAGGAGTTTTCGCCTTTGCTGGCCCACAGGAAAGGCGCAGGGAAGCAACGGGGAGATTGCATACAGCAGGCGGCGTGGATTGCTTTCCACAGCAGTGAGGAAGGCATGTATGGCGAAGCAGCCACGCTATCCGGGCCGGCCAAGCCGGCGGACTGGGATCCGCGCTGGCTGGACGCGGCCATCAAGGCAGACGATCGGGTGATGGTCTGCTCCCTGGCGCGGCCGAATCACAAGGGGGCGACTCAATACTTGACGGCCTTGCTGAAGAACACCAAGGATACCCAACCGGGCCTGGCCCTGCGCGCGCTGGCGCGGTGCGAGTATCCAAAACTTACGGAGGCTTTCCTCGATGCCATCAAGGCCCGGACGGCCAAGGGGCTGACACACAATTATTTCCTGTATCAACTTTTTGAGGGCGTGAAGTATCTGCCGGTAGCGGACCTGCCGCGGCTGGATGCGTTTGCGGCCACGCTGGACGAGAAGCTCGTGGACGGTTTTCTGGAAGCGCTGGGACCATTGCGGGCGAAGGCGTCAGCGGGCGAAAGCGCGGCCGAGACGGCTGCGAGTTGAACGTCCCGCCACTCAGCAATAACACTGACTATGCCAACCAATCAAAAGACGGGTGATTTGCGCCAGCCGGCGGAGATTCTTTTCGCCGAGGAACTGGACGCGCTGATCAAAGCGGAAAAGCACGCGGTGCCGGCGGGCTGGCGGATGTCGCCACGCTCGGTGCTGACTTACATTTGCGGCGGCAAATGCGGGAAGCTGGACGTCACGCCTAAATACATCGGCCATCAGCGGCTGGTGGAGATCGCCATCTCCACGCTGGTAACGGATCGGGCGTTGTTGTTGATTGGGGAACCGGGGACGGCGAAGTCGTGGTTGTCCGAGCATCTGGCGGCGGCGATCACAGGAGATTCGACGAAAGTGGTGCAAGGCACGGCGGGCACGACGGAGGAACAGATTCGTTACACGTGGAATTACGCGATGCTCATTGCACGCGGGCCGAGCCATGAGTCGTTGATCAAGAGTCCCATTTTTCGCGCGATGGAATCGGGGAGCATCGCGCGGTTCGAGGAGGTGACGCGGTGCGCCTCCGAAGTGCAGGATGCATTGATTTCGCTGCTGTCGGAGAAGCGGTTGGCGGTGCCGGAGCTGACGACAGAGATTCCGGCGCAGCGCGGATTCTCGGTGATCGCGACGGCGAACACGCGGGATCGTGGGGTGAACGACATGTCGGCGGCGTTGAAGCGGCGGTTTAACATCGTGGTGCTGCCAGCGCCGGCGGATTTGGAGACGGAAGTGGGCATCGTGACGAAGCGCGTCGGCGAACTGGCTTCGAACCTGGAATTGCAGGCGAAGATTCCCGACCAGGAGGCGATCACGAAGATTGTGACGATTTTCCGCGAGCTGCGCGCCGGGCAAACGCTCGACGGGAAGAACAAGGTGAAGACGCCTTCCGGCGTGCTCTCCACGGCGGAGGCGATTTCGCTGCTCGCAAACAGCATGGCGCTGTCGGGGAATTTTGGTGACGGCACCGTGAGCGATCAGGACCTGGCGTCGGGCCTACAAGGCGCAGTAGTGAAGGACGACGACAAGGACGTGATCGTCTGGAAGGATTACCTCGCGAACGTGATGAAGAAGCGGGGAGCGACGTGGCGCGGGCTTTACGCGGCGTGCCAGGATCACGTGGGCGGCGAGTAATCGCATGGCCGCCACGCCGCATATATTTGGCGTCCGGCATCTCTCGCCGGCAGCGGCGTGGCATTTGCGCGAACTGCTGGATCGCGTGCGACCCAAGCTGGTATTGATTGAAGGATCGGATGACGCGGATTCGCTGATTCAGCATATCGTCAGCCCGAAGTCCAAGCTGCCGATTGCGATCCTGGCTTACACGGCGGATGCGCCAGTGCGGACGTTTGTGTATCCGCTGGCGGTTTACAGCCCGGAATATCAGGCGCTGGTTTGGTGCCGGGAAAACAAGGCGAAGGCGCGGTTCATGGACTTGCCGTCGTCGGTTTTTCTGGGATTGATGGACCGGGATGATGGCGCGGCGGTGTTGGAGAAAGAAAAGCCAGCGGAGAAGAAGGAAGAGAAGGACGAGAACGAAGACGAGGAAGATGCGGAAAAGGTAGTCGCCGAGAAGGTGGAAGAGACAAAGCGCGAATCCGTATATCAACAGGTGGCGAAGCTCGCAGGGGAGCCGGATTACGAGACTTATTGGGAGCGGCACTTCGAGCAGTTGCGTGAGGACGGGGCGTATCAGAGGGCGGCGCGGTGCTATGGAGAGGAGTTGCGGGGGCTGGAGGATTTTTCGACTCGGCGCGCGGCGGAGAATCTGGTGCGCGAGGCTTACATGCGTCGAAAGATTCAGGAGGCGCTGGCGCAAGGTTTCAAACCGGAGGAAATCGTGGTGGTGACGGGGGCGTTTCACGCGTCGGCGCTGGGACCGGATTTACCGGCGATGACGGATGAGGATTTTGCGAAGCTGAGGCGGAGGGAATCACGCCTGACGCTGATGCCCTATTCGTTTTTCAAGCTGTCGTCACAATCGGGTTACGGCGCGGGGAATCATGCGCCGGCTTACTTTGAGATGGTATGGAACCAATTTGTGAACGGCGGAGCGGCGGCGGGCCAGGGAGAGTTTGGAGAGAATTCGCTGGCGACGCTATTTCTCACGCAGGTGGTGCGCGAGATGCGAAGCACGGGGACATTTCGGTCCACGGCGGAAGTGATAGAAGGCGTGCGACTGGCGGGGGCGATGGCGGGGATGAGGAATTCGCGGCCGACGTTGCGTGAGTTGCAGGACGCAGCGCTGACGCTGCTCGGCCAAGGCGACCCAGCGGTGGTGCGCGAGCCGTTGTTGAGGGTGGAAGTAGGCACGGCCATTGGATCGCTCGCGAAGGGCGTGACGCAGACGAGCATCCAGGATGATTTTTATCGCGAGTTGGCGCGGCTAAAGCTCGAGCCGTTCAAGGCGGCGGTCCGGCGCGAATTGGATTTGGATTTGCGCGAGAACCGGCGCGTGAAAAGCCGGGAGGCGGCGTTTCTGGATCTGCATCGTTCGAGCTTTCTGCATCGGTTGGCGGTGCTGGAAGTGCCGTTCGCCAAGAAGATAGGAGTGCGACAGGACGGCACGAGCTGGGCGGAGCGCTGGGCACTGCAATGGACGCCGGAGGCGGAGATTGCGATTGTCGAAGCTGTGCTCCTCGGTGAAACGGTCGAGCTGGCCACGGCGGTGAAATTCAAGCAGTGCCTCGAAACATGCGCTTCCGTGGCCGGCGCCTCCGCGGTGATCCGGCAGGCGTGCGAGTGCGGGATGAGCGGTTCCATCGAACTGGCGCGGCAGACCTTGCAGCGGCTGGCGAATGATTCCTCGGATTTCACGGCGCTGGCGGGCGCGACGCGCGAGCTCGGCATGGTGATTCGTTATGGCGACGTGCGGCAATTTGACGCCGAGCCGTTGAAGCCGTTGCTCGAACAACTTTTTCTCGAAGGCGCGCTGGCGCTGGTGGGCGCGGCGAATTGCGATCAGACGGCGGCCAAGGTCATGGTCGTCGGCATGGACGAACTGAACAAGGTGGCGCTGGATTACGCCTCGCTGGTGGATGAGGCGCAATGGGTCGGGGAATTACAGAAGCTCGCCAAGGCGGATCATTTGAATCCGCTGTTGTCGGGCTACGCGTGCGCGCTGCTGCTGGAACGGAGCTTGATCGCGAACGAGGAATTGGCGCGGGAAGTTTCGCGGCGATTGTCACCGGGCATCGAGGCCGATTTGGGAGCAGGCTGGTTTGAAGGGCTCGCGAAGCGAAATCGCTACGCGCTGCTCACGCGACTGGCGCTTTGGGAACAACTCGACAAATACGTAGGTTCGCTCGACGAGGAGCAATTCAAGCGGGCGCTGGTGTTCTTGCGGCGGGCGTTCGGGGATTTCTCGGCAGAGGAGAAGCGGAGCATTACGGAGAACCTGGGCGAGATTTGGGGAGTGAACAAGGATTCGGCGAGCGAAGCGTTGAGCGGCGAACTTAGCGAGAAAGAAAAAGAGAAGCTCGACGAGTTGTCGGGCTTTGATTTCGAGAATTTATGAGCGCGCCGGTTGATCCCACTCAAATAGCCCGCTGGCGGCTGATCCTCGGCCAGCACGCGCAGGAATCGCTCGCGCGGATGGGCGCAGGCGGAGCGCAGGGTTGTGGGCTGTCGCCGGAACAGATGGCGATGGATGAGGCGCTGGCGGCGATCTACGACGAGACCACTGGCGAGGAAGGCACGCCGCGAGGTGGCAAACGCTCGGCAGGGCTGGGGCCGTCCGCGCCTAACCTGGCGAAGTGGCTGGGGGACATTCGTTCCTATTTCAAAGAGGACGTGGTGGCGGTGATTCAAAACGACGCCATCGAGCGGAAGGGGCTGACGCAGCTTTTGTTCGAGCCGGAGACGTTGAAGAACGTGGAGCCGAATACACAGCTCGTGGGAACGCTCATGTCGTTGAAGGGCCGCATTCCCGAGCGCACAAAAGAAACGGCGCGAATGGTGGTGCGGGCGGTGGTGGAGAAAATCAAGCGGTTGCTGGAGCAGAAACTCAGACAGGCAGTGATGGGCGCGTTGAATCGCAACGAGCACTCTCCCCTGCCCCATGCCGCTTCAATTGACTGGAAATGGACCATCGGACGGAATCTCAAGAATTATCAGCCGGCGCTGGGCACCATCGTACCGGACAAGGTGTATTTCTACTCGCGCGCGCAACGGTCGAATCAGTGGACGGTGATCGTGGACATGGACCAGAGCGGCTCGATGGCGGAGTCGGTCGTGTACGGGTCGGTGACGGGCTCGATTTTTTCGTCGCTGCCGGCATTGAACACGCGCGTGGTGGCGTTCGACACGGAGGTCGTGGACCTGACCGAGCAATGCGGCAGTGATCCGGTGGATATGATTTTCGGGGTGCAGCTTGGCGGTGGGACAGACATCAACAAATCGGTGGCCTACTGCGAGAGGTTTATCACGGACCCGGCGCAGACGATCTTCATCATGATCACCGATTTGTTTGAAGGCGGGAATCAGGCGCAGTTGGTGCGCCGGTTGAAAGAGATGGTGGAATCGGGCGTGCGGGTGATTTGTTTGCTGGCGCTGTCAGACACCGGAGTACCGAGTTTCAACGAGCCGCTGGCGAAAAAGATTTCGGAGTTTGGGGTGCCGTGTTTTGGGTGTACGCCGAACAAGCTGCCGGAGTTGATTGAGGGGGTTTTGAGGAAGAAGGATTTGAAGGCGTTGGCGGCGCAGGTGGCGGCGAAAAAGAGTTGAGGGTTGAAGGTTGAGAGTTGAGGGATTTCGGAATAGAACGGATAAGCCCGATGGGGAGGTAGAGCGCAGGGGCGACGTGGTCGGAAAATTAGTCAGGCCTGCAAGTCACCCAGATGTCTTGCAGGCGCAAGGGGGATGGCTCATCGGCAGGACAGGTGATCTCGATTTCGTTGCGGAAGGGGCGCAAAGGATGACCAGCGAGGTTGAATTCGAGGAAGTGGGCGCCCCAAGCCCATCCTTCGGGAGGTATATCACTAATCGCCCGCGAAGGATCGCGCCATCCGTTGGCCAGAACGTTTCCGTTCAATGAAACCTTCGTATCGGGAGAGTAATATGGGTTTTCGAATCGGAGTCTCAATATCGGCCCGATGCCATTGGTGAGGTAGCTTCCCTCCTCTGCCGTAAACAAATCCAAACGGACAGATTTCCCGGGCGGAATGTGGATCTGATCGGAGGGATTAATGGTGGGCACATTCAGATAACCGCGGTGTGGCACGGGCATCGAGCCGAAACCCATTGGACTGGCCACATAAGTACGCGCAAGCCGTCGCAGGATTGCAGGATCGCCCAATTCCTTCCAAAGCGGACGGTTCCAATAGAAGAAATTGAATATATATATGCCGTCTACGCCGGCAGCCAAGGCTTCCAGAGCGCGGCCCCGATAGACGGAGTCGCTTTGACGAAGTTGAAGACCCGGCTGGTCGCGCAGGCGGGGTTCGTCGAGGGAGGGATAGACTTTGACGCCGTATTGGTGGCCGAGTTTGATGGTGTCTTCCCAGGGATTGAATTGGGTGTAGCCGCCGGCGATGAGGATGTCTATGAGGCCGTCCTTCAACCACTTTTCCCAGTCGAGGCCGATGTAGCGGGCGTAGGGGACGGAATCGGGGACGCGGATGGCGAGGAGGATGGGGCGGCCGCGTTGGCGGCCGAGGTCTTCGGTCATGGCGCGGATGCGGCGGATGAGCGAGGTCATTTGTTCGAGCTCGGCGGGGGTGCAGGCGGCGCCGGTGGCGGAGCTTTTGAAGAAGAAGGCGTGGCGGAAGAAATCGAGTTCGAGGCCGTCCACGTCGTAGTTGCGGCAGACTTCCTCGCAGTAGCGGAAGGCGAGATCGCGGATTTCGGGGATGCTGTAGTTCACGGCGGACCAGGTGCCGTATTTTGGAGGATGGGCCTTGTCGGCGATGAGCCATTCGGGATGCGCTCGCTTCAGTGGATTGGCAGCGAACATCACGGGACCGTAGGCGGCGCGGGAGGCGTCGTGAGTGTCGTTCATGCGCATGGACCAGAAGAGTTCCATGCGGTTCGAGTGCGCGAAGTCCACCATGACACGGAGCGGGTCAATGCCGCGGGCAAGAAATTCGCCGGTGAGATTGTTGGTGAACATGGCCTCGCGGTTGGTGAAGACCTGGCCAACCTTGGTGTTGTGTGTGAAGACGCCGAACCCCGAACTCCACGTGCAATAAAAAATGGAATCCACCTGCGTCCCGGCGAGGGCTAGCGTGCGAGGTTCAAGGAGGGCTTCGGCGGTGGGCTTTTTGCAGAAATAGACGGGTTCGTTGCCGTCGTTGTTGAAGATGATGCGGCGAGGGTGATTCAGGGCCTGGGAGTGGAGCTGCTGCCAGCCGGGCGTGTTGGTGGCGGCGAAGGACGGCTGGGGAAAAAGCAAAAGGAGGGGCAGCAAAAGGAACAATTTCAAATTTGAAAATTGAGATTTCAAAGGAATCAGAAGAAGCGGAGGGAATAGAGATCGGCGTCCTTCATGACAAAGCGGAGGCGGACGGGCTGACCGGCGAGTCTGACGAGTTCGGCGCCGGACTTCCAGGTGACGGAGCGATCTATTTCGTCGCCGATCATTTCGGGGGAATCGGCGAGGGCAAAGCCGGGGATGGGTTTGCCGCTGGCGTCCTGGATTTCGACCTGGATGCCGCCGGCGGCGCTGGTGGCGAAGTTGATTTCAAGTTTGTTGCCCGTGAAGGTGAATGGTTTGGTGAGAATTTCGCCGCCTTTGTACGGGGCGTTCACCGAGATAAAGCCGTCGGTGCGCAGCGAATAACGAGCGAGGTGGACGCTGGGCTGGGCGTAATGGGAGAGGCGGTAGATGTACATTTCGCGCGGGTTGTCCTTCGCGGGGATGACACCGAGCGCGGGCGTGTTGTCGCGGCTCACCCAATCTTCGGGCGTGGGGCCGGGGCGGATGAAGGCTTCCATGAAGGTGCGGTCATAGCGGTGGCCGCCGCGGGACGTGAAAAAAACGGAGTCGCTGGACGCGACCCGGTAATGAGGATTCGTTACCAACGACTTCGCCTGGTCGGCGGGCAGCGCGGCTTTGGAGGGGAAAAAGCGTTTCGCCAGGCCAATGTAAATCTGCGGTGCGCGGTAGTAGGGGTGCGTGCCATTGGTGTAGAGGTGTTCGAACGGCGTATCGCCAGGGTCCATTTCCTCGGGGTCGGTCCAATGCTCAAAGTCAGTGCTGGTGGTGCGCGAAATCCAGCGGAAGCCGCCGTCGGTTTTCCCTTTCCAGGTGCGGAAGTAGCAGAGGTATTTTTGTTCGGAGGGCGACCAGAAGGCGACATTTTGGGAGTCGAAGATGCCGTTGGTGAACACCGCGTTCGTGCGCCAAACGGTCCAGTGGATGCCATCGCCGGAAACATAGGCGCGCAGACCGACTTTATTGTAGCCGGCGAGTCCCTTGTATTTTTCGGCGGCCGGGACGCCGGGGCGGGTATCGAGGAACGGGCTGAAGTTGTGGCTGTAGGGGGCGTTCGTGAAGAGAACGTTGTTTTTGCTGGAGCCGTTCAGCTCAACGAGGCCCAGCGAAGGTTTGGTAAAGGTTTTGCCGTCAGCGGACTCGGCGTAGCAGACGGAGGCTTCAGGGCTGCCATCACGCGTGGCGACGGGGAGGCCGCGGTAATACATGCGATAAAGATCGCCATCCTGGAAGACGGTGATATAGGCGGAGTAGCCGCCCTCCCAGGGTTGGTCGAACTTGATCGCGACGTTTTCCCGCAGCGGTTCGTGGAGCTTGAGTTGGGCGTTGTCCATCTTTTCGATGAGGTAGTGGTCAACGAAAAGCTCACGCTGGGAGCCGAGGGACAGGACATCCGCTCCCGGCGCGCGGAATTGAAGCAGGAGCCCGAAAAGAATACCGAGGTTGCGCCAATGCATGCATGGATTTAAGCGGGTTTGGCAGCAGGAGGAAAGTGCTCAAGCGACGAAATATCGCACGAACTCAACCGTTCGTTCCGCCCGCTGGAAGCGGGCGGGGTTTTCGCATCGCGTAAACCGCCACCACTTTTTTGCAGGCCCGCCAAAAACCGAGACGGCTCAAACGTTGAGCGAACTCGACAAAGTATTTTACATTCCGCCAGCCACGCGACACGATAGCTGGCGGAGTCCACAAGTAAGTTCACGGCGCAAGCAATGTATGGACGGTGACTTGAATATGCGGAAGAAGATGCCGCGCTGGTTCCGATGGGCCGCAGGAATGGGCCTGGGAACTTTGAGCGCCGGGAGCACCGTCTTCGCCGGCGAACTCCGCCCGGTCGCCAACATCTTCAAGCCCCTGTCGGCGCCGGCGGAGGCGGTGTACGAGATTTCCCTGCTGGCGATATTGGTGTGCACCGCGATTTTCCTGGTGGTCGGCGGCTTGCTGACCTACGCGATCGTTAAATTCCGCAGCCGGCCGGGCGACGAAGGCAAGGAACCCCCGCAAGTTTACGGCAGCAACCAGCTCGAGCTGGCCTGGACCATTATTCCGATATTGATTGTTTTTGTCCTGGTGCTCGTGACGGCCCGGACGGTGGCCGACGTGCAGAACGCGAAATTGCCGGCGAATGCCCTTAAAGTGCGGGTGGTCGGGCACCAATGGTGGTGGGAAATCCACTATCCGGACTACGGCGTCATCACGGCGAATGAATTGCACATCCCCGTCAGCTCAAAGGAAAAAAGGCTGCCGACCGGCCTGAAATTGGAATCGGCGGACGTGGCGCACAGCTTTTGGGTGCCGCAATTGGCGGGAAAGACCGATGTGATTCCCAACCGCTCGAACGAGATGTGGGTGGAGCCCTATGCGACGGGGACTTACCTGGGAAATTGCGCGGAATTTTGCGGCGCACAGCACGCGAGAATGCTTATCCGCGTGGTGGTGGAGACGCCGGAACAATTTGAGAAGTGGATTGCAGAGCAAAAGCGGCCGCTGCCGGTGGTCAAGGATAAGAACGCCAGCGATGGGCGCGACTTGTTCATGAAGACCGCGTGCGTAAGTTGCCATCGGATCGAAGGCACGGCGTCGGTGGGAGTATTCGGGCCGGACCTGACGCGGCTGATGACGCGGGAGACGATCGCGGCGGGCGCGGCGCCGAACACACGGGCGAAATTGCTCCAATGGGTGCGCGATCCGCAGACGATCAAGCCCGGTTGCCTGATGCCGAACATGCTGCTCAATTCGAACGAAGTGAGCCAGATCGTGAGTTATCTGGAAACGCTCAAATAACCAATGGCCGCGCCCAACATCGCCACTGCCCCGCCCGTGACGGTCGCCACCGGACGCGAAAAACCGGGCATCACCACCCTGCTCCACGCGTGGGTCACGACGACCGACCACAAGAAGCTGGGCGTGATGTATATCCTGTCCGGGCTGGTGTTTTTCGTGGTGTCGGGTTCGATGGCGGCGCTGATCCGCATCCAGCTCGCGGTGCCGGACAATCATTTTCTGCCGCCGGACATGTTCAACCGCCTGTTCACCATGCATGGCACGGCGATGGTGTGTCTGGTCGGCATGCCGATCATCGCCGGGCTGATGAATTACCTCGTGCCGCTCATGATCGGCGCACGGGACATGGCGTTTCCGCGGCTGAACGCGTTTGGGTTCTGGATTTTTCTCTTTGGCGCGCTGCTGCTGTATTTCAGCTATCTCGCCGCGCCGGGGCTGGCGGGCGCCGGCAGCGCGCCCGACGTCGGCTGGTTTGCCTACGCGCCCCTGACAGGGAAGGCATTTTCACGCGGACACAGCACGGACTATTGGGTGCTCGCGATTTTGACGGCGGGCATCGGCAGCATCGCCAGCGCCATCAACGTGATCGTGACGGTGATCACGATGCGCTGCAAAGGCATGACGCTGATGCGGATGCCGCTGTTTGTGTGGATTACGTTTCTCGCGGCGTGCCTGATCGTAATCGCCCTGCCGCCGCTGAGTGCCGCGCAGATCATGCTGTTGCTGGACCGTTATTTGGGCGCGAAGTTTTTTGATACGCAGGCGGGCGGCTCGGCGGTGTTGTGGCAGCATTTCTTTTGGATTTTCGGCCACCCCGAGGTTTACATCCTGATTTTGCCGGGTTTCGCGGTGGCGTCGGAGGTCATTCCGGTTTTTTCGCGCAAGCCGATCTTTGGTTACGCGGTGATGGTGGGCGCGACGGTGATGATCGGGTTCATCAGCCTCGGGGTGTGGGCGCACCATATGTTCACGGTGGGCATGACGGCCGTGGGCAATACGTTCTTTGCGATTTCCACGATGCTGGTCGCCATCCCCACCGGCATCAAACTCTTCAACTGGCTGGGCACTATGTGGGGAGGAAAGATTCGCTTCAGGACGCCGATGCTGTTTGCCGTGGCGTTTTTGTTTCAGTTTTTGTGCGCCGGGCTCACGGGTGTCATGCTGGCGGTGGCGCCGTTTGACTGGCAGCTCAGCGATTCCTATTTCGTGGTGGCGCACTTCCATTACGTGCTGATCGGCGGACTGCTGTTCACCATTTTCGCGGCGATCTACTATTGGTTTCCCAAGGTCACCGGCAAAATGATGTGCGAAAAGCTCGGCAAGTGGCACTTCTGGGTCTTCCTCATCGGCTTCAATCTCACCTTCGGCCCGCAGCATATTTCCGGCATCCTGGGGATGCCGCGGCGCATCTACACTTACGACGCCGGGCGCGGCTGGGAGACCTGGAACATGCTTTCGACGATCGGGGTTGCGTTCCAGGCGGTGGGCATTTTGTTCTTTGTGGCGAACATCATTCACTCGGTCTTGAAGGGTGACAAGGCCGGCAACGATCCGTGGGACGCCTGGACCCTCGAATGGTCCACGACTTCGCCGCCGGCGGAATATAATTTCGAGAAGCTCCCCGAAGTGCACAGCCGGCGCCCGTTGTGGGACTTGAAACACCCGGACGATCCGGATTGGGGGCACGAGTAGCATGACACCCGCCACCACGCAAACACCCCCGGCGATCGGCGAATGGAAATTGCCCTCGCGGCGCAAGGTCGGCATGGCCTGCCTGATCGCGACGGAGTCGGCGCTCTTCACGATCTTTGTCGTCGCGTACCTTTTCTATATTGGCAAAAGCCTGAACGGTCCGTTTCCGAAGGACATTCTCACGCTGCCGATTGTGGCGTCCATCTGCCTGCTCTCGAGCAGCTTCACGGTGGTGATTGCGGAACGGGCGTTCAAGCGGGGCAACCTTGGTTCGTTCAAGCTGTGGTGGCTGGTGACGATCATCCTGGGGCTGGAGTTCCTCGCGGCCACCGGCCTGGAATGGAAGCGGCTGATTTACCACGATCATTTCACCCTCAGCACGAACCTGGCGGGCACGACCTTTTACGCACTGGTAGGGCTGCACGCGAGCCATGTGATTGTCGGGCTGACATTGCTGACGCTGGTGCTGGTGCTCGCGCACTTGAAAAAAGTCGGGCCCGAGCAGCACGAGCGCGTCGAGATGCTGTCGTGGTACTGGCATTTTGTGGACGTGATCTGGATCGTGGTGTTCACGGTGGTTTACATCCTGGGAAGGTGACGCATGCCGGAAGATAAAAAACCATCCGAGCTGCCGCCGCACATTGATCTGCCGGCGCCGACCATGTGGCCGATGGTCACGGCCTTCGGCATCGCACTGATGGCGACGGGGTTGGTGACGAATATCGCGGTGTCGGCGACGGGATTTATTTGCGCGCTGATCGGCGCGATCGGGTGGTTTCGGGACGTCTTGCCGCACGATAAACACGAGAGCGTACCGCTGGTGCCGCCGGCCGAGCGCGCGGCGCCGGTCAAAGCTTCGCCCGCGAGCGTGGAATACTTGAAATTCGGCGAGCAAGGACATCGCGTGCGCATTCCGGCGGAGATTCATCCTTATTCATCCGGCGTCAAAGCGGGACTGCTGGGCGGGGCGGTGATGGCCGGGTTGGCGGTGCTTTACGGCGTGGTGAAGCACGGAAGCATCTGGTACCCGGTAAATCTGATGGCGGCCGCCGGTCTGCCGTCACTGGCCGAAGCCACGGAGAAGGAGCTTTGTGCATTCAATGGCATGGCGTTCGCGGTGGCGCTGTTTTCGCATCTCGTGGTCTCCATATTGATCGGGCTAATTTACGCGGTGGTGGTGCCGATGTTCCCGAAGCGCGGGTGGCTGTGGGCGGGTATTGTGACGCCATTAATGTGGACGGGACTGTTCTTCGCGACCGCGCGGTTCATCAATCCAATCCTGGCCAGCCGGGTCGATTGGCCCTGGTTTGTGGTTTGCCAGGTGGCTTACGGATTGGTCACGGGCTACATCGTGGCCCGCTCGGAACAAATCGAGACGCGGCAGACCTGGCCGCTCGTGACGCGCGCCGGATTTGAAGCGCCGGAAAAGAAATGACGTCGAGGGAATGACGAACGAGAAATCCAGCTTTCCATTTGGACGGGTGCGCTCCCGGGCGCTGGCCCTCCCTGCCCTCGCGTTGCTGCTTCTGGTGAGCGGCTGCGATTGGATGCCGGGAAAACCAAAACCGGCTGGGCGCTGGATGCCCGATACCGCGGTGACCAACTTTACTGAACTTTACCAGACTCATTGCGCGGGCTGTCATGCGAGCGGCGACGGCAAACTGGCGGCGGCGCATCCGTTGAACGATCCGGTTTTGCTGGCGATCAGCCAGCCGGCGGTGTTCCGCAAAAATGTGGCGGAGGGCGTGCAGGGCACGGCGATGCCGGCGTTTGCGCAATCTCGCGATGGACAGCTCACCGACGCGCAGATTGACTTAATCGTCACGAACGTGTTCGCGCGCTGGAGCCGTGGTTTGGATTTTGCCGGAGGCAAGCTGCCGCCTTATACCGCGCCGTTGGGCGATGTGCAGCGCGGTGCGACGGCGTATCAAACGTATTGCGCCGCGTGCCACGGACCGGAAGGCAAAGGCGGGGAAAAAGCCGGCGCGGTCGTCAATCCCAGTTATTTGGCGCTCGTCAGCGACCAGGGTTTGCGCACGGCGGTCATCGCCGGCCGCGTGGACCTGGGCATGCCCGACTGGCGCGGCCATCAAGCCGGCAAGCCGATGAGCGATCAGGAGATTGCGGATGTGGTCGCGTGGTTGGCGTCACACCGGACCAAATAAGGAATCACAGATTATGAATTCTGATTCTTCAAAATCCGCGAGCCAGCCCTGCGCTTGCGCGAATGGCGTGTCGCGCCGCGGTTTCATGTTCAAGGTCGGCGTCGGGGTCAATGTGGTGGCGGGGACGCTGATGGCGCTGCCGTTGATCGGCTACGTTTTTTCCAGCTTCCATCGCAAAGCGCCGGGGTCGTGGATTTCGCTCGGGCCGGTGACAAACTTTCCCGGCGGCTCGATGCGGCTGGCAACGTACCGGAATCCGTTTACGCGGCCGTGGGACGGCAAGACGGCGGACATTCCCTGCTGGGTGCGCAGTGTGGATGGCCAGAAGTTCCAGGTGTTCGCCATCAACTGCGCGCACCTCGGCTGCCCGGTGCGGTGGTTCGAGCAATCGCGGTTGTTTTTGTGCCCGTGCCACGGCGGGGCGTATTATGAGGATGGGACGCGCGCTTCGGGTCCGCCGCCACGCGGGCTGTTCGAATACGACTACAAAATCGAGAACGGGGAGCTGCTGGTGAAAGGCGGATTCATTCCGACGCTGGCGCGGCCGTTGTCCCAAGGCTGAACCGTGAACCGACTCAAACTCATCGAAATGGCACGCCAGGTGGCGGTGTGGTTCGACGACCGGCTGCATATCACGAAGCTGTTCGAATCCACGGCCGGGCATCATGTGCCGAAGAGTTCCGGCAGTTGGTTTTATGTGTTTGGGAGCGGCACGCTGTTGTGCCTGATGATCCAGATCGTCACGGGCACGTGCCTCGCGTTCGTGTATGTGCCCTCGGCGGACGAGGCCTACTCGACGCTGGAATACATCACTTACAATCAGCCGCTCGGCTGGTTTTTGCGCGGGATGCATTACTGGGGCTCGAATTTCATGGTGGCCATCATGTTCATGCACATGGCCCAGGTGTTTCTGTTCGGCGCGTACAAATACCCGCGCGAATTGACGTGGATCAGCGGTGTGCTGCTGTTGTTCACGACCCTCGGCCTCGCGTTCACCGGACAGGTCATGCGGTTCGACCAGGACGCGTATTGGGGGCTCGGCATCGGGACGGCCATCATGGGACGCGTGCCGTTCATCGGCGCGGATTTGGTGAGCCTGATGCTGGCGGGTCCGATCATCGCCGGCGAAACGCTCTCGCGGTTTTTCACGCTGCACGTGTTCATCCTGCCGGGGACCGTGCTGGCGATCGTCGCGCTGCATTTGCGCCTGGTGCTGACGAAGGGCATCAACGAATACCCGAAGCCCGGCGTGCAGGTGAAAAAGGAAACCTACCAGCAGGAATACGAAGCGATCATCAAGAAGGAAGGCGTGCCGTTCGTGCCGGCCGCCATCAGCAAGGACCTGTTCTTTTCGGCGTTCGTGATGCTGGCGATTTTGTTCTGCGCGGCCGTCTTTGGTCCCAAGGGTCCGAAGGGTTTTCCGGATCCGACTTATATCAATACCGCGCCGCAGCCGGACTTTTTCTTCATGTGGGTATATTCGGTCGCGGCGCTGCTGCCGCCGTACACGGAAACCTTTGTGCTGCTGGTCGGCCCGGCGGTGGCGGTCGTTGCGTTATTCGCGCTGCCGTTCGTTTCAGGCACGGGTGAGAAAAGCGCGCGCAAACGCCCGGTGGCGGTGCTCACGGTGGTGGTTTGTTTCCTCGCGCTCAGCCTGCTCACTTGGTACGGCATTCATTCGCCGTGGTCGCCGCACATGGAAGCGTGGACGTCCGATCCCACGCCAGTTGAATTCTTGAAGGGGCGCACGCCCCTGGAATTGCAGGGCGCGCTGGTGTTGCAGAACAAGCAGTGCCGCAATTGCCACTCGCTGGATGGCGTCGGTGGCCAGCGTGGACCGGACCTTTCGCGCGTGGCGACCAAGCTGACGCGCGACCAGCTGGTGCGACAGGTGATCCAGGGCGGCGGCAACATGCCTGCCTACGGCAAAAATCTTTCGCCGGCCGAAGTAGACGCGCTCGTCGCTTTCATGATGACCTTGCACCCGCCCAACCAGCTTCCCGCGCGGGACTCGACCACCCCGGCCAAGCCGCCCCAACAACGAGCGGGCCTGTAAAAGTCAGGCGCGATGAATTCCGCCGCCGAAGCCGTTCTCCGTTCATGGTCCTTTGCGCCCCTGCCGGTGCTGGGCTTGCTGCTGACGGCGGTCATTTACATACGAGGTTGGCGGCAATTGCATCGGCAGATTCCGCTTCGCTTTCCCACCTGGCGCCTGGGAGCTTTTCTCAGTGGGCTGGGGGCCTTGTTCCTGGCGGTAGCTTCTCCGTTGGATGCGTTTGCCGGACTCCTGCTGCAGGTGCACATGATTCAGCACCTGCTCCTCCTGATGGCGGCGCCGCCGCTGATCCTGCTGGGCGCACCGTGGCTGCCGATACTGTGCGGGCTGCCCAGGCAATTTACGCGCGACGGGCTCGGTCCATTTCTTTCTTCGCCAGGCCTTAAACGATTTGGGCACCAGGTGACACATCCGTTGGTGGGCGGGTTGCTGTTCATGGCGGTAACTCTGTTGTGGCATGTGCCGGCATTCTACGAACTCGCGTTGCGTTCGCGGGGGTGGCACGAGTTTGAGCATTTTTGTTTTCTGGGCGCCGGCCTGCTGTTTTGGTGGCCGGTCGTCCAACCGTGGCCGGCACGGGCGCACTGGCCGCGCTGGGCGATGATTCCCTATTTGCTCGTCGCGGACCTGCAAAACACAGCGCTGGCAGGTTTTTTCTCTTTCTATGAGCGAGCGCTTTATCCCACCTATGCCGCGGCCCCGCGATTATGGGACATTTCGGTGCTGAACGATCAAGCGGCGGCGGGCGCAATCATGTGGGTACCCGGGTCGCTCGCGTTCCTTGTGCCGGTGGGACTAATCGCGATGCAAATCCTGAGCGGCCGGCGCGGCGTCCTGCCCAGTGAATACTTTGCCCGGCCGCCTTCACGGATTTCGAAACCGGCACCGCAACTCGAAGCGAATCCTTCACCTGCTTTCGATCTCCTGCGCGCGCCATTTATTGGCGCTTTGTTGGGACGTCCAGGGTTTCGCCGGGCACTCCAGGCCATCATGTTTCTGCTCGCGTTGGTCATTGTGGCCGATGGGCTGCTCGGACCGCAGGTCAGTCCGATGAATCTCGCGGGGGTGCTGCCGTGGACGCATTGGCGGGGGCTGATGGTGATTGCGCTTTTGGTGGCCGGGAATTTTTTCTGCATGACCTGCCCCTTCACGTTCGTGCGCGATCTGGGCCGGCGGGTTCTGCCGACGCGCTGGGAATGGCCACGTGCTTTGCGATCCAAGTGGCTGGCCGTCGCGCTCATCGCGCTTTATCTCTGGGCCTACGAGGCGTTCAGTCTCTGGGACAGCCCGTGGTGGACGGCGTGGATCATGGTCGGCTACTTCGCGGCCGCCTTGCTGATTGATGGCTGGTTCAAGGGAGCGAGCTTCTGCAAATACGTGTGTCCCATCGGACAGTTTCAATTCGTCCAATCGCTCGTCTCGCCGCTCGAGGTGAAGGTTCGGGAGGCCGACGTGTGCCGCACGTGCAAGACGCATGATTGCATCCGCGGCAATGCGACGAGGCGCGGATGCGAACTGGAACTTTTCCTGCCGCGCAAATCTGGAAATCTGGACTGCACTTTCTGCCTCGACTGCGTCCACGCGTGCCCGCATGACAATATTGGGATTCTGGGTGCGGCGCCCGGCCTGGATCTGGCGCGTGACCTGAAACGGTCATCCATCGGGAGATTCGCGCAACGCCCCGACCTGGCCGCGCTGGTGCTCCTGCTCGTTTTCGGCGCGGTGGTGAACGCGGCGGGGATGGTGGCGCCCGTGCTGGAGTGGGAAGACCGGCTGGCGGCGAGTCTCGGGTTTCATTCCCTGCTGCCGGTGATCAGCACCGTCATGGCGGTGTCGCTCCTGGTGGTGCCGCCCTCGCTGGCGCTCCTCTGCGGCTGGCTCAGCCGTTTCTGGGGGAGGGCGCGCTCCGATGCAAAGGTGGATTTACTGGAATTGACGAGCGAATTCACCGTGGCGCTCGCGCCCCTGGGCATTGCGATGTGGGCGGCGCACTTTTTGTTTCATTTTGTCATCGGCGCATTCAGCGTCGTGCCGGCGATACAACGGGCAGCCGGAGATGTGGGACTAACCTGGCTGGGGACCGGGCTTCAGGCGATGTCTTCGGCACACGCATGGCTGCCGGGGCTGCGGCTGCTTTTGCTGGATGCCGGATTTCTGCTGTCACTCTACGTCGTCTGGCGGATCGTCCGGCGGCGGAGTGTGGAGTTTCGTTCGCCCTCGGGAGTTTTTGCGCCGTGGGGCGCCCTGGCGACCGTGTTGTTTCTTGCCGAGCTCTGGATTTCAATTCAGCCCATGCAAATGCGGGGGATGACCGGGCCATGAGACGCTGCTTCCTTCTTTTTTGCGTCTGGGTCTCACTGTGGGCGCTCGCGCCCGCGCTGATGGCTGATGGCGGCGGCGTGTTGACACGAGAAAAGACCGGGCCATTTCTCGTCACAGTTTTTGAGGATCCGGCCGAACCATGGACGGGAATTCTGGATTTGAGCGTTATGGTTCAATCGAGCACGGGAAATGAAGCCATACTCGATGCCGAGGTGGAGCTGTTCCTGGTCCCGCCCCGGGGGGTTCGGTTGCAGAAACCGGCCGCCTGCTGCGCGGGGCCGGATGGCGTGGCGATCGCCGAATGTGCCGTCGGCGCGGATGATCAACCGCGCGCCATTCCCGCGACGCGCAAGCAGGCCACGAACAAACTGTTGTATGCCGCGCAGGTGAATGTTCCGGCTGCTGGAGAGTGGCAGTTGCAGGTCCGGGTGCGGCAGGGGGCGAAGCGCGCGGAGTTGAACTACCCCCTGATTATTGCCGCCGGCCAGCGGAGCATGGCGGCCGTAGGGCCGTTCGTGGCGGCGCCGGTGGTGATGATTGGATTGTTCGCGTGGCATCAGCGGCTGCGGCGGAAAAGTCAATTAACATTGGCGCGGGGTTGATGGCCGCGGGGCCGGCGAAGCTGGCCAACTGTTTTTACCAGTACATAGTTTTTGCTGCCTCCGTGGGCGTCCCGGATAGTGAGGCAGAATGCGAAACACCCCTCCGAGTCGCGACGTCTCGGCTTCGCCAAACCGGCTTCACGCCTTTACGTTGATCGAGCTTCTGGTTGTCATCGCCATCATTGCCATCCTGGCGGCGATGCTTTTGCCCGCGCTGGGCAAGGCCAAAAGCAAGGCGCTGGGCATATCCTGCATCAACAATCTCCGCCAAATGCAGCTTTGTTGCGCGCTGTATCCGGAGGATAACGGCGACCGGCTGGTGGCCAGTTGGGCGACGAGCGATCCCAAATATACCTGGGCGGCGGGCGATTTGCGCAATGACCCCGAAGCGACGAATACCGCCTACACGGTCGGCGCTCTCCTGGGGCAATACGCGAAGGCCGCCAAGGTCTACCAATGCCCGGCGGACACCTCGACGGTGGGCGGAAAGCCGCGGATTCGCAGCCAATCCATGAACATTTTCTTCGGCGGCAAGGGCGACGGCACGCCGGCTTCCAGCCGCGTAAATGAAGCGACCCACTTCTTTTTTGCCAAGCAGAGCTCCGTCATTCGGCCGAGCGGCCTGTGGGTGCTGTGGGACGAAAGCCCGGGCACGATTGACGATTGCTACGGCGTGGTGGATCCCAGCGCCGCGTATCAATCGAGCAAATTGATGGTTAATTCGCCGGCCAGCTACCACAACCGTGCCGGCGGGCTGTCGTTCGCGGATGGGCATGCGGAAATTCGCAAGTGGTTCGGTCCCGGGGTGTTTCAGGGCGTGTATAATGCGGTGGGCGGCCGGGATTACGACTGGCTGGCCGAGAGGACGACGTATGCGAAATAATGGCTGCATTGTCCTGACGGGTATCCTCGCGCTCGGTCTGGCGGCGGGTGGCTGCTCGAAGAAGAAAGAGACCGCCGCGAGCGGAAACAATACTCCTGCGCCTGAAACCGCAAACCAGGCGGCACCTGCTCCAGAGGCCGCGCCGGCGCCACCGCCTGCGATCAACTCCCAGCCGTCACGCACCCTTTCAGAAAGCGATGCACCGTATCAAGTTAAGGACTTGCAACTGTCGGTGGACGCTTATGAGAAGATTTACAAGCGCAAGCCAGCCAGTATTGAACAGATGGTTCAGGAACGATTCCTGGCAACCATTCCGCCCGCCCCGCCGGGCAAGCGATACGCCATAGATGCAAGCACGGCGAAAGTAATCGTGGTGGCCCAGTAAGGACCAAGGCCGCGGGCGATTCGCGAAATTATTTCCAGTTTCAGCAACCCAATCAATCAACCAAACGACCTCACTCCCCGAGCGTATGAAATACAACAAGTTAGGCGATGTCCGCGGTGGACGGCTCCTGCTGGCGGCCGCCATTGGTTTTCTGACGGCAGTGTTGACGGCGCAAACCGCGACAGCGGCAACCTACTATTACGACAACGACTCCAGCACGCCCGGCTTTGGAACCGCCGGGGGCACGTGGGCGGCGCCGACTCCCGGGCCGATACCCGGCTGGACCACGGATGCAAGCGGCTCGTCCGTGCCAGGCAGCGTCAGCACCGGCACCGGAGACACGCTCAACTTCGGAAATGGCGCGACGGGTCTTGGGGCCGGCACCATCACGATGAGCGGCGCGCTGAGTTCCGGCAGTATGAACTTTGCTTCGGGATCAGGATCCATTGTACTCTCCGGCGGCACCTCCCTCACCCTGCCCGCAACCAGCACGATCACGGTGGACAACAGTTCTGACACCATCGCCACGCCGCTGGCCGGCGCAGCCACGAGCATTACCAAAGCAGGCACGGGGACCTTGATTTTGTCTGGCGCCAACAACACGGCCACACCCGCCCTCACGATCAATGCCGGTGAGTTGCAGCTCAATGGCACTACCTTCAACCTCGGAGCCAAGGTAATCGGCGTGGCGACCGGCGTCGGCCAGGTGGCGGTGCTGAACATTGTGAACAGCAGCATTACCAATTCGTCCAGCGATCCCATCGGGTCCAGTACGAACAGCATTGGCATCGTCAAGATGAGCGGCGGCAATTACATCAAAACGGCGGGCAACCTGAATTTCAGCGGCGGCGCGGTGACCAGAACGAATTACAGCGCCCTCTTGATGTCGGGCGGCTTTCTCTCCGTGACCGCCGAGTTCGACATGGCCCGCGATTCGCTCGGCGCGTCCACGTACGTGGGCCTGTCAGGCGGCACTATTTCGCTCAGTGGTTTTTCCACGGTCGGCCGCGAAGGTTATGGCGTGCTGGATATTTCGGGCGGGACGGTATTGCGGCCGGTGGCGGCGGCCAACCGGTTTTACATGAACCGTTCTATCGGCAGCTTCTCCCATCTCACCGTTCGGGGCACCGGCACGTTGGACATCGAAGACCCCCTGGGTTTTTGGTTCGCGAATAGCAGTGGAAACGGTGGTTCCGGCGTGGTCAATCTGCTGCCGGGCGGCACTATGACCAGCAGGATCGGCGTCTTCTGGAATGGCGCTGGCATGACGTTCGGGTATTTCAATTTCAACGGCGGCACGCTTCAGGCCAGCGGCGCTTCGGCCAGTTGGTGGCCGAACGGCTGGACCGCCTGTTATGTGTATCCCGGTGGCGCCACCGTGGATTCGCAGGGCAACAACATCACCATTGGCCAGCCGTTTCTGGCGCCCTCAGGCGGCGGCGTGACCTCCGTCACCGGCGGCACCGGGTCCGGTTACCTGGCTCCGCCGGTCGTGAACCTCAGCGGCGACGGCACCGGCGCCACCGCGGTTGCCCAGCTCAATTCGAGCGGCAGCATCACCAACATCCTCGTAACCAATCCCGGCGTGAACTACACCACGGCAACCGCCATTTTCAGTGGCGGCGGCGGCACGGCCAGCGGTTGGACGGTGAACATCGGCGCCAACACGGCCACCGGCGGTTTCACCAAACTCGGCTCCGGCACACTCACGATGGCCAGTGCCGCACCCAATACTTATCAAGGGCAGACGCGCATTGCCGCGGGGACGCTGGCCATTTCCGCCGCGAATTATCCTTCGGCCAGCGCGCTGGTGATCACCAACGGGGCGACGTTGAACGCCGACGTGTCGGGCGGCTCGGCCACGCTCGCGACGCCAAGCCTGACCCTGCGATCCAATGCCACGCTGAACCTCAGCTACGGCGTGCTGGCGGGAAACCCATTCCAACCGGCCATCAGCGATGTCACCATCAACACCGGCACGGCGATCACGACCAGCGGCAGCAACATCGTGATCAACCTGAGCGGCTCGGGTTTTGTGGCCGGCCAGATCAAAATCATCAAATATACCGGCAGCATTGGCGGGAATGGCTTTGCGGCCTTCAAGCTGGGGACGCTGCCTTCGGGTGTACCGAGCAGCTCGCAATTGATCAACAACACCGTTGACGGCTCGATTGACCTGGTTATCCCGCTGGTAAATCTCATTACCTGGAACGGCACAAACCTGAACTGGGACATTAATACCACCTTCAACTGGAAGGACGGGGCATCCTTGCCGACCACCTACAAGCAGTACGGCACAACAAACATCTACGGTGACATTGTGACCCTGGACGACTCGCTGTCCGATACGTCGAAGACCAACATCAGCCTCACCACGACATTGCGTCCGACGACCGTAAACGTCTCCGGCTTTTCCACGCCTTACGTGCTGGGCGGGGCGGGGAAACTGAGCGGCGGCGCATTCCTGAACATGAGCGGCTTTTCGACCCTCACCCTGACCACGGCGAATGATTACAGCGGCGGCAGCACGTTGTCTTCCGGCACGGTGCTGGTCGGGAACAACTCGGCGCTGGGCACCGGCGTGGTCTCCCTGGCGGGCTCGCAATTGTCCTCGGATTCGACCTCCCCGCGGTCGCTGGCAAACTCCATCACCTTGGCGGCCGACAGCACGTTTGGCGTGGATGCCACCAGTGGCGCGCTGACGCTGTCGGGACCGGTTGATTTCGGCGGCACGGTGCGCGGATTGTCGCTGAATAGCGACGTGGCGATGACCGGCACGGCTTCCAATGGCGGCATCACTAAATCAGGATTCGGCACTCTCACGGTCGGCAATGGGAGCTCGGTCCTCTCTGGCACCACGACCGTATCCGGTGGCAAACTGGTGCTGAACGGCGGCACCTATGCGGGCGCCGTGAACATCGCGACCTCGATCAGCCAGACAGGCATCGTGGAAATCGTGAGCGCGAACATCACCAACACCCCGCAGGTCAATATCGGCACCGGCCCCAGCGCGCTAGGGGTGGTGAAACAGAGCGGCGGCAGTTTCGTGGAGGAAGGCGCGGTACTGATGGGTAACACGCCCTCGGGCTCCGCGGCCTACCTGATGTCGGGCGGCTACGCGTTCTTCGGCGGAGACTTCCGCCTCGATAATCTCGGCGCGATCGGCGTGGTCAGCCAAACCGGCGGTACCATGGTTACGGACGATTACTTCAGCATGTCACGCGACGGCGGCTACAGCGTCTATGACCTCTCCGGCGGCCTGCATTATCGCGCGCCAACCGCGCTGAATCGCTTCTATATGACGCGCTCGGCGGGCAGCACTGCGCAACTGACCATCCGCGGGACGGGCACGCTCGACATCGAGGACAGCCTCGGCCTGGGTTACGCGAACAACTATACGTTCGTGACCTTTGGCAACGTGAACATTCTCACCGGCGGCACGATCATCAGCAAGGTGGGTTTCTTCTTCGGCAACACCGGCGTCGGAACCATCGGCACCGTGAACTTCAACGGTGGCCTGGTGCAAGCCAGCGCCGACGCGCCCAATTTCCTCTCGGGCTGGACGTCAGCCTATGTTTACGGAGGCGGGGCGAACCTGGATTCGCAGAACCATAGCTTCGGGATCGCCCAACCCCTGCTCGTCCCGACCGGTGGCGGCGTCACTTCGATCACGGGCGGCACGGGAGCCGATTACTTCGCCCCGCCGCTGGTGGTCATCAGCGGCGACGGCGTAGGCGCGACCGCGGTGGCTCAGATCAATTCGAGCGGCAACGTCACCAACGTGCTCGTCACGAATCCCGGCGTCAATTACTCCTCGGCCAGCGTGGACTTCATCGGCGGCGGCGGCACTTGCAGCGGCTGGACGGCGAATGTGGGTGCAAACTCGACCAGCGGCGGCGTGGTGAAATTCGGTTCGGGCACACTCACCCTTTCGGGCGCCAACACCTACGGCGGCTTGACGGTCGTCAGCAACGGCACACTCGTATTCGGCCCCGCCCACACGGGCACGGGCGGAATTTCGGTGGCGGACGGCGCGACGCTGGGTGCCCTGTCGGATTCGCCGGGAGCGAGCGTGAAATTGCCCGCGGCGACGCTGGGTGTCAGCACCGGCGCCAGCCTGCTGGCGCAGTTCAGCGGCGTCACCGGCAACCCGACCACACCGGCTGGCTATATCACGAACCTGACGCTCAACGGCCCGACGGCCGTCGGCCTTTTGTCGAGCGGCATCCAACCGGGCACCATCCCGCTGTTCCGCTATACGGCTTTGAGTGGCTCGGGAAGCATCACCACCGGCAACCTGCCGCAAGGCGTGGTGGGCACGGTAACGAACAACACGGCGACCAAGACCATTGAATTGGTGGTCACCGCCGTCAATCCCCTGATCTGGACGGGCGCGAGCAGCACCATCTGGGACATCAACATTTCCACCAACTGGGCGATCAGCGCCTCGCCGAAGACCTACCATGAAGGCGACAGCGTGCGCTTTGAGGACGGCGCCGTCAGTTCCACTGTGGTCATCACGCAGTCGGTCAACCCCGGCGGGATCACCATCAGCAATAACACCCAGACTTTCACCATCAGCACCACCGGCGGCGGCGCGCTGGGCGGCAGCAGTGGCCTGGTCAAAGACGGGACGAACATGGTGATCCTCGATGGCACCAATACTTACCTTGGCGCGACGCTGATCAACGCGGGCAACCTGCGCATCGGCAGCGGCGGCGCATCGGGCAGTCTCAATCCGCTCAGCGCGATCAACATCGCCTCCGGCGCGACGCTCAACTTCAATCGCTCCGACGCCGTCGGCTGGGCGAACAACATTTCCGGGACCGGCATCCTGCTCAAGAATGGCTCCGGCGAGTTAAACCTCACCGGCACTAACACGTTCTCGGGAACGATCACCATTCCCACCAGCACGGCGAAGGTCGCGCTGAACGGACTCAACAGCGACGATGGCGAGCCGAGCGTCAGCGCGAACGCCAGCTTTTCGCTGGGCGCGGTGTTCGTCGGCAACACCTGCACGATCGGCAATCTCACTGGTTCCACCAACGGCCGCGTGGACGTCGCTTTCGGTGCAACTGCCGGCACGCGCACGCTACAAATCAACCAGACCACTTCGGGCACCTTTAACGGCACACTGTCCGATGGCTCGGCGGGCCGGGTTTTGGCCATTACGAAGGTCGGCGCGGCCCGCCTCACCTTCACCGGTCTGGGGGCTTACACCGGTCCGACACTGGTGAACAACGGCACGCTCGTCATGGACGGCTTCCTGAGTAACAGCGTGGTCACGGTCGCCGCCGGGGCAGCCTTCGGCGGCGGCGGCACCGTCGGCAACACGGTCAGCTACTCGGCCGGATCCGCGGCCACCAACCGCGTCGGCACGCCGCTCACGGTCCTCACGCTGGACCTCGCTGGCGACGCCAGCATGAAGCTCTCCACCGCGTCGCCGATTTCCGCGGGCGTGTATCCCCTGATCAATTACACCTCGCTGACCGGCAGCGGCAACTTCACCAACTTCACCGTGGGCGGGGCCGGGCTGTCCGGCGGCGCGAGCGCCAGCCTGGCGTTCACCAATAGCTCCGTGTCGCTGGTAGTCGTGGGCGGTTCGCCGACACCGGTGCCCATTACCTACGCGGTATATGGCAATCAATACGTATTGAATTGGCCCACCGGGCAGGGCTGGATACTCCAATCGAATTCCGTGAGCATTTCCAGCACCGGCTCGTGGTTTGACGTGACTGGCGCGACGCCGCCGTTCACGAACAACATCAGTCCGACCGTGCCGCAGACTTATTTCCGGTTGCGGAATTGAGTTGGGGATTGAGGCGGGGCGGATGGCGGGCATGCCATCCGCCCCTTTTTTCATGAAGCTTGACGGTGGCAAACGACGGTTGCGCGGAACGCAGTGGCATGATTTTTAAGGCAATTTGCCCGGGGAAGCGCGCGCCGCAGTTCGCGGCAATTCGGATGCTAATGGCCGGACTGGCGGTGACGGCGTGCCCGTGGGCGAGCGCGTCCACGAACTTGTTTACCAGCGGCCAGGGAGGCTACAACACGTACCGGATTCCGGCACTGTACCAGACAACGAACGGCACCTTGCTGGCGTTCTGTGAAGGCCGGAAGAATTCCTCGAGCGACACCGGCGATATCGACACGATGTTGCGACGGAGCTTCGACGCCGGAACGACCTGGACTACGCAACGGGTGGTTTGGAGCGACGCGGCGAACACGTGTGGTAATCCCACGGTAGTTCAGGACCGCAATACGGGGCGGATCTGGCTTTTCCTGACCTGGAACAATGGCAATGACACCCAAAGCGAAATCCAGAATCACACCAGCATCGACGTCCGCAAAATCTACTCCAGCTATAGCGACGACGACGGGGCGACGTGGACCGCGCCGCTGAACCGGTTTGCCGAGGTCCAACCGGCGGACACGCGCTGGGATGCGACGGGGCCCGGGTGCGGAATACAGGTGGTCAACGGCAGCCATCCGGGCCGGCTGGTGATTCCAGCGAACGGCCGGAACATTCAGAGCGATGACCATGGCGCCACGTGGACCCAGAGCGCGGATGTGCCCGGTGGCTCAAGTGAATCGCAGGAAGTGGAAATCTCCGGAGGCGTGCTGTTGCGCAATGACCGGGCCTCGGGAAGTTACGCGGCATACAATGCGCGGATTTTCAGCCGCAGCACCAATCAGGGCGCGTCGTGGGGAGCGCTGGAAGTGCGGGCGGATCTCCCCTGCCCCATCTGCCAGGCGAGCACCATCGTGGTGAATCATCCGGCGGGATTGAACGGCCGGATGCTGGTATTTTCCAATCCCTCCGCGACGACACGCGTCAACATGACGATCCAATGCAGCCTGGACGACGGTGTCACCTGGCCGTATTCGCGGCAGGTTTACTCGGGATCATCGGCCTACTCCTGCCTGACGAAGCTGGGAACGAACGGAGTGGGATTGTTGTACGAGCGGGATAGCTACGGGCGCATCACGTTCGACAAGTTCACGCTCGACCAACTCGTGCCGTATTCGCAGACGCAGACCTGGGACGGCGGCGGGGGCGCGGGGAATGAAAGCTGGCAGCAGGGAAACAACTGGGTTTCGAACACCGTGCCCGCTTTCAACAACGGGCTCGACGTCATTTTTCATTCGGCCGGAGCGGGAAATTTGACCAACGCCCTTGGCGCCGATTGCACGCTGCGCTCGCTCACGTTTACTTCGGGCGCGGACAGCGATATCGCGATCTATCTGGGTGAGAGCATCAACTCGCCGGTCACGAATTATACGCTCACATTCGACTCCGGCAGCGGCAGCGCGACGAACACCGTGACCGCGGGAGCCACGGGAAATATCACCATCGGCGTCGGCGGCTCAAGCGGACCAGGGTCGGTCAGCCTCGCGGCCAACCTGGTGGTTAATCAAAATGGGAGCGGTGAATTGAAGATCGATCGGCCCATTTCCGGCGCTGGCGGCATCACGAAAAACGGGAGCGGACGCCTCTACCTGCGCCAGAGCAATACCTACACCGGCACCACGACGATCAACGAGGGCGTGGTCATCACCGGCGGCAATACCGGCGGCTTTGGCGCTTCGGGCAGCGCGGGTCCACTGCTGGTTAATGGAGGAACCATCGCGAACAGCACGGCCGCGGCCCGGCCCATCTACAACAGTGTCACAATGGGCGGCGACGCGGTAATTGGCGGAGTGTCGGGATACGGAGCAGGTCTGCTGACTTTTTCGGGCACCTTCAATTTCGGAGGCGCGAATCGGATTTTAACGGTGAACAGTCCGGTTACGATTTCGGGGGTGGCGAGCGCTGGCGGCTTGATCAAGAGCGGTGCGGAAACGCTGACGCTGTCGGCCGCCAATACCTACACGGGCCCGACGACGATTTTCACGGGCATCGTGCAACTGGGCGATGGCGGCACTACCGGCAGCCTGGACGGAAATGGCACGGTCGCCATCGGTCCAAACGGCATCTTTCAATTCAACCGCACCGCCAACCTGAGTCCCTTCAACAGCAACCTTTCCGGCACCGGCACGCTGCTCAAAACCAATACCGGCGAGTTGGGCCTGACCGGTACCAATTCGTTTTCCGGCACGTTGGATGTCGAACAGGGAAAGCTCGGGTTATCCGGCGCCGCCTGTGTGAACGGCGCGCCCAGAGTGATCGTGGCCGCCAATGGAACTTTGAGCGTAGGCTCCGGTTTTCTCGGCGGCACGGCCACGATTGGCAACCTCTCCGGCTCCGGTCGGATTGATCCAATTTACGGCTCGGGCACGGCCGTGCGGACGTTGCAGGTGAACCAAACCACCGACGGGATTTTTTCGGGGATCATCGCCGACGGCACCTCGGGGCGGGTGCTGGCCTTCACCAAAAGCGGCGCGGCCACATTGACGCTTTCGGGAAACTGTTCCCATACCGGCGCCACTACGGTGACCAACGGCACCCTGCTCGTCACCGGCGCGATCAGCAATAGCATCGTGACCGTGATGTCGGGGGCCACACTCGCTGGGACGGGCTTTATCGGCAGCGCCGTAAACGTTCAAGCCGGCGGCACGCTGGCCCCGGGAACTTCGCTGGGGACGCTCACTATTTCCAACACTCTCACGCTTAACCCCGCCAGCACTGTATTCGTCGAGTTGAACGCGTCCAATGGACAGCGCGACCGCGTGGTGGGCCTGACTTCCGTGACCTACGCGGGCAGCCTGATCGTGAGCAACCTCGCGGGAGTGGTTACCAACGGCCAAAGCTTTTCGCTTTTCGGCGTCGTGCCCTCTTTCAGCGGGAATTTCTCGGGCATCACACCGCCGCCGGCGGCGAACCTGGCGTGGAGCTTTAATCCCACGAACGGAACACTGAGTGCCAGGGCCGTGGTGGCGGCGTATCCCACGAACCTGGCGTGTGTGGTCTCCAACGGCGCGCTTTCACTTTCGTGGCCGGCAACGCATCTCGGTTGGATTGCGCAATCCAACGTCGTTGGGCTGCAAATTCCCGGGAACTGGTATGACATTGCGGGCACGTCCAACCTCACGAGCCTGAACATTTTGCCAAATCGTTCCGTGTCCAATGCCTGGTATCGCTTGAGAGCACCGTGAATAAGAACCTTTTTCGACGATTCACCATCTGCCGCGCCGGCGCATTGCTGCTGGCGCTGCTCGTGGCGCGGACGCTCGCACTCTCCGCGGCGTCTGACTCTTCCACCGCAAGGCCAAAGGGCCTCGATCAATTCATGGGCGAACCCGTGTTTGTTCCCATGCAGGAACTCTGGAAGGGCCGCGGCGGCACAAGCATTATTACGACGACCAACGGAACGTTAATCGCCTTCAAGACGTTCGAGGATAATTTACGCCGCAGCATCGACGGCGGAAAAACCTGGAGTCCCGGAGTTGAACTCGGCCAAAAGGGCAGCGGCGGCAAGGCCATCGTGGACGAAACCACGGGCGACGTCCTCTACGTCAATCCGGAGCACCATTGGCTCTGGCGCAGCCATGACCACGGCGCGAATTGGGTTCGCGAGGTGATCGCGGAAGTCCGCCCGGATGGCTTCGGTTTGACGCCCACGTCGGTGGGCGCCATGCAGCCGGGCATCACGCTCAAGTTTGGCAAACATCCGGGCCGGCTGATCATGCCCGCGCGCATCATGGGACCGAAGGCTTCGAACGATGTCGAGTGGCGGCCGTATCATTACAGCACGGCGATCTATAGCGACGACCACGGCCAGACGTGGCAGACCAGTCATCCTTTCCCCGTGCTCGGCACGGGCGAGGCCGCCCTCGCCGAGTTGTCCGATGGCAGCATTCTTTACAACTCGCGCGAACACATGAGCCGCGGCAATCGTTACTTTGCCTGGAGCTACGATGACGGCGATCTCTGGATCAAACCGGGCGAAAGCGCGGACCTGCCGGACGGTGCGCGGGGCACTTCCTACGGTTGCATGGGCGGCATGATCCGCCTGCCGGTGGACGGCACCGACATCCTTCTCTACAGCAACCTCGACACCGATGGCGGCGAGATGCCCAAAAAGGTGGGCGCGTCCACCTCCGTCGGCCGCGAAAAAATCACCGTGTGGGCCAGCTTCGACGGCGGACAGACCTGGCCGGTAAAGCGGTTGGTCTATGGCGGACCCGCCGCGTACTCCAACCTCGCGGCCGGTCGGGCCGCCACGCCGAGCGAGGGAAAAATCTACATTCTGTTCGAAGGCGGCCCGGACGGGCACTATTCCGGCGTCCAGGTGGCCGCCTTCAACTTGAGTTGGCTGCTGAATGGCCGTCCGTTGCCGGAAATGCCGAAAAAGAAAGTCGCGGCGCCATGAGCACCCGGGCTCAGCGAAAATCCAGGCCCGGTTCGGGACAGGATTGCGGCCCGATCAGCCGGTTCCCCGGAGTCACCGACAGGCATTATTCTGTCCTGGCCAAAAGAAATGACCAGTGCGCTCGATTTGTCCGGAGACCGTTTCCGGTTGTAAAATAAATGACAGTGAAAGGTACCGAATTTATGAAAAATGGATCGAATTGGCTGAGCGGGTTGATTGCCGCGCCTTTCACCGCCTTCCATACGAACGGCGAGTTGAACCTGGGTCTCATCGAACAACAGGCCGCCCTGCTGCGGCGCAACGGCGTCAAAGGCGCTTTCATCTGCGGGACAACCGGCGAGGGCTTTTCGCTCAGCACCGAGGAACGCATGCGCGTGGCCGAACGCTGGGTGGACGCCGCCGGCGACGCTCTCAAAGTCGTGGTGCACGTGGGGCACAACAACACCGGTGCCGGCCGCAGTCTCGCGGCGCACGCGGAAAAAATCGGCGCCTTCGCCACCGCCAGCATCGGGCCGACATTCTTCAAACCATCGGGCGTCGAGGAATTGGTGGATTTCTGCGCTCCCGTCGCTGCCGCCGCGCCGAACATTCCCTTTTACTACTATCACATGCCGGGAATGACCGGCGTGAATCTTCCCATGACCGAGTTCCTGCGCGTGGCCGGCAAGCGGATACCCAATTTGAACGGCATCAAGTTCACGGACGAAAACCTGATGAGCTACGCGCAGTGCCTCAATGTCGAGGACAGCCGGTTCAACATTCTGTTTGGTCGCGATGAAATCCTGCTCTCGGCTTTGGCATTGGGCGCAACGGGCGCGGTGGGCAGCACTTATAATTACATGGCGCCCATCTATCGCAAGGTGATCGATGCCTTCAACGCCGGCGACATGGAAGCCGCGCGGCGCTGGCAAATGCTGGCGATTCAGATCATCGCAGTGATGGCGCGGCACGGCGGTTTGCCGGCGGGCAAAGTGATGATGGGGATCATCGGACTGGATTGCGGCCCGGTGCGTGCGCCGCTTCGGAATCTGAACTCTGAGCAGCGCGACGCCCTGCGCCGCGACCTGGAGCGCGTGGGTTTCCCGGCGCAAGTGCCGGCCATCGCCCCGGCTTCCCGGCCGCAAACGCCAACCGTCCGCGCGTGAACCCATGAAGCGGGCTGGCGTCACGCTTGGATTTCTTTTTGTTATGAGTGCATTCTCGGCCTTCTCCGCCGGTCAACTTGAGTTCTCCAAACTTCCGCCGCTCCCCGACCGCGAAGGTTTCGCCGGCGCATTTGCGGGCGTGACCGATGGCAGCCTCGTCGTCGCCGGGGGCGCAAATTTTCCAGACAAGAAGCCGTGGGAAAACGGCAAGAAAATCTGGTACGACACGGTTTTCGCGCTCGATAAACCCGAAGGCACGTGGCAGGTGGTCGGCAAACTGCCGCGCCCGCTCGGCTACGGGATTTCGATCACGACGAGCAATGGCATTGTCTGCGTCGGCGGCAGTGACGCGGACAAACATCACGCGGAAACATTTTTGCTGAAGTTGAACCACGGCAAGCTCGAAACCCAAGACCTGCCCAGTCTGCCCGTTCCGCTGGCCAACGCCGCGGGCGGCCTGCTCGGCAACACCATTTTAGTGTTCGGCGGTTCCGACTTGCCGGGCGAAAAATCCGCGCTCAACCGGTTGTTCGCATTTGATCTTTCCTCTCCCAATCCGCAATGGCGCGAACTGGAGTCCTGCCCCGGCGCGGGACGATTTCTGCCGGTGGCGGCGGTGGTCAATGGGGCGTTCCTGGTTGCGGGTGGGGCGGGACTTGAAAAGACCAATGGGACGGTCAAACGCGTTTATCTGCGCGATGCCTGGAGTTTTCGTCCTGGCGCCGGTTGGACACGCCTCGCCGACTTGCCCAAGCCGTCCGTTGCCGCGCCCACGCCCGCGCCGGTGGCCGATTCGAAGTTTTATGTCATTGGCGGCGACGACGGCTCGCTCGTCGGTTTCCAGCCGCTGGAGAAGCATCCTGGTTTTCCGAAATCCGTGCTGACCTATGACGCGCGCAGCAATGTTTGGAGCGTGGCGGGTGAAGTGCCGGCGGCGCGCGCGGTGCTGCCCACTACTTTCTGGCGCGGCTGGTGGGTGTTGCCCAACGGCGAAGCCCGGCCGGGCGTGCGTTCGCCGGAAGTCTGGCTCTTCGCCCCCTCCTCCTGATCGCTGACTTTTCCAATTAGATCGAGCGCTACCCCCACCATGCTCAAACGAACATTGATTGCCACTTCACTGGTGGCCGCCACTCTGCTGTCCTCCGCGCGGGCGGAAACCAAAGCCACGAATTCATTCACCACGCCGGTTTTCGTCAGCGGCCAGGGCGGCTATCACACCTACCGCATACCCGCCCTCACCGTCACCACCCAGGGCACCGTGCTGGCCTTTGCCGAGGGACGCAAAGGCGGCGGCGGGGATTCAGGTCGGATAGATTTGTTGCTCCGCCGCTCTACCGATCACGGCCGGACATGGAGCGAGCAGCAACTCGTTCGCAGTGATGAGCGAAACACCTGCGGCAATCCTTGCCCGGTCGTGGACCGCACCACGGGAACGATCTGGTTGCTGACGACTTGGAATCGCGGTGATGACCATGAAAAGGAAATCATCGCCCAGACCAGCAAGGACGGCCGCCACATATTTATTCAATCATCCACCGATGACGGGCGCACGTGGTCCAATCCGACGGAAATCACCGCCACCACCAAATTGACCAATTGGACCTGGTACGCCACCGGGCCGGGCGGAGGTATCCAAATGGAAAACGGCCCGCACAAGGGACGGCTGGTGATTCCGTGCGACCATGTCGAAGCCGGCACCAAGGCCCACTACTCGCACAGTATTTATTCGGACGATCACGGAAAGACCTGGCAACTCGGTGGCACGACCCCGAAGGAAAGCGTCAACGAATGCGAAGTGGTGGAACTCACGGGGGGAAAGTTGCTGCTCAACATGCGCAACTATGATCGCTCCAAAAAATGCCGCCAGGTGGCCATCAGCGAGGACGGCGGGCTCACGTGGAAGGACCAGCGTTTCGACGAAGCGTTGATTGAGCCCCTCTGCCAGGCCGCGGTGGAACGGTGCCAGTGGCCGGCGGCGGGCAAACCCGGCATCATCGCTTTTAGCAATCCCGCCAGCCCGAATGCGCGCACGAACGTGACCGTCCGCGCCAGTTTCGATGATGGGCAGACCTGGCCTTTTGCGCGCGTGTTGCACACCGGACCGAGCGCCTATTCCGATCTGGCCGTACTCGCCAATGCGGAACTAGCCTGCCTCTACGAGGCCGGAGCGAAGAACGCTTACGAGACGATTGTGTTTGCCGCTTTCCCGCTGGCATCCGTGAACTCCCCACAGCAGTGATGACCGGCATCTATCGCGGGCTGCCTCGCGAATAACGGCGGGTATGCCTTTATGAAACAACTTCCGCTCTTCCTGCTGGGGATTCTTTTACTCACCGGCCGCCCGGCCGTTGCGGGGCCGTTGCTCGAAAAGACCAATCTCTTCGAGGAAGGAAAGGATGGCTTCGCTTGCTATCGGATTCCCGGAATTGTCGTCACCACCAACGGCACCGTGCTCGCCTATTGCGAGGCTCGCAAGTATTCCGCCTCGGATTGGGGCGAACTTGAAATTCATATGCGGCGCAGCACCGACGGCGGGCGCACGTGGTCCCCCGCAAAGCAGGTCGCCCATCTTGCTCCCCGCATTGGCACGCGTAATCTCAGCCATTGGGACAAAGCCGGGCCTCCATCGGCCGAAGTGGTGCCCCAAACGGTCAACAATGCCGTCGCGATCGCCGATCGGAACGGGACTGTCCATTTCCTCTACTGCGTCGAGTATATGCGCGCCTTCTATCTGCGCAGCGACGACGACGGAGTCACGTGGTCCAAACCGGTCGAAATAACTTATGCCTTCGACCAATACCGGCCGGACCTGGACTGGCAGGTCATCGGCATCGGCCCGGGCCACGCCATCCAGCTTCAGTCGGGTCGCCTGGTCGCCCCCTTTTGGATGAACACCACCAATCACGCGGCCAGACTCAGGGGAGGTTCCGGGGTCGTTTACAGCGATGACCACGGCAAGACCTGGCAGCGCGGCGATATCGTTCTGGCCAAGGGCAATGAGCCGGACATTGCCGAATTGCCCGATGGCCGAGTGTTGGTGACCGCCCGTAATAGTGATCCCCGCAACCGCCGCATGGTTGCCTACAGCCGCGACGGTGCGACCGGCTGGACGGCGCCGGCGTTTGCCGAGGACCTGCTGGAACCGGGTTGCATGGCCGGCCTCGTCAGTCATCCTGGCACGGGCGGGACGAACCGGGCGCTGCTGCTGTTTTCCCATCCCAACACTGCCGAGCGCGATCACAAGGCGCGCGCGAATGTCACCATCCACGCCAGCGCGGACAGCGGGAAAACCTGGCCCGTCAGCCGGTTGCTGCAAGCCGGCCCCAGCGCCTACAGCGATCTCGCAGTGCTTCCCGATGGAACAGTTCTCTGCTTCTACGAATCCGGCACGCCGGAGGCAGCCGTGAAACACAAACGACCCTGGCCGTATTCGCACCTTACGCTGGCCCGCTTTAACCTGGAATGGCTCCAAGCCGGCGGAGATGACGTTAAGAAATAGCGAAAGCTTTTATGAAAGCGCTACTACTCGGTTTGCTCCTGGCCTGGTCGGCCATCCCGGCCATCCCGGCCGTCGCCGCCGATCTGCATCCCGTCATTCCGCTCTGGCCCGGCGGCGCCCCCGGCGCACTGGGCTCCTCCAGCAACGACATCCCGACCCTGACGGTGTATTTGCCGGAGAGCACCAACGCCACTGGCGCGGCCATGGTGATTTTTCCCGGCGGCGGCTATGGAAAACTCATGCCGCACGAAGGCAACGATCTTGCACTCTGGCTCAATCAGCATGGAGTGACGTGCTTCGTGTTGAAATACCGGCTCGGCTCCAGCGGTTATCACCACCCGGCGATGTTGAATGACGCCGCGCGCGCGGTCCGCTGGGTGCGGACCCATGCCGGCGACTACCAGATTGACGCAAAACGCGTCGGCGTCATGGGTTCGTCCGCCGGCGGGCATCTCGCTTCCACCATCGTGACGCATTTTGACGCGGGCGACGCGCATTCGACCGACCCGGTGGAACGGCAGAGTTCGCGACCGGACCTGGGCATTCTTTGTTATCCGGTAATTTCGCTGGGCGAGTTCGCCCACCAAGGCTCGCGCAAAGCGCTGCTGGGGACGAATCCGCCACCGGCAATGGTGGAGTTTCTTTCCAGCGAACTCCAGGTCACGACCAACACGCCGCCGTGCTTTCTCTGGACCACCTGGGAGGACAAGATTGTGCCGATGGAAAATACGCTGCTCTTCGCCACGGCCCTGCGGAAAAATCATGTCCCTTTCGCGCTGCATGTTTACGATAAAGGACCGCACGGGATGGGCTTGGGCGACAAACCGCCTTTTGCCAAACCGCATCCCTGGGCCAGCGAGTGCCTCTTCTGGCTGAAGGAACAGGGCTTCGTGAATTGACATGGCATCCCCCGCATGGTGGCAATAAGCGCGTGAAACCTCTGGCTGCCGATCAAATCCGCGGCAACTGGGCGACTCTGCTGTCCGCCTGGAACGCCGATGATTCGCTCGATCTCGACCGGGTCTCCGCCGAGATCGACGCTTTGATCGCCTCGCGCGTGGACGGAATTTATTCAAACGGCACTGCTGGCGAATTTCACACGCAAACCGAGGCCGAGTTCGACCAAATCTCGGAATGCCTCGCGAACAAATGCCATGCTGTCGGGATGCCGTTTCAAATCGGCGTCAACCACATGAGCGCGCAGATTTCGCGCGAGCGTTTGCGCCGGATTGTTCCGCTGGCGCCCGGCGCGGTGCAGGTGATTTTGCCTGATTGGTTCCCGGTCACTGAAGCTGAGGCGATAGCGTTTCTGGAAGGAATGGCCGAAGTGGCCGGTGACATCGGTTTGGTCCTGTACAATCCGCCACACGCCAAACGCGTGTGGAATCCCGAGCAAATCGGCCGGCTGACCCAGCGCATCCCGCAATTGGTCGGACTCAAAACCGCCGGCGGTGACGACGCCTGGTACGCTTCGATGCGCCAGCACCTCGTCGGCATCAGCGTCTTCGTGCCCGGTCATATGCTGGCCAGCGGACTTCAGCGCGGCGCTCACGGGGCTTATTCGAATGTTGCCTGCCTCAACCCGGCCGCCGCCCAGAGGTGGACCGACCAGATGCGCTCGGACTTGCCCGGCGCGCTGGAACTCGAACAGCGCCTCCGCCGCTTCATGGACGGATACATCGCGCCGTTCATAACGGAACAGAAGTTTTGCAACGCGGCCTGTGACCGGTTCATGGCTTTGGTGGGAAGTTGGGCGGATGTGGGCGCACACATGCGCTGGCCGTACCGATCCATTTCCGCGAGCGAAGTGGAGCGTGTTCGCGCAGCGGGCCGGCAGTTGATCCCGGAATTCATCCAGCCATGACCGACCTTTCCAAAACGGCATCCCGGGCCTGGCTGGTGGTCGCCCTGCTCTGGCCGGTTGCCTGCCTCAACTACCTCGACCGGCTGATGCTCACGACCATGCGTGACTCCATCAAAGCCGAGATTACCATGACCGACGCGCAGTTCGGGCTTCTGACTTCCGTGTTTCTCTGGGTATACGCCATCCTGAGTCCCTCGGCCGGTTACCTCGCGGATCGCTTCAGCCGCAGCCGGGTGGTTATCGGCAGCCTGTTCGTGTGGTCGTTGGTCACCTGGCTGACCGCTCATGCGCACACCTTCAATCAACTGCTCATCGCCCGGGCTTTGATGGGGGTGAGCGAGGCCTGCTACATCCCCGCGGCGCTGGCGCTGATTGCCGATTATCACCGCGGCCCGACTCGCTCTCTGGCCACGGGGCTTCATATGAGCGGACTTTATGCCGGCGCGGCGCTGGGTGGATTGGGCGGAGTGCTGGCGGAACATTTCAAATGGCAAAGCGCCTTCTATCTTTTTGGCCTCGTGGGGATCCTCTACAGCGTCCTGCTCGTGGCGACACTCAGGGAGGCGCCCGACCCGGCCGAAACGAACCCCGCTCAACCAGCCCGGCGAACCGAGGTATTCCCCTCGGCCTTCGAATATTTGTTTCGTTCGGGATCATTCTGGGCGCTGGTGGGTTATTTCGCCCTGCTCTCCATCGCCAACTGGGCAATCTATGGCTGGCTGCCCACTTACATGGGACAGCAATTCAAGCTCGGGCAGGGCGAAGCGGGCATGTCCGCGACGGCTTACATCCAGATCGCCTCCTTTGCCGGCGTTCTTATTGGCGGGCCTTGGGCGGACCGCTGGTGCCGGACCAACCTGCGCGGCCGCGTGTTTGTGCCATTGATCGGGTTCTGCCTGGCCGGGCCCGCCTTGTTTCTCTCATCCTCCACCACAGTACTGGTGGTGGCGGTGGCGGGACTGGTTGTCTTCGGCCTGGCGCGCGGCTTTGCCGATGCGAACAACATGCCCATTCTTTGCCAGATCGCTCCTTCGCACTATCGCGCCACGGGATACGGCGTGCTGAATTTCGTCAGTTGCATCCTCGGCGGTCTGATGACCTACGTGGCCGGGGCGCTCAAAGACGCGAACATCGGCTTGGAAAAGGTCTTTCAATTCTGCGCCGGGGGCATCGTCGTGGCCGTACTGCTGTTGCTCTTCGTCAAACCGAAGAAAGAGTTGGAAAACACCTGACCGGGGAGTTGCAGGTAAATCAAGGACTCCCGGATTCTGGACCTTGCTCCAACCGCGCTCCAGGAGCCGTGTAAAGTTATACCCACGCGCCCATCCGCCGCTTGACACCCGGCTCCCGTTGGGCAAACTTTCCGGCGGTAGGAGGATGGTATTCCCGATTCCATGGGAATCAGCATCAAGCCAGAATTGATCTTTGACATCAGCATCGCATCACGGCGAAAGCCAGGTGCGGGGGGGGCGCGCCGAATCAAGGTAACTCCGGCTATATCCGGGTAACTCCGGCCTTCTCCGGCGAAAAAAAATTGCGGGCATAGGGCCTTACCCGCCATAACGCGTGTTAACGCATTTCAAAATTCCGACCGAATCAGCGTCCCCTCACCCCCTTTCACTCACAGCCATGCGCCCGGCCCTGCCCCCTTCCGCCTTCCCCTGACCGTAAGAACCGATTACGCTCCCCGGCTCACGACCAATGAAGCTCAAGTCCATTTGCGTTTACTGCGGTTCAAGCCCCGGCCGCTCGCCTGCGTATCTGGAAACCGCTGAAAACTTCGGCCGGCTGCTGGCCGCCGAGGGCATCACGCTCGTTTACGGCGGCGGCAACGTCGGCCTGATGGGCGCCATCGCGGATGCCACCCTGAAAGCCGGCGGCAACGTCATCGGCGTAATCCCCGAGCACCTGGCCAAATGGGAAGTCGCGCACCTGGGTCTCACCCAGCTTCATCGGGTCAGTTCGATGCACGAACGCAAGCTGCTGATGGCCGAGCTGGCCGACGCCTTTGTCGCCCTGCCCGGCGGCATCGGCACCATCGAGGAAATCTTTGAAGTCTTCACCTGGAGTCAAATCGGAGTCCATGCCAAGCCCTGCGCCTTCCTGGACGTCGAGAACTACTACGCCCGGCTCTTCGAATTCCTCGATCACATGGCCGGACAACGATTCATCCGCGACGAACACCTTGTCTCCCTCATCCGCGCCGAGGATTCATCCGATCTGCTGCGCAAGCTGCGCAGCTATGCGCCGGTGGTCGTTGAGAAATGGTTCGACCGGAAGACCGGCCAGAACCCCAAACGTTCTGAAATCTGACTTTGGGCAGCCGGCGCTTTGTCTTTCGCGTTCCTGCTATCCCAATGTCCTGCCTGGAATGAATTGCGGCATCAGCAAGTGCTCGCGCGGCGGCGGATTTCCACCGGAGGTCAGTTCCACCACGATGCGGGAAAGTTTTTGCGCAAACGCCTCGGGCGCAATGCGGTAACGCGCGACCGAGGGCACGACGTCATCCAGGAAAGTATCGTGATCGCGCGCGATGAGCGCGGCGTTTTCCGGGAACTTCAGACCGCGTTGGATGAGGTGCCCGAGCGCCGTGAGGGCATATCCGGCCTGCGCGACCAGGAAAGCGGTGGGCGGTGATTTGTGGGCCAGCAACCGGTCGAGCGCGATGCAGATACCGGAGACGGTGCCATCATGACGAACGACGGTGGCCACGACATTGGGACCCGCGGCGGCAGCACCGGCCTTGAAGCCGGTTTCGCTGTTCAAATCACCCGCGGCGGCAGCCTGGGGCGTGAGCATGGCCAGATGCCGGTGTCCCTTGGCCGAAAATAATCCCGCGGCGTGGCGGCAGGCGGCCGTTTGATCACGGTCCACCGCGGGCAGGCGGACGCCTTCGTGACGCGATCCGGCGATCACCGCCGGCAGACGGCTTTTGGCAAACCATTCCTGCATGGCGCGCGTGGAGCGCAGCAACACCCAGGCGGAAGGTCGCACGCGACGTTGTAGTTCATCCAGGCCGGCCTGGGGTTTGTTGGAATACAGGTTGGAACGGGAAACGATTTCCAGCTGGTGTTGCTCCTTCGCCAGCGTTTCGCGCAATTCATCGATCCAGAACAACACGCGCGGCTCAACCGCGGACAGCGCGATGGGCAACACGAGGGCCACATTGTGGTTCGAGGTGCTGACGGCGGCTTTGCGGCCCGGTTTGGTCACCACGCGGCCGATCCAGGGTTTCGTCTGCACGATGCCCTCGCGCTCCAGAAGATTCAGCGCGGCGCTCAACGTCGGCCGGCTCACCCCCAATTGCCGCGCCAAATCGCGCTCCCCCGGCAATTTCTCGCCGGCAGGCCGGGCGGAAAAATGCCGGCGCAGGGCCTCGGCCGTCTGGCCCACCAGCGTCACACGTTTGGGCGCTTCGATCATCACCTCCAACTTGCTGGCTACGGCTCCGCGCGGTCAACCGGAAACCCCGCCGGCGGGAATCGCTCCAAGCCCGCCGCGCAAATTCTAACTGGTTCCTTTTGAATCCATCCAGCGAATGGCATGACGCAGGAGCTCGGTAGCGGTCTTGAGTTCCAGCTTTTCCTTGATCTTCGACCGATGCGTTTCGACGGTTTTGACGCTCAACCGCAGCTCCTGGGCGATTTCCCGGGTTCCCTTCCCCTGCCCGATCAATTGAAACACCTCGAACTCGCGATCGCTCAGCCGGCCCACCCCGGGAAGCGAACCGGCGCCTTGCCCGGAAAATGATTCGAGCATGCGCGCCGAGATTTTTTCGCTGACTGCAATCCGGCCGGCGAGCACCTGGCGGATGGCCGCCATCAATTTCCTGCCGCCCTCCTGTTTCATGATATAGCCGCGCGCTCCGGCACGGACTACACGTTCGGCGTACAAAGCCTCGTCATGCATCGAAACAATCAAAATCTGCAGGTTCGGTTGCTGCGCGCGGATATCCTTGATCACCTCGAGCCCGTTCTTGTCCGGCAGCGAAATGTCCAGCAGGACCAGGTCGAGCTTCTCGCGTTCGATGATCTCCATGGCCTGTTTCGCGGTATCGGCCTCGGCACAGACCTTCAAATCGACCTCGTTATCGATCAACTGGGCCAGGCCCGTGCGCATCATCGGATGATCATCCACGATGAGGATGCGCTTGGCGGCGGATTTTTCCTTAGCGGGCATGTTTCTTTTTGGAGGTCCGCCCCGCTGGCGTATTGGGTGCGGCACAGGTGACGGTCACGCCTCCGCGCCGGCCGGCTTCGACGGCCAGCGTGCCACCGATCATGCCGGCCCGCGCCTGCATGATGCGCAAACCCATGCCCGGCCGGTCTCGTTCCGATTCATTCTGCACGAAACCCGAACCGTTGTCCGCAATTCGCAACCGGACGCGATCCCGGGCCCGCTCCAGCGTAATGACAATTTGCTTCGCTTTGCCGTGCTTGATGGCGTTCGATACCGCTTCCTGCGCGACGCGGAAGAGGTGGGACGCGGTGGCCGGATCGTGGATCGGTACCGGCTTATTGGCGTTCAACCGGCATTCAATTTTGAAAATGGTGGATGTGCTCTCCGTCAGCTCACGCAAGGCCGTGGTCAAGCCCTCGGCCTCCATCGTCACCGGCGAAAGCCCGCGCGCCAGCGACCGCGTGTGGCCAATGGCTTCCCGCACTTTTTTTCCGATATGGCCGACGCGCTCGGACGCGGTCTTCCAGCGTTTGGAAAGGTTCTGTTCCAGCACCTCGCTCATGAGTTCGATGCCCGCGAGTTCCTGGCAGAGCCCGTCGTGCAGATCGTGGCCGATGCGCCGCTGCTCGCGATCGCTGATTTCCAGGATTTCCCTTTCAAGCTGTTTGCGCTGCGTGATGTCGCGGACGAACCCGGTGAACAGCCGGCGATCGGCCAGTTCCACCTCGCTGACGGAAAGATCCATCGGGAACAAGGAGCCATTCTTGCGGCGGCCGGAGACTTCGCGGCCGATGCCAATGATCCGGGCATGGCCTGTATGCCGGTAATTGGAAAGGTATCCGTCGTGCTGCTCGCGGTGCGGTGAAGGCATGAGCATGTTCACATTACGCCCGATCACCTCGGCGGCCTCGTAGCCGAAGATTTTTTCCGAGGCGGGATTAAAGGACTCGATGGTGCCCCGTTCATCGATGGTGATGATGCCCTCGACCGCCGTCTCGAGAATCGCGCGCAACCGTTCCTCACGGTCGCGTACATCCCGGGCGGCCAGGCGGCGCGCGGTACGTGACTCGACGGCATGGCGGCTCTTGAGTTTTTTGACCGAGGCGAGCAATTCCGCCCGGGACATTTTCCGATAATCCTTCATCGAGAGCGCGAAGAAGGTATCAGCAAATTCCCGGCGACGGCCAGCCTCAAAGCCTTCGCCCGAGTCCCTCACGATCCGGCCAGTTGCGAACGATAGACGGTGGGCGACTGGCCGAGCAGCTTGCGAAACACGCGGTTAAAGTGCGTGAGCGATTGAAACCCGACCTCGAAGGCGATTTCGCTCACCCGCAGATTGGGATTGAGCAGGAGATTCTTGGCGCGTTCGATACGCACGCGTGAAACATAATCGGTGAAGGTGACGCCATTGAACTTCCGGAAGATTTTGCAGAAGTAGAACGTGCTCGTATTGACCGCCTTGGCGACCTGACCGAGCGAAAGGTCTTCGGATTGATGTTCTTGGATGTATTCGCGGGCGCGGAGAATGACCGGCGGGACCGAGTTCTGTCGTTGCACCACGATCTGGTTGCTCAACATGGAAAGGTGCTGGGCGAAAAGGGTCAACAGCTGGACCACGGCTTCGTGCTGTTTGGCCGGCACGACCTTGCCGGAGAAATATGCTTCCCGCAGCGTGTCCGCATCCGCTTCCACCCCCCATTCGGTCGCCAATTGCAGCGCGCGATCGAACTTGGCCGGCGAGGGCTTGCGCAGGAAAAGCTGTCCGGTGTGCAGGAACCCGATGAGCGAATCACCCAGACGCACCGGAACGGCGGTATCGCAAAGACCGACCGCACAGGTGACCGTGTGGGGCTCCAGCGAAGCCTTCTGCCGGAGTTCCTCCTGCACGCGCAAACACGCAGCGCAGGCGCGACTCTTCTGAGCCAGCAGTTCGCAGAAAGCGTTCGCCTTGCGCTGGCCGCGATGCGGCAGCTGCCAGGTTTCCACCGGCCGCAAGGTCACCGGCAGTCCGGTCAGCTCGGTAAAGGCGCTCTCGTACTCCTGGTAGGGCCGGGAGTTGACGATGGCCTCAATGAGGCGGCGATTCTCACTCGCGGTTTCGGGCGGGGAGGATAAAGCAGCGCTGGTTTCGAAATTCGGCTCAACGTTCAGTGTTTGCATATGGACAATTTATGTTGAACAAAAAATAGCTACAATTGGGGGCACCCCTGATTGGCGATCTCCGGCCACCACGAGGTGACATCAGGGAAACCCCTAGCTCGAATGCAGCGATTTTCCGCAGTGCCGGCAGCCAGCCAAAATTGGTTGAATAGCTGGCAAGCAATGGTGAGTCGAAAAACGATTACCACGGCATCGTCATCTCAGCTCTGTTTGAAGCCCGAGCTGAATGACGTTTTTAACTACGAATTTGAAAGTCGCCGAGTTGTGGCCGGCGGCCGAATCCGCCGCCGCCCCGGGCGGGGCTGCGGCGGCGCAAGCCTGCTTTCACTGCGGTACGCCCTGCTCGGACGACCGGTTTCGTCACGAAAAGAAACACTTTTGCTGTCAGGGTTGTCTCACTGTATTTGAACTGCTCACGGAGAACGGGCTCGACGACTTTTACACTGTCAATTCCGCCGCCGGTGTACGCGTCAATACAGCCGCGGGCGCGGAACACTATCGGTATCTGGACGAACCCAGCATGCGGGCCCGCCTGATTGATTTCAGCAACGATCGCCTCACCCGAATCACTTTTCATCTCCCTGCCATCCATTGCCTCGCTTGTATCTGGCTGCTGGAAAAGCTTTTTCTGCTGAGGCCCGAAATCGGCGAATCGCAGGTGAACTTTCCCCGCAAAGAGGCGGCGATCGCGTTTCGCACGGCGGATATCAGGCTCAGCGAGGTCGTCGCGCTGCTGGTGTCGCTCGGTTACGAACCCGATTTGAAACTCGCGAGCCTGGAATCGCGGGCGCCCTCACGAAGTTCGCGCCGGTTGTGGATTCAACTCGGCCTGGCGGGTTTCGCCTTCGGCAACATCATGCTTTTCAGCATCTCCGCGTATCTCGGGTTGGATGCTTTCACCGCGCCGGGATTCCGGCGGTTGTTTGGGGTCGCCAGCTTCCTGCTGACGCTGCCGGTCATCACCTACAGTGCGGCCGATTATTGGCGCGCCGCCTGGACCAGCCTGCAGCGACGCGTGCTGGACATCGACGTGCCCATCGCCGCGGGTATCGCCGCCATCTTTGCGCAGAGCACCTGGCTGGTTTTCGCCGGACATGGCGACGGATACTTTGATTCGCTCAACGGCCTGATTTTCTTTTTGCTCTGCGGCCGGCTGTTCCAGCAGGTGACCTATGAGCGGCTCGCTTTTGATCGTGACTATAAATCCTTTTTCCCGCTGGCCGTCACCCGCCTAGGCGGGACGGGGGAGGAACACATTGCCTTGTCGGATTTGCGGGTAGGCGACCGGTTGGCCGTGCGTCATGGCGAATTGATTCCCGCCGACGCGAAGCTCTTGAGTGATTCGGCACTCGTGGACTACAGCTTCGTAACGGGCGAATCGGAGCCCGCCCGCAAGTTTCAGGGCGAGTTGCTCTACGCCGGCGGGCGACAGACTGAGGGCCAGATCGCGGTCGAGACCGTGAAGGCCGTCTCGCAGAGCTACCTGACTTCGCTCTGGGATCAGGCCGCGTTCCGGAAGGACAGAGCAGCCGCATGGAAAACGCTGACGAATCAATACAGCCAGCGTTTTACGAAAATGATCATCGCCATCGCCGTCGGGGCGGCGATTTTCTGGGCAGTCGTCAAACCGTCGATTGCGCTCACCGCATTTACCTCGGTTTTGATTGTGGCATGCCCTTGTGCGCTGGCGCTGGCGGCGCCTTTTGCCCTGGGTTCCGCGCAGCGACTGCTGGCGCGGCGGGGAATCTTTTTGAAAAACACGCAGGTGTTGGAAGCACTGGCCCGCGTGGATAGCGTGGTCTTTGACAAAACCGGCACCCTCACCTCCGCCGGTGCCGGATCGGTGGCGTGGCAGGGACCGGAATTAAGCGAAAGCGGAAAACGCCATACGCGCGCCCTGGCGGCTCAATCGCAACATCCGCTCGCCGCGCGCATCGCCCGCAGTCTCGCCGCGAGCCAGGGCCCGGCCACCGTCCAGTCCTTCAAGGAAACCGCAGGCAAGGGCATCCAGGGCAGGGTCAACGGCTGGAACTTGCTGCTCGGCTCGGCGGCGTGGTTGCGTTCGCGCGGGATCGACTCCATTTCCGACACCCCGCCCGGGACCCCCGGCAGCGCCGTGCATCTGGCCATCGAGGGAGTTTATCGCGGACATTTCGTGGTGGGAAATATCCTGCGCCCCGAGGTAACCACGCTGGTCTCACAACTCTCCGGAAAGGTGGAACTGGCACTTCTGAGCGGGGATAACGATCGGGAACGCAACGGCTTCTCCGCACTCATGGGACCGGCCGCCGAGTTGCGCTTCCAACAGAGTCCGTTCGACAAGCTGGACTTCATCGCGTCGAGGCAGCAGGCCGGCCGATCGGTCATGATGGTCGGCGACGGTCTCAACGACGCCGGCGCGCTGCGGCAGAGCAACGTGGGCGTGGCGGTGGTGGAAAATGTCACCGCGTTCTCGCCCGCGAGCGACGTCATCGTGACCGCCGCGATGGTGCCCGCCCTGGGCGCGGTGCTCCATTACGCCCGGCAATCGGGCCGGGTTGTTTCCGCAGCCTTCCTGATTTCCGCGATTTACAACGTAATCGGCGTGGCCATCGCCGCGAGCGGACGCCTTTCGCCCCTGGTATGTGCCGTCCTGATGCCGCTTAGCTCCGTCACGGTAGTGGCGTTTGCATGCGCGGCGACCCGCTGGTTCGGACGCAATCTCAAGCACTGGGAGACACAGCCATGATCATTCTGTTTTTGTTGATTCCCGTCAGCGTCGTCATCGCCGCGGCATTTCTCGCAAGCTTCATTTGGGCCGTGCGCTCGGGACAATACGACGACACCTGCACTCCTTCCTTACGACTGTTAGCCGAAGACTCGCGCCGCGCGCGCATACCAGAATTGAAAGATCGAAATACATATCGCCAACCATGAACGCAGCAGCTCAGACCAACACAACAGTCAATAGAACCGGCACCGGCGGAAATGTCGACACCGTGCGCTACGACGATAAGATCGTGCGGGCGTTCGCCATCGTCACCGTCATTTGGGGACTGGTCGGTTTCAGCGCCGGCCTGCTCATTGCGTGCCAGCTCTTCTTTCCCGACCTGAACCTGAACCTCCAATTCACCACCTTCGGCCGCCTGCGCCCGCTGCACACGAACGCCGTGATCTTCGCCTTTGTCGGCAACGGCATGTTCATGGGGATCTACTATTCCCTGCAACGTCTCTGCAAGGCACGGATGTTCAGCGATTTCCTGAGCTGGTTTAATTTCTGGGGTTGGCAGGCCATCATCGTGAGCGCGGCGGTCACGCTGCCGTTGGGCCTGACCACGAGCAAGGAATACGCGGAGCTCGAATGGCCGATCGACATCGCCATCGCGGTGGTTTGGGTCGCCTTTTCCATCAACCTCTTCGGGACCATCGTCAAGCGCCGCGAGAAGCACCTCTACGTTGCCATCTGGTTTTACATTGCGACGGCAGTGACCATTGCGCTGCTGCACATCGTCAATTCCCTCGAAATTCCGGCGAGCGCCTTCAAGAGCTACTCGATCTACGCGGGCGTCCAGGACGCACTCGTCCAATGGTGGTACGGTCACAATGCCGTCGCGTTCTTCCTCACCACGCCCTATCTCGGCCTGATGTATTACTTTCTGCCGAAGGCGGCCAATCGCCCCATCTTTTCCTACCGGCTGTCCATCATCCATTTTTGGTCGCTGATCTTCATCTACATCTGGGCCGGGCCGCATCACCTGCTTTACACGGCGTTGCCGGACTGGGCGCAATCGCTCGGCATGGTGTTCTCGCTGATGCTGATCGCGCCGAGCTGGGGCGGCATGTTGAACGGCCTGCTTACGCTGCGCGGCGCGTGGTACAAGCTCCGCGAGGAGCCCATGCTCAAGTTCATGGTGGTGGCCGTAACCGCCTACGGCATGGCGACGCTCGAAGGCCCCATGCTCGCCATCAAAAGCGTAAACTCGCTTTCGCACTATACCGACTGGACGATCGCCCACGTGCACACCGGTGCGCTCGGTTGGAACGGTTTTCTCACTTTCTCCGTGCTCTACTGGCTCTTCCCGCGGCTTTACAACACGAAACTCTGGTCCAACAAACTCGCGAACTGGCACTTCTGGGTCGCGCTGCTGGGGATGGTGTTTTACGTGGTCCCGATGTACGCCAGCGGCATCACCCAAGGCCTGATGTGGAAGCAATTCACGAAGGAAGGCTTTCTTGAATATCCAAACTTTCTGGAGACGGTGCTGCAGATTGTTCCCATGTATCGCCTCCGGGCCATCGGCGGCTCGCTTTACATCCTCGGCGCCTGCCTGATGGCCTTCAATCTTTGGCGCACTGCTCGCAGCGGCAAGGCCGTGGACAACACGGAAGTCCAGGTCGCCCGGGCGGTCGAAGCCGAAACGCACGACGCGCATCCCTACAAGCATCGCTGGCTGGAAGCCAAACCCCTGCTCTTCACGGTGCTCGCCTTTGTGGCAGTGATCATCGGCGGGCTGATCGAAGTCATCCCGATGTTCCTGATCAAGGACAACGTCCCCACCATCACCAGTGTGAAGCCGTATACTCCGTTGGAGATGATGGGTCGCGACATCTACATCCGCGAAGGTTGCGTGGGCTGTCATTCGCAGATGATCCGGCCGTTCCGGTCGGAGACGGAACGCTACGGCGAGTACTCCAAAGCCGGTGAGTTCGTTTACGATCATCCGTTCCTTTGGGGCTCGAAACGGACCGGTCCTGACCTCGCGCGCACGGGCGGCAAGTACCCCGATGCGTGGCATTACAACCACATGGACGATCCCCGCTCGACGTCGCCGGGATCCATCATGCCGCGTTATTCCTGGTTGCTGTCGCAAAAGATCGAGACCAACGCCGTGGCGCCGCGCATCGCCGCCCTGCGGAAGGCGGGGGTGCCCTATCCGGCCGGGTATGAAAACGGGCCGGCCCAAAAGGACCTGCAGATCCAGGCGGACAAGATTGTGGCCGGGTTGAAAATCGGCGCGGTGACGTCTCCCGCCGATCGCGAAATCATCGCGCTCATCGCTTATCTCCAGCGATTGGGCACGGACATCAAGGCCCAGCCCGCCGCCGCGGCGCGGGTGGCGGCCGCCAATCGTTAACCGTTTACATCCTATGCTTAGAAACATATTCACCCGCATGGAGGACATCCAAACCTTCGGCATTGTCTCCATATGCCTGTTCGTCTCGGTATTCATCGGCGCGATCGGCGTCGCGCTGCTGGCCAAAAAATCATTTGTGAACAGCATGAGCGCCCTGCCCTTGAACGACGACACCACAACCTCTTCCCAACACACTGCCCATGAATAAAGATCCCCAGGAATCCGGCTTGCTCGACCACGAAGTGGACGGCATCAGAGAGTTGGACAATTTGCTGCCCCGCTGGTGGCTCTGGCTCTTTTACATCACCATCATTTTCGGCGTCGTTTACATGGTATTTTATCATGTCGTCGGCGCCGGCGACCTGCAGGCCGCGGAGTATTCGAAGGAAGCCAAGCGCGGCGAGGCCATCAAGTCCGCGGCCATTGCCGGCTTTGAATCCTCCATCGGCAGGCTGCAGCCCTCCCAGGACAAGGCGGTGGTTGCGCAGGGACAGCAAATCTTCACGACCTACTGCGCGCCCTGCCACCGGCCGGACGGCGGCGGGCTCGTCGGCCCGAACCTTTGCGATGACTATTGGATCCATGGTTCCAACTACGTGGACAATCTTCACACCATCATCAACGGCGTTCCTGCCAAAGGCATGTTGACCTGGCGGGGGGTCCTCAAGCCCAACCAGATCCAGGCCGTCGGCAGCTACATCTACACCTTGCGCGGAACGCATCCGCCGAATCCCAAGCCGCCGGAGAACACCGTGCAAGCTCCGACGGGCCCGAGCCCCTTCGAATGATTCCAGTGGCCGCGAATCCCGAAAAGCCCACAGCGCCAGTCCGCGCGGACTACCGCGATTATCTTACGACGGCGGACAAGCGCGGTTACCGCCAGTGGGTTTATGCGAAGCAGCCCCGCGGCCAATGGACCAACCGCCGGACCTGGCTGAGCTGGCTCCTCATCGGAATCATGTTTGCGGGGCCGTTCATCCATCTGAACGGCAATCCGCTCCTGATGATGAACATCGTAGAGCGCCGCTTCTCCATTCTCGGCCAGATATTCTGGCCGCAGGACGCGGTGATCTTCGCGGTGGCCATGCTTATCTTCCTGACGGGGATCATTTTGTTCACGGCCGCCTTCGGCCGGCTGTGGTGCGGCTGGACCTGCCCGCAGACGGTCATGATGGAAATGGTGTTTCGCAAAATCGAATACCTCATCGAAGGCGACGCTTCCGAGCAGAAGCGGCTGGCGGCCGCGCCGTGGAGCGGACCCAAGCTGCGCAAAAAGCTGCTCAAGCTGGGCATCTTCTTCGCGCTCTCCTTCATCATTGGCAACACCCTGCTGGCGTACATCATTGGGAGCGACGCCCTGCTCAAAATCATCACCGATCCGCCGCGGGAGCACGTGGTGGGGCTGGTGTTTATGCTCCTGTTTACGCTCCTGTTCTTCTCGATCTTCACCCGCTTCCGCGAGCAGGCGTGCACCTTCATCTGCCCCTACGGCCGCCTGCAATCCACGATGCTCGACGAAAATACCATGATCGTCGGTTACGACTTCCGACGCGGCGAAAAGCGCGGCTTGCTGCGCCGCAATCAACCGCGCCAGGCCGCCGGGCTGGGGGACTGCATCGACTGCCGCCAATGCGTGGCGGTGTGTCCCACCGGCATTGATATCCGCAATGGCCTGCAAATGGAATGCGTGCACTGCGCTGTGTGCATCGATGCCTGCGACGCGGTGATGGACAAAGTGGGTTCGCCCCGCGGCCTGATTCGCTATGCCTCGCAGAACAGCCTGGAAACGGGCGCCCATTTCCGCTTTACGCCGCGCATGGGCATCTATGTCGGGGTGCTCACCGCATTGATCACCTTGTTCCTGGTGCTCGTGCTCACGCGGCCCGCGGCGGAGGCGATTTTCCTGCGCGCACCGGGCGCGCTGTATCAAACGACCGCCGAGGGTAAAATCGAAAACCTGTATACCCTCAAACTGGTCAACAAAACCATGCGCGCGCTGCCCGTGGAACTTAAACTGGAAAGCCCTGCCGGCAAGCTGCGCATCATGGGCAATGCCAATCTCGTCGTGCCGCCGGCGCAGCTCGCCGAGACTTCCGTGCTCATCGAACTGGAACCCTCGCAACTCAGCGGATCCACCACGAAACTGAAGGTGGGTGTCTATTCCAATGGCAAGCGGCTCCAGGGTGTCTCCACCGGTTTCGTGGGTCCCCGCCCATCCCCCTGACTTATGAATCCAAAACCCAATCCTCCGAGCCTGTGGCCGTATTCCATCATCGGCTTCTTCGTTCTGGCGCTGGTATTCCTCGTCGGGTTTGTTGTCTGGACGATGCGTCAGCGCGAGGACCTGGTGGCGGTCAATTACTACGAGAACGAGATCCTTTACCAAAAGCAGATCAACCGGCTCAATCAATCGCAGGCTTACGAAACGCTGCCCATCGTCACGTATGACGTGGCGAAGCGCAGCATTGTCATCAGCCTGCCCAACGCGCAAGCGGCGGCCAGCGGGCATGTGCAGTTGTATCGTCCCTCGGACGCGCGGCTGGATCGGGAGCTGCCGCTCGCGGTGAATTCGGAGGGAGTGCAACTCGTGGACGCGAAACCGCTTCCCGCCGGGCTGTGGAAAGTTCGTGTTCAATGGACCAACGGCGGGAAGGAATATTACTGCGACCGGACGATCGTCGTGCCGGGCTGAGTTACTCCCATGTTTTTCTGGACTGCATTTCTGCTTGGCCTGGCCGGCAGCCTTCACTGTGCGGCGATGTGCGGGCCGTTGGTGCTGGCCATGCGCATGCCGGGCCGGGTGGTCAGCGGGAGATTGCTGTCCAATTCCGGACGAATCGCGGTATACGTGGTGCTGGGGGCGATCTTCGGACTTGTGGGTCGCACGCTGGTATTTGCCGGATTGCAAAACGCGGTCTCGATTGCGGCGGGGGTGGCGATATTGTTTGGTTTTTTGTTCTCCGTTCGAGTGGGAGTGAATCTGCAGGTGGCCAGGGTCATTGCGCGGCTGAAATCGGCTTTTGGACTTCTGCTCAAGAAGCAATCGCATGGTTCGCTGTTTGTGCTCGGTGCTCTGAACGGGCTTTTGCCTTGTGGGCTGGTGTATGTCGCGCTGGCGGTGGCGGCGGCGTCGGGGGACATCCTGCACGGTGCGGGAACCATGCTCGCGTTTGGATTGGGGACCCTGCCGATGATGTTGAGCATCGGGTTCCTCGGGAATCTTCCCTTGATTCGCAACCTCTTCGCGGGGAGGCGGATTGTAAGGTTTTGCGGGGTGATGGCCGCGGTGCTTCTGATCGTACGCGGGCTTTCGCTCGGAATTCCTTATCTCAGTCCGAGTTTGTCGATGGCTGGCACTCCGACTTGCTGTCATGCGCGGTGAGTAAGGGCGGGGAGTGGGGGAGGGATTAAGATTAAGATTAGGATTAGGAGCACAGAAGGCGTGTGCGATAAAGCGCGGTAGGGGTGCACGGTTCTGGGGGGTACAACCGCGCTCCGTGAACAAATTCAATGAGTTGTACCATTCGCGTAATTAGGCGTTTTTGGGCGTTTTCGAGTGTACTTTTGGCGTCCTTTGAGTGTACTTTGAGCGTACCTGGGTGTACCTTTGGTGTCCTTTGATATCCTGCGGTTTGCAAAATGCAGCATTTGAGGTCGAGTCTGATGGGGCCCCCCATTTTTGGGTCCTTTTAGGTTTGACCAGGTTTGACAACAAAGGTTTTTGGTCTAACCGCAGGTTTGTCTGGCGGTTGACGGCTGGTTTGACGGTGCTGGATTCCGGTGTGACGCGTGGTTTGACTCGAAGGCGCGGGGAGTGGCGGGTCGGAAGTAAGGGAGAGGAATATTTGATGAAAGGAAGGGGAAGAATGAGCCTTATGGGAAGGACGGCACCGCGGAATAAAGATTGCGGCAAGTCAGTGGCTGGCATCGTTGGCATTGATTTCTCCTCTTATGACGATTCGGCTCCCGACCTCCCCGGTGGCGACCCGTGGCCGCGCCGGACTTTTGACAATCCCGGCGGGATATAGCTCAAAAAGAGTCAGCATCATTTTATCAACCCTCCAGGTTGAATGGCTGCGGGGTCAGGCGAAGCCGCAAAATGGAAATGCTTCGCAAACCGTTCACCTTTGCCTAGCATCAATTTGTGAGTACGGACGAATTCTGGGAAATTGTGGATCGGGTGCATGCCGCTTCGGGCGGGGATATGAAGCGCAAATGCGAGTTGCTGGCGGCGGAATTGCAGCGGCTGCCGGTTCCGGAATTGAAAGCGTGGGATGCCCAGCTTACGGATTTTTTCTACCGGGCTTATTCCTATGACCTCTGGGGCGCGATCGTTCTGATCAAGGGCGGTTGCGGCGACGATTCGTTCATGGACTTTCGTTTTACGCTGATTTCCCTGGGCCGGAAGATTTACGAGCGCGCGATGGCGGAGGCGGATTCGCTGGCGGATGTGGATTTCAAGGATCCGACGTTTGAGGGCTACCAGTATGTGGCGTCCCGGGTTTACGAGGAGCGAATGCGGGCCCAGGGCAGGACCCAACAGCAATTGGACGAGGAAGAGGAACGGGAGCGCGCCCATATGCCCCGGCATCCGAAAGGTCCGGCCGGAAAGGAAATCAACGAATGGGAGATGGAAGCACGGTATCCCCGGCTGGCAGCCAAGCACGGGCACAAGGACGCACATCACGAAGACGCAAAAAAGAGCGCGAAGAAGAAGGCAGCCGATCGCAATCGCGCGAGCGAACTGGCCGAATTGCTGCTGGATTCAGGCATCGTTCCGTCGTGCGGGAAGCTCCCGCCACTGGGGGTGGTGGCGGCCATCCTGCGCACGGGGAAGTCACCGCCGGCGAGCGGGCGTCAATTCACATGGGAACCGTTCGAGCTGGTGGAAGGCGATTTTTGGAACATGGTGATGCGGATCCATCGGCCCACGGAGGACCAGCTCAAGCGGCGGCCGGACTTGCGTGGCAAGGAGGTCAGGCTCGATCCGAATCGCGTGCCGGACAACGACTACGATTTGTGGCTGAAGTCTTTGAAGGAGCGGGGGCTGGCGTGACTGATGGGACGAATGGGACGAATGGGACCTGTGGCTTTGATTGGGCTTTGCACAAAATGTGTTCGAATTAGAACCCGGGTGCTCTTGATAAGGGTAAAGCTCAAGTATTTCGGGGCCGCGCTCCGGGACTTTCCGGGGAACGCTCCTCTACAGCAGTTTATTTGATTCTGCAGCCAAGGCGCCACGACGTCGCGACCGCGCAGCGCGGCCCTACCGTTAATGCGGCCACAGTTTTACGGAAACTGCTCTAATTGAGCGGAACGCCAACCCCCGCCAATCAGATTTCGCAGGCCGGATGCGGTGCGTTCGGTACCGGCGAGGTCGTGTGGCGACGCTCACCGCCTCCTACTACCAGCACCGCATCCTGCGTTCCGAATGGATTGGCGACCTTCTCCTTGCATTGCGGATCATCGCACCATTTGCCGTCTACCAGGAACCGATAGTGGTACGTGCCGGGCTTTAGGGGAACCCCGGCCGTCCAGGCGCCATCGGCCCGCTTATGGAGAGGAATGGGATGTTTCTGCCATTCGGTAAAATCGCCCGCCAGGTACACCCGGGCGGCTTGGGGAGCGAGAATTGTGAAGGTCTGTTTACGGGTGATTTTCAAGGTTTTCATGGCTGGCTGGGTGAGCGGCGCGGGCAGGGGCCAGACGCCCCCGCCCCGCCCCGCCGCGATGGGCGAGGCCGCCTACTGTTCAACACCACGCCGACGCTTCATTCATTGATGCCCCAATGAATGGGCAGATGGGCATGGAGAGTTTCTTCGAGGATCGGAGTCACCGTCTCGGCACGGACCCGAATCGACTCAAAGGAATATTCATCCCAGACGGCGGACAGCGGGTCGCCGTGAGCCGGTTCGTCCAGCAGCGCGTGCGGGCCGACGGGTTCGGCCAGAAGTTTCAGACTGGTTGGGTCAAAGGTCAGAGTGTTCATAACCACAAGGATTCTTTTCGAATACCTATGAATAGGATCGGCCCCATTCAGGATCGTTCCAACCGCCCGTTGGCAAAAAGCGGTCGTTTCTTGCCGTTTGAAACGGGGTGAGGCTATTTAAAATTGGCCCAATTCACCGCGCGCATGTCCTGGGTTTGCGCGAAGGTGATATGCATGCCGAAGGCCGACGCCAGCGTTTGCGGCGAATGGCTGGCGCCGGAGAGGCTGACGTAATCCCGCAGAATCCCGCGGTACTCCGGATGCGCGCAGCACTCGACGATTTCCCGTGCCCGCTCGCGGGGCGACTTGTGCCGGAGATCGGCGATGCCCTGCTCGGTGATGATGACCTGCACGGAGTGTTCGCTGCTATCGAGGTGGCTCACCAGCGGGACGATGGTGCTGATTTTTCCGCCTTTGGCCGTGGAGGGGCAGACGAAAATCGAAAGGAAGGCGTTGCGGGCGAAATCCCCGGAGCCGCCGATGCCATTCATCATGCTGCGGCCCAGGACATGCGTGCTGTTGACGTTGCCGCTGACGTCCACTTCGATGGCGGTATTGACGGAAATCAGGCCGAGGCGGCGGATGACTTCCGGGCTGTTAGAGATTTCCTGCGGGCGGAGCAGGAGCTTGGGCCGGAAGAAGTCCAGGTTCCCATAGACCGAGCGCAATACCGGCGCACTGACGGTGAGGGAGCAACCGCTGCCGAAGGTGACCTTCCCGGATTCCATCAGCGAGACCACGGCGTCCTGGATGACTTCGGTGTACATCTGGAACGGAGGGATTTCATCGCACTCGCCCATGGACTTGAGGACGGCGTTGGCGGTGTCGCCGACGCCGGATTGGATGGGGAGAAAGCCCTTGGGAATCAAGCCGGCGCGAAGCTGGCCGGCGAGGAATTGGGCGACGTTGTTGCCGATTTTCGCGGCGGTTTCCGAGATGGGCGAAAATTCGCCGGCTTCGTCCGGCAGGTTGGTCTCGACGATGCCGGCAATGCGCGCGGGATCCACCTTGATCATGGGAGCCCCGATGCGGTCGGTGGTCCGCTGGATGAGCATGGGCTTGCGGTTCGGCGGGTTTTCCGGTTCGTAAATGTCGTGAAAACCGCGGAGCGCCTGCGGGTGAAAGCGGTTCAGCTCGATGATAATCTTCTCCGCCACGGTGCAAAAGGTCGGCGCCGCGCCCACCGATGAGGTCAGATAGATTTCGCCCGCGCTGGTGACTTCGCAGGCTTCGATGACCGCCCAGTGCACCGGCCCGAGAAACCCGTAACGCACGGCCTGCGGCAGCATCGAGAGATGCATGTCGTAGAAGCGGGTCCGGCCTTCGTTGATGCTTTTGCGGAGGTCGGGGTCGTTTTGATAGGGAGTGCGAAAGAGCACGGCGTCGGCCTTGGCCAGCTCACCGTCGAGCGACCGGCCGGTGGAAGCCCCGGTGATGACGCCGATGCGATATTCCTTCCCCTCCCGATGCAATTCCGCCGCGCGGGCCGCCAGGGCCTTGGGCACGGACTTCGGAGCTCCGGCGGGTGTGAAGCCGCTGAAGGCGACGGTCTGGCCGTTTTGAATCTGCGCGGCTGCCTCGGCAGCGGTGAATTGGGGGAAGGAATGGGACATGCTCATTTAAATGCCGTTACTCGATATGGATGAGGGCCTGGCCTTCGCTCACGGCCTCACCCACTTTTACGAGGATGGCCGTGACTTTTCCGTCCTTGGGCGCCATGACGAAGGTGTTCATTTTCATGGCTTCGACGGTGATCAGGGGGTCGCCCTGTTTGACGCTCTGGCCGACGGTCGCAGTGATCCCGACGATGTGGCCGGCGAGCGGACTGGGCACATCGCCCGCGCCGGCTGAGCTCGCGGAAGCGGCGGCCGGGGCGCTCACGGGTGGCGGCGGGGCGGCCGCCGCCGGAGCGGAAACGGCCGCCGGAGCGGGAACCGCGGGGGCTTCGTCCGGAATCTCGACCGTGACGTCATAGGGTTTGCCGTCAACAGTGACGCGGATGTTTTTGATCATAGGCGTGGTAATTAGCGGAGCCGGTGGGACATGGACAGTTCGACGCGGCCTTCAAAGGCCCAGACGTTCATATGCGGTGGCGGCAGGGCCACTTTCTTGATGGAGACGACGCGGTACGACTTTTCCAGCACCACGGCGATGGCGGCGGCGATGACGGCCACGATTTCCGGTGGCACCGGAGAATGCTTTTCGTTGCTCATGGTATTACATGGGGATGGTACCGTGTTTCTTGGGCGGGCGCGATTCGCGTTTACCCAGGGTGGCCCGCAAGGCGAGTGAAACCGCGGCACGGGTCTCGGCCGGAGCGATCACGTCCGTGATCATGGCCTTGCGCGCGGCCTCGTAGGGCGAGCAGAAGCGGTCGCGATACTCGGCGACGAGTTCCTTCTCGCGGGCTTTCGGATCCTGGGCGGCGGCGATTTCGCGTTTATAGAGAATGCGCACGGCGCCATCGGCGCCCATGACGGCGATTTCGGCGGTCGGCCAGGCGTAAACAAAATCCGCGCCCATGTCCGTGCTGCACATGGCGAGGTAGGCGCCGCCGTAGGCTTTGCGGAGGATCACGGTGATCTTCGGACAGGTGGCCGCGGCGTAGGCAAAGAGCATTTTCGCGCCGTGCCGGATGATGCCGCCGCGCTCCTGCTGGACGCCAGGGAGGAAGCCGGGCACATCCACCAGCGTGACGAGCGGGATGTTGAACACGTTGCAGAAGCGGATGAACCGCGCGCCTTTGTCCGAGGAATCGATGTCGAGCGTGCCGGCTTTGACGCCGGAATTATTCGCGATCAAGCCCACGACGGTGCCCTGGATGCGGGCGAAGCCGACGACGATGTTGCGCGCCCACTCGGCCTGGACTTCGAGGAAACTGTCGGGGTCGGTCAGGCGCTGGATGACCTTGTAGATATCCAGCGGGCTTTTGGCGTCGGCGGGCACGAGCTTGTTCATCTCCGGGTCCGGGCTGAGGTCCAGCTCGGCCACGGCATGATGGGGCGGGTCGAGGAGGTTATTGGAGGGGATGTAGGAGATGATTCGTTTGGCGATCTGGACGGCGTGCGCGTCGTTCTCGGCGACAAAGTGAATGTTGCCACTGACGCTCGCGTGGGCGGTCGCGCTGCCGATTTCGTCCATCGTGCATTTCTGGCCGGTGACCGCCTGAATCACTTCCGGGCCGCAGATGAACATGTTCGCGCCCTTGACCATGATGATGAAGTCCATGAGGGCCGGGGAATAGGCCGCGCCGCCCGCGCAAGGTCCGGCAATGATCGCGATCTGAGGCACGACACCAGAGAGTAGCACATTCCGAAAAAACACCTGGCCGTAACCCGACAGCGAATCATCACCTTCCTGGATGCGCGCGCCGCCGGAATCGTTGAAGGCGACGACCGGACAACCCGCTTTGAGGGCGTAATCCATCACGTCGCAAATCTTCTTCGAATGAATGCGGCCGAGGGCGCCGCCGCCGACGGTAAAGTCCTGGCTGAAGGCGGCAATCGAGCGGCCCTCCACCACGCCGGTGCCGCAAACGACGCCATCGCCGGGCAGCGTTTTTTCGCGGAGGCCGAAATTTTCGCAGGCGTGGTCGGCGTGCATGCCCCATTCCAGAAAGGTGCCCGCCTGGAACAAGCCTTCGAGGCGCTCGCGGGCGGTCATCAGGCCCTTCTTGCGCCGGGCTTCCAGCTTGTCTTCGCCGCCGCCGGCCCGCGCGGCACTGCGCCGCTTCTCCAGTTCATCCAGGAATTGTTGAGCAATCATAAATTTAAGAATTGGGTTTGGGCATGCAGAACTCGGTCAGGACGCCGAAGGTGGATTTGGGGTGAAGAAACGCCACCAGCTTTCCGCCGGCGCCGTCGAAGGGTTTGTCGTGAATCAGTTTCACGCCCGCGTGCGAGGCCTGGGTGAGCTGCTGGGCGACGTCGTTGACGCCGAACGCCACATGGTGGATGCCGCCCGCCGGATTTTTCTCGAGATACTTCGCGATCGGACTTTCCGGGTCGGTGGGTTCGAGCAATTCGAGATGAACTTCGCCCACGTGAAAGAAAGCGGTCCGCACCTTCTGCGAGGGGACCTCCTCGCGCCGCTCGCATTTCAAGCCCAACGCCTTTTCGTAGTAGGGGACGGCCTCGTCCAGGGAGCGGACGGCGATGCCCAAGTGGTCAATTTTGTTGATCATAAATTCCAGCTTTCTTCTGCAGCTCACCGTTGCGCGCCGCGAACAACGATTCCGCCGCCTGCACGGCAGTCAGTTCGCCGCCCAGCAGGGCCTCGCGCAAACCCGGCAGCGCCTGCGTCACGCGGGGGTCATCGTAAAAATCCCGGCGCAACCGGTCGGCGACGATGGCTTCGAGCCATTCGAGCATTTGCTGGCTGCGGCGGGCGCGGATGATGCCCCGCGGTTCCATGACGCCATAAAAGGATTCGACGCGCTGCCACGCTTCGGTCACGCCCTGGCCGGTGCGCGCGGAGCAAAGATTCACTTCCGTCCGCCAGCCTTCGGTGGCGGGACGCAGGCATTGCAGGGCGGCCTGTTGCTCCATGCGCGCCTGCCGCGCCGGCATTTGATTCTCGCCGTCTGCCTTGTTGATCAGGATATCGTCGGCGATTTCCATGATCCCCTTCTTGATGCCCTGGAGTTCGTCCCCGGCGCCGGGCAGGAGCAGCAACAAAAAGTAATCCACCATCGAGCGCAACGTCGTCTCGCCCTGCCCCACCCCGATGCTTTCGACGATGATGGTATCAAAGCCGCTGGCTTCACAGAGGAGCATGGCTTCGCGGGTGCGGCGGGCCACGCCGCCCTGGTTTCCGCCGGTGGCGGACGGGCGGATGAAGGCGTTCGCTTCGCGGCTCAGGCGGTCCATGCGCGTTTTGTCGCCGAGGATGCTGCCGCCGGAAATCGTGCTGGAGGGATCGATCGTCAGCACGGCGACCTTGTGGCCCTGCTCGACAAGCTGGCATCCGAGGCTCTCGATAAACGTGCTCTTGCCCACGCCCGGCACGCCGCTGATACCGATCCGCCGCGCCTTGCCCGTGCGCGGGAGGATGCGCTGGAGAGTTTCCTGCGCCATCGTTTCATCCTCGCGCTTGCGGCTTTCCACGAGCGTGATGGCCCGCGCGAGGATGTTGCGATCTCCGCTTTCGATGCCGTTGACGTAATCGTTCACGGTCAATGCCTTCGGTTTCGTCATGCCGCCAGGCGTTTGGATAGCTGCTTCAATGTTTCCTGGGCCGCATCGGGAATGAAGGTGCCCGGGCCAAATACGGCGGCCGCGCCGTTTTGGAGGAGAAACTCGTGGTCCTGCGCGGGAATCACGCCGCCGACGACAATCATGATGTCGGGCCGGCCGGCTTTTTTCAGCTCCTCGATCAGTTGCACGAGCAGGGTTTTGTGACCGCCCGCGAGGGAGCTTACGCCCACGACGTGGACGTCGTTCTCCGCGGCCATGCGCGCGACTTCTTCCGGCTGCTGGAACAGCGGACCGACATCCACATCGAATCCGAGATCAGCGTAGGCGGTGGCGACCACCTTGGCGCCGCGGTCGTGGCCGTCCTGCCCCATCTTGGCGATGAGAATGCGCGGGCGGCGGCCGTGGGCTTTGGCGAATTCGTCCGCCGGCTTGCGCACCTGCTCAAGGCGGGAGGTCTGACCATATTCAGATTGATACACGCCGGACACGGATCGTATTGCAGCCTTGTGCCGCTGAAAGACCTTTTCAAGCGCAAAGGAGATTTCGCCGAGCGTGGCGCGTTCCCGGGCCGCGTTGACCGCGAGCTCGAGGAGGTTGCCATTGCCCGCGGCGGCCGCGGTCAGGGCGGCGAGAGCGGCTTCGACCTTCGCGTTGTCGCGACCGGCTTTGACCCCTTGGAGCTGCTTGATTTGCGAGTCGCGCACGGCGGTATTGTCCACCTCGCGGATCTCGAGTTTATCCTCTTTTTCGACGCGAAACATATTCACGCCAATCACGGCTTCCTTGCCGGAATCAATCCGCGCCTGGCGCCGCGCGGCGGCTTCCTCGATGCGCAATTTTGGCAGGCCGGTTTCGATGGCCTTGGCCATGCCGCCGAGTTCCTCGACTTCCTGGATGTGCGCCCAGGCGCGGTTCATCAGGGACTGGGTGAGGCTCTCGACGAAATAGGAACCGGCCCAGGGATCGATCACTTTGCAAATGCCGGTTTCCTCCTGCAGGAAGAGCTGGGTGTTGCGCGCGATGCGGGCCGAGAAATCCGTCGGCAGGGCGATGGCTTCGTCGAGGGAATTGGTGTGGAGCGATTGCGTGTGGCCGCAGGCCGCGGCCATGGCTTCGACGCAGGTGCGCACGACGTTGTTGTAGGGATCCTGCTCCGTGAGCGACCAGCCGGAGGTTTGCGAGTGGGTGCGCAGAGCCATGGACTTCGCGCTCTTCGGGTTGAATTGCTTGATCAACCGCGCCCAGAGGACGCGCGCGGCGCGCATCTTCGCAATTTCCATGAAGAAGTTTTTCCCCTGCGCCCAGAAAAATGAGAGGCGCGGAGCGAAGGAATCAATGGGGATGCCCGCTTGGATGCCGGTGCGGACGTATTCCACGCCGTCGGCGAGCGTGTAGGCCAGCTCGAGGTCGGCGGTGGCGCCGGCTTCCTGCATGTGATAGCCGGAGATGGAGATCGAGTTGAACTTCGGCATGTGCTTCGCGGTGTAGGCAAAGATGTCCGCGATGATCCGCATGGAGGGCGCGGGCGGATAGATGTAGGTGTTCCGCACCATGTATTCCTTGAGGATGTCGTTCTGGATCGTGCCGGAGAGTTGGGCGGGCTTCACGCCCTGCTCTTCGGCCGCGACGATGTAGAACGCCATCACGGGCAGCACCGCGCCGTTCATGGTCATCGAAACGGAAATGCGTTCGAGCGGAATCTCGTTGAAAAGGACTTTCATGTCCTCGACGGTGTCCACCGCGACGCCGGCTTTGCCGACGTCCGCGAACGCGCGCGGATGATCGGAGTCATAACCGCGATGGGTGGGCAGGTCGAAGGCCACCGACAATCCCTGCTGCCCGGCGGCGATGTTTTTCCGGTAGAAGGCGTTGCTCTCTTCGGCGGTCGAAAATCCGGCGTATTGGCGCACCGTCCAGGGACGGATCACATACATCGAGCCATAGGGCCCGCGCAGGAACGGCGGCAGGCCGGGCATGGTGTCGAGGTATTCGCACGCGGCGAGATCGGCCTCGGTGTAGAGCGATTGCAAATCGATTTGTTCGAGCGTTTTGGAAACCGCGCCCTCGGGCGTTTTGCCACTCTCAATCTCGAATTGCTTGCTCCAATCTTCGGCCGACCCGGCCGGCGTCACGTCTTCGAAAGCAACTTTGGTGAAGTCTGGAAAGCTATTCATGATTCTTTTCCTTTCGATTCGAGGGCGGCGGCAACGCGGGTCAGGGTGACCGGTGTGATCGGGGCGTCGGGCCGGTCGTGGATGCGCAGAGCCCGGGTGATTTCACCCAGGGTCGCCCCGGCACCGGCCGCGGCGACGCATTTATCCACCAGTTTGGCCTCGCGCACGGTCAGAATTTCGCCGAGGTATTTCAGGACCAGATCATTGTCCGCGTCCTCGAGGGACATGCGGTACGAGGCGATTTGCTGGGCGAGGCGTTTGTAGTTGAGGTTCAGGTCCACGGCTTCGATCGAAGGCGCGGGCTCCTTTGAATTCGCG
>CAYUVH010000013.1:0-55121 GCA_964448135.1 uncultured Verrucomicrobiota bacterium | reverse complement strand
GCTTCGCCTTCAGATCCTATAACCCCCGGCCCCTGACCTCGATCATCCTCTCCCGTTATCGCCACCGCCTCTTCCATTTCTCCACTCTTCATTGCCTTTGAAATTTCAAATTTCAAATCTGAAATTCCATTGCTCCCCATCTCGCTGCCAGGTTGCGCATTCCTTCAAAGCTGGATAGGATACTCTCCTGTGTTCATCCATCCGCAGAAGTATGACGTGATTGTTCTAGGTGCCGGCCATGCCGGTGTCGAGGCCGCGCTGGCTTCTGCCCGGATGGGCTGCAAGACCCTGCTCCTCACCATCAACGCCGACACCGTTGGTCAGATGTCCTGCAATCCCGCCATCGGTGGCCTGGCTAAAGGCCACCTCGTCCGGGAGATCGATGCCTTGGGTGGCGAGATGGGGATCAACACGGACATGACCGGACTCCAGTTCCGGATGCTCAACACCAAAAAGGGTCCGGCCGTCTGGGCTCCCCGTGCTCAGTGCGACAAGAAGGCCTATCAGTTCCGACTCAAGTGGGTCTGCGAGCGTCAGCCGAACCTGGACCTCCGCCAAGCCCAATGCACCAAGCTGCTTCATAAGGACGGCGCGGTCTACGGCGTTGAAACGACCTTCGGCAGTCAGTATCTCAGCGAAACAGTCATCGTCACCACCGGCACGTTCCTCAAAGGCCTGATGCACATAGGTCAAAGCCAACAGTCGGGCGGCCGGGCAGGGGAAGCCGCTGCGATGGGCTTGTCCGCCTCCTTGATGGAGGTGGGCTTGGAGCTTCAGCGACTCAAGACTGGCACTCCGCCTCGATTGCTCAGCCGCTCGATCGACTTCTCCAAAACCGGAATCCAGCCCGGCGACGAACCGGTAGCATACTTCAGTCACTGGCTGGATGAATTGTTCCACGTGGAACAATCTGGACCCGGTAACCAAGGAATGTTCCACGTGGAACATTTCGCCGCCAACCAAGCTGTCAGCGACTCCAGTATCCCCGGAGGGCAGGGCGAGCGCCCCCGCGAGCCGCTCGCACAATATCAAAAGCCCAAGTATCCCGTCGGCTCCGTCCTCAGCGCCATCGGTGGACAACTCCCGTGCTACATCACCTACACCACCGACGCTACCGCTAGGATCATCCGCGAAAACCTTCACAAGTCGCCGATGTATTCCGGCGTCATCCAAGGCGTCGGTCCGCGCTATTGTCCGTCCATCGAAGACAAGATCGTGAAGTTCGCCGACAAACCCAGGCACCAGATTTTCCTCGAACCCGAAGGTATATCGACCGACGAAATATATGTCAATGGGTTGTCAACTTGTCTCCCGTTTGATGTTCAGTTGGAGTTGATCAAAACCGTCACCGGCTGCGAGAACGCCGAGATCCTGCGCCCCGCCTACGCCGTCGAATACGATTTCGCTCCACCTACCCAACTCCTGCCTTCACTCGAAACCAAAGTCTGCCGCAATCTCTATTTGGCCGGCCAGATCAACGGCACCTCCGGCTACGAAGAGGCCGCAGGGCAGGGGATCATGGCTGGTATCAATGCCGCCCGCCGAGTCCGCGGGCTCGACCCAATTGTCCTCCGTCGTGATCAAGCCTATATAGGTGTACTCATCGACGACCTGGTCACCAAAGGCACAATCGAGCCCTATCGCATGTTCACGTCGCGAGCCGAATACCGCCTCCTCCTTCGCCAGGATAATAGTGACATGCGATTGTCAAATATTGGACACGAGGTCGGCCTCTTGTCCGCCGCCCGCCATAAAGTTTTTAAAATAAAACAGGCCTCCGTCGAAGCCGAGCTCCGCCGCCTCCACCAAACCCGCCAAGGCTCCGACACCCTCGCTCAACTCCTGCGCCGACCCGAAATCTCCTACGCCAACTTGCCCGGTGCCCGCACGGATCTGCCCGAAGCGGTAGTCAACCAGGTCGAGATTGTCATTAAGTATGCCGGGTATCTCGAGAGGCAGGAAGGGGAAGTCGCCAAGTTCAAGAGCCTGGAGGAAAAGCAGATTCCGCCCACCTTCGATTATGCCGCGGTCCCCAGCCTCCGCAAAGAAGCCCGCCAGAAACTGACCGAAATCCGTCCCGCCACCTTGGGCCAGGCCGCCCGCATCTCCGGCGTTTCCCCCGCCGACCTCAGCATGGTCATGGTCTGGCTCAAGCGCGGAGCCGCCGCGACCTGTGAAGTCGCCGAGGACGACCATGATTAGCCGGTTTTTGGCTGGGCAAGCCCGTTGGGGATTCTAACGTTACCCCGTGACCGTTTTGGAAGTCATTACGCGCAGCACGGAATTCCTCACCAAAAAGGGTGTGGATTCCCCGCGCCTGCAGGTCGAACTGCTCCTCGCGCACCAGCTCAAGCTCCCGCGCATGCAGCTCTACCTGAACTTCGAGCGCGCGCTTTCCACCCCCGAATTGGAAGGCGTCCGCGAAATGGTCCGCCGCCGCGGCCTGCGCGAGCCTTTGCAGCACATTGTCGGTTCCACTTGCTTTTGCGGCTACGAATTCGCCGTAAATCGGAATGTCCTCGTCCCGCGGCCCGAAACCGAGCTCCTGGCCGAATACGGCTGGACCTACCTCCAATCCCTAAACCACGCGAACTGCAGCCCTCGTACGCTCCTGGACTGGGGCACCGGCAGCGGTTGCCTGGCCGTGACCCTCGCAGCCAAATGCCCCGCCATTCAAGCGTGGGCCGTGGATATTTCCCCCGAAGCCCTCACCATCGCCCGGCAAAACGCGGACCAAAACGCCGTCGCCGATCGCATCCAGTTCCTGGAAGGCCCCGGTTTCCAAGCCCTGCCAGTTGGGTCGCAATTCGATCTGATCGTCAGCAATCCACCCTACATCCCCGCGGCCGATATCGCAGTCCTCGATCCCGAGGTCCGCGACTTCGATCCGCGGCTGGCGTTGGATGGCGGCGCGGACGGCCTGGATTGCTACCGCGCGCTCGCTGCCGAGGCCCCGGCATTTTTGCGCGCGGACGGCCGCCTGGCGCTCGAGTTGGGCGACGATCAGGAACCCGCCGTCCGGCGGCTATTCGAGGCGGAAAAGTGGATTGTCGAACAGGTGAAAAACGACTATGCTGGGAAACCTAGAATTTTAATAGCCCGACGATGAAAGCATTAATCGCAATCGCAGTAATTGTCGCCGTCCTGTTCGTCGGCTGGAAGGGCTATGTCTATTGGGACGAGGTCAAGACCCAGGAAATGCAGAAGAAGGCCGAAACGCCTTTCTCCCCGCAGCAATTGCCGGGCATGCCTACCTACCAGATGGAAAGCACCCTCGACACCGCCCAACGCAATGGTGCCAACGGTTTGAGGGACTGGCTCAAGGCGTATGGGGCCCTGGTGAAAGACCCGCGCAAGGCCTGGATCGAACTCGATTACGCCAGCGCGCTCTACCGCGAAAATCCCGCCGAAGCCAAAAAGATTTACCAGGAAGTCAAACAGCGCAGCCCTCACACCGGCAAACTCTGGCAGCGCATCGAAGAGCTTTCCAAGACGTACGAGTAACCGGGTCCTTCGGCCAGCCATCAGGCAGTTGCTCCAATATCCACCGGTCTCCCGGCCCATCCAAACGCTCTCCCGCTGCTGGGGGAGAGGGTTTGGGGTGAGCCCGAGCCTTCCTCCAAACGAAATCGCTCCGGCTTTGGCAGCGGGCCGTGAGGGGAGTTTTTCTTTCACTTCCCGGCCAGACGCAAGGCGTTCGACATTTCACTCTAGCCATCACCCTCCGTCCTCATTAAACTCGGGGCGGTTCGCTAAACGAAAGGCCTCTTTATGGATGTCATCTTCAACTGTCCCCAGTGCGATCAGGAGTTGGCTGTTGACAGTTCCGGCGCCGGTTCCGAGATCTCCTGTCCTTCCTGCGGCGCAAACATCATCATTCCCGGTCCCGGCGCTCCCCGCGCCGTGCCAACAGCCGAGGGTGCCCCCCTCAAGGCCAGCCCCATCAATTCCTCCGCGGCCGCCAAAATTGAAATGCACCTCCGCGTGCCCGATCACAAGACCGCGCCCAGTCTCATTGCCAAGCCGCTCGTCCCGCTCGAAGCCGCCGCCAAGGAGACCGACAAGAAGATGCGCGTCAAGACGATCAAGCACACCGACTGCGTGGAAGTCGGCCACGATCGCTTCGACGAAGTGGTGACCAACCACCTTGACAAGATCGGCGAGGCCAACATCATCAGCATCACCACCATCAGCTACTCCCACCTCGACATCGGCACGCAGAAATTGCTCGAGGATTTTGGCGTGCTGATCGTGTATCGCGGCTGAGCCCCGAGATTGACTTGCCCAAACCACGCCGGTAACGTGCGAACATGAAGCTTCGGACGCTTGGTTTGGTCTTGCTGACGCTGGCATTTCTCGGGGTGCCGGTCCGTTCGCCGGCTCCGCTCATCTATCGTCCGGGCGAGGGCTGGACCTACGAACCCGTCGGCAGCGACAAGCGCTGGCAGCAAACCACCGCCAGCAATCAGCTCGCCATCGCCGAAATTGCCTTCGACCGCAAGGACTACGGTCTCGCCCAACAAGCCGCGACGCGCGTCGTCGAAGTCTGGCCGCTCTCCGATTACGCTCCCCGTGCCCAATATCTCGTGGGCCGTTGCTACGAAGAGAAGGGCCACGACGAAAAAGCCTTCGACGAGTACGAAAAAGTCATCGAGAACAGCCCCAAGACCGCGCGCTATCCCGAAATTCTTGAACGCCAGTTCAACATCGCGAACAAGTTCCTCGCCGGAAAGAAATTCCGCCTGTGGGGCACCTTCCCGCTTTACTCCTCCATGGACCGCACCGCCGGCATGTATGAAAAAGTCGTGCGCAACGGCCGTTACAGCGAAGTCGCGCCCCAGGCCCAATTGAACATCGGCACCGCCTACGAGCAGCAGATGGCGTTGGGCATGTTCCACGTGCCGGATTATCCCTCCGCGATCGTTGCCTATAAGACTGCGACGGATCGCTATTACGACCGCCCCAAGATCGCCGCCGAAGCGCTCTATCGCACCGGGCTGGCCTACAAGGCCGAATCCCAAAAGGCCGAATACGACCAGACCACCGCCGGTCAGGCCATTGCATGTTTCACTGATTTCATGGCCCTTTTTCCTGGCGATCCGCGCGTCCCCCAGGCGCAAAAAATCATCGCCGAACTCAAGACCGAACAGGCGCGCGGTAATTTCGAAATCGCCAAATTCTACGAGCAGCACAAAAAGTGGGAGGGCGCGAAGCGCTATTACAATGCCGCCTTCAACTCCGATCCCAACTCCATCTATGCAACCGAGGCGCAGCAGCGCATCTTCGCGCTCAACAAAAAGACGCAGCCCCAGCCTCCGTCGAATTAGCCGGCGGCTCGCGGTTGGCTTTTGCGCCGCCGGACTGGCGTTCGTGCTGGGCGGTTGCGCCGGCTACCAGGTCGGCCCCGTCAATGGCGCCGTCTCGCGCGAAAAAAGCGTGCAGGTTGTTCCCTTCGCCAATAAAACCCTGCAGCCCCATCTCAGTGACGAAGTCACCTCCGAACTCCGCCGCGAATTGTCCGAGGAAGGCACTTACAAACTGGTCAGCCACGACAACGGCGACATCATCATCAGCGGCACCGTCACCTCCTACACGCGCCAGGCCCTGAGCTTCCAGCCCTCCGACAATCAAACCGTGAAGGACTACCGCGTCGGCATCCGCGCGCAGGTGGTTGCCAAAGAGCGCGGCTCCGGCAAGGTGTTGTTCGACCAACCGGTCAACGGCTTCACGCTCGTCCGCATCGGCGCCGACCTCACCAGCGACGAACGCCAGGCCATGCCGCTCCTCGCCCAGGATCTCTCCCGCCGCATCGTTTCAATGCTGACCGAAGGCTCGTGGTAATTTCTACGCAGCAACCGACCCAAGGTTAGAAGGTATCACCCGTCTGCTGTGCCAGCCACCGCGCGCCTTCCATTTCATCCGATTTGAAGCTCCTGTCGGAAAATTCGATCCACTGCGTTTCGGTCGCGCTCCAGGCGCGAGTCGAGGTCAGGTAGCGATTCGCGCTTTTGATCCGGTCCTTTCGTTCGGCGATCTCCTTTCTTGCGGTGGCAAACTCGGCTCCGCCAACTTTCTCCATGGCCTTTATCTGGATTGAACCCCTCACCAGTTCGTATAAAAAGCTTCTGCTGCGAGCCACGCGCGCGCCCAATTCAATGCACGCCCTGGCTTCTTCGTCGGTGGGATTGTCGGCGAGCACGGCCTTGTTCAGCTTCGACCATGGAACTATCCCCGATGAATTTCCGCTGGCGACAATTCGGGAAGTAAATTTGGAGTATCCAGCTGCCTCCAGGGCTTGGATAATGCACAGCTTCAGAGCGGTCTCACAGGTCTCAAATCCACGGATGCGACTGGCTTTTACGGTGAGCTCTTTCGCGCCGGCAACATTCGTCTTCAGGCACTCGAAAGCGGCCTGCAGGTAGATCGGGACCGAGTTGCTGGGTGATATTGCCCGCCACATCTCGATGGCCTTGCTGAATTTCTTTCCCGTCGCCTGCCTGTCGCCGAGTTGGTTTTCGAGCAGCTCGAGACTCCGATAGGCCAGCGCCGCCCAAGCCAACGAATTCGTGGGAGATATTCCCGTGGCCCGCTCCAATAGCGCCAGGTCCAGCGAATCATTCAGGCGCCCTTGCAATCCGGCGCCAATCATGGCCTGCACATTGGTGCCCGCGAGAATAGTCCGCATTTCCTTCTTTGAGAGCATGGCGGCGTCAAATACTTCAACTTGTGCCTCAACCTGTGTCTGCGTTCCCGATCCTTTTTGGAATGCCCGCTGGAAGTCGGCGAATTTCGGGGGATGAGCAACCGCGCCACGAGCACCAAATCCCGGCAACAAAGCCAGCCAAACCAGCATGCCGCATCGGACGAGATGCGCCCGGGCGATACGATATGGGTCTCCGTTCTTACTCATGCTGGCCACAATGTGCTTAACGAACGGAATTCGTCCATCGAGAAGAACTGCCGGGCGATTATGAAGAAAGAAAACCGACGCCGAGTCGGAGCGGAAGCCGACCCTTCCTCCGACTCCTTCATCCCTCGCGTCTTTGCGTCCTTCGCCCTTTGCGTTACTGCCTTTCCGCTTTACCCCTGGCGCCACCCTGCGGCCGCTTACCCCAAAATTCCCTTCGCCACATTCCCGCTCGTATCGGTCAGCCGAAAATCCCGGCCCGCATGCCGATACGTCAGCTTCTCATGATCGAACCCCAGCAGGTAAAGAATCGTCGCGTGCAAATCATGAATCGGCAGCGCATTCGCCACCGCCTCGTATCCATAATCATCACTCTGTCCGAAACTCAGCCCGCCCTTCACGCCGCCGCCCGCCATCCACATCGAGAACGCCTTCACATTATGATCGCGCCCTTCGGTTCCCTGCGAATGCGGCGTGCGGCCGAACTCGCCCGTCCAGATCACCAGCGTGTCCTTCAGCAAACCGCGCGCTGCCAAATCCGTGAGCAGCCCCGCCGCCGGTAAATCCACCTCCGTGCAACTTTCCTCCAGCTTGTCGTTGAGATTGAAATGGTGATCCCAATTCCCGTGCGTCACCTCCACGTAACGCACGCCCGCCTCGATCAATTGCCGCGCCAGCAGACATTTGCGACCAAAATCCTCCGTCGTCTTGTTCCCGATGCCATACAACTTCTTCGTCGCCTCGCTCTCGCGATTCAGATTCATCACCGCCGGCATTTCGCTCTGCATCCGGAACGCCAGCTCGTAGGACTCGATCACGCCCTCGATCTGCGGGTCCACCTGATCGCGTTCCAGCTTGTGTCGATTCAGCGCCTGGACGAAATCCAACTCCGCCCGCTGGTCCGCCTTCAACAATTTCGCGCGCGCATTCGGCACCTCCGCGTTCGCGATCGGCCGGTTGTCCGCGCCGATGCGCATCCCCTGGTATCGCGCCGGCAAAAATCCGCTCCCATAATTCTGCGCGCCGCCAAATCCGCTCGGCGGCGTGATGCTCACAAAGCCCGGCATGTTTTCATTCAGGCTCCCCAGCCCGTAGAGTGACCACGCGCCCAGCGACGGACGCACAAATTGCGAGCTGCCCGTGTGCAGCTTGAGAAACGCCTGCGGATGCGCCGGCAAATCCGTTTGCGCCGAACGAATCACGCAAAGCTCGTCCGCGTGCTTCGCGAGATTCGGCAGCAACTCCGAAACCCAGAGCCCGCTCTTGCCGTGCTGCGCGAATGTCCATTTCGAGCCGAGCAATTTTGTGCCCGGCCGCTGTCCGGCCTTGCCCGTGTCCGTGTTCAGCTTCGGTTTATAATCCAACGTATCCACATGCGACGGCCCGCCGCGCATGCAGAGAAAAATCACCCGTTTCGCCCGCGCCGGCAACGGCGGAGTTTTCGCCGCAAACGGATTCGCCGGGACGGCTGTCGTCGTCGCGCCGGAAAGCTTCGAGGCCATCCCCCCGAACGCCAGCCATCCAAATCCGCACCCCATCAACCTCAGCGCATCCCGCCGCGTCAGAATCGGCGTGATATCATTACAAAGTCCGTCGTTCATACGGGTTTCCTTTTCTCAAATTGGTCTCAATACCCGGCAATCCTGCGAATCACGATTGCGCTTCCTTTTATCATTCGGATTTCGAGCTTCTTTCGTCATTCGACATTCGTGCTTCGTGCTTTAATTCAGACTCCTAAACTCCGCGCTCGCAAACAACGCCCGCGAAATACTGTGCCACGCCGAATCCGCGTCATCCGGGTAATGCTTCGTCAACTCCTTCGCCGCGGCGCGTTCCTGGGCGTCCGGCAGCCGGTTGAAAACAATCCAGCACGCCAGGTCGAACCGCTCGTCGAACTTGTCGTTCGCGCCGCCCGGATACGCCTTGATCAGCCGCGCGGAAAGTTTGTGCGCCTGCCGGGAAACCAAATCGCTGTTCATCATGAAGAGCGCCTGCGTCGGCACCGTCGTCACTTCGCGCGCGCCCTGCACCGCCGACGCGTCCGGCAGATCGAACACCGCCAGCACCTCCGGCGGCAGGTTCCGCGCGCTCGGCAGGTAGAGCGACCGCGTGTCCGCTTCCGCGCGCGCAATCTGCTCCTCGGACAACGCCATGAAACGCGGGCCGCCGATCGGCCCTTCGCCCGCGCGCCCAATGACCGATCCCGCCGGCGGCTTCAGGTCCAGCGACTCGGCCGCGTAAAGAATCGCATCGCGAATGGCCTCCGCATCGAGCCGCCGCGGATTATGGCGCCACTGCAAAAGATTGTCGGGATCAGCGGCGAATCGCGTTTCGTCGTAAGTGCTGGCCAGTTGATAAGTGCGGCTCAACACAATCTCGCGAATCAGTTTCTTCACCGACCAACCGTCCGCAATGAATTGCTCCGCGAGATAATCCAGCAATTCAGGATTCGTCGGCTGCTCGCCGCTCGTGCCGAAATTATCCACCGAACCCACCAGCCCGCGGCCGAACAGCCAATGCCAGACGCGATTCGCCATCACCCGCGAGGTCAGCGGATTTTCCGCCGAGGTCAGCCATTGCGCCAGTTCCATCCGCCCGCTCGACCCGCGCGCAATCGGCGAGGCCGGCACTCCCGCCGGGACGGGCGGTAAATCCCGCCGCACCGTGTCGCTGGGTTTGTTCACGTCGCCGCGGACGAAAAGCGGCGCGTCTCCGATCCTCTCGAATCCATTCGGCCGCTGGCCATTCTCCAAAAACGCGCGCCGATACCCGACCGGCAGATACGTCGGCTTTTCGCGCACCCCCATCGCCATCGCCTTCGGCTGCCCGTTCGTTTCATATCCTGCAAGTTCTGCACTCAATTGCGAACGTTGCGTGAATAGGCGCACGACCTCGAACTGCGTCATCGCATTCGACGAGGCCCGCATCCGATTTTGATTTCCCGGCGCGCGCTCCAGCAATAGTTGCCGCACTTCCTTCGTCAGCTCCTCGAGTTGCTGTTCCTTGCGCGCGTATTCGGCGGGCGTGAGCGTTTTGGTCACAATCGGTTGCCCGGACCCCTTCGGCAGCGTCAGCAGCGGACTCTGATTACGGCCCTGCACCGCCCCAGCCGTGCCGTAATAGGTGTCCGTCGAAAGGAAAATCCCCGCCAGCGCCGTGTAATTCTTCTGCGAGATCGGATCAAACTTGTGATCGTGGCACCGCGCGCAGCCGACCGTCAGCCCCATCACCGCCTGGCACGTCGAGTCCAACTGCTCGTCCGCCTGGTCCGCCGCGAACTGTTTCGGATTCATCTCGCTCAGCGACTTCGCGCCGATCGCCAGGAATCCCGTCGCGATTAGATTAGTCGCGCGCTCGCGCTCGTTGTGCGTGGGCAGCAAATCGCCCGCAATCTGTTCCTGGATGAAACGATTGTAAGGCTTGTCCTCGTTGAACGACGCCGTCACATAATCCCGGTACCGCCACGCGTTGGGATAAGTCACATTCGCGTCCTTGCCGCTCGACTCCGCGTAACGCGCCACGTCCAGCCAGTGCCGGCCCCACGTCTCACCGAATTGCGGCGACGCCAGCAGCTTGTCCACCACCTTGGCGAACGCCTGCGGATCATTGTCCGATTGAAAAGCCAGTGCCTCCGCCGGCGTGGGCGGCAAACCGATGAGATCGAAATACACCCGCCGCAGCAACGTCGCCTTGTCCGCATCCCCGACCGGCGTCAAACCCTTGACCTGCAATCCCGCGAGAATGTAGCGGTCCACGTCAGTCCGCGGCCACTTGCTGTCCTTCGTTTTCGGAGCAGTCGTTTTGTGCAGCGGCTGGAACGACCACCAACTGGTTGCCGTCGAAGTATCGTATTTTTTCGCGAGCGCGGCGGATGCCGCATCGCCTTCGCGGGGATCAGGCGCGCCCGCCTTCACCCATTGCTCAAAATTCTTGATGACCGCCTCTGGCAATTTTCCGCCGGATTTTTCGGGCGGCATCGCCAGGTCCGCGTTCGTGTAACGAATGGCGCCGATCAACAGGCTGCGATTCAAATCCCCCGGCACCACCGCCGGCCCGGTGTCCCCGCCGCGCCGGCTCGCCTCGCGCTTGTCCAGCAGCAACCCGCCCTTCACCTTGGCCGAATCCGCCGAGTGACACTTGTAACATTTATCCACCAGCACCGGCCGGATGTTCTTCTCGAAGAAATCAGTGTTGCCGGCCGGGTTGGCCACCTCTGCGGCGAACAATGCTTGAGCGCTGGCAATGACCCCGGCGGCCAGCAAAAGCCGGAAATTCTGCGACCTTTGCCTCTTTCCAATTACCACCGCTCTAAACGCACCCATGAACGGCTTCATCATGTTTTCCAGACGCCGAGGGCGCCGTTTAAGTTACAGCCCGCCTGTTCATCCATCGAATTCATATCATCACCTGATATAATCCCCATTCCCCGCCACAATTACAGTATTTGGCAATTCCGCCCGGCTCACTCCCCAGGAGAAGCCAAGGTGGCGAGTCTCCATTGTTCCGATCATCCCCCGGAGCCGCTTTCACCACAAATTCACTGCGAATCATTAACTTATTCACATGATTCTCGCTTGAACCCCCAGCCCCGGGTTGCTTTTTCCCGCGATTTTTGCCAGTTTCTGCGCTCCGATTCGACTCATGAACGAACCATTGGCCGGAAAAATTGCGTTTATTACGGGCGGTTCCCGTGGCATTGGACGCGCCACCGCGTTGAAGCTGGCCTCCGCCGGCTGCGACGTGGCCATCGCGTACCATAACAGCCACGAGGAATCCGAAGCGGTCTGCGCCCAAATCCGCAAGCTCGGCCGCAAGGCCCTCGCCGTCCAGGCCGACGTCAGCGACCCCGAAAGCTTCAGCGAAGCCTTCGCCGAATTTAAGAAACAGTTCAACCGCGTGGACATCGCCGTGAGCAACGCCGCCATCGGCGTCCTGAAACCGGCGATGGAACTGTCGCAGAAACACTGGCGCCGCTGCATGGAAACCAACGCCCTCGCGCTGAACTTCCTCGCGCAGCAAGCCGTGCCCATTATGCCGTCCGGCGGCCGTATCATCGGCATCTCCAGCCTCGGCGCCTGGCGCGCCATTCCCCAATACGCCTTCATCGGCGCCTCCAAAGCCGCCCTCGAAGCCCTGGTCCGCAGCCTCGCCCAGGAACTCGGCCGCATGAACGGCATCTGCGTCAACGCCGTCAGTGCCGGCGTCGTGGACACCGACGCCCTCAAGTTTTTCCCGAACCGCGAGGAACTCCTCGCCGAATCCGCGCGCCGCACCCCCATCGCCCGTCCTCTCACTCCCGACGACGTCGCCGCCGCCGTCTATCTCCTCTGCCTGCCCGAATCCTCCATGATCACCGGCCATACCCTGGTCGTGGACGGCGGCTACTGCATCTCCGCATGAACGCGCCCGAGCTCAAGAACAGCGGCCTGGAGGGAGCGGTCGGGATCGTCACCGGTGGCAGTGGCGGCATCGGCCGCGCCATCGTTCAAATCCTCGCCGCGGCCGGCATGGAAATCATCTTCACCTATCGCCAAAACGCCGCTGCCGCCGCTGAAATCGCCGCCAGCATCCCCGGCGGAAAAGTCACCGCCGAGCTGCTCGACCTCCGCGATTCCGCCGCCTGCGCCGCCTTGGCTGAGAAAATCTACGATCGCACCGGCCGCATCGATTTGTTGGTGAACAACGCCGGCGTCGTGCGCGACAATCCCCTCACGGCGTTCGAAGACGCCGAGGTCCGCGACGTGATGGAAACGAATGTGATCGGCACCTTCAACATCACCCGCGCCGTCGTGCCCTTCATGGTTTCCCGCCGCAAAGGCAAGATCATCAATATCAGCTCAGTCGCCGGCGAAAAAGGCGGCCGCGGGCAGACCAATTACGCCGCCAGCAAAGGCGCATTGAATGCCTTTACCCGGTCACTCGCCGTCGAACTTGCCCCCCGCGGCATCACGGTAAACGCCGTCGCCCCCGGTGTGATTGCCACCGAAATGTCCCGCGATGTCCGCGAACGCGCCGGCGACACCGTGATTTCCCGCATTCTGCTGCGTAAAATCGGCGAGCCCGAGGACCCGGCCTACGCCGTCTGGTTCCTGGCCTCGCAATACGCCAACTACATTACGGGACAGGTCTTGCATGTGGACGGCGGCTTCAAAATGGAGTAACAAGATGAGCAACATGACGATTACACAAGCTGAAATCGCCGCGGTATTTCCCAAAGTGGCCGCGACGATTGCCGACGCGCTGGCCTGCGACGAGGACAAGGTGAAGCTCGATTCCTCGTTGATCAACGACCTGGGCGCGGAGTCCATTGACTTTCTCGACATCATTTTCCGCCTGGAGCGCGCCTTCAAAATCAAGATCCCGCGCGGCAAAATCATCGAGGAAGCCCGCGGCGAGTTGTCCGAAGCCGATTTCGAAAGCAAAGGCATCGTGTCCGAGAAGGGCTTGGAGCGCCTCAAGACCTTTTTGAGCGAGGTGCCCGCCTCCCGCTTTCCCTCCCCGTTGAAAGTCGCCGACATTCCGCGCCTCTTCACCACGGAAACTTTTTGCAAGATCGTCATCCGCCAGCAAAAAGCCACACCGGAAGCGCCGAAGCCGGCCTGACCGGCCCGGCTTTCGCAGCCCGGTATGGACGGACATTTCCGCGCGTTCTCGTTTGTCGACCGCATTACCTTGCTTGAGCCGGGTGTGCGCGTGCGCGGGGTTTACTCGGTGCCGCCGGGCATAGACTCCTTCACTCCTTCGCTCGCCGCCGAAGCGGTCGGCCAGCTCGCCGCCTGGGCGGCCATGGCGGGATTGAATTTTACCGTCCGCCCCGTGGCCGGGCTGGCTGGCGGCGTGGAATTTTTCGCGCCGATCAAACCCGGCGAAGTCCTGGATCTTTCGGCCGAACTCGAAACGGTCGAATCCGACGCCATCGCCTACGGCGGCGAAGCCAGGGTAAATGGCAAGACGGTGGTGCGATTGGAACATTGCGTCGGGCCCATGGTGCCGCTCGAGGAATTCGACGACCCGCAGGCGGTGAGTGAACGCTTCAAACTATTGTGCGGCGCGGGAGCGACGCCCGGTGCCTTTCGCGGCGTGCCGTCCATGATGTTGGATCGCACGCCCGGCGAAGCGGGAAAGATCGCGCGCGCGACGTTGCACGTGCCGGTGGATGCGGAATTTTTCAGCGATCATTTTCCCCGCAAACCGGTTTTTCCCGGCACACTGCTGATGAACGCGAACCTTCGCCTCGCGGCGGAACTCGCCGCCGAACTGCCACCGCCCGCGACCGCCGGCTTGCGCTGGACTTTGCGCGGGGTATCGGACGTCAAGCTGCGCAGCTTCATCCCCCCCGGCGAAAAACTGGAATTGGAAGCGCGCGTGCGCGAGGTCAACGGCAGCGCCGCCACCCTGACCGTGGATGCCCGCAGCAACGGAAAACTCGCCGGCGCCGCGCGCGTGCAACTTACTCCCGAAACCCGCACATGAGCACCCGACGACGCATCGCCATCACCGGCATCGGCATGGTCACCCCGGCCGGCAACGACGTGCCGACGACGTGGGCCGCCTTGCGCGCGGGCCGCAGCGGGCTGGGGCCGATCAAGGAATTTGATGCCAGCGGTTTCCCGGTGCGTATCGGTGGACAGGTGAAGGGGTTTGATGTTGCCGCGACGGGCACCGATGCGAAGACGCTAAAGTACGCCGGGCGCTCGCAGCGATTTGCGCTCGCCGCGGCCGAAGAAGCCTTTCGCGATGCAGGTGTTCGCCCGGGCAGCAACGATGGTGAGAAGTGGGGTTGTAGCGTGGGCGCGGGCATGTTCGGGGTCAACTTTCAGGAGCTGCAGGCGGTGCACGAGTATTGCGGCGCGGACGGCGAATTTCATCCCGACCTGCTCTTCAACAGCGGCTATATCGCTGATCCCCTCGCATTTTGCCGCAGTCAGCCGAACGCCTGTCTGGCGATGCTGACCAAGCGGTTTGGCATTCGCGGTTATTGCACTTCGGTTCACACCGCCTGCGCCTCCGGTGGCCAGGCCATCGGCACGGCGCTCAAAGTCATGCGCCGCGGCCGCGCGGATTTCATGCTCGCGGGCGGATACGATTCGATGCTGAATCCGGTCGGCGTCACCGCGTTCTGCTTGTTGGGCGCACTCTCCAAGGACAACGACACGCCCGAGCGCGCCAGCCGGCCCTTTGATATCACCCGTAACGGATTCGTGCTGGGCGAAGGCGCGGGATTTCTCGTGCTGGAGGATTGGGATTCCGCGTTGCGTCGCAAGGCGCACATCTACGCCGAACTCGCCGGCGACGGAAATTCTCTCAGCAGTTATCGCATCACGGATTCGCCTCCCGATGGCGATGGCCCCATCCAGGCGATGCAGCAGTCGCTCGCGGACGCCGGTATCACCATGGCTGAGGTGGACTACATCAACGCCCACGGCACCTCGACGCAGATGAACGACAAAAGCGAATGCGCCGCGATGCGCTCAGTATTCGCCCCGCGCATTCCCGAGGTGGCTGTCAGTTCCACCAAGAGCTGCATGGGCCATCTCATCGCCGCAGCGGGTGCGGTCGAGGCCGCGGTTTGTGCGCTGGCCATCCGTGATGGCGTTGCTCCCGTGAGCGCGAATGTCGAGAAACCTGATCCGGAGTGCGATGTGAGCCTGGTGCTTGGGCAATCGAAGCCGATGACCATTCGCGCGGCGATGTCGAACTCCTTCGGCTTCGGCGGCTCGAACAGCTCGCTTACCTTTCGCAAACCATGAGCTCCGTCGCCTCAACCGATTCGATTGTCTTCACCGGCGCCGGGGCGGTCTGTGGCGCGGGACTTTCTCCGGAGGAAATCTTCGAGGCGGTCGTCGCCGGACGCTCGGCGATCTCGGCGATGGGAACCTGGGACGCCTCAAAGTGGGCCGTGACCGTCGCCGCCGATGTCAAAGGCGTGGACAATCGCAAACTCGTCGAAGACCGCAAGCTCCACAAACTCCTTTCGCGCACGGACCTCTTTGGCATCTACGCCGGCGACAGTGCCGTCAAATCCTCCGGGCTTGCCGCCGTCCGCCAGGCGCTGCCTGCATCAGATGTCGCGCACTTCAATGATCGCAGCGGAGTTTACGTCGGGTCTGGTGGCGGCACTTATCAATCGAGCTACGATTTCTATCCGGCCTTCACAGCCGCCGGCGGGAGCCTCCCGGCGTTTGGCGGCGAAGCGATGACCAGCGTCAACCCGATGTGGTTGCTGAAGAATTTGCCGAACAACGTGCTTTGCCACGTCGGCATTCGGAACAGCCTCAAAGGTCCCAACGCCTGCATCATGAACCAGTGCGTCAGCGGATCCCTCGCCGTTGCGGAAGCCGCAGCCGGCATTCGCGAAGGCGAAGCCGATCGCTCCGTCGCCATCGGCCACGACGCACCCATCGAGCCGGAGACCGTTCTTTATTATCACCGCTTCGGTCTCCTAGACACCGAGGCATTGCGTCCCTTCGATCGCCGCCGTCGCGGCACGGTTTTTGGCGAGGGCGCCGCCGGACTGGTTTTGGAGCGGGCCCCGGATGCGGGCAAGCGGGGAGCTGCCGTGCTCGGCGAATACCTCGGTTTCGGCTGCGTTTCTGAAGCCACCGGCATCGTGGACGTGCGCCCGGATGGCGACGGCGTCCGCCGCGCCATTCAGATTGCGCTCGCGGACGCAAACCTGAAGCCCGAGCAGGTCGGCATGATCGTGGCCCACGGAAATGGCACGCGGGCTTCCGACGCTTCCGAAGCCGCGGCGATCCGCGCGGTCTTCGGTGCGAACCCGCCGCCCGTGACCGGTTTCAAGTGGTGTATTGGCCACGCCATCGCTGCCTCTGGTTTGCTCGATCTCACGCTGGCGCTGCTCGCGCTCCGCAAAAACATTGTCCCGGGCATTCCCACTCTCGCGGAAGTTGATCCTGAACTCAGCCCGCTGCCCGTTTCCGCGCAGGCCCAACCGCCGCGGACGAACATCGCGCTGGTGGTTTGCCGCGGATTCGCCGGCATGAATGTGGCCATCCTCGTGCGCGCGGGCGATCCGCTCGCCCGGTAATTATGAACTCCGGGCCCGAGCCGCCGGCACGGTGCGGGTTGGACACCGTTGAAATCGCGCGCGTGGAGCGCCTCCTCCACGGCAAATCATCCGCTGACCTCGAAGGTCTCTTCACTGCCACGGAATTGTCCGACGCGGGCGAAGGCCCGGGCCGCGCCGCCAGCCTCGCCGCGCGCCTCGCCGCCAAGGAAGCCTGTTGCAAACTCTTCCCCCGCGAAACCGCGCTCGGCACGCTCGAGCCCCGCGATTTTCTTGTGCGCCGCGATGCCTACGGCGCGCCGATGTTGGATTGCAGCGACGCCGCGCGGATGGTCCTGCTCCGTCACCGATTCTCCGATCTCAAAATCTCCCTCACCCACACCGACACCAGCGCCTCAGCCATCGCGTGGCCCGTGCCGATCGAAACGGAAACGCCGTGGTTCGGCAAATTGATGTATCACTTCTTCCCGTTTCGCCGGAAAGTGGTGATGGAAAATCTGCGCCGCGTGTTCGGTGAAACGGTGAGTGAAACCGAAATCCGCCGCATCGCCATCGCCTACTACGCGCACTACGTGCGATTTCTGTGGGAATACGCGCGAATGCCTTTCCTCTCACAGGAAAAACGCAAGGCCTTGATCCGTGTGGAGAATGAGCAGTCGCCGATCGGCGCGCACACGTACGAAAAAGGCCTTCTGATGCTCACGGGGCATTTTGGGAATTGGGAAGTTGCGACCATGGTGGGCCTCTCGCTGTTTCCACAATATCACGGGATGTTTCACTTCGTGCGCCGCCCGCTCAAGCCCGCGTTGCTGAACAACTTCGTCACGCGCCGGTTTCGTAAAGCCGGATTCGGCACCATTGCCAAGCGCGGTTCGCTCGACCAGATCATTGAGCTGCTATCGAAGGGCGCCATCGTGGTTTTTGTGTTCGATCAACACGCGGGGAAGCGCGAGGCCGTGGCCGTGGAGTTCTTCGGCCAGCCCGCCGGCACATTCAAAAGTCTCGCGCTGCTGGCGCTATGGACCGGCGCGCCCGTGATTCCGGCCGCGAGTTGGCGAAATCCGGATGGCACGCACACGCTGCGCTTCGAAGATCCGTTGCCCCTCATTCAGTCCGAAGACACCAACGAAGCCATCCGCCTCAACACCCGCGCGTATAACGCGATGATCGAACGGCAAATTTTGCGTCATCCGGAACAATGGATCTGGATGCATCGAAGGTGGAAATTGCCGGCGAAGGAAAAAACATCCGCAAGTAGCAGCCGAGGTAACGAGGCTCCATCTTAACGGACGCCTTGGCGCTTCCGAATAAATGTAGCCTCGTTACCTCGGCTGCTACGGTATGAAAAATAGCGGGGCGGACGGTTTCCCGTCCGCCCCACTTCCCCCTTGGCGGAGCCTTGCGGCTCAACTCGTTTTCGCGGGTGCGAAAGCAGTGTTCTGATTCCGCAACATCATTCCCAACAGCCCGTCCACGAGGCCGGTGCTGCTGTTCGCGCCGCTCACGGCGACGTCCGGCACGATGCGCACATTGCGCTCGCCGACGATCTGCATGAGTTGCATGACCGTGTAACCTTGGGCGCCGAGTGAGTCCACGCCCACTTTGTAGGCTTCGGCTTTCGCCTGGCCCGTCGCCCGGATGGCTTCGGCCTCGCCGTGCGCGTGCAACCGGATGGCTTCCGCTTCGCCGGTCGCCTGTTTGATCTGCGCGTTCGCGTGCAGTTCGGCGATGCTCACGCCCTGCTCGGCGCCGACGACCTGTTGCTGGATGTCCGCCAGCGAGGTCTGACGCACGAGTTGCTGGCGCTGTTTCTGCGCCGCTTCCTGCACCTCGTAGGTCTTGCGCTGTTCTTCGGCGATCTTCCGCTCGGTCTGCGTCTGCATGAGCTGGGCCGGCGGATTGATATCGCCGATGAGCGTGTCAATGGCCTGGACGTCATAAGCGCCCAGCGCCGCGCGGATGTGCTCGGCGGCTTCGATCTGCCGCTGGCTGCGGGCGCTCAAAAAGTCGAGCACCGTGTAGCCCTGGGCCGAGTTGCGGAAATAATTTCCGACAATCGGCTGCAGCACATGGTCCACCAGGTTTTGCATCGAGCCGACGCGCGAGATGACCTTCGGCGCGTCGAGCGCGCCGACGTGGATGATCTGCGACACGTCGAGGCTGAAGGCGAACCCGTCCTTCGAGCGCACGGTGATGGACGAGAGCTTCTCGTCATAATGATGCGCCTCGATGCGGGTTGCCCAGTTCAGCACGATATTCGTCGTGGGCACCAGTTCCACCTTCATCACGCGCGTATTCAACGGATGCTTGCCCGGATACAACGGCGACACCCAGACACCCTTGTGTCCCAGATTCACGAGGTCGCCATGTTTGAATTCCAGGCCGCTCACGTCCACGTGGGCTTTCCCAACGAAGGAGATGACCACGCCGACATAACCGATCGGTATCTGCACCATCGGCACTTGTTCAACCTGGACGAACCACGGGTTGATGTTCCACGTGCCGGAGAGCAGGACTTGCTCCTGCAAGCCGCGCCGTCCGTCGCCATCCATGAACGCCTGCGCGTTCTGGAAGTTCTCATGCCCGGCCACCATTGGGCCGGCGATTTCACCAGCTTCGATGGGCCGGCCGTCGAGCGTCGTGACGATGCCGACCATGTCCGGCTCCACGCGATGCAGAAGCAGCTGCGCGAGGGACATGCCATGCTCCTCGGCCGTCTCGGACGTGATCACCGTGAACAACGCCTGGTTGATCCGGTACGTGCCGGCGGTGAGGATGGCGAGTTGCCGTCCCTTTTCACCGCCGTTCGTGAGGAACTGGCGCGCGTTCTGGAAATTGTCGCAATCAACGACTTTCCCCAGGATGCGGCCCGACGGCGTGGCTGCGCCATCGGCGGCCACCACGAGGGCGATTTCACCCTGCGGCACCACCACCAGCCGCATTTTGAGAATGCGATACTGCCAGCGGAAGTAACCGAAGTGCAGGCCGGGCGCGAGCGTGTCCGCCTGGTAACCGGATTCGCCCGCGAGGGCAACCAACCGCCCCGGCGGCAGCGAGCTCGAACCGAATTTTTTAACCACGACGCCCACCTGGCGTTCGCGGATCAACACCGCGCCCGTCAAAGTTGGCGCCAGCAAACAGAAGACGAAGAGCAGGCCGAACAAAGAAAGGATCGGGTGCTCCATCGCGAGGTTCAAAAACATTCTCAACATAACCAGTCTCCGATATGGCGGCGCGCGGCAGGGTATCGCCCCGCAGGGGACGCGCGCAGCGCGTTTTACGACTGGGTGAACGTGGAGCCCGCACACGCGGGACCCTAGAGGATCGCCCTTCCAAGGGCCGACGAGGTTAGCTGACGGGCTCGGTCATGGAAGTGACCTTGGCCAAAGTTACCCTTGGCCGTTCGCCCCGTCCCGGACCTGTGTCCGGGAGTTTGGGTCCCCCGCGCCGGCGCCCAGGAAGGAGCGCCGGCTTAGGCTGCTTTAACTAGCGGTTAAACGTTTGCACGAAGCGTCCCTTGATTCCAAGTGCAATCGCGCAAGTGGTTGATGGTGAGCGAGAAATTTCGATTTGAGATTAAGTCGAGGTAGAATGGGTTGATGTGGCTGAAATCCCAGTCGGGTTATTCGAAATCATTGATAACCAGTGGGTTCGCCATTAATCGCAAACGCAGTTGTCCTTGAATAAAACTCGATTAGATTTCCACAGAGTGCGCACTCTGACTGAAATCGAGCAAGAGGCGATGAGACTATCCGAATCTGATCGAGCCAATCTGGCTTCGAAGCTTTTGGATTCTTTGCTTGCAGTTCTGGTGGACGAGGATGAAGGTGTTCGGGAAGCTCTTCGACGAGACGCAGAACTGGATCGAGAGCCGTCGACCCGGATGACTTTAAAGCATTTGCGGCGCGAATTAGGCCGGTGATAACAGCGCGCCAACTTTCCCTCATTTCCTTACCATCTCCTCTATCGGGAGACGGATCGGGGAGTGAGAATTCTCGTTCTCAGACATCACCGCAGGCGGCCAGATTTCGGAATGGATCGCGAATGATTCACGGCCCGATCTGCATGCTCGTGCTGTCCAATTGCGACGCCAGCGCGGTGGGGAAATCCTTGCGGTCCTGGTAAAAGTACGTCAGCCGCCCGTTCCAAGTGTCGAGCTTGCGCAGCAGAGCCGCTTTGATCCACGAGGCGGAACCGTCCACGAATACTTCATTGGCGCCGACGGGCAGTTGCGAGCCATTGCGATGAGGCGGTGAGCCTACAAAGATATCGCGATCGGTTGCGGCGGGATCGAAAGTGCCCCACGCGAAGGTGCCCGTGCGTATGATTTCGTCGGAGGCCAGCATCCAATGCGGTTTGGACGTACCGAGCTTGATCGGGCTCAGGCCCGGAAAATTTCCGAGGGGTGTATTCCAATTGGTGATGCCGCCGAAATACGTGTAGCCGATCACCCACTGCTTGTAGGTATCTTCGTAAACTGGAAATACGCGCGGGCGGGCCGGACAATTCCACACGGTGGAATTGAAATTGGACTCCACGTTGAGGCCGATGGTTTTCGCCGCGTCGGCCTGCGGCGGGTCCACCGCCACGGGGACATAATTCTGCCGCGCCGGCAAAACGTAATCATTCTGGTCCATCGCATAGGAGTGCATCCCCACGGCCAGTTGCTTGAGATTGCTGAGACACGACACGCGCATGGCGCGGTCCTTCGCTTTGGAGAGCGCCGGCAGCAACATCGCCGCGAGGATGGCGATGATGGCAATGACCACGAGCAGTTCGATCAGGGTAAACGCCGAGCCGCCACGGTCGGTCGGTCGGCAAGAATGGTGTGCTTTCATATTCAAGGCGTTTGCTCGGCCCGCAAACGAACGAAACCCTGGCCAGCCGAGTTCACTGAATTGGTCAGGCGAAACAAAAACTCATACAGGCCCGCGCCGAGCGGCGAATTGGTGACAAACGCCAGTGCACCGGCACTCCAGCCTCCGAATTCCAATCCTCCTTCCAGTGTAAAGGACACGTCCTCCACCAACGACGAGGCTGTAAAGCGCGTGGTGAAATATTTCTGGGGCAGGCCGTACGCGGAGAGATCCTTCACTTCGCCGATGAGCGCGGGCTTGCTGGCCGCGCTCTTTGGATTTGTGCCGGCGATAAATTCATCGAGGTTGGCCACGCCATCGCCATCGGGATCGGCCAGTGTGCCGCTGACCGCGGCATTCGTTGCTTCCTGGGGCGTGAAATTATTTTGCTTCCAAGTGTTGTAGTTGGTCGTGCCGGTTCGCGTCGACTGCACGTTCAACTTGTTGGAGACGAGATCGCTTACCACCGCAGGGTATTGCGCGGACACATCGGTTACTTCGTAAGGGTACGCCTGGAAATCGTACAAATCATAATCCGAATTCACACGAATCAACCGCCAGCGATCGGTGCGCACGCTGTCCTGCGTGAGCGAATCAAGGTCTCGCGAATAGGCCCAGCCCTTGCCCGGCGCGTCGGGATTGTTGAGCATGGGAATGAGGCTGGTGCCGTTGATATTTGCGGGAGGAGTGAGGCCGCAGAGCTTGGCCAGCGTGGGATAAATATCGATGGTCTCCACGATTCCCTCCGTAGCGCGGCCCGGGAAAGCCATGCCCGGCACGCGAATAATCAGCGGCGAATGCACGCCGCGCTCGAGGACGATGTGTTTGCCAAGCAGGTTGTAATCATCCAGGCACCAGCCGTGATCTCCCCAGAGTACGACGATCGTATTGGTTGCGAGCCCGAGTGAGTCCAGCGAATCGAGAATTTTGCCCACTTGCGCATCGGAATAGCTGACGCACGCGTCGTAAGCCCAGCGGAGTTTGCGGCGATACGCGTCATCCGTGTGCGTGCCCGGATCGCCGGGATAATACCCGTGGTTGTAGTTGTTCAGTTCGGAACTCTGCGAGGCCGTGCCTGCCAGTGCATTCGTTGGCGCGGTGGTGGGATATGGCGGAGGCAACGTGTTCGGATCGTAAAGATCGTAGTCGGACTTGGGCGCGTTGAACGGCAGATGTGGCTTGAAGAGGCCGACCGCCAGCAGAAAGCGCGTGCCGTCCTGCTTGTATTCCTGGAGTTTCGCGATGGCGGCTTTTGCCGTAAACGCATCCAGATAACCTTCATCCGTCAAATTGGTTCCGACTTCATATGCCGGTGAAGAGCCTGAGGTGCGGCCGGTGCCGTTTGCGTAGTTGAACAGCGGATCGATGCGCGCGCCCCACTTGTCCGGTCCCGAGATGATTTCATCCCAGGAAAACGGTGCTTCCACATGATTCACCGACACGCGCCCGCGATCGTCTCCGCCGAGCGTGGAGCTGACGTTCCACACGTAACTGTCCGGCTCGTCGCTGATCTTCCCGACACACGCGGTGCGCCAGCCATTGCGGCGGAACAGATGGGCAAACGTCTCGGGGTTCGAGCCTTCCGAAGTCGGCAGTTGGGAAAAGGCGCCGTTGCCGGTGTCCGCGACCGTCGTGGGCCGCTTGCCCGTCATCAGCGCGAAGCGCGAGCCGCCGCACGTCGGTACCGACACATACTGATGCTTGAACAGCCGCCCCGAATTCGCGAGCCGGTCAATATTCGGTGTGACCATGTGCGACAGGCCGTAGCACTTCAATTCCGGCCGTAAATCGTCCACCGCGATGAACAGCACGTTATACGGCGCCGCAACCGACGCGACCGTCGCCAGCAGCAACGCTCCAAAAATAGCGCTGCCAGCGCTGCCCGCCATAAGGCGCACAATGGAATTTCCTCGAACTCCAACCCGACTCTCATTAACACCCCGCTTCAGCGGGGTGAAAACGCGCTGTAAAATTCCTTGAAACCGCTTCAGCGGTTTCTCGCGACGGGCAGTCGTTTTTCGTAGCAGTCCCGCAACGCGGGATAACGAGGCTCCATATTTCCGATTGCCTTCGAGAGCCGCCTTCACCAAATGGTGACGCCGACCCGAGCCGTCCAAACGCTCTCCCTCTCCCAGCGGGAGAGGGCCGGGGCCTGTCCCGCCATCCTGTCCGCCATGGTCTTGACGACGGCGGAAGCGTCCTCGCGACGGCGGATGAGGGGATTTTTTTCTCCAACTGTATGGATTGGGCTGAAGCGGGGTGTCAATGAGAGCGCTCCAAGGATATACCGCAGCGGACTCTAAACCCCGTCCTGGAACCGGCCAGCTTATCAAATTTGCGGAGATTGTCATCATCAACTCCTCGTTATGGCGTGGTGGCGTCCACTTCAAAACCGTTCATGAGAATGAATCGATCCACACCATTCGTGTAGATCGTTGAAAGGTTGATCATGACGGTATTGGAGCCGTCGGCTGTGAAGGGAAAAGAGAGCGTGGGAATGTCCGTGTCGCTGATCCAGTTCGTGCCGAGGCCGGAGGATCCGAGCGCGGTGGGCTGGATGATCCCGACGAGCGAATTGGTGATCTGGGCGCGCAACACATTTGGCGTCGTCGCGTTTATGCCCTGCGCGTAGCCCAGGTTGCCCGAGGTAAAAGTATCGAGGTGCCAGCTCCGGAAGAGATATGTACCGCTCGTCAGGTTGGACAACGCAAGGTTGATGGTCCCGTCGCGCGCGCCGATGAAATCCGCCACGAGTGACGAAAGGCTCGTCGGTCCGCCGGGAATCGCGCGCGAGGAATCGCCGTTGGCACCGCGAAAATCAAACGCGGTTGCCGAGGTCTTCGTCAGCCGAATCGTGCAGGATCCAATTTGTTTGGTGACGCTCGTTGAATTCTGGCTGGTGGTGCTGGACCCGAAGACCGAACGGAACATTGCCTGCGATGGAGCGCCAGGGGTGTTCGTCTTGTTGAAATCGATCGCCACCACGCGGTCGCCAAGTGCGCCGAAAACCTTTTCGTAACCGACACCGTCGTACCAGGTGGCCCGTGACCCGGTAGTAGTATCGTCATCCACATAAACCTGGACCGTGCCGCCGTTGGTAACGACTACGACCCCGAGGGGAATTTGAATCAGTTGGCGTGGACTCTCACTCGTAACCACCGCATTCGTGAAACGGACGGGATTGGCCGCTTCAGCTTCGGACGCCTGGATTTTATGGTAGATGCTCGCGCTGCCGGGTCGCACGCGGGCGTCCCAGTCTTCGCCCGGATCGGTCGAATCCCAGATGTAGGCGAACACGCTGTAACCTCCCGCACTGGGAAAGGAAATGGTCGTCACCAGCGGGGTCACGTTCTCGGTGCCATTGGTCAGTTCTCCCGCCGTCCAAACGCCGTTGCCATTTCCCACGCCCGTGCGCAGGTGCCAGAGATTGTCCATCGCGCCTTGTCCCGCGCCGGTGGTGTAATTCACACCAGCGTTCAGTGCTGTGCCTGAGAGAGTGGTGTTGGAGGTGGTGGCGTCCACGTAGGTGATGGCCGCGGTTGCGGACCAAATTGTCATCGCGCCGACCAACGCCAATCCCCGGAGCGCGGCTGTCCTCAGCCGCAGCGCTCGCAAACGCAAGCCAACCCTGGAATCAATTGTCACGCGCCTGACAAATCGTTGCCACTGCGGCTGAGCACAGCCGCGCTCCCGTCTGGATTCGGACAACTTCAATTGCTCAGCCGGAAGTAAGACGCGCCCGGACCCACGGGCAGTGTCATTTGATTGGTCAGGTTGCTGTTCGGGACGTTTGTCCACGTCACAGGTGCCGTGACACTCGGGGTCGCTTGCAGATTCAGACCGGTCGCCCCGGAGGACCAACTGACCGTCACTGTGCCGTCATGATTGTTCACGATGGACAACGCCGACGTCGCCACCGCGTTCGCAAACCCGCTGAACACCGCGACCGTCTGTTGGCTCGTGTTATGGCTGGTCGCCGCGAGGCCGATCAGGATATCCGCCGGATACGCGCCCTCCGGACTCGCCGCCGTATCCAGGCTGCCCACGAATGTCCACGAACCGGAATTCGTCGCCGAGTAACCGCTGATGACCGAGCCCACCCGCTTCAACCGCACCCAGCAATTCGGGAAGGCCGTCGGCGGGCGCGGCGTGGTTAGTGCTTCGCTGCCCGAGCCCGAGTTCGTGCGATATTGGAAAATGAATCGCGCGGGCGTCGCTTCAATCATCACATTACGCGCATCGAAGAACGTGTTAAGCCGCGCCATGAGACCCGCCTTGGCGTTCGCGTCCGTGTTCTGCAACGATTCGACTTTCACCTGCAGGTCGAAGTCGCCCGACACCGGCTTGTAAACGTATTGGAACTGGTCGCCCGTGCCGAAGATGTCCGAACCGCTGGCGTAGAGGTATTCCTTGTCGTTGAAGGCAAAACCCGCGCCGGTCGTGGCGATGGTCTGGGAATTCTGAAAGCCCAGTGCATAGCCGAAGAGATTCGTGGACGCCATCGTGTTACCGCTGGTGTCCTTCACATTTTGCACCGACAAGGTGAAATTGGTCGCGATTAGGTTGTCAGCGGTGAGCTGGACATTCGTCGTTCCAATCATCGTGAATGCCGAAAACGAATTGCCCGCCAGCGTGTAGCTGCCGCTGTCCTGCGCGGTGGCCGAATCCACCGGCTCCGAAAACACCACGTTCAGAATGTTCGAAGCGATGCTCGAAACCGACAATACCGTGGGCGGGTTCGTGTCATTGTTCACGGTCAGCACCGCGTTGGTGCTCACAATGCCGTCGCCGAAAACATTGCTCACCACGACGCTGTAGGTGAACCCGCTCTGGCCGAAGCTGGCCGCGGCGATGGTGTAGGTGGAATTCGTTTCACCCACTAGGTCGCTGCCGTTTTCGCGCCATTGCACGCGCGGAATGATGCCGCTGCCCGTCCACACGGCGCTGAAAGTCACCGGCTGGCCGACATTGACTGTCGTGCTCACCGGCTGCACCACAAAGGCGAGCGCGTTCGAAGCCACGTAACTCACGTCCACATTCTGGAAATTGAACTGGTCGCAGCTCAGCGGGCCGCCATTCAACCAGGCCACCGCGCCGTAATTGACCGGCGTCGGCGGAGCGTCATCAGTCGCCACATAGATGTTCGTGGCTCCATTTCCACCCAGGATTCCCGCTACTGCCACGCCCGTGGGCGTTTTTTCCAGGGCCATGGTGCCCGTGTAAGTCGGCCCCGAGGTGCCCGTCGAGCTTACCAGCAGGATGTTCGCTCCCGCGGGTGTGCCGATCGACGGCGCGCTGGTGTTGGGCGCCGTGGCGGAAAAAATATTGGCGCCGGACGCAAGCGCGTTCGTGCGTTCGCGAATGCTGCCGGCGTTCCCGGCGCCCCCACCTCCCTTTTGGCCAAACCAATAGCCTCTCCAGTTGTCCGTCTGGCCGGTCACGCCCGCCGTCGCGGTATTGTCGGCGGTCACTGGCGTCTGGCCGTTCAGATCAAAAAGCGCGTAGCGGAAATTGTCGCCTGCGCTGGCCATGCCGCCCGCGTCGGTGAAACTGCATTGGTAGGTGAAATTGATGCGGTCGCCCACGTTGGTCAGCGACAGCGCTTGAAAATAGCCGACGAGGAAGCCGGCGCTCGATGTCACCGCCGTGCTGCCAAAGGTCGGACTGCCGGTGCCCTGGCCGGCGAGCGTCGTGGCCGGGGACGCCTTGAACGTATGCCAGTTCGTGACGGGCGCGGCGACGGCTGAAGCGCACACCAGCGCCACCCCGGCGGCCAGGAGAGTGTAACGAAGACGAAGCATGGTTTTCATAGGGAGCGAGCGAGCGGTTGAGGTTGTTGCTGCAGGGCTATTGCGAAGAAGAATTATGGCGGTTGCCGGCGAAACGTCTCCGAGCTCGCTCCAGCCGGAAAATCATCAAGCCGAGCAAACCGCCAAATCCAAGCGCCGCCGCCGAGGGTTCCGGCACGGCGAAATAGGAAACGTCCACATTCTGGAGGATCATTTGGTCCAGGTTCAGGGCGCTGCCATTAAAGAAACCGACCGCTTGAAAACCATTGGTGATGGATCCGCTCGTGTCGGAAAATGAAAATGAGTTGGTGGCGCCGTTACCGCCGAAGAATCCGCTGAGATCCACGCCGGCGATTGTTCGTATCAGCGTCAATTCACCCACATAGGTCTGGCCGCCCACGCCGTTGATGGCGCCGCTGTACGTCACTGCCGAACCGCCGGGCGTGCCGAGCAGCGGGTTGGTGCCATTGGCGAACGGGTTCGCGCCCGTGTCCGTGCGGCGGCGAATGCTCCCGCCGGTGGCGCTGGTGCGCACTCCAAACCAGTAACCGCGCAAATTGTCTGTGTCCGTCGTGCCGGCGGTCGCCGTGTTATCAATGGTCACCTGGGCCTCGCCGTTCAGATCGAACAGCGCAAAACGCAGATTGTCATTCGCCGAACTCGCCATGCCGGCCGCGTCGTTGAAGCTCATGTTGAAGGTCAGCGAGATACGGTCACCCACGGCGTTGAGCGAGAGCGGCGAATCCATGTAGCCGATTAGGAAGCCCGTGGAAGACGAATTGGCGGTCGAGCCCATCACCGGGCCGTCCGTCCCCTGCCCGGACAAAACCGTCGCGGTGTTCTTGAACGTGTGCCAGTTGGTCACCGCGCTTCCGAGCGCGTCAGGGGTGAACAAACAGGCACCGGTGGCGAAGGCAAGTGCGCGAAAAAGACGGAGTTGGTTCATAGGACGAAATCGCAGCGACATTTTTCTGTTGGCCTGATACAGAGCATGGCGTTTCCGCGCCGGGTTCGCTGCCGCGCAAACATCTGCAAACGGCGATCGACACCGGTCGTGGAGACTACTTGAAATTAGGCGAAGTAAGGGCCGCCTCGCTATCGCTCAAAGGGATGGAAATGTGCAAAAAATGGCTGGAAAACACCGTTTTTGTAGTCCGATCAGACTACGCTTAAACGTTTCACTAAGATTTGGGTTTCTTAGCGCAGAAGAAATACGACCGAGGGCTTTTCTCAACAGGGCCAAAGGCCCGTCCCATACCAGCTTGGGCCATCGGCCCAGGAACCACGTCCGAAAAACAATTCGAGGGCTGAAGGCCCGAAACCAGGCCTGGGGCCTGCCTTTGGTGCTCCGGATCAATTGCGGATCACTTGTTGAGATACTTCAGCACCGCCGCCGTCCGCGAACTCACGTGCAACTTCTCGTAAATCTTCCGCAAGTGGGAACGGACGGTATCAATGCTCACGCTCAACATGTCCGCGATTTCCTTGTTGCGATAGCCCTTCGCCAGCTTGTCAAGGATCTCGCGCTCGCGTGCCGTGAGATTTTCTGCCGATTCACCGGGTTTGCCCGAACCGACCTGGTGAAAATGCTCGACCACCATCCGTGCGATCTGCGCGGTCATGGGTGAACCCCCGCCATGGACCTCCGCGATGGCCTCCAGCAATTTCCCGGGCGTGGTACGCTTCAACAGATAGCCGGTCGCTCCCGCGCGCAGTGAACGAAACAACTGGTCCTCATCTTCATACACCGTGTGCATGATGATTTTTACCGCGGGCAGCAGCGCTTTCAATTCCTGCACGCATTCCACGCCGGATTTTCCGGCGAGATTGATATCCATGAGGACCACGTCCGGCTTGCGCGTGGGAATCTGCCGGAGTGCCTCCTCCGCCGACGCGTGCGTGCTCACACACGAAAAACCGCTCGCGCCACCAATCATGATTGCCAGGCTCTCGCGCAGCTTGTCGTTATCCTCGACGATGGAGACCTTGATGTTGGGCGCGGGAATCATGCCGGCGCGCGCACGTTACGCCGTCGCGGGCACGGCGACGATGATTTTTATTTTGGTGCCCGCGCCCGGTGCGCTGGTGGCCGTAAAGCAACCACCGGCACTTTCGACGCGCTTTTGCATGTTCGCGAGGCCGTTGCCGAAGGGCCGGCCATTTTCCGCCGCGAAACCCCGGCCGTTGTCCTCGATATCAATTTCCAGTTTTCCGCCGGCCAGCTTGACGCGCACCCAGACCTCGCTCGCCTGCGAATGCTTCACGACATTGTTCAGCGCCTCCTTGACGGCCAGAAAAATATCATGGCGCAGCTCGGCGCTGAGCGGCAACTCCGGCAGCGCCACCGGCTGCTCAAAGCGCCCGCGCACCGGGGTGGGCGCGAGAAAATTCTCGGCGTATTGGAAAATGTAGCCGGCGAGCCGCCGCAAGTTGTCGTTGCGCGGATTGGCCGACCACACAATTTCGTCCATGCTCTGCACCAGTTCGCGCGCGGTGTCGGAAATCGCATTCGTATGCGCGGCAACCCGTTGCGGCTGCGCTGAGTCGCGCCGGGCGAGCTCGCTGAGGACACAAATCTGCGTCAGGTTCGCGCCGAGGTCGTCGTGCATGTCCTGGGCGATCCGCGCGCGCTCCTTCTCCACCGCGTGCTGTTGTTCGAGCACTGCCAGCCGGCGATGCAGATTTTGCACCGAGACATAGCGAACCGCCGCGGCCACCGCCCCGATGATCGCCAGTCCGGCCAGTGAGAGAAACCAACCCGTCCGCCAGAATGGCGGCGAAAGCACCAGCCCGAATGAAACCGGTTCGGTGGAAGCGACGCCATCGCCGTTGGCCGCCATGACCTGGAAGCGGTAATTGCCCGCGGGTAAATGGTGATAATGCGCCTCGCGGGTGGAACCGGCGTTGATCCAGTCCGAATCGAATCCCTCCAGCCGGTATTTGAAGCTTATTTTTTCCGGTGCCGAGAAGCTGAACGCCGTGTAGCGAAAAGCGAGTTCCTGGTTGCCGGCGATCAGGTTGGCTTCGTGGCCCAGGTCCACCGGCGTTTTGTTGACCTGCACTTCCTCCAGCGCGATACGTGGAGGCGTCGTGTTCACCCGTGCCGCGCGCGGATTGACGGAGACGATCCCCTTGCTCGTCGGAAACCAAAGCTGCCCTTCGCAGCCCTTCCACGCCGCCGTCTGCCCGTAGCCCTTGCATTCGACGCTGGCCATCCCATCGCGTTTGTCGAACGACACACAATTGACCGCCGTGTGTTTGCGCGCCGCAAAATCGTTCAGTTCCTGCCGGCTCACGCGGAAAATCCCCTGGTGTGACGTCAGCCAGAGAAATCCCAAATCGTCTTCGACCAGCGCGTAAATCTCGTCACGGAATATTCCCGCGCGCGTCCGGAACGCCGAGATTTTTCCGTCCCGCAAGCGATCCAATCCCCCATGCGTCCCCAGCCACAGCGCGCCATCGGGGTCCTCGTGTATCGCGGTCACCATGTCATGCGAAAGGCCGTCCAGCGTCGTGTACTTTTTGAAAACGCCATCACGCAACGTCACCAACCCGCCGTCCGTGCCGAACCACAAATTTCCGGCGCGGTCCTCGACAATGGCCTCGATGGAATTCGAAGGCAGCCCGTCTTTCGTGGTGTAGCGCTTGAAACGGCCGTCCTTGAACTGGAGCAACGCGGTGCGCGTCCCGATCCACATGTTTCCCGCCCGATCTTCGAGAATGGCGCGGACCGAATGATCCGTCATCCCCTCGAGTTCGCGATAAGGAACGAACACGTTGCCCCGCAGCACGTTGATCCCGCCGTCGTAGTCGAGACCGAACCATCGGTCGCCGCTGCGCGTTTCGCACAGCGTCAGGACGAGATCGCTCGGCAACCCTTCGCGTCGACGATAGGGAGTCACGACCCCATCCTGCACGTGATTGATGCCGCCGCCCCAATATGTGATCCACAGGCTCCCATCACTGTCCTCCAGCACCGACGTGGCATTGTTGTAGGTCAGGCCCTGCAATTCGGTGTAAGCCGTGATCACGCGCGGACGGAGCCGGCTCAGGCCGTTGCGCGTGCTGACCCAAAGATTGCCCTCGGTGTCCTCGAAGATGGAATTGATCCGGTCGTAGGAAGTCCCATCCGCGCGCGTCTCGACCGTGATTTTGTCATTCTCCAACCGGTTCAAGCCATTGTAGGTGCCCACCCACAGGACGCCCTGCCGGTCCTTGTAAATCGCGCTGATCAAATTATCCGACAGCCCATCCCGCTTGCGAAAATGCGTCAGCACCCCGTCCTTCATCCGTGTCAGGCCATACTGGGACGCGACCCACAAAAAACCGTCCCGGTCGAAGTAAACCACGCGGATGGAATTGTGCAGCATGCCCGCTGCGACCGTGAGATTCGTAAATGTTCCGTCGTGCCACCGGCTCAAACCACCCGCGGTAGCGATCCAGATATTCCCCTGATTGTCCTCGCACAGCGAACGAATCGAGTTGTGCCCCAAACCCTCGGCGGTGGTAAGCCGCGTGAATTTTCCCTCGTTCCAACGCAGCAGGCCATTGGTCTCCGTCCCGATCCACAGCGCGCCATCGCGGCTCTCGAAAAGCCGCGTGAGGAAACAATTCGTTACCGGCGCGGGCAACGCGAGTTCCGTCGCCCGGCCATTTTTCAATCCGCACACGCGGCCGCTCTGCGAGGCCACCCACAAGGTGCCTTCCTTGCCCTCACACAAAGCGTTGAAGGCGCGATCGTTCTCGCCGGTAAATCCCGCCACGGGAACGCTCACGAACTTCACGCCATCGAAGCGCACCAATCCCTCCTGCGTCGCGAGCCAGAAATACGCCCCACCCGCCTGGAGCGCGGTATTGATCGAATCATTGGGCAGGCCGTCCTCGGTATCCCAGTCGTAGGAAGTATAGCGGGAAAACTGATTGGTAAAGCCGGCGCCGGGGCAACTGGCCGCCATCATGACGACCAGCACTGCCAGCCGCCACCAACCGCACATTCTGGATGCCGTAACCCGCATTCCGTCAGTTGAAAGGTAGCGGCTGCGCGCGGGAGAGCAAGTGCGCGTGCTTTTCGCTTGTGCGAACCGCCGAAACGGCTTAAACGCCCACAGCCCGATTCGCGGGTTTAAGCGCAATGACAAAAGAGCAACTGCAACGCATCGCCCGCAAGCACGGCACCCCGGTCGTGATTATTGACCACGATCAGATCCGCGCCAATTACGCCGCCTTCCGCAAACACCTGCCCAAGGTCCAGGCCTACTACGCCGTCAAAGCCAACGCCGAGCCCGCCATCGTGCGCACCCTTTACAAGGCGGGTGCCAGCTTCGACGTCGCGTCGCTGCCCGAGTTCATGCTCGTGTATGAAAACATCAAGGGCCTTTCCGCCAAGGCCCGCCAGCATTTCATCTGGGACAAAATCATTTACGCCAACCCGACCAAGCCGCAGGAGACCCTGCGCGCGCTCGACAAATACAAGCCGCTGGTCACCTACGACAACGCGGCCGAACTCAAAAAGATCGCGCGCTTCGCGCCGCATGCCGGCGTGGTGTTGCGCCTGCGGGTGCCGAACACCGGCTCGATGGTGGAACTGTCCTCGAAGTTCGGCTGCGACCCCGGCGAAGCCGTGGACCTGATCCTGGAGGCATTCCGGTTGGGGCTCGTCGTGGAGGGCCTGAGTTTCCACGTCGGCAGCCAGTGCACGAATTTCCAAAACTTCGTCCAGGCGCTCGATATGGCGGCGGCCGTGATGAAGGAATCGCGTTCCCGCGGCCACGAACTCAAGATCCTCGACATCGGCGGCGGGTTCCCCGCCCCGTATGACCGGCACGTGAAACCCTTCAGCGCCCTGGCCCAGAAGATCAACAGCGAGATCACGCGCCTCTTTCCCAAGGACATCCAAATCCTGGCCGAACCCGGCCGCTTCCTCGTCGCCACGGCGGCGACCGCTGTGTCGCGGATCATCGGCAAGGCCGTGCGCGACGGCAAACCCTGCTACTACATCAACGACGGCGTGTATCACACCTTCAGCGGCATCATCTTCGATCACTGCCAGTATCATTTGCAGGCCTTCAAAAAAGGCCGCACCCAGGTCTGCGCCGTGTTCGGCCAGACCTGCGACGCCCTCGACACCATCTCGCTCTCCGAAGAACTGCCCGACCTCGAAATCGACGACCTCGTTTATTCCGAAAACATCGGCGCCTACAGCAGCGCCTCGGCGACGTGGTTCAACGGCTTCCCGCCGGCCAAGATCATCCATGTGAACCAGTAAGGCCGGGCGGACAAACGTAAAGAAATCCGGTAACCTTTTCCTGCCCCTGCCTCAGGAAAGGGTATGAGCGATACGATTATCTCGAAGACCTGCCCGAAATGCGGCGCGCCGATTCCGCCCGAAGCGCCGCAGGGCCTCTGTCCCAAGTGCCTGCTCCTGCAGGCCGCCGCTCCCACCGAAGACGGCCGCGGCAATCGCCCGCAGCCGGTCCCGCCCACGCAGGCCGAGCTCGCCGCCGCCTTCCCGCAGCTTGAAATTTTGGAACTCATCGGCCAGGGAGGGATGGGGTTCATTTTCAAGGCCCGCCAGCCGAAACTCGAACGACTGGTCGCCCTGAAAATCCTTCCGCAGACGCTGGCCACCGATGCCGCGTTTGCGGAACGCTTTTCCCGCGAGGGCCGCATGCTCGCGCGGCTCAACCATCCCAACATCGTCACCATCCACGACTTCGGCCAGGCCGGAGGCTTCTTCTATTTGCTCATGGAATACGTGGACGGCGTAAACCTCCGCCAGGCCATGCGCACCGGTCGCTTCACCCCGGCGCAGGCGCTCGAGGTCGTCCCGAAGATTTGCGACGCCCTGCAATTCGCCCACAACGAAGGCATCCTCCACCGCGACATCAAGCCGGAGAACATCCTCCTCGACGCCAAAGGCCGTGTGAAGATCGCCGACTTCGGCATCGCCAAGCTGGCCGGCGACCGCTCCGCCGACCTCGTCCTCACCGGTCAGGGCGCGGTGCTGGGCACGCCGCATTACATGGCGCCCGAGCAATTGGAAAAACCCTCCACCGTGGACCATCGCGCCGACATCTATTCCCTCGGCGTCGTCTTCTACGAAATGCTCACCGGCGAACTGCCCATCGGCAAATTCCAGCCGCCCTCGCAAAAAGTGCAGGTGGACGTCCGCCTCGATGACGTCGTCCTGCACGCCCTCGAAAAGGAGCCCTCCCGCCGTTACCAGCAGGCCAGCCAAGTTAGAACAGCCGTTGACACCCTCTCCCAGCCCAGCGCGCCGCCAGTCACACCGCACGCCACTCCATCGCCCCGCCCGGACAGATTCTGGAAGCGCCTGGCTCTCGCGATCGTGCTGGGATTTGCGGGCCTGGTCCTGATTGCCATCCTGGCAATTCTGGCGGCGCTGATTATACCGGCCCTCGGGCACGCGAAACAAAGTGAGGCACGGGCACAGGCTGCCGCCGCCGCGCTGAACCAGGCCCAGGCGCGCGCGCTTCTTTCCGTGACCGTGCGGGGCACCGTCATGGACCGTGATACCCACCAACCCATCCCGGGTGCCCGGGTGGAAGACTTTGTCGGAACATCGCAAACGGCCGGATTGGCGGTACAGGTGGGTGTCGCGGACGCCCAGGGACAGTTTGAATTGGTCACCCATATCTTTTCCGATCATCTCCTGAAGGCATCCGCCGCGGGTTACGCTGCCACCCCTTACTCGACCTGGCTCCTGCCCCTGGAATCTTTCAAACATCCCGGGACTCGGGAAATGCGGATCGTGCTCCAGCTTCAGCGCCAGAGCCTCGAAAGTAGTGATCTTTCCAAGCCTTCACCCGCCCCCGGTTCGACCAATGATTTGCTCGCCCGCTTCGAGCACGCGCTGCTGGCCAGGGACACGAACGCCGTCACCTCTCTCTTCAATTGGGAAGGCGTTTCGACCAACATGAAAGCCTTCGCCCTCAAGCCGCTGGCCGCGCTCGCCCAACTTCCCGCCCACGGATTGCAAGCCCGCGTCTGGTTTGCCCCGCCGCCCGCCAGCGATGAAGGCGAAATGGTGCGCAACGGGATCCGCTACTCCCCCAATGTCACCTTGCTTGGTATCATTCAGGGCAGCGTGAATTATGTCGAAGAGGGAACCAATCGTTCCTGGGGCGTAGCCTTGCCTTACGGTTCAAACGACGGCGCGTTTTATCTGGCCGGGGCACGGACGGAAAAACTTTATGAACCGAAAACGCCCGACAAAATACTCGAGGTGAGCGTTCTGAGTTCCTCCGGCAACTCCGCCATTTCCTTCACCGGTTCGCTCACTTACGTCCAAAACGGCGCCACCATCACCAGGAACATCGGCGGACAGACCGGCCTGCGGAAGATGATTTTCGGCGACCATGTGGCTGCCTGCACCGTGCAAAAAACCCCCGGCGATAAGGGCGCGCTGCAATTGATCATCAGCTCGGAGGCCAAACCGGTTTTCGATTCCGGTCCGGTCGAATCCGACGTCCCCATCAACTACCGATACAATCCGGGCGCGAAAAACGGCCAGGACGCGTCGTCCGGCGGCACCACCGTCCTCGGCGACGACCCGCCTCGCAGTCTTGAATTTCGCTGGGTGGCCCGCCCGGGCGAAACCGATCTGCCCGCGGATGAATTGTCCAGCCTGGGCGATCCCGCCCCAGCATCCAAACTACGCGTCCTGCGGGAGGTGTTGCTCGGCGGACACGCCGTCGCCAGCGCCAGGGGCACCGGTGATGAGCCTGGCCGCAAGGAAATTCTTTTGCGGCTGACCGACGAGGGCGGACGCGCCTTTTCCAAATTGACCGGCGAGAACATCGGCCGGCAACTCGCGATCGTCTGGGGCGGCCGTGTGCTGAGTGCGCCGGTGATCCGCAGCGCCATTACCGGCCGCGAAGTGCAAATTTCAGGCAATTTTAGCGCGGCCGAGACTCAGCTTTTGTTGGACGTTTTGAACCATCAGGCCGCGGGCAGTGAAGCCGCGGAAGCCAAAAAGTGATCTGACCTCCGACCCCTCCAGCTCAAAAGGCCCGCCGCCCGCCGCGTTTGTCACCACCCAATGGACCCGCGTGCTCGAGGCGCGCGGCGATTCCCCGGAAGCAAAGGTCGCCCTGAGCGATCTTTGCGCCGCCTACTATGCGCCCGTGTTTGCTTTCATTCGCCGTGATGCGCCCACTGAAGATGCCGCGCGCGAACTGACGCAGGAATTCTTTTCCCGTCTGCTCGCGAAACCCGGTTTCAACTCCATTGATCCCCAGCGCGGCCGGTTTCGTTCATACCTGCTGGGCGCGGTAAAAAACTCTTTGTCGGACGCGCGCGATCACGACCGCCGTTTGAAACGCGGCGCCGGCGTCGCCACCGAACCGCTCGAGTCCGGCACGGATACTTCACCCGGACTGCAACTCCCCGATCCCGCCGCCCCGAATCCCGAAGCCGAATTCGATCGCAAGTGGGCGCTGACCGTCCTCGACCGCGCGCTCACTTTGCTGGCTCACGAACACGCCGCTCCCGATCGTGCCGCGCAATTTCAAAGCCTCAAACCCTGGTTGACCGGCGATGCCGATGGTCTCTCGCAGGCCGATGCCGCGCTCGCCCTCGGTCTCAACGAAGGCGCCGTCAAGGTCGCCATTCATCGTCTGCGCCGTCGCTTCCGCGAACTGGTCAAGGCGGAGGTCGGTTCCACGCTGGCCGATCCCACCCAGGCAGCCGACGAACTGGCCTGCCTCGTCGCCGCCTTGGGCGGCGGGAGATAAACTCCGCATTCGCCCGGTTTTCAGCTCAATTCCCAATCTTGCGTGGCACGCGTCCTGCAATCCTCTCAACCCTGCCCATAAGGGACGGGTGGGCAATTCCGTATTCACCCCGATACCCCTTTCCGTATTGAGCGGAATAGCGCGGCTGCCGTTCGGGATTAGAATAATCGGAACTGTATACAGCCTTGTCTGGGGTCTTGGTGTTTTAGGGTAGTGGTAAAAATCCGAATGCGCAGGTTATGAACGAAAAAGTATTGGCAGCAAATACGAGTGGGAATTTTGTTGGTGGAGCCGGGTGCCCTGGCGCGCTCCGCCGCTGGGTGGGCGGTGTCAGCTTCAGCGGCCTTTTGCTGGGCGCGCTGGCTTTTGCGTCCGTGGCCCACGCGCAACTCTTCACCGACGATTTCACCCGCACCAACGATCCCGCCGCGATCACCACGCCCTGGACCAATCAGGCCGGCGTCTGGTCCATCACTGGCGGCCTCCTCGTGTGCGGCACCAATGGCCCGGGTTACGCCTCCTTGAACGCAGGCGGCGGCTATACCAACACCGTCACCCAGGCCAAAGTGCGCTTTCCGACCAGCGGCTATGGCGGCGGCATCACCGCTTGCGTGGCGCCGGCTTCCGGCGCTCGTTACGCCGTCTGGCTTTATCCCGACGGCTCGCCCGGCGGCGCTGGTTCGCTGAAACTTATCAAGTTTCAAACCTGGAGTTCCTTCGGCTACAACGGCAACACCTTCGTCCCCATGTTCAGCACGAACATGGGCACCATCGGCACCAACTACCACACCCTTAAACTCACCTGCCAGTCGAACGTACTCTCCGTCGCCTATGACGGCACCACCGCCTTCAGCGTGACCGACGTCGAAGCGCAGCCCTATCTCGGCGGCGGCGTGGGCGTGGATTCCTACACGGACACCACCGGCTACACCATGTTGCTGGATGATTTCACCGTCACGGCGAATTCCAGCACCCCGGTCGCCAACGCCGACAGCTACACCAATGTCTCCAACACCACGCTCACCATTGCCGCTCCGGGCGTGCTCGCCAACGACACCGGCAGCTCGCTCTCGGCCGTGCTCGCGACCAATACCCTGCACGGCACGCTGGTGCTCAGCTCGAACGGTGGCTTCAATTACACCTCCACCAACAACTACACCGGCACCGACACTTTTGCCTATCGCGCCAGCAACGGCGTCACGAATTCTTCCCCGGCCATCGTCACCATCACCGTGAGCTTGAATCACGCGCCCGTCGCCAATGACGAAAGCTATAGCATTCTGACGAATACCGTCCTGACGGTCACGGCGCCCGGCGTCATGGCGAACGATACCGATTCCGACGCGAATCCGCTCTCGGCGACCCTGCTGGCCGGCACGCTGCGCGGCACCCTCAGCTTCGCCACCAATGGCAGCTTCACCTACACGCCCACCAATTCCTATTCCGGTCCGGACAGCTTCACCTACCGGGTGAGCGATGGACTCACGAATTCGACCGCGGCCACCGTCTACATCACGGTGAGTAATGCGATCACGCTCGCGTATGATGCATTCACCCGCGGCACCGATCCCGCCGCGGTCGCCCTTCCCTGGGTGACCAACGTCGGTAACTGGAGCATCACCGGTGGCCAATTGCGCGGCGGCACGAACCCGGTGGCCTTCGGCTACGGCTACGCGTACCTCACCAACCGGTTTACCAACCACGTCATCTCCGCGAACATTCAATTTCAGACCAATGGTTATGGCGGCGGCATCGGCGGTCGCCTGAACACCACCAACGGTGCCCACTACGGGCTGTGGCTCTATCCGGAGAACTCGCCCGGTGGCGGCAACACGCTCAAACTCATTCGCTTCACCGGCTTCGGCAATGGCGACAGCTTTTCGCAATTGGACAGCGCGAGCATCGGTTCGGTTGGCGTTGGCTTGCATCAACTAAAAATCGCCTTCAATGGCACCCAGATTTCCGGCTACCTGGATGGCTCGCTGCTCGTGACTGCGAGCGACGCGACCCTTGCCGCTGGATCTCCCAGCGCCGATATGTGGACCGATCCCACGCCCTATACGATGTCGCTGGACAATCACACGGTGCAGGCGCTCGCCCTCAACGATAATTACACCATCAGTGGCGGCCGCCAGGCGACCATTCCGGCGCCCGGCGTGCTGGCGAATGACACCGGTGTCAACTCCAGCAGCTTGACGGCTGCGGTGGTGGCTGGACCGACCCACGGCGTCCTCTCCTTGAGCGCCAACGGAAGCTTCACCTATAACCCGACCAACGGATACACCGGCGTCGAGACCTTCACGTATCAGCCCAACGACGGCGCCAACCTGGGCGTGGCTACCGTGACGCTGAATATCACGGCCAACAACTCCGCGCCGAATCTGGGAACAGTTACCAACCGGACCATTTTGGAAACTGCGTCGCTGACCGTCACCAACATCGCCACGGACAGCGACGTCCCGGCCAACACGCTCACTTATACGCTGGCCGTGACCAACGGTCTGGGTGTCGCCGTGACCGGGCCTGTCATCACCAATGGCATCATCACCTGGACGCCGACCGAGGCGCAGGGCCCCAGTACCAACACCTTCACGACCATCGTAACCGACGATGGATCACCCGCTCTCAGCGACACCAACACGTTCGTCGTGGTGGTGACCGAATCCAACTTGCCGCCCGTCTTCACGCTCACGCCCACCAACCGGACGATCGTGGAATTGACCACCATGACCGTCACAAATGTCGCCACGGATAACGATCTCCCCGCCAATACGTTGACCTACACGCTCGCCGTGACCAACGGCCTTGGCGTCGCGGTCACCAACGCCACGATGAACAACGGCGTCATCACATGGACGCCGACCGAACTCCAGGGTCCCAGCACCAACGTATTCACCACCATCGTTTCGGACACGAATCCGCCGGCCATCAACACCAAGAGCTTCTCGATCACCAACACCTTCACCGTGGTGGTTCAGGAATCAAACAGTCCGCCCGTTTTCGTCCTGACTCCGCCGGACCGCACGATTGCTCCAGGCGTGGTCTTGTCCATCACGAACTCGGCGACCGATTCCGATGTCCCGACCAACACCCTCACCTACGTGCTGACGAACGGCCCCAGTGGCGCGACCATCAACACCAACACCGGTGTCATCAGTTGGACGCCCAGCGGCGCTCAGGACCAGACCACGAACGTCTTCACCACCGTGGTCAGCGATTCCAATCCGCTCGCCTTCAATTCCACGAAACTCAGCGCGACCAACAGTTTCACGATCATCGTCAACGGCCGCCCGATTATCACGCTCGCGACCAACAATCTCGCGGCGGAAAGCTATGTCCCGGCGAACAATGCGGTTGATCCCGGCGAAACAGTCACCTTCAACTTCGGCCTCAAAAACTCGGGCGTCACCGCCACGACGAACCTGGTTGTGACCTTGCTCGAGACGAATGGCGTGACCTCGCCCAGCGCCCCGCAGACTTACGGCGTTCTCGCCACCAATGGCACCATCGTGTCCAAGCCGTTCTCGCTCGTCTCCACCGGCGCGTGCGGAGCCAGCATCACGGTAAATCTTCAGCTTCAGGAAGGCCCGCTCAACCTCGGCACCCTGCAGTTGGTCGTGCCCACCGGCGCCCCCGGCCTGGCCTTCAGCGAAAGCTTCGATTCCGTCACCGCCCCCGCCCTGCCCACCGGCTGGAGCAACGCCATCAGCGGCAGCGTCAGCAACTGGATCACGCGCACCAATGGTGCGTTTACTGCCCCCAACTCGGCCTACGTCACCAACTCGTTGAACCTGGGCATGAGCGAACTCTATTCCCCGGTTTACGCCATCGGTTCCGGTGCGGCCACTCTTGCCTTCCGCAGCTATTGTGATTTGGAACCGGGAGCCAACGCCAGCCAAGGCTTCGACGGCGGTGTGCTCGAAATTAAAATCGGCACCAATGCCTTCGGCGACATTATCACGCTCGGCGGCACATTCCTCACCAACGGCTACAACCGCACCATCTCCAGCCTCTACGGCAACCCGCTCTCCAATCGCCCTTGTTGGAGCGGTCACGCCCCCGGCTTCAGCAACGTCGTGGTCAGCCTGCCGCCGGCCGCCAGCGGCACCAACGTACAGTTCCGCTTCCGTTGCGGCACCGACCAGAACAACGACAACGGCGCCGGCGTCGGCTGGCGCGTGGATTCGCTCTCGATCACCGGCCTGGTCTGCGTCGCGAACATCGCGCCGACGTTGCCGGCCCAGACCAATCGCACGGTCAACGAATCCGTGGCCCTCAACGTCACCAACACCGCCACCAGCGTCGGCTCGCCGGCCAATGCCATTACCTACGTCCTCACCAATTCGCCGCCCAGCGGCGCCCAGATCAGCACCAACGGCGTGATCACCTGGACGCCTTCCGAGGCCCAGGGCCCCGGCACCTACACGCTGACCACCGTCGCCTTCAACAGCGGCGTGCCCAGCCTGCTCGCGTCGAACAGCTTCAACGTCACGGTCCAGGAAGTGAATACGGCTCCCAGCCTGCCGGCGCAGACGAATTACACCATCGCCGAGCTCACGACCCTCTCGGTCACCAACACCGCGACCGATATTGATCAGCCGGCCAATAGTCTCTCCTATTCCCTCTTCGTCACCAACAGCCTCGGCGTCGTGATCACCAATGCCGCTATCAGCACCAACGGCATCATCACTTGGACGCCCACCGAAGCCCAGGGCCCCGGGACCTATACCTTCCGGACCACGGTCCTGGACGACGGCACCCCGGCGCTCAGTAACTCGGTAGCCTTCACCGTCGCCGTGCTCGAGGTCAACACCGCTCCGAGCCTGCCCGCGCAAATTAATCGTACCATTGCCGAACTGACCCCGCTCACGGTCACGAACACCGCAACCGACGGCGATCTTCCGCCGAACAATCTCGTTTACGGCCTTGCCGTGACGAACGGCCTCGGCGACGTCGTCACCAATGCCAGCATCTCGCCGTCCGGTGTCATCACCTGGACGCCGACTGAGCTGCAAGGTCCCGGCACCTACACCTTCACCACCACGGTCATTGACGACGGCACACCGCCGCTGGGCGATATCAAAACGTTCACCGTCGCCGTGACGGAAGCGAACACCGCTCCCAGCCTGCCGGCGCAGACCAATTACACCATCGCCGAGCTCACGACCCTTTCGGTCACCAACACCGCGACCGACAGTGACCTTCCGGCCAACAACCTGGCCTATGGCCTCGCCGTGACCAACGGCCTCGGTGACGTCGTCACTAACGCCATCATCAGCACCAACGGCATCATCACCTGGACGCCGACCGAGGCGCAGGGCCCCGGCACCTACACCTTCACCACCACCGTGACCGACGATGGGACGCCGCAACTCAGTGACACCAAGACCTTCACCGTTGCGGTGACGGAAGTGAATACGGCTCCCAGCCTGCCTGCTCAGATCGATCGCACCATCGTCGAACTGACTCCGTTGACCGTCACGAACACCGCGACCGACAGCGATCTCCCGGCGAACAATCTGGCCTATGGACTCGCCGTGACCAACGGCCTCGGTGCGGTTGTCACCAATGCCAGCATCTCGGCGGCGGGCATCATCACTTGGACGCCGACCGAAGCGCAGGGCCCCGGCACCTACACCTTCACCACCACCGTGACCGATGACGGCACGCCCCCGCTCAGCGATACCAAGACCTTCACCGTCGCTGTGACGGAAGGAAATTCGGCTCCGATCCTGCCCGCCCAGATTGATCGCACCATCGCCGAGTTGACCGCGCTTGCCGTCACGAACACCGCCAGCGACAGCGACGTCCCCGCGAACAATCTGGCTTATGGCCTCGCGGTCACCAACGGCCTCGGCGCGGTCGTTACCAACGCCAGCATCTCGCCCGCGGGCATCATCACCTGGACCCCGACCGAAGCGCAGGGCCCCGGCACCTACACCTTCACCACCACGGTGACCGATGACGGCACGCCGCCGCTCAGCGACACGAAGACGTTCACCGTCGCCGTGACTGAGGTGAATACGGCTCCAAGCCTGCCGGCTCAGACCAATTACACGATCGCCGAACTCACCACGCTCAGCGTCACGAACACCGCCAGCGACAGTGATCTGCCGGCCAACAACCTGGTCTATGGCCTCGCCGTGACTAACGGCCTCGGCGACGTGGTCACCAACGCCAGCATCTCCGCCGCGGGCATCATCACCTGGACGCCGACCGAAGCGCAGGGCCCGGGCACCTACACCTTCACCACTACGGTGACTGACGACGGCACCCCGCCGCTTAACGACACCAAGACCTTCACGGTTGCGGTGACCGAAGTGAATAGCGCTCCGAGCCTGCCGGCGCAGACCAATTACACCATCGCCGAGCAAACCACGCTCAGCGTCACGAACACCGCCAGCGACAGTGATCTCCCGGCCAACAACCTGGTCTATGACCTCGCCGTCACTAACGGCCTCGGCGACGTGGTCACCAACGCCAGCATCTCGGCCTCGGGTATCATCACCTGGACCCCGACCGAAGCCCAAGGCCCCGGCACCTACACCTTCACCACCACCGTGACCGACGACGGCACGCCGCCGCTCGGCGACACGAAGACCTTCACCGTCGCCGTGACGGAAGGCAACTCCGCTCCGATCCTGCCCGCGCAAATCAATCGCACCATTGCCGAGTTGACCCCGCTCACCGTCACGAACACCGCGACCGATAGTGATCTGCCGGCGAACAATCTGGCCTACGGCCTCGCCGTGACCAACGGCTTGGGCGACGTGGTAACCAACGCCAGCATCTCGCCCTCGGGCATCATCACCTGGACGCCGACCGAGGCGCAGGGCCCCGGCACCTATACCTTCACCACCACGGTGACCGACGACGGCACGCCGCCGCTCAGCGACACCAAGATCTTCACCGTCGCTGTGACCGAAGTGAACACCGCTCCGAGCCTCCCGGCGCAGACCAACTACACCATCGCCGAACTCACCTTGCTTACGGTCACGAATACGGCCAGCGACAGCGACCTGCCGGCCAACAATCTGGTCTACGGCCTCGCCGTGACTAACGGCCTCGGCGACGTGGTCACCAACGCCAGCATTTCCGCCTCGGGCATCATCACCTGGACGCCGACCGAAGCGCAGGGCCCCGGCACCTACACCTTCACCACCACGGTGACCGACGACGGCACGCCGGCTCTGGGCGATACCAAGACCTTCACCGTCGCCGTGACCGAAGTGAACAGCGCTCCGAGCCTGCCGGCGCAGACCAACTACACCATCGCCGAACTCAGCACGCTGACGGTCACAAACACCGCCAGCGACAGCGATCTGCCCGCGAACAACCTCGCCTACACGCTCGCTGTGACCAACGGCCTCGGCGACGTCGTCACCAATGCCAGCATTTCACCGTCCGGTATCATCACCTGGACGCCGACCGAGGCGCAGGGCCCCGGCACCTATACCTTCACCACCACGGTGACCGATGACGGCACGCCCGCATTGGGCGACACCAAGACCTTCACCGTCGCCGTGACCGAAGTGAACACCGCGCCGACCCTCGCCGCTCAGCCTGACCGCACCATCACGGTCCTGACCACCCTCAGCGTCACGAACAGCGCCACGGACAACGACATCCCGGCCAACGCCTTCAGCTACACGCTCCTCTCCGCGCCCACCAACGCGGCGATCGTAAACGGCGTGATCAGCTGGACGCCGACCGCCGGCCAGACCGGCACCTACACCTTCACCACGCAGGTCACCGACGACGGCACGCCGCCGCTCAGCGACAGCAAGAGCTTCACCGTCACGGTCAACGCGCCCACCAACGCGACCCCGCCGGAGATCTCCTCTATCATCCTGAACAGCGGCTCTGCCGTGATCACCTGGAGTTCCACGGTGGGCCGCACCTATCGCCTGCAATACAACGACACATTGGAACCGCTCTCCTGGAGCAACTCCGCGCCGGACATCCTGGCGACCGGCTCCACCGCCAGCGCCACCAACTCGGTGGGCAGCGCCGACAAGCGGTTCTTCCGCATCTACCTGCTCCCGTAAGCTGACTTCCAACCCGCAAGGGTTGGTAATGATAGCCGGTGGTCCTCCCAGTTGGGGGGAAGGACCACCGGCTCACTCTTTAGTCCCACCGGGACGACAGAAAATAGTCCACGGTTTCAACCGTGGGTAACCGGCCTCGGAATTTTCCAAATCCCGCCAGGGACGAAAGATATTTCACCAATTCAACCCGAAGGGTTGATAGACAGTAGCCGGTGTGTCGAGCTGAGGCCTGCCTCGGATTGACCACCGGTAAACCGTCCTAAAAAATTGCATCCCGAAGGGATGCCAGAAAACTCCGAGGTTCCCACACGACGATTACCACCATTGCACTTTTCCCGGCCGGAGTGATAATCGAAGCACCCAGATGACAAAGAATCCATTCTCCTGCGTTCATCCCTCTCTGCCCCGGATCGCCCTGTTCATCCTCCTCGCCTGCGGCCCCCTCCACGCCGACACCAACGACCATTTCATCACCGTCCACGGCGCCCGCATCCATTATCTCGAACGCGGCCAGGGCCCCGTCGTCGTCCTCGTCCACGGCCTCGCCGACGACGCCCACACCTGGCAGACGAGTCTCGACGCTCTTTCCAAAAACTACCGCGTCCTCGCTCCCGACCTCATCGGCCACGGCAGCTCCGACAAACCCCTGCTCAACTATCGCCCGCAAACCTTCACCGATTTTCTAACCGGCTTTCTCGATGCCCTGAAAATCGAGCGTGCCACCCTCGTCGGCAATTCCCTCGGCGGCTGGACCGTCGCCCTCGTCGCGCTCGAACAACCGCAACGCGTCGAGCGCTTGGTGCTCGTGGACAGCGCCGGCTTCGCCGATCAAAAACTCCCCGCCTGCCTGAACCCCGCCACCCTCGCCGAAGCCCGGGAAGTCCTGCACTACGTTTTCGCCGACCCCAAACTCGCCGACAGCCCGGTCCTGGCCGGCGAAATCCTGCAAGCCCGCGTCGTGCGCAACGACGGCTACACCATCGCTCGCTTCCTCGAATCCGCGAAACGAAACGAAGACGCCCTCGACGGCCGCCTCGGCGCGCTGAAAATGCCCACGCTCATCGTGTGGGGCGAGCAGGACAAACTAATCCCCCCTCCCAACGGCCAGCGCTTCGCCCGCGAAATCCCCGGCGCCAAATTGCACCTCATCCCCAACTGCGGCCACGACGCCCAATTCGAATGCCCCCAACCCTTCAATCTCGTACTGCTCGAATTCCTGGGAGAGAAATCAGAAAATAGGCCGGTGAAATAAGCCGGCTCAGAGCCCTGCTTTGTCGGCGAGTTCCGTGTCGTTATAGAGGCGCAGAAATATCCGCCGCCTCTGTTCCCGCTCGGATAATCCTGGCGGCAGCGACGAACGGATCATCTCCACGGCCGCATCGAACATTTGCGAGCCCATGATCATCCGCTCTTCCCCCGACCGCGCCATGATCAGTTCGCGCACCAATTTCTCAATTTGAGGAGGAGTGTCAGTCATGCAGGCATTCCTTGAGTAATTTATCCACGCCCAGCAGCTTTGTCCATTTGTCCACGTACGCGACGTCGAAGCCGGCGGCAAGCAGGTTCTTGACGTCCCGCAGTTGCAACTCCGAGTGCGAGTCCTTCGCCCAAAACAACTTCGAGATAATGAGGTCTTCTTTGCTGGTGATCCAGGTCGGAAAATCCCGGAGCATGATCCGTTGCCGCCGCTGGAATTCGGCCCGCCGATATTCGGTATCCTTTCTGACAATGCAGTCCACCTTGATCACACTCGCCAGGTGAATCAAATTGAACATGGATTCGTGTAGTACCGCCTCTCGAACGGCCTCCTCGCTTACATAGTATTCAGTGGCGAATAAGCGGGAGATGCTTGGTGCCTCCGCGGCTCCAATGGCAACCACGACATCAATGTCGCGAGTCATTCTCGACACCGCGTAATAATTCATCGCCATCGACCCGGTAAGCATGAATTGAATGCCCGCCAGGTCAAATTTCCCGGAGAAGTCGCGAATGACGTCGATCTCGTTCATGGAAACTTCACCACAAAACTGCCCACCAGCGTCTCGCCCTTCTTTATCTTCTCCGGCGGCGGCGCAACCAGCGTGTAAAAGAAAACCCCATCCTTCATCACGCACGCCCTCGCATTCCTGTCCCCCGCGGCCTCCACCCGAATCCCGCCGCCCGCCGTACTGCGCAACTCGGTCTCAAAAATATTGTACTTCGTCGCCCTAAAGTCCCGGCTGCCCAATTCCGTCTCGTCCAACTGCCACGGCCAGCTCGGCGCCACCGCGAACTTCACCTTGCTTCCGCGCGCGGCCGCCACGCCCGTTGGCCGCCCGATGTGATCCTCCGGATAAACATCCCACTCCGTTTGCCGCCGCCACGAAACCTTGTCGCATTTTCCATCCACCACAAATCGCAACCCCAATTCACACGGATTGAAGTTCGTCCCGCTGTAATCGTATTTGAATGACACCGTGCACTGCCCCGTGCGATCGATCATCATCTCCACCTCGCCCTTGAAATCCCGATAGTGGTCCCGCACAACAATCGCCAGCGCCTCGCCCTTCCGGCTGGCCGTCACTGATTCGATTACCCGCGTGGCTTCATCCGGAAACTGCGCGTAAGCCACGCCGCCGGGATTGAAAACATTCTTGTCCTCGCGCCTCGCCGCAAACACGGTCGGAAATTGCTTCAAGCTCGTCGTGCCCGTCACCCGCCCCGTCGCCTTCTCCACCACCAGAGTCATCTTTCCCGCCTGAACGCGGATGCTCTTGTCATCCTGTGTCCACTCCGGACAACCGGCCTCCGGCTGCGCCACACGCACCACCGGCGGCGTACCCAAAGTCACCCCGGCCGCCGAAACCAAATCACCGCTCGCGTCATAAAACCGCAGCGCCAGCAGTGCGCCATTCGTCGTGCCCCGCGGCACCGGCACTTCGATTTCTCCTCGCGTGCCTGGCCCGACACCGCAGGTCACGCGCCCGCGTTTCCCCGCCAGCGACCACTCGCAACGCAGTTCCTTTAGATCAGTAAACGAATGGCGATTTTGCACCGGCACGCGCACGACTTTCTGCCCGGTTTCGAGCCCCAGCTTCCGCGTCGGAATGAAGACCGGCGAATGAATCAGCTTGGAGTCCCACCACAGGCTCTTCTTCCGCCGCCACACGTCCACAAATCCCCACACGCCGTAGCCACGCGTCGTCCCGTCCGGAAAATAGAACTCCTCATCTATGCCCGCCCAAATCGCTCCGCCCACCACTGACTTCGATTCATAGATCTGGCTCCACCACGAGTTCGTCCCGTTCTGTCCCGTGGACCAGTTCACGATGTCGAGACCGGGATTGATCTTCAGTTCATCGGCGAAGGTAAAAGTCTGCGGCGGAAAATATTCATCAATGAGGATCGGTCGCGTCTCGTTGGTCACGTAGGGATAAGGGTCCGGGGGAATCGGCGGGTAATGCAGCACCGCCATATCGCACGCGCCGCCATCCCGCGCCCATTCGTTGTTGAACACTTTCGGGCGCGACGGATCCATCTGGCGGCAATACTCCGCGTTGGAGGCAAAATTCGCCGCCAGTTTGTTACTCCCGCCCGGCGTCTCCCCCGATTCATTCGCGAGCGACCAGATGATGATGGAGGGATGGTCGCGATTGAACTCCAGCATCGCCGCCGTCGGTGTCATAAACTGCCGGGCCAATTGCTGTTCGTCTTCCCCGCGCCCGCGCGTCCAGCAAAACGGTGCTTCGCATTCCAGGTATATGCCCTGCCGGTCGCACGCATCCAGAAACTCCCGCGTCGGCGGATAATGCGATGTCCGGATGTAATTGAAATTCGCGCCGCGCAACAGTCGCGCATCCTCTTCGGCGTGCCGCGCCGTCGCCGCCCGGCCGGTCAGCGGATCGATCTCATGACGATTGGCGCCCGCCAGTTTCACCCGCGCGCCATTTACCCACAATTGGCGATCGCGAACCTCAACCTTGCGGAAGCCGACGCTCTGCCGGATTTGCTCCAACAAGGTCTTGCCCGCATAAAGGTCTGCGGTCAGTTCATACAATTTGGGTTTCTCCGCGCTCCATTTCTCAGGCTCCGCCACCGGTAATTTCCAGGAGAAACTCTTTTCGCCCGACGGCACGGAGGCGAGAACCATCTCATTCGTAGCCAACGCAACGGATTTCCCCGCCGGATCCTTCAGCTTGATACGCAACGACAAACCAGTCGCCGCTTGAGCCGAACGATTTGCCACCGAGAAATTCAAACCCAACGTCGCGTCCTTATACGCCGAATCCAAATCCGTCTCGTAGTGAAATCGTGACAGGTGCGTCGGCGGCAGCGCGAATAACCGCACCGAGCGGTCAATCCCCCCAAGATTGTGAAACGCATACCCGCACGTGTAGGAAGCCGCCTCGGAAGGAGTGGCCACCTTCATCGTCATCGCCAGTTCATTCGCCTTCTCCCAATTCACGAAATCCGTCACATCAAATTCCACTGGCGTCATGAGATTTTCGCTGTAACCCAGCGCACGCCCATTCACCCAGTAATGCGCGCCGCCGTGGACGGCTTCGAACCGCAAAAAGATTCGCTGCCCCTTCCACGACTTCGGAATCTCGAAGGACCGGCCCAGCGCCACCGTCCGGTCCTGCGGAATATCAAACCCCTGTTGCTGCCACTGACCCGGCACCAGCAGATTCGTCCAGCCCGCGCTCGCCATGGCTGTCGCCGGAAAATGCTCCGGCGCCTGTGGATTGAATCGCCAGGTTCCATCCAGCAGCATCTGCGTTTGTCGCAATCCCGAAACCTTCGCCGCGATTGGGCGAAACCGCGGTTCCTCAAAATAGAGGCTCGACCACGGCACCGCCCCAGTGGCCGTGAGCCCGCCATGCTGCGCCACGACTTGCACTACGCCGGTCGCTCCCGGTTTCACAAACTCTGCCAGTTCGGCGCGAAAGACGCCGTCCGGACCCGTCTTCAAAATCCCCAGCGCAACCTCCCGGTCCTTCAGCACCACTTGCGCCTGCGCCAGTCCGTCGAAATGCAAATCCGACACCGTGCCCTCCAGCACACCGGATAGTTGCGGCGACAAACCCAGATGGACCGCCTTCGGCGACGGCAACGGCGCCCAAAGTTCGACGGCGGATACCACCGCGTTCGGCCCCTCCTTCAGTTTGAAACTCAACGTCAGCGAGCCATTCGTAATCGCTTCTTCTGGCACCCGAAAAATCAGCTTCTCCGCCTTCCCGTCCGGCAATGTGCGCGGTCCATGCAGTTCCGTTCCGCCGGCAGCTAGACTTTGCACGCGCCGGTTGTTCTGCTCGCTGGCGTAGATCACCGTCACCACGTACGGCACGCCGTTCGACAAATGCTCGAACCGCATCTCAAAATTCGGCGTCCCATATGTCACCGATCTCGCCTCCTCATCCGCTGTGACTGCTCCTGTCGTGAACGTATAACGGTTGTTCAGCGGCACATGCGGTTGCCGGCCCTCCACGCCGCAATCATCGTACGCCTGCAAATGATAATCACCGGGAACGGCTGGCAAAAAAAATGCCGAAACCGGCGGGACGGACTTTTCCCCGGCGTGCAACACGGAAGTACAAGCCAGCCAGCAACTTACGCTGACCAAACAACGAAGTCTCATAAAAACAAATTCAAGTTAATGTGTTCGCGGCGTGATGTGTTGCGGGCAATTCCAGTCCGTCGCGACCACCTGGATCACAAACACGCGTTCGATTTTGCCCGGATACTCCGGCATGGCCACGCGTTTGACCAGTTCCGTATCCTTCCGCGCATCCACCACCTTCGCGTGCCCCAGAATCTTCAAGCGTTCGCGGCGAACGTAATCCATCAGGAACAGCGCGACGCGGTCATTGACCGCCAGGTTCCCCACGCTGATCAACTGCCTGTTGCCGCGAAAATCCGCGAAGGCCAGCGTCTGGTCATCCAGCACGCGCAGAAACCCGCGTGGCCCGCCGCGGTGCTGCATGTACGGCCAGCCCGTCTCGGTAACCGTGGCCATATAGAAACTGTCGCGGTCCTCGATGAAGGCCATCTCTTCCTCGTTCAGATGTACCGGCGCGATTTGCATCGGCCGCTCGCCTGCCCGACCATTGTATTCCTGCTGTGCCTTCAAGACCGACGGCGTGAAGGTAATGTTGAAAAAGGCGTCCGACATGGTTGAGCGAGTTCGCCCGAATTTACGACCGCTCGCCCAAAAAGCGAATGCATTCCGTACACCAGAATGTTACAACCGCCGTATGAGCGCGCCTCGCCCCATCCATCCGGCCACCCGCATCGGCCACGTTCACCTCAAAGTGTCCGACCTCGATCGCGCGATTGCCTTCTACCACGGCGTCCTTGGCTTTGCCATCACGCAACGCCTCGGCCGACAGGCCGCGTTCCTCTCCGCCGGCGGATATCATCATCACATCGGCCTGAACAACTGGGAGAGTCTGGGCAGCACGCCGCCGCCGCCCGGCCACACCGGCCTGTTTCATCTCGCGATTCTCTATCCCACGCGCGGCGAACTGGCCGATGCCCTCCGCCGCCTTCTCGCGGCCGGCATCGATCTCGACGGCGCTTCCGATCACGGCGTCAGTGAAGCGCTCTACCTCCGCGACCCGGACCAAAACGGTGTCGAACTCTACTTCGACCGCCCCGAGTCCCAATGGCCCCGCACGCCTGCCGGCGAACTCGCCATGATCACCCAGCCGCTCGATCTTCAAAACCTGCTCCGCGAGAATTGAATGGTGACCGTCGGTTGACAGTGTTAAAAAGCCACTATGAAGAAGCTGTTTCTCTTCCTTCTATTCGCCGCCGCCACGTTCGCTGTTGCCTCCGCCGCCGAAACCGCCGGCAAAACCCGCGTGCTCATCTTCACCGGCGGCCACGGCTTCGAGAAAGAACCGTTCTTCAAACTTTTCCAGGACAACCCCGACATTACCTTCAAGGCCGCCGAACATCCCAACGCCCAGGCGCTCCTCAGCGCCGATGCCGCGAAGGACTGGGATGTCCTCGTCCTCTACGACCTGTATCAACCCATCTCGGACGAAACGAAATCAAACTTCGTCGCCCGGTTGCAGGAAGGCAAAGGCCTCGTCGTGCTGCATCATGCCATCGCCAACTACCAGACCTGGCCGGAATACAACAACATCATCGGCGCGCACTATTACCTGGCGAAAACCAACATTAATGGCGTTTACAAACTCCGCGCCGCCTACAAACACGGCGTGACCTTCAACATCTCCGTCGCCGATACCAATCATCCCATTACCAAAGGCATTCAGGATTTCGGGATCGTGGATGAGACTTACAATTGGTTCGATGTTTACGCGGATGTCCATCCGCTCCTCACCACGACCGAACCCGAAAGCGCCGTCGTCATCGCTTGGGCCAAGAACTACGCAAACGCGCGCGTCGTTTACCTGCAATCCGGCCACGACCACACCGCCTACGAGAACCCCAACTTCCAGCGCATCCTGCGCCAGTCCATCCAATGGGTCGCCCGTAAGGAATCCCCCACTCCGTAGTAGCCGAGGTCACGAGGCTCATTATTTCCGACCACCCGCAGCAGCGTGCTTCCCAAAAAAACGGCTTCAACCCGTGCCGTCCAAACGCCCTCCCTCTCCCCTTCGGAGAGGGCCGGGGTGAGGGGAATTCTTCTTCCTACACGAATTAGTCCCGCTCCGCCCTACATCTTCTCCGAAAGCGCCTTCTCCGCGCTCTTTTTCGTATCGCCGTCCTTCGTCTGTTGGACGACTGTTTCCAGCGCTTTGCGGCGTTCTTCCTTCGAAAGCCCGCTCGTCTTCTTGCTCGCCATCTTGACCAGCGCCGAGCAGGCGTCCTCCACCGCGTCCGGCTGGCCGGTGTAGGAAATCAGCATTTCCATCGCGCTCGCATTGATGGCGTCGCTCAAGGTGCCAATGGCGATCTTCTTCTCCTCGGGCCGTTGGATCAACGTGGCCACTTCCGCGATCTTTTCCGTCTTCTCCTTGTCCTTCAAATGCTTGTCGCCCTGCACATACGTCAGGTAACCGCGCAAACCCAGCACTTGGTGCGACTGCTTCTCGCCGGAGCGCGCCAGCACGAGCAACGGCTCGGCCACCGCCGAATCCTCCGGCCAGTTGTTGGGCCACGTCGAAAGCGTCCGCACCGCCTCGTCGCGCACGGATTCGTCCTTGTCCTTCACGCACGCCGCCACTGCCACCAGCGCCTCCTTGCCGCCCGCGCCGGCGAGCGCGTGCAACGCCACAATGCGCAATTCCACGTCATCGCTGTGCGACAGCGGCATCACATCCGCCGCGCAGGCGGCGCCCCCGCGTCCGCAAACGCTGATCAACGCCTGTTCCATATATTCACGTTCCTTCGGGCTCTTGGTGGCTTGCAACAACCGGACGAGATCGCCCACCTGCGGCTTGCCACCCAAAGTGCCGATTGCCTGCACCGCCGCCATGCGCACGGACGCATCCGCATCTCCCGCCGCCTGCACAATTTGCGGCAGCGCCTGGTTCATATTCCGTTGCGCGGCCAGCTGGATCAAAGCCCGGCGCGTCGATCCCTGCGCGGCGGCAAAGCGCGCGAGCAGATTCGCGTCCACGTCGTTGCCCGGCAAACGCGCCAGGGCAGCGAGCGCGGCATTGGCCACTTCCTTCTGCGGGCTGGCCGCGGCTTCGAGCAGCACGGTCACGTCGGAAATATCCCCGCGACGATCCAGAATATCCACCGCCGCCAACCGCAGCTTCGGCGAGCCATTGCGCAGGCTGTTCACCACCACCGGCCACACCGCCGGATCATTCCGGTCCGACAACGCCATCAACAGGAAGACCTGCCGGTCCGGGCTCGTGCGCTCCAGTTCCGTGGCCAGCGCCTGCGTCGTTTTCTTGCCGGGCAATTCCCGGGCGGTGCTTAATCCCAGCGCGTAACGGGCGCGATCGGTCGAACGCAATTGCTCGAGCAGCATCGGAATGCCCGCGTCGCCCCGCGCCAGCATCGAACCCCGCAAAGCTTCAATCATCCGCTGTTGCGGAACCTCCGACTTGCAGACCAGGTCATACAACTTGATCGCGTCCGACGCCTTGCCCTGCTTCCAGTAATTTTCCGCGCAAAGAATGCACCCTTCCGCCACTGCCGACTTCAAGCCGGCCGGAGCATCGGGCAATGCCTTGGTCAGCGCCTTCGCCGCGGAAGATCCGCCAATGTGCCCCAGCGCTTCCGCCGCCGCGCTGGCCACTTCCATGTCCGGGTCCTTCAATTTCTTGGTGAGATCCCCCACCGCCTTGGAGTCCTTGCGCACGCCGATCGAATTGATGACCCCCACCAGCAATTTGCCGTGGACCTGGTCCAGCGCATTGCGCAACGCCTTGTCCGCCGACGAATCTGGAATGGCCTCCAGCGCAATTCGCGCCCAGGACGCCAGCTCCTTGTCCGCCAGCAACGGCGCCAGCACCGGCACTGCCTCGCTGCCGCCGTAAACCGCCAGTCGCTTGCACGCGAGCCCTTTCTCGCCTTGCGACGCATTGCTCTGCAGCACCGCAATCTGCTCTTTCTGCTTCTGCGCGACCACGGCCTTCGAGTCCGACGCAACCGCGTTGCCAACGACCACGCACAGAAGCGCCATCGCGAGTATGGCCGTGCGAACCAAATCGCCCATCCAAACCGCCGCCAGGTTTTGGAGTGCGGCAGCCCCCCGCCGCGGGGTGGGGAACCCCGGGGGGGCCGTAAAACCGCCCGGGGGGCGCCCCACCCAAAAACAAAACCCCCCGGG
>CAYUVH010000012.1:0-15225 GCA_964448135.1 uncultured Verrucomicrobiota bacterium | reverse complement strand
ATCATCCCCGCGCCGGGATTGGAAGACTTCAAGAAGTTGCTGGACGAGATGGTCCAGGCTTCGGCGGATATTCCGTCGAAGACCGAGTAAGTCAGTCGGCTGCGGACCGCTTTCGCCTCCTGGCGGGCGGTTCGGCGGTTTGCTTCTCCTCCGTGGAACTTTTCTTGCGGACACGCACTCTGGCCGCGTCTCCCCAAAGCGTCTCCAGGTCGTAGCGCTCGCGAACGTCGGTCCGCATCACGTGGACGATGACGTCAAAGAAATCGAGGACGATCCACGCGGTGGTCAGCGTGCCGTCGGTGGCGCGGGGGCGCAGGCCGTAGTCGTTCCGCAGCTGGTCGGTGATTTCATCCACGATCGCGCGCAGGTGCGGTTCGCTCGTTCCCGAGGCGATGACGAAATAATCCGTCACCGTCGAAATCTTGCTCACGTCAAGGATTGCGATGTTTTCCGCCTTCTTGTTGTCCGCGAGTTCGCGACACAGCAAAGCCAGTTTTCTTGCGTCCATCTGGGAAAAGCATGCGGCCTGGCGGCCTAAAGATAAAGCCGATTGTTGGCGATGGCTTCGGCCACCGGAGGCGGGGTGAGATGACCGATGGGCAGGCCGTCCTGCACGCGCCGGCGAATTTGCGAGGAGGACACGCCGAGCGGAAAGCCGCGCAGGTAGTGGCCGCGAAACGGCGCTGGGAAGGCGGTGTCGGATTGGCCCGGCCGCGGGATGACGACGAACTCGGCGAGCTTGGCCAATTCGCCGGAGTCGCGCCATTGGGGAAGTTGCGCGACGTGGTCGGCGCCGATGAGGTAGAAGAGCTTTGCACCGGGGAATTTCGCCGCGTATGCCTTGATCGTATCCACCGTGTAGGAAATGCCGCCGCGCTGGAGCTCCTGCTCGTCCACCTCGCACCAACTCCGGCCAGCGAGCGCGAGGCGGAGCATGGCTGCACGAAGCTTGCCTGGCGCGGGCTGGCTGCCGGGCTTGAAAGGGGACTGGGCGGCGGGGATGAAAAAGAGCCGCGTAAGATTCAGCTCCTCGCGCGCGGCCTCGGCCACGAGCAAATGCCCGAGGTGGACCGGATCAAAAGAACCGCCGAATAAACCGAGACGTTGCATCCTCCGCGAGTCTGGTGGGTTTTGTCACCGCGTCAAGTTAGCAGCAGCGGTTCACGCCGTTGAAGCGCTGTTCGGTTTGCTCGACGTAGATTTGTTGGTCGCTCTTTTGCCCGGTGTGAGAGTGCGCGTCGCAGCCACATTGCGTTGCGGCTTCGCGGGCGCGGGCCATTTGGGCTTCGCCGGACAACTCCTTCGCCAGGGTCAGGGCGAGGGTGGCAACACCGGCGATCTGCACTGATCGACCTTCGGCCACGGCGTATTCCGGCAGCCAGACGGGATCGCTTTCGCGGAGCAAGGGTGGCCGGCGGCGGGTGAGCAGTTGCGTCCACTCCCATACACTGACGATGACGATGGCGGTCACGAGGATGAGGAAGGTCGCCGCCACGACGGCATCGAGGAGATTGTTAAAGTGCAGGACGCTGTTTTCGTGGAGCGCTTTCTCGGCGGCCTTGAGGGCCGGTTCATCACCTCCCGAGCGGGCGGCGGCGAGCGCCTGTTCCAAGCCGGGCCGTTTGGATTCCAGCGCGCGGACCTGCGCGAGAAAGCCGATGCGCGGATCGGCGTGCCAGATTTTTTGGACGCCGGCAGTCATGGTGGCCGACAGCAGGAAGCAAAGTGGGAATAGCGTCAGAAAAGCAATGGCGGGAGAACGCCGGGGGGCGGATGGGTTGATGCCGGACTGAAGTGACATTTTGAGCAGGATTGTGGTGGCGAGACACAAAGCGATGGCCGCCAGCATCTGGTTGGCGATGCCGAACAGCGGCCACAATGAATTGATGCCGCCGAGCGGATCGCGCACGCCTTGAATCAGAAAATAGCCCCAGCCCCCGACGACGAGGGCGCTGGCAAAAATATTCGGGGCCAGTTTTTTGGTTTCCCCCAGCGGGCGCCAGATTTGCCCAAGCGCATCCTGCAAAAGATAGCGGCCGACACGTGTTCCCGCATCCAGGGTGGTCAGGATGAAGAGTGCCTCGAACATGATCGCGAAGTGGTACCAGAGATCGAGCCAGCGGCCGTCCACGACCTTCGAAAAAATCTGCGCCATGCCCACGGCCAGTGTGGCGGCGCCGCCGGTGCGGCCGAACAGGGTTTTTTCACCCATCGCCGCGGCTTCCTTTTCCATGTGTTCAACGGTCACGGGGAAGCCGAGCGCGGTCACTTTGGCGGCCGTGGCAGCGGCATCGCCTTTGATGTTCATGCTGAAATACACGCCCGGATCCAGCGTGCAGGCGGCGATGAGAGCCATGACGGCGACGAGCGATTCGAGACACATCGCGCCGTAGCCAATCGGCCGGGCATAGGATTCGCGAGTTATGATCTTCGGAGTGGTGCCACTGGCGATCAGCGTGTGAAAACCGGAAATGGCGCCGCAGGCGATCGTGATGAAACAGAAAGGAAATATTTTTCCGGCCACGACCGGGCCTGAACCATCAATGAACTGGCTCACCGCCGGCATGCGGAGGTGGGGCAGAACCATGAAGATGCCCGCGGCGAGGGCAAAGATGGTGCCCAACTTCATGAACGTGCTGAGGTAATCCCGCGGGGCCAGCAGCAGCCACACCGGCAATACACTGGCGGCCAGACCGTAAATGATCAGCATCCAGGCGAGCCGGATGTCCCGCGCCGTGAAGAAATCCGACAACGCCTTGTGTTCATGCACGAACTTTCCGCCCCAAACGGCCAGCAGGAGCAGCACGACACCGATCGCCGAGGCTTCCATGACTTTGCCGACGCGCCAGAATCGGAGGTAGCCACCCATGAACATCGCGATGGGGATGGTAGCGCCGACAGTGAAGACGCCCCACGGGCTGTCCGCGAGGGCTTTGACAACGACCAGGCCGAGCACGGCGAGCAGAATGGTCATGATGGCGAGGATGGCCGCGACCGCGAGCCAGCCCGCCAGCGTATTCATTTCCTCCGTTACCATGCGGGCAAGGGATTTGCCCTGGCGGCGCATGGACGAAAACAGAATTACGAAATCCTGCACGGCGCCGCCCAACACGACGCCGATTAAGATCCACAGCGCACCGGGGAGGTAGCCGAACTGCGCGGCAACAACCGGTCCGACCAGCGGTCCCGGACCTGATATCGCCGCGAAATGGTGGCCGAAGACGATCCACTTGTTTGTCTTTACGAAGTCCTTGCCGTCGTCGTGAACTTCGCAGGGCGTGGCGCGCCGGTCATCGAGGATGAGCGCGCGGGTGGCGATCCATTTGGAATAGAAGCGATAACCGATCGCGTAACTACAGAGGGCGGCGACCAGGATGTAAGCCGAACTGAGCGGTTCGCCGCGATGCAGCGCCAGTGTGGCGTAGGCCCACGCGCCCAGAGCGGCGACTACGAGCCAGAGCAGAAGGGCCGCGGGCTTTTTCATTTGGCGCTGAGCAAATCGAGCACGGCGGCCGTCATGGCGGTCACACCGGCTTTGATGGTCGGCTCGGGCAGGGGAGCCCAGTAGCCCGAGTGCAGGGACGGAAGGGCTTTGCCGGACTTTTCATTTTCCTCAATCGCTTCCGGCCGCACGCCGCCGACGGTAAAGATGCAGATGGGAATTTTCTCGTCGGTCCGGCCGAATTCGCCGAAATCCTCGCCGCCCATGCTGGGTTGGCGGGGCACCACTTTCTGCGCGCCGAACCAGGCGCGAAAGACTTTCGCCATCCGCTCCGTCAACTGCGGGTCGTTGTAAACCGCCGGAGTGTAATCGTCCTCCACCTTGACCTCCGGCATGCGGTCATCGGGTATGCCCGCCGCGATGGCTTCGCCGCGCGCGATGCGTTTGATGGCGTCGAGCGTTTGCTGGCGAACGGTATCGGAGTAGGAGCGAACGGTCAGTTCCAGCCGCACTTCCTCGGGAATCACATTCGGCCGCGTGCCGCCGTGGATGGAGCCAACGGTCACCACCGCCGGATCACCCGGCTTGATTTCGCGGCTGATGATGGTTTGCAGGCCGACGACGATTTGCGCCGCGAGCACGACGGGGTCTTTCGTTTTGTGCGGATACGCGCCGTGGCCGCCGACGCCCTTCACGACGATTTCCACGGTGTCCACGTTCGCGGCGGAGTAACCCGGACAATACGCAATGTTTCCGGCGAGCAATTCGGCACTGTCATGCAGCGCGAGGCAATAATCCGGCTTCGGGAAGCGTTTGAACAAACCGTCGGCAATCATGGCGTGGGCGCCGCCGCCAAACTCCTCCGCCGGCTGGCCGATGAACACCAGCGTGCCGTGCCATTGGTCGGCGAGTTTCGCCAGCACCCGAGCGGTGCCCACGAGGCAGGTCATATGGATGTCGTGTCCGCAGGCGTGCATCACCGGAACTTCCTTGCCCTTGTCGTCCCGGGCGATGACCGAGCTGGCGTAGGGCACGCCGGTCATTTCCTTCACCGGCAGGGCGTCGAGATCGGATCGCACGAGGACGGTTGGACCGTCGCCATTCCGGCGGACGCCGACAATTCCGGTGCGGCCGACATTGGTCGTGACCTCAAAGCCGGCCTTGCGCAGTTCCGCGGCAACACGCGCGGCGCTGTTGGTTTCCTGAAAGGAAAGTTCGGGGTGCTGGTGCAGATCGAGGTACAGGTCGCGGAGGCTGGCGTATTCCGACTGGACCTGGGCCTGCACTTGGTCGCGCAGAGCGGGCGCGTCCGCAGCCAACGTGTTCAGGGTCAGGCAGGCAGCAAAGGTTGCGGCGAGCAGGAGGCGTAAGTTTTTCATGGGCAATGGAGGCTGTAGGACCCTGGCTGGATCAGGAGTGAGCGGGGGCGTGTTGGAGCACGAAGTCTTCCTCGAAGATTTCGTAGTTGGTTTTCTTCATGCCGAGTCTTTCGTAGGTGTTGCGGGCGCGGGCGTTACCGGCATCCACGTAAAGCCGCAGACCGCAGATGTCCGGGCGGCTTTTGGCAAGGTCGCGCACGTGGGCGTAGAGCGAGCGGAAGACACCCTGGCCGCGGAATTCGTCGATCACGTACACGCTCTGGACCCACCAGAAGGTGCCGTTGCGCCAGTCGCTCCATTCGGTAGTGATAAGCAATTGTCCGACGAGCTTGAGCGAACTGTTCTCTTCGGCTTCGGCCATGAAATAGGCGCCCTTGGTTGGGTTCTCCAGCAGTGCCTTCACACCGGCGGCAGTGCGGGCCGGGTCCAGCCGCAGGCCTTCGCTTTCTTCGGCGAGGCGGACGTTGAACGCAGAGATGGCGGAGGCGTCGGAACTTCGAGCTGGTCTGATTTTGATTTTGATGCGGCATTCTAGGAGTGGCCGGACAGGAAGCAAATGCAACTTTCGTGGTACGACGATGGTGGTGTAATTTCCGATATGGAAGAGCCGGTGGAACTGCCGATTGATGGGGTGCTGGATTTGCACACGTTTCGACCTTGTGACGTCGGCGAGCTGGTGCCGGCGTATCTCGAGGCGTGCGTGGAACGCGGTCTTAGCCAGGCGCGGATCATCCATGGAAAGGGCAGGGGGGAACTGCGGCGCTCCGTGCATGCGTTGTTGGGCCGGCATCCGGCGGTGGTTTCGTTCACGCTGGATCATCCGCAATTTGGTGGCTGGGGAGCAACCATTGTGCACCTGCGCAAGGCGGCGGACCGGAATTCGGGGAAAAAGCAGTCGTGAAGAACCAAGCCCGCAAATCGGTTGCTTCCCTCGTGGATCGGTGCCAGATTCATGGCGATAGGAAACGCTCGCGATACACACACTCGGCTTATGAAAAAGAAATTGATAACCGCTCTCTGCGTGGTGACGATCCTTTTCAGCGCCACGACTCCCACTTTTGCCTCCGATAATGCCGCCGCCGTGGTGGCAGATGTCGTCCTGGCCCGGCCGGTTTGTTTCGCCATGACCGTGGTGGGGTCGGTTTTCTTTGTGGTCGCGCTGCCGTTTGCAGCGGCCTCGGACAGCGTGCATTCCACCGCCGAGACGCTGGTCATGAAACCGGCGCGGGCGACTTTCACGCGGCCGGTGGGTGACCTGGACGCGTTGCGCGACTAGCAACTCGCAAACCTCTTTTTCCGAGTAGCAGCCGAGGTGACGAAGCTCGAGGTAATCGGACGCCTGCTGGCATCCGGATTATTTGAGCCTCGTTGCCTCGGCTGCTACGTTTTTAAGAACCGCCAGCCTTAAGCGACGGTGACTTCGTTGCTCAGGTAGACGTCCTGGATCGCCTGCAAAAGCGCCACGCCTTCCTTCATCGGGCGTTGGAACGCCTTGCGGCCGGAGATCAGGCCCATGCCACCCGCGCGCTTGTTGATCACGGCGGTCATCACGGCGCTTTCCAAATCACCGGCGCCCTTGGATTCGCCACCGCTGTTGATGAGGCCGGCACGGCCCATGTAGCAGTTCGCGACCTGGTAGCGGCAGAGGTCAATGGGATGGTCGCTGGTGAGCTCGGTGTAGATGCGTTCGTCGAGCTTGCCGTAGCTGGAGCCGCCGGTGTTGAGGGCCTTGAAGCCGCCGTTGTTCTCGGGGAGCTTCTGCTTGATGATGTCGGCCTGGATGGTGACGCCGAGGTGGTTCGCCTGGCCGGTCAGGTCGGCGGAAACGTGGTAATCCTTGTCCTTCTTGAAGGCGTTGTTGCGGAGGTAACACCAGAGGACGGTGGCCATGCCCATTTCGTGGGCGTGCGCGAAGGCCTGGGCAACTTCGACGATCTGACGGCCGCTCTGATCGGAGCCGAAATAAATCGTGGCGCCCACCGCGGCGGCACCCATGTCGGCGGCCTGCTTGACGGTGCCGAACATAATCTGGTCGGCCTTGTTGGGATAGGTGAGCAACTCGTTATGGTTGATCTTCACGAGGAACGGAATCTTGTGGGCATATTTGCGCGAGACGGCGCCGAGCACGCCGTACGTGGAGGCCACGGCGTTGCAGCCACCTTCGATGGCCAGTTTCACGATGTTCTCCGCGTCGAAATAATCGGGGTTCTTGGCGAAGCTGGCGCCGGCGGAGTGCTCAATGCCCTGGTCCACGGGGAGGATGGAAACGTAGCCGGTGCCGCCGAGCCGGCCATGGCCGATCATGCGCTGGAGATTGGCCAGCACGCGATTGTTGCGATCGGAGCCGGCGTAAATGCGGTCCACGACGTCGCCGCCCGGCACGTGCAGGCGGGATTTGGCGATCTTCGGGTTTTTGAAATTCAGCAGGTAATCGGCCTTGTCGCCGAGCAGTTGGGCAATCGAGCTCATGAGTTTTTCAATAGTTCAAGTTCAGTTCCAGTAGTTCAGGGGGCGCCGGCAAATCCGGTGGCCGCGGTATCCTAGCCGAAATCCGGCTCGGAAATCCATATCCAAGTCTGGCCGACGGAAACCGGGCAAGCTTGCCGGTTTTTGGCTTGGAGCGGTCCAAGATTGTTCGCCGTTGAACAAAAAAATCAACGGGTTGTACCTTTCGCGTCTTTAGGCGTCCTTTGGTGTTTTTTCGTGTGTTTTGACTGTACCTTTGGCGTTCCTTGAGCGTCCCATTCGTGTTCTTTGGTGTTCTTTCGTGTCCGCGCTTTTGGGCGCGTTTATTTTTTTTGGCCGTTTTTGGTTTGCCGAGGCTTGTTTGCTGGGGTTTTTGGTTTGCATCCAGGCTTGCGGCCGGTTTGCGGCCGGTTTGCTTTTGGCTGACTGCAGGCCGGTTTGGCTTGCTCCAGGCTTGGCCGGGCGAACGCCCCCCGCGAGTCCGGCTTCGTCAAGACAAGGACGATGCGATAAAACGCGTCAGGGGGAGTCGGGTCTTGGTTTTGATTTTCAGGGTGCGGTGCAGCGGCAGAGCGGTGAACTCGCACAGAAATCGGGACCGGGCAGGGTGGCCGCCCAAGTTTCCGGTATCCATTCTTCCTGCTCCGCGAGCAAGCGCGGCCAGGCTGATGTCAAAGAACCACTGTGCTTTGACGATGATTCGCAACTCGATCAGGAATCACGTCCTCCTACCGTCACTCATCTAAATCATCGGACCGGATTCGTCAAGAGGGGGATTACGGCTTTGAACACCAAGCAAACGAAGGAAACGAATGGGAAGAAAACCGATGGATTTTTAACCACCCGCCTTCGCTCACAAGCTTCGGCGCAGCACGCGGAGTCACGCGGATGAACAGGGATGGGGGGAATCAGTCAGAAAAATGGGGGCAGAAACATGGAAGAGAAAAAGGGGAAGGAGTCCTGGCCACGAAGCTGTACAAAAAGTCACAAAAAGTTTTAACACGGTTGGATCCTTTGTTCCTCATTTTGCCGGCCTCGGCGGCGGGCCGGTTCCGGAGGGCGGGAAGAATCATGTTTTGTTTAAATGGTCAGGGGCCAGCCACTTCCGGGGGCTACTTTGTCTTTGCATGGCCAGCAGAAAACGCCCAAGGACAAACTCAATTTGCGGCCGCCCGCTGGATGCCACGCTCATTTGCGCCGAGAATGCCTTGATACGCCGTCGACAAACTTTGGCTTTTGACTTTGGCTTTACAACAATGACTTTGTCCCAACGATACTGTTGGCGTGATGAAGCGTAATGCGCACACCTTGGCCTTGTTTCTCGTTTTGGCGGGGTTGGCGACTGGTTGTGTCCCCGTCGTCAGAACCTCAATTGTTCACTACGGCGTAGCAGGCAGGCTCGTTGATGCCGATACCGGGGAGCCGCTGGCTAGACAGCAGGTTCAGGTCGTAGTGGATTTTCGCGAGCACACCGAGAAAACGAACAAACGAGGCGAGTTCCAGGTCCCGCCTAAGCGGCTTCGTTACTGGGCTTGGCTGATGGGCGGTCCGTTCTATCCGAATCCGTTTCGGGCGAGCATCGAGATTCGCTCCGCCAGCCACGATCCCTACACCAGAGAGTCGATCGTCGTCCCGGAAAGCCTGGACAGTCCGGCACCGGATAAGAGTCGGCTGGCGGACGGCTGCATCAACCTCGGGGATGTAGCAATGAAGAAACGCCAACCAGACGGTGCAGCGAACGGGAGCCAGCCGATTCGCTCAGAGACAAATCGAAGGTCATCGGCGGCTGGCTCCGGTGGCTGACCTTGCCGTTAAGTGAAAGAAGATATGAGTGGAATTGTTCAACGTTTCATTCGCGACGAGCTTTCTCCAGACCAGGGTTGGAGACTTATCGGTTGGTGCATTGAACGCGGCGGCGATGAGTTTTCATTTCGGATCATGGGACTCGGCGGTTCTCGCTCTTCCCACGAGCTGCTCACAAAAGCTCTCACGTCATTTCATCGCGGGACGCCAAGGCGAGAGCGTATGGTCACGCAGGCCGGAGAACAAACTCGACGAGCAACCGACGCTTGGAGGCTCAGCACCGAGAGCGCAGGTGTACTGCGTCATCACATCCCGAATGGTTTGTTTGTAGCACCGTCATATTCTGACGCAGGCTGGTTTGAGGATTTCACGATTTTTCGGCGCGGGGAGGCTATGCTGGGAGTTGTCAGTCACGAGGGGCATGTGGTGTTGCGCCTCACGGAGCAAGAGCACGCAGAGTTTCGGGAGTTGAAGATTGAGTCATATGAAACCGCCACCTAACCAGCGTACTGGAGGCATGGGCCGGATTGCCTCTTTGTTCCATGCTGCACACCCGCGACCGGCCCTGCCTCAGCACAAGCGTTCGGAGACATAGCCCGATGAAGACATTCACAGTCATTCTGGTTATTGCTCAACTTGGCCTGTTGAGCGTCTGTAAAGCCGGGACGAATTCAATTGCTGACGCCAGGTTTCAGATTCCTGCAGAGGGGTATCCTGTTTCCGTCGAAGAGTCAGGTTCCGCGAAGGTGGACGCATTGGTTCGCAATCTGGTGTCAAAACGACCCGCACCGTATCGGTCCGCGTATTCCGATCCACCGATCGCGGTCGTTTTCGCGAGTCGCTACAGCACTCCCGAAGTCGAAGCCGCCCTCAAAAGTCTGAAGGAAATGGGACCCGCGGTGTTCCCGGCGCTCGTGAAACACCTGGGAGATGATCGCTACTCCTACAGCGGCGTAGTCGCGGCATGGGTGAACTACCAGGTTGGTGACGCGGTGGTCGAGGTGCTGGATGACGGCCATTACATGCACAGCGGCTACAAGTTTCGCAAAACCCCGTCTGGCTCCGAAGTGTATCTCTCTTTCGATGGTTACCTGCGCGCCCGAGGCGCCGAGGCATGGGCCGAATGGGCCAGGAGCAAGTCGCGGCTGGAAATCCAGATGGATTTCATCGACTGGTGTATTGAAAAAGAAAACGGGCGCGGTTTTGTTGACGAGGCACAGAAGAAACAGGTCCTTGGCAATTACGAATCGGCCCGACAACAGATAAGGCAAGAGTATTCCGAACCAGGCGGTGCAGCCAACCGGAGCCAGCCGATTCGCTCAGAGACAAATCGAACGTCATCGGCGGCTGGTGCCCGTCGCTGACCTTTACGCAATCCCGCGCCATGCCAATCTCTCAAGATCAGGCAATTCAGATTGCACGCGCGTGCGCGCAGCAGCGTCGTTAGGTGGGAGCGAAAGTGATGGAGAATCCAACTCGAAATGACACTCGGATTCTCCGAACAGGTGTTGGAGCAGTAGCTGTCGCCGCTCTGCTGTCTCTCCTCTTCTGCGTGGGGACATGGCTCGGCCGCTTCGATGCGGGGCACGGCGGCATCCCGATCGGTGCCATGTTCGGGAGTATCCCGTTAGCAGCCTTCCTCGTCGTTGCTTTATTCCCGTTAGTAGGCGTCCTACGTCGGAGCTCCGCCGCCGATGCCGGCTTGGTCTGGGCTGCCATTGCCTTGTGGGTCACAGCGCAGGTTTGTAACGCTCTGTCCATTGTTTATCTGATTCGTTCAGTATGACGCCACCCAACCATTTCCTTGTTTGCGGCGCGGATTCTCTGGTCACGGCCCTGGCTTCGATGTAAGAAGCAAGCGATGCGAGCGCAGAACAAGCGTAGTGGAGTGGAGGCCGGATTCGGTGTTCTGTTCGCATGTGGGCGCGCTTGGCCCGCCGCGTCTCATCATAAACGTTGGGCATGAAATGATACGCACTGCCATAGCCTTTGCAGTTGCCCCGCTGATTGCCGCGATCTTGGTGATGCCGTCTGGCGGTCCGATTTTGTCGCTCATGCTCTCGTACGGCGTCAGTTACATTTTTGGTGTGCCAGTCTTTCTCGCTTTGCGGCATCTCCAACAAGAGCGGCATTTGTATTATGCGGGAGCTGGTTTCGCGCTCGGCATAGTCTACGCGCTTTGCACGGGTGCCGTGTCTGGGACGGTTGGAGACTTGCTGACTGTGGGGACGATATTTGGTCTGCTGGGGCTGCTGGTCGGTTTGTCCTTTAGTCTAATTCGAGGAGGCGAGCGCAGAATGTCCCCAACCATGAGGTCGAGCGAATGAACTTTCCGCCCATCATTTGGAGATTCGTTTACCCTGCTTCCAGTGCTCACCGTTCACTTCATCGTTAGTCCGGGAACTACATGGGCCGTGTACGCGCGCCGCGCTGGGGAGATGAGCAGGACGGTTTGCATTTGGGTGATGCTGATGGGCCTGGTTTTGCACCGGGCGGGGGCTGCCGAGCAGAATCTGCAATTGCCGCCCGCAGTGCCGGCGACCAACGCACCAGTAGGGCGGAATTTATTGGTGCAAAATGACGGTGTGCGAATCGAGTCGGTGAGGCAGTGGCGGAAGTGTCGCGAAGAGATCAGGAGCGAATGGGAAAAGTTTCTGGGTGGTTTGCCAAAAGACAAAGCGCCGTTGAAGGCGGAAACGCTGGAGAAGGTGACGTTGGCCGAATTCACCCGCGAGCGGGTGCGGTACCAGGTTGAGGAGGGGATTTGGACCGATGGGTATTTGCTCCAGCCGAAGGGAGCCAAGGGGAAACTGCCGGCAGTCGTGGTGTTTCATCCGACTACGCCGTTGCAGGCAAAGGGCGTGGCGGGGTTGGCGGCGGAGTATCCGGAGGACAAGTGGCAGGGGGTGCAGTTGGTGAAGCGCGGATATGTGGTTTGGTGTCCGAGGAATTACATTTATACCGAGGGCGCGGATTGGGCGGGTAATGCGGCGCGGGTGCGGAAGCAGCATCCGACGTGGAGCGGGATGACGCGGATGGTGTGGGATGCAATTCGGGCGGCGGATTATGTGGAGAGCCTGCCTGGGGTGGATCGCCAGCGCATCGGGTGTCTGGGGCATTCGCTGGGCGGGAAGGAAGTTTTGTATGCGATGGCGTTTGATGAGCGTTACAAGGCGGGTGTGTCGAGCGAAGGCGGTCTGGGGTTGAAGTTCAGCAATTGGGACGCGGCCTGGTATTTTGGTCCGGCGATTCGCGAGGCGGGTTTCCCGCTGGAGAATGACCAGGTGCTGGCACTGATCGCGCCGCGGGCTTTTCTGCTGCTGGCGGGCGGTTCGGCGGACGGGGATCGGAGTTGGGCGTTCATCGAGGAGGTGATGCCGGTTTACAAGTTGCTCGGCGCTCCGGGGAGTATCGGCTGGTTCAATCATGGAAAAGGGCATGCGTATCCGCCGGAAGCGCGGGCAGTGGCGGAGGAGTTTCTGGATCGGTGGCTACGCCCGGATTCGTCCCAATAAAAAAAGAAGTCGGAAACGCCATGTTTTTTGCGAAAAAAACTTCGTTTGCGTCCCCGGGAAATGGGGTTATGTTGCGGTGATGGATTGGCAACAGGTCATGTCATTGGCGATAGTCGCTGTCACGGCAGCGGTATTGGGACGAAGCCTTATCCGGCGGCGGGAGCCGCGGTTAGCGCGCGCCAATGTGTGTGGTTGTTCTCACGTGCGACGGGACGGCCAGGTGCCTCCCTCAATCATCCTTCGCGCGCGCAAAGGGTGCCGTCCCGAAGTTCGGGTAAAAATGCGTTGACGTTCGCTTGCGCAATGGGCGCGGGTCGGTTAATCTCATCTCGCTAATGGCAATGTGCAAAGTTAGTTCCTCGGTGCATTTCGCGACCAGATCGGCCGCGGGTGGAAAAGAAGGCCCGGCAAAAGCACACTGGGTGCCTAATACCGATGTCTACACGGTAGAGGGCGGGTTGGTGATCAAGGTGGAACTGGCGGGGATGCGGAGCGAGCATCTCGAGATCACCGTGGAAGGCAATCGCCTACGCATTACGGGCAACCGGCCCGATGGGTGCCGCTCGACCCGCTGCAGTTTTCTGGTGATGGAAATCACCTACGGTCCGTTTGAGAGTGTGTTGGAGTTGCCTGCGGGCTATGACCTTGGCCAGGCCAAGGCCTCCTACCTGAATGGTTTTCTGCGTATTGACGTACCGCTCGCGCCCCGGCATAACCGGAGTGGCAAGGTGCCCGTCGTTGAGGGAAATTAATTCCCTCCGAATCGCCATAGAGCGGAAGCGTCTAAAGGGCAGAGCCATGTAACCATGACTTCGCCTGATACAGAATTTATCAGCATCCTGGGCGCCTCGGGCAGCCCGGAAGCGCCTCCCCGTGTCTCCTCGCGGTCACTCCCTGATGCCCTGCCGGTGCTCGGCCTCTCCGATATCGTCATTTTCCCGGGCATGGTCGCGCCTTTGCTGGTCGAGACCGCCCAGAGCACGAAGCTGATTGATGACGTGGTGGGTGGGGACCGCCTGCTGGGGGTGGTGTTGCAGCGAAACGCGGAGGCGGAGAATCCGCTGCCGCACGAAATGCACGAAGTGGGCTGCGCGGCGCGCGTGCTGAAGATGTTGAAGTTTCCGGACAACACGGTGCGCGTGCTGGTGGAGGGGTTGTGGCGGATTCGGATCAAGGAATACACGTCCACGGATCCGTATCTTTCCGCGAAGTTCGATTTATTGCGCGATGTGACGGAGGACTCGGTGGAACTGACGGCCATGATGCGCAACGCGCAGAGCCAGTTCCGGGAGATCATCAAGCTTTCGCCCGCGCTGTCGGAGCAGATCAAGATCGCGGCGCTGAACACCGAGGATCCCGGCCATTTCGCCGACCTGATCGCGGTGAACCTCAACCTGAGCCTCGAGGAGCGCCAGACGTTGCTGGAAACGGCGTCGGTCAAGGAGCGGCTCACGCGTTTGTTGCCGATGTTGAATCGCGAGCACGAGGTTCTCGCGCTCAGCTCGAAGATTCAGACGGAGGTGGCGACTTCGATTTCGAAGACGCAGCGGGATTTCTTTTTGCGCGAGCAACTGCGCGCCATTCAGCGTGAGTTGGGCGAATCGGAGCCCAACGCGAACGAAATGCGGACGTTGCGGGATCGCATCGATCAGGCGGCCCTGCCGGCGGAACCCAAACAGGTGGCGATGGCGGAATTGGAGCGGCTGCAGCAGACGCCGCCCGCCGCGGCGGAATACGCGGTGACGCGCAACTATCTCGATTGGATCCTGGCGCTGCCGTGGTCGAAGGAGACCGAGGACAAGCTGGATCTGACGGAAGCGGAACGCATCCTAAACGAGCAGCACTTCGGGCTCACCAAGGTGAAGGACCGGTTGATCGAGTTTCTGGCCGTCATCAAACGGCGCAAGGAAATCAAGGGACCGATTCTCTGTCTCGTGGGACCTCCGGGCGTGGGAAAGACTTCGCTGGGGCGGAGCGTGGCGGACGCGTTGGGCCGCAAATTTGCGCGCATCGCATTGGGTGGCATGCGGGATGAGGCGGAGATTCGCGGGCATCGCCGCACTTATGTGGGCGCGTTGCCCGGGCGGATCATCCAAACGTTGCGCCGCGTGGAAAGCCGGAATCCGGTGATCCTGCTGGATGAATTGGACAAGGTCGGCGCGGATTTTCGCGGTGATCCCGCGTCAGCGTTGCTCGAAGTGCTCGACCCCGAGCAAAACAATACGTTCACCGATCATTATCTCGACCTGCCGTTTGACTTGTCGCATGTGCTGTTCCTCACCACGGCGAACTGGCTGGAGCCGATTCATCCCGCATTGCGCGACCGGCTGGAAGTCATCGAACTGCCGAGTTACACCGAAACGGAAAAACTCCAGATCGCCAAACGCTACCTCGTGCCGCGACAGTTGGAGGAACACGGCCTGACGCGCTCGGAAGTCGTCTTCCCCGACGCGACGTTGCGGCGGCTCATTCACGATTACACCCGCGAAGCCGGCGTGCGCCAGTTGGAGCGTGAAATTGCCTCGCTCACCCGCAAGGCCACGCGGCAGATCGTCAGCAACGGGCATGTCCCCAAGCCGCTCGTCGTGGAACCCAAGGCGCTGATCGATTATCTCGGTGC